>CAVQPT010000007.1:0-156654 GCA_963714855.1 uncultured Bacteroidota bacterium | reverse complement strand
ATCAAGCGAACTTAAGCTACTGGGATGGGACGAGTTGGGAGGCATTGACTGGGGGAATAGTTTCGGGAGACTGGGGTTTTGTGGCGATGGTGGAGTAGACTAATTAAAATCTAGGTATTCCACTCTCTTTCAAGAGCCTTTCGGAGAAGTCTGGTTTCCTGGGAAAACTCTTGATAGGTTTCAGGATCTTGCACTATAAACTTAACTTCACTTAGGAAAGCGGAGGCTGGTCCTGAATTCACCAATCTCTTTTTCGCCGTCACCGACATCAAATGTGTCATGCTGGACAGCCTCTTTTTCATGGCTTCTTTCTTGATCATGGTGTTCGGTACATCTTTTGACTAGCTCTCCTTGTGCTACCCCGACAGGGCTATCAACCCAGGCACAGTCATAGACATGGATTGAAAATCCACCCCTTAGTTTTCCTTCACAATCGCGGCATCTGGCAATGCCACTCTCGAATTCTATTGGCATGGTCAAATCAAGATGATTTTCTAAAACAGGAATATTATAGCAAAAAATCTCTTTTTAAAAAAATTGTTTTCGCGTTATTTCTGGTATTGCTGTTTTGCCTCTTGACAAAGATACTCAAATTGGTAAAAAATGGAACAAAGTGGTGAAAAGTAGTTGTTAATAGGTAGGAGGGCGGGTGTTTGTTGGTGAATACCAGATCAAATTCTTAGGCAAAGGTCGAGTCGCCTTGCCTAAAAAAATCCGGAATCTGCTTTCCGGCGAGCGAGTCGTGTTCACCCGCGGTTTTGAAAAGTGCATTTTTGGTTACGAGAAGAAAGTTTGGGAAGCCTCTTCGCGCCAGCAGCTGGAAGCGCCGGTGACCGAAGAGAAAGGTCGAGCTGTCAGGCGTTATCTGTTTTCAGGAGCGATGGTCGCTCAGTTTGACGGCCAGGGGCGAGTGGTCTACCCCAGTTTTTGTTAGATTACGCCGGATCAGAACACAGTCACGGTATTGGGGCGGGAGATCACTTTGAAATTTGGAGGACCGAGGTCTTTGGCAAAAAGAACTAGTGTCCATTGAAACTAAAAAACTAACTTAAGAACCGGGACAGAGGAGTCGAAAGTGGTTCGTTAAACGGTGATCGAATGCGAGAGAAACTAGAACGAGTGCTTGGCCGAAACAAATGAGGGAGCAATCAAAGTGAAGAAAAGGCTGCCCAGGAAAACAATGGCAAGCTTTCACGAGCCAGTTTTAACTGGTGAGGTCTTACTCTCTTAAAGGTTCGAAAAGGGAAAAAAGTATTTCGACGCGACCTTGGTGGCGGTGGCCACGCGATCGCGATCTTAAAAAGGGGTGGTCAAGTTTTAGGGATTGACTGGGATCCGGCCGGCGTTAGAGTTCAGCAGCAAGCGCTTGGTTTCCGCCTGCCCTCCAAGCGCTTTCTCCTGGGAGCTAGCGAGGTAATTTCGCTCATTTAAAGGAGCTGGCCACTCACAGTCGGGTGGTCCCACTTTGACGGAATCCTTTTTGACTTGGTGTTTCTAGTCATCAGTTGACTCGATTCCGGACGGGGGTTTTCTTTTAAAGACGAAAGCCTTTGACATGAGAATGAATCCCGAGTTGGGCGTGTCGGCCGGGATTTGGTCAATCGCTTAATCGGAAAAAGAATTAATCCAGCTCTTTTTAAGAGCTGGGGGAAGAACCAGAGGCCGAGTAGGTCGCCCGGGCGATTGGCCGAGCTCGACCTTCAAAAAGATCAGCTGGCCAGGAACTGGCCCGAACTAGTCGCTCGGGCCAAAGCATTCGGTCGTTCTCGCCACCATTCACCCGGCCACCGCTGTTTTCCAGGCTTTGAGAATTGCCGTCAACAGTGAACTGGATAACCTGGAAAAGCTTTGCCGCAGGCCAGAGACTTGCTCAACCTAGGCGGCGGCTAGTACTCGTTAGCTGGCACTCTTTAGAAGACAAATCGTTAAACATTTTTTTCGAACTGAAGAAAGAACAGGCAATTACAACTTTTAACCAAAAAGCCGGTTCGTTCCAGTGAGCCGAAACAATAAGAAACCCGCGCTCCAAAGCGCAAGTTAAGGGCAGCCGGGAAAATTTGGGTCGAGTAGTCAGACCCAAAAAAGTCACTCTCCGAAACTAGTCAAGGCGCTATTGTTAGTCGTGGCCGGTTTATTTTACCCTGATCTTCATTTCCCATCGTCTGGTGACGGCCGGGGAAAGTGGGTGAACGAAATCGAAGCTGAAACCGCCCAAGTGGACGAAGACTTGGTGCAGGAGGGGATTGACCAGCAACGGGGCCCTTTCTTTAGTTCTCAAAAAGCGGATGCACTTGGGTTTCCAACCGATTGCCAAAGATTGTTTACCTTTCTTCGGAGATCCCCGTCGCCCTTGGGTCACTAAATGGTACTTACCTCAGAATTAAACTACCTCATTTTTCTGGGCTTTTCCTGGTCTCACTAATCTTAGCGCGTTTGTTCTACTGGCAAGTCGTTGACGCCGACCAGCTGGCGTGGCCGCTCACATCAACAGCTCAGTTTTTTAGAAATCCCCGGCCCATCGCGGCGAAATTGTGGCGGCGACCATTTTCCCTTGGTCGCCAATCAAGAAGCCTTTTTAGTTTATGCCTCGCCACCGGACTTGAAGCAGTCCGCCTGGTCATTGCTGTAAGTTGGACCGTTATTAATTGATGAGAGCGTTTAGGCTCGGAAGAAGCGAAGTGCCACTCAATTCAAAACTCTGGACAGTCCTCACTGCCGCGAAAGGAAAGGACACTCTTAAAGAGCGACTCACGTCCCGGGGTGGTCTGGGTACTTTGTCGCCAGAAAAATTATCTCGAGCCGTCAAAGAAAAAGTCGAGGCCCTAAACATCGCGGGGCATTGGCTTTGAAAAAGGGGCGCAACGGGTTTATCCCGAAGGCACCGCCTCAGCCCATCTACTGGGTTTTGTGGGCAGGACGCCAAGGACCGAGAAGGGCTACTTTGGTTTGGAAGGTTTTTATGATTTGGACTTGCGAGGTCGGCCAGGTATACTGGACGGGAAAAGGACGCCACCGGCAAGCCCATTTTAGTGGGCACGGTTTATCAGGAAGAGCAAACGGGATGGCCGTAATCTTGTGATCACTGTAGACCGGACGGTCCAGTTTATTCTGGCCAAAAATTTGAGAAAGCTTTGGCGAGGTACGGGGCGGTGACTGGTTCGGTGGTGGTCATGGACCCCGCACGGGGCCATTTTGGGACTAGTTTCATTCCGACCTATGATCCGGCTCTGTTCTGTCAGGCTGAAGAATACGATTTTTAATCCAGTCATTGGCTTCCTACGAGCCAGGTTCAACTTTTAAGGCTTCGTCATGGCGGCGGCTTTGGATGAGGGGGTGGTAGAACCGGACACAAAATGCATCGTGTGCTGGGCCGCGCAGGTGACTGAATACACCATTAATACCTGGAATATCAATATTGGCCCGACGCAAACGATGACCGAAGTGTTGGTTCACTCCGATAACGTCGGCATGGTTTTTGCGGCCGAACAGTTGGGGTGGAGAAACTTTACCGACTATCTGGAAATTTTGGTTTTAGCCAACCCGACCGGAATTGATCTGAAGGGGAGGGGGTGCGACCTTCGGCCCCTAAAGACTGGAGTCAAATTGATTTGGCGACCGCTTCTTTTGGACAGGGAATCGCCGTCACGCCGCTTCAAATGGTGCGGGCGGTGGCGGCGATTGCCAATGAGGGTAACTGCCTTATCCCCACTTGGTCAAGGCTTTTTGATGACGATGAGCCGGTTATAACGCCAAGATCGCCCCAAGGGATTTGTCCAACTACGGCCGACATATTACCGAAATGATGGTCGCCGCAGTTGAGACGGTGAGGCGAAGTGGGCCAAACCGACGGCTTTAAAATTGCCGGCAAAACCGGGACCGCCCAGATCCCGTGGCTGGTCACTACGACGAGGAAAAAACAATTGCCTCTTTTGTCGGTTTCGCGCCGGTAGAAAACCTCGCTTTGCGATGTTGGTCACTCTAAGTGAACCAGCTCCTCCCCTTGGGGTTCAGAAACAGCCGCCCCATTCTGGTTTAACATTGCGCAGGAGCTCTTTACTTACTACGGTTTGCTCCTAACTGGCACGGCGCTTTGTTGGGGAATAAGTTAAAGCAATGAGACATTAACTGGTTCACCTGGCCAGTTTCTCAGAACGGGTACAATATAAGACGGCTATTCGCTCTCTTTTACCAGATCGATTGGTCAATCGGTTTTGGCACCTTCCCAGAGCGATCTTGGCTAATTTAGTTTATCGTTTTCCCTCTCAGAAACTAGTGGTGGTGGGGGTGACCGGCACCGATGGCAAAACCACCACGGCGACTCTCATTTACGAGATTCTAAAGACAGCTGGGTCAAAAGGTGGCCCTGATCTCCACGGTGGCCGCCTAAATCGGTCAAGAGGAGCTCCACTGGCTTCATGTCACTTCCCCCGACTCTTGGGTGTTCAAAAACTTGTTAAAGAAATCGTTAACCAGGAATTGACTGCCTCGTTTTAGAATCCGACCTCTCATGGTTTGGCTCAACATCGGCTTTGGGGGGTATCTTTTAGGGTGGCGGTGGTCACTAATGTCAGCCAATCACGAACACCTGGACTATCACCGGACTTACGAGCGCTACCTACCGGCCAAGGGGAAGCTGTTTAAGAAGGTAAAACCGCCATCTTTAAATAAAGATGATAAGTCCTTTGCCTATCTAAACTCGGTTCGACCTAGGGTGGCCAGTGAGTGACTTATGGATTGAGCCTAAAGCGGACCTTACTCCCGAAAACTTTTCCTTTTAACACTAGTTTGCCGGGCGATTATAACCAAGCTAATTGCTTGGCGGCCATTGCTGCTACCCAAGTTCTTGAAGTTCACGCCAAAACGATCCGCCAGTCGGTGGCTGATTTTGGTGGGGTAAATGGCCGAATGGAAAAAATTAATCGAGGTCAAAATTTTCGGGTCGTGGTTGACTTTGCCCATACTCCCAATGGTCTAAAACAAGCCCTAATAACTCTAGACGAAAAAAAAGGCCGGAAATTGATAGTTGTTTTTGGAGCCGCGGGTCTACGAGACCGAGGTAAAAGACCTGTAATGGGGGAGATTGCCGGTCATTTGGCCGATTTAGTCGTTTTAACGGCCGAAGACCCGAGCACTGAGGACGTTCATCAGATAATTAACCAAATTGCTCAAGGGGTGCAAAAAGCGGGTGCGCAAGAGAGGCCGAACTTATTTTCGCGAGCCGGACCGCCAAGAAGCGATTGATTTCGCGATCCAAAAACTCGCCCAAAAAGGCGACATTGTCGTGCTTTGTGGTAAGGGTCACGAGCAAAGTATGTGTTTTGGGGGTTGAGAGTCCCTGGAGTGATCGTCAAGCGGTAGAAAGGGCGCTCAAGACAGGCAAACTTCAAAAATGATCAAACCCAAACATCAACTAAAGGGAAGCACATCCACTTGATGGGGATTGCCGGCAGCGGTTGCTCAGCGGCGGCTCTATTGGCTAAGGCCGCCGGTTTTCAAGATTCCGGTTGTGATTTTGATCTAAACCCAATTCGGCCTACGCTGGGCCTTGAAGAAATTAAGAATTATTCCCAAAAACGGCCACGATCCCCGCCATTTAACTCGGGCTGATCTACTGGTAGTTTCTCCGTCAGTTTTAGCGACTAATGGTCGTCACCCCGAAATTGAGGACGCCCGAAAAAGAGGCATTTTGATGACCTGGCAGGATTTTGCCGGCACGATCTTGCAAGAAGAAAAAGAAGTCATCGCGATTGCCGGCACTCACGGTAAAACGACGATCACCGCCCTGGTGGGCTTGATCTTAGAAGCCGCTGGTCAAGACCCGACTGTTTTGGTCGGGGGGGTTGTCCCGGTTGGCAAGGCAATGTTCGGACTGGAACTTCTCCCTATTTTGTGGGCGAAGCGGACGAGTACAACGATAACTATCTTCACTACTCACCCAGTTTGGTCGTGATTAACAATGTTGAAATGGATCACCCGGAATTTTTCCTGAATTTCAACATCTATTAAACAGTTTTCGTCAATTTACCGATCGCTTGCGCGGTCGACAAATTTTAATGGTCAACACCGATGACCCTGGGGTGAGGACACTCTTAACCAGAAAACGAAAATTTTTCCAGCGGTGGGGTCCGAGTGATTAGTTATCATCTCGGTGCGGCCATTGATTATCCTTGAGAAAACAATTTACAGGCAAAAATTGTTAAGCGGGGTAAGTTTAAAACCAAATTTCTAGTGACTTTCCGGGTCAGGGTTAAAGAAGCTTTTCAGTTGCGCTTGCCGGTCGTCACAATGTTTACAATGCCTTGGCCGCTTTTGTCTGTACTCCTTGGGTGTTAAATGAATCCAACCAAACAAGTCTTGGCGACTTTTAAGGGGGTGAAACGGCGCCTAGACTTAATTGGTGAGGGCCAGGGAGTGAAAGTGATTGATGATTACGGTCATCACCCCACTCAAATAGCCGCGACCCTCACCGGGATAAGACAGCATTATCCTGAGTCGCGGATTTGGGCGATTTTTGAACCTCATCAAATATCACGCCTGAAAATCATGCCCCAAGAGTTTGCCGCGACTCTCTTAAAAAAGCGGATCGAGTGATTGTCACCAAGATTTTTTGGGGTCGGGAAAAACCTACCCCCGGTTTAGAAATTCCAGAATTGGTCGAAAAGGTCGGCGACGGAGCCCAGGCGATGGGAAAATTTACTCAGTCGCCAAATTAATCGTCCCAAGAAGCTAACGCGAAGTGGTGGTAGTTTTTGGCGCCGGTGAAAGTAGAGAGCTAGCCAGAATGATTCTCAAAAAATTACAAGCCTAATTTGAATTCCTCCGACTCTTCGAATGATCAGAGATTACAAGGCTAAAAGATACCTCAAATTTCCAGAAGAAAAATTCATTTCTAGAGATGTTTCGGAAAAAGTTTTTAAGCTATTTCTCGATTGTTTTTGTGACCTGCAAAACACCAAAGAAGTGAAGGACTTTATTGAAGATTTTTTAACGCCAACCGAGATGGTGGTTGGCTAAAAGAATTGCGATAGTTCTTGTAGCGAGGGGTTATGATTATGACTAGGTTAAAGACATTTTGAAAGTAAGCAACAGTTCAGTTGTCTCAGCTAAAATAAGAATGAGAAGAATGAGTGAAACTAAGTGGAAAAGAAATTGAAAAGATTCTCCGCAAACGGAAAATAAGAGACTTCTTTCTTGAAATCGAGAACTTTTTAGATATTATCCCGCCAAGAGGCGGAGTTGGTCTGAGTGGCGGAAGAATCAGTGGCAAAGAAAATTAGAACTACGAAGCCCACTTTGAAGCATGGATTTCTCTGATTATCCGAATGGTCAGATTAATTTAAGGTGAGTAGTGGCAATATTTGGAAAATTATTAGGTGAAATTGGCAAGATAAAGCATAATATTTTGGGTTGATTTGATAAAAGAATAAGAAAGACAGAAAGATAACTATGGCAAAATTTATTATCCAGGGCGGCGATTCCTTTACGGGGAGCGGTGAACATCGGTGGCGCTAAAAACGCTGGCTTCAAGCTGATGATCGCCTCGTTTCTCATCAATGGCGAAACCAAGCTCTTAAATCTTTCCCAAATTGGGGACGTTCGACTACCCAGATTTTAAATTCTTTGGGAGCCAAAGTGAAAAGTCGGGGGAGAGCGAACCATTTTTATCACCACCAATGGCCTAAAGACCTTTAAAATTCCGAAGCGGTTTGGCCAAATTTCCCGAACCACTTCTCTTTTTTGTCGGGCCATTGTTGGCCCGTTTTGGTCAGGTGGTTTTTCCTTTGCCAGGCGGCGATGCACTCGGACCGCGACCGATTGAGCGGTTCTTATCTGGGTTGGGAGGCGTTTGGCGCTAAAGTCAAGCCAGCGATCAGGAAGTCAAAGTAACCTGTCCTCGGTTACGGGGGACTCGCTATCGTTTTGCTAAGCCGACTCACACCGGTACGGAAGCGATGATGATGACGGCCGTCTTGGCCCGGGGAACAACAGTTTTGGAAAACACGGCCCTGGAACCGGAAATGGATGACTTAATTACTTTTTAAACAAAGCGGGAGCCAAAATCAAAAGAAGCCCGATCGCAAAATAAAAATCGAGGGGGTCAATCTTTAAAAGGGGTCGTTCACTCAGTGATGCCCGATCGGAACGAGGCGGTTTCTTATGCCTGTGCGGCGTTAGCGACTAAAGGAGACATGATTATTGAAAACGCTTCGGCTGGGGGCTTGACGGCTTTTTTAAAGAAAGTCAAGAGGCAAGCGGGAGGTTTGAAACTGATCATTTTGGCATCCGTTTTTGGTACGACCAACCCCTCACGGGCCACCGATCTGACTACCCAGCCCCATCCGGGTTTTATGACTGACTGGCAGCCGTTGTGGACTCTTTTGATGACTCAAGCGAAGGGTAAAAGTGAAGTATTGAAACGATTCACAATTTTCGTTTTCAATACGCCAAGGATTTAAAACAAGATCGGGGGCTAAAATTATGAGCTTTTCCGGCCTCGGGTTGAGGACCCGGAGAATTTCTATAACTTTTCTTTAGAAACTGACCAGATGAAGTATAAACATGAGGGGCTTATGTTTCGGGGCCAACGCCATTGATGAGTATTAAAGCTAATTTTGCTGATATCCGAGCCGGGGCGAGTTCTCTTTAACGATTGCGGCCTTAATTGCTCAAGGAAAAAGTATTTTGACTAACGCCGAAGGTGTTGATCGGGGTTATGAAAACCTTGATGGCCGTTTACGAGAATTAGGCGCCCAGATATTTTGAAAGGAAAACTGATTGATGAAAAAGACTCTAATTGATGGGTTGAATATTTTCTATCAAGAGAGAGGCCGGGGCCAACCGGTTCTATTTCTTCATGGTTGGGAAAAATCGGCTAAGGTTTTTCTGCCGGTGCAAAAACAATTAAGCCGAAACTTTTTAGCGGTGGCTCTTGATTTCGCCGGGTTTTGGTCGATCCACTTTACCCCCAAAAGCTTGGGGAATACCGGAGTACGCCGATTTTGTCAAAGAGTTTGCTAAGAGTCAGGGCTGGAAGAAATACTCTTTAGTCGGTCATTCCTTTGGGCGCCGGATTGCTCTGGAGTTGGCGATCACCTCACCGAAAAACATTAACCAGCTGATAGTCACCGGCACCCCAGTTTTAAAAAGAAAGGTTTGAAAAGAGTTGTTTTTTGGGTTTTAGCCAAGGTACTTAAAATAATTTTTGTTCTGCCGCCTTTTGTTTTTTTCAAAAATCAATTTCGGCAGGTTTTTTACCGCTTAGTTGGAGAAAGAGACTACTTCAAGAGCCAGGGTTTAAAAAAAAGAGATTTTCAAAAAAGTGATTGCCCATCGTCAAGCCAAGAAAGTTTTTAAGATTAAAGCTCCAACCTTGATTGTTTGGGGAGGGGAAGACCACTTTACCCCCATCGAAAACGCCCACTACTTAAAAGAAAAGATTAAGAATTCAAAGCTCGTGGTGGTTAAGGGGGCTTCTCACAAACTGCCCTATGAAAAGCCGCAGGAATTTATTAAAGCCCTGGCCTCGTTCTTAAAGGATTAATGATGATTGAGAACCTTCTTTGGCTTTTTGAGCTTTGGAAATCTTTTACCCCCAAAAGGATTTTCGGTTATGGGTCCGAGTTGTTTTTCGATTGGACCAGAAACTGGCATCAACCAATTTGGATCCTGGTTTATTTTTGGTTAATTTCAAATCTGAGAATTCTTTTGGCTAATCTTAGTCTATGGCAGAAAAAAGAATATCGACTTGATCGGGTCGAGGATCATTTAAAAACAAAAGAAGGGAAAAAGGAAATTTTTGACTCCTTTTTCTTTTTAAAACTGTTTTTATTTGCCTTTGGTTCTTTTGTTTTTATTTTGCTTCCATCCCCTCGGGCTGACCAAGAGCTTGTTGTCTGGTTGATGGGGGTTGTTTTAGGATTGGAGTCAGTTTATTTTTTTTGGCGGCTTCTTCAGCGGCAAACTAAAAGACCAGACTTTACTAAGAAAGTTTTCTTAATTCTTCTGACCACTCTTGTTTTCCAGTTTTTATCCTTGGGTCTCTGGGGTTTTATTATTTTCTTTTCTCCGACTATGTTTTTAATGCCTCAATTATTAATCTTTGCTTTTATGGCTTTAGCGGTAGCCCTTTGGTCTCTGCCGAGTCGTTTAGCGACAAGGGTACTAGTGGCCCGGGCCAAGAAAAAGATTCTTCAATTCCCAGACTTAAAAGTAATTGGGATTACCGGCAGTTTCGGTAAAACCAGTACCAAAGAATTTCTAAAAACTATTCTGAGCTCAAAATACAAAGTCTTGGCTACTTCAGGAAGGCAGAATACTCTAATTGGGGTGGCCCGTCAGATTTTAAATGAACTCGAAGGCTCTCATCAGGTTTATGTGGTCGAAATGGCCGCCTACAAAAAAGGCGAGATCAAGGCGATTGCCGATCTAGTTAGTCCCCAAATAGGAATTATCACTGGCTTGGGCAATCAACACTTAAGCCTTTTTGGTTCAATGGATAATTTACTGGCGGCGAAGTTTGAGTTGATTGAGGCTCTGCCGGAAAAGGGCCTGGCGATTTTTAACGCCGATACGCCGCTTTGCGAGGAGTTGATCAAGAAGACTAGAGTGAAAAGGACTATTTACTCAACTCAAAACAAGCGAGCTAATTTTTATGGGGACCAGATCAAAGTTTCTAAAGAAAAACTGCGTCTGAAGGTTAAGAGTGGCCTGACTGAATTTCATTTAGAAGCTAAGTTGTTGGGTCAGCAAAATGCCAGTAATCTTTTGGCCGCGGTGGCGGCGGCTTTTTCTCTTTGGTCTGGAGGCAAAAGAAATTGCTCAAGCGGCAACCCAGATCAAACCTTTGCCTGGCACAATGAGGTTGCTGGCTGGTTACAGGGGCTTGTTTTTGGTCGATGATAGTTACAATTGTAATCCGGAGGGGGCGATGGCCGCTCTGGAATATTTGACTGTTTTCCCAAAAAAGAGACTCTCGGTCTTACAGCCCATGATTGAGTTGGGGATTGAGGCGGTGGTTGAACACGAGCGGGTTCTAAAAAGAGCTTTAACGGTTTGCGAGACTATTTTTCTTACTAACTCCAACTACTATTCTCAATTTATAGCCAAGCTGCCGGCCAAAGATCATCATCGGTTGGTGGTCATTAAAAGTAAAAAGCGATTTATGAAAGATATTTGTAGTCGCTTCGGGCGGGGCGATGTGATTCTTTTTGAAGGCCGCGAAAGTGGCCTTTATTTAGACAAATTCAAAAATGTTTAAACCAATTTCTGTTTCCTTATTACCGAATACTTTTAAAAAAGATGTTAAATTGGCGCGTCAACTTCTTTTTCGGCCCAGCCAGTGGTTACGAGGCCAAGAAGTTGATTTACTGGAAAGCGAATTTACTGATCTTTTTTCGGCCCGGAAGGCGATCGCCTTCGCCAGCGGTCGGACCGCTCTTTTGGCAATCTTGAAGTCCATGGGAATCAAGAAGGGGGATGAGGTTTTACTCCAATCTTTTACTTGTGTGGTGGTGGCCAATGCGATTTTAAAGTTAGGGGCCCAGCCGGTTTATGTGGATATCAAAGAGGGGACCTATAATCTTGACCCCAATGACTTAGAGAAAAAAGATTCGGCGGCGGACGAAGGCAATTGTTGTTCAGCACACCTTTGGTTTTCCGGCGCCAATGGAAGAAATTCTGAAAATTGCTAAAAAACACAATCTAAAAGTGATTGAAGACTGTGCTCATGGGATTGACATTTCTTATAAAGGTAAAAAACTCGGCACTTTTGGCGAGGCGGCCTTTTTCAGTTTTGGCCGGGACAAGGCCATTTCTTCAGTTTTTGGCGGCATGGCTTTAGTTAAATCCTCAAGTTTGGAAGAAAAAGTTCGGGATTATCGAAAGGCCTTACCTCACCCGCCAGCGCATTGGGTTGGCCGCCAACTGCTTTACCCAATTCTTTTCAGTTTTTTGCTGCCGGTTTACAACTTTGCTTCTCTGGGTAAAGTTATTTTAGTCGTTTCCCAAAAGCTAAAACTGCTTTCTTTGCCGGTTTGGCCTCAAGAAAAGAAAAAGGTCTTTTTCCCAAAGAGCTTTTGGCCCGGATGCCCAATGGGTTGGCCGCCTTGGCCAGGTTTCAGTTGAAACTATTCGAAAAGTATGAATCAGGCTCGAGGTAAGTGGGTCCGTTTTTATGCTCAACAACTAGGCGATCTCCCGGTCACCTTGCCTCAATACGAATTGGGTGGTAAAACGATCCCCCTACTCCGTTTTACCATCCAAATTCCTGATCCGCAAAGACTTTATCAATTTACTAAGGGTCGAGGGGTTTTACTGAACAATTGGTATTATCCGGCTATTTCGCCAGTGGGAACTGATCCGAAGTCAATTAATTATCGAGCGAAAAAATGCCCCATAGCCGAGGCCACTTCTTATCGAGTGGTTAACCTGCCTACCTATCCTAAGTTAAAACTTTCAGAAGCGGAAAAGGTAGTCCAAATAATTAAGGAGTTTTTTAATGTTCGTGGTTAAGCCGGTTGAGTCTAAAAAAACTTGGGAAGAGTTTGTTTTGGCCCAAAAGCCAAACACTTTTTTACAGTCATGGAGCTGGGGCGAATTTCACCAAAACTTGGGGGGAAAAGATAATTGACTTGGTTTTTGGGAAATCAAAAGCTAGTCGGAGTGGCTTTACTAATCAAAGAAGTGGCTCGACGGGGAACCTATCTAGCTTGTCCCGGTGGGCCTCTAATCGACTGGCGGCAACGAAGCCTCTTTCCTTTATTCGTCAAAGAGATTAAGCGCTTAGGTCAGGTGGAAGGGGCAGCTTTTGTCCGAGTCCGACCTTCGCTACTGGCCAATGAGAAGAATGAACAACTTTTTAAAAAGAGTGGTTTTATCAATGCGCCAATGCATATGCACGCCGAAACTACTTGGAAATGACAATTACTTCCCAAGAAGAAGCTTTGTCTGGAATGAAAAAAAACACTCGCTATAGCCTGCGTCGGGCCAAGCGCGAAGGGGTGATTATCAAACAAAGCCAAAAGTTGCAAAGCGTGAGCTTTCTTTATGATTTACAAATGGAAACGGCTCATCGTCAGCATTTTATTCCCTTTGGTAAAGAATTCTTAAGAAGAACAGTTTCGAGTTTTTTCCCAAGCCAATCAAGCGACTTTATTCTTAGCCTACTACCAAAAGAAGCTTTTGGCGGCCTCGATGATTATTTTTTAACGGGGCCACCGCTGTTTATCACTATTCTGGTTCAAATAAGCGACTTTCCCCAAATTCCCGCCTCTTCTTTGATTCAGTGGGCCGCAATTCGGGAGGCCAAGAAAAGGGGCTGTCAGACTTATAATTTCTGGGGGCATCGCTCCTGGGCCAATCTTGGCATCGCTTTGCCGGAGTGACCCCTTTTAAAAGAGCTTTGGTGGGTTTCGGGTTGACCAACTTCATGCCCAGGATTTACCTTTAAGCTCACGTTACTGGCTATCTTTTGGGATTGAAACTTTCAGAAGAATCTGGCGCCGACTCTAGACTTTTAGGCTTAAAATTGATAAATAATCTTTAGATCCGTCAAAAGCGGATTTTTTTTTACGCGGTATGAAGAACTTCCCAGCCTCCGTGCTGAGGAGGGCTTCAGTGGTAAGGCCTGTCTTGACTAGTTGATCTAGTTTGTAATAGACTTAAAAATAGCAGTGGGGCAGGCAACAAATTCTCTATGAAGAACGGCAATCATAAACAATCTTTTCGAAATGCCCTTGCTGGGATCACTCTTTCTTTAAAACGGAAAAAAAATCTTCGCTTGATGCTTTTGATATCAATTTTAGTGATTTTAGCTTCTTTTTCTTTCAGGTGACCCTCATGGAATTTACTATTTTAGTTTGGGCGATTTTTGCGGTTTTTGCCGTGGAAATGATCAATACTTCCCCTAAGAAGCGATCACTGATCTAGTTAAAGAAGAATGGCATTACAAAGCCAAGCGAGCCAAAGATGTCGCTTCGGGAATGGTTTTAATGGCCGTCATTGGTTCAATCATTGTCGGCAGTTTAGTTTTTGTGCCCAAAATTTAGATTTACTAATTTAACTTATGGCCCTTTTCCTGGGCTTACTACTCTTTGCTTTTATTGCCACCGCAGTTTTGATCGTGCCTTTTATTAATCTTCTTTATAAACTTAAATTCTTGCGCCAAAAACAAGTCACTCGGGATTTTTTGGGCTGGCGCACAAAAATCTTTGACAAGTTTCACGCTAAGAAAGCGGGCACCCCCGTTGGGGGCGGTCTCTTAGTTATCCTGGTGGTTTCGCTGCTTTATGCAATCCTATTTCCGCTGATTGATTTTCTGGGGGTTTACATCACCACTAATCATCCCCTAAAGGAAGAGCTGAATGTCCTTTTCTTTTCTTTCATCTCTTTTGGCTTGCTCGGGCTTTATGACGATTTTCACAAGTTCTTTGGTTTTGAAAAAAAGGTTTCTTTGGTTTACGTCTTAGACAAAAGCTGATTATCCAATGCATTCTCGCTTTAATTATTGCCTTCCTTCTTTATTTCAACTTGGGTATTAATTTCATTCACATTCCCTTCTTTGGCCAGGTTTATCTGGGCTGGACCGTCATCCCGATTGCCGCTTTTATTATTGTTACTTTTGCCAACGCCTACAACATCACCGATGGCCTAGACGGTCTTTCCACGGGACTTTTAATGATTGCCCTCTTTGCCTTCTGGATTTTGTCAGCACGATTGTCGACACCGCTCTTCAGGTTTTTCTTTCTTTGTGGATTGGGGCGATCATTGCCTTTCTCTTACTTCAATGTTTACCCGGCCCGAATTTGGCTCGGCGATGTCGGCGCGCTTTCTTTTGGGGCCACCCTGGCCGTGGCCGGCTTACTCCTAGGCAAGATTCCAGCCCTGATGATTATCGGTGGTCTTTATCTGCTCGAAGGCGGCAGTAGTCTGATTCAAATCGTTTCCAAGAAACTTTTCAAAAAAAGAGTCTTTAAAGTCGCTCCCTTTTCATCTTTGGTTGCAAGACCGAGGTTGGGAAGAACCCAAGATTGTTTCCCGAGCCTGGCTAGCCGGAATCATTTTAGCCATCTTTGGCCTTTGGCTAGCCGTAATTTAAAGCTGTGGATAATCAGTCTCCAATTGGTTTTTTTGATCCGGGGGTCGGTGGCCTTTCGGTTCTAAAAGCGACCCAAAAGCTTCTGCCATACGAAAACTATCTTTATCTAGCTGATCAAGCTAACTGTCCTTATGGAGAAAAGACAAAGGGGAAATTAAACAGCTGGTCTTTAAAAATGTTGATTGGTTAATTAAAAAGAACTGTAAATTAGTTGTTTTGGCTTGCAACACAGCCACAACTGAGACAATCAGACCTCTTCGTCAGAAATATCCCCAAGTTCCCTTTGTCGGCATTATCCCGCCGGTTAAACCAGCTGTAAAAAGTTCCAAAACTGGTCATCTGATTTTGCTTTCAACCCAGGCCACAAAAGAATCAGATTCTTTTAAGAGTTTGGTTAAAAGACATGGTTCTGGGAAAATAATTCACAATTTAGCTTGTCCAGGGTTGGTTTCTTTAGTTGAGGAGGGGATTGTTAATAAGACACAAGTCGAGTTGCTTCTAAAAAATTGTCTGGCTTTGGCTCTAAAAGATTCTCAAGTAGACATTTTTGCTTCTGGTTGTACTCATTATTCTTTTTTGGAAGCAGAAGTTTTAAAGCTTTTTGGGAAAAGGGTTTCTTTTTTAGAGCCCTCTCAACCAGTTGCTTTTCATGTCTTCTGACGTTATGCTCCTCCTGCCGATGTATATCATGCTGGTCAAGCTCCAGTCTGATCGACACCTATCTCGGCATCGTGATCATGTACTCTGCCACCGCGCTGCCCTTCTGCGTCTGGCAGATGAAAGGATACTATGACACGATCCCGACGAGCCTGGAGGAAGCAGGGCGGATCGACGGGTGCAACCAGTTCCAGATCTTCTGTCCGCATCATCCTGCCGCTGGCCGCACCGGCGCTGGTGATCACCGCACTCTTCTCGTTCATGGCGGCCTGGACGGAATACGTGGTGGCGGCGCAGATTCTTCCAGGATACCGAGATGTGGACGCTTCCCCTCGGGCTCAAGTCGTTTGAATCGAACATGGGGTCCGAATGGGGGCTCTACGGGGCAGCCTCGATGATCGTCACGCTCCCCGTTGTGTTCTCTTTCCTTGGCCTCAGCCGTTGGCTGGTGTCCGGCCTTACGCTGGGCGGTGTTAAGGGCTGATACCGTCCCCCACGAAGGTCCAGGCATGGAAAAACCGCGGCTTATCGTTCTGGCAGATATGGAACATGAGTTTCGGATTTCTCGGGATCCAGTTTGGTTTCGCACTGCAGAATGCGAACGTGAGTCGCATCTTCGAGACGCTCGGGGCGACGATCGATGCGATTCCCATACTCTGGATCGCTGCTCCCGCTACGCGGCTCGTTGTCCAACCGATTATCGGGCACATGAGCGACCGTACCTGGAGCCGGCTCGGACGCAGGCGGCCCTACTTCCTGACCGGCGCAATCCTGGCGACCCTCGCCCTGTTCATCATGCCCAATTCCCCGGTGCTCTGGTTCGCGGCGATGATGCTATGGGTAATGGATGCGTCGATCAATGTCTCCATGGAACCGTTCCGCGCGTTGGTGGCAGACCTGCTGCCGTCCGACCAGCGGACGACCGGGTTCGCGGTGCAGAGCTTCTTTATCGGGATTGGAGCCGTGGTCGCTTCGGCTTTTCCGTATGTGCTCACCAACCTGTTTGGGATCGCAACACCGCGCCCAGGGGTGAGATTCCTGCGTCGGTCGTATTGTCATTCTACGCGGGGGGACTCGCGTTCATCGGGGCAGTGGGGTGGACCGTCTACAGGACGAGAGAATATCCTCCGGTGGATATGGAGGCCTTCAGGGTGCTTCGGTAGGAGCACAGGGGATTCCTGGCCGGAGGCAAGAGATCTTCGCCGCGCTGGTCCAGATGCCGCGTACCATGGCCCAGCTGGCGGTCGTGCAATTCTTCAGCTGGTTCGCGCTGTTTTGCATGTGGATTTATACTACCGGGGCTGTGACCAAACATCTGTATCATGCGTCCGATCCGACCTCGGCCGCCTACAACGCGGGCGCCGACTGGGTCGGGGTGCTGTTTGCGGTCTACAATGGCTTTGCGGCGCTGGTAGCCTTCGGGATCCCCTGGGTCGCGCGGAAGACCAGCCGTAAGGTTGCGCATATGCTCAGCCTGTGGTGCGGGGGTCTCGGCCTGGTCTCACTCTCGTTCATTGGAACGCCGGAGCTTCTGATTCTCTCCATGGTCGGCGTCGGGATCGCATGGGCGAGTATTCTGTCGATGCCCTATGCGATTCTTGCGGGGGCCCTTCCGGCCGAACGGATGGGGGTGTACATGGGGATTTTCAACTTCTTCATCGTGATTCCACAGATCGCCGCGGCGGGAATCCTGGGAGTGCTGATGACACACGTCCTCGGCAGTGATCCGATGGGTGCCATCGTGATGGGTGGCGTCTCTCTCGGTGTGGCGGGCGTGTTCACACTGTTTGTTCACGACGTTGATGAAAGGGCATCAGGATGACGGCACGGCAGCCATTGCGTGTGGCAGTGCTCACGGGCGATGTGGTCGCCAGTTCCCGCCTGGAGAAGGCAGTGCGGAACCGAATGCCCGCGGCCATTCGCTCTGCGGTCCGTGATGCGCAGAGAGCATTCGGCATGCGCCTCATTCCCTACCCGGCAGACATTTTCCGGGGGGATAGCTGGCAGGTTCTCGTCGCGGAACCTCCGGCAAGTGCCCGGGTCGGGTTGTTTCTTCGCGCCCGGATGTGGAGTGCGGTGCGGGGGAAACAGATCGATACGCGGATTGCCATCGGCATCGGTCCTGTGGATGCACTCCCTGCCCGTCGGGTCTCCGAAGGAACCGGCCGTGCATTCGAACTGTCGGGCCGGGCGCTGGATGCCATGCCGCGGCATCGGCGATTGACGCTCTCCGCGGGGGAAGGGCCGGTGCTCGAGGGATGCGCCGTCGTGTTTGCCCTGATGGATTCGCTCTCCCGGTCGTGGACGGCGAAACAGGCTCTGGCCGTGGCGTTTGCCCTGCAGGACCTTTCACAGGATGACATCGCGGAGCGCTGGCCGGGTGGCATAACCCAACAGGCCGTGGCCAAACACCTGGCCGCAGCAGGCTGGCACGGGATCCGGGACGGCCTCGGGTTTCTTGAAGTCTGGCTCCGGACCTAATACAACCCCTAGAGATTGTTTCTATAGTTTACAAATATAAAAGGTTGTATCATGATGACCGGCAGTCCTCACCTGTTTCTGGTCCTTCTCACAGCACATCTTGCGGCCGACTTTCTGGTGCAGACCGATCGCGACGTGCTGCGCAAATCCAGGCCCGGCGTGTTCCTCAAACACGTGGGGGTTGTCACCGTCCTGACCTACGTCCTGCTGGGCGTGTGGTCGCTCTGGCTCATTCCCGTCCTCGTCGCCGGCTCGCATGCCGTCATCGATCTGCTGAAACAGTGGTGGGGGAACGACCGGCCGCGCGCATTCTGGCTCGATCAGGGTGCCCACCTGATCATCCTCGCCGTGCTTGCGGCAACGGTCCGCTATCCGGAAGGGTTCGACGTGCTGTGGGTCGGTGCCTTCGGTTCGATCTGGTGGAAGGTCCTCGTGCTCACGTCAGGCATCCTTGTTACCGTATTCCTCGGGGGTGTTGTGATCGGACTGTGGGCGAGGCCGTTTCTCAGGGAGGTGAAAAACGAGGGGGGCGATGTGCGAACACGCGGATTGGAGAAGGGGGGGAGTATGATTGGCCGGCTCGAACGTGCCTTGATCCTCTTCCTGGTCCTCATCGGAGAGCCGGGCGGAGTCGCGTTCCTGATCGCCGCCAAGTCCGTGTTCCGCTTCGGCGAACTCTCCGACCGTCAAAACCGGATGGAGGCGGAGTACATCACCATCGGGACACTGATGAGTTTTACCTGGGGGTTTGTTGCGGCATGGGTGGCGCGGGAGTGTCTGGGCGTGTTCTAACTGCCCGAAGCTCTCCCCGCAGCTCTCCCCGCAGGATGCCGTAGACCAACATGTCCGTCGTCCGACCGTCTTTGTGCACCGCCTGCCGCAGTGTCCCTTCGTACGTGAACCCCGATTTTTCGAGCACGCGGGCCGACGCGGAGTTCCATCCAAACACGGATGCAAAAATCCGATCGATGTCGAGATGCTCAAATCCCCATCGTGTTACCACCCCGACGGCCGCAGTGGCAATTCCCCTCCCCCAGAACGCTGTTCCGAGCCAGTATCCCAGTTCCGCGCTCCGGCACTGCACGTCGGTTTGGATGTGCAGGCCTATCCCACCGATGAGCCCGTCCTCCGAGGCGATGGCGAAAGCCGTTTCCGGCTGTTGGGATCGCACGTCGCGAATCCATCGTTCGGCATGATGCGGCTCATAGGGGTGAGGGAAGAGATCCCTGAGGTTCAGCCAGACCTCTCTGTCATTCGCATACCGGACAATTGCCCCAACATCGTCAGGGAGAAAGCTGCGGACCACAAAGTCGCCGATGGGCAGAACCGTCATTGGTGTCGTCATCGCACTAGAAGTTCGTCGTAGATGTTGGGTTCTTCCGGCGACTCCCTCCCGCCGCCGTGCCACTCTCCCTGCGAACCCTGGACCCGCCGGAACTCACCGATGCCCGCGCCGCCGTGATCATCCTGTGCTCCCGCGACGACAGTGAATCGCCATCCGGGTGCGGGTGTCCCGATTACTGCGCGCGGCACAGCGAAGCGTATGGTTCCCCGATCTGCGTCACCAATCGGCCGGACAGCGTCCTGTTCGGTCGGGGCATAGGCGGCGAGGATCCGACCGTCGGCGTCTTCCACCTGCACACCTCCTCCCACAAGAATGAGTCTTTCGAAGCCCCGGTCCGGAGGAAGGCGATAGTGCGACCCGGCCGGGATCTCGAGACCGCCGGAACCGGGTCTGTTGTCCGTATCGATGGCAATGGCGACGAATGTCAGCTGAAATCCGTATTCCGGGTGCCACCCCGGATCCGAAAGTGTCCGGAAGGAGAGCGTAAAGAAGACGCGCGCCGAATCAGTTACCACGGTAAATGCGGTGATGTCAAACGACCCCGGACGGAAGTTGGCATTTGCGGGGTAGGTGTAGCGGCCTCCCCGTGCCAGCACGGGCCCCACCCCGATGTCGTCGCCGATCGGGTCAGTTGCCTGCACGAGCGGTGTCGGTGCCGTTGCAACCGCAGTGACCTCTGCATGATTGAGCAGGAGGTAGGGAGGCCCCTGAAGCGCGGGAAGGTCCGGCCGAAGGGACGGCACTGCGAAGTGGAGCCCGGTGGCAGCTGCGGTGAGGCGCGGGAGATCGATCCGTGTTGTCGCCGGAGTCATCGTTGCGCCGGCGGCGTGTACGTGCACAACGGTGTCGGTGGTGTTCACGGAGACCGCCATTCCCCCCTGATAGGCAAACGTGGTCCGTGTCCCGCGTGCGTGCCCATCCGGCAGGACAATGGCCACGGTGTATGGCTGGGGGAGTGGCGGGGACGACAGGGATAGCCGGTATCGGTCGTGTGCCGCGGCAGCGGTGACGGTGAGAGTGCGGCCACCGAGCGGGAGCTCCGCAACAATCGAGTCCATGCCAGCCGGGACATGCGGTTCTATGTCGATCCGATGCGTGAGCTCTGCGACACGCACACCGAGATAGTCGTCGTAGAAATTGCGCACGAACTCAGCGAGATTCCATGCCTGTGACACCGTTCCGGAAAGACGGGGTTCTGTTTCTCCGGGGCGCGGGAGTCCGTCAAGGAGTTCGGATTGCGTTCCGACCGCACCGCGGTCGAGGATCTGGTGTACGGCGTTTGTCGTCAGGATGTAGGCTGTATCTTCAGCGCCAAACGCGCACAAAGCGGATATCACCGGCCCCTGGAGCCATGTCCAGATGGTCCCATTGTGGTACGCGGCATCTTTCGGATAGAACGGCGGATACGAGTGATACGGGTGGAACTGTTCATCGGTCTGGGCGAGAGATGCGACACCGTAGGGGTAGGTCAGCCGCGAAAGCACTGTCTGCAGGACCGATGCACGGAGAGAAATGTCAACGAGGGGAGAGACGAACACCTGGTTCGGCCGCACCCGCATGTCTGGTTCTCCAGCGGCAGTGACGTGATCCGCAACGCTTCCCGCCCGGATGAACAACCTGCGGAACGAAGTACGCAGCTTCTGCAACACGTCGTCCCACCGCCGGGCCGAAGGGACGTCACCCAGCCGGGTCGCGCACCAGATCCCGCATTCGAGTTGCCGGGCCCAGAGGGCCTGCACATCGTTTGCCCGGTTACCCCGGGGGCTCCATGGACCGTCCGGACCGACTGCGTCCATCCAGGTTTCCGCGTCACCGTGCGTGAGGAATCCCAGCGAGTCGGCATGGTACCGGAGCGTTCCCTCGATTGACCGGATGATGACCGGATACAGTTCCAGGAGCAGTGAGTCATCGCCGGATCGCTCGACATATTCCCGTGTCATCATGACAAATCGTGGAGTGCCGTCAGCCGTGTTATAGGCAGTGTCCGTTGTGGTCACGATATTGGGGATGCGTCCGTAGTCCGTGCGCGATGAGTCCCGTTGCTGGAATTCGGCGAAGGACCGGAGAATGGCCCTGGCATCGGCATACCGGGCTGTGACGAGCGCGGCGCCCGGGAGGGCGATAAACGTGTCCCGTCCCCAGTAGTTGTTGAACCACGGAAGACCCGCAAAGATCCCTTTCCCGGTCTGGTTCATGAGGAGTGCATCCAGAGAGAGCTTTGCCCAGGCGAGAGCTCTGGTGAGGCGCGGGTCAGCAGTCTGCACAAAGGACCCTGCGAGCACATTCTCCATCCGGCGCTGCCGCTCTGCCTGATACCGGGCAGCCTGATGGGGATAGGCACGAAGCATCGTTTCGAGGCCCTCCTCCGAAGAACCAACGCCGAAGACAAAGGTATGGCGGCGTGAGGCACCCTCGTAGACCCTGGCGGGGGCAAACTGGCGGCCCATGCGTACCTGCACGCTTTCCGGCAACGCATGCGCTCCGGCGAGACCGAACCACACCGGTCCGCCGACGTGACGAAGATCTGTCACCTCCCGTCGGCGTGCAATGAGGGCCATCCCCTCGCGGAGCCGGACAACAAAATCATCCTTTGACGTTCCATCGCTCAGCAGAGGGAGAACACCTGCGTCGGCCGGGGCGGGAAACGTGAGCGTAATTCCGACTAGCGGAAGGCTGTCAGCCGGCCAGACCTCTTCGAGAATTCCGCCGGGGTAGTGACGCTCAAGGTGGTCGGGATAGACGATGGTTGTACTTGCGGCCGTACGCGGGAACGGTTTGCCGTTCACGAGGAGGAGGTAGTCATCGAGAAATTCCCGGCCCCGGACATTGAATCCCTGCCAGCTCGTGGTGTTCGGTCCGCCGGTCTCTCCGTAGTAGAACGCGGATTCCTTGTTGGTGTAGACAAACGGGCGCGATGTTCCGCGTACCTCTATGCCAAGCGAACGAAGGGGTTGTGCGGAGGCGGCTACGGCACCGAGAAGAAAGACGATTCCGGCGTTCAGGAAGTGTTTCAGAGATGTCTGGGGCATGTGCCGCATCCAGGACCGTTCTCGTGCATATCCGGATCTGCAATGGCATGGCGAGACCCTCTTCGGTACACGGGACGCCTGCAGACGGGGTCGAGCAATTGTGTTACCTGCCGAAGATGAGGGGAATCAGAAAATACCCGGCACTCAGGCCCGAAAGCGTCAATGACGCAAGGAGGCCTGCCGTCCAAAAAAACATTCGTATCTCTCCGTCTTTCGCCCGTGCGGCAGTGAGGGCGTTGCGAAGACACAGATATCCGGTGGTCAGTGAGATAGCCGCGATGAAACCGAACACGAGAAGAAGGATCAGGTCAAGTTTCGCCATAGAGAAATATACGAAACACGGCATCTCCGGTCAATCCAGAGTTGCAGATGAATGCAAGGGTGGCTATATTGAGGTGTTGTACGAACTGAGGAACGGACGATGGCTACCATGATGGAGCGGGGAGTGCTGTTGGTAGAAGACGAGCAGGAGCTGCGCAATCTCTTCGCTCTGCTCCTGGAGATGGAAGGCTTCACCGTCTACCAGGCCAATGATGGGAAACAGGGACTCGACGTGTTCCGGGCGCATGCCGGAGACATCGGGCTGTTGGTGACCGACCTGAACCTGCCCCGGATGGCCGGTGTCGATCTGATCAACCAGGCGCGCGCCCTCAACCCGCAGGTGAAGATCGTCGGAACCAGCGGCATGGGCGGACCAGCAGTTCACGATCTGGTCATCAACGCCGGGGCGGACGCCTTCCTTGCAAAACCCTTCCACCCGAAGGACGCCATCGAAAAGCTCAAAACGATGCTTGGACAGTGATGCGGTTCGCAACAGAATATCTCTGGTTTCACACCAAGTCGAAACGCGAGTACATCAATATCACCGATCGGGTGCAGGAGATTGTTGTTCAAAGCGGGGTCCGGGAGGGAATGGTGCTCGTGTCCGCCATGCACATCACGGCGGGGGTCTATGTCAATGATGCGGAGGATGGCTTACTCCAGGACATCGATCAATGGCTTGAAGCGATTGCCCCGTTCAATGAGGGGTATCGTCACCATCGTACCGGAGAGACAAACGGCGACGCCCATCTCAAAAGCCTGCTCATCCACCATGAAGTGATTCTCCCGATCACAGCCGGCGCGCTCGATCTGGGGCCGTGGCAGCAAGTGTACTATGCGGAGTTTGACGGGAAACGACGCAAACGCGTTATTGTGAAGGTTATGGGGGAGTAGCTGGTTCGCCCTGTGGTCCTTCGCCCGCGGTACCGGTGTCCGGGAGGAGGACGCCACACATGTGTTCACCACTGTAGAGTTGAGGAGATTTCATGAAAGGTTTACGTCGTTCTTTAATTGTCCTGGCGATCGCCACATGGAGTATCGCAGGATCAGTTGCGCAAACGATCACGCCGCCGGAAAAACTTGCTATCACCGCAGATGTCTACAGGTTCCGGGGGGGTGATGATAGTCACCTGTTGCTCGAAGTCGCGTACTCGTTTCCGGAGCGCTCGCTGACGTATCAGGTGGACAGCGCCGGGTTTACGGGTGCAGCGGACATCACGCTGATGGTCATGTCGGGCGATTCAATGGCGCTTGCTGACCGTTGGCTGGTGCCGCACTCTGTCCCCGATACGGTCTTGCTGTCACGGAGCATGAATCTGGTGGGGGTCTATCGGTTCCAGTTGCCGGAAGGGGAGTATGTCCTCCGGCTGCTCGCTCGGGACCGGTACGATGCCCTGCGCCAGGACAGTCTCGGTTTGCGTGTTCCGGTGAAGCTTCTCACCACCACGGAGCCTGTCCTGAGCGACCTTGAGCTCGCGTCCAGCATCCGTCAGGGAAACGCCGAAAGCATTTTCTACAAGAATACCCTGGATGTGCTGCCCAATGTCGGGGGCATGTTCCATGAAGACCAGCGCTGCTACTACTATCTTGAGGCGTACAATCTTCTCGGCGATGACGACACGTCGCAGTATACCGTGCGCACAAACGTCTATGATGCCGTGGGCAAGGAAATCGTCACGCGGGATCGCCCCCGGAAACGGTCTGGTGAATCAAGCGTGATCGTTGACCATCTTCCGGTAAAGAACCTTCGCAGCGGCACGTACACCCTTGTTGTGCATCTCCTTGGCAAGGGAAATGCGGTTCAGAGCTCGGCAGGCCGCAAATTCTTTGTGTACAATCCCACCCTGGGGGTTGATTCGAGCCTCCTGGCGTCTTCATCCCGACTCCCCATGGCGGAATACATGTCGATGGATGAGGCGGAGTTGGACCGGGAATTCGTGTGGGCTCGCTATGCCGCTATGGATGACGAGAAAGACCAGTTTTCGGCCTTGAAGGGGGTGGAAGCCAAACGGAAGTTCATGTCCGATTTCTGGCGGCGCCGCGACCCGGGACAGCGGGAAGAATATCTGGCCCGCGTGGCTTATGCAAATGCAAATTTCCGGGTCCTTTCCAGGGACGGATACCGTACCGACCGCGGACGGGTGGTCATCATGTACGGGACACCTGATGATATCGATCGCCATCCCAATGAGACGGAATCCCGCCCGTACGAGATCTGGTCGTATAACAACATCCAGGGCGGTGTGATCTTTGTCTTCGTTCTGCGCAATGCGGCAGGCGATTACGAACTGGTTCATTCGACCCACCGGAACGAGCTTCACGATGAGAACTGGGATCGGGTCGGGATCAGCCGCTGACGTGTCCGGACGAGCATGAACGCCCCGCCAGCCGGGGCGTTGCTCTTCTCCTCATCCCATGGCCGAATATCTCCTCTTTCGATTTCTTGCATCGATTGTGCGCATGCTCCCGTACGGGGGTGCGGATAAAATCGGCGCGATCCTGGGCCTGGGCGTTCTGTATCTGACCGGGTACCGCAAAGCCGTCACCCTGGACAATCTCTCCCGCGCATTCCCCGAAAAGCAGCCCGCGGAAATCCGCACAATCATGAAGGGGGCCTATGCAAATTACGGCCGGGCCGTCATGCACATGCTCTGGGCGGGGGGCCAGAGCGCGGGGAAACTCCGGCCGCGGGTACGGCTTGTCCATGGTGAGCGTCTTGAAGAAGCGCTTGCTGAAGGGCGGGGAGCCATCCTCATGTCGGCGCACTTCGGCTCGTGGGAGTTCCTCCTGAACGCGATGAAACTCCACATCCCGACCCCGTTCCTCGCCATCGTGCAACGTCAGCGCAATGAACGCATCGATGCGCTGATTGATGCCGCGCGACAGCGGTTTGATGTCGCGACCATCCCCATGGGTCCATCGGTCAGGGAGGTCCTGCACGGGTTGCAGCAGGGGAAGGTGATCATCATACTGGGCGATCAGAGCGGACCACGGGAGTCCATCTTCATCCCGTTCTTCGGCCGGCCGTCTGCAACGCACCGCGGTGCGGCTGCGTTCTGCCTTCGCACCGGGGCGCCGCTGCTCATCGTATTCCTGATTCGGGCAGCGGATGGCGTGTATAACGCTGTGTTCGAACGCGTGCCGACGGACGGGCTCCAGGGCGATCAGGAACAGAAGATCGTGGAACTCACCATGAGGCATACCGCGGTCCTTGAACGGTACATCCGCGCCCATCCGGACCACTGGCTCTGGATGCACAGACGCTGGAAGCACACGCAGGAGCATGGAGCCCACAAAACCCCGGGAACGGATGCCGGAGGGGGGCCGTGACTCCTGGGCTCCGATTCCTCGTGTTCCAGACGGCTTTTATCGGCGATGTTGTGTTGACGCTGCCGATGGTGCAGGCGCTCAAGAAGGAATATCCGGGTGCGTCCACATGCCTGGTCGCGGTCCCGTCGGCTGTCGGTGTCACGGAGAACCATCCGGCGATTGAGCGGGTGATCGTGTATGACAAACGGGGTGCTGCACGGGGTCTCCGCGGCTTCCTGGCACTGGTCCGAACGCTTAGATCGATTGACGTTGATATCGCCGTCGTGCCACACCGCTCTCTCCGGAGCGCCCTTGCCGTCCGGCTGGCACGCGTTCCGCGGAGAATAGGGTTTTCGACAAGCGCCGGACGATTCCTTTTCACCGATGTCGTTGCCTATGACCCGGACCTGCACGAAACAGATCGAAATCTTTCGCTGCTGGGACCTCTGGGAGTGCGCTCCGGCACCGGTCTGCTTCCGGATCTCTTTCCTTCGGAAAGGGACCGGGAATGTGTCGATGCGCTGCTCGACGAGCAACGGGAGCACTTCCCGGGTTTCGGCGGAGGGCGATTTGTTGCGCTGGCGCCGGGATCGGTCTGGATGACCAAGCGGTGGCCGGAAGAATATTTCGGCCTGCTCGCCAGGGCCCTCGCTGATGATGGCGTTGATTGCGCTCTGGTGGGGGGGGCGGCGACATTGCGTTGTGCGAGCGGGTCGCTCGCTCGGCTGGAGGCGATCGGATTCTCAACGCGGCCGGTCGGTTGACCCTTCTCCAATCGGCTGAACTTCTGCGGCGGTGCCGCGTGGTCGTCAGCAATGACAGTGCCCCCATGCATCTTGCGGTGGCAGTTCGGACTCCTGTCGTTGCCATATACGGGGCGACCATACCGGGATTCGGTTTTTCTCCGTCCGGGGCCCGGGACCGCGTGATGGAGACCGCGGGGCTGCCGTGTCGGCCATGTGCTATCCATGGTGGACCGTCGTGTCCGATCGGCACGCTCGAATGTCTGCGACGGATCACACATCACCAGGTCCTGGACGTCGTCCAGGACTATCTGGTGTAACCACTTCAGGAGACTTGAATGGCACTTACACTGCAGGTGTCGCTCCTTCATCCCGAGGACAAACCTCTCGTGCTCGCTGCGGAAGTCGTGCAGGCCGGCGGCGTGATTGTCTATCCCACCGAGACACTGTACGGGATCGGCGCAAACGCGTGGGACGGCGCGGCGATCGCGAAAGTGCGGGCGCTGAAACAACGGATGGAACACAAGCCGATTCTCGTGGTTGCGCATTCGGATGAGCAGATTCGCTCCCTGGTCGGTGAACCGGGCGACGTGGGGACGAGGCTCATGGCAGCCTTCTGGCCGGGACCGCTGACGCTGGTATTCAAAGCGTCCAAACAGGTTCCCGACCTCCTGTCCCGCGGATTGGGGACGATCGGCGTGCGGATTCCTTCGAGTCCCGTCTGTCTCCGGCTTCTTGAACTGTGTGGTTGCCCGCTCACCTCAACAAGCGCCAATCTGACGGGGACCCCCCCCAAGTATGCTGTGGACGATATTCGACGGGAACTCCCGCGCGGGGTGGATTTGTATCTGGACGGAGGCCCGCTTCCTCCTTCGTTGCCGTCGACAGTGGTCGATCTCAGTGTATCGCCGCCGCACGTGGTGCGGGAGGGGGCCGTCAGCAGGGAACGATTGCGTGCTGTTGTGCCGGCTCTCACGTAGGAGCGGGTTGGAGGTGCCCGGATCAGAGTTCCGCTATTGCATCCCAAAGGGATGTTTCGTATCTTGCGTCATTCACTGCGCCTGTAGCTCAATTGGATAGAGTGTTGGCCTCCGGAGCCAAAGGTTTCGGGTTCGACTCCCGACAGGCGCACAATTCCTTCCCCCTCCCGGGGGGATCCTGATGACTACCACCATATGGCGCCATGCTCAGACCAAAGAAGAAGATCTCCAAGAAAGAACTAAAGCAAGATACACTCATCAGCACGTACATGACGCTGACGGGGTGGTACGAACAGTACAAACGGCCCATCAGCATAACGATTACTGCCGTAGTTGTCGTTGTGATCGGACTGGTCGTGTATCTGAAGAACCTGGGGGAGACAAACGAACGCGCATTCACCCAGCTTGCCGCGATCCAACCCTTCTTCGACAACGGTCAGTACCAGCAGGCCGTTGATGGAATTCCTGAGCGGAACATTGCCGGCCTGAAGACGATCGTGGAAAACTCCAGCGGCACACATGCGGGAAACCTCGCCCGGTTTTACCTGGCCGGGGCGTACTTCCAGTTGGGAAAGTTTTCAGACGCCCTGAATCAGTTCAACGATGCCTCCATGTCGGAGAACCTGCTCGAATCGTCACGGCTGGCCGGCATCGCAGCATGCCATGAAGCCCTGGGAGACCACCGGAAGGCCGGTGAGTACTTTGAACGCGCGGCCTCAAAAGACCCCACCGAAGGCAGTGCGGCAGAACACCTCGACAATGCTGCCCGCAACTACGCACAGGCAGGAGAGAAAGACCGGGCTCTTGACATCCTGAGAAAGCTCAAGAAGAATTACCCTACAACCTCGTCCGGCCGCGACGCCGACCGATACATCAGCCAGTTTTCGATGTAGGACGGATCCCTGAGCACGCGGGGCCGTGAGCAGGAGCGCATGCGACTCTTTCCCGAAAAGGCGCTGACCCGCAACGTCCTGAAGATTTCCACCCCTGCCGTCGCGGGTCTCTCGCTGCAAATGGTTGTCACGGTGGCCGAGACCGCGATGGTTGGCAGGTTGGAAAACACCAAGGTCTCGCTCGCAGCGATGGCGCTTGCCTCCCTCGCAGCATGGGCCATTACAAGCGCGTTCTCCAGTCTGGCAACCGGAACGCATGTCCTTGCCGCGCGGCGATCAGGCCAAAGGGATCATATCGGGACCGGGGACGTCCTCAACAATTCGCTCCTCCTCTCCCTGCTGATCGGTGCCCTTGTCGGCATTCCGGGTTATTTTTTCAGCTATGACTTCATCGATTTCTTCGCGGCCAACCCGGCTGTTGCGCTCGAGGGTGCAGGATACATGCAGTGGCGCTTCATCGGGATCCTCTTCTTCCTGTTTGTCGTCTCCTACCGTGGGTTCTTCAACGGGATCGGCCACACCAAAATCTTCCTCTATTCGGCCATTATCATCAATATCACGAACCTGGTTCTCAACTACATTCTCATTTTCGGGGCTTTTGGCATCCCCAGCATGGGTCTGACGGGAGCGGGGTGTGCAGTTGCTCTCTCTAACGTCATCGGGTTTGGGTTCTTTATTGGTGCAACTTTCCTTCCAGAATACCGAAAACTCTATAGATACTATTCCGGTCTTCGCATCCGGGCCGACGTCCTCCGACAGGTGGTGAAGATCTCGTTGCCCGTGTCCTTCCAGAATATACTTATTCTGATGGGATTCCTGGTATTTGCCGCCATTGCAGGGTATATTGGAACAACAGAGCAGGCCGCAACGCAGGTTGTCATCTCAGCACTGTTCATGTCCTTCCTCCCATGTTTTGGCTTCGGAATCGGAGCGCAGACTCTGGTGGGGCAGAGCATGGGAAACGGCAAGTACATGCTTGCGCGGTCGTACGGGCTCGAGGCTGCCCGATTGGCAACGTATTTCACAATTGTTCTCGGTGCGGTGTTTATTCTCTTTCCGGCCACGGTCATCAGCGTGATCACGAACGATCCCGAGGTCGCCGCCGTCGCCCGGCCGGTTTTGCAGATAGCGGGAGCGGCACAGATATTCTATGCGTCGGGCATCGTTCTGGCCCATGCTCTTCAGGCCGCGGGGGCCACAATGTATGTGATGTGGATCGAGGTGCTCACCCACTGGGTGATCTTCCTCCCCGTCAGTTATGTCCTTGGCGTGGTCCTGGGAGGCGGGATTATTGGTGCCTGGATTGCGCTTCCTGTCTACATTGTAGCATATAGCGCCCTGATTTATGCGAAGTACCGGAAGGGCGCCTGGGTGCATATGAAGGTGTGAGGGATTGTGAAGCTGCGTCGGTTCTTCTATTTGAGCGGTGCATTCGTCCTTCTCCTGGTCAAGTTCGCGGTCGATGTCGTCCGGAAGAACATTGAGCTGGAGATGCTGGGGTTGTTCGTCCTTCGCGAGATTGCTGTCGTGGGGGCGTTTGTCCTCGTGTTCCTGGCGCTGCAATCGTCACTTGCGAAACGGCAGCCCCTTCCTCTGCGTCGCATAGGTATTCTGCTTCTCCTTTCGGCCGTCTTCCTGACCGGAATCATCCTCATCGGCCTGCTTCCTGCCGGAGGATTTGATGCCAAAGACTACGCGCTTTCCCCGCTGGACTATCCATCCCTGTTCATCGCATCACTCATTGGCCTGATCGCGGGGGTGTTTGCCACACTTCTGCTGCGCTTCCTCCGCGATCTCGTCCTGGTGATCCGGAGGAAAGGAACACACCGGAACTTTCTCATCCTTCTTGTTCTGGTCCTGGCGACGGCTGCGTCGGCAGCTCCGTTGCGCCCCCTAGATTCGAGTCCGGTGACGACCATTCTCTTCACGTTGGGGCTGGTGTTCGCCGTTGTCAATGCCTTCCGTCTTCCCTGGATCGTCTATCTGACGAAACGGGAGAAGGTCCTGACCCTGATCTTCTCATTCCTGCTCTTTGTCCTGCTGGTGATTTCGAGCGTCCTCCTCGCACAGAATACGTTTCTCATGAGGTCCCTGCTCTACTATTCCCATCCCGTGCGGGAGTTTGTCGTACTTTCGTTGCTGTTCGGGGCCATCTACTTCGGGACTGCATTTGTCACAACGCTCTTTCATCTGCCCACCGCGGAAGCCTTCGACCGGAAACGGTACGAAGTATCATCGATCCATACGCTCAGCAAGCTGGTTACGCAAGTCTTTGATTTTCGCGAGCTGGTCGAGACTGTGACCACGATGACGCTGCAGGTATGCGAAGCCAGCGGCTGCTGGCTCGAACTGCTCCCCCTGCGTGACGATGGTTCGCCGTCCGACGTTGACCCCGTTGTTCCGGTTCCCCAGGCTCAGATTGTCAGCCTGAAAAATATCACACATCGCGAGATCGGGGAGCTCCTCGGAACAGGCCTGAATGCCTTGCGGGCGACGGTCTTGCGGGATCGGAAACCGGCAGTGGTGGACGCTCTCTCCAGAGACCCGCGATTTGCGGACGTTGGAGGCGGGGGAGCCGTGCCGGGCTCGCTCGTGGTCGTCCCGCTCGTCTCACATGTAGGCCCTGTCGGATTCCTGTACGCTACAAAGGCCGCGGAGTACGGGTTCATGAAGGATGACATCGACCTGATCTCGACGTTTGCCGATCAGGCGACGATCGCCATTGAGAACTCCCGGCTGATCGAGAAGTCCATCGAACGCGAGCGGTTTGTGCGCGAGATGACCCTCGCGCAGGAGATGCAGCGCAAGCTTCTGCCTCAGGTCCTGCCGCGCCTGGATGGCGTCGAGCTCGAAGCCGTCTCAACGCCGGCATTTGAAGTGGGGGGGGACTACTACGATTTTGTTTCACTGCCTGACGGGAAGCTGGGGATTATCGTCGGTGATGTTTCGGGCAAAGGGGTCCCGGCGGCATTCTACATGTCCGAAGTGAAAGGGATTTTCCAGTCGATCGGCGCGTTGTACGCATCGCCGCGGGATTTTGTCATCCGGGCAAACGAGGTGCTGACGGAGTCTATTGACAAACACTCCTTTGTTAGCGTAATTTATGCGATCCTGGATCCCGAGACGGGCCGTCTCCTTCTGGCCCGTGCCGGGCATTGTCCGATGGTGCTCGTCGGGGCCGGGGGCGCATCGTATATCCGTCCCGATGGCATGGGGCTGGGGCTGAGTGAAGGGAGCCTCTTCGCCAATGCCATCGAAGAGCATGTCGTCCAGCTGCATCCGGGCGACCTCTGCGTGTTCTATACCGACGGGATGACGGAAGCGCACAGAAACGGGGAAGAGTTCGGGTATGAGCGGTTGCTCATGGCAGCGGGGCATGCAAGCAGCAGACCTGCCGCAAAGGTGAAGGATGACATCCTGCACGCAGTGGATACGTTCATCGAACACGCTGCGCCGCACGATGATCTCACGCTCGTCGTCGTTCGGTGGAATGGCCCGCGGCATTCGCGGTGAAACGGTGTCGATAGTCTTCGGGAGGAAGCATACATGAGTGAATTCAAGATTGCGCACAGGGAACGCGACAGGGTTCAGGTTCTGGACCTGAAAGGGTACCTTGATGCGCACACCGCGCCCAAGCTGGAAGAAGCCTTCCAGACCCTGCTCGGGTCCAAGCAGTTCAACATCGTGATCAACTGCAAAGATCTCTCCTATATCAGCAGTGCGGGGCTGGGCGTGTTCATGGCGTATATCGAAGATGTGCGCAAGAACAAAGGCGACATCAAGCTCTCAAACATGTCTCCGAAAGTGTACAACGTCTTCGATCTGCTCGGGTTCCCCCTCCTGTACGAGATTACCAAGGACGAACAGGAAGCTATCAACAAATTCGTCGCGACCTCCAAGGGGTGAAAGCCCGGACACTTCATATCGAGAGCCGGACCGAGCGCCTCATTGCGGTTCGAGAGTTTGTCTCTGAAGCTGCACGGGAATTCGGCTTCGGCGACGAGGATGTGAGCAAGATTGCTCTCGCCGTCGACGAGGCCTGTACCAATGTGATCAAACACGCCTATCAGTTCGATCCGAACCGCGATATCTCGGTCACCGTCAAACGGAAGAACAGCGCTTTCGAAGTTACGATTATGGATACAGGGGCGGGCTTTGATCCCGGACGCGTGCATGCGCCGGACATGAAGGAGTACCTCACGCATTTCCGGAAGGGGGGGCTTGGCGTGTACCTCATGAAATCGCTTATGGATAAGGTGGAATACGAGATCGAGCCCGGGAAGCGCAACGAAGTACGTCTGACCAAATTCCTCTCCCGTTGACATGCCCTCCTCCGCCGCAACGTACGAAAGCCACTTCGAGAACGCCGCCCTCTTTGAATTCAGCACCCTGATTAATGCATCGCTCGACCTCCGTTTTATCCTCAGCCATATTCTCCTCACGTTGATGGGCAAACTCCTTGCCCCGCGTGGGCTGGTTTTCCTCGTGCACGAGGAAAAGACGTACCGTGTCCATATGGCAAAAGGGTTCAAAGGGGAGATGGAAGGCCGGGATCTGGTCATCCGGTCGCTTCCCCGATCGCTGCAGTATGCTGACAAGGTCAATGCTACGCGGAATCCGTGGGTGAAGTTCTTCCGGGAGCAGGGTCTGGTTCTTCTCCTTCCGCTGTACAGTTCCCGGCGGCCTATCGGGCTGCTCGCCTTCGGTCGGGCCACGGGAAAGAAACGTCTCCATGCACGCGAGACCACCTACCTTCGCTCTCTGGCCAATATCTCAGCCACCGCGATCGACAAGTGCCACACGATCGAGGAACTGGATCTTGTGAACCGGAAACTCGACCGGAAGGTGCAGGAGCTGAACACCCTGTTCGAGCTGGGCAAAGAATTCGGGTCCATGCTCGACCCGGAAAAGCTGGTGCGGCTGCTGGTGTTCTCCCTGTTGGGCCAGATCGGAGCCAGCCGGTATCTGATCTGCCTCAGGGACGGGAGCGACATGCGTATCGCTGCGTCGCGTCTGAATGGTCCGACACCGCAGGCGGAACTGCTGGCGGGCCTGACCCGGATCAGGAACAGTGTGCATATTGAGGACATGGTTGTTACGGGGGCGACGGATCCCCGGCCGACGCTCCGGGCGCTCGGCCTTGACGTGATTATCCCGATGGAGCTCCAGGGCCAGACGGGCGGGGTGATTATCCTGGGGGAGAAACTCAACCGTGAACCCTTCCGCAATGAGGACTTTGAATATCTTTCGGCTCTGGGAAGCCTGGCGATCATCTCGCTCGAGAACGCGCGCTTGTTCAAGGAAGCGATCGAGAAACAACGCATGGAAGACGAGCTGCTGATTGCCCGGGAGATTCAGAAGGGGTTGTTGCCGAGTGTGCTCCCCGCTGTACCGGGGATTGAGATCGCTGCGGCAAACTTTTCCTCAAAACAGGTGGGTGGTGACTACTACGATGCCATACCGTTGGACGACCGGCGTCTGATTCTGGCGATCGGTGATGTGTCGGGGAAGGGGACCCCTGCGGCGTTGTTGATGGCGAACATTCAGGCGACGATCCGGGCGCTCGTGCCGCTGGATATTTCGCTCTCTGATCTCACTGCCCGTGTAAACAATCTGATGTGCCTCAACACGGGCGGGGACAAGTTCGTGACCTTCTTCTGGGGATGCCTTGACCGCCAGTCACGGCGGCTGACCTACGTGAACGCGGGGCACAATCATCCTTTTCTTCTTCGCGCGGACGGGTCGATGGAGCGATTGGACCGGGGGGGGATGATCCTGGGAGTTCTGGAAACGGTCATGGCCTACGAGGAGGGCGTGGTCGATCTCGGCGCAGGTGATATCATGGTGTTGTTCACGGATGGCGTGAGTGAGGCTATGGATGCGGGGAGTCATGAGTATGGCGAGGATCGATTGGAGGCCGTGATACGTCGGGCTGGCAGCCGGGGGGCGCAGGTGTTGATCGACGAGATTCACTCAGATGTGCTCGCGCACGCGGGGCGTGCTCCGCAATCGGATGATATCACCATGATGGTCGTTCGTGCACTCTAGCGGTGGGCAGGTCACTCCCCGACGCACACCGATCTTGCTTGTCGTCCGTTTCTTTCTTAATTTCTGTTATTGCATCCCCATCCACTACGGTCCATGCCCGATCCGGTTCTGAAACAGGTACGGATGTCGGTCCGCACGCTGACAGCTCACTACGAGGCTTTTGTCAGGAGTCTTCGTCGTGGCGCGCCGGAGACCCGCGGAACGTACACCCGTGCGCTCCGGGAGTTTGTCCGGTGGTTTGCCCGCGATGGTTCGTTCCGTTTCACAGTCCGGGACGTCCGGCGCTATAAGCAGTACCTTTCGACGAAAAAGAAACTTTCGGACGTGTCGGTGTCAACATATCTGACGGCATTGAGGCGGTTCTGTGCGTATCTCGTCCGTCGCGACATCCTTGCAGACAGTCCGGCCCGGTATGTGGGGGGCAACAGCCGACCGGCTGCGCACTCCCGGGAGTACCTCTCTGCGGAGGATATCCGGGCAGTTCTTGCCGCAGAGCCGGGGAGCGACCTTCGTGGGCGGAGGGACTATGCCATGATCCTCCTCATGATTCATTGCGGGCTCTCGGAAATAGAACTCGTCCGGGCGGATGTGGGGGATGTGGAGCTAAGGGGCGATGAGTGGGAGATGGCGGTGCAGGGAAAAGGCCACACCAGGAAAGACGAACGCATTGCACTCCCCCCCGGGGTCAAAGAAGCCGTCGACCTGTATCTTGCGGTCCGCGGCAACGCCGGTGCAGATGAGCCGCTCTTCGCCAGTGCGGGGAACCGTACGCGCGGACGTCGCATGACCACGCGCGGTGTGCGGGACCGCATCAATGCAATCCTCGTCCGGGCCGGCCTGAAACGAAGCGGGGGTCGCCATGTGACGCCGTATTCCCTGCGACACACCGCCGCACTTCTCATGGCGCGAGGCGGAGCGACGGCCGAAGAAATCCGCAGGCGTATGCGGCTCGGGAGCACGGCAACGGCCGAGCTCTACCTGCACCACCTTGCTACTCACGACGATCACATACCTTCCATCGCAGAGGATCATCACGGTGCCCTATCCGTTCAGCACAATTGAAGCGAAGTGGCAGAAGTACTGGGACGACCATCAGACATTTCGAACGGAGCCGCTTTCGGCGAAACCGAAATTGTATGTTCTTGATATGTATCCGTACCCCTCCGGCGCCGGCCTGCATGTCGGCCATCCCGAAGGATATACGGCCACAGACATCGTCACCCGGTACAAACGGATGTGCGGTTTCCATGTGCTCCACCCTATGGGGTGGGATGCCTTCGGGCTCCCTGCGGAGCGCTACGCCATGCAAACGAACGTCCATCCCCGGCTCACGACCGAACAGAACATCACGACCTTCCGCCGGCAGATCAAGTTGCTGGGGCTCAGCTACGACTGGCAACGCGAAGTCGACACCACGGATCCCGGATATTACCGGTGGACCCAGTGGATATTCCTGAAGATCTACAATTCGTGGTTCGATCCACGCGTCCGCAGAGCCCGCCCGATTGAGACCCTGGAAGAGCTCTTTGCCGCCGAAGGGTCTGGTGCTGTTGCCGAGGATCCTCCCTTTTCCGCGGCTGAATGGCGGGGGAAGTCGCGGAACGATCAGCATGATATCCTCTCGCGGTATCGGCTTGCGTACGTTGCGGAGATCCCCGTCAACTGGTGCGAGGGGCTCGGTACGGTCCTTGCCAACGAAGAGGTCGATGAATGGGTTGAAAAAGGGTACTCCGTCGAGCGCAGGCCGATGAAACAGTGGATGATGCGCATCACAGCGTACACCGAACGTCTTCTCGAAGATGCCGCAGAACTCAACTGGCCGTCATCCACCCTCGAACAACAACGGAACTGGATCGGCAGATCGGAAGGGGCTGAAATAGACTTCCCCGGCACGGCGTCAACCGGGGCCATCCGCGTCTTCACCACGAGACCCGACACGATCTTCGGCGCCACCTATATGGTGCTGGCGCCGGAACACCCGCTGGTCGATCTCCTCACCACACCGGCTCAACGCACAGCGGTGGGGGAGTACAGGGAACAGGCTCTCCGGAAGAGTGAACGCGAGCGCGACATCGAACAGGACAAATCCGGTGTATTCACAGGGGGGACCGTCCTGAACCCTGCAACGGGAGAGCAGATCCCGGTCTGGATCGCAGACTACGTCCTGATGGCGTACGGTACGGGAGCCATCATGGCGGTTCCCGCGCATGATGACCGCGATTTTGCTTTCGCCCGGAAATACGGACTGCCGATTATCGAGGTGGTGCGCGGAGGCGAAATCGCCCGGGAGGCCTATACGGGTGACGGTGTCGGCATCAATTCAGCCAACGCTGAGGTGTCACTCGATGGACTCACGACTCCCGAGGCCACGACACGCATCACGGCGTGGCTTGAGCGGAACGGACTGGGGAAAGCGGTTGTGCAGTACAAACTCCGTGACTGGCTCTTTTCGCGGCAACGGTACTGGGGGGAGCCAATCCCGATCATCCACCTTGAAGACGGTACAATGAAGCCGCTCGCCGAGGATGAACTTCCCCTGTTGCTTCCTGATCTCAAGAAATTTCAGCCCAGCGGTACGACGGAATCACCTCTCGCCCTCGCCGAGGAATGGGTTCAGGTCACGGACGCTGCGACCGGGCTCCGCGGACGGCGGGAAACCAACACCATGCCCCAGTGGGCCGGTTCCTGCTGGTACTACCTTCGCTTTATCGATCCGGACAACACCAGCGTGTTCTGCGATCCGGAGCTCGAACGATACTGGATGCCCGTTGATCTCTATGTGGGCGGTTCCGAGCATGCCGTGCTGCATCTGATGTACGCCCGTTTCTGGCATAAGGTCCTCTTTGACCTGGGATACGTGAGCACAAAAGAACCATTCGTGAAGCTCCGGCACCAGGGGATCATCCTCGGCGAGGACTCACGGAAGATGTCCAAATCACGCGGCAACGTCGTAAATCCGGACGATGTCATCCATGAGTACGGTGCCGATGCCATGCGGCTGTTCGAGATGTTCCTTGGACCTCTCGAAGAGATGAAACCCTGGAACACACGCGGTGTGGAGGGAGTCTTTCGGTTCCTGAACAGGGTCTGGCGCCTGTATGTCGACGAGGAGGGAGTTCTGGATCCGCGCCTCGCGACGGACGCCGTACCACCGGAGCTCGAGCGGGTCTACCATGCGACCGTGAAGAAGACCGGGGAAGATATCGAGGCCCTGCGCTTCAACACGGCAATTGCGCAGTTGATGATATTCGTGAATGAGGTGACGAGAACCGAGGTACGCCCGAGGACGATCCTGGAACCGTTCGTCCTGCTCCTCGCCCCCTTTGCCCCACACCTGGCGGAGGAACTCTGGGAGAAACTCGGCCATCAAACGAATCTGGCCTATGAACACTGGCCGTCGTTCGACGCCGCGAAGATCGTGAGCGACAGCGTCGAAATCGTCCTCCAGGTTAACGGCAAGGTTCGCGGCCGGATGACGGTTCCCCGGGATACCGCAGAACGAGATCTCGAAGAGCAAGCGCTGAACGAGGAAAACATCCGGCGGCATACAGAGGGAAAACAACGGGTGAAGTCGATCGTTGTGAAAAACACTCTCGTCAATATTGTTGTGCGGTGATTGCATGGAACGCCTTTCCGTCGTCCTTGTCACCTACAATGAAGAACAGAATGTCGACCGCTGTCTCGGGAGCATGCGCTGGGCCGATGAACTCGTCGTGGTGGACTCGTTCAGCACGGACCGTACGATCGAGCGGGCCCGTGCGTACACGGACAAGATCTTCCAGCACGAATACCCCGGAACCAGCAAGCAGGTGGAACGCGGAATCGGGTATGCGACCGGAGACTGGATCTTTGTGATTGACGCCGACGAAGAGATCTCTCCGGAACTTGCCGCCGAGGTGCAGGAGATACTCCGCAACGGGACCGACAAAGCGGGGTTTGAATTCATCCGTAAACCCAGGGCGTTCGGGCGGTGGATCGAACACGGCGGCTGGTTTCCGGATTTTCAGTTCCGTTTTTTCCGCAAGGACAGCTACTATCCGGAGCATCAGGAGATCCACGGGGGCTTCAACACACGCGGGGCGAAGGGACGCCTGCAGGGATATCTCTATCACCATACATACGAGACGATCTACGCATACGTTGAGAAAATGAACGAGTACACGTCGCTGCACGTCTCGAACAAGCTGAAAGATAATCCTGAGATCACGGTCCGATGGCGCAACCTGGTGCTCAATCCGCTCTCCCATTTCCTGCGTATGTTCATCTCGCGCAAGGGGTACAAGGACGGATTTCACGGGTTTGTGCTGGCGCTTCTTGATGCAAACTATGCGATGCTCATGTACGCGAAACTGTGGGAGTACCGCATGCGCGTGCGGGAAGGACGCGGGGAACTTCCACCGACCACCAATGCCGAACTAAATCTTCTCAAGCGAAAGAAATGACGATCTATCGCAGGGTTCTCCGGTACCTCCACCCCTATTGGCTGAAACTGACGGCCTCAATGGCGTGCTCCGTCATGTTCTCGCTTTTCAGCGGCATTTCCATTTATCTGACCATACCGCTGCTTGAAACCCTGTTTCTTGGGCCATCCAGCACAACAGCCGCCGCCCCTGCGGTTCCCCAGGCGGCATCCCCCGCGTACTCCCTTGTGCCAGGCTGGCTTACCAGCCTGAAGGATACCGTGGGGGAGGCGTTCAGGAACCTGGTGTTCCGTGACACTCCGGCTGAGTCGCTGTTCAACATCTGCATTGTCGTGGTTGTAGCGTTCTTCATGCGGAACATCTTCGGGTATCTGCAGTCCAATCTGATGATGGCCGTGGAACAGGGTCTCATCCGCGATCTTCGGAACTCCCTCTACCGGCACATCCATGCTCTGCCCCTTGCGTATTTCACCAACGAGCGGACGGGGAACCTGATCTCCCGCATCATGAACGATGTCCCGGTCATCAACACCGGCATATCCGCAACGTTCCAGACCCTGATCAGGGAGCCGCTGCTCATCATCGTCTATCTGACGATCACCCTCATGATCAGCTGGAAGCTCACAGTGATCGCCTTCGTGGTCTTCCCGCTGGCGCTGCTGATAATCGCGGCCATCGGGCGAAGGGTGCATCAAGAATCCGGCATGGTTCAGGAACGGATCGCCGACCTGACCTCCGTCCTGCACGAGACGATCTCTGGCGTAAAGGTCGTCAAGGCTTTCGGGATGGAGAATTTTGAGAACCGGAAATTCGGCGCAGAGGGGCAGCGCTATCTCGATACGATCCTCCGTGTGACGCGGATCCGCAACCTGGCGTCGCCCAGTACGGAGTTCCTGAGTGCCGCTGCCGGAGCGGTTATTATCTGGTACGGCGGGATGCAGGTTCTCGAGCATGAAGTGTTGAAAGCAAGCGAGTTCCTCGGTTTCCTTTTTGCCATCTTCCAGCTCATGCCCCCCATCAAGGAGCTGAGCGGGGTGAACAACAGGATTCAGGAAGCGACGGCGGCGGGAAAGCGCGTGTTCGAAATCCTTGATACGGAACCAATCATCAAAGACCCCCCGCGTCCGGTCCACATGGGCGAATTCACGACTGCTGTGGAATTCCACGCAGTGGCATTCCAGTATGCAGACGGCGACCCGGTGCTCGACGACATTTCGATGACGATCCGCAAGGGAGAGGTGGTTGCGATTGTCGGGCCCAGCGGCGCCGGCAAGTCGACGCTTGTCGACCTCGTCCCCCGGTTCTATGACCCGACGGGCGGCTCGATTACCATCGACGGAGTCGACCTCCGGAGCGTGGAACTGAAGGCCCTGCGCGACATGATTGGCATCGTGACACAGGAAACCATCCTGTTTAACGACACAGTACGAAACAACATTGCCTATGGACTGGACGACTGCCCGATCGAGCGCGTCATTGACGCAGCCCGCGCCGCAAACGCGCACGCGTTCATCAGCGAGATGCCGCTTGGCTATGAGTCGCGAATCGGCGAGCGGGGAGTCAAGATCTCCGGCGGTGAACGGCAGCGGCTCGCCCTGGCACGTGCGATCCTCAAGAACCCGCCGATTCTCATTCTCGACGAGGCAACGTCGGCCCTCGATACGGAGTCGGAGATTCTCGTCCAGGAGGCCATAGAACGCCTGATGGCGGGGCGGACGTCGATCGTGATCGCCCACCGCCTCTCCACCGTCCAGAACGCCGACCGGATTGTCGTAATCGAGGGGGGACGTATTGCGGAGACGGGCAAACACGCAGAACTTCTGAAACGCCGGGGGGGGCTGTACCGCAAACTGTTCGACCTCCAGTTCAGGGTGTAGGATGACCTCAGTGCGCCAGATCATGATGGGGGTGTTGGTTCTCTTCGTCTCCTCATGCTTTTTCTCCATCGCCGTGAATTCGTTGTCCCTGGGACTCATGGCCATCTGCTGGCTGCTCCTGATGATCATGGGAAAGAAGTGGTTGGTGAAGTCCACACCATACGACTGGCTGTTTGCCGCGTACCTGCTTGCGGAGATGCTCGCAACACTCTTTTCGGTGAACCCGGAGCAATCATTGCTCTTTTCCAAGCGTCTCCTGTTGATCGGGATTGTCTATTTTTTCGCGACACATGTCACCCGCGTCCAGGAGGGGAGGATGGTCGTTGTGGTGCTCTGCGCCAGCGCCGTCGCCGTCGCGTTCATCGGCGTGGTGAAGTGGCTCTTTGCCGACCCCGGTGATGTTGTGCGGCTCGGCATCTTTCAGTTTTACATGACAACGTCAGAATTGATGATGATCGCCCTGCTGATCGTCCTTCCGTTCGTGGTTCATCCGGGGACGCCTCGGCCCATTCGCTGGGCGGGCCTTGCCGCACTGATTCCTCTGGGGTTTGCGCTGTACGCGACCGTCACACGCGGAGCATACCTTGCCGCCGCCGCCGGCGCTCTGATGATTGCATTCGCCCGCAACTGGAAGCTGCTGATCCCGCTGACCGTTGTCGTCGTGCTCCTGGTCTCCTTCGCGCCGCCCTACGTTGCGCACCGGCTCAGCAGTATCGTTGATCTCTCGCATCCGGAGAATGCATCGCGCGTGATGCTCTGGAAGACCGGAATCACCATCTTCCGTCACTATCCCGTCGTCGGCGTGGGTGACATCGATCTGCGTGAACTCTATGACAGGTTTGCCGAGGAAGAAAATCCCGAGCACCATGGTCACCTGCACAGTGTTCCCCTCCAGATCCTCGTAACGCTCGGCACCGTGGGGTTCATTGCCGTGTACGCACTGTTTGTGACTATCGCGGTGACCGAATGGCGGATCTATCGGAAGGTGCGGGATGAATGGTTTCGCGGCTCAGTGGTCCTCGGGGCGCTGGCGGTCTTTGTCGGCATGCATGTTATGGGATTGACAGAATGGAGTTTCGGGGATCAGGAAGTGGCCACGGTGTTCTGGGTGACGGTGGGTCTCGTGCTCGCCTCCCGGCACTGGGCCCCTGATCAGTTCCCGGAGGCGGAATCTCCGGCGAAACCATGACGACCCTCACGGTTGTGACATTAACGTTGAACGAGGAGAAGAACATCGGCCCATGCCTGGAGAGCGTCCGGTGGGCTGATGAACTGATCGTGGTGGACTCGGGGAGTACGGACCGGACGCTGGAGATTGCAAAAGAGTATACACGCCATCTTCATACCATTCGGTGGGAGGGATATGGGGCGGCGAGGAACTATGCTCTCACCCATGCAACCGGAGAATGGATTCTGTGGCTCGATGCGGACGAGCGCGTGTCCCCCGGACTTGCTTCCGAAATCCGGGCCATCCTGGCGGAAAACCCGCAGGAAGTTGCGGGGTATGAGATCGCGCGGCGAGCATACTTTCTGGGTGCGTGGATCAGGCACAGCGGGTGGTATCCCGGCCGGGTTACTCGCCTGTTTCGCCGGGGTACCGGCCATTTCGGCCTGACCCAGGTGCATGAGCAATTACACGTGGAGGGACGGATCGCCAGAACCACGAGCGATCTGCTCCATTACACCGATCCGGATCTCCGACACTATCTGAACAAACTGAACCGGTACACGTCATTGGCGGCCGAGGATCTGCGCGCCAGCGGAAGGCGGGCCGGTCTCTGGGATCTCATCGTCCGCCCACCGTTCCAGTTTGTGAAGATGTATCTTCTGAGGCGAGGTTTTCTCGATGGCCGTGAGGGGTTTATTCTGGCAGTCCTTTCCTCCGCGTATGTGTTTACGAAGTATGCCAAACTCTGGGAGCTGCACCACGGGGGAACGTCTTCCCGCAGCGACTGAATGCACACTGTTGTACGACATGAAACCGGAGAATCGCCATGGATGATGCACGCACGCAACAGATGCTGTTTATGCAGCTGGTCATCATGTTTCACGCGGCGGGGATGCAACAGCTCGGGAAGGTGAAACATCCCGTCACGGACAAGCTGGAAAAGGACCTTCCGGCCGCACAAAACACCATCGATCTCATCGCCATGCTGCAAGAGAAGACTAAAGGGAACGTTTCCGATGAGGAGTCGCAACTTCTGACACAGGTGCTTCAGGAATTGAGATTGGTGTACGTCCAGGAGAGTGCCGCATGAGACCGGCCATCATTGCCAACCTTGACAAAGAAGGCGTGATTGAAGCTGTGGCAGGCGTGGTGAAACGGCTCACCGCGTTGGGGGGAGAGTATCTTGTAGAACGCCAACTTGCCGAAATGCTCGATACATCGGGATTCGCCGTCGCGGACAAGCATGTCCGATCTGCGGACGCGTGTGTGGAGGAGGGAGATATTCTCGTCGCATTCGGGGGTGATGGCACCATTCTTGGTGCAGCCCGCCGTGTGGGAGCCCGCGGGACTCCGATCATCGGTGTGAATCTGGGGAAACTCGGTTTTCTGGCCGAACTCGCCCCGGAAGAGCTCCCTGAGGTGCTCGACGATATCATCGCGGGGAAGTTCCTCGTACAGGAACGGCTGGTTCTGCAGGCGAGCACGCCGTCAAAACCCGGAACGGTGATTACCGCCGTCAATGATATCGTTGTCGATAAGTCACGTTCTTCCCGTCTCATCGACGTCCATACGCATATCGACGGTGCGTTTGCCGTTACGTACCGTGGGGACGGTCTTATTGTTTCAACGCCGACGGGTTCGACGGGATACGCACTCTCGAACAACGGCCCTATCGTTATTCCCACTTGCGCTGTTATCGGCATCACGCCGATCTCTCCACACACCCTCAACGGGCGACCGTTGATTGTGCCCGATACAAGCGTGATCCGGATCGTTGCACACTCCGATGAGGGGGAGGTTCTACTCTCAGCGGATGGGCAGGAGGAAGCGTATGTAACCTCCCCCCTGGAAGTGACTATCGAGAGGGCTCCGTATCTCCTCCGCCTGGTAAAAAGAGTTGACCGGTCGTACTTTGACGTTCTCCGCGCAAAGTTATTCTGGGGAGCGGATGCGAGGATCGTAGAAAAAAGGGGGTAACGGCAGGCGTACCTTAGTTGTTCAATGCTCCTTCACCGATCCAGGCGCGGATTCCCGTGATCTGATTCTGGTTTAGAGGGCGGCGGTCCAGCGGCATCCGCAATCCTACCCTCCCTTCAATGCGCAGCACAAGCGTGCTCTGATCGGGCTCGCCGCGCACCACTACCAGCGTGCCTCCGTAGATCAGTTGATCATACGATGTCAGGTGGAGCGCACTCTGCTGCGAACCGTCCCCATGACATCCGGTCAGGGCGCAGGTCTGATTGAACAACGGTTGGACGTGCCGTGAATAGCTGACGTTTGCAGGGGGAAAGATGATGTTCGACGGGCTGTCACCATCAACAGGATTGTTCTCATCTTTGCAGCCGGCGATGGCAGATAGCCACAGGAGAAGGCCGAAGGTGAGTCCGGTCGCAGCGTTTCTCGTCATTCAATCTCTCCGGCGGCCTTCAGCTCGAGGTAGAGGAGGCCACTGAGATAGGACGAGACGCTATAGGTGTAAAAGATCGTGAAGAACACACCGACGACGAAGAACGCTATCCCGAGAAAGGACAGCGATTGGATGCCAAGGGCGATCAGGGCGATAACAAGTGCATCCTGCCACCGTGCACGGAACAGCCGTACCACCCGGACAAGATCAACGGCATCGCCGATCTTCTCCCGCCGTGCGAACAGAAGAACGATGATGGGCGAGAAGAGGCTGACAGCGAGGCTGTACGGGATGAGGAGGACTGTGAATCCGAACAGGTACACCGTCATGATCATGAGAATGGTATCGGGCTCAATTGCGACGCTCCCCAGGAGGGCCAGGGCCAGGACCGGCAGGACGAGGAGTGCGACGGGAAGGAGGTAGACCAGATAGGCGACACAGAGCTTCAAGCCCGTGACAAACATGCGGCCGGTGCTACGCCAGTCCGGCAGGGCGGGCTCCTCATTTCGCATCACGGCCTGGGTAATTCTGACGAAATAGCCCGCCAGAATGGGGATGCCGATCCCAACGATGCTGAGAAAAATGTAGATGGCAGCCACGGCGGTCTTCCGTAACCACGCCGGATCATCAAAAACAAACGAAAATGCTTTGCCCAGGTTGTTCATCGGTCTCTGTGGAGAGGAGACTGTATACTACAGTATACGCAAGGTTGCCGTAGAATTCAAGGCTCGTGCGACAGTCCGACTCGACCTGTAGACGGGTTGCTTTTCACAGACTGGTTCTGTATCTTGAGCACCAGCGGCATGGATGGAATGCCGTTCCTGCTTCCATCCCATGCTTCCGACCGGGGCTGTAGCTCAGCTGGGAGAGCGCGTGAATGGCATTCACGAGGTCAGGGGTTCGATCCCCCTCAGCTCCACAGAAGCCTTCCCATGACGGAAGGCTTTTTCTTTTGTCGTCAACCATTCCAGGGGACCTTTCAGGGTCCCTTTTCTGTTCCTTACGTACAGCGAACGATCACACCAGGCCGAACCATGTCCTCTCCCAAGCCCAACCGCCTTGTCTCCGAAAAGAGCCCATATCTCCTTCAGCACGCGTACAACCCTGTCGACTGGTATCCATGGGGAGAAGAGGCGTTTGGCAGGGCCCGCAGCGAAGAAAAACCAATCTTTCTCTCTGTCGGCTATTCGACGTGCCACTGGTGCCATGTCATGGAAAAAGAGTCGTTCGAAAACGCTGAAATTGCCTCGCTGATGAACGACCTGTTTGTGTGTATCAAGGTCGATCGTGAAGAACGTCCAGATGTCGATCATCTCTATATGGCAGCGGTTCAGGCCATGGGGCACCAGGGTGGCTGGCCGATGTCAGTGTTCCTGACTCCCGACCTGAAGCCGTTTTATGGAGGAACGTATTTCCCCCCCACGAGCAAGTACGGGCGGGCGGGGTTTCCCGAACTCCTGCGACGGATTCATGAAATCTGGCAGAACGAGCGGGACCGGGTGGTCAGCTCCGGCAATTCGATTCTGGAGTACCTGCGGGAGCTTGCCGGGGCCAGAGGGGGTGCCAGTCCGGTGAGCACCGCGGTCGCACACCGGTGCTACGAACAATTCCGGGAGTCCTTCGACCATACGCACGGAGGCTTCGGCGAAGGACCAAAGTTTCCCAGGCCGGCGGTGCTTCACTTCCTTGCGCGTCATGCGCACCGTACGGGTGAAAAGGAGGGATCGGAAATGCTGGAGAGAACACTTCAGAGCATGGTACGGGGAGGAATTTACGACCATATCGGCGGAGGATTTCACCGGTATGCTGTCGATGTTGCCTGGCGGGTTCCTCACTTTGAGAAAATGTTGTACGACCAGGCCCAGATGGTCCGGAGCTTCCTCGATGCCTATCAGCTTACCGGAAACCACAGGTATGCGGCGGTGGCAACAGACGTCCTGAACTACGTCCTCCGTGATCTCCGTTCGCCGGAGGGCGCCTTCTTCTCGGCGGAAGATGCCGATTCCCCGCGTCCCGAGGACAGCGGGGAAGAGGGGGAGGGAGCGTTCTATCTCTGGACACGTGCCGAGATTGATGACGTGCTCGGAGAGGATGCGGCGATCTTCGCATTCCACTATGGTGTTGAGTCCGAAGGAAACGTCCCGGTCGACCCCCAAAGCGAATTTACCGGAAGAAACATATTGTACGCTGCACACACGGAGGAGGAGACGGCGGGGTTCGCTGGCATCGCTGCGCTCGAGGTCGGGCAGAGGCTTGCCCGCGCACGTACGAGGCTCTTTCATCAGCGGAGCCTTCGGATTCGCCCCCATTGCGATGACAAGATTCTGACTTCCTGGAATGGTCTCATGATTGGCGCCCTCGCGCGTGCCGGATCCGCCCTCCCATCGGCCGAGTATCTCCACGCTGCGGAGCGGGCGGCCCTGTGGGTCCTGGCGTCGCTGCGAGACCCGCAGAGTGGGAATCTGCTACGGAGATACAGGGAGGGCGATGCAAAGCACGAAGCACATCTGGATGACTACGCCTTCCTCGCCGGCGGGTTGCTCGATGTCTACGAAGCCAACGGGGATGTGCAGTGGCTCGAGCAGGCAATCGAGCTCACAACCATGCAGATGACTCTCTTCTGGGATACAGCGCGCGGTGGGTTCTTCGACACGTCGGGAAGAGATCCATCCGTGCTGGTACGCATGAGGGAACACTACGACGGGGCCGAACCTTCGGGGAATGCCGTGGCGGCCGAAAATCTGATCAGGCTCGGGCGGCTCACCGGATCGGGGGAATGGCATGATCGCGCAAAGAAACTCTTCGAGGCTCTTGCGCCCTGGCTGGAGGGCCAGCCTGCGATCATGCCCTTCGTGGTGGCCGCGGTGCAGGCTGCGGACCTCCCCCCTTCCCAGCTCGTGATTGCAGGGAATCCTCAGGATCCGCGTACAAAGGCACTCCGGGACGAAGCGGGAAGGCACTTCCTGCCCGATACGTCCGTGATTCACCTCTTGCCGGAATTGAGCGATCGGCTCCGTCGCCTTATCCCCGGCGTATCGATCTTCACCGTGGATGAAGGAAGCCCGCCGGCCGCGTACTCCTGTCAGAATTTCACCTGCCAGCTCCCGGTCTTCGATCCGAGCAGCCTCAGCCGGCTCCTCGCCGGAGTAGGGGAGTAGCACTCCTCTGCGCTACGGCCGGGGCCGGAAGCTGATCACGAGTCCTCCCGAGCCCAACAGCAGCATGATCGTTGATTGTACCGCAGTCCGGTACGCAACTTCAGGGGCTCCGAAAAGAGAATCGTACAAGAACCAGGCGCCCAGCGCCACGAGCGCTCCGTATATACCGAGCATAATCATTCGGGCGCGGGCGTGCGTGAGGGGGGATTCTACGGCAAAGTACCGGTTGTAGAGCATGAGGCCTGACATGGCCACAACGCCCAGGCCAGCGAAAATCAACCAGAAGATGCGGATTTCAGCTTCAGGAGCCGGTGACCCTACCAGGGGCTTCAGCATCTTTTCATACAGAACGCCTCCGAGGTTCGAACCGATCAGACTGCCGATGACGCCGTACAGGAACGCATAGCCCATGTACACGGCCTTCTTGTCATGCGGCGCCACCAGACCGACGTAGCTATAGTACTTCGGATGAGCGGTCATCTCTCCGATCGAAAAGACGGCTATGCCGAGTATGAAGATCCACACGGACGTGGCGAACGACAGGCACACAAAGCCCAGGACACCGATCGAAATCCCGGCGACCATCGCCCGGAGCGGAGCGACATTCCTGACAAGCCTGCTGACCACGACCTGGAGCAGGATGATGGTGCCTGCGTTGATCACGGTGACGTGTTCTGCATCGAACGACAGCGGGATGCCGATGGATGCAAAGAGAGCATTGACGGGCTCCGGATTCACGAAGTCGCGCAGGAACCAGAGCACCGAACCGAAATTCTGGAAGTAAAGGATCCAGAAGCCTGAATAGACAAATATCATGAGCATAAATCGGGCATCGCCCAGCACCATCGCCGCCCCGCCGAGTACCTCTCTCACCGTCTTGCTGTTTTCGGGTCTTGGTGGGTCGCGGTACACGAACAGGGCCGGGAGCAACATGAGAGCACAGTACGCGGATGATGCGATGAAGACCGCGGACCATGAGAAGCCCTTGAGGTAACTGACGACAAGGGGCGCAAGGAATGCCCCGAGATTGATCATCCAGTAGTAGATGCCGAAGCCGAACCCTGAGTTCTCTTCTGTGGTCGTCCGGGCAATGGTGCCCGAAATGATGGGCTTGAAGAGTCCCGCGCCCGTGGCCATCACCAGCAGCGCTGCGAACACCGCTCCATACGCCGACATGTTTCCGCTGATAAAGTATCCGACCGAGAGGAACGAGAACGCGACCAGAAGCATGCGCCGGTATCCGTACCTGTCAGCAAGCGCCCCACCCAGTATGGGAACGATGTACGTGCAGGCATAGATCAGTCCCTGCAGAAACCCCACCGACTGCTCCGTGAAACCAAGACCGCCGTCGACGATCTTGTCTGTGAGATAGATCGCAAGGACTGAGTTCAGGCCGTAGTATGCTGCCCGTTCAAACAACTCCATGACGTTTGCCACCCAGAATGCGCGTGGGTAGGTGCGGAGTATGTCAAGTCCTCGGGGAGTGGCCATAGCACGATTTCCGGATGCGTGAGATGAATGAAGGGCTTATGCGATACGCTGGTTGTTCGACGGGATCATCGTGCGGCCGGGATTCCGGCCGAATGTGCAGCAGGCCCGACATCAATGCATGCACGGTGACGGGGGCCGTGCGTCGGATATCAGCGTGTGGGGCGTCGAAGTGTCCAGCCGGGCTTCCTGTTCTTGATCAGCCCCGGCCCGTTCGCGAGTTCGACTTTCAGGTCTTCGGGCAAATGCCTCTGCCTGCTTCCGGTCCAGAAACCAGTCGGAGCTTATGCGACGGGAAAAAAGAAATGATGTCCTGTACGTTCGCACGATCCATGGCGTACCGTTGCCACGTACCTGCCGGACGCGTATGCGATAACCGTTGGGAGTTTGCATCATGATGTCGGTGTGGAACTTGCAGAATGCAGAAAAATCATCGTAATTCAGTATACAGAGAACGATGGAGAAGAGCAAGCAACGATGACGTACCTGGTGGTGTCGGGATCACTGAAGATTCCCCGTGCAGACATACGGCTCCGTTTTTCACGCAGCGCTGGTCCGGGCGGACAGAATGTGAACAAAGTTGAGAGCCGGGTCGAAGCACTTTTCGATGTTCGCGCCTCCACTGCTCTGTCCGATTACCAGAGGGCACGCCTTCTGAAGGTTCTAAGCTCTCAGCTCGACACGGATGGAGTTCTGCGTGTTGCGGCACAGGACTCCAGAAGCCAGTGGGAGAATCGGGAGAAGGCGCTGGAAAAGCTGGCTGCGATCCTTCGAGATGCACTCAGGCCACTCAAGCGCCGGATCCCCACAAGACCCTCCAAATCCGCCAAGGAGAGGCGCTTCCAGGCCAAAAGGCGCCTCAGCAAGAAGAAATCAGACCGTCGAAAGCCAGAGTAGCCCCATTGTTTTCGGGTCTGGAATGAGGGAACAATTTGCCCACCTGTCGCGTTTTGTATAATATGACGATTTAGACGATATATTCGATTACAGTGAAATTCAGGGTACTTTCAGCCAATGAAACATCTCCTATTCGTTCTCGCCCTGGCTGTGTCGCTGCCGGCGGGAACCTTCGCACAGAACGGCTCAATCACGGGAATTGTCGTTGACCAGACAACTCAGGAACGACTTCCCGCAGCAAATGTCCAGATTCTCGGTACAACCCTCGGCGCATCGACAGACGCAGATGGGAGGTTCCTCATCGCCAATGTGCCCGTTAGGACGTACCAGATCCGCGCCTCGCTCGTCGGCTATGAACCGGTCGTGCTGAGCGATGTCGTTGTCAACGTGGCCCGCCCCGCGGAGGTCCTCTTTACCCTGGTCCAGGCCACGATCGGGATAGAAGGGGTCGACGTGCAGGCCGGCTACTTTCAGAAAAGTCCTGACGCTCCCGTCAGTGTTCAAAAGCTCTCCTACGAGGAAATTCGCCGTTCGCCCGGAGGATTCGAGGATGTCGTCCGTGCCATAGCAGTCCTGCCGGGAGTCGCCCAGGTGCAGGCAGGCCGGAACGACCTGGTAGTCCGGGGCGGTGCGCCGTCGGAAAACCTCTTTACCGTCGACAATATTGAGATCCCCAACATCAACCACTTCGGCACACAGGGTGCGGGAGGCGGGCCCCTCAGTTTCATCAACCTGGACTTTGTCCGGGAAACATCCTTCTCCACAGGCGGTTTTGGAGTCCGCTATGGCGATAGGCTCTCCTCCGTTTTGAATATCGCACTGCGTGACGGTCGTTCAGACAGGATTGGGGGAAAGGCGACAATAGCCGCTACCATGTTCGGCGTGAACCTCGAAGGTCCGGTAGACCGGTCGGGGTCCTTCGTGTTTTCGGCACGCCGCAGCTATCTGGATTTCATTTTCAAATCCGCAGGCTTCAGCTTTGTCCCGGAATACTGGGACTTTCTGGCTCGGGCCAATTACAGCTTCGACACGCGGAATGAGCTCACTATTCTTGCCATCGGCGCGATCGACGACGTGAGTTTTTTCAATCGTGATGCCGATGACCGGTTCAACAACTCGCGGGTTCTCGGGACCGAGCAGCGACAGTATGCGTCAGGACTCACGTACCGGCATTTGTTCGGAAAAGGCATCGCGACGATCACCCTCGGCCGTTCCTTTGTCACATACAACGGGATCCAGCGTGATTCGTTGCTCCGCCCGATCTTCACCAACCAATCGAAGGAGGCAGAAACGTCGCTGCGGGCCGACCTCGTGCTGAAGCTGGGTCCCTCAACAGAACTTTCCTTCGGCTCCCAGGGAAAACTGATACGGTTTTCCTCGAATCTGGGAATCCCCGGGTTCATTACACCCTTTGGCGACACGCTCGCCGTGGCGGTTCAGGATTATCGCACTACCGGGACCAAAGGTGCGGCGTATGCCCAGGTATCCCATCGGTTTCTCGAGAGATTTGTCGGGACGGTGGGGGGGCGATTGGACGCGTTTGATCTGATCGACACAAAAGCGGTGTTCGGACCGCGTGCGTCTCTGAGCTATGAGTTCTCACCGCTGACCACGATCACTGGAAGCGTGGGTTCGTATTATCAGTCCCCCGCCTACATCTGGCTTGTGTCAAACCCGGAGAACCGCAAGCTTTCCTTCATCCGGGCAGACCAGTATATCCTCGGATTGGAGCATCTTCTCCGCGACGATCTGAAGGTGCGGGTCGAAGGGTTTGTCAAGAACTACAGCGACTACCCCGCGAGTCTTGACAGGCGATACCTTGTTCTGGCCAACACGGGGGGTGGGTTCGGGGGCTCGGAAGACAATTTTGCCTCCTACGGCCTTGATCCCCTGGTCAGCGCCGGCAGTGGCCGTTCCCACGGCGTGGAGCTGCTCCTCCAGAAAAAGCTCTCGTCGATTCCCCTGTACGGCTTGTTGAGCCTGACGCTCAGCCGCACCCGGTTCACCGCCCTTGACGGGGTCGAGCGCCCCGGGTCGTTCGACCAGGAAGTGATTGTGAACCTGAGTGCCGGGTATCAGTTTGACGACCGGTGGGAAGCAAGCATGAAGTTCCGGTATGCGCAGGGTCAGCCCTACACGCCGTTCACGGCGACGGGCACCCAGAATGTGGCCGATTTCAACGGTCTGCGTGGAAATGCCGTGCACGCTCTTGATCTGCGCGTCGACCGCCGCTGGAATTTTACTTCATGGAATCTCATCGCGTACGTTGATATCCAGAATGTCTACAACAACAAGAACAGCGGGACGGTGCGGTGGAACGCCCGCGAGCAGCGTGTTGAGATGAACGAGAGCTCAATCGGCATCCTGCCCTCCATTGGCGTCAGTGCGGAGTTCTGAGAAGCATATTGACTCTGCAAAAAAAAAGATGTATGTTTCACCATCATGATGACCGTGCCTACCATACAGTTCCACCACCACCACCACCATTGCACCTCCTGCTCTTCCAGCCTTGGTGGCTAAGGAACGGTTCGCTGATACAGAATTTGCGAAGGCCCTTCTTGGAACCCCAAGAGGGGCTTTCGGCTTTATGAGGACGTATGAGAAAACACCACTCTGGACTCCCGCCGGGATTCAGGGATCTTCTCTTCGAAGAAACCGCTGAACGGCGCACGATGGACCGCTCCCTTGCCGAGCTCTATGCGTCGCGGGGATACCGGGAAGTACAGCCGTCCGGCATTGAATTCCTTGATGTGTATACGCGTGGACATCAGATCATCTCCGAGCGGGCGTACAAGTTCCTAGACCGGGAAGACCGGCTGCTCGCGCTGCGGGCGGATTTCACGCCATCGGTTGCGCGGCTGGTCTCATCGCGCTATCCTGAAAGTGCGGAACCCATGCGGATCTGGTACAGCGGAAATGTGTTTCGCAGGGTGGACCACCGCAAAGGCGGATACGCCGAATTCTGGCAGGTCGGAGCTGAATGCATCGGGGGAAGCGATGTGGGGTTCGATGTCGAAATGATCTCGCTGGCGCTGGAATCACTTGCTGCAATCGGAATTGGCGATGCCGTAGTCCATCTCAACCACGCCGGCATTTTCCGTGGTATCCTGAACTCGCTGCGGCTCTCGGATCAGGCCAGAGAGCGGCTCAAGTCCGCGATCGATCACAAGGATGCGCGCGCGCTTGCCACCCATCTTGACCATCTCGATGTTTCGTCTGCGATCGGTGAGCAGGTCCGCTTTCTGACGCGTTCGATCGGCGACACAAGCATACTCCGTGAAGCAGCCCGAACCCTCACCGATGAGGAATCACGGTCTGCGCTTGATCATCTCGGCACCGTGGCATCGGGGCTCGAGCGATGGCAGGGGCGGCTGGTGTTCGACCTGACGGAGATCGATGAAATGGAGTATTACACAGGCGTGATGTTCACACTCCTGAGCCCCGCCCATCGCGCGCCCCTGGGAACGGGAGGGCGGTATGACACCCTGTTGCGTTCCTTCGGGACCGATCGGCCTGCGATCGGGTACTCACTGGCCATGGACGTCCTGCTGAGGGGCACATGAACGGGAGATTTCTGTTTGCACTGCCCAAAGGACGTCTGTCCAATGCTTCGCTCGAACTTCTTGCACGCGCCGGCGTGGACATCGATGGCACGGCAACCGCATCGCGGCGATTGACCTTTCCGGACCGGAGCGGGAGATTCGAATTCGTATCCCTCAAGCCTGCCGATGTCCCGGTCTATGTGGAATCCGGTGCCGTGGATGCAGGGATCGTGGGCAGCGATGTCCTTCGTGAGTCCCCGTTCGACGTGTACGAACCTCTTGATCTGCGCATCGGATTGTGCCGGCTCGTGGTTGCTGCGCCTGAGGGGACTGATCTCTCGGCGCTTCAGGATCTCCGCGTCGCATCGAAATACCCACGGACGGCGACACGGTTTTTTGAAACCCGGAACATTCACGCCCACATCGTCCGCCTGGAAGGATCTGTGGAGATTGCCCCGTTGCTTGGGCTGGCTGATGCGATCGTGGACCTCGTGGAGACCGGGAGGACGCTGCGCGACAACGGGTTGCGGATTGTGGACGATGTGGCCGCTGTGAGCGCGAAGCTGATTGTGAACAGAACCGCGATGAAGACACGCAATTCACTTGTCCAAACCATGATCACATCACTCGACAGGGTAGTGTATGCGCATCCTTGACTATGAGAGCCGGAATGATGACATGTTCCGCCTGCTGCGGCGGCGGCATGCGCCCGATCCGGACGTGGTCGCCAGGGCACGGGCCATCGTTGAGGCGGTTGCACAGGAAGGGGACAGGGCCGTCTTTCGCTTCACCCGCGAGCTGGACTGTCCGCTCATCGACCAGCTGGGTCTGCGCGTTCCGGTGGAAGAAACCGAACAGGCGTACGCATCGGTTACCAATGAGTTCCTGACCGCTCTTCGCGTAGCACGGAAGAATATCACACGGTTTCACAAGCACCAGATCCCTGTCTCATGGGTCCTGAAACAACGGGGAATCGTTCTGGAGCAGCGGTTCTCACCGATCGAGCGTGTGGGGATCTACGTCCCCGGAGGAAAGGCGGCGTATCCGTCTACGGTCCTGATGAACGCCCTTCCCGCAACGATCGCCGGTGTACCGGAAGTGGTGATGGTGACGCCGGCGGATCTGAACGGACGGATCGGTTCTGAGGTCCTTGTGGCCGCCGCCGAGTGCGGCGTCACGGAAATCTACAGGATCGGGGGCGCCCAGGCAGTCGCCGCTCTCGCGTTTGGAACGGAGACCATCCGTCCGGTGGACAAGATTACCGGCCCCGGGAATGCGTACGTGGCGGCAGCAAAACAGCACGTGTTCGGTCGCGTGGGCATCGATATGATCGCCGGTCCGACGGAAGTGGTGGTCATCGCGGACAGCACCGCAGATCCCCGTTTCATTGCGGCTGACCTGATCGCCCAGGCGGAACACGATCAAGACGCGACGCCGATCTGCATCGTCACATCCTCGATGCTGGCACAGCAGGTGGAGCTTCAGATCAACGTGCAACTCGGCCAGGCCCCGCGGGCGAATATCGCGCGCGCGGCATTCGACCGGAACGGCCTCATGGTTGTCGTGCGCTCCCTGAAGGAAGCCTCAGACATTGCAAACCTCCTTGCGCCGGAACACCTCGAAATCATGACCGCGCATCCGCGGCGTGTGGCAAAACGGATCCGGCATGCAGGCGCGATCTTCCTCGGCGCATGGTCAACAGAGGCGCTCGGGGACTATGTCGCAGGGCCCAATCACACCCTTCCGACATCCGGAACAGCCCGTTTCAGCTCTGCGCTGAATGTTGCGGATTTTATGAAGTTCAGCACCATTGTCGACTGCGGCCAGAAACGATTCAGAAAACTTGCGACGCACGGGGAGGTTCTTGCAAAGGCCGAAGGACTTGCCGGCCACGCGGCTTCCATGGCAATCCGCAGGGAGAAATCACGATGACCGGCATTCGGCCCGAGATCCGGGACCTGGAAGAATACCGACTGGCACGCTATCCGCACCGGATAAAGCTCAATCAGAATGAAAATCCGTATGAACTTCCCGGAGAAATCAAGCGGGAAATTCTGGACCGCCTGGCAACGGCAAGCTGGTCCCGCTATCCGCCTTTCGTCCCTCAGGATCAAATTGATCTCGTGGCCGAATTTGCAGGGTGGACACCGGAAGGGACACTGCTTGGCAACGGTTCCAACGACCTGCTCCAGCTGATCTTCCTTGCGGTCCTCGAGCGTGGCCGGACGGTGGTCATCAGCCAGCCGACATTCACCCTCTACAAACTGCTTGCACGAGGGTTGGGGGCGCATGTGCACGAAGTGTCCATGAAGCCGGACCTTTTGTTCGATGTCGAAGGGATTATCAATGCCGCGCGGGAAACGTCGGCGGCGCTGATAGTGCTCTGCTCCCCGAATAATCCTACCGGGAGTTCCCTGACGCGCCAGGAGGTGCAGAGAGTCATCGACGGGACCGATGGACTGGTTGTTCTGGATGAAGCGTATGTCCACTTTGCCGACCGCTCATCAAGCTCCCTTCTCGGGTCCAATGAGCGGTTGATTGTCCTCCAGACCTTTTCCAAGGCAATGGGCGCCGCGGGGCTCCGGTTCGGGTATGCGCTGGCCCCCGTCACGCTTGCGGCGGAACTGAACAAGGTCAAGCTGCCGTACAGCGTCAATATCTTCACTCTTCTCGGGGCAGAGGTGTTTATTCGCCGCTGGGATACCATCAGGTGGTGGATCGACCGGATCAGAGAGGAGCGGGAGCGCGTGCGAAGCGCGCTCGCATCGATGCCCGGGATGAGGGTGTATCCGTCCTCTGCAAACTTTCTTCTTGTGGAATTCCTGAAGCGGACTTCCCGGGAGATGTTTCTCGCCCTTGTGGAAAAGGGGATTCTCGTCCGGGATGTCTCGTCCTACCCCATGCTGCAACGGTGTCTGCGGATCACGATAGGGACGCCGGACGAGAACGATGCTCTTCTCACCGCGATACGGGAGGTTCTGTGAACCGACGATCCAGCATTGCACGTACGACATCAGAAACGTCGATTGAGCTCGACCTGGATCTTGATGGGCGAGGGACGTATGAGATTGCGACAGGCGTCGGATTCTTCGACCATATGCTCTCGCATATCGCCAAACACGGCGGCCTGACGCTTACGCTGAAAGCCTCCGGAGACCTGCACATCGACGAGCACCATCTTATCGAAGATGTGGGGATCTGTCTCGGGAAAGCCATCGGCGAGGCTCTGGGTGACAAGAAGGGGATCGAACGGTTCGGAGCGGCGTTTGTGACGATGGATGAAGCAATGGCGCGGACCATTATCGATCTGAGCGGCAGGAGCGCCTTTGTGTTTCATGCCTCATTTTCCCGGGACAGCATCAACGGGTTTGCTCTGGAAATGGTACGGGAGTTCTTTCAGGCCGTATCCCACGAGGCGAAAATGAACCTCCACATCGCGCTGCTGTATGGCACCAACGCGCATCACCAGGCTGAAGCGATGTTCAAGTCATTCGGCCGCGCACTCCGTGACGCCGTGCGCCGGTCCGGTCTCGAATCAATCCCGTCAACCAAAGGAATCCTGTGATCGCCGTCGTCGACTACGGTATGGGGAATCTTCGCAATGTCCGGAGGGCATTGCAGGAGATCGGGGCGGACGCACTGGTGACGTCCGATCCGGCCGATGTCCGGCGCGCCTCCTCATTGATCCTCCCGGGTGTGGGGGCCTTCGGGGAAGCGGTGAAACGGATCGATTCGCTCGGACTCCGGTCACCGATCCTTGAGCACGTGCAAGCCGCCCGTCCGCTCCTTGGTATCTGTCTCGGGATGCAGTTGTTGTTCCCGCATAGCGAGGAGTCGCCGGGGGCGCAGGGATTGGGCTTGCTGGATGGAACGGTGTGCCGTTTTCAGGGTGACCTGCCGATTCCCCACATCGGGTGGAACGATGCGGTGCCGATCCGCCCGTCAATCCTCTTCGGCGAGGAGGGCGGCTGTTTCTATTTCGTTCATTCCTTCTTTGCGGCAGTGGATGCCTGGACGATTGCACAGACTGAATATGGACAGGTCTTTGCTTCGGCTGCGCAACGGGAGAACGTGTTCGGGGTTCAGTTCCACCCCGAGAAATCGCAGACGGCGGGTCTTGAACTCCTCCGGCGCTATCTGGAGCGTGACGACCAGAGCGTGAAACGGGAAGCCTGAGGCGATCAAAGGAAGAATCTATGGACATTATTCCTGCAATTGACCTGAAGAACGGATCGTGCGTCCGCCTCCAGCAGGGGAAAGATCACGCGACCACCGAATACTCCGCGGATCCGGTTGGCGTGGCCCAGCAGTGGGTTGACCAGGGAGCGCATCGTCTGCACCTGGTGAACCTCGATGGCGCCTTTGGTCGGGCATCTGCCCATTTGGAGATCCTGCGGAAAATTGCGCGGATTCCGGCGTTGCGGGTGCAGTATGGCGGGGGGCTGCGCACCCGGGAGGCGGTGGAGGAGGCCTTCCATGCCGGCGCAAACCGTGTCGTGCTCGGAACCATTGCCGTGGAAGCGCCAACACTGTTCCATGAGATCCTCGATGGTGTCGGACCGGACCGGTGCATTGTTGCAGTTGATGCCGTCGGTGGAATGGTCGCTGTCCGCGGATGGACGGCAGTCACAGAAATCCCCGCGGTTGATCTGGTCCGACGGCTGTGGAGCGACGGGATCCGGGAAGTGCTCTATACCGACGTCGCACGCGATGGTATGCTCTCCGGTCCGGACATGACTCTCCTGCAGGAACTTGCCGACACGGGGATGAACGTCATCTCCTCCGGAGGAATTGCGACAACAGACGATGTCCGGAGAGTGCTCGATCTTGGGCACCCGCACATCTCCGGCATCATTATCGGCAAAGCGTTGTATGAACGCACGGTGTCGTTGCGGGATCTTCTTTCGCTCGTCACGTCGTGGCCGGCTGCGGACGAGCGCCGTTCCGGTGCCCGTGCTCCAGGGCCGCACTCACTCGATCCCGGACCGTAGACCCAGGACTTCGCACTCCATGCTTCGAAAACGCATCATACCCTGTCTTGATATCCGCAACGGCACCGTGGTGAAAGGGGTCAATTTTGTCGGACTCCGGGAAATGGGTGATCCTGCGGTCCATGCCCGCTTCTACAATGATGAAGGCGCCGACGAACTTGTCATCCTCGACATCACCGCTTCACAGGAGGAGCGACGGAGTCTGGTGCATGTCGTGGAATCGGTGGCTGACAGCGTGTTCATTCCTCTTACCGTCGGAGGGGGGATCCGAACTGCAGGACATGTGCGTGACATGCTCAATGCCGGTGCCGATCGTGTGAGTCTTAATACGGCCATGGTGCAGCGACCCGAGTTGGTAACGGAAGCTGCTGACCACTTCGGCTCACAATGTGTTGTTGCGGCCATCGATGCCCGTCGGCGGCACGACGGATCCGGCTGGGAGGTTTTTATCTATGGGGGACGTGAGTCGACCGGACTCGATGCGCTGGCGTGGGCAGCGGAAGTGGAACGCCGCGGGGCGGGAGAAATCCTCCTGACGAGCATGGACCGGGACGGGACGCAGGCAGGATACGATCTTGAGCTTCTGAAGGCCATGACCTCATTCCTCCGGATTCCGGTGATCGCCTCCGGAGGAGCCGGAACACTCCAGCACTTTGCCGAGGGTCTCCGCGACGGTGGGGCGAGCGCCGTCCTTGCGGCTTCCCTGTTCCACACCCGCGATCTGACTATTCCCCGACTGAAGTCCTATCTTCGCGACGAAGGAGTCCCTGTACGATGACCACCGACGATCTTCACTTCGATGCCCAGGGTCTGCTGCCGGCTATTGTGCAAGATGCCACGAGCGGCGCGGTCCTCATGCTCGGATATATGAACAGAGAAAGTCTGAAAAAAACGCTCGCCACGGGCGAGACGCATTTTTGGAGCAGGAGCAGGGGTGAACTCTGGCACAAAGGAGGCACGTCGGGCAATGTGCAGCGTGTTCTCAGCATCCGGCATGATTGTGATGCCGACGCGCTGCTCGTCCGTGTTGACCAGACCGGTGCGGCATGTCACACAGGCGAGTACTCCTGTTTCTTCGGTGCGGTGCAGGAAGCAAAGGAGGGGATTGCGTCATCATCCCTGGGTGAAGTGCTCGGCGCGCTTGCCCGTGTGGTCCGGCAGCGCAACCTCGACCGCCCGGAGGGATCATACACGACGAAACTTCTGACGGCAGGAGTCGACAAGGTCCTGAAGAAAGTGGGGGAGGAAGCGGGAGAGGTGATCATTGCCGCCAAGAACCACAACCCGGACGAGATCAACTGGGAAGTGTCCGACCTTCTGTATCACCTGCTGGTCCTGCTTGAGATCGAGGGCGTGAAGCTGGGTGACGTGGCGGCAATTCTCGAACAACGGCGGGGACAACGCCGGAGGGCGTGAGGAGTCTCCGCCTGCCTTGACGGGCGGATCTTCCGGTAGGAAAGTGCTGCACGCCGGGGGGTATGCCCAGATCCGTGCAACGACATCCCGGCAACTTCTGAGCCTCACCGCCGGGGTGTGGGACCAGCCAGCGACGAAGAACGGGAGCATTCCGCTTCGAGGTCCCGGAGGAACCCGATCCCGTCGCGAATAAATGCGGGTCCATCCGGACAGATGTTGTGGAACATGCCGCGCTCGTACGCGAAGTCTCCAATCCCCGAGTTGTACCCTTCCAGGCCGACATACCCCTCGAATCCAATCCTGTGCAGCGTTGCGACGATATCCTTCCAGGGGAGCATTCCGGTTCCAGGTCGTCCCCGGTCATTTTCACAGGCGTGAAGGGCATACAGACGCGATGCAACGGTCTCGATTGCCTGCACGTAGTCGCGGACTTCGGTCACGACATGATACGTATCGAAGAGCGCGCGCAGGTGATCATGGTCGGCCAGCGCAATCAGGTGCATCAATTGCTCCGGCGTGTTGACGACATGAGTGCGGAAGTGGCTCATGGGCTCGAGCGCAAGGAAGACATTCCGCTCGGCGGCATGCTCCGCAAGTGCGTGAAGCCCTTCGGCGGTTCTGGACAATTCATCGGCCGGCGGCCGCCGGCGTTTCACAACTCCGGGGTGCCCGTACAGCGCTCCCGCATACGCCTTTGCACCCAGGTCGGCAGCCAGGTCAACCACACGTTTGTGCCACTCCAGACCACGCAAACGGTCCGCAGCGGAGTCTGCCGAGAGATCACATTCGACAGGCCATGCCCCTCCCGGACCAAGCAAGAGGTCAAGACCGAGGTCTGCAGCATGTTGTCCCGTCCTGTGCGCATCGAAAACGACATCGTCGCCGGTGGAAAGCTCAAACATATCCAACCCCAACTCCCGGGCAGTGTCAAGAAGGGAGAGCTGGTCGTCAGACCAGGACCGTGTCAGGAGGTAACAATGGGCGCCGTATTTAAACATGGTTGTTCATATACCTGTTGTTCAGAATTGTATCCGGAGTGTGATAATCTGGTTCTTTCCTACGCCAATCGTGATCCGGTTGCCCTTGAATGGCACCATCGTACCGGGATCTTCCAGGAAATCGGAAAGCGATGCCGACACCGGCGTCTGTGGAAGCACAAGTTCGGCCTGGACCGGTGTTCCCTGCGCTTCATACAATTGGAAGATCCAGGCTTTTCCATCCTCCGCCCGCTTGATAGTGCTCAGCACGACGTTCGATGGTGTCAGCGATATGAATGAGTGGCTCGATGGGAGGGGGCCTTTGTGCCGGTCCGTGGTTGCGACGACAAGGGGCACATTATACGCATATCCTTTCCGTACGGTTGCTGCGGACTGCCATGACCCGGCGTGGGGGTACAGGGCATAACGAATCGTGTGCTTCCCCCGATCTGCGGTGGGGTCCGGCCACTTCGGGGAGCGGAGGAGCGAGAGCCGCATCACGTTCCCCTTGATATCGTAGCCGTATTTTCCCGCGTTCAGCAGACTGACACCGGAGGACACGCCGGACAGGTCCGCCCACCGGAGGGCCGGGACTTCCTTCTGAGCCCGCTGAGTGCTCGTAACCGATTGTGTGGAACGATAGATGTGTCCGTACGGGATTTCGTACGCAGCGACCGTGTCATGAACGGCGACGGGAAACGCAACCTTCAGCATCGTGCGATCTTCCCACCAATCGACTCTGGTGGTGAAATCGATGATGTCAAGGCCATTATACAGTGTGATGTCCTGCATGAAGAACGAGCTGGGGAACCCCTCGGCGGGATAGTCGCGCTTGAAGGACGGACCGAGCATGTCGCGGTGAATACGAAGGGTTGCGCGGAGGGGGCCGGACTCTACGATCTCGGCATTCCGGAATACTGTAGGGTACTCTACCCCCGTCCAGCCGATATTCCAGGCATCCCATGCTTTCGGCTTGTCTTCCAGAGCCTGCAACACGTTTCCGTTTCCCTCAAGGACGTGTGCACCGGTCCGTTTGTCAGTGATGCCGCTGATCCAACCGTTCACCGTGTCGATCGTGACAGTGAACAGCGAATTTTCCAACCGCGATGTGGAGACGTGAAGTGCCGGGGAGGTTCGCTTCGGTCCGGTTTCCCTGAGTGCATAGACTCCATATCCGAGCGACGGAACGTCCCGGGCAAGGAACTGGAGGCGGCGTTTGAACGGCGCCACGTCCAGGATCTGCGACGGGACTTCGGTAGTGCCGTCAAACACTGCGTAGTCTCGGGTGTCTCCTTCCTGAAGTTCGAACGTGGCAATGTCGGAACGGCTCCAGGAGAGCGGGTTGAAGACGATCAGGGGAGTCCCCTGGACAATGCCGGACGTGTTGATACGCCGGGCAAGGGAGCCGAGGGCATTCCGGAGTGCGACACGGCCTGCGCTCTGTGCATTCTCGTACCGTTCTGCGGCGTCGATATACACTTCTCTGATGCTCGAGCCCGGGAGGATATCGTGGAACTGGTTGAACAGGACGTCTTCCCACGCGTTGCGCAGGTCAGGATACGATCCGCCATTCCACGTGGCGATTGACGCCGCCTTTTCGGCCGTCGTCAGCAGCACTTCACTCCGCCGGTTATTCTCTTTCGTTGCGGCCTGCGTAGTGAATGTGCCGCGATGGTATTCGAGGTACAGCTCGTTGCGCCATATCGGAATCGCAGTGGTGTCCTGAGCCCTGAGGTACGCAAGGTAGTCTCCGGCTGTGGAGTAGCGCACCGTGGGGAAGATCTCAAGGGTCTTCATGTGTTCCACGCGTTCCAGCATGTCGGGGGTTGGGCCGCCCCCATGGTCACCAACGCCAAAGAGCACCATCATGTTTGTGAAGCCGGTGTTTGCCTCGAATTGCCGCAGCCAATCGACGAGCTCGAAGGAATCGTTCAACTCATTCACGTAGCTGAAGGGAAAGTAGACGAGGACACGAGACCCGTCGGGTCCTTCCCACCAGAATACGCGGTACGGGAACACATTTGTATCGTTCCAGCTGATTTTCTGAGTGATGAAAGCATCGATGCCGGCGTTGCGGAAGAACTGGGGCAGGTTCCAGTTGTATCCGAACGAATCGGGGTTCCACCCGAGCTTTGGGACGAAGCCGAAGGTGTCCCGGAAGTATCTCTGGGCGAACAGAAATTGACGGTTCCATGACTCTCCTGCCGGCAGATTGCAGTCCGGTTCGATCCACATGCCCCCGGTGATTTCCCATCGATTGTCCTTGACCCGTTGTGCAATCCGGGCAAACACGTCGGGATACGCGCGCTGCATCCAGTCATAGTATTGCGCGGCGCTCTGGGAATAGGTGAAGTCGGGCCTGGCATCCATCATGTTCAGGACAGACGTAAACGTGTTCCGTGCTACGACCTTGGTTTCCCCTTCGCGCCAGAGCCAGGCGGCGTCGATATGTGCGTTCGCGTTGAAGACCAGCGTGAACCGATGTGCGAACTCCCGCACGGGCTCCAGCCGTGCCCGGGCATCATTGCGCGAACGGGTGAACGTCGGGATGTCTCCTCGTGCCAGGGCCTGTGTGTTTACATCCGCAGCGACGTCGTGCAGGAGTGAGGTCAGACGCTCGCGCTCGCCGCGGGATATTTTCGACCTGTCAATGCCGGGATCCTCCTTTTGTCCGGAGTAGGCGTTCATCTGGTATGTGTCGAAACTCAGCAGCCGCTGGCCGACCCGCAGGCCGGTGCTGAAATCCCGAATCCGATCGCGCAGTGCCGAAGTTTTCTCCATGAGCATCTCTGCGCGAAGCAGGCGCATTGGTCCGCCGGTGTTGACCGCCTTGATGGCGATGAGGAACTTCTGGCCCGGGCGGGCTTGCTCGGTCAGGGTGATGTCCCCGTCCCAGAGAAACTGTCCTTTGAACGCTCCGTTGACCCACACGGAGCCGTAATCGTCAAGTGTAAGGAGGAGGCGTACCCTGCCGGAGACCGGATCACCCAGCACATGTGTGGGCAGGACGATCTCCTTGCGAAGCCAGCAGGAGTCGGGGTAGACCGATGTCCGGAGGCGGAGAAGCTCCCAGCCGGCATCGTCAAAGCCCGGGAGGGTGGGGTCAATGCTGCTGAGCCACGCGCTCTTCAGGTCAGGACTCATGCGCCAGTCGGAATACGAATACATTGACAGCGAATCGAGCGCTGCGGAGAGGCGGTCGACAGACGTCTGCCCGAAGAGAAGTGCAGGACACAGGAGGAGAACAAGTGTTCGCATGGGGACCTCACACAGACGAGTGACGGAACGGGTGAGAACGGGATGTCGCGAGCCGCTTGAAGATACGAAAAATCACGGAGAGAGGGAACAGACGGTCATCTGCTCATCCACTCGCGGAATTTCGCGGCCCGTTCAACGCTGACAAGCGCCTCCAGGCCGGCAGGCGGAGGCGGATCGAGGTCTATCCTGAGCCGCGACCGGGAATACGGGACCATGTGGCGTATCGCCTGGAACCGGATGATCATCTTCCGGTTGATCCGGAAGAAGTGATGTGGGTCAAGGACCTCCTGTAGGGCGTCCAGCGTGAAATCAACCGGATAGGTCTGCCGGGAGGCAGTCATCATGTAGACGTCCTTTTCCAGTGAGAAGAAGTACGCAATCTCCTCGACGGTGACCTTCCTCACCTTGTCGCCATACTGAATAAGGAAGCGCTCCTTATATGACGAACCGCGATGCTGGAGCGCGCGGACAATCTCCGACACGTCAAAATGCCGCGCCGGCGCGAGCCGGGCAAATTTTGCGAGGGCGTCCCGTACGTCTTCCTTCCGCACCGGCTTGAGAAGATAGTCGATGCTGTTGACTTTGAAGGCCCGGATGGCGTACTGGTCGTATGCTGTTGTGAATATGATCGGTGCGTCGACATCGATCTCTTCGAAGATCGAGAAGCTGATTCCGTCTGCAAGATGAATATCCACGAAGAGCAGATCCGGTCTGTGGGTTCGGAGCCAGGAAATTGAGGCCTCAACGGATGCAAGGCGTGCAACGATCTCGACCGAGGGGTCGATCTCCCGCAGCACGTGTTCCAGTTTCTCCGCGGCGAGTGTCTCATCTTCGATAATGGCGACAGTCATATCACTCCGGGGAAAGGAGGGGGAGCCGGGCGACGAATTGATCGGCGGTGGCAATGAACTCCGGAATACGCCCGCAGACAAATCGATAGCGTTTGCGCAAATTGTCGAGTCCGATTCCCTGTGAACCAACTCCATGCCGCTTCGGCCGGAGCGTGTTGGTCACCACCAGGACCCCGTCTTCCGTCGATATCCGGATGTGCAGAGGGGCCTCGGGAGATGCATGGTTGTGTTTGAACGCGTTTTCCAGTGTCGTCTGCAGAGCCAGCGGTGGTAAGGTGTGCTCCAGAGAGCGATCGTCGATCCGCATCTCTGTCGTTACGGAATGCTGGAACCGGAGCTCCTGCAAATACAGATACGACCGGGCGTAGGCGATCTCGCGCTCCAGGGTGACGACCGGGCTGTCGATGACATCCAGCGTATAGCGGTAGACGGCCGAAAACTCGTCCACAAACTGGCGAGCCCGATCAGGATCAATCGTGATGAGCGACGAAAGCACGTTCAGACTGTTGAACAGGAAGTGAGGGTTGAGCTGATCCTTCAGAACCTCGAGCCGGATCTGGGTATTTTCTCTCTGTAGGGTTTCTGCTTTGCGCCGCTCGGTATCCCCGCGACGGAACGCCAGGAGCCCCTCCAGGGCAGCGACGACGATAAGGTTGATTGCTGCCGCGATGAGACCGTTGTCCAGCAGATGGCGGCCCAGCCCGTCGTGGTAGGGGGAAATGCTATGGGCGACCCATGTGATTGCTCCACCCAGGAAAACCCCGGCAAGACTTCCGAAGACGAATTCCGTCACGAATCGGTGGAAGGGACGTGAGGACCAGGGGAGCCGGAGATCCAGATGCCGTAGAATCCACCCGTCGAGCCAGACAATAGCAGAACCGGCGATCGTGGTGAAGACCGAGCCGTACAGCAGGCGAAAGAGGAATTCTCCCGCGCCTGCAACACGGAAATATCCGGTGTACAGGTTGTACGAGATGACCAGCGCCTGTATGAACAAAGCGCCGGTGATAACGAAGAGTAACGTCTTCCAGGTAAAGCGCATAGATCACTCCAACATACGAAATCACAATGTGAATTCAAAAAACCCCCGACACACGGGGGCGGCGCCTCAGGCACCGGTCCCGTGCGTCGAGTCGGGGAGTTCAGGCGTTCCCTAGAAGATGCCCCATTTCAGGGTCAGGCCGCCGCTGAACCGCTGCAGCATCGTGTCGGACGCGCCGAGCAGGCGGAGCGGAGATGTGGAGCGGTAGCCAGCCGAAGCGCCGAGCCAGAGGTTTTCCGCGATACGGTGCTGGATCTCCACCGTGGGCTCGATCACGGCAAACGTCGTCCGGTCGATGGTCTCTTCAGTCCACACCTTCTCTTCCCGGTACTCGTTATCGTACCGGTAGTATGCTTCGCCCTGGCCGAGGAGAAGGGCGATGGAGATGGTGCAGTCGTTGTTGACATCGAAGATCCGCTCTGCAAACACCGCTCCGTAAGCAACATTGAGGTGGTATGTCCCGTCAGACGTGAGAGCACTGAGGGCTTTGTCATAGTACAGACTCGAACCGACAACTCCGAACGCCCAGGTCCCGTTGAACACAAGCGCACCCTTGATGTCGAGGAAACCGGCGGGGTCGCCATTGACGGTGGAATAGCGCATTCCCCCGCCGGCGTAGATGCCCACGGCGTTGTCGCCGAGGGTGAACACGTGCTGCGGCCCGTTGGCGAACGCAACGCCACAACCGGCAATGGCCAGAGCAATCACAAGTGTCAAGGTCTTTTTCATTGTTGTTCTCCTGGATGTGATGGGTGATGATGTTGTCGCACCCAATATACATCCACGGCCCGTCCGGCAAAAACGAAAGGGGATGAACCTGCAGGAACCGGGGATGATCCTGCGCGGAGCGGGATGGAACGGCAGGGAACACGGCCGGTCCATTCACACGAGGCATGATGTGCTACGAGGTACGAAGAACTTTGCCCGGAGTCGCTGCAGTCTGGATATTCCCATCGACGACCGCAACGCCGTTGACGAAGACATAGGGGATCCCATCCGGGAACCGGTGGGGATCCATGAATGTGGCCCGGTCAGAGATCCGCTCATAGTCGAAGAGGACGAGGTCTGCCGCCTTTCCGGGCGCGAGGATCCCACGGTCCTTCAGACCGAGTTTGGCTGCGGGGAGGGAAGTCATTCTCCGGATCATGTCCGGAAGGGACGTGATGTTCCGGGTCCGCTGATAGTGGGCAATGGCTCGCGGGAATGTACCGTACGACCGGGGGTGGGGCCAGGATCCGTCGCCGGGGACATGGGGGCCGGCGTCGGAAGCAACCATGCTGTTCTTCCAGGTAAGCACCATTTCCGTTCCCGCTTCGTCCATCCCAAACCCGACCATTCCCACGGCACCCTCTTCCCGCACAAGAAGGTCGCAGGAAAACTCAAAGGGGTCGACAGAACTCTCCTCTGCGATCTGGTGAAGGGTCTTTCCCTGGTACTGTCGGGTATCATCAGTCTGGACGCTGGAAATCATCACAGCCTCCCATGAGCCAAGCCCGTCGACCTTCTTCTTCACGTCGATCCTGAGACGTTCGTTCAGTGATGGGTCCTTCAGCCGCCCGAGAAACTTCTCCGTTCCTCCTTCCCTTGCCCAGAGAGGGAAGAGATTGGTGAGCCCGGTGTTGAATGCGATGTACGGGTACCGGTCTGCATGGGCTTCCACTCCGGAGGCGACCGCGCGGTCGAGCATAGCCAGCGCCATTTCCTGCTTCGGCCAATTCGATTTGTTTTGTGCTTTGAGGTGGGACACCTGGAGACGTGCGCCTGATCCCTGCGCGATCGCAATCGCTTCTTCGAGCGCTTCCAGGACCTGGTTGTCTTCATTCCGCATGTGGGTTGCATACAACCGGTAGTGTTGCGGGAGGGCCTGCATCAGCTGAATAAGTTCTTCCCGGGAGGCAAAGCTGCCCGGCGTATACTCAAGGCCGGTAGACGCGCCGAAACATCCCTGTTCCACGGCCTGTCGTGCGGCATCCTGCATCGCCCGAATCTCGGTTGCGGTAGCGGGGCGGTTGTCAAATCCGACCACGACTGCGCGCAGCGTTCCGAGGCCGACCATTGAGACGATGTTCTGGGCCGACCCCCGGGATTCGAGGAGGTCGAAAAACCCCTTCATGTCCCTGTAGGGGCAGTCGAACCCCGCAGATCTCCGAAACGCATCGAGGGATTCCTGAAGCCCGGGCCCTCCGAGCGGGGCGCAGGAGTCGCCGTCCTGGCCGGCAACCTCAGTGGTCACCCCCTGGCGAACTTTGCTGGGGGCGAACGGGTTTTTCAGCAGGTCGAGATCAGTGTGGGAATGAATGTCGATGAATCCGGGAACGACTGTCAGGCCGGATGCGTCGAGGGTCCGGCGTGCTGTTGCGCTTCCGAAATTGCCCACGCCCACAATCGTGCCGTCCCGAACCGCAACGTCGGCCCGCACTCCTCCAATACCGGTTCCGTCAATGACCATTCCATTCACGATGAGCACATCCAGCCGAGGGCGGGTTACGATGGGCTGTGATGCGCACCCCGGGATGAGCAGAGCGGTGCCTGTGCCTGCGAGAGTAAGAAGGAATGAGCGTCGGGATAGAGGTCCGGCATCGTGCATGAGCTGTCTTTCAGAAGCCTGGAAGAGATTGAATCGCAATATACGGGCTGGCGTCTCTGATCGCAAGGACGAACAGACAAAGGTGAGGGATGCTGCATGTAGGGATTGCCGACACGTCATGTGGGTTTCCCCCACAGTGTGTCTGGTGATGTGGTCTTCTGTCTCATGCGGATTTTCCTAAGTTCATATTCTACAAGGGGAAGCGAAGGAGGAAGGGATACGGCACGGGTCTTGCAATCCAATCTGGCATGAGCCCGGTGGCAAGGGTTACTTTCAACGGAAGAACAGGAGGATGACATGTTTGACCTTTCGAATCCAAGGACCTGGCAGGACATAACGAACTGGATCCTTGTCCTGGTAGCCTTCATAGCGGCTGTCTACATCGGTCTGGGTATGTACAAGGAAGCGCGTCGCAGGGTACGTCGCACCGAACCTGCGCGTCACACGTCCGACACGCATACATTCGTGCTTCCGGATCTTGGTATCACGATGGCAGATGGCGGCGAGCATTTGGACGGACAGGAAGATCGTGAATCCGGGTCGTGAGCAGAACCATCTCCGGGTAGGATAAGCCCATGCGATGCCCATTCCTCAAAGAAGCACAGGTGAAGTACTGCCGTGCTTCAGCCTTCCGCAAGATGATCGTGCGCGTTCCCGGTCAGCCAGATGTCGACCTGTGCAGTTCACCCGCGTACGAGACATGCCCCGCATACCAGCAGCACCATGCGAAGGATCCGGGCAAGTCACGGTGTCCGTTCCTCCAGGACGCGTTGATGCAATACTGCGGGGCCGCGTCTCTGACAAAGTATATCCCCTACAGCGAGGCGCTTCTGTCACATTGTGGCACAGAGAGTTACAAGTACTGTGAGCTCTTCCTGACCATGGCTCATCCAGAACGGGGCCGCCTTCATACGCCTGCGGATCTTGAGGCCGGCGTGGACAACGGTTGCATGGAAGAGTATCTGGTTGAGTCACTTGCAGTTCCCGGGTGGCTCCACTATTCGGCCAATCACATGTGGGCGGATCGGGGCCCGGACGGCTGCGTTCACATAGGGATCGACGCATTTCTGGCGGGGATGTTGGGGTCTATCGATCGAATAGCCTTCGTGACGACAAAGGGTGTTCATCGCCCCACCGTGGTTTTCACGGCAAACAACACCGATCTGTCGCTGGTGTTTCCGGGGAAGGTCGCGATCACCGCCGTGAATAGTTATCTCCGGAGCCAGCCGTCCGTCATACTCACCGATCCATATACACGGGGATGGCTCTTTGAGGGTGCCTTTGCCTGTGAAGAGAACGGGCCGGGTGTGCCGGAGATTCCCCCTGGTCTATTGACCGGCAGGAAAGCGCTGACATGGATGCACGACGAAATCCAGCGGGCCACACGCGTCGCTCACGAATTGTCCCACACGTGCGACGAACAGGGCATTGTTACGATGGCTGACGGTGGAGCCCTTGCGCCGGGGCTCTTTCAGCGGTTGAGCCGGCAAGAGATGCTCCAGATCTTTAATGAATTTTTCTCTCCCTTTGCGGGAGGAAGGTGATACAGATGAAGGTCCGAATACCGGTCCTCTTTCTGGCGGGGCTGACGGCTACCCTTGCGCTGGGATGGTTTGTGTTCCCACTCGTGCTCTACCGGACTGAAACGCAGCCCCTCGCATTCAATCACAAGGTCCATACGAGCGACCAGTCAGGCATGACGTGTGACATGTGTCATGAATTCAACGTGGATGGCACGTTCAAAGGAATCCCGTCCGTCGCGAAATGCGCGGAATGCCACGCCTCCGAAATCGGCTCCTCTGCGGCGGAAAAGACCCTTGTCGAAGAGTATATAGGACCCGAAAAGGAAATCCCCTGGAAAGTCTACTCCCGGCAGCCCGATAATGCGTTCTTTTCCCACGCGATTCATGTGACCCGAGCTGGAGTTCCATGCGACGAGTGTCATGGTGCCTACGGAAGCTCCGACAGCATGAAAGTATACCAGGTCAATCGCATCACTGGATACAGTCGTGACATCTGGGGGAGGGATATCTCCGGTTTCTTCCCCCCGCCGGGAGAGGGGATGAAGATGGACCGTTGCGTGCACTGCCATCACGAACGGCGAGTCGACGACAGTTGCATCGATTGCCATAAGTAAACGAGAAGATAAACGACGATGACACGACGAGATTTGCTGGCGCTTGCAGGCGGTTCCGCGTTTGGAGCCCTCTTCTCACCGGTTCCCTGGAAGCTCCTCGATGATTCTGCAATCTGGACACAAAACTGGTCATTGATTCCGCCGCTTCCACACGGCTCTCAGACCCTCCGTACGTCTGCGTGCACCCTCTGCGGATCCGGCTGTGGAGTGAGTGCCCGCATCCTGAATGGATACCCTGTAGCCCTCTCGGGCATTCCACGCCATCCTCTCGGGAACGGCGTCCTCTGCCCGCTTGGCCTTGCCGGCCACCACATGGCATTTCACCCCCTCCGACTGACAGGGTGCTTTCAGTTCGATCAGAAGTCTGAGGACAGCGTGTTGGTCCCGATACGGTACGAGGATGTCATCCGGCGCCTTGGAGAAATCGTCTCCCGTCTCCGGACATCGACTGACGGAGGAGCGATTGCGATCCTGGATCAGCGTCCGGGAAGAGCGCTGTCCTGGTTCTACAAAGAATTTCTCTCCCGGTTCCCTTATGCATTCTCGCTGGTTCCTCCGGCGCGTGAAAACTGCACGCTTACAACTCTTGCTGCCCAAACCAGAAATCCCCGTGCATCCTTCGGTCTGGATATCGAGCACGCCGAGACCATCCTCAGCTTTGGAGCTGCCGTCGCCGACGGGTGGGGGAGTCCGGGGCGGATGCACTCATGGTTGAATGCAAGGAAAACGACAGGGCGGCAGCTCATTCAGGTGGAAGCGGTACGATCCCGAACGGCGGGCCTGGCAGATGTATGGCTTCCGGCGCGGCCGGGAACAGAAGGTCTCCTCGCCCTCGGCCTTGCCAATGTGCTCCTGCACGAAGGTCTCGTACCGGAACGCGTCTCCCGCGCGATTGATGATCTCGACAACTACCGGAGTCTGGTGGCTCCCCTCCAGCCGCAACAGGTTGCAGAAATGACGGGAGTTCCGTCTCCTCTGATCGAGAAAACCGCGCGGATTCTGGCACGATCACGATCCATAGTGCTTGCGGGGCCTGATGCGGCAGCCGGCCCGTTTGATGCGGCGACCGAAGCTGCTATTGCCGGACTGAATCTTCTTCTGGGATCGGTCGGGCGCGACGGCGGAGTCCTCCTGCGGCGAGAGCTTCCGGTCCCGGACGCGGCGGCACAACGCTCGGTGTCGCTCGCAGAGATCCCGGACCATTCTCTGGCCCTTCTTCTTCTCGATGCAGCAGACTCCGGGTACGGGTATCCCGTCTCGCTCTTGAAGCGAAAGCTTGTTCGTTCCGGAGGGGTCGTCATTCAATTATCACCGTTCCTCTCGGCCCTCTCCTCTGCGGTCGACTACTTTCTCCCGGCTTCAGCTCCGTACGAATCGGTGGAGGAAGTTGTGGCCGAAGGGAATGCCGTGGTGGCTTCGATGGGATACTCCCGCGCCCTGTTCCCGGTCCGGTCGCAGTCGATTGACCCGGTGGTGTTGATCACCGATGTGGCCAGGGCCGCAGGGATGCCCGGCTTCCAATCCCAGAACTCGGATGCGCTCCTCAGGCGGAAATCTGATGTTGTGTATTCGGTCAAACGCGGGCATCTTCATGAGCCTTCAGGAGAAGGAACGCGGGCGGTAACATCGCTTTCGGACGCAGGGCAACTCGTACAGGCCCTCGAAAACGGCGAGATCTGGATCGACGATCCGTGCCCACAGGTTCCTCCCGCGCACTGCATGATGATGGCTGTCCCCTCCCGGGAAAGCCTCTCAGCCCTTATCCGGATGGAAACGAGGAAGGAAGGGACCCTGGTGCTTGTGCCGAACGGCCTGTGTGCCGCCCTTGGCTCCGGAAGCGTCGCCCCTATCCTGAGCAAGATCTTCCAGGAGTCCGATCTCCGCAAGACACGAGAGTATGTCGGGTTGAACCCGGCAACTGCATCGGAGTCAGGTCTGGGAGACGGTGCTCACGTGCGCCTGACGGCCGGGAAGGCAATGCGGGAGGCGCGAGTGTATTGTGATAGCTCGCTTATGCCTGGCATTGCACTCGCTGCAGTCGGTCCGGCTGCCAATGCGACGGACACACCTGCGTGCCCTTTGACCGATGGGCTCATGGGCCTAGCATTTGTGCGGGACGATGGCACCTGGCGGTCTACAGAAGTTACGATAACGAAAGCATGAATCATGAATGATGAGAATAAGAAGGCTGCCCGGTACGGCATGGCAATCGATCTCGATCGGTGTACCGGATGCGGGGCCTGCATGGTGGCGTGTGCCGTGGAAAACAATAGCGCTCCGGCAGAACGGGCTGCGACCCCGCGCACGGGCGTGACATGGATGCACGTGTCGCTGATGACAAACGGCGGTACCTTTCCGGACAGCGACAGCGTGTTTGTTCCGATGATGTGTCAACAGTGCGGTGAAGACGCTCCCTGCGTCTCGGTGTGCCCGCAAAACGCAGTGGCTGTCGATCCTGATACCGGCATTGTTGGGCAAATCCCCCAGCGGTGTCTTGGATGTCGCTATTGCATGACTGCGTGTCCGTACCATGCCCGCTCTTTCAACTGGTGGGATCCGGTCTGGCCAGAAGGCATGGATCGGCTCTTGAACCCTTCTGTGTCACCGCGCATGCGTGGGGTGGTGGAGAAATGCAACTTCTGTCACGGGCGCCTGCATGCGGCCATGGAGCGTGCTGCGGCAGAGGGTAAAAGGGAAATCAACCCGGCAGACTATGTCCCGGCCTGCGTTGAAGCGTGTCCATCGAAGGCGATCGTGTTCGGTGATCTTGCGGATCCCTCGAGCGAGGTTTCCGTGCTACGAAAGGATACGAACAGTTTTCAGTTTCTTCCGCGGCTGCATACGGCTCCCAAAGTGTTCTACCGGTCGGAGAGGCAGTGGGTACGCGACCTCGCTGAGCATGTGCCCGGGTCGGAGGGAGCATGACCATGGACCAATCGCTTGTCCCCCGCGGCCTCCGACGCACATCCTTCAGGAAGTTCCTGTTCTGGATCGTCCCGTGGGTCATCCTCCTTGCAATAGGTCTGTACGCCATCATCCTCTGCCTTGCGGAGGGACTGTTCCATACCAATATGGACAACCAGTTCGCATTTGGCCTCTGGATTTACCTCGACCTGACGGTCATTGCGTTGGGGGCAGGTGCCTTCTTCACGGGCTTTCTGCTCTACATCCTGCGGCGGGAAGAGATGAGGGCCGTCATCAACAGCGCCGTTGTCCTCGGGCTCATCTGCTACAGCGGGGCTGTCGCGGTGTTGATGGTCGACGTTGGGCAGCCGCTCCGGGCCTGGTTTACCTTCTGGCATCCCAATACGCATTCGATGCTTACCGAGGTGACCTTCTGCCTCACATGCTATCTGACGGTCCTCCTGATCGAATACCTTCCGATCGTTTTGAAAAACCGAAAACTCAGGCAAATCCCGCGGTTCCTTGTCTTCGAGTTCGAGCTGCATAAGATCATGCCTGTGCTTGCGGGGGTAGGCACATTTCTTTCCTTCTTTCACCAGGGTTCGCTCGGAGGACTGTACGGTGTGCTCCGGGGGCGCCCATTTGCTTTCCGGGAAGATCTCGGCATCTGGCCGTCCACCTTCTACCTGTTCGTTCTCTCGGCAGCAGCCGTTGGACCGAGTTTCGTCCTTTTCATGACGTGGCTGGTGCAGAAACTGTCCCGGAAGACATTGGTGCGTCCTGGCGTTCTTCGGTATCTCGCCAAGGTATCCGGGGTTCTCCTCCTGGTGTATGTGCTTTTCAAGGCGATTGATACGCTTGTCTGGATGAACGCCACGGCACCTGCCGCGGGCGTCCATGCATTTTCCTTCTACACGACGACGTCGTTCGGTATATGGATCCTGTTCACGGAAATCGTTGTGCTCGGGCTGGTCCCCGCCCTGCTTCTCACAAACGGCCGCATACGGTCTCACACCGGGCTTCTCGCTGTCGCATCCTTCCTCGCCTGTTGCGGGATCATGCTCAACCGATTCGTCATGACCATTCAGACCCTTGCGCTGCCAACGTTGCCTTTCGACGCATTTCTTTCGTATGTGCCGAGTTGGCAGGAAGTTGCAACATTCCTTGCCGTGGTTGCCTACGGTGTGCTGCTCTATTCGTTTTCGTTCCGCTACACCACATTGTTTCCCGAGGAAAAGAATATCCAACACTTGTCGAGGAGGTAAGCGTGTTCCCATGGGTGTATGAATTTCACTGGAGTGCCGGTCATGTACTATTCCTTGGCGTTTTCTTTTCGGTGGCGGGCGTTGTACTGTTTTCCCTGATGAAAGCGTCGAAGGAGACCCTGTCGGTGATACGCGCCGGACGGTCTGACGAGGTGCAGTGGAAGGCGGAGTTTGAAGACCTTCCGCTGGAAGCCCGCGTCTGCAGGCATCAGCTGACGGGAGAAGTGAGGTACCGCATTTGTCATCAAGAGCTGGATTGCCGTCAGTGCGCCGTGCATCATGCCCTTCTCGCTGCATCCACCACTCCGCCCGGACTTTCGTCCGGGCATGCGGATGTGGGTGGGTTTCATCTTCCCCTTGATTGCTACTACCATCGGGGACACACCTGGGTCCGGCCTGAGGGATTGGGTGCCTATGCGGTCGGGTTGGACGAATTCGCGCAGCTTCTGATCGGCGTTCCTGACAGGGTTGAGCTTCCACCCGTCGGGACCCGGCTTCATGCGAACGGCTCAGGGTGGATTGCCAGAAAGGGAAACGCGCGGATCCGGATACTTTCGCCCATTGATGGAGTTGTTACAGAAACCACCGAGGCCCCTGATGGCTGGCAGATGCGAATCCGCAGTGGACCATCGGACGAAACGACAGGACATCTTCTTCGCGGGGGGGAAGTGGCGCCCTGGATCATCCGTGAGTTCGAACGCCTGCAGTATTCAGTTTCCCCGGAGGGAGTGGGGGTGAGTCTTGCGGATGGTGGTGAACTGGTGCCGGAGATGTGGAAACATGCCCCTGATGTCGATTGGGATGGTGTGTGGGGGGCGATGTTTCTGGAGGCGTGACATCGTCTGGTAGGTGCGGGGCGACGGGCTGAGTGCGATCGCCCACGCCCCACCGGACTATTCTCGTGGAAGATGGAACCGCTTCATCCGATCGTAGAGTGTTGAGCGATCGATACCCAGGATCGCAGCCGCCTCTTTGATGTTCCCCCCCGTTCGCCGCAACGTGGCCATCATGATCTGGTTTTGTGCCTCTTCCAGCGTGATATTCGACGGAACGTCCCACACTTGATGTGCGGCTGATGGTGAAACTGGTCGCAGAAAGCTGCAATCCTCCTCAGACAGGACCTTTGTCTTGCACGTCACCATGGCACGTTCGAGTGCATTTTCGAGTTCCCGGACATTTCCCGGCCAGTCGTGCTCGATCAGGATGCCCAGTGCTCCTTCGGAAATTGAGGTGACGTCTTTGCCAAGCTCGTGTGAGAGCCGTTCAAGAAATGCCTCGGCAAGCAGGGGAATGTCCTCCCGCCGTTCCCGGAGTGGTGGAATCCGAATGTTGATAACATTGAGCCTGTAGTACAGATCATCCCGGAACCGTCCCTCGTGCACAGCCCGATCGAGGTCAGTGTTGGTTGCAGCGATGACGCGGACGTCCACCGGTATTTCTTCCGATCCGCCTACGCGATAGAATCGGCGCTCCTGGAGGACCCGGAGGAGATCCATCTGCAATTTGGGTGAGATGTCGCCGATCTCATCGAGGAACAATGTCCCGCCGTCGGCCAGTTCGAATTTTCCCTTGCGCTGCGACGTTGCGCCCGTGAATGCCCCCTTTTCGTGACCGAACAGCTCCGATTCCAGCAATGTTTCGGGAAGCGCGGCGCACGAAACGCCGACAAACGCTCGCGCCGCACGGTCACCGGTGTAATGGACAGCCCTGGCTATCAGCTCTTTTCCGGTCCCGCTCTCCCCGTAGACCAGAACAGTACTGCGGAGGCTCGCAACGTCCCGAATCAGCTCAAAGATCTTCAGCATCGTCGGGTTCTTGCTGATAATGTCACTCAGGCTGTACTGCCGTGAGAGTTTTTTCCGCAGGATCGTATTCTCGCGTTGCAGGTTTTTGACCTTGATGATCCGGCTGACGAGAAGCGAAATCTCTTCAGGGTTACAGGGTTTGACGATGTACTCCTGAGCACCCTCTTTCATGGCAGTAATGGCGGTGTCCACGGTCGCATACGCGGTGACGATGATGATCGAAGCCTCCGGGTGAAGCTTGCGGATTTCCATCATGGCCTCGATGCCGTCCATCCCCCCCGGCATTTTGAGATCAACAAAGTAAATGGCAAAATCGGTGGCGCGGGCTTTGGCAATGGCCTCGGCCCCGGAACGTGCTGTGTCAACGTGGTATCCGTCTTCGCGAAGCCATGCTGCGAGGGATTCGCGCATGATCTCTTCATCGTCAACGACCAGAATATGCCAGTGTGTGCTCATTGTGGTGATCCTGTCCCGTGGAGGGGACTCCTGTGCGAGAGAAATGATGGAATGAACTCGGAAACCATGGTCATACAGGCCCGGCAGAGCATAGCGCTCTTTGCATCGACCTGGCGTACGCCGTTGGAGAGCGACATTGGACATCGGGAATCGGCGCAGTGTGTCAGCCCGAACGTATGGCCAATTTCATGGACGGCCTCCTTGGCGACACGGCCGTGGAGGAGGGTGGGGTCTGCGGGCAGCCCATAAAATTCCTGATGCAACCGGGCAGTGGAGATGACTGCGGCAGGGCCGTTCAGCTGTGCCTGCCCGAGGACAAAACTCAACATGGGAATGAACAGGTCCTTCCCGGTGATTGCCAGAATGCGAGTCGCGCCGGACGGGAGTTGCCGGACGATGTCCCGGAGGATAACCGATGAGCTGTACTGCCCGCGGTGTGCGTCGTGCGCATGGTCGGGCTCCGGGAGACGCGGGAGGTTGGTGATTGCGACGCCGTACGCAAGGTCAAGGCCATCGCGAACGGCCTCGAGCACTTCATCGCTTATCGGTCCGAGGGCGATGAGGCAGACAGTCGTCACATCAACCCTCCGTGGGCTTCAGCGTCGGCATCCTCACGGGCTTCAGCCGATTCAACCGGCAAAACGACGCGGAATATCGTCCCCTGGTCGGGCGTCGAGTGGACTTCAATGTCCCCGTCATGAGCCTGTACGATGCCGTACACCACAGCAAGCCCGAGACCCACTCCTTTCCCCTCGCCTTTGGTGGTGAAGAAGGGGGTATAGAGTTTTGCCATGTGGTCTGGATGGATCCCGCGGCCTGTATCATGGATTTCGAGGATCACGTCGCTTCCGGCCTGCACATGGGATGTTGTAACCGTGACCGTAGAGATGTCCTTCCCCTGAGCGGCTTCTGCTCCGTTCATGATCAGATTGATGAGGACCTGCTGCATTTGCGATGCATCGCATGTGATCGGCGGCAGCGCTTCATCCAGGCGCAGGATGATGTCCACGTTCATGAGTTTGAGTTTGTGCCCGATCAGGTTCACCGTCGTGGTGATAATCGTGTTGAGATTCGTGTTCGATCGCTGTTGCGGCTTGGACCTTCGTGAGAAGGCGAGCAGATCCTGGACAATGCGACCCACGCGGGTTGTTTCACTGACGACCTGCGAGAGGTACCGTCTGAACTCCTCCACCCGATTGGCCGGAATTCCGTCTGCGGTGACGAGGCGCTGCATCAGCATCGAGAGGTTGAGCACGCCGGAGAGCGGATTGTTGATTTCATGGGCAACGCTGGCCGACAGCTGGCCGAGCGATGCCAGCCGATCACTCTGCAGCAGTTTTTGATGCGCTACCTGCAACTGCTCTGTCCGTTCCTGCACCTTGGTCTCGAGAGTCTGCGCGGAATCACTCAGCTGGGTGATCGCCTCTTTCAGGCGGATGCGCATGGTATCGAAGGCCAGTGCGAGCTCTCCTAGTTCTTCGCTGGAATCGATACGAACCGGCGTGTCCAGCTTCATGGCGCTCACGGCCCGCGTTCCCTCGATGAGCTTCTGCAAGGGCTTCGAGATGTAACGGCGCGTGAAGAGGATGATGACGGACGCGAGAAGTACGATGAGCACGGCGGAAATGCCGAAGACACGCGTCTGGATCGCAGCGATCTCGTGATCCACCGTTCCGAGCTCAAGCGTGACGTCAAGCACCCCCAGCACCTGCATGGCGGCTGGATGCGCATGGCATTCAGCAATGCTGCATGCGGATTCATTGTAGATCGGGGTCACCATCCCCAGGACGCGCTGGCCATCGGACCCGTAAAAGACTCGGGCACGTGATGGCACATCTACTTTGACGAGGGGACGGTCGCTGGCATGACATATGAAACATGCCTCCGCGTCCTTGTCCACGGATCCGGAATCCCCGAGGCTCGTGGAGAACATCACCCGCCCTTCCTTGTTGTAAATCCGAATCCGCCGTATGCCCTGCTTCAATGCGATGGTCTGCATGGTCTCATAGGCTGCCTCCCGCTGATCGGCAAGCATCGCATGCCAGGTGGCGCTCGCAATGCTTCCCGAGAGCTGTTCACCGCCGATAATCATCGCGTCGAGGAGCTGGCGTTCCTGCGTCTTCATGTGAATATATCCTGCGAGGAGGCCGACGAAGAGGGCGACCGCAACCAGAGGGAGGCCGAGCTGCAGGGGAAGGCTGCGAGGATACAGGCTGATCTTCATGTTATGCTCATTGATTTCATGCCCTGGTCCCCGGGGGCGAAGCCTGACGGGGACCGTCCCGATTTCTCCGGCTGCTATGCGCCCGGAAAGGTGATGATATAGCGTGTGCCGTTCTGCGTCTCAAGATCGAGCGTCCCCCGCAGCTGCTGGGTGAGCGTGGCGATGAGAGTCATCCCGAGCGTCTGTGTCCCCTCCATCGTGTAGTCGGCCGGAAGCCCGATGCCATTATCACTGAAGGTCAGACTGTAGCTCCCGCCCGGTGAGGGCAACATGGTGATAACGACCTCGCCCGGTCTGTTTTCGGGAAATGCGTGCTTGAGTGCGTTGGACAGGAGTTCATTGACGATGAGACCGCAGGTGATAGCGGCATTGACTTCAAGAGAGACATCCTTAACGTCGACCCTGAGTGCGACATCGCCCCGCACCTTGTACGACCGGAAGAGGGAGGTCGCGAGTCCTTCGAGGTATTCTTTGAAATCGATTCGGGCCAGCGACTTGGAACGATACAGGCGCTCGTGAATCATTGCCATGGACCGAATGCGGTTCTGGTTCTCCGTGAACAACTCCCGGGTGGCGGGGTCCGTGATGGATTCGCTCTGGAGCGACAGCAGGCTCGAAATCGTCTGCAAGTTGTTCTTCACCCGATGGTACACTTCTTTCAGCAGGATTTCTTTTTCGCGCAGGGAGGCAGAGAGACGCTCTTCCGACTCGCTCAGCTCCCGCGTCCGTCTCGCCACCTGCCGGCGCATGGCAACCACCCAGATCAGTGTCAAAGCGACAAGTGCGGCGCTGATGGAAAGCGCAAGGAGGTACGTCTCCGTATCCGAGCCGTCGACACGGACGTCCTCGGGATACCGTGGATAGATTTCATATCCGCTGTCCAACGGCCCGCCGCGGGCGTACTGACCGAGCACACCGGTAATCGTGACAGCCTTCCCGATGCTGATCGACTGCAGACGTATGCCGGGTTTGTGATGGTTCGAGAGAAAGACGACAATGGTGTCGGCATCGTCGGGAGCGGCGAGAACAGCAAGGTATTCGCCGTAGTCATCCTTCCACGCCCGGGTTACAGCGCCGTGGACACGAACCAGCATTCCCTCCAGACGTTCCGATGGCAGGTTCGCTGATGAGAGGGTAATGGGCCGTGCCATCGGTGTACGCATTTTGATGACCCGGTAACGCGCCCGGGTGAGCCGTGTGACGCCCTCATACATCTCGATTGTGCCCGTGGCAATGACACTGTCGCCTTCCTCAATTGCCTCACCCATGTCGACATTGTACACTTCGATGCCATGGCGTTCATCCTGGAGGAAAACCGAGAGCCGGCTGGTGTGCAAGATGCCGCTGTAGGAACTGGCGCGCGCCGCAACAGTGACGCGTTGCCCGAGGCGATCCGGGATGAAATCCCCATTCGCGTCCACCCGCGCTTCGCCTACGGTGAGCACGGAATCGGATTGTGCGGGCACTGCAGAGAATGCCGGGCAGAGCAGCATCAGAGCCCCGACGAACGCCTGAACGATCCATCGGCGTCCGACGACGGCTCCGTACGCTCTCTCCGGGATGGGTGCTGGCAGGTTCATCACGCTGTCACGGATTTCATCCTGATAATGTACCACGCTCTCCAGGCAGAAACAAGCGCCGCCCCGCCCCGGAAGTGGTTTTTGTCTTTCGTCGTGACATGCGGCACTGCGAGAGTCAGAAAGGAGGCAAAAAGAAGGGGCCGCCGGTATTCCCGGCGGCCCCTGCAGGGTTTGTACCCTGGGTGGAGCTTGAGAGGTGCGTCAGACTTTCTTGACCCCTTTTGCCTGCAGGCCTTTGGGGCCATTGGCGACCTCGAAGCCGACCTTATCGCCTTCGTTAAGCGTCTTGTAGCCATCGCCGACGATTTCGCGGAAATGGACGAAGACGTCTTCGCCTGTTTCGCGGGTGATGAATCCGAAGCCCTTGGCTCCGTTGAACCATTTCACTGTTCCTGTTTCCATGGAACAGATCCTTTCTGTTGCTGAACGTCCGCAACCGGCGGACACGGTCATGCACGTCCCGATGTGTGCTTTAAACCAAGAATCGCATCCATGTCGAGTGCTTGACGATGGGTGCGATCTCTGCCGTTCTGCAACGGGTTCGGATTGCGAACTCAAGCGAACCAAGCCCCAGACAACGGGGGCCGAAAAAGCCCGACAACGGTGTACAATGTTTTGACCAATAAACATAAATCTTTCCCAAGCCAATAGCAAGCAATTTCTTTCAAAAAGAGCGATTACTTCCTCTTCCTGTATATCCCCAGTACGGTGAGGGTCAGGAGGGCCAGCACGACCACACCCGAGATCGCGATAGTCCACCAGTTTGTGACGCTCGATTCCGCCCACATTGTGGCGTTCCCTACGTACGTCCCTGCGATGAAATCGCTCCAGGAAATGCGGTTTCCCTCGACATTTCCGTTTGTTGCCGTAATCAGGCCTGGCATGATAACATGCACCTTGTGCCCCATGCTCAGCACGGTTTGATAAAACTCCATCCTGCTCTGGAACTCCTCGATCGCCCGCCGGTTCGCGTTCAGGGCCTCCCCGGCGCGGGGGGATCCGAGGACGCGACCCCACTCCATGACGAGGGAATCAACGCTTCCGCTTCCCCAGCCAAAATGTTCTGCAGACTTGTACAGCTCTTCTTTCTGACCATCGATCCGGGAATCGATGAGGATGGGATCGTTCAGCTGACGGACCCCGTCACGGAAGAGACGGTAGAATGTCTCGAACTCATTGCGGTTCTGCCAGCGGGTGAACCGTTGCTCGACATCGTGTGCGGCGAGGCTGTCTCCCTTCGTGGGCAACGGCCTTTCCTTGCCGATCAGACGGTCAAGCGGCTCGATCTCCTGCTGTGAAAGAAAGTCCGAAAGGGGAACTGCCTCGGCAAGATTGAGCCTCTTCCACGTTTCAGTATATCGATACGTTGTGAAGAACCACGCAAAATGCGTTTCAAGAGTCGGAACAATATTCACACGTGTCCCGGCTTCGCCTGCAAGTGCGCGGGCCATTGCATCGACGTCCGTGAACGTCCGGCGCGCGACGAGCGACGCCCTCTCTCGCCCGCTGGCCTTGCGCTCGAGATTCCAGCCGCTATCGATCCCGAACATCGCCATCCCGTCCGGGATGCTTGAAGAGTCCCCTGAAAGCTCCACCATCCGCGTCAGCGTTCCGTCGGTCAGGACGGTGGTCGTGGTTTCTGTTTCAAGGCAACCGCTGACGATGCCGGCCGGGAGGGCCAGGAGCATCACGAGGACATACGATGGGATGCGGTCACGTTTCATCGGACTTCTCCTTTCGATGGGACACTCACGAACACTTCGGTACGGGCAAGGTCAATGCGCTCTGACTGTGTGCGGAGCATCCGGCGGACCAGGGGTCTGATCGCGCCGCCGGACGTGCCTGGAAGTCCTTCTTCCATCGATGTGCGGAATTCCAGGGCGGCCGAGACCGGGGCGGTGATCCGGCCTGTGGGGTCCAGCACGATGTGCCGCTGTACGATGTCGATCAGGTGACGGACCTCCGGCGCGAGCGAGGCGAGCGGCGGACGGAAGATATAGCGCGCTTCGATAGAGAGCGCGGGCGCTCGATAGTGCGCAAGCTGGTCCTGCAACTGCGAGACATCATTCAGGATCATGAGCTGCTGGATGGCGAATGCCCCGACAAGGAGAATTGCCGCCAGCCCGGCTGCAAGTCGGAAGAAAGGGCGTTCCGCGACATCGAGAATTCCCGTCCGGAGCACGCGGAGGTGCTCACGGACCGGACTGCCGGATGGCTGTATTTTTGCGAGGATACCGGTAACCGCGTTTTCGACGTCGGAATGTGGGAGCGGGGTTGCCCGGACACGGCGGATGGCTTCCCCCGTGCTGATGGCGCTCCCGCGTCGACGTGCGCAATCCGGACAGATCCGCAGGTGCGCGTCAAGAAGTTGCTCCTCCTCCGGTGTGATCTCTCCGGGCCGGTACAGCGAAAGCAGTACTTCGATCTGATCGCAGCTCATAGCGCGCTTCCTTTCACGGCATACTCCTTCTCCAATCGCTCCCGGATTCTTCTTCGGGCGTAGTGCAGGTTTGTCCGGACGCTCTCGCTGGAGAGCCCGGTGATATCCATGACCTCCTCGATGGAGAGATCCTGGAGATCGCGCAGCGTGAAGATCAGACGCTGCGTTTCCGGCAATCCGGCTACCAGACCATGAATGATCCGGAGAAGATCGTTACCCGAAGCTGCCGACTCCGGCGTCACGGTACCCCGCGGCTCCGGTGCCTCATCGTCCGCCGGCGGTCGGGTTTCATGGCGTGCTCTGCGGGAGCGCTGACGGAGATGATCAAGGCAGCGGTTCATCACGATCCGGTACATCCAGGTGCCGAACCGTGTGGAGGGGTCGAATCCTTGAAGGTTCCGCCATATCCGCAGAAATACTTCCTGTACGACGTCTTCTGCATCAGGGGCGTTGCCGAGCAGGCGGACAGAGAGGCCGTAGGCGGCCGGGTAGTACTGGCGGACCAGCAGAGCGAACGCGGTGCGGTTGCCCGCCTGGCTGTATCGGATAATTTCTTCTGGTGACCAATCGGGCATGGGTTGCGCCGGTCGTGGGGTTTTCCGGATGAAACGATTGCTGCGGGTGAAATGTTAAACCCGAGCCAATATACGAAAAACATCGTTCTTCGACCGCATCCCCGGGCCCGCCGGAGCCCGACAGGAGGGGCTATTTCCGACATCTCCTTGTATGTTCATCGCTTCCTGAATATATTTCTTCATTCCACAGTGCACCAATGAGAGGGGTAGTCTATGCGTTCCGGTTCCTTTGCGAAATCGCTATCTCACCTCGTGCTGGCCGTTTGTGCGGTGAGCGCCGCTCCGGCCTGTACGAACATCCTCGTAACCCGGGGCGCAACCCAGGACGGGTCTACATTGATCACCTATGCTGCAGACTCACACACCAGGTATGGCCAGCTCTACTTTCTCCCGGCTGCGGATTACCCCTCCGGGGCAACCGTGGATATTCACGACTATGGGTCCGGCGCGTTTCTTGGTACGATTCCACAGGCTGCACACACGTATTCGGTCGTCGGTTTCATGAACGAACATCAGGTGTCGCTTGGTGAGACGACTTTCGGAGGACGGCCGGAACTTGTGGACACCAACGGCGTGATAGACTACGGAAGCCTGATGTTCCTGGCCCTCCAGCGGTCACGTACGGCACGCGAGGCCATCAGGACCATGGGGGCTCTTGTCGCACGGCACGGGTACAGGAGTTCCGGGGAGTCGTTTTCGGTGAGTGATCCCCATGAAGTGTGGATCATGGAACTGATCGGAAAGGGTCCCGGGAACAGGGGCGCCGTCTGGGTTGCCCGGCGCATCCCCGAAGGGTACGTGTCTGGCCACGCCAACCACCCGCGCATCACGACATTTCCTCTGAACGACACGTCAAGCTGTCTGTATGCTCCGGATGTCATCTCCTTCGCCCGGAGCAAGGGATACTTTTCGGGTCCCGATGCTGCGTTCAGTTTTTCCGACACGTATGCGCCGCTGGACTTCTCCGCCGCGCGCTTCTGCGAAGCCCGGGTCTGGTCCGTCTTCAACAGGGTGAATTCCTCTATGGGGGCGTATCTCGATTACGCAAAGGGAATCAACCTCACACGCCGCATGCCGCTCTGGATCAAGCCCGACGCCAAACTTTCGGTGCATGACGTTATGGAGCTCATGCGTGACACATATCAGGGAACGGACCTGGACATGAGCCAGGATGTCGGAGCCGGCCCGTATGGTTGTCCGTATCGCTGGCGACCGCTCACCTGGAAGATTGACTCGGTCGAATACCTCAATGAACGGGCCATCTCCACGCAGCAGACGGGTTTCTCCTTCGTAGCCCAGGCGCGGCAGTGGCTCCCTGACCCCGTAGGAGGAGTTTTCTGGTTCGGTGTGGATGATACATACCACACCGTGTACACACCGATGTATTGCAGCCTGACGCGCGTCCCCCCGGCTTTCAAGGTCGGAAATGGGTCGATGATGGAATTTTCCGATGATGCTGCGTTCTGGGTATTCAATCAGGTGTCCAATTTCGCTTACACACGGTTCCGTGATATCAGCCCGGAGATCCGTGCACGACAGAAAGACCTGGAAGATCAGTATCTATCCACAGTCCCGGCAATCGATGCGACAGCCCTCGCGTTGATCAAGACGGACACGAATTTCGCCGTTCAATTCCTGACGGATTTTTCGGTGTCGCAGGGGCAAAAGACGTTCATGGCCTGGAAGGCGCTCTACCGTGACCTGTTCGTGAAGTACATGGACGGGAACATCAAGACAAAGGTTCAAGGGCGCGTCAATCCCGCCGTTCAGCAACCGGGATACGGCGAGGAGTGGTACCGCCGTATTGCGCGGGACGCCGGTGGGAAGCTGAAAGTCCCGTCGGCCGCACAACATTGATTGCACCGACGGTCTTCGAATGCCCATCGTGAATCTCCGTGCCCGGCTTCAAATTCTGCTCGTCGTGATCGCGGCCGTCGCTGTCGGAACCAGCGGGTGGTTCGGGTATGTCAGCGGGCGCGACTCCTTGGAGCGTGTCGCGCTCGACCGACTCGTCATCGCCCGGGAGTTCCGGAAACAGCAGATCGAATCCTCCGTTGCAGTGCTGGTCCGGGATGCGGAAGGAATTGCCCGTATGCATTCCGTGGAGGAACTGTTGCTGCCGCACCCACGCACGGAGCGAGGCGTTCCCCCCCCTTGCCAGCAGATCCTGCGCGAATACCTGACGCGGACAGGATGCATCGAATGTTCAGTTCGTGATGCAGATGGGAAACTCCTCTGCATGGTGCGTGGAGCGAGAACCGGGAACGTCGGTCGATCGGCCATCGACGACTCCCCGTCCGTTCCCCCTGCCGTGGGGCAGAACGAACCTGCCGGATCCGGTGCAGCGACGATGCTGGATGTTCACCGTCGTCCGGGAGGAGGTGAGACCCTCGCCTTCGGGGTTGCCGTACCCGTTGGGTCTGAAGGCGGAGCCCACGGCACTCTCGTCCTCCTTGCAGACGCCGACACGCTGAACAGACTCATGACCGGGGGAGGGCGGTGGTTTGACGAAGGCCTGGGAACTTCGGGCGAGACGTATGTTGTAGGATCAGACTCGCTCATGCGGACTACGTCCCGATTCCACCTCGAGGACCCGGTGGCATACAGCGGCAGGTTTGCCGTCGCCGGTGGCGCGCCCGAGCGTGCCGATATGATTCGCCAGACCGGGAGTACAGCTCTCCTCCAGCATGTGCGTACAGACGCCGTTCGGGCCGCGTTGCAGGGGAGGGTTGGGACAACCATCGGGCCTGACTATCGGGGCGTGGATGTCTACTCTGCGTACACTCCACTGCATCTTCCGGGGGTGTCCTGGGTATTGGTTGCGGAGATCGACTGCGACGAGGCCATGCGGCCGGTTGCAGCCCTGCGGAACCGTCTGGTCGGCACCGCGGCGGTCATCCTCGGTGTTGCGGCCCTCGCCGGACTGTTCATGGCGCGCAGAATAACACGCCCTCTTGCCACTCTGGCACGTGCGGCGGAAGATTTTGGCGCAGGGGACCTCACCCACCGTGCTGTACCGGAATCGTCAGATGAACTCGGCGAACTCGCCAGGAGCTTCAACCGGATGGCCACGAACTTCAGCCGGGAAATTGAGGAACGTCGGCAGGCAGAAGATCAGCTTCGTGCCTCCCGCGAACAGTTCCGGGAGCTCACTGCACATCTCCAGTCAATACGGGAAGAAGAACGCACGCGAATCGCTCGCGACGTCCATGACGACCTCGGGCAGTACCTGACCACTCTCAAACTCGACCTTGCGCTCCTGAAGCAGGAAGTGCAGTCCGGAGACGCGGAGGCACATCAACGGATCAATGAGATGTCGGTCCTGGTGGACGGCACGATCCGATCCGTGAAACGTATCATCACCGAACTTCGTCCCCGCCTTCTGGACGATCTCGGACTCACAGCGGCGATCGAGTGGCTGGCGGCGGACTTCGAGAAGCGAACGGGCGTGTCTGTCCATTGTTCCATGTACCCTCCCGAAATCATTCTGGACGCACAGCGGTCCACGGTTCTGTTTCGCATCGTTCAGGAGGCGTTGCTCAATGTCGCTCGCCATGCGGGCGCCAGCGATGTCACCGTTGGTCTGACGGAAATTGATGGTGTCGTGGACCTGGACATCCGGGATAACGGCAGGGGGATCACTCCCGGGGAGATTCAGAACACCCGTTCCTTCGGTCTGATGGGAATCAGGGAGAGGGCCGAGAGCCTGGGGGGGAGCGTGACAATCGCGGGAGCCCCGGGTGAAGGAACGCGGCTTACCGTACGGTTCACATCGGGAGATGAGGAGCGCGGAGAATGATTCGACTCCTTCTTGTCGACGACCACACCATGTTTCGTGAAGGCATCAAGCAGGTCCTCCACAAGCACGCCGATATGTCCGTCGTGGCCGAAGCCGGCAACGGTCACGATGCGCTCGCCCTGGTGAGGGAGCAGGAAGTCGATGTCGTGTTGCTTGACATCAGCATGCCGGGATTGAGCGGGCTGGATATCCTTCGCGATATCGTGCTGGAGCGGCCGCGACTTGCGGTCCTGGTCCTCAGCATGCACCCAGAGGAACAATACGCGATTCGTGTTCTTAAGGCCGGAGCAATGGGGTATCTGACAAAGGAAAGTGCGGGGGAAGAACTCGTGGCAGCGATCCGCGTCCTTGCACGGGGGGGGACTTACGTCAGCCCCTCATCGGCAAAGGCGCTCGCAGACGCGCTCCGTTCGGACTGGGACACGCTTCCGCATCATCTGCTGTCGGACCGGGAATACCAGGTAATGCGGCAGTTGGCACTCGGGCAGAGGATCTGTGATATTGCCGAGGACCTGTGTCTGAGCGAAAAGACGATTACCACCTATCGCACGAGGGTGCTCGACAAAATGAAGCTGCGCACCAACGCGGAAATCACCCGCTACGCATTGCGGCATCGGCTCATAGAATAGTCCGTATCGCACCGTACTGCCCCGGACAATCCTCCGTCTTCACACCCACCCGCGCAACTTGCATGCTTCTGCTACTCTCGCGACGCCGACGACCATCGCGCCCAGGCGCGGATGGACCTTCTTTTCCTCTATGGCCTTCTGGACGGTGTGATAGGCCGCCATCAGCTTGGCGTCGAGGCGTTCTTGAACCAGGGCTTCATCCCAGAAATACATCGACCGATCCTGTACCATCTCGAAGTAGGAGACCGTCACGCCTCCCGCGCTCGCGAGAATGTCCGGTATGACATGGATGTGTTTTTCAAAGAGGACCCGGTCCGCTTCCGGTGTTGTTGGTCCGTTGGCAAGCTCACACACGATCTTCGCCCGGATCCTCTCGACGTTTCCCTGATTGATGGCATTTTCAAGGGCAGCAGGGTACAGCACATCGGTCTCCAGTTCCAGAACCGTGTCGCGGTCGATCGGGTCAGAACCGGGAAAGTCTTTGACCGACCCCGACTTCAGTTTGTGGGAGACAAGTTCCCGTGCGTTCAGTCCTTTGGGGTTGAAGACTCCGCCGCGGGAATCGCATACGGCGATGAGGGTGCCGCCGAGAAGCTCCTGATGGAGCAGTGCTGCTCTCTGACCGGCGTTACCGAAACCCTGAATTGCGAATGTTCCGCGCGGGTTGACGCGGAGAACCTTGCAGGCCTCGCGAACGGTTACAACGCCCCCGCGTGCAGTGGCATCGCGCCGCCCCTCGGTGCCCCCGATCTGCTGGGGTTTGTCGGTGAAGGCACCGGGATCATGCCTGCGCATGAGGACCTCGTACTCGTCCATCATCCAGGCCATGGTCTGCGGGTTGGTATAGACATCAGGGGCGGGGATATCGATGTCGATACCGATAACGTCCGCCGCAGCGCGCACATAGGCGCGCGCGATGATCTCGAGGTCGCGTTCCGAGAGCGCGCGCGGATCGCAGACGACTCCGCCTTTCCCGCCTCCCAGAGGAATATCGACCACCGCGGTCTTCCAGGTCATCCAACCGGCGAGCGCACGGATCGTATCCACCGTTTCGTCGGGATGGAAACGGATCCCTCCCTTTGCGGGTCCGCGTGCGGTATTGTGCTGGATCCTGTAGCCATGGAACACTTCACTGTGTCCGTCGGCCATCCGCACCGGCATGGTGAACTTGTACTCGCGTTGGGGCCAGAGGAGCAGTTCAATGGTTGCGTCGTCCAGCCGGAGAATGCGTGCAGCTTCCGTAACCTGCTGTTGTTCGATTTCGAACGAATTGTAGGATTTCATTTCCGGCCTTTTTTGTTTTTCTCTTCCGCGGCGGGTGTCTCGAGGAGAATCCGATACCAGCAGTGTTTGCACATCAGCGCACGGTCGACGCTCAGGAGGATTTTCTCCCACGGGCTGAGTGGCGTTCCGCAGTGCGGGCATGACGCTGGAGCCGATGTCAGCCGTTTTTCGTTAGAGTCATCCACGTCCATTCTCCGGTTTCAGTATAATGCCTTTTCCTTTGTGGCCGTTGATGCGGATCGTGAGCGGTTCCGTAAACCGGATCAACCGGGTCGCACTTCTCTGCTCCAGGGCAGGTTGTGCCAGGAGCCATTCCCAATCGATCCACCCCAGTGTGCCGCCGCTGTCGACGGTGAAGTAGCCGACCATGAAGGAAGTGATATTGTGAAAGAAGTGTGATCCCTGCGATGGTGCAACGGCCAGCTCCCGGAACCCTGATTCCACGATGGCGCGAGCTCCGGCGATATCCTCCCACCGGACGGGGATGCCCAGCCATGGGTCGAGCGATCCCCACCGTCCCACACCGACAAGGAGATATGGCCGCTGCTCGGCGATCAGACGCGCATTGAAGGCACTCACCTCCCGTGCCACCTCGACGCTCCTGGCCCGTTCAAACTGATCAACATCAACCACAACGGCATCATAAATCCCCTCGATGAGCCCGTTCCCAGCACGCGCGACTCCTGCACAGGATGCGGAATCCTCGACGTCGTCCACACTGAGAGCCTCGCTCTTCGATGGACCACCAACGGTCGCATCTGGAGGACGGCGAACTCCTTGGGCGTCTCCGGGGGCCTGAGAGTTGCGGCAAACTCCAACTCCACGGGTGTTCCCATTCCCCAAGTCCCCATGTCCAAAATCAGCTCGATGATCTGGGCAAGCGGAAACAACTTGTGCGAGAGAATAGGATTGAACGTAACGAGCCGGACGCCGGGACGGGCGATGCCGTCGTGATCGCGTCGTTGTCTGCAGAATATGTCGAACCGACGATCCCGAGTGTTCCGTCCGCTTCCGCGACATCGAGAGCGTTTTCACGCTGGAGCATATCGTGGGTTTCGTAGCCAAAGTCCGAACTGGCATCGAGCTGCAGTGCGTAGAAGAACCGCTGGGTGCTGTTCAGCGTTTCTCGCGGGGAGTGAAACTGGATGAGGTCCGTCGGATACTTGGGGCAGAACCGCACCGTCTTGCCACCATCAACGACGTACTTCCCGAGCCCCAGCGCAACCCCGACGATCCCATCGGAGGATTGCTGCGGTGCGACCGGATAGAAGTTGTACGACTTTGCGACACCTGCGAAACTCGGATAGAACCGATCTCCGTGTGACGACCCGACCATCTTCTGGACGATGACGGCCATCCGCTCTTCCTCCAGTCGATAGGAGGTCATCCGGAAGTACGCTCTTCGTGCTCTGATAGAACGTCGAAGCGAACACACGTTTCACGGTCGTCAGCAGATCGTTGAGCCTGACCAGCGGATTGTGATGGAGGTTCGGCAGCATGTACGTCTCATAGACGCCCGCAAACGGATGGTATTGCGAATCCTCCAGCAAACTCGATGACCGGACCGCCAGCGGTGTCCGGACAACGTCGAGGAACGCGGCAAGGTCTGCAAGCACCGGCTCCGGGAATTTCGGCGCATCCACAAACCGGTGCGTGGTCTCCCTGTCATCCGTGCAGTTCATTGCAAATTCCCTGAGGTCATTGTCCTCAAGAAATTGCTCGAACACCTCCGTGCCGATCACGATGGCGGGGGGCACGTGGATGAGAACGCCATCGAAACGATCGAGGACGTTGTAGTCGTTCAGCAACGTCGTCAGGAACCCGAGTCCCCGTGCCTTGCCACCGAGTGAACCCCGCCCGACACGTGCAAAGCTCGTCTCCGCATCAAAAGTCCCTTTGTCAAAATCCCCGATAATCCCGCGCTGCCTGATGGCGCGGTAGTGGTGCAGCGATTCGAAAAGATCGCGCCGCAGGTCTTCGGGAGAAGCATAGTCGGTGACCTTACGCGGCCGGAGGCGATGGGCAAGCCAGAACTCGGTCCGGGCCTTGAGCCAGTTCGAGAAGTGATTCCTCTGTGCGTGGTAGACGATGCTTTCCTGCGGGACGCGACGGAGCTCCACCTCGAGCGATCTCAGGTCCGTTGCTCTTCCTACCTCATTCCCGTCAGGCATGCGGAACACGAAGTCGCCGAAGCTGAAATAGGAGGTCATGAAGTGCGTGAGCTCGTTCAGGAGAAGATCGGAGTTCTTCCGGAGGAACGACGCGCCAATGGCCTGGGCGTCCGCCTGATGATCCTCCCGCGTTGAAAGCAGGAGAATGGGGATATCCGGCTGGTCCCCTTTGATTGCCGTCGCGAGAGCGAGGCCAGCGCCAGGGTCAACCCTTCCATTTCTTGGAAATTCCACGTCAGAGATCAACCCGAGTGTGAACTCGCGGTAGCGCTCGTAGTACGACCATGCTTCTTCATAGGTCGAGCAGAGAAGAATCTTCGGGCGCGCACGCATACGCAGGAATTTGTGTGTGAGGTTGATCCCTTCGGAGATGAGTCGCTGAGACTGCTTCAGAATCGCTGTGTAGATGATCGGCAGGAAAGAAGAGTATTCGCGGACGTCATCTTCAACGACAATGATCGTCTGAACCCCGACCATGTGCGTGTCATGGTCGACGTTCATCTGGTCCTCAAAACACTTGATGATCGCGATGATAATCCGGAAGTCACCCTGCCAGATAAAGACTTTGTCGAACACCTCCCCGGCTTCGTTGACGAGAAGGTACCGTAGCTCCCGGTTGTCGTGGGTGAGGAGCACGACAGGTATATTCAGGCCAAGGGCCCGGATCTTTCGTGCAAAGGCAACCGCGTCCATGTCGTCGATGTGCAGCGTGGTGATGATGAGATTGAACCGGTTTTCTTCTGTGGCCAGGCGAATGGCTTCATGTCCGCTCGAAACGCGCGTGAGTTCGGGCGAGTGACTGAGATTGAAACCCTGGTATTCGTTCCGGATCAGTTCGTACAGACGTCCATCCTCTTCGAACAGATACAGGTCATACAGACTGGAGACAAGGAGGATGTCGCTGATCCGCAACCGCATGAGGTTCTGGAACCCCTGAAAGCGGTTTCCATACCCGTGCTCGACCAGCAGATTGTCAAGGGGGCTGGGAACCTCTTCACTGCGGCCGTGTGGAGTGACGGGAGCCATTGCTGCCGTATAATAGTGATTCTCGCGATGAAAGGGAACCCCCGGGGCAGAAACGCGTGGAGACGGGGGTGAGCCGTCTCCACGCGATCAGCAAACGACGATGCCGGATCTGTCAGACCACGCCCTGATCCATCATGGCGTCGGCGACTTTCAGGAAGCCTCCGATATTGGCGCCGTTGACATAGTTGCCCGGAGTGCCGAACCGCTCGGCTACCCCCACGCAGGTTTCGTGGATACTCTGCATGATCATGCGGAGCCGGTTATCGACTTCCTCACGGGACCAGGGCAACCGCATACTGTTTTGGGCCATTTCGAGGCCCGAGGTTGCAACACCACCGGCGTTTGCGGCTTTGCCCGGACCATAGAGTATCTTGCTGTCCAGGAACACCTCGACACCGTCCGGCGTCGTCGGCATGTTTGCTCCCTCCGCGACGCAATACACGCCATTCCGCACGAGATTCTGTGCGTCTTTCACGGCGATTTCATTTTGCGTTGCGCTCGGGAATGCGCAATCTGCCTTATGGTTCCAGAGGGGATTGAAGTCCTGCTTCTGGTCGAGCGGGGTGTACACGGCGTTCTTGTATTTCGTGACGTATTCCTGTATCCGCCCGCGCCGCACATTCTTCAAATCCATGATGTATGCGAGCTTCTTCGCGTCGACGCCTTCCGCATCATAGATATAGCCGTTGGAATCCGAGAGCGTGACCGCCCGTCCGCCGAGATGGTTGATTTTCTCGACTGTGTACTGGGCCACGTTGCCGCTTCCTGAGACGAGGCACGTCTTCCCCTCCAGCGTCTTCTGCCGTGTGCCGAGCATTTCCGCTGCAAAATACACCGCACCGTACCCCGTCGCTTCCGGCCGGATCAACGATCCGCCCCAATTGAGACCCTTTCCGGTCAGTACGCCGGTGAACTCGTTGCGGAGCTTCTTGTACATGCCAAACATGTAGCCTATTTCGCGTCCGCCGACCCCGATGTCACCAGCCGGAACGTCGGTGTTGGGTCCGATGTGACGGAACAACTCCTGCATGAAGGCCTGGCAGAAACGCATGATCTTCATGTCGCTCTTTCCTTTGGGATCGAAATCGGATCCCCCCTTCCCGCCACCCATCGGCAATGTCGTGAGGCTGTTTTTGAAGACCTGTTCGAATGCCAGGAACTTCAGGATGCCGAGGGTAACCGAAGGATGAAACCGGAGCCCGCCCTTGTAGGGTCCAATGGCGCTGTTCATTTCGATGCGGTATCCTTTGTTGACATGAATCTCTCCCTGTTCGTCGACCCAGGGAACACGGAACATGATCACGCGCTCGGGTTCGATAATCCGTTCGAGGATTTTTGCCGTGCGATACTCCGGGTGGCGCTCGAACACGACAGATAGCGACTCTGCAACCTCCTCCACCGCCTGATGGAACTCAGGCTGGGCGGGGTTCTTGGCCTTGACTTCCGATATCAAATCCTTGACATAATCTGACATGGAGACCTCCGGTGTGAAAGGGGATGTGGGCTCGTGGATCTGGGCAACAACGCACCCTTGAGATGGGCAGCTGGGGAGAATGAATACTCAGGCAATATCTGCAGGGTTGCTGAGAACCGGTATAGGGAAAGAACCCGAAATGGTGTAGGGGATTCCCTACGGGCTCCCTGTGCTCCGGATGGGGAGGGGGGAGATACGCTCTGAACGCCTTCCATCCCGATATCAGCGTACAATGCTGCGTTTTCGACGCAACTCGCCGACCAGGAGGCCGTACCACCATGTATGGACCGAATTCTACCCGAAAGGAACCCCTACGTGAGCGTCTACCGGTTATTGTTTATTTTTGCTCTGGTTCTTGCAGTTGGTTCGGCGGCCGTCGCCCAGGATCGCACGAGCCGTATCGAAAAGCTGATGCGCCAGTACCATGATGAGTGGGGATTCATCGGAACTGTGATCGTTGCGGAGAATTGTGCGACCGTCTTCTCGAAGGGATACGGTATGGCGGACCGTGACCATGGTTTGCCGAATGGCCCGCTGGTCCACTATCGTATTGCGTCGGTCTCCAAGACCTTTACGGCCACGATGATCATGAAACTCGTCGAAGAGGGAAAGATCGGCCTTCAGGATCCGATCTCCAGGTACCTTCCTTCGTACCGGCGCGACACAGGGGAAAAGGTGACGATCCATCATTTGCTCACACACAGCTCAGGCATACCTAATTACGTGGCGATGCCCGAATTCCGGCGACGCGCTACCGGTCCGATGCCCGGTGTCGACTCTCTTGCCCAGGTCTACTGCAGCGGCAATCTGGAGTTCGAACCCGGGTCCAGGTATTCGTACAGCAACTCCGGGTATGTCCTTCTCGGGGCGATCATCGAGAGCGTGACACACCAGCCATATGAGAGAGCGCTTCGTACGATGATCCTCGACCCGGCCGGGATGAGCGAGACCGGGCTTGATCACCACGGTCTTGATCTCCCTGCACGGGCACTGGGCTACACGCCGGGTTTTCGTGACGAGCTTGAACAGGTTCAGAACTGGAACCCTGAGTGGGCCTATGCTGCCGGGGGCCTGTACGCGACCCCTGATGATATGGTTCGATGGGACCAGGTGCTCTATGATGAAGTCCTCGTGAATCGCTCCACGCTCAAGCGAATGATGACACCGTACTTTCCGGCCTTTCGCGGAGCTTCCTATGGCTACGGTTTCAGTCTGGCCCGTACCGTGAAATCGCGGCGGGGGGACAGCCTCCTGGTGATGTCACATGAAGGGGGGTTGCCGGGTTTCAACAGCCTGTTCAGCCGGATCCCGGCGACCAAGCACATGGTGTTTGTCGTGAGCAACACATCCAACGCACCGGTCAGAGAGATCACACAGGCGCTCTTTGCAATTCTGAATGGCAGTGAACCCGACCCTGTCAAACGCCCCCTCGCCCGCGAAGTGTACAAGGCAATTGAGGCAAAAGGGCTCGAGGCCGGGTTGCGTGCTGTCGAAAGCTCACGATATGCCGACCCTTCGGCATACGCTGTTTCGGAACCGGAGCTCAATGCGCTCGGCTATGACTACCTGGCCAGGAAGATGTTCAGTGAGGCGGAAGCGGTATTCTCGCTCAATGTCAGGGAGTTTCCCAAAAGCTGGAACACCTACGATAGCCTTGGAGAGTGCTACGCCGCGATGGGTGAGCGGGACAAAGCGGTAAAGTTGTATATGAAATCTGTGGAACTCAATCCCGCGAACGATGATGGGAGGGCGGCACTTCGGGCGCTCGGAGTGTCACCGGATCAGCTTCCGGGATCTGCAAAATAGAGCGCTCGGGATATGGGCGCACAGATGATGTGCCCGGGATTATGAAACGACGGCGGCCGCAGGAGCGGCCGCCGCGTTCGTTTTCTGGCAGGTCCGATAAGAGCAACCCCTGGCTACTATTGTTCTCCTGCAGGCTCCCGTGCATCCGGGAGGTTCCCAAACCCCCTCTGCAAGCTCTTCTGCCCCACCAACGTTGGCATCCCATGTGTGCACTAGTGCGAATGCATAGCCATGAGCAATCCTGTACGAGAAAAGTGGCTTCACTCTGAAGACGGCGATGGGATGAAATCAGAGGCAATTCAGAAAAAACTTGAACCGGTCCGCATCCTTGTCGTGGAAGACGAGGGCATTATTGCGCTTGAAATCCAGAAGCAGATCACGGCGCTGGGGTATCAGGTTGCCGGCCGCGTAAGCAGTGCGGAGGAGGCTGTTGCGACAGTGCTTACGATGCTCCCTTCGCTCGTGCTCATGGACGTGCGACTGGCGGGGCCCGGGGATGGGATCTCGGCGGCCCGGGAGATCCGGCGCAAGTCCAACATCCCGATCGTGTTCCTCTCGGCATTCGGGATGGAAGATCTCGATGCGCGTGAAGTCAGGCGACTCGCGGCTGCTGTTCTGTCAAAACCGTTTACGCAAGACGACCTTGCGAGCGTCATTTCTCAGGTACTCGGTCTCAGTACGTATCCCCCATCTCCAGGTACTCCGGCCGCTTTCCCCTGATGAAACCCGGGCCTGATCCCTCCAGGCCCTTCAACCACTCTGCCGCGGGTCACCGCGGAACAACGTAACTCCCCGTGCATCCAGAAACCCGAGCGCGCGGTTCAGGGCTCGTTTTGAGCAGCAAGGACGGGGCCGCCGGGCATAGAACCTCCTCGCCCGCTCCGATTCACTCAGACCGTCTGTCGTCTGCAGGAGTTCGTCGATGGTCTGGCGGAACGGCCTCCGATATCGCATCGACCAGTAGTGGAACACAAGGTCGTCGCACGGCTGCAACCGGGTATGGGACTCCAGAAGCGCGGAGAGTGCAAACTGCTCCGTTGTGTTGATCGGCGATTCCGCCACGATCTGGTCAGTCAGGTCGATGGCATGCTGAATGATCGGAGCATCCGCGGGATGGATCCCCACAACACCGGAATTCCACATTGCACGCGCGGCGGTGATCCGGGATCCGTCAACAGGATCACGAATTTCCTTGCGCCAGAGGAGGGTGGCAAGGTCCCGATGCTCTTCGTCCACCAGATCACACACACGGCCTTCCCGGATATGGAGCACCGACTGACCCGGTTGGATGCGGTCAAAAAGACGGTTGGGCGATTTCCGGAAGTACGTGTCGCCATCGATGAGCACAGACGGCTCTTCGTACTTCTGAAGCACGTCGCACAGCGTCTTGATCTTGATTCGCCAGCGGAAGTTGTGCGGACCAGCCCATTCCTGGAGTTGCTGGGGGTCGTAGTGAACGACGTCTGCCCGTAGTCCGTCAAAATTGACTGAAGGCGGGCAGTATACAATGAACCGATAGTCCGACCGCTCAGCTGAAAGGAAACGGTACGCAGTGTGGAGGGAAAAGACGATCTCCTTGCTGAACACCCCCGGACTGAACATGTAATAGATGAGATTCTTCTTGCCCATTTTCGTTTTCCCCTGAGGTGAATGGTGCGCCTCTCTGGACGCTCCGGTTGCCTGACCATGGCACGACGAGGCGGACTGTCCTCCCTATCGTGCGCGTGCATCCGGTGAGCGGGGGGAAAACGGAGTAATGGTGGTGCCGTGCAGTGAGCCGAAGTCGCTCCCTCTGTACAGAAGGGTGGACGCCACGGCTTGAAGGACAAACACATCAAACGTATGCTGAAAAGCATGTCTGCTCGTTCGATCCCGCTGGGTTTCTGCCCGGGATGCATGTCGGCGGAGGTACCGTTCGGGGCTCTTTGGCCGTCCCGATGGGCTTCCTGGTGTCGATGCGGCGAAGGAAACCGGCATCGCGGGGGATAGATTGAGTAGAGTGAAACCCGCAGGTGTGATTGGCCGGTCGGGGGTGCTCTCCTGTGGCGCGGCGCCTTGAAAAGCAGCGAGGAAGGATGCGTCAGAGGGCCGGGGATCGTGCTGCCCCGTGGGCGCTTCGGCTGTACAGACGGCGCCCAGCAATAGAGCCAGAATTATCTTTCGTACGTCCTGCACGTTGCTACCTTCTCCCCTGGTGTGCGAACGCCACTACCTCCGGAACCCCTCCGGTACAGATTTCAGTATGCCCGGACATACGATACTCACCGCCGGGGAAAATGTCAAGATGGATGAGTGTTCCTGTGACGCAGGACACGTGAAATCTAGCGATCCCCGTCACCGTCTGTGCCCGCGCGCACAAATGCACTGCGGACCGGAGGAGGCATGCGTGATTCCGGGCCTTTTACGGCCTTCCAAATGATCTCGCTGAACTCAAGATCAGGAATCCGGTCTTCCGCGGAGAAATCGAGCTGATTACTCCGGGCCTGTCCTACGGCACCGTCCGGGTTTCGTTCACTGATGTCGATCCCCGCGGACCTGCAGCGATACGGCGAGAAGTCGGGCGATGGCGAGAACGACGCGTACATCGGTGTGGCGGCGGCGTCAAATTGCGAAAGGGGAGGCATGCCGAGGATCAGCTCCATAGTCCTGATCATGCTCGTTGTGGAATACAGCTCGCTGTCGGTGCTCCCGTGTTTCGTCCAGGGACTGATGACGAGGGCCACCGTACGATGCGCATCGACATGGTCCGGACCGTTCTGCGCGTCGTCCTCCACCACAAAGATCGCGCTCTCTCCCCAGTACCGGCTCCGGGAAATCCGGTCAATGACCATCCCGAGCGCAAGGTCATTCTGTCCGACGTATGCGCGAGGCGTCAGGGATCCCTTCCGGGTTCCCTCGGTATGGTCGTTCGGGAGTTTGAGGATCTGAAATTGCGGCAAACGTCCGTTCTTTTCATATTCGTCGAATTCTCTTATCCACGCCCGTACCCTGTCAACATCGGAGTAGTTCATGTCCCAACCCCGGTAATGAGGGGCAATGTGGCCCTCGAAGGGAAGGCATCAACGCCTGTGCCGAGTCGGAGGAAGGAGCGGTTGTGGTCCATTCCCCGTAACTCCTGTACGTGACGTCATTCCTCTTGCAGTTGTCCCAGAGGTATCCGGCGGAAGGGTAGACGATGGGATATCCTCCTTCGAATTCATAGTTTCCGCCTCGTCCTCCATACGATGTTGGCCAGGTCTTTTCCACATAGTCGGTTGCATACGCCCCCATCGACCAGTTGTGTCCGTCGGCACTCACTTCGGCGTTACAGTAGAAATTGTCGAGCAGGACAAATTGGCGGGCGAGGGCGTGATGGTTCGGCGTGACCATCTCAGGAAACAGGCACAACTCCCGAGCCCCGTTTCCTTCGGGCATGTCCCCGAAGACCTGGTCGTACGTGCGGTTCTCCTTGATAATGTAGAATACGTGTTTGATGGGTGAAGGGGCGCCCTGACGATGGGGGATCGGATTCAGGGAATCCTCACCCGGTGCAGACAGTCTGCGGTCGGTGTAGGGGCTGTTTGCGTAGACCTGTGGTGTCAATCCCCGGATCGTCTCAGGACTGAGCTCAGGAAGCAGTGTGACCATGCCGCGGAAAAGCGACCCGATGTACTCTTCCCGCTGACTCTTTTTTCCTGCGGGGTTCGGACCGTCCGGATTCGCGAGAGAGGTAAACCCCTTGCCCGAAGCCACGACAACACGGCCTGTGCCCGGGAGACACACGATGGCCGTTGGATACCAACCCGTCGGAACAAATCCGAGGGAGCGGCTTCGCTGCGGCTCACGCACATCGAAGACCGCACAGTAGTTGTTGTCCGCATTTGCAACGAACAACGTGGAACCGTCCGGCGAAAGTGCGAGTGCGTTCGGAGTGCTGCCGAACGGTGCAGAAGGAGTGAGGGAGGTCAGGATCGTCTCCAGGACTTTGCCCTGGGAAACGGAGATGACTGAGACGGAGTTGTGATTGGCATTGGCGACGAAGAGCCGTCCACCGTCCGGCGTGAGCGCCATGTCGCACGGGTGGTCCCCGACGCTGATGGTAGTACGGAGTTCCAGGGTTGCCGGATCGAACACGCCGACGGCCGATGCTCCCCAGAGCGAGACAAACAACTCCGTGCCGCCGGGTGAAAGGAGGCACGTGTACGGGGTTGCCGGGAGGCGTCGGCGCCGCACCACCGCCCGACTCTTGAGGTCCACCACGTAGAGACTGTCACTTTCCCGCCCGGTTACGAAGACGCGCCCGTGTTCCTCGTCATAGTCAAGCCCGCCGACCCAGATCTTCTGCTGTGGCCGTGGAGCACCGAGCGCAATGGAGTCGGTAAGCGTCAGAACTCCTGCCTGAAACGCGAAGCGGAGTATCCGGTTGTCGTTGCCGCCGGAAACCATGACCTCTGTTCCATCGGAACTCATTGCCAACCCCAGCCACGATTTTGCGACCGGCAGATGCTGAACGCGCTTCCAGGTTGCAGTTTCAATGACAGACAGGGCATGTTCCCGCGTGCCGTTGTTGTTGACAATCACGTACTGTCCGTCAGGCGAGACAACCATGCGCATCGGCAGTTCGCCGACCTCTGCGTGTGTCCCGACGGGGGAGAGATACCATCCGTTTGGGAGTAAGACCCTTCCGTCGGGGGACTTCCCCGGCCATCGTATGCTTTCGGTGCTCGAGCATCCTGCGAGGGCCAGAAGAAGGAATGGGAGGAAGTGCCGGTGCGTGCGTGCGTTCATGGTTTTATCCGGACAATGAGGACGTGATGGATTCAGAATCGACTGCGACAAGCAACACTCTCACGAGAAGGGCCCGGAGACCCCTCAGAAACATCCACGCGAGTGTAGACGGGATGCCCCGCAGGAGTGCCTATCGTTTCACCAATCCCAGGTCTTCCACCCTGTCGATCAATTGTCCGCTGGAGGTGTACACCTCGAGTCCGATGGTCGTCGCATCGGCCTTGAACAGGATGAAATGGGTCTGGGGAGTAAAAAACCGTGACTGCACACTCCACGGTGCCGTGTCCTGCGTGTAGTATGGAGCGCCGGCCCCCCCCGAGACAACGAACCACGTCGGGAAGCGGAAACCCGGATTTGGTGAGAACCTGCCGTCATCCAGGATGCCGTTTCCGTTGATATCGTCGATCGAGGGTATTCCGACCGGTGTCGTCCGATCGATCAGCATTCGCTGATAATTGTGCTCGTCGGAACCGAGGACGACTGCAACTTTCTTTGCGCCACTGACGAGTGTCCAGAGTTCATTCCGCATATCGATCATCCCGGGTCCGAGAGGAACCGCTTTGCCGCTTTCGATCTTCCTTGCGCGTCTTGTGTTGTTGCCGGAATGCCACATTGCGTCACCCATATGACCACCTGCCGGGAACACAGGCTCCTGAGCCATCAGCATAACGTGCTTGACCGTAGAATCCTGCTCAGCGTGCTCGAGTTCCGTTGCGATCCAGGCCATTTGATCGGGGAGAATATATCCTTCGGGCGACCCGCCGAATTCTTCGATGCCGTTGTGGGATGTGAACCAGTAGTTGTTGTTCATGACAATGATCTTCACGGGCCCATACTGAAAGGAGAAGACCGACTCTCTGTACGGAGGGAGCCCGGGTGCGGGCGCGGGACCATTGGTGGGCTGCACGAGTTCGCGCGCGAAGACTGCTTCGGCGCTCTCCGAGGAATACGGCCACCGGTCCATTCCCATTCCACGCCGCGATCCATCGTCATAGAAATTAAGGAGCGCCTCATGGTTTCCTAGAGCACTGTACAGGGGGATCGAGTACAGCAGGGGTCCATAGGCCTCACGAAATGCCATCAGCTCCATCCGGAACTCGTCGAGCGAATTCGTGTATCCTGCGATCAGATCCCCGCCGAACAGGAGAAACGATGCACCCAGTCGAACCATCTGCCGGGCGATTTGCGATCCCACCTGTCGGTTCACTCCCGCGTACTCGTACTCCCCCCCTCCAGTCGCTGCCCGGCCGTCCCCGGCATAGGCGAAGATCACGTGCCCAGCCCCTTTCGGGGGAGCAGATTGGAACCGGAGCCAGGGTGTACGTGCAGTGTCTCCCCGGGCTACGGCAACCGCGCGGTAGCGATAGGATGCCGAAGGACGGAGACCGTCAATGACGATCTCATGCCGCTCCTGGGTACCGTTCGCAGAGAATCGTCCCAGTGAATCCACCTCGATCCATCCTAACGCCGGACGGTCGACCGTAAATGTCACAATGCACCAACCGGGGTGGTCGCTTACCACGCAGCCGACCATCGGGGGTTGAACAATAGAGACGACAGGGACAATGAGCGAATCGACCTTCTTGAAGTGCACCCGCGAGTCGAAAATACCGGCGTGGACCGGTGATCCTTTAACCAAGCGGAGGAGATCCAGCCGGTATCCCAGCACGCCGCGGTCCGACCACCCGTTCGCGTTCGATTTGGCCCCTTCGTCGAAATAGGTCCTGAGCGTGAGGATCGCCTTTCCTGCGGTGATCGCAGACGAAGTCCGGAAACGTGTTTCAGGATAGTCACTCAGTTTCTCGTCGAAGTATGCCTGGCCGGCGTACACCCTTCCATACAGTGCCGTGTCCCCCAGGTCAAGCCGGAGGGCAAATCCCGATGGGTCCGTGGAAAGTGTTGCGGAGGGGAGGAGCTGATGCAGGCCGATGGAGAATTGACGCTGCTCGGGTCGGAGCGTCAGTCCCGCCGTCGTAGGATCCTTAATTGTCGGGGGAGGAGCTGGTGCCGGCCTGCCGGAAGCAGACCCGGGTGTTTGTTGAGCGTGGAGCGGCAGTGAAAGGGTGAAAAGGAGGCTCCAAAGAAGGATCGGTTGTTTCGATTTCATGCGTTCAGGTCCCTTTCAGAATCTTTTGCATAACATACGAGAAAATGCTCTCGAGAACAATGCCCGGGAGGAAATCCCGGGCTGATTCCGGCATTTGGCGATGCGTTGGTTCCACCGTCGCCATCTCTCCAAGACGAGAACTTTTTTCCTGTGCCGCGTGTTTTTCCCACCGGATGGGTTGACTCTTCTTTTTTCAGGGAGTCACCCGTAACCAGACCAGGCCACCCACATCCACCACCGGGGTCACAGTATGCATACCGCCAAACGACCTATCGTCGTCGCCATCGTGCTCTTCACGATTCTTGCGTTGTCTGAGCCGGCTCGCACGCAGGTGCAACCGTCAACGGCTGGTTCTGCAGCAGTTGATACGTTTATCGTTGTCGTCCCGCTTCGCCCGGACGAGGAAATCAAGAAAGATGTCGAGTCGCTGAAGGCGGTGCGATCGCAGGCGAAACTCCGGCTCGACCGGGCGCGCGAGAATGTGAGCACCATTGAGACCCAGATCGCGACGAAGGAAAAAGATCTGGATGCGCTGGAAGGTGCCCTCGACACTCTGGATTCTGATACCAAGGCACAAGAGATCGTAGATTTGAAGAAGAAGATCGCCGGCCTTGAGAAGTTCCGTGATCTTCTGGAGCTGCGAAAAGAGCTTCGGGAGGGCGAAGCAGCCGCCGCAGCGGCAGTCATTGCGTACACTGAAGCCCAGGAAGAAATGTATACGAATGAAGCAGCCCTTGCAAAGAAGAGAGCTGATCGCGCCACGCTTGTGAAGAGACCCGGATCATACGCTGATGTGGCTTCCCTGACCACCGCCGTCAAGGAAATGGAGTCCGATGTGCTTGATCAGTGGGAGCATGCGCTCGACAAGCACAAAGACAGCCTCTCGGCGGAGCAGGACTTTGTTGACCTTCTGAAGAAACTCGCCAAGGCACAGTCCAGCTTTCATGACCAATGAAGCCTGATCAGTGCGGCGGGGTGCGATGGCGCACCTTCATTTCGACCGACAGGGAGGACGGTGGAGGACAGGGTGTAAATTGTAACGATAGCGGAACGTCAGGTCCAGAACGTGCGTGGCGAACAGCGTTCCGGCGGACCCGGCATTCTCCATCGAGTCAACGAGACCGGCTCATACCACATGGTCGCCCTCCGCGGCAAGCCCCGCCTGCACGCGCTCGAGGTACCCTTCGAGGCGCTCATGCAATCCTGCAAACTGCCTCAGGTAGGATTCAAGCTCGATGCCAAAAGCCCGAGGGTGCATGGCTGGTGCTGTGGGTCCATACACGAGGCCTCGGTGTCTGTTGTGCGACGGAGGTCAGTATAGGGAACACGATTGAAAAATCAAATTCCGTTCCCCAGGATAAATTCGGTGGCAAGAGTCATTCTGTTCTTCCTATATTCAGGAGGTGAGCACTTCGCCCCTTCGTTTCAGTGAGTGGGTGTTTCAGAACAAGGTCCTCGGGCATGACCCACAGCCGTTTCTTGGCGTACTCTTTCACTGGGTGAGCTGGCTTGCGGCCGGAAGTTTCTACGTTCCCTTCCGGGGCGTGGGACACTGGGGTGGGCATATTTCTGGGGCGTCCTCTGGGGAATTGGAGGCCTGACGTTCGGACTCACCATGCGGTATCTCGGAGTAGGGGTCGCCCTCGGGTACTGCGCAGTGTTTGGCACTCTCATGCCGCCGCCCTTCCATGGTGAAGCGGTGGTTGCGGACATTTCTGCCAGCCACGGAACGCCGCCTCTCTGGACGGGACTCCCAGACTTTGCATCGTCCTGCGGGGGGGATTGCCCTCCACGATTGGCGGGGAAGCAGGCGATCGACCAGAATTACGTTGACGATCGGTCTCGCAACCCTGATTCTCTCGACCATCATCATTGGTGCCGGTAACTCGCTTGGTGCACAGGGGTAAAAGGCCGGGCTATTTCATGAACAAGTGTTGAGGAACAGATGAAGCGCATCGGAGTCTCGTCGTGCCTTTTCGTCGCACTCGCCGTCGCTGACAGTCCCGTTGTCGCATGGAGCATGCCTGGAGATGCTCCGTGCACACACGGACGTACCGAGTGGCTTGCGCCGTATGGTGCGGATGGACGTGTTGACGAAAAGCCATGTCCGATGTTCCGCTCGGAATTTGTCCTGGACGAAGAACCGGACCATGCCACTGTCCGCATTGTCGGCCTCGGTCATTACGATATGTCCTGCAACGGGCAGCGTGTTGGCCCGTCGTTGATCAACCAGCCGTGGTCCCAGTATGACAAGACGATTTATGCGCAGGAGTTCGACATTACAGCGCTGCTGCGAAAAGGGAGAAATGCATTCGGGGTGCAGCTGGGAAATTCATTCTGGAGAGTTGGCCCCGCAAATGACCCAGGCCGGTATGTGAAGACAGATGCAATGCCCGACTTCTCACACGGTGTTCCGTACCTGCTCTGGCTGGAAGCGACCATTTCCACACGATCCGGAAAGGAGATCGTCATCCGGAGCGACACGTCGTGGCGGTGGTTCGAAAGCCCGCTGACCTTTTCCAACATCTACGCAGGCGAAGACTATGATGCGCGGGCGACACTCCCCGGATGGAATCTGCCCGGGTTTCATGATGCTGCGTGGCACCGGCCGATGGTTATTCCTGCCCCCGGTGCCCTTGTGCTTCCGCCCATCGGGCCACCACTCCTTCCCTTTGAGATATTTTCTCCCGTGAAGATCCTCTACCCCGGGCCTGAAGAGTGCACGTATGTGTTTTCCCAGAACTGTTCGGCGTTACTTCGATTGACAGTTGAGGGGCACCGGGGACAGACGGTGCGATTCAAACCGTGCGAGTTTATGGATTCGACCGGACGCGTGCGATTCACCTATACCTGGGGGACGAAGAAAGATATCTGGCATGATTACACCCTTGGAGGGGGCGGACCGGAGACCCATCAGACACTGTTCTGCTACGTCGGGTGCCAGTATGTGGCGGTGATCGGGGCGGTGCCCGCCGGATCCGCGAACCCGGACAGCCTCCCCGTCGTACGTTCCCTCGAGCTAGTCCATGTGCGGGCTGCCTGTCCTGACGTCGGATCGTTTTCGTGTTCGAGCGACATGCAGAACCGTGCCCACCGCATGATCGACTGGGCAATCCGGTCGAACATGTCCTATGTTGCAACTGATTGTCCGCACCGGGAAAAGAACGGGTGGCAGGAGGAGAACTGGCATATGGCTCGTGCCGTCAGCTATCGGTACGATGTCCAGTCGTTCTACACAAAAATTGCCCGGGATCTTCGGGACACGCAGCTTCCGGACGGTCATGTTCCAACAAACGCGCCGAACTATCTTGTCGGGATCCCGGCTCACGGGTATTGGAACGAAGCGCCTGAGTGGGGAATCTCGTCGGTGCTGGTTCCCTGGCACCTCTACGAGTGGTATGGCGACCGGTCTGTCCTCGCGCAGAACTTTGAGAGCATGCAGCGGTATGTCGACTATCTTTCGTCACAGGCCTGTGATGGCATCATCATGAGCAATCTGGGCGACTGGTACGATTACGGTCACGGGAAGGGGGATGGGCCATCACAGTGGACTCCGAACGAGGTGAGCGCAACGGCGATCTGGGCGCTGGGAGCCCGGACCGTTGCAGACGCTGCTCATGTGCTGGGCAGGGCGGAGATCGCTCAGCGGTACGCGAATCTTTTCGCCAGGATTCGCGATGACTTTCAACGCGCATTCTACGATCCGGTTGCTCATACCGTGCGCAACAACGGATCGTGCCAGGCTGCGAACAGCGTCGCTCTCTGGGTGGGATTGATTCCGGAGAGCGACCGTCCGGCCGTGTTGGATGCCATCGTGCGTGATGTGAAGCGGCGCAATTATCAGCAAACGGTGGGGGAAGTCCTGCAGGTGTTCCTGGTTCGTGTCCTGGCGGAAGGCGGGCGGAATGACATTCTGCATCGTGTGTATGCCCGTAAGGAACGAGGCAGCTACGGGTATATGGTGCAACAGGGGTTCACGACGTTGCCGGAGAGCTGGGATGCGCGGCCGGGCACTCCGAACAGCATGAATCACTTCATGCTCGGACATCTTATGGAATGGCACTTTGCGTACGTTGCCGGAATCCGGCAGAGGGAGGGGAGCGTTGGATGGCGAGATGTGGTGATTGCTCCCACGCCCGGCCCACTGAAGAATGCGGAAGCGGCCTTCGAGGGACCAACAGGAAGAATTGCCGTGCGATGGAAAACCACCGGCGGGACCTTCGAAATGGAAACAGAACTCCCCTTGGGCGTTCAGGCTGAAGCCATTCTCCCGGACGGGACACACCATGAGCTGGAATCCGGCAAGCAGGTGCTGCGCAGCAAGACCGGGGGCATCTGACATCCGGATCCGGGACGTCCAGTGCTTGGAGTGATCAGACTACCGGAAATCGACACCTTCCGGGGGCACGAGGTCGTTTAACAGATCCCTCTGCTGCGGCGTGAGCAGGGAGAGACCGACAAGAACCGACGCATTCGTCCAGCCGAATCCCTCGCGCGTGATGTACGAAAACGTCGTGCCGACGTTCCCGTATTCAGCGAAGACCTGGTGCGATCTCCGCACGACATCGAACTTCTCCGGAACCGTTCCCTGGTATGACGCGGCATTTGCCACAATAGTGTACAGCCACCGGTACGCCAGCCGCCTGGCATCAGTCAAGAAACCATACCGCACGAGTCCTTCCCACGCCAGCATCTGATGAGGAGACCATCCGTACGGGTAGTCCCATTGCCGGAGCGGGCGCTGCGGGCTGATGGGTCCACGCGACAGCTCCGTGGAGCCGGCAAGTCCTCCCGGCATTTCCAATTGTGGCAGGGCTGTCTGGATGATGCGTGCGGCCATTTCGTCTGAGACTATTCCAGCCCAGAGGGGATACAGCGTCGTCGCGCTCATGTACCCTGTCTGCCGGCCTTCATCCACATCGTAGTCAAAGAACACGTTCGCTTCCGGATTCCAGAGGGAGTGCAGCATGAGCCGCCTGCGATTCTCTGCGCGCCGTGTCCACTCTCCGGCCAGCTCCCGGCGTCCGTCGCTCCTCGGAAACACGCCTCCCCAGCGTTTCCCTATGAGCATGGCGATATCGCGTTCGTATGCATACAGAAGACTGTTCAGATCGACGGTGACCAATCGCGCGCATCTGCCGTACAGCCGGTAGCTTGTATCGTGCCCGGATTCCCGCATCGCCCGGTCGTTGACGAAAAACGTATCAAGCGATGTGTTCCGGTATATACCTTTCGTGTAGAGCTGCTCGAGACTGTCCGGTGACATGCCAAGCGGACCAGCCAGACCGGCAAAGAGGGATGCAAAATGGCCCGGTTCAACTTCCGGCGGAATGCCGGTTCCTTCCCCTCTGTAACGGCTGAGCCCGTTTGCTGTCAGGCGGGGCGGCACGGTCCAGACTGTCTCGTACTCGATCATGGCTGCCTCGATCACGCCGCGCACCCATGCATTCGTCGTGCTGTTCCGGGGCAAACCGGGGAGGACGGCAACAAGCATCGACGTCAGAAAGGGGGGCTGCGAGCGAGTCAGATAATACGTCCTGTTCGCATTCAGGATCTTGCCGTAAAATCGGATCTCGTACACCATATTGTCGATCATGCTCTGCGCCAGTTCCCAGCGGCCGTCCCGTACCAGTCCGAGCACAATGAAGTAGCTGTCCCATCCGTACATTTCGTTGAACCTGCCCCCCGGGACGACAAAGGCGCGGGGCAGGCCTGTTCGGCCGTCCAACCCCAGAGTAAGCAGTCCGTGCCGGCGTTCGCGTGACCGTACGTACGCATCGTCAATGACCCGTGGGAGCCGAACGACCACCGCTCTCCATTCGGGATGCCGTGCAATGATCGAGCTGTAGTAGACCAGCGAGGATGAATCGGATGCAGGGACGTACAGGAACAATGAGTCGTCCACTGTTGACACTTTGTCGTCCCGGAGCATGTCGGGGAGACCTCGCTCATCCATCCGGCGTGTCAGCCCGTCCCAGAGCCGTTCGTGGATCGACCGTGCAAGCCTGTCTGCGGGTTTTTCGCGATAGAGAAGGCCCGTCAAACGGCCAGGCGATTCGTGCTGCTCTGACATCACGGTGAGGTCTTCAAGAAGGGCGGAGAGGCGATATGTCCCGCGGACCTCCCACGGTTGGTGCGGCCCCCTTTCGATCCAGAAGACCCGATCACCGCGTTCAGTCCCCGGCACGGGTGGGTCGAGAACGGTAATCCGGGTGTCGCCGTCGGTGTCCTCTTCAGCCAGGAGCCGGGCGCGAAGGGAATCCGGCCGGTTGATGATGCAGACTGAGTCCGAGGTGTCCGCCGTGGAGGGGGAGGGGAAGACAAGGAAAGCAATGAGGTAGAGAATGGTCATCCGGGGTTGGTGCTCCTGTGAGATTTGCAATCGTGTGGAAGGACGATCAATCTACGCGTACTCTGACCTCGCTGCCTATTCCACGGCAGTCGGTGCAAGAGCGAACCATTTGAGGACGCTGACAATAAGAACCGAGGTCTCGGCAAATCCCTCTCTCATCTTGTAGTCTGGTTCTCTGTGTATCATGGCGTCCTGTTGTTATAGAATAAGAAATCCGGCGGACTCCGTCAACCCATGTGACAACCCGGGCTTTCGGCCGTGGAGAAAGCATTTGACGTCACGCACAGAGAGTGATCGGGCGGTGGGAGCCCACAGATGTTTTTCAAGGATTGTTCGGACGGGTATCTGGCGGTTTCAGGCCTTTAAGCAGCGGAAGAGATGCAAGCGATGCCATTGTCAGAGCCACAAATGCGAGAGGATATCCCCATGCCGGCACGGCTCTGCCGACAGCCGCAGCGGCCCAGGCTTCACACGCGTTGGTTGCGCCCATGAACGCACTGAACTGTGTCGCTCCCAGAGCAGGGTCCGTGATATCCATAAAGAGGGCATATGAGGAGGCAGTGAACATGCCGATACAACCGTACAGAACTGTCATGGCAGGGAGGAGCCAGACCTCCGGCTGAGCAGTCAGACCGGCGTCGATGCCTGCAAGAACGAGTAGTGAACCGGACAGCAGGAGAAGGAAGAGCGTCACGGCCCGGCGGGGGCCTATGCGGTCCGCCACGGTCCCCCCGGCCAGGGCGCCGAGTGCCATGGCGACAACTGAAGGGAGTGCAAAAAAGGTCCCGACCTGTGCCTGCGTGAACCCTCTGTCGATGAGGAGCGGGCCCGCGACTGCCCCGGCACCTTCAAAGCCCGCCCCTGCCACGCCGGCGAACAGGAGTCCGAACCACGTCCTTCTGCTTTGCAGAGCGTTTCTCAGTCTCGGAACGATGGCCCGCATGCTTGCTCGGACATCCCGGCGCTCCGGGTCAGGGGAAGGCGACGCGGAAGCGGTGACGACGAGGAGTGTGGTTGACCAGACGACCGCGACAAGGAGGAGAACCACCGGCGCAAGTCCGAAACGTTGGTCCAGGAGCAACGCGCCTCCTCCGAGTGCCGATCGTCCGACGAGCATCCCCATCTGCATCCAGCCGTTCACGGAGCCCCGTTCCGCCGGGGGAACTGTCGCGATTGCCAGCGCGTCAATAGATGCATCCTGAGTCGCTGCCGCGATCGTCGAGAGAAGAAGAAACGGCACGAGGATCACGATGTCCGTCGAAAGGTCCAACGCGAGCAGGGGAAGGAGAAAGAGACCTGCGAGGAGCTGCGTCGTAACGATCCAGGAGCGCAGGGTCCATCGCGGCGTCCTGATGCCGTCAATGAGCGGTGCCCAGAGAAACTTGAATACCCAGGGGAGGACAAGGAGCGATGTCAGAGACGTGATGGTCCCCACATCCATCCCGGCCGCGCGGAGTTTGGTTGGGAGCGCCCACCAGATAAACCCGATGGGAGCCCCTTCGCTCAGGTAGAGGGCGGTGAAGAAGAGCCGGCGACCACGCCGTGACAACAGGAGATTCTGCACCCGGCAGAGCGTCCTTCTACTTCAACAGGGAGAGCGATGATGGCGTGGCAAAGAGCGAATCGGCCGGAGAGAGATGGAAGAGCCCTGCGGCGTTTTCCCACATGATCTTTTTGCGTTCACGCTCCGGAATGCCAAGTTCTTCCATGAACTCCAGGTAGGACTCCATCGATGCCAGAGGCCAATCCGTGCCGAAGAGGACTTTGTCCGGTTCGACGCCGTATTCCAGCATTTCCTGAAGTTGTTTTCTCATGAATGATTCAAACCGGTCACTGAAGTCTCCGAGAACGAGGCCGGAGATATCGGTGTACACGTTCTTATTCTTATAGACGACTTCCATGCAATCCCTGATCCAGGGATTGCCCAGATGACAGATCACGAAATTCACGCCCGGGTGGTCGACCGCAACTTCGTCGATATTGAGCGGGTGTGCAAACTTCAGTTTACCGCGCGGAGTGAACGTATCGCCGGAGTGAATCATGACCGGCACACTGAATTCCTCTGCAAGTGCATAGAGTGGTTCCAGCGCGGGGTCGTTCGGGAAAAAGGGTTCATATCCCGGGTAGAGCTTCAGACCCCGGATGGACCCGTCGCGCAGATACCCCCGAAGTTCTTCCAGGATGGGCGGCGTAAACGTTGTGAACGACAACCCGGCAACGATCTGCACATGGCTCATGCTCTTTGTGGCCTCGATTGTCGCCTTCGTGGATGGCCGACCCGGATTCACCTTGTAGGACGTCAGGACGAGGGCAACGTCGATCCGGTTCCTGCGCATATCCAGTTGAAGCTTGTCGATACATGAAACGAGGTTATTCTCGTTCTCATCATGATAGTTGTTAAGATGTGTATGGCAATCGAGAATCATGTCGGCACTGCCCGTCATAGTGTGTGAAGAGTGAAGAGGAGATCAGACTACAGTTTCCAGAATTTGTTCAACAACTGTGCCGCCCATTCTTTTCCTCCCAGTCCGAACGCAATGGCAAGCGCAAGGCAGAACGCGCCGAACCCGATCTGGAAGGCGGCAAGGACGATCTGACCGCCGATGGAGAGCTGCTCAAGAGCAACGGAAATTGCGAACAGAAGAATGGCCCACTGGGCGATGTGTCCGATCACATCTGCACCGGAAATCCCCACGTTGCTCAGATAGGTGAATGTGATGGCCCGGGCGATCTTGGCGACGAATGCCCCGAACATCAGCACCAGCAGAGCCACGATCACGTTGGGCATGTAGACGATGATCTTATTGAAGATCGCCCCCGCGTTCTGCAGACCGAGCGTGTTCAGCGCTGCAAGGATGACCGTAAACATGATCACCCAGTACACCAGGTTTGCCAGGAGCGTTACCGTGGTGTAGCGCACACCACCCTGCAGAAGGAACGTCTCGATTCCGGCCTTTTCCGCCATCACATCGACCCGAATCAGCTTGAGGAAGCGCGACACCCCCCGCCGGACAATTCTTGCAATGAACCAGCCCACAAGAAGAAGGGCCATGGAGACAATAAGGGCGGGTAACGCACCGCTCACTTCGATCCAGAAGGATTTCGTTGAGTCGAGTGTCGCAGCGAATTGCTCCCACATACTGGCGTCCTTTCAGAGAATCCTGTAACCACGAATCATACAATCGAAAGTTTTCGGGTCAATCACGCCGACCGACCTCTTTCTTTTTCTTCTGTGTCACATCGTACAAATCCGTGCGCCGGTCGCGCCAGTTCAGAACGCTCCCCGCCTGACGGTGCTTTCCGAGAAGTTCGAGGTCGATGTCGTCCACAATCACGGTCTCGATATTGGGGGTGCATTCGGAAGCGATCGCGTCGCGTGAAAACGGGATGTCCGACGGCGTGAAGATGCCCGACTGTGCATACTGTACATCCACATTCTCGACGGCCGGCAAATTGCCCACCGTCCCGGCAATGGCGACGTAGACGTTGTTCTCCACGGCCCGGGCCTGGGCACAGTATCGAACACGCAAATACGCGTATCGTTCGTCCGTACAGAACGGGACGAAGACCATTTCCGCTCCCTGTTGAACGGCAAGGCGGGTCACCTCGGGGAAGGTGATATCGAACCCGATTTGGATGGACAGCTTTCCCCGATCGCTCTCCATCACCTCAATGCTGTTGCCGGGCTGGACTCCCCACCATCGTTTCTCATCAGGAGTGATGTGCAGCTTGTATTGTTTGCCGATGCCGCCGTTCCGTTTGAACAGGTACGATGCATTATACAGATGGTCCGCTTCGACGCTGAAATGTGACCCGGCGATGATGTTGAGGTTGTATTTGATCGCAAGTCTCGTAAAAAATTCGAGATACCGGGGGGTGTACTGTGCAAGTTCGCGCACGGCCAGGCCGGGGCGCTGAACACTGGCAAACGAGAGTAGCTGAATCGTAAACAGCTCCGGAAAGAGGATGAAGTCGCTCCTGTAGTCTGCAGCGACATCGACAAAGTACTCGCACTGGCGTTCGAATTCTTCGTGGGACTTGATCTCCCTGAGCTGATACTGAACCACGCAGACGCGCAACGATTGTGACGGGACAAACGTCCTCTGGAAATCCGGTTGATAATCGATGTTGGTCCACTCGAGAAGAGTGGCATATCCCTTGGACTCCTTGTCGGATGCCATGTACGACTTGAGGAGGCGTTTCAGCACGAAGCCATTGGAGAGCTGGGTCGTCAGGACGGGATCGACAAGCGCTTTCTGGATCACCTTCTCGACATACTCACGGGCCGACATCACATCGGTGTGCGCCACGTAGCCCGGGATGCGGCCGCCTATGACGATGCGCATCAGATTCTTCTTGACCGCAAGCCTCTTGCGGGCATCGTACAGCCGGCGTGCGAGCCGCATCCCCCGATATGTCGGATCCACCATGATCTCGATGCCGTACAGCGTGTTTCCTTCGGGGTTGTGGTTCCGGATGAACCCTCCGTCAGCGATCTCCCGCCAGTCGTGCCACTCCTTATACAGGGCAAAGTCCAGTATAAGGCTGCTGGACGATGCCACGATCGTACCCTCGTATTCGACGCACAGCTGCCCCTCGGGGAAAACCGTGAGCTGGCTCTCGATCTGTTCACGCTGCCATGGCTTCATCCCGGGGAAGCATTTGAGCTGGAGCTGAACCAGTTGGTCATAATCATCGAGGCGGATCTGGCGGACGATGATTTTTCGTTCGAACTGCTTCAGGTCGGGTGTGGTCATGCGTTCTTCCTGATCGTCAGAGCATGTCGCCAGTCCACGTCTCCCGTCCGCAAGCCCCATTCAGGCGCAAGGAGGGTCCCGCACTCAGGGCGGACGAGCAACATACAAACTGTAATGTACGAGAGAGGGGGGAGAGAGACAAGACCCGCCCGGATATTGTTGCACTGTACGCGATTGTGCCGCGACCGGAGACAACGGTGTTGCCATGCGAGAATGTTCGAATTGCAGGTCCCTCGCCAACTTATGCTTGATTATCAGGACCAATTTGGGTACAATTTGACCAGATTTCCTATCTTGCCCGCCCGAGATCCCCATCGCGGTCATCATGGAAGGGAAGCTCCCCACGTTCAGATACATAGAAGACATGCTCAATACCCAGCTGTTCGTGCTGGGTGCCACGCCTATAACCGCCTGGACTATCCTGTACCTGTGCATTCTCCTCGTTGCATTGGTCTGGTTCTCACGGCGGTTGAAACGGTGGCTGGTGAACAGCGTCCTTGCCCGGCGGGAAGTGGATATTGGCGTCCGGCAGGCCATCGGTACGATTATCCAATACCTCGTTGTGGTCTTCGGCCTTCTCATCATCTTCAGTACTGCCGGGATTGACCTCACGACCCTGCAGGTCCTTGCCGGGGCTATTGGGATCGGCGTCGGGTTCGGGCTTCAGAACATCACAAACAACTTCATCAGCGGGCTGATTATTCTGTTCGAACGCCCGATCAAAGTTGGCGACCGAATTCAGGTAGGAGAGGTGTCCGGTGATGTCATCCGCATAGGCGCCCGTGCGACGACGGTCAAGACAAATGACAACATTGAGGTCATCGTTCCGAATGCAGATTTCATCTCGACGCTGGTGATCAACTGGAGCCATTCCGACAGAGAAGTGCGGTTGCACATTCCTGTCGGTGTTTCGTACGGATCAAATCCTGAGGAGGTGCGTGATATTCTTCTCGAGGTCTCAGCCTCTCATCCGGGTGTGCTTCGTGCACCCGCTGCCGATGTCATTTTTACAGAATTTGGTGAAAGTTCGCTCAACTTTGACCTTCGAGTCTGGACGAGCAGCTACATCACCAAACCGAAAATCTTGCGAAGCGACTTGAACTTTGCCATACAGCGAAAGTTCAAAGAGCGGGGTGTAGAAATACCTTTTCCTCAACGAGACGTTCACATACGGTCCGGTCTCCCCGGTCCCGCGCATACCAGCCGGACCAGGGGAATAACCAGAAAGAGATAACGACATGATTGCTGCAAAGCAACATTGGCACGAGCGTGGGCTGCTTGTGTGCACGGCGCTCGCCCTGCTGCTTTGGCTGCCGGGCGGTCTTCCCGCGCAGACGGATACGCTCACAATCCCGCCTTCCCATCCGGGCGCGCCGGTACTCCTGGACGGCGATACACTCTTTCTTGTGCGTGCCAGCCTCGGACCGTTCACGCCCGAGCAACGCGCCGCAGCAGTGAACGAGCGGCTTGTATCGATCGTCAAACAGCACGCCGTGGACTCATTTTTCGTCGTGGAAGCAGCCGCCGGGTCAAACCTCATGGCGGACAGCATGGTTCTCATGGTTGTAACGGCTGATGATGCGCTGTTTGCCGATACAACCCGTGCGGCGCTCGCGCAGGAGTACATTGTTCTCCTGCGACAACACCTCTCCGCCGAGATAGAACGCTATTCGACCCGGTCACTTCTCGTCAGCGCGGGGATCGTTGTTGGTCTTCTCCTGGTGCTGGTGTTCGCGTTCTGGGGAATGACAAAGATCTTTCCCCGGTTGTACTCGCTGCTGGAAGGCTGGGAAGGGAAGGTGTTCCGCCCCATCCGGATTCGGTCCCAGGAGATCCTCAGTGCCGAGAGCATTACGGCGGTCTTCATCGTAATGGCCAAAGGTCTACGACTTGCCATTTCCCTCGCGCTCATCTATTTCTTTATCACGTACACGCTCTCAATTCTTCCGTGGACGCAGCACTGGAACGTGAAACCCGTGCTCATCGGAATCTTCCTCAGCATCCTCACGACGACGGCAGCCATCGTGCTGTTCAGGGCCATCAACTCCTTCTTTGGCATGCTGGTAAAGAAGGTTGATGGGTGGAAGGGTACCTTTATCAAGCCGGTCCGACTGAAGACGGTCGAAGTCCTTTCGGAGGAACGGATTGCGGAAATGGTCGCCGGGGGAATGACGGTCCTCAAAATCTTCGTTCTGGTCGTCCTTGGCTATTTTTACATTACGATTCTCTTCAGTTTCTTTCCGTTTACGAAGACATGGGCGGGAACACTGTTCGGATACATCGTCAACCCGCTCTGGGACATCCTGACATCGTTCATTGCGTATCTCCCGAATCTCTTCTTCATCGTCGTTATTGCCTATGTCACGCGCGCTGTCGTCAAGCTTATCAAACTCATCTTCGACGAAATCGGGAAAGGCACTCTCTCCCTCCCGGGATTTTATCGTGAATGGGCTGATCCGACGTACAAGATCGTGCGATTTCTTATCCTCGCGTTTGCCGCGATCGTGATCTTTCCGTATCTCCCCGGATCGAATTCTCCTATATTCCAGGGTGTGTCGGTATTCCTCGGGGTACTGTTCTCGCTCGGGTCAACGTCCGCAATTGCGAACATTGTCGCAGGGGTCGTTCTGACGTATATGCGTCCCTTCAAAACGGGCGACCGGGTCAAAATCGCCGATACAATTGGCGATATCATCGACAAAACGCTTCTGGTCACCAGGGTGCGCACGATCAAGAATGTGGACATCACCATTCCCAATGCGATGGTGCTGGGCAGCCACATCATCAACTTCAGCTCATCCGCGAAGGATCCGGGACTTATCCTTCACACCGGGGTGACCATCGGCTATGATGTCCCCTGGAAAAAAGTCCATGAGTTGCTGCTGGCGGCTGCTCGTGCGACGCCGAATGTCTTAAAGGAGCCCGTCCCGTTCGTCCTCCAGACGAGCCTTGATGACTTCTATGTGAGCTACGAGCTCAACGCCTACACGGACCAGCCCAACACCATGGCGAGAACCTATTCGGTGTTGCATCAGAACATACAGGATGCGTTCAACGAGGCCGGTGTCGAAATCTTGTCCCCGCATTATGCGGCGGTGAGGGACGGCAATCAGGTCACGATACCAGAATCGTATCTTCCGCCAACGTACCAGGCGCCGGCATTCCGGATCTTTCCGCTCGGCGAGAAGGGTATACACACACCCAAACCGGAGTGAGGGTGGTGGTGTGACAATGGATAGCCTGCAGTGACAATATTCCAGACCATCGCTCTGCTGCTGACGTTTGCTGCTCTGGCGGCGTACTGCAACCATACGATCCTTCGCCTCCCGCGCACGATCGGGCTGATGGTGATTGCGCTGACGTTCTCGCTCGTCTTTGTTGTCCTGGGGGGGCTCGGCGTGCTGGATCTGGGCGAAGCCACGGCGTTCGTGCAGTCCATAGACTTCAGCGAGACCCTTCTGCACGGGATGCTGGCGTTTCTCCTGTTTGCGGGGGCGCTCCACGTCGACCTGGACGCGCTCCGGAATCAGGCACTGCCCGTAACGGTTCTCTCGACAGTCGGGGTCGTGATCGCGACGGGATTGACGGGCGTGATGATATGGGCAGTCGCACAGTGGATGGGTATTGCGCTGCCGTTCATCTATGCCCTGTTGTTCGGAGCGTTGATTTCTCCCACCGATCCCATTGCCGTGCTGGGGATCCTCCGCAGTGTTGGCGCTCCCAAGAGTCTTGAAACAAAGATCGCGGGCGAATCGCTCTTCAACGACGGGGTGGGGGTCGTTGTGTTCCTGACCATTCTCGAAGTCGCGGTGGGCCGCCAGGACCCCGACGCGGGGCGCATCGCGGTCTTCCTGCTCCGCGAGGCTGTGGGAGGTGCTCTGCTTGGCGTTCTCCTCGGCTGGGTCTTCTACCGGCTGCTGAAGTCGGTGGATGTCTATCAGGTTGAAGTGCTGCTGACACTTGCGCTTGCGGCGGGTGGATATTCGCTGGCAGAGGCGATCCACGTCTCCGCTCCTATTGCCATTGTTGTCGCGGGACTCTTCATTGGCAATCATGGGCGTGCCTTCGCGATGTCAGAAACAACACGCGAACATCTCGATATGTTCTGGGAACTTGTGGATGAGATCCTGAACGCGGTGCTTTTCGTCATCATCGGACTCGAGTTTCTCGCCATTCGTTTGGACAGCGCGTACATTGTTATCGCTGGGTCGGCCATCCTCGTCGTTCTTGCGGCGCGCTATCTGAGCGTTGGCGCCCTGGTGTCGGCGATGCGGTTCTCCCGGACCTTCAGCAAGGGGGTCACGGAGATTCTCACCTGGGGCGGATTGCGCGGGGGGATATCCGTTGCGCTTGCCCTCTCGATCCCGCAGGTGCCGGAGCGCCAGCTCATCCTTGCAGCGACCTATGTTGTTGTCATTTTTTCGGTTCTGGTGCAAGGGCTGACTATCGGAAAGGTGATTGCAGCGCGCACCTTGCCTCCGCGATAGCCGCCCGCGGGCCACACGCCATCACACATTTTTCACAACAGAGGTTCTTATGGACCGCCTTTACACCAGTCTCCGTTGTATGCTCTCCGCCGTCGTTCTGACAGCGTGCATGTCTGTTTCTCTGCGTGCCCAGGATGAGCCGGTGTATGACGAGCTCGTTGCGGCTTTCAAGAAAAAATACCTGAGCGTTGGCATCCTCTTTCAGGGGGTCGCTGATTTTCAGCTGGAGCGCAGTTTTCCCGGAAAGAACGGATTCAACATCTCCAACGCCCGCGTTATCCTCTCGGGCGAACTCGACAGTGGCTTTGGCTATCATCTGAAGGCAAATCTCATCAAATCCCCTTCCTTGCTCGATGCAAAGATGTCCTATGCCATTTCGCCGCAGTGGATAGTTGACGTGGGATTGTTCAAGCCCCCCTTCAGCAAGGAGTATCTGACCGGTGCGGGAGCCATTGACTTCGTGAATCGTTCCCAGGTCGTCACGGCGCTCGCCGGCCGCCGTCAGATCGGGCTCCAGGTGCGGGGGAAGACGTCGGATGCGATCGTTTCCTATGGCATCGGGATGTTCAACGGGAACGGTTTCAACGGCAATGTGAATGATAACAACGCGTTTCTGTACGTCGGTCGTTTCGCGATCATGCCGCACCTGGCGGGGGGCGCTGATCAGGAGAATCGTCTCGAGATTGGCGTCAACGGAGCGTACAGCAACGACTCGAATGCACCGATCGGCGGGGGTGATCTTCCCGCATTTGACGGGAAGCGGCTGGTCTACGGGGGAGATGTGCAGTGGACGCGCGGCAGGGTATTGCTGAGCGGCGAAGTTCTGGGAGCTCGTCTGGCACGCCGGGGTGGTGATACTCGTACGCCGTTTGGATATCATTGTACGGCGGGATATATGGTAACAACAAATTCCCAGCTGCTCCTTCGGTATGAATCATTCCGTGCGGACGGTCTCGCGTCGGACGGACGCCTCCTCGTGGTCGGCTACAACCTCTGGCCCACGAAGGTAACCGAGCTTCAAGTGAACTATGTCGTTCCCACGGCGGATGGGGCCCTGAAACATCATCAGCTTCTGGTGAATGCCCAGCTGGAATTCTGAGGGATGCGAACATGACATGGACCGAATTTGTTCAGCAGTACCTTTTTGATCCCACGATCGGAAGGATCGTTGCGGTAACGCTCGGCATTACGCTCATCCTTGCGGTTGTCGCGATCCTGAAGCGTACCCTCGCGCGGTACATAGGGAATGCCGACACCCGATACCGGCTGCGGAAGTCCCTGACATTTCTCTCGTACGCTGCCATTATGGTCTATCTCAGTATTGTCTTTGCCGACAAGCTCGGAGGGTTGACCGTAGCGTTCGGTGTCGCCGGAGCAGGCATAGCCTTCGCCCTTCAGGAGGTGATCGCGAGTGTTGCCGGATGGATCGCAATCTCGTTCGGCGGGTTCTACAACACCGGCGACCGTGTCCAGGTGGGGGGGATCAAAGGCGATGTCATTGACATCGGTGTCCTCCGCACGACCGTTATGGAGCTGGGGGAGTGGGTGAACGGCGACCTGTACAACGGGAGGGTCGTGAGAGTCGCGAATAGTTATGTGTTCAAAGAGCCGGTGTTCAACTACTCGGGCGATTTCCCGTTTCTGTGGGATGAGATTCGTATTCCCGTGAAATATGGATCCGATTCCCGCACCGCCCGCACGGTTCTTGAACGTGTCGCCGTCGACGTGACAGGTGCGTACGCCCAAAAAGCTCTGATGTCGTGGAAACAGATGGTCCAGAAGTACATGATTGAAGATGCACGTGTCGATCCGATGGTCACACTGATCGCCAACGACAACTGGATGGAATACACGGTGCGGTACGTCGTCGACTACAAGAACCGGCGCGCGACAAAAGACATCCTGTTCCAGAGAATTCTCGATGAAATCGACCGTTCCGAGGGGAAGATCGCGCTCGGCTCCACGACCCTCGAGCTTGTTGGTGGCCCGCCTGCGGGCGCACACACCCCCCCCGTGGGGTGAGTCCGCACCGCATCATGATGTTCCCTAATGAACGGATGCTGATATGAAGACCGTACGCATCGACAACATCCTCGTCGCAACGGATTTCTCTCCCATCGCGCGGTATGCCGTGCAGCACGCAGAAGCGATTGCGAAGCGCACGCACGCCACCCTGACACTCGTGCATGTCCTCGAGCCTGTCAGCGATGCGGTCGGGACAAGTGGCATGCTGGAGCTATCGGTCCGCATCGAAGAACAACGGGCAAAGGACGTCAAGAAGAAACTCGCAAGAATCGCACAGAGCATTGCGAAGAAATCGTCCATCACTGTCAAAACGCTCGCGCTGAGCGGCCGCATTGCCCCGGCCCTCAGGGAGGCGATGACAGCCACGCACACTGACCTGGTCGTGATGGGGACGCATGGCGCCAGCGGGTTTGTCGAAAACCTCCTTGGGAGTACTACCTACCGCATAGCGTCGACGACGGCTGTGCCCGTGCTCAGTGTGCACAAGAGGATGGACCGGCCAGGGTACAAGCATATCATCTACCCTGTCCGTGAGCACGCACGCGCACTGGACAAATTCCCGGTAGTGTTGACGTTTGCGAAGCTGTTCAAAGCGCGTGTCCAGATCATCGGACTCATCAAGACCGGCCAGAAGCGGCAGGAGCAGGAGATGCGGGCCCAGTGCAGCTCGGTGCAAGAGCGGTTTGCAGCGGACAAGGTTCCGGCAACCATAACGTTCACAGACAAGGGGTTTTTTCCGGATGCGGCCATGCGGTTTGCCCACACGCACGCGGGGTCGCTCGTCGTGATCGTGCAGGATGCGGATTTTCATCTGGTCGAAGTGTTTCAGGGGACATTCACAAAGAAGGTGCTCCATCGCGTTCTCTCACCGGTACTCACTGTTCCGCGCCAGTAGCCGTTTGCTGTACTCTTCGGTTTCTGTCTCACGATTCGGTGGAAGTCCACAATGAAAAAGTTCAACACGGAAGTGCATCTCGCCCGTGAAATGAAGCTTCTGGACGTGACGATGATCGGGGTCGGCGCGATGATCGGAGCGGGTATCTTCGTGCTCACCGGCATCGCGGCGGGGGTTGCGGGACCCGCGCTGATCATCGCGTTCGCGCTCAATGGCCTCGTTGCCCTCATGACGGCGATGTCGTATGCCGAACTCGGGGTCGTGCTATCACGATGCAGGAGGGGGATATCTCTGGGTAAAGGAGGGGCTGCCGCAGTGGAATGGCTTCCTATCCGGCTGGATGAGCTGGTTTGCGCATGCTGTCGCTTGCAGTCTGTACGCACTCGGCTTTGGGGCGTATTTCGAACATGTCCTCACTGAATTTGGCGTGATTGTGCCGCACTGGGGATTCCTCTCCCCGCAAAAGCTGCTGGCGGTGGTGATCGCCTGCGTCTTTGCGTATGTCAATTTCCGCGGTGCGTCCGAAACGGGCAAGATCGGGAACATGGTGACGATGGCCAAGATCGTCATTCTGATGATCTTCATCGGCTTTGGCCTGGAACTACTGTTGCGGCGCGGTGATGTCTCTGCGGCGTTTACACCGTTTATGCCCAACGGGTGGGGGGGCGTATTCAAGGCGATGGGCCTCACGTTCATTGCGTTTCAAGGCTTCGAAGTGATCTCGCAGTGTTCCGAAGAAGTCAAAAATCCCAAGAAGAATATCCCCCGGGCGGTTTTTCTCTCCCTGGTGATCGTGGTGCCGATCTACCTCCTCGTTGCGGTGACCGCGCTGGGGACCGTGAGGCCGGAAGGCATGACTCCATGGGACTTCCTGGCGCAGGAAAAGGAAATCGCGCTTGTCGGTGTGGCGGAGTCATTCTTTGTCGGGGGGGGAGTGATGCTTCTCATCGGCGGCATCATCTCCACCATGTCGGCTCTGAACGCCACAGTCTTTTCCTCTTCGCGCGTCGCGTTTGCCATGGGCCGTGACAGGAATTTCCCCACGTTCTTCAGCAAGGTGCACGGGACAAAATTCACCCCGCACTTTGCCATTCTCGTGTCATTGGTCATCGTCGTGCTCATGTGTGTGTCGCTGCCGATCGAGGATGTTGCATCGGCTGCGGACATCATGTTTCTCCTTCTCTTCTTGCAGGTCAATATCACGCTTATCCGTTTGCGGAAGAAACGGCCGGATCTCGACCGGGGGTTCTTCACCCCATTTTTTCCGTACCTGACGATCGTCGGGATCGTGCTTCTGCTGTTTCTTGCCGTCTACATGTTCAACTACAGCCCGCTGGGATGGTTCGTCACGGCCGGGTGGATCGGCATAGGGCTGGTTATCTACAGAACCTACGCGTCCAAACGCGAAGTTGAGTATGTGCGAAAAGTGACGGCGCTCGAACGCCTCGAGCGCAACGAGTTTACCATCCTCGTGCCTCTCTCCAATCCCGCTACGGCGAAAGGTCTGGTCTCGATTGCGATAGCCATTGCGAAACGACGCGACGCCGAAATTCTCCTCCTGCACGTCATCGAAGTGGAACAGGGGATGCCGCTCCGGGCAGGGTTGGAACAGGGAAAAGAGGTCGTGCCGCTGCTTGATGAAGCGCGGGCGCAGGTGGAAAAGGCGGGGATCCCTGTGCGGTCGATCGTTGAGGTTGCGCACAGGATATCCCAGGGCATCCTTGGAACAGCGATCGAGGAAGAAGCCAATTTTATCATCCTTGGGCGTGCAAAACATCAGACCTTCCTTGACCGGCTCAATGCAAGCGTCATCGACACGGTTCTGGACAAGGCTCCCTGTGAGGTCGCAATTCTTCACGGGCCGCTCAATCCGGCACGTGTCAAGAACATCATGATTCCCTTTGGTGAAAACATTCACACGCAACTGGCCTTTGAGATCGCCCCCGCGCTCACAAACCACTTCAAGTGTGCCGCTCATGTGGCTGTCGTGTTCGAACCTGACACCCCGGCAAAAAAGAAACAGGAACAACTCGCCGTCATCGACGAACGCGTGAAGGCGAGTGGCAGTGGGGCACGCGTGAATGTAGCGCACAACAAGGGAATCCTTGAAGGGGTCGTCCAGCAATCCAGAAAGGCAGACCTCGTCTTGATGGGGGGACGGTCGGGCGAGTTCCTGGGATTGCTACTGGGTCAATCGCTCACCCAGGAAATCACCGAGCATGTCGACTGTCCCGTGCTGTGGGTGAACGAATTCGAGGAACAGCCATCATTCTGGAAGGGTCTCTTCACTCACGTCGACAAGGAGGTTGAAGAACATCATGGATAACCCGCTCGAAAAGGCCCTCTACGGCGTTACCGAAAAATTCATTGCCTATCTGCCGAATCTGGTCGCCGGCATCGTCCTTATCGCCATCGGATGGTTCCTCGGGTGGCTCATCAAGCGCATCGTCGTGCAGGTGCTCCTGGTGCTGAGGTTTGACCGGCTGCTCCGCCGATTCAAGTGGGGTGCCAGCCTCGGGAAAGCGGATGTCCGGTTCGCGATCGCCGAGTTCATGGGCAACGGCGTTTTCCTGATTGTCTTCCTGATTCTGCTGAACGCGTCCCTCGAGGCACTGCAACTGACAGTGATATCCGATGTGCTCAAGGAAGGCGTCCTGGTCATCCCGAAGATCCTCGTGGCAGCTATTATCCTCGGCCTGGGGTGGTTTCTGGCCGCGTGGATTGCGGGGACTGTTCAGCGCGCCTTGGCGAAGGAAGAGATCCCCAGGGCGACGCTGATTGCCCGCTTTACAAAAGTGGTGATGATGATTTTCTTCGCCGCCATGGCGCTCACCGAGCTTGACATCGCCCGTGAAATCGTGGTCATCGGCTTCAGCGTCACGATCGTCACGTTGGGAGTCCTGGTGATCGTGATGACGTCGATCGGGGGGAAACGCTTTGTCACGAAGGTTCTTGAAACCTTCGAAGAGTAGATCGCTGCATTGTCAATCGCGGGCATCGTTCTCACCGAATGCTGGCTTCCGGTGGTGTGCCCGCGCCGGCAGGCATGCCGCCACGTGAAACATCTCCCTTATAGTGCCCGGAGAACAGAGAATGATGAACAGTATCGGCATCCGCAAAGAGACGAAGGACACAACGCAGCGTCGCGCGCCCCTCTCGCCGGAACACGTCCGCGAACTCGTCCGCCGGCACGGTACGAAAGTCTTTGTTGAACCCTGGGCTCAGAGAGTGTTCAGTGACAAAGAATACCACGGTGCCGGTGCCATCCTGACGACTGATCTCAGCAAATGCAATATTGTGTTCGGAGTAAAGGAGATCTCTCCGCAGTATCTGGAAGAGACGATGCCGTATTGTTTCTTCTCGCACACCATCAAAGGCCAGGCATACAACATGCCCATGCTGCGGCACATCCTCGACCATGATATCACACTGTTCGATTATGAACTGGTGAGGGGCGGGGACGGCAAGCGCCTCATTTTCTTCGGTGATTTTGCGGGCTATGCGGGCATGATCGATTCCTTCTGGGCGCTCGGCCGCAGGCTGGTGTGGGAAGGCATCGACAACCCCTTTACCAGAGTCCGCTATGCAGCAAAATACGAACGGCTGCGGGATGCACGGGAGAGCCTCAGGACGATTGGTGAGCAGATCTGGAAGAACGGGCTCCCCGGCCAGATTGTGCCGTTCATCTGCGCCTTCACCGGTTATGGGCGCGTGTCCAGGGCGGCACAGGAGTTATTTGAGCTGCTGCCCACCGTTGAGATCGAACCGGACCAGCTGCAGCACTTCGTTCGCGCAGGCAGATTCTCTGACCGGGTTCTGTACAAAGTGCAGTTTCAGAAATCGGATATGTTCCGACACCGGACGCCGCGACGGAAATTTGATGTGGAACATTTTCACAAACATCCGGAAGCCTACGTCAACAGGTTTGAGAGGTTTGTCCCTGATCTCACCATGATCATCAATGGCATCTACTGGGAACCACAATTCCCGCGGCTCCTCACGAAGAAATTCATGAAGACCCTGTACAAACGTGAACCGCATCCGCGCTTGAGAGTGATCGGGGACATCACCTGCGATATTGACGGTTCGATTGAACTCACCGTGAAGGAGACGGACGCCCGGAATCCGGTCTACGTCTATGAACCGCTCTCGGGCACGGTGCACGATGGCTGGGAAGGCAACGGGCCGGTGGTCCTTGCCGTAGACAAACTGCCGGCAGAGCTGCCACGCGAAGCGTCGGAGTCGTTCGGGAACGCCCTGATGCCGTTTGTTCCGGAACTTGCGACTGCGCGCTTTTCCCGCCCGATCAATGACCTCGTGGTTCCGGAAGAGTTCAGGCGGGCGATCATTGCGCATCGCGGTGCCTTGAGCGCGCGATTTTCATACCTAAAGAAGTCCATTGACTGAGGGAATGCAACGATGAAGCAGATCCTTGTTCTGGGTGCAGGACAGAGCACATCATACCTTATCACCTATCTCCTCAATGCTGGACAGGAGCATGACTGGTTCGTCACAGTCTGCGACACACGCGGAGAGCTTGCCAAGCAGCGTGTCGCGGGGCATGCACGGGGCCAGGCAGTCTCGCTGGACATCAACGATTCCACCGCGCGCACGGCCCTTCTCACGAAAGCGAACGTCGTCGTGAACATGCTCACACGCCCGTACCAGTATCCGGTGGCGCTGGATTGCATCACAAACGGGGCGCACATGGTGACGGCATCCTACGAAGACCCCAAGGTGGGGGCCCTCGAACCTGAAGCGCTCAAGAAGAATCTCCTGATACTCAACGAAATGGGTCTCGATCCGGGCATCGACCACATGATCGCCATGTCGCTGATTTCAAGGGTGCGCGCAAAGGGCGGGTTCGTGACAAGCCTGCGGTCCTATGGCGGCGGCCTCCCGGCGCCGGAGGCCAAAACAAATCCCATGCGATACGCGATCACCTGGAATCCCCGCAATGTCCTCATGGCCGGGGAAGACGGCGCTTTGTACAAGGAGGATGGCAAGATCAAACTTCTTCCGTTTCATCAGGTATTTCAGCGGACCTGGACGGTGGACATCGACGGGCTCGGAACGTTCGAGGCGTACCCAAATCGTGACGCCCTGGCGTACAAGGCGGAACTGGGCCTGGGGAAAGAACACACCATTATCCGTGGCACGCTTCGCTATCCCGGTTGGTGCGAGACCTGGCAGCAGGTCGTCCACCTCGGGCTGGCAAACGAGGCACTGCGCATCGCTGACCTGAAGACGATGACCTACCGGGAACTGACGGAGATGTGCCTTCCGCATTCGGAGGGCAAGGTGAAAGTTGAGCAGCAGGTCGCAAACTACCTGGGTATCAGCCCGACCGGCCGGATCATGGAGAACCTGCGGTATCTCGGATTGTTCTCCAAGGAAAAAATCGGCATTGATGTGGATACCGTCGCCGGAGCAATGATTCACCTCATCACGAAGAAGCTGGAAATGCCCGCGGGAGCCCGTGATCTCGTGATTCTCATGCACGAGGTTGAGGCGACGTATCCGGACAGCGGGGGAATCAAGGAGAAACTCACGTCCACAATGATCGAATACGGTGAGCCTGACGGCGTCACGGCCATTGCAAAGACTGTGGGAATGCCTGTGGCGATTGCCGTCGAACTTCTTCTTACAGACCGGTTGCCGATTACCGGTTGCCAGATCCCGACGCATCCGGCAGTGTATGAACCCGTCCTGGAGCAATTGAAGGCCCGCGGACTGACCGCCACGGAGACTGTTACACCGATGTAACACCATGGTTCATCGGGTGTTTGCGATTCTCCCGGAGAATTCGTACTCTATAGAAGAACGGCCAGATGATCATGGCCCCCCCCTCCCGCCAGGGCATCCCTCCAAGACAGTGGAAATGTCCTTGTGGGGAATTTTTTTTTATCCGGAGGATGCGCTATGCACGATGGAAGACACCGGTCAATCGTACAGCGCGTTTTGCCTGAGGTTGATGGCGGACGTTTTCCCATAAAACGGGTGGTGGGAGAAGCGGTTGTGGTTACTGCGGACATTCTTGCAGATGGCCACGAAGTGCTTGCGGCGGTTGTGCGATGGCTCCCCCCGGGCTCCGAAACTTGGGAAGAAGCCCCGATGCGCCCCATCGGCAATGATCGGTGGGAGGGAGTGTTTGGTGTCAGCCGGTCCGGAATCTATCGCTACACGGTTGAAGGATGGGTGGACCGGTTCCTGACATGGCAGAACGAATTCCGGCGCCGGCATCAGGCGGGCCAGGACCTGCGCGTTCACCTCCAGGTCGGTGCAGCCATCATCAAGGACGCCATCGCCCGCGCCACAGGAGAGGACAAACGGATGCTCACTTCCGTTCATGCGGAGCTGGCAGAGTCCGCACCGGTGGAGAAGGGGACCGCAGCCGCTCTGGACAGCTCCCTCACCACGATCATGAGGCGGTATCCTGACCGCCGACGCTCCACGCGGTATGGCAAAGAGCTCACGGTTACCGTCGAGCGGGAGCGCGCCCTCTTCAGCACCTGGTATGAACGTTTTCCCCGGTCCTGCAGCCCCACCGCAGACCGCGCCGGCACCCTGAAGGACATGATCCCCCTGTTGCCGGAAATTGCCCGGATGGGATTTGATGTTCTCTACCTTCCTCCCATTCATCCGATCGGTGAGGTGAACAGGAAGGGGAAGAACAACAATCCTACGGCAATGCCCGGTGATGCTGGCAGTCCCTGGGCAATCGGCTCGCGCCTCGGGGGCCATACGGCTGTGCATCCCGAGCTCGGGACACTCGACGACTATCTCGCCCTCTGCAACGCCGCGGGAAAACACGGACTGGAAATTGCGATGGACCTTGCCTTTCAGTGCGCCCCGGACCATCCGTATGTGAAAGAACATCCGGAATGGTTTCGGTGGCTGCCTGACGGGAGCGTTCAGTACGCAGAGAATCCCCCCAAACGCTATGAAGACATTATCCCGTTTGATTTTGAATGCGACCACTGGGAGCAGCTCTGGGAAGAGCTCCTCCAGGTGACGCTTTTCTGGGCGGGGAAGGGGGTCAGGATGTTCCGTGTCGACAATCCGCATACAAAGCCATTCGGTTTCTGGGAATGGCTCATCTCGAAGACAAAAGAGCAATTTCCCGAAGTCCTCTTTCTTTCCGAAGCGTTCACCCGTCCAACCGTAATGTATCAGCTGGCCAAAGTCGGATTCACGCAGTCGTACACGTATTTTACGTGGCGTAACACGAAACCGGAATTCCAGGACTACGTGACTCATCTCCTGACAACGGAGGTCCGCGAGTTCTTCCGTCCGAACTTCTGGCCGAACACCCCCGACATTCTCCCCGAACATCTGCAATACGGGGGGCGTTCTGCGTTCATGATGCGCTTGATTCTGGCAGCGACCCTTTCCTCGAACTACGGAATCTACGGCCCACCGTTTGAGTTGTGCGTGGGGGATGCCCTGCCCGGGAAAGAGGAATACCTCGACTCCGAAAAGTACGAGATCACATCGTGGAACTGGGACAGCCCCGGGAATCTGAAAGACCTGATAGCCCGCGTAAACCGGATCCGGAGAGAGAATCCCGCCTTGCAGACAACGTGGAATCTCCGGTTCTTCGACGTCGACAACGAATATCTGCTCTGCTACGGTAAAGCCGACAGAGACAATGAAAACATTATCCTGGTTGTCGTAAACCTCGACCCGGCCCACACGCAATCAGGGTGGGTGACGCTTCCCATCGCTGATCTGGGGATCGCCGAAGGGCAGTCGTATCTTGCCCATGACCTCCTGAGCGAGGAACGCTATATCTGGCACGGCGATCGGAACTATGTGCAGATCGACCCGCAGGCCATGCCCGCGCAGATCTTCCGGATCCGGAAGAGGATGAAGCGCGAAACGGATTTCGACTATTACTTCTGACGCTCATACAGAGAGGGAGACCCCATGGCACGACGCCGGACGGTGATCGCTGGCGATCCCACATGGTACAAAGACGCCGTCATTTACGAGTTGAATGTCAAGAGCTTCTATGACGCGTCCGGTGACGGTATCGGGGATTTCAAGGGACTCACACAGAAGCTTGACTACCTGCAGAATCTCGGTGTGACAGCCCTCTGGCTCCTCCCGTTCTATCCTTCACCCCAGCGGGATGACGGATACGACATCGCCGATTATACCGAGGTCAACCCTTCGTACGGGACGTTGCGTGACTTCAAAGTGTTCCTGACCGAAGCGCACCGGCGGGGCCTCCGGGTCATAACCGAACTTGTGCTCAATCATACGTCCGATCAGCATGAGTGGTTTCGCCGTGCGAGGAACGCAAAGGCCGGATCGGCCGCGCGCGAGTTCTATGTCTGGCATACGTCACCCGACAAATACGCCGACGCCAGGATCATCTTCAAAGATTTTGAATCGTCGAACTGGGCGTGGGACCCGGTTGCGCGCTCCTACTACTGGCACCGCTTCTACTCCCACCAGCCTGATCTCAATTTCGACAATCCTGCAGTGATGCGTGCTCTGTTGCGCGCCATGGATTTCTGGTTTGAGATGGGTGTCGACGGGATGCGCCTGGATGCCGTTCCCTACCTCTTCGAACGCGAGGGGACGAACTGTGAAAATCTTCCCGAGACGTACGCATTTCTCGAGAAACTCAGGGCGCACGTTGACCGCAAGTTCGGAGACAAGATGTTGCTGGCGGAGGCCAACCAGTGGCCCGAGGACGCGGTGGCCTACTACGGCGATGGAAACCGGTGCCACATGGCCTTCCACTTTCCCGTGATGCCGCGGCTGTTCATGGGCTCATGGATGGAAGACCGCTTTCCCATTATCGATATTTTCGAACAAACCCCCGACATCCCCGATACGTGCCAGTGGGCGATGTTCCTGAGAAACCACGACGAGTTGACGCTGGAGATGGTCAGCGACGAGGAGCGGGACTTCATGTACCGCGTGTATGCACGCGACCCCAGTGCGCGTATCAACCTCGGGATCCGCCGCCGCCTCGCACCGTTGCTCAACAACAACCGGCGTCGTATCGAGCTGATGAACTTCCTGCTGTTCTCGCTCCCCGGAACACCCGTGTTGTACTACGGTGACGAGATCGGGATGGGTGACAATCACTATCTCGGAGACCGCAACGGGGTCCGGACCCCGATGCAATGGAATGCCGACAGGAACGCCGGCTTTTCGCGGGCCAACCCCCAGCAGCTGTTTCTCCCCGTCATTATTGATCCCGACTATCACTTCGAAGCGGTCAATGTCGAAACGCAGGAACGAAACCAATCCTCGCTCCTCTGGTGGAACCGCCGGGTCATCGCGATGCGCAAGCGCTTCAAGGCATTCGGGCGGGGAAGCATGAAGTTCGTCGATTCGGACAACGCGAAGGTGCTGGCCTTCACGCGCGAATTCGAAGATGAAAAGATCCTCGTGGTTGCAAATCTCTCCCGGTTCTCCCAGGTGATCGAACTTGATCTTTCGGCGTTTGCCGGGTATGTGCCGGAGGAAGTCGCCAGCGGCAACCGCTTCCCGCCGATCACGGAAAAGCCGTACCTTCTCACTCTCGGCTTTCATAACTATTTCTGGTTCAGTCTGACGCGCGAGAAACCCCTGGAACTCAAGGCCGTTGGATCCCGCGGGCGTGAGGTTGCCGTCGAGGGGAACTGGCCGACCGTCTTTCAGGGAAAGGCCCGGGAAATCCTGGAGCGGTCGATCCTCCCGGATTACCTCAAGGGCTGCCGGTGGTTCGGAGGGAAGGGCCGGAAAATCCAGCAGGTGTCCATCACCCATACGGTTCCTGTCGAGCGGGACGGCGTTGGGAGTTTTCTCGTGTTGCTGACGGTCCGCTACAGTGAGGGCTCAAACGAAACGTACCAGCTTCCCTTGAGTGCTGCCTGGGGCGACGAGGCGGCCGGGCTCGATGCTCACCCGCAGGCCGTGATTGCCACGCTCCGTTCCCGCGAGGGATCAGGTGTTCTTTTCGATGCTGTGTATCGCGAGAGCTTCCGGAGCCAGCTCCTCCGCCTCATGGCACGGCGTCAGGTGATCCGGCTCGAAGGAGGTGAGGTCGCCGCTCTTCCGGGGCGTCCGATTCTTCACCGGCGCGAGGCGCTTCCGTCGATGGCGTCACAGGTCTTGCGGGTGGAGCAGAGCAACACGTCGATTCTCTTCGGGGGGGAATTCTTGCTGAAACTCTTCCGGCGTCTGGACGAGGGCTTGAACCCCGATCTCGAGGTGGGCCGCGTTCTGACCGAGCACGCGAAATTCGCTCACGTTCCCAAGGTGGCCGGAGCGCTGGAAATCCGATTGCTCGGCTCGCAGCCTGTTGCCCTTATGATGCTTCAAGAGTTTGTCCGAAACCAGGGAGATGCCTGGAGCATCATGCTCGACGAATCCCGCACCTATCTGGAAAAGGTGCTCACGATGAAGGTCGAGCGACTGGGTCAACCCCCGAAGCCTGTCTCCCTTCTGACCGCTGCCGAATCTGAACCGGATGCCGTCCTCGAGGAGCTCATCGGCGGTGTTGCGATCGAACGTGCTTTGCTGCTTGGAAAGCGTACGGGCGAACTTCACCTGGCTCTGTCCAAAATCCCAGACAATGAGCGGTTCACACCCGAACCCTTTTCTCTCCTGTATCAACGTTCTCTCTATCATGGCGTGCGGACGCAGGTCCGGCGCACCCTCAGCCATCTGCGCACGCAGGCCCGCTCGTTCGCCCCGGATCTCAAGGCAAAGGCGCACCTCGTGGCGGATCACGAACGCGAGATCCTCCGGCACCTGAGTGCGCTCTTCAAGAAGAAGATTCAAACCGTGAAAATCCGGATCCACGGTGATTATCATCTGGGGCAGGTACTGTTCACGGGAAACGACTTCCAGATCATCGATTTTGAAGGAGAACCCAGCAAGACCATCGGGGAGCGCCAGCTGCGGCGGTCACCTCTCCGTGACGTTGCGGGAATGATCCGATCGTTCCACTATCCGACGTATGCCACCCTGTTCACGACAAAGGCAATCCCCGCCGATGCCATCCCGCGGTTGATTCCCTGGGCTGAACTCTGGTACACATGGATGGGGGGGGCGTTCTTGAAGGGGTATCTGGAGACAACCGCCGGTGCTCCTTTCGTTCCCCGGGGGCGGGATGACCTCGAGTTGCTCCTGTCCGCGTTTCTGCTGGAGAAGGCTTCCTACGAAATTACCTACGAACTCAACAACAGACCCGAATGGGTCATCATTCCCCTGCAGGGGATCCTGCAACTGATGGAGGTGCAGAATGAACCCGACCAAACCTAAGGGGGGACGCAGGCTGAAAGAGCCAACATCCGGGCGTATGACAGAGCATGACATCTATCTGTTCAAGCAGGGAACGCATGCGAAACTCTACGAAAAACTCGGCCCGCATCTGATCGATGAGCAGGGGCGGCAGGGCACCGCATTCGCCGTCTGGGCGCCCAACGCGCAACGCGTTTCGGTCATTGGCGACTTTAACTCCTGGAATCCAGAGGCCACCCCCATGACGGCGCGGGGCGACGACTCGGGAGTATGGGAAGGGTTTGTCCCCGATCTAGGCCGGGGATCAATTTACAAATACCATATCGTGTCGAACCACAACGGCTACGCCGTCGACAAGGCCGACCCGTTTGCCGTGCACGCAGAAACGTCCCCCCTCACAGGGTCCATTGTTTGGGACCTCGAGTATGAATGGGGAGATGGCGAGTGGATGGCCGGGCGACGTCGCACCAACGCGCTGGATGCACCGATGTCTGTCTACGAAATCCATCTGGGGTCCTGGCGACGTATTCCGGAAGACCAGAACAGATCGCTGTCGTACCGCGAACTTGCAGACGTGCTGCCCTCCTACCTGCAGGAAATGGGATTCACCCACGTGGAAATGCTTCCCGTCATGGAACACCCGTTTTTCGGATCGTGGGGATATCAGGTGACCGGCTTCTTCGCCCCGACGAGTCGCTACGGGACGCCGCAGGACTTCATGTTCCTCATCGACAGGCTCCACCAGGCGGGTATAGGGGTGATCCTCGATTGGGTGCCATCGCATTTCCCGGGCGACGAACACGGACTTGCCTACTTCGACGGAACCCATCTCTTCGAGCATATGGATCCGCGCCAGGGATTCCATCCGGACTGGAAGAGCTACATTTTCAATTACGGGCGGAATGAAATCCGTGCATTTCTCCTGAGCAGCGCGCTGTATTGGCTCGATCATTACCACGTCGACGGCCTTCGTGTGGATGCCGTGGCGTCGATGCTCTACCTCGACTACTCTCGCAAGGAGGGAGAGTGGATTCCCAACAAACATGGAGGGAACGAGAATCTCGAGGCCATCAGCTTCCTGAGACAGTTCAATGAGTCGGTCTATGACGCCTTCCCCGACGTCCAAACCATCGCAGAGGAGTCGACCTCCTGGCCGATGGTGTCCCGGCCGACGTACCTGGGCGGACTCGGCTTCGGGATGAAGTGGAACATGGGATGGATGCACGACACGCTCGACTACTTCAGGCAGGATCCACTGTTCCGGAAGTACCGCCACAACGAACTTTCGTTCAGCATCTGGTATGCGTTTGTCGAGAATTTCGTCCTTTCCCTCTCCCACGACGAGGTAACGCACGGGAAGGGATCGTTGTTCGGCAAGATGCCGGGGAACGATTGGGAGAAGTATGCGAACCTGCGTCTCCTGATGGGGTACATGTACGGCCATCCGGGAAAGAAGCTCCTGTTCATGGGATGTGAACTTGCCCAGTGGAGGGAGTGGATCCATGATGAAAGTGTCGAATGGAACGCCCTGGATGATCCTTTCCATCGGGGCGTGCAGCGCTGTCTGCAGGACCTGAACAGGGTGTATCGTCTTGAACCTGCCCTCCATGCGCTGGACTTCAGCCACGATGGCTTTGCGTGGGTGGATCTCCACGACTGGGAGAACAGCACGTTGAGCTTCCTGAGGATGACCGGCGGCGGTGAAGCGACGATTCTCGTCGTGATGAACCTGACGCCTGTGCCGCGCGCGAATTACCGCATCGGCGTTCCCCACTCAGGATTCTGGAAGGAAATATTCAATTCCGACTCATCCCACTACGGAGGGAGCAATGCGGGCAACAATGGAGGTGTGGAAGCCACGCCCCTTGCGCGCCACGGACATTTCCAGTCGCTGGCGTTAACGCTCCCGCCCCTGGGTATCGTTTACCTGAAGCATGAGGGACATCGGAAATGAGGATCGGTGCCTGGTATTACCCCGGTCGTGGAACGGAGTTCCGCGTGTGGGCCCCGGCCCGCACGAGCGTCGATGTGGTCCTGGAGGAGAAGCCTGCGTCACCACTTGCCCTGACGCGCGACGCCGATGGTTACTGGACAGGAGTTGTGCCGGAGGCAGTGCCCGGAACATTCTACCGCTACCGTCTCGACGGGCAGCAGGAGCGTCCGGACCCGGCATCCCAGGGCCAGCCCAGAGGCGTGCACGAGCCATCCTGCATCGTCGATCACACGACATTCCGATGGGCGGACGGCGCATGGAAAGGGATTCCCCTGGAGGCTCTGGTCATGTACGAGCTCCATGTCGGGACATTCACGGGCGAGGGGACGTTCGATGCTGTGATCCCCCGGCTGAGCGAACTGCGGGACGTCGGCATTAACGCCATCGAGCTGATGCCTGTTGCGCAGTTTCCCGGCGCACGCAACTGGGGGTATGATGGTGTGTATCCCTATGCGGTGCAGTGGTCATACGGTGGGCCCGAGGGCCTCAAGCGCCTCATCAATGCAGCTCATGCGGCCGGCATGGCCGTGATTCTCGATGTCGTCTATAACCATCTCGGCCCCGAGGGGAATTATCTGTGGGATTTTGGGCCATACTTTACGGACCGGTACCGGACCCCATGGGGTTCAGCGGTGAACTTTGATGGACCCGACAGCGACCACGTACGGGAGTTCTTTGTGCAGAACGCCCTCACGTGGTTCAGGGAGTACCGTATCGATGCCTTACGCGTGGATGCCGTGCACGCGATTTACGACCGGAGTGCAAGTCCGTTTCTGATGGAACTTGCGCGCTCGGTGGAGGAGTTCGGCCGGACATCCGACCGATCCTGCCTGCTGATCGCAGAGAGCAATTTGAATGACTCTGTGGTGATCCGTCCCCGGGAACAATTCGGCTTCGGTTTTGATGCACAATGGTCCGATGACTTCCATCATGTGTTGCACACCATCCTGACCGGCGAACGGGACGGATACTATGCTGATTTCGGATCGTATGACCAGCTCCGGCAGTGTCTGCGGCGGGGAGCTGTCTATGCCGGTGAGTATTCACGTTTCCGCCGCCGGCGTCACGGCAATTCGCCCGATGATCGGCCTGCCCGTCAGTTTGTGGTGTTCTCGCAGAACCATGACCAGATCGGCAACCGGATGCACGGTGACCGACTCTCCACGCTCATCGGTTTTGAAGCGCTCAAGCTCGCTGCCGCAGCGGTCGTCCTGTCCCCATACCTTCCCATGCTGTTCATGGGAGAAGAGTATGCTGAGGAGGCGCCCTTTCCGTTCTTTGTGAGCCATGGTGACCCCGACCTCGTGGACGCAGTGCGTCGCGGGAGAAGGGAAGAATTCCGCACCTTCTCATGGGCGGGAGAACCCCCGGATCCCCAGAGTGTCGATACCTTCACCTCTGCCGTTCTCCGGTGGGAGCGACGGTCCGCAGGCCGTCACGCACAGATCCTCAGCCTGTACAAAGAACTCTTCCGTCTTCGCCGTGAACTTCCGGCTATCGGCGTGCCCGACAAAACACATCTGGCCGTTGAGTGGGAGAACGCTGACCACGTCCTTCGTATGGAGCGGTGGGCTGGAGACAACCGTATCATGGTGTTCTTCAATGTCCAGGCGGAAGAGGCCCGCGTTGCTGCGCCTTCGGACTCCTGGAACGTACTCCTGAATTCCTCCGATGTCCGGTGGGGAGGTCCGGGAAGCGCGGTCCCGAACCGGATAGGCAACGCACGGGAGATGGTGCTTCCAGGATTCAGTGCACTTCTGGCCCAAAGGAGCTGAGACATGGACCGCTTCGTGTGTATCCACGGTCATTTCTATCAGCCACCGCGCGAAAATCCCTGGCTGGAGGAGGTGGAACTTCAAGATTCTGCCTATCCGTACCACGACTGGAATGAGAGGATCGCGGCGGAGTGCTATGCGCCGAACGCCGCCTCGCGCATCGTGGACGAAGAGAACAGGATCCTGGACTTGATCAACAATTACTCGAAGATCAGCTTCAACATAGGGCCAACGCTCTGTGCCTGGATGGAACGGCATGAACCGGAGGTTCTCGAGGCAATTGTGGCCGCCGATCGGATGAGCAAGGATCGTTTCGCGGGCCACGGTTCGGCGATTGCGCAAGTGTATAATCATATGATCATGCCTCTCGCGAACCGTGCGGACAAATTCACTCAGGCCTACTGGGGGATTCTCGATTTTGAACGGCGTTTCGGACGGTACCCCGAGGGGATGTGGCTCCCGGAAACGGCGGTTGATCGTGAGACGCTGGAAGTTCTTGCGGAGCTCAAAATTCGTTTCACGATCCTTGCGCCACGTCAGGCCCGGCGCGTGCGCTCTCTGTCGAAAGGAGGACGGTGGCATGAGGTGGGGGAGGGAATCGATCCAACGATTCCGTACCTAGCCCGGCTCCCTTCAGGAAACACGATCAACCTCTTTTTCTACGACGGCCCAATATCCCAGGATATGGCCTTTTCCGGACTTCTGAATAGCGGGGAAGGTTTCGCACACCGGCTCCTGGGTGCATTCTCCGATTCACGCGAACGTTCCCAACTCGTACACGTGGCAACCGATGGCGAATCCTACGGGCACCATCACCGTCACGGGGAGATGGCCCTCTCCTATTGCCTTCACACGATCGAGACGAGCGGGGCGGCCCGATTGACCAATTATGGAGAGTTCCTTGCTCTCCAACCTCCCACGCATGAGGTGGAGATCCACGAGAACTCATCCTGGAGCTGCATCCATGGCATCGAACGGTGGCGGGAAAATTGCGGCTGCAACTCCGGACGGCAGGGATGGACCCAGGCGTGGAGGCGCCCCCTGCGTGACGCGCTGGACAATCTCCGCGATGAGTTGATTCCACTGTACGAGCAGGAGGCCGGCAAGTTCCTCGCGGACCCCTGGAAGGCGCGCAACGACTACCATGAGGTGGTCCTCGCATACTCACGGTCCGCTGTCGAGCGGTTCCTTTCCCGGAATGCGCTCCGCGTGTTGTCCCATGAGGACACCGTCCACGTACTGAAACTCCTCGAAATGCAGCGCAACGCCATGCTGATGTTCACCAGCTGCGGATGGTTTTTCGATGAGATATCGGGGATCGAAACCACGCAGACCCTGCGCTATGCAGCCAGGACTATGCAAATTGCGGAAGAGCTGTTCCGGAATCCTGTTGAGGAACGATTCGTTGAGGTCCTTGGATCGGCTCCCAGTAACGTCCTGGAGAACGGTGCGTCTGCATATTTGCTCTACGCAAAGCAGGCGAGTCTGGACCTCAACCGCATCGCAGTGCACCATGCGATATCCTCGCTGTTCAGAGAGCACCAGCAGCGCTCTGCGCTGTACTGCTACACCATCGACACTCTCGCACATCAGCTCGATCATGCGGGCAAGTTCACACTGTCAAGCGGAAGGGTTCGGGTGGAATCCACGTTGACCTGGGAGTCCGACGTATTCTCGTACGCTGTTCTGCATTTCGGAGACCATAACGTGAACGGCGGAGTGCGGCAGTTTGAGGGCGAAGAACAATTCCAGTCAATGCAGGAGGAGATCCGGAAAGAGTTTGACCGGGGACATATGACCGAGATCCTGCAGCTCATGACAAAACACTTCGGGATCAACACGTATTCGCTCTGGCACATGTTCCGCGACGAGCAGCGTGTGGTTATCAATGGCGTTCTCAAGAAAGGTATCGACGAAGTCGATGCTGCGATGCGCCAGATCTACGATCAGAATTATGCATCCATGAGCTTCATGCAGAGCCTGGGACACAAGATCCCGGGCCCGTTGCGCTCAGCCGCTGTGCATGTTGTGCGGAAAGAGGTACGAGACGTCCTGGAGGAGGAGGATCCTTCCACCGCACATCTGGAACATCTCCTCGATCTCGTCAAGAAGTGGAGTTTCGAGCTGAACGGCGAAGATCTGGCGGTCGCATCGAGCGCGTGCGTTGACCGTCTTGCGGCCCGCCTGGCGAGAGCGCACCGCGACATCGATCTGCTGGAACGGATCCATAAACTCCTTGTTCTCCTGAATGAATTGCAGGTGGAACTCACCATCTGGAAAGCGCAAAACATCTTCTTCAGCGTGATCCTGCCGCTCTATGGTGAAGAGAGCCAGCGGGCGGCAAGGGGCGACCAGCGATCAGCAGAGTGGGTCCGGCTGGTGGGAGATGTCGGCCGTCTCCTGCATATCAGAGTAGGATGATGCGCGTCCCGACCGCGACATACCGTATCCAGTTTGTTCCCGGATTTGGCTTTCAGGCCCTCCAGGCCCAGCTCGAGTACCTCCGCGATCTCGGGATTTCCCATATTTATGCCTCGCCGATCTTCGGCTCCCGACCGGGAAGCACGCATGGATATGATGTCGTGGCACCTGACCGCATGAATCTTGAACTCGGCTCGGCAAAGGAATTCGACGGACTTCTGGAGGCTATCCGCACGATCGGGCTTGGATGGATCCAGGACATCGTCCCGAACCACATGGCGTTCGACTACCGGAACACCATGCTGATGGATGTGCTCGAACATGGTGAGGCCTCACCGTATTACACCATGTTTGATATCGACTGGAACCACCCGTCGGAGAGCATACAGGGAAAGCTGCTGGCACCGATCCTTGGCCGTTTCTACGGTGAATGTCTGGAACTGGGCGAACTGCAGCTGGCCTTTGTCGGGGACAGCTTTCGTGTGCACTATTATGAACAGGAGTTTCCGGTCTCGCCAGCATCGTATGCCGGCATCCTGAACCACCGTCTCGTCGGCCTCGAGTCGCGGCTCGGCAAGAATCATCCGGACGTCCGGGCAGTCCTCGAGATCATGCAGGGCTTTCGCTCCCTCCCGCCCATGGATCAGCCGCAGGAACGCCGCAATCAAATCGACTACCTGAAGAACACGCTTGGCGCTCTTGTGAAAGCACGCGAGCCGGTGCAGCAGCACATCGCGGAAACCCTCCAGGCGTATAACGGGGAGCCGGGAAATCCGGACTCGTTCGATGCACTGGATGAACTGCTCGCAGAACAAATGTACCGCCTCTCGTTCTGGAAAGTGGCCACGGAGGAGATCAATTACCGCCGGTTCTTCAATATCAACCAGCTTATCTCCGTCAGAGTGGAGGACGAACAGATTTTCCGGGCTACCCACTCCTTTGTCCTCCGGCTGATCTGGCAAAACCTGATCGATGGGATGCGTATCGACCACATCGATGGCCTGTATGACCCCGGCGCCTATCTCCGGCGACTCCGCGAAGCGGCTCCGGACGCGTATGTTGTCGTCGAGAAGATCCTCGATCCCGAAGAGGACTATCCCTCAAGTTGGCCGGTGCAGGGGACGACCGGATACGATTTTCTGAACGCGGTGAACGGTATCCTGTGTGACCGGCGGAGCGACCAGGCTCTCGAGAAAACGTATTTTCGATTCATCGGGAAGGTCGTTCCGTATGACCAACTGGTCTCCGAGAAGAAACGGCTCTTTTTGGGGAGACACATGGCGGGCGACATTGACCGTCTGGCTCTCCGACTCCGGGCGATCTCCGGACGCAACCGGCATGCCCGGGACATCACGTTGTACGGGCTGCGACGGGCGCTCGTCGAGTTGCTGACGTTCTTCCCTGTGTACCGCAGCTATGTGAGCCCTGCCGCTTTTGAGTCGAGCGATCGTCAGTACATCGAACAGGCGGTCCGGAGGGCTATGGAATCGGCACCCGGCCTCTCCCTGGAATTGAAGTTCATTGAGCGTTTTCTGTTGCTCGAATTCGACCCGAAGGCGACTGCTGCGGGACGCAAGGACATGATCGATTTCGTCATGCGCTTCCAGCAGATGACCGGTCCGCTGATGGCAAAAGGGTTGGAAGATACCGCGCTCTATGTGTATGCAAAGCTGCTCTCCCTGAATGATGTCGGCGGCAATGCACGAAAAGTGGGTGTCTCGCCGGTGGAATTTCATTTTTTCAACAAGAAGCGCGCCCAGCTACGGCCTTTGTCTCTTAACACGACATCGACTCATGATACCAAGAGGGGGGAAGACGTACGGTCCCGGATCAGCGTTCTCTCCGAGATGCCCCGGGAATGGGCGCAGCATGTGAGTCTGTGGAAACGAACCAACCGGAAGCTCAAAGTACGATCGGGGCATGTTGCGATCCCCGATGAAAACGATGAATATTTTCTGTATCAGACGCTGATCGGTTCATTTCCGTTCGACGGAGTCACGGAGGGTTCCTATGTCGAGCGAATCAAAGAGTATGCGATCAAAGCCGTACGGGAAGCTAAAGTCCATACTGCGTGGCTCAGACCCGATGAGACATATGAACAGGGATACCTCTCCTTTGTCGAGCGCATCCTGGATACTTCCCACGAAACCCAATTCCTGAAGGACTTCCTTCCATTCCAGAGGCGCGTCGCATGGTACGGGATGCTGAATTCACTCTCGCAGGTGACGCTTAAAGCAACCTGCCCGGGGATTCCGGATTTCTACCAGGGGACGGAACTGTGGGATCTGAGTCTGGTGGATCCGGACAACAGACGCGAGGTGGACTATGGCTGCCGTCGGGATATGATTGCTGACCTGGTCCTTCGCGAACAGGCAGACCTCCGCGGGCTTCTTCCCGAGCTTCTTGGTAATCTCCAGGATGGTCGTGCCAAACTCTATCTTATCCGGAAGCTCCTTGCTGCCCGAAAGGACTATGCCGCCGCATTCCAGAAGGGCGATTATGTCCCTCTCACCATCCGCGGTACTCACCAGAACGCGGTCATCGCGTTTGCCCGGCGTGGCGGCGAGTCGACGGTTGTGGTTCTCGTGCCCAGATTGCTCACCGGGGTCGTCAGCGAGGGAGTTGTGCCAACCGGCACCGACATCTGGGGCGATACTGTCGTGGATCTTCCTCGAGGCGGGTCTGACATCTGGTTCGACATGATTGCCGGGATAGAGCGGCAGGGGAGAGACGACGTGGCCGTGGGAAATGCCTTGCATCACTTCCCGGTTGCCGTGCTTGTTCAACGGCACTCCTGATATCCGCTGCATCCTCCAACGACGCTGAACTAATATTCCGGGAATTTGTTATAGTAATGAGTCGACACTTACCGCCGGGGTATCTATGCAGCGAATCTTCCTTGATCGCAATGAACACCAGTACGGTCCCGCGCCCGCGTGCTCAGAGGTGCTACAGAAGATCGGCCTCGAACAGCTCAGCTTCTATTCGCGAGACTATCTGAAAGGGAAAAAAAGCGGACTTTCGGAGCGGCTGGCGGCGGACTTTGGCATTCCGGAAAAGCGTATCCTGCTCGGGTACGGGAGTGAGGATCTTCTCAAACAGGTGGTCCACTGTTACCTCGATGCCGGGGACACAATTCTCCTCCCCCAACATTCCTGGTGGTACTATCAGTCCGTTGCATCAGAGGTCTTCGGACAGCCAGTCTTGTACCCACTGCCGGAAGGGGAGGGGAGTTTTGAGTATGATCCGGAGGCGGTCGTAGAACTGTACGACCGGCATCACCCGCGGGTCATTCTTATCGCCTCTCCGAATAATCCCACCGGGAACAGCATCACCAACACCGCTCTCCGGAGGATCGTGACGCACTGCAGGCAATCCGTCATCGTCCTCGATCAGGCGTATTATGGATTTTCGCGTGAGACCGCCGATGATATCCGCGACCTGGTTGAGGCGCATCCGCGGATCATCGTGCTCAGGACCTTTTCAAAATACTTCGCGCTGGCCGGGCTTCGGATCGGGTACGCAGCAGTCGGAGAAGGACTCGATCAGTTGATTGCATTCAGTGCGCGATATCTCGGATATAACCGGATCTCTGAGATGGCAGCGCTTGCCGCTCTCGATAACAATCAGTATTATCAGTCTGTCGCCCTGCGGATGGAAGAAGACAAACAGCGTCTTACCGACCAGCTTTCATCCAGTCCCGGGTTCACCGTCTTTCGTTCCGATGCGAATTTCATCCTTGTCCGGTTTCCTTGTGACCAGAAAGAACTGATGCGTTCGGGACTTCTTGAAAGCGGGATTGTGGTGAAGTTTTTTGAAGAGGCCGCGTTGGCGGACTGCATGCGCATCACGATCGGGACCCGCGCACAGACCCGCAGATTGCAGCGGGCCCTGGGTCGAATTCTGGACGGCGCTGAGGCCACCCCGGCAGCGGTCCGCGTGCCGAACGCATGATTGCCGTTCTTCTCGCGGCGGGCATGGGGATGCGCCTGCGTCCGGTGACGGAGTCGCTCCCCAAAGCGCTTCTTGATATCGGCGGCCGTTCATTACTGTCACGCTCCCTCGAGGCTCTGGCAACGGCAGGCATTCATTCTGTCGTGATTGTCACGGGATTTGGTCGGGACCAGATCGAACATGCCGTGTCCTCCTTCCGCCTGTCTCTTCCCGTTCGCTTCCTCTGGAACCCCCGGTTCGCACGTACAAACAACAACACATCATTGTGGATTGCCGGCTCCGAAGTGCGGGGAAAGCAATTCCTGCTTCTGGATGCTGATATCCTCTTCTCCAGCGCGCTGGTGAGCCGGCTCCTGGGCAGCGCGCATGAGTCCGCATTGCTGGTGCGCAGATCCGCCACCCTGGGAGAAGAGGAAATCAAGGTGGTTCTGGATGGCGGGGGACGTGTCGTGTCGATTGGAAAGGAGATCGATCCCCGGCGGGCTGCCGGAGAATCGATCGGGATCGAAAAGTTTTCGGCGGAGGCATCCGCCGCGCTGTTCGCGATTCTGGATCGTCGCAGGGAGAAGGACGAATTCTACGAAGCAAGCATGCAGGAGATGATCGAGGGCGGGGTCGCGATGTTCGGCGTGGACACCGAAGGGGAGCCCTGCATCGAGATCGACACGCCGGACGATCTCTCCGTTGCGCGCACGCTTCTCACAACGAGAAACCTGTGAATCCCCCCGCACAGCCTTCGTACCGGGACTCCCTGAAATCCGACCAATCGGATGAATTGATCAATACATATCTGCTTCGGCCGATTGCCGGAGTTGTTGTCCGCTTTCTGTACGGGACACGTGTGTCCCCGAACCAGGTTACACTCCTCTCCACAATCGCCGGAATCGTTGCGGCCGCCCTGTATCTGCCCGGCCTCCCGGGGTTCACGGCTGCCGCCGGACTTTGGGTGACGATAAAAGACATCCTCGACTCAGCCGATGGCCAACTTGCGCGCGCGCGCCAGGAATACAGCAGGATGGGACGGTTTCTGGACTCGATCGGTGATTTCCTTGTGAATCTTCTGGTCTTCGGCGCCATCACCGCTGTGCTCGTACGGGACACCGGATCAGCGATCTGGCTCTCTCTCGGTGTCCTCGGGTTTCTCGGAATCTCCCTGCGGGTATCGTTCCACGTCTTCTATCAAACCTCTTTTCTCCAGCTCCACCGTTCTTCCGCGGTCAACAGGGTCACGGAAGAGGTACGAGAGGAAGACCTGAAGGAAGAAGCCCGTGTGCTCATGCTTCAGCGTATCTTCCTTGTTCTGTATGGGTGGCAGGATGCCCTCATGGTGCGGCTCGATCGTTGGTCACGTGCCAGACTACCTGCGGATTCAGACACTGATCGCCGGTGGTATGCAGATCGAGTCGGACTCCGGCTCTCCGGCTTTCTCGGCATCGGGACAGAGCTCTTCGTGCTGATGCTTTTCTCCCTGCTGAACCGCCTCGATGTCTACCTTCTGGTCAACGTGCTCGGCATGAACGGCCTGTGGATCGCGTGTCTGGCCTACCGGCGGTGGGTACTCTCCCCGTCCCTCCGTCGGCCTCACGGAGCGGCATCGTGAGCTTCTTCAGGCCACGAGCCGGGCAATAGCAAAAGCAGCACCGGCGGCGATACCCCCGATCAACGCGGTCTGACCGGCACTGCGAACACGGTGGGTGCCCGTGAATCCTCCCTTTGCATATCCGAAGACAAAGAGTGCCACAAGGGTGATGGCGACAGACCAGGGGAGGCCTGCGGCTGCGACGGGGAGAACCATGTACGGAACGAGAGGAATAAGTCCCCCGGCGGCGTACGCTCCGGCGATAGTCAGCCCGCTCGTCAACGCCCGTTTCGGGTCGGGCTTCTCCAGCGAGAGTTCAAACTTCATCATGAATTCCACCCAGGATTTCGGCCGGCGGCTCAGCGCATCAACGACGGGCGCAGCTTCTTCAGACGTCAATCCGTACGCGGTCAGAATGTCCACGACCTCCTGCCGTTCCACGTCTGCTTTTTCTGCGACCTCACGCTCTTCGCGCCGGTACTCGCTCGCATAATGCTCCTCGTCGCTTTTCGCGGCCAGGTATCCTCCAAGACCCATTGCGATGGACCCGGCAGCCATCTCGGCCAGACCGGCAGTCACGACAATTCCTGACGAAGCCACGGCGCCGGACAGACCGGCTGCAAGGGCAAATGGGACCGTGAGACCGTCGGACATTCCGATGACGACATCCCGGACTGCTTCGCTCGCGGTGAAGTGGGACTCGATATGTGGTGTCGCTGGCATAGGGTTCCTGGATTCCTTTCGATTGGTGCAAGACCAGCTGTTGCGACATGGACAGTGGCGATGAGTCACGGGACCGAGGCTACGGCCCGGGTGAGCGCCTTGTGCACCGGCGGCGCATGGTGCCGTACCGCTGGAGAGCGACCGCGAGAATACCGAATTGGTCTGTGAGCACGCCCTCATACCCGCAGGGCCCCCCATCCCAGTAGCGCCAGTCGATGCCGCTGTTGCAGCCCCCGTAGGCCGTGCCGTCGGCAAGGGTTGAGCAGAGCGCCTCTAACAGTCTGTCGGCCTCATCCCTCATCCCAATCTTGTAGAGCGCGCCAACGAAATGCCGGCTCTGGGAATGGGTGAGTCCTCCGTTGATGTAAAACCCCATCGGTTTCCCCTGCACCAGTTCGATCATATCCGTGTCGCTGATAGGCCAGAGGTTCCCCGGTAGTCCAAGATGCGGATCGGGCATCCCGACGCGGCGGCTTTCGTCCCAGAGCGCACGGATACTGGAGGTGGCGCGATCTGCGTCGACCACGCCGCTGCATACCGCAGCGCCGTTGACGGAAAGGAATGCATAGTCGTGGAGGAGATTCCTCTTGCAACGCCATCCTGCAAGCCATCCTGTCGTCTGATTGAAGAACGCAGGCGCGTAGGATTCTTTCAGGAGGTCCGACCAATGCTTCAGTCCATCGGCAAGATCGCTTCGCCCCAGACGGGGGAGATGGTGTGCGAGGTGAGCAAGGGCGCGGTACAACAGGGCATTCGAAAATGCGTCTTTCCACCCGAACGAAACCACATCATACCAGTTCGTGCTCCACTGGCGGCTCCCCGTAATGCCCGTGCGGTAGCTGCTCTCGACAAGCCCGTCTCCGTCGACATCGCGGGCGCGCATCGCAGCAAGCGCAAGGGCGATCTGCGGTGCGAACCTGTTGACCCACGTTGCAGATTCTTCCGCACCGACTAACTCTCCCAGTCCGAGGAGACACGCCGTTCCACTCATGATGTACTCATCTTCGGCACGGTGGAGGTCGTCACCGCTGACCATCCCCCCGCTGGCATATCCCGGTCCGCCATCAAGCCAGCGTTCGAGTGAGTCGCGCAGCAGCGCGGTGGCCCTCAACCCTGGCATCAGCTCGTGGAGTTCTGTTGCGACCGCGGACCAGTTGTCCATGCACAGGGGGGCGTGGATGGAGTTGCCGTTGTTCGAGAGTGTTCCGGTGTCTGCCCGGTAGCTCATGGAAGTACAAGCACACCGCTGCACGGCACGGACAATGCTCCTCGGGGTGCCGCGGCGCACAGCGGCATCATAGCGGAATGGGACCATGTGCCCGTCGATCCTGTATTCCCCCCGGGGGAGAAGATAGTCTCCCTCCGGTTGCGGGACCTCTCCCGTTTTCATCTCCAGTGCCGTGAACATCAGAGGACGGTTGGAATCAAAACGGCAGAGTCCTTCCCCGCCGCGCAACCCGATGCGAAGCGTTCCGTGGCCGGGGGCATGGAACAAAAGAGGAAGGGCGAGATGCCCGCTTTCGCCTTCCCGCACGATCGTCCCAAGAGCAGTGACAGGCGTCACCTCGCTGTGACAGACAATTGTCCAGGCCGAACTCTCCCAGACGCGGATGTCATGGCTCCCCCGTCGCGTCAACGTGAACCTGATGCCGTCTGGCATAACCTTCCATTCCAGCACGAGCTCCTGTCCTGCTGCCTCGAGGGCCAGATGATACCGTACCGTTGTTCCCCGGACACGGACAGTCCCGTGTTTGGGTGAATGCAGAACCGGAGAGACGAGAGGGTCGTAGCCCACAGTGTGAAGCCGTGGACCCTGCAGGAAGAGGGCCGGGGTCGATCGGAGGAGATTTCGTGACGTGCGACCCTTCCCGGAATCGTCGAGAGCAAGATACGAGAAGCCGGGCCGGCCCAGCCAGAAGCCCACTTCGAAGTTCCCCGTCCTGTACCGGACCTCTCCTGCGCGGCGCTCGGCTGTTACTCCCGACCCGATGCGGCGAAGATCTACTTCCTCCATTATCAGCCGGTGATCTTTCGGTACGGGTGGAGAGTCTTCCATCTCTCCTTCGAGAATCGGCGCTCCTCCAGCCAGGTTCCATGAGGTCCACCATTGATCGATTTCACATCTTCTGAGCTGAAGAATGGCCCCCCGGGCTCGTGTGTTCCCGAGGTCGAACCAGAGTGGTTCAGATCCCGGGGGGTGGGGCAGGTGTCGTCCATCACGCAGTGTATCCCACCTGTTCCTGTCCCAGATGAGGAGTCGGAAGTCGGTTACTGTGTCAATCTGTGTGCTGGATCCGCACTTGTGGTAGCCCGTTGCGGGGCGAAGCCCGAGCCGGTGGAGGCGGAAAGAGGAGGCGGCGCGGATCAATCGGGCATGGATGATCCGATTGGCAGGAGCGCTTTCTTCGCCGGAAAGGGGAGTGGTCCAGATCCCCCGGATCCCCGGCGACAGCTCCTTCCATCCTGCAGATGACGCGGCGCGCTCGACGCTATTGGGTCCGAGGAGGTCCATCTGGGCGTAGAGTAATGAAATGAAGACACAGATTCAATGAATCGGGGCAGGTTCGCCCGCTCATTCCCGCCGGTCGCGCGATCGGCAGTGTCAATGGCACCTGCGCGGAACCGACGCGAATTTAGAAGGGCACCGCAGGGCGCACGACGCTTTGGATATCGGTGAAGATCTTTCGCGCAATGATGGTATTGCCGGATTCGGCAATATGACAGAAATCGATATACACTGGCAGTGTGGCAGTGTCGAAGATCCCACTGATATTGTGGAATCCCGGCTGGGCCTGAAGCGTCGAATCCTGCCCGACTAGTCGATACACGTCCAGAAACAGAGGCCGGATATACCGCATCGTGTCGGATTGGGTCTGCTCGTATGGGGAGGGTCGGTTCTTCGAGAAGACAACCGGCTGCCAGTAGGCTTCGTAGTGGAAGCCGAACTGCTTGCTGAGTGCCTCAACGATCTGCAGGTTGCCACGATACATCCGGACTATGTCCCCGGCGATACCCGCGGGGGGCATGGGTGAGGGCGCGGGTGACGAAAGTGCCCCCCGGATACCCCTGGTCAGTTCCGCAGTCACCGTCCTGCTCAAGATATCCTTCAGTCCGAGGTGCCGCATTCTTCTCCCGTCAACCAGTAGATTGAATTCCGTTACACGGTGCAATTCGTTCTGAGGCAATCCCGGTGCATGGTTCTGATACGCAGAGAAGATGTCGTTCACACCATCATACAGGATCACAATATCCGGAACGTTTCCCTTGCGTAATTCAAGCTCGAGACGTATGATCGCCTGCGTACTCACGTAGCCGGACTCCCCCATATTTGTGATTTCTACCGGCCCGAGACTCGTATCCGAAGCGATCGCCCGTGAAAGCGCAGCGGCGATGGTTCCGCTGTCACGAGCGCCGGTTCCCCACATCGTGGAGCCACCCAGGAGGAAGATACGCGTTCGACGAAGGCCTTTCCGGGAATTCCCGGTGTCGCGCTGTGGGGTAAAGCGGATCCCGTTGGTGTCGATGGTGATGTGCTTCCCTGAAAAGGGGTCTCTCCTGTAGTAGACATAGGAGACCCAGTGCGCTTTATATGAGCTGCAGAACTCGTCGACATACTCCTTCATCCAGACGGTATCGACGGGAGTGAGGGCGTCGGAATGAATCCAGGCATCGGCCGTAACGGCGGGCGGATTGTCATACCGTCCCGGCACCAGGAGCCATGCGGCCAGCTCAATCAGGAGAAGTGTTCCGATGCTGACGCCGGTCACGACCACACCATAGCGCAGCAGTTCCCTGGCCTTCAGAATTGTCATCAGGAGAAACGAATGTTGTGGTACGGAAGTCAGCGACGTGGAACTTCTCAATGTAGGAAGAAAAATGACAGATACCACAATAGAGCATTGGCAAACCTGTCTCCGGATGATCGTCCCGGACGCGAATCGGCGGAGAGTTGAACGGCCAGATCTTCTTGCTGGAGTACAACGGCACGGGTGATCCGGCGGACTCCGCAAGCTGGCAGCACCAGGTGGTGTTTGACATATTCGCGGAGAGCGGAGTTCCGACAATTTCGCCACGCCTGTTCTACGGATCTCCGGCGGGCGACATGGACAAGGACGGGAAAGACGAAAATGTCTTCGTCAACTATTCCCCGGATTTTACCGCCTGGCCGGGCGATTCCCCGTTATGGATCATTGAAATTGATGTCGCGACAGATGTGCGCAATGAGGTAATGGGTATCCCGGGCGATATCCAGCTGTTCCAGAATTACCCCAATCCGTTTAACCCGACGACAACAATCCCGTATCGTCTCCCGGTCCGGAGTCGTGTCCAGCTGGATGTGTTTGATGTGTACGGCCAGCACGTTGCCTCCATCGTCAACGGTGAGGGCGAGCCGGGCTACTATCAGGCAACCTGGACCGGAAGGGTATCAAGCGGGACATACCTCTGCCGATTGGTGGTCGAACCGCTGGAAGGTGGGGGGAGTACGTACAGGAAAGTCAAGAAGATGCTTCTCGTCCGATAGGAAGACCCGACCCAATCACAAAGCCCCTTCCTTTCCAGGATGGGGCTTTGTTGTTGTACGGGCCTGAATCCCTTCGCGGCGTCGGCAACCATCTCCGGCGTCATGGTGTACGGAAGGTTCATGGGGAGGAATGTAATGTCGATATTCCTGAGCTGCTTCATCTCCGGTGTGTTCCCGGCGCAGGCCATCATCAGACATCCGTGTCCGACAAACGTAATCTCCAGATCGCCGATGGATGTGGGGATTACGTCTTTCGTACGTTCTCCCTGAGCGAATAATTCTGTTTGTAAGTTCAGACAACGTTTTAAACATTTTTCATTTAAGACCACATATGATGTAATGGAATCATTATGCTTTTTGGATATAAAATATAGCTCATCAGAATTATCTTAATACAATCATTTTTTTTATGCTGGTAATACCGGCAGGTTCTATCTTGTAGAAGTAAACACCACTTGTTAAAGTTGACGCATCACAATTTACCTGATGGTTTCCTGCACGAACATTTATATTTACAAGTTGAGCAACTTTTTCCCCAATTAGATTATACACAGCTAAACTAACAAATCCATCTATGGGAACAGAATAACGGATCGTACTATTCGGGTTAAATGGATTTGGGTAGTTCTGCTGTAATTCAGCTTCTTGCGGCAAGGGGTTCTCAACATCCTTAACAGTTGTTGAAGAAACGGCATCCCTCACAAGGCGGACATAATTATAGACATAACGCACATCTCCCTGGGGGCCCCAGAATTGCGGATAATCATTGATGTTTCCACTCTTGGGATCGCTGCGCTGGCAACCCGCTCCGTGTACGTCCATCAAGATTCCATTCATTTTCCCCAATCCTTCGCCAAAAGCAACATAGGCAGCATTCGCATAAGGATTCGCACCATCCAGATGTCTTGTTCCCGTCCAGAAAAACGGATAATGTCCCGGATTTCCGTCCGGATCATCTATCTCTGTGGTTTCAAATACCGGATCAATGGCCGGAGAGTTTGTGGTTTGGGGCGAGCGGGTATAATCAACAATACTCTGCAGTTCTTTAACATTGGGCAGGCGCCAGTCATTGTACCCGGCCAGTCCCGAGACTTCCGCATAGACCAGGGCCTCCTGCCAGTCCCGGGCTATGCCGTCATCTGTTTGCTGCCACATTAGACCCGTAGCAAGATCGCTGACAGTACTGTCACCATTTTCTACAAAACTATTTTTACCATACTCTATATTGCCGCGCACCATGCGGAAATACATTATATTTGCCGCACCGGTAGCCGGTTTGTATTTGGGATAACCTTTTATTCTTCCATCAATAGAATTTACTCCAAATACTGTTGAATCTCCTCCCATTGTTAAGCCATCATATTGTGTTGAAGACCATGTTTGGGCATCAATTTCTCTTTCACCAATTGCGGTGTTTCCCAAAGGTTGATTAAAGTAAGCTGTGTCAATAAATGTTTTAATTGAAGTTGCACCACTTACTTGTCCGGTGAATAGAATCAACGAGTACAGTTCTTTTATTGTAGGTATGCGCCAGTCGGTATGATCTGCCAAACGTAAAGAATCTGCTTTGACAAATGCCTGTTCAAATGATATTGTTTCACCCATGTCCTGCTGCCAGATAAGGCCGGTTACATTGTCGGTGATAGTCCCGTTTCCATTATCGGTATAGGATGGTTGACTACCGGAATACCGGGCATCCTGTCCATAAAAAGCATCTCCTATCAAAGGAGCTGAAACTATAGTTATAGTATCATAAAAAGCAGTTTGATCGGTATCTACTATTTTATAGGTTTGTGCATTTGCGATATCAATACAAAATAGAAGTAGTAATATTACATTGAAGAATTTAGATAGTACTGTTGGCTTCATGTATATCCATAAAAGGTTATTGAGATGGATGGGCGATTGGATTTTTCGGTTTTCACGCGTCCGGAAATGTGCCAGCAAGCTACAATCCGTTCGGGGGAGCGCGCATGCCTGGCGGAACCAGGTGGATGTCCTTCACTTCCCCGTGTAAACCGCCGCTCACCGCAGCAGGAGCATCTTTCGGGTCTGCGTTACTCCCTCCAGACTCAGCCGGTACAGGTACACTCCGCTGGCATAGGCGCGCGCGTCGAATTCGTGATGGCGTGTACCCGCTTCCTCGACCCTGTCTACGAGCGTCACAACAGCCTCGCCGAGCAGGTTGAACACGGTGAGTGTGACGTGCCCCCGTGAAGGGAGTTCATATCGGATTGTCGTCACAGGGTTGAAGGGATTGGGGTAATTCTGCCATATCCTGAAACGGCGCGGCGTGTTTTCCTTGCCTGCAGAAACCACCGGTGTCGTGTTTCTGTAAAAGAAAAGACCGCCCTGGAAACGTCCTGCGATCACGTCCAGGTCCGAGTCCCCGTCCAGGTCACCCAGGGAAAAGCGGATTCTGTTGTTGGAGCCGGTCTCGATCATTCCGAAGAAGGACTCCACGGGTTCAAATACGGGAGCAAAGCGGGTTCCCGAGTTGCGGTGGAGGTCCAGATACCCGTCGGAAATGCCGATCAGCAGGTCGAAGTCGCCGTCGTTGTCGATGTCCGCAAACCTGAGCGCCGAATCGTATTTGCGGATCACCGCTCCTCCCGCGTCGCGAAGGCTGTCGGACCGGAGGCTGAAAGCCGCGCTGTCTGACCTGCCCGTGTTTTCATACCACCGCACCACGTCCGTATTGCCGGCGGGATCATACCCGATGCCGAAGAGGTCCAGGTCCCCGTCGCCGTCGATGTCAACCAGGTCGGCGTTTCGGCTGGCGATGGTTACGCCGGCGGAATCTTTCAACAGGCCGAGCGAATCGAGGACGGGCGTGGCCGGTGTGCCGCTGTTGCCATACAGGAGCAGACCTTGCCTGTTGCCGAGAATCAGATCAAGGAGGCCGTCGTCGTTCAGGTCGACCCACGTCGGGTTGGTGTCAAAGATCCCGGGGTTTCCGACAAGGTTTCCCGTCTGCCATGTGAACGCCGGAGACTGTGCCGTGCCGGTGTTCTTGAACAGATGAAGGTCCCCCCCCCTCTCGGTCCCGAGCGTGAGATCGAGCAGGCCGTCCCCGTCAAGATCCGCCAGCGCGGGCGCCGAGTAAAACCCCACGTCCAGGTATGCGATCACGGGCGCGTCAGGGACCCGTTCGAACGCGGGGGGAGTCGGTGAAACGAGGTTGCGGTACAATGCCGGGATCCCCTCGTTGTTGCCGAAGAAGAGGTCCAGGTCCCCGTCGCCGTCGATATCCGCGAGCGCCGGAGTCCTGAACCAGAGATCGGCACCGGGGAGATAATCTGCTGATTCCACCACGAACTGTGGTGCGGAGCTTGTCCCGATGTTCCGCACCAGCACGAACAGGTCGTTGCTGCATCCGAGCAGGAGATCGATATCGCCGTCCCCGTCAAGATCTCCCGGGCCCGGCACGAAGAATATGCCGGGAGGCTTGATGATGGTTCCTGTGGTATTCCGGAGCGTGTCCGCGGCGGCAAACTGGCGGGGACCGACGGGTGTGCGGAGAAAGAGATGGACACCGGAGTTGTATTCGCCGACCAGCAGGTCTTTCTCACCGTCCCCGTTCACGTCGGCGAACGCGGGGGCGGCCTGGTAGCCTACGTCGATGGAGTCGAAGAAATCCGTTTCGAACGTGAAGGCGGGGGAAAACGCAGTGCCTGTGTTCCGGAACAACAGTATGCGGCCGTTGTCCTGTCCACCAAAGAGATCGAGATCGTTGTCCCCGTCGATGTCGGTGAGCGCGATACGGACATTGGAACCGGCATAGATAGGGGTCCCTACGAGGTCCGGGGAAGCGAATACGAAATCTCCCGAGGCACCGCCCCCGTCGTTTCTGTACAGCTGGATACGGAAGTCGGGGGTCCCGGTCAGGAGCAGGTCCAGATCGCCGTCCCCATCTATATCGCCCAGGGCCACGGTGAGTGCATTCAGCCCGCCTATCCAGGGATAATCGAGGACGGCTCCGCGAAAGGACAACGGAACAGAGTCATACTCCCGCTGAAACGTCTGTGCCGGCAGGAGTATTGGGACGGCAACGGTGACGGCGAGAAGCGACAGAAAACCACAGGAGCGCGGTGTCATGAGGACCTCCTACGAGTATGGTTGGTCTGGCTGGTTCGCTGTTGAACCCGGGCCCGTCCCGGACGAAAAGTGAAGAAACCCGCATCAATTTCAGATGCTTTTGTCTGTATATAGAAACTCCACAACTTAATGTCAAGGAGTTGGATAGGCGATTGGATTTTTTTTCGAAGTAGGGTCCGTGTAGCGTGGTAAGGCATTGGGGGGGGGTGAACGACATACGTCTCCTGTTGGCCGGTGAGGGAGCCGCACGATTTGATTCCCAAATTCCCAGGTGCTTAAGAATCTTGCGAACTACCGGCGGCGGCCCAGGCGCCTTCTTTCGCAGACCCCGGCTTTTATTGGAGTACCACCCGAAATAGCGAACCAGATGCTGTCCTCTATTGGGGATGTGGTCGGTAATGGCGGTCAGGACGTCCAATGGGTCGTGGTGTAGAGCGTCGTCACCGAGCGACGGGTGGCCCGAGGATGACTTGGGTCGATACTGCACCGTACCGTTATCTTGTATGGAACAACGGAGAGAAGCCATGAAACGACTTGAAATTGCAGGTGCCGAGATCATGCGTATTGCCATCCAACAGAACTATTTCAATACCATCATTTTTTTAACGCTTGTAAAATCAGCAGTTTCTAACTTATAGAAATACACACCACTTGTTAAAGTCGAAGCACTAAAACTTACCTATAATTTCCCGCCCGTACATTTGCATGTACAAGCTGAGCAATGTTTTCCCCAAGTAGATTATACACAGCCAAACCTACAAATCCATCTATCGGAACGGAATAGCCAATCACTGTGGTTGGATTGAAGGGGTTCGGGTAGTTTTGTGCAATAGAGAAATCTGATTGCAGCACATTATCATTGTCAACTTTCGTCGGATACTTTTCAATTTTTCCTTTTCGGGGAAAGATCTTTTCCGGCAAAACCAGGATAGGAAGGAGAATAGCGGCAAACTCTAAATACAGGATTAAATTCCGGATATTGTCCTTGATTAAGGATTCCGTTACGTGTAACAGGATTAATGTATTCCCAGACTAGAGTTCCTAAACTATCAACCTCAAAGAATTTACCTGCCGGACCCTCACAAATCAAAGTATTACCATTGTGAAGTCGTTCGGCACCTGAAATGTTTTGTGCGAAAAATAAAGTGGGCGTCAGTGCGGTATATTTCCAAACTAAATCAGTTGGTCCAAATGTGCCAGAAGGTTCTCTATAATAATTACCATTCACATCAAGTGGGGGCACTATTTCATCAACAGTTGAATAGTTGCCGCCAGGTCTTCCTTGACCATTATTGAATATTAAAATATCATTTTCACCCGGCAGCCCACTACCAATCCAGCGCGAATCGTGTTGGACAAAAAGTTTTTGATCCAATGAGGTTCCTGTATTATAGGACCGGGGATTTCCCCAACGATAAATTAGATCGCCGCCTTTTCCTCCATTTCCTCCAGTATGACCGGCTGCCTGTAAGGTTGTGGTTGAATGATCGATTATCCAGATTTCACCAAAGTTGTGAACGCTTAAGAGTATCTCGTCTCTTTCGGAGTTGTACCGCACTGAATTTATGTGGAGCCAGTCTTGATTAATGGATCCAAAATTAAGATTTATCAATTCCGGATGATCGGCTATATTCCCATACATTAATTTTGATGAATCAAAATCTTGGATTACATGATCCCATACATGCCATTCCCATACAATATTGGCACCGCTTGTCTCGCTCGGATTAATTTCAATTATCTTTTCGGACCAAATGGAGAAAGCCTACATGTGAAGGATTTCTTCCAGCGGAAACGGCTTCATTGTACGTTTTGTTCTCCCATACTATTAAAAGTATATTCCCGTTTGGAAGGACCTCAACATCATGATGAGAGGAATATTCTGATGAATAACAATTGAAAGACCAGATGAGATTGCCATCCCAATCAATCTTTTCCACCCTTCCGCCTGCACCACCAGCAGTAAATGGGTTTGTATTTTTCACAAAAGCCGTTCTCAGTAAACTACCATCCTCTAAAAGCATCACTGCCTGACCTGGTTCATATGAACTGTTCCATGAATGGACAAGATAGCCTTCATTATCAATCAAATAGGTGACTTTAGAGGGAAGCGGTGTGAACAAAGTATAACCATTAAATGAAGCGGTGGAATCGTGCATAATTAGTCCTACCGTATTGGTTTGGGATTCAGCTAATTCTGCACTGAGCGTAAAAACAAATAGAACTAATTGTGATAATCTTGTCATTGAACTTCCTACGTAATGCTATTTTAATAACATCATTGTGATTGTCTTTGAAATATTGTCTATGTGTAGTGTGGTGAAGTACACGCCACTAGATAAATGACTCGCATCGAATAACACCTCAGAGTTACCGGGCAATTGTTGTTCGTTG
>CAVQPT010000006.1:0-309714 GCA_963714855.1 uncultured Bacteroidota bacterium | reverse complement strand
GCCACAGCATATCGGAAGACAGATCCGGAACCATTGGTCCAGCCTGTTGCACCTGCCGGAACTTCCGTCGAGCGCAACGGATGTGTCGAGAAGCTCCCCTGCCATTCAACGGTGTCGCCGACGGCTACTGAAAGAGAACTGGGTGAATAGGCGAACCCGACTGATCCACCAAACATAATGACATGCGTGGTGGCGTGCAAAGCCAGCGGCGCGGATACCGCCAGCAGAAGCACCCCCAGAGATCGACGGATCAGATAAGACAGTAACCCTCTCCTCTGCATGATGACCTCCCGACAATGAGTAGATTTTCCTACAGACTGTGACTACTAGAACAGCACCGCAACAGCATCTGTTCCCGCTCATTGCGGGACAACTATCCTGCTCACGGGCGGCATGGATGACGGCCGGAGGAGCGGGAGCCCCCGAGGGCACTCGGGCCAAGGGCCATGCGTACTTCAGGCCGTCACTCGAGAAGAGCAGCCCTCTTTGCTCCATTCACCACTGGAGAAATGATCTCAAAATCGTGGACTTTCGGGATTTCTTTCATCATATTGCCTATACGTCTCCGGGTAGCACTCGGTGGCGCAGCCATCGGTAACCGCTCTTTGCGCACACCGTCACATTCTCCATCACCAACCCCACAGGCTTTTTGAGCAAGGATCTCGTCTTTCATATCCAGCGGTTCTCCCATTCATGACGGGCCGGGCATTCGGACCACGGTGTTCGTCAAAGGGTGCGCCATGGGGTGTTTCTGGTGCCACAACCCCGAGGGGCGCCATCCGTACCGTGAACTGCAGTACTCTGCCGACCGATGCATCAGCTGCGGGGAATGCGTCCGCGTCTGCCCCACCAGGCGCACGAACTACGTGACGGCGTACACCACCTCCTTCGTGACCGATGTCGCACAAGCGGAGAGTGTGTGGACGTCTGCTGTTCCGGTGCGCTGGAAATGAACGGGCGGGAGATGACCGTCGAAGAGGTGATGGCTGAGGTGCTCCAGGACACGCCTCTTCTATGAAAATTCTGGCGGCGGCGTGACGATCTCCGGCGGGGAGCCAGGGTTGAACGCAGGCTTTGTCGCGATCGATTCTCAGCCGCTGCAAAGACGAGGGCATTCACACGGCCTTCGAGACGTGCGGCTACTGCTCCGGAACGCCCTTGAGTCGCTTCTGCCCGTCACAGACCTGATCATGATGGACCTGAAGCTCATGACGCAGAAGACAGCATCAGCAGGCGACCGGGAATACCCAATGAGCGAATTCTTGCGAATGCCCAGATGCTGGCCAGACATCCAGACCCATCATCTTCCGTACGCCGGTCGTGCCGAACGTCAACGACACCGAGGACGAAATCCGCTCCATCGTCGCGTTCATCCAGGATCTCATGACCCTCCGCCGGGGAACGGACAGGGGGACACACCAAACATCTCCTACGAACTCCTCGCCTTTCACAAGCTGGGAAGCGACAAGTACAGGAGCCTCGGCATGGACTATCAAGGCCTCACATCGCTTGAACCGCCGACACGAAAGAACGGATGAGTAGCCTGCTGACGATCGCGCTGAAGGCAGGAGTGGAGACCAGAATACGGTGACGAAGCACGCTCCGCACAGCTGCGGGAATGGACTGACGAAGGAACTCCTCCAATGGAAGTCACAACCGCCAGAAGAGCTCAGCTACCAGGAGCGCATCGATCGGCTTCGCGCCACCAAGATGCGGCATACGGAGGAGAAGTGGCGAGACATCGGGATCATCGATATGGATGATCACGGCATGATCCTCCCTCCAGCCGAGTCCCGGCGGTATGTCCAGGTCATCAGCGGTTCCGGCGTACCGATGAAGGATGCCCTCTTTACGGAGTTTTCACCGAAGAGTAACCATCCTAGCGGCGGCTTCTACGGGGCACGGACCTGCGGCGAGAACTTCCGGACGCTCCTGGAGATGCATCCCACCTACGTCGACCCGGACAGCTCTCTCGCCGGCGGCTACATGGTGAACTTCCTTTCGTACCGTGACCCTGCCTGGAATCCCGATTTTGACTATTCCCATCTGAAAGCCAGAGCACGACCTGTACCGGCTTCATCACGGCATCGGCGCGGTGCAGCACTTCTGCCAGGACATGAGCATCGGTCTCGACGCTCGGGTGGGGCGGTCTCCTGGCGAAGATCCGGCACTTCCGGACTGTGAACACCGACGAGGAGGCGCAGGAGCTCTACGACGGGCTGGAACACTTCGTGCTGGGCATGCAGAATCTGGATCGGCCGAACAGCCGAGACCGCGCGAGACGATGGCTGCATCGGAGGAGAACCCACAGCTTCAGGAGAATCTGCTCAGATCGCCGAGATCAACGAGCGACTTGTGACGGACGCCGCCCCGAACCTTCCGGGAGGCCTGCCAGTGGATGCTCTGGTATCAGGCGGCAGGGAAGATGTACAACATGGGAGGCTCGCTGGGACGCATCGATCAGTTCCTGTATCCGTTCTACGAGCGGGACGTTGAACACGGCATCCTTACCGACGAGGAGGCTGTATTCCATCTGGCGTGCCATTTTGTGATGGACACGAGCTACATCCAGCTGGGAGGGCCGGACACCTCGGGGAAGGACACGACTAATCGGCTGTCGTACCTGGTCCTGGAGGCAGTCCACCGACTGAAGATCCCCGTGAACGTCGGTGTGAGCGTGGGTGAGTCGACGGATCCCTGAGCTCCTGCGTCGTGGCGTGGAGATCTTGTTCGAGGACAGGACCGGGATCCCAAAGTTCCTCGGAGTCGACCGGACGAGTGAAGGATTTGCCCGCAACGGATATCCGCGTGCGCTGGGATGGGAGCGTGCGTATTCAGGATGCCACTGGTGTGCGATCCCCGGCAAGGAATACACGGTCAATGACTGCGTGAAGATCAATCTGGCGCGCGTCTTCGAGGTGGCGCTGCAGCGAGATGATGGCCGATCCGTCGGTGCACCGAGTGTGGACGAACTCTGGGCAGGTTTTGAAAAACACACTCCGCCGCAGTGTCGCGGTGCGTGGCCGAGAGCCTGGACTTCCACATCGATCACATGTACCGGGTCTTCCCGGAGCTCCACCTGGACCTTCTCTGTCATGGTCCGATCGAACGAGGTCGCGACGCTTCGCACTGTGGAGTGGAATATCTCAACCTCTGCGTCGACGGCTCGGGCCTAGCCACCGTTGCCGACTCCTTTGCCGCCCTGGAGCAGCGAGTAGCAGAGGGAGGGGCGGTACACCTGGACGGAGATGATGCCACTTCCTCGATCAGCGACTGGGCGAGGCCCGGAAGGAGAGCGAGCACGGCTGATGATGCGGAAGATCCCACGGTACGGCAGCGGCGCTCCGGGCCGATGCCTATGCGGTACGCATTTGCGCGCACGTTCACAGCCGCTGTCAAAGAGAAAGCCTACGCCCAAGGGCTACAACATGATCCCGGGCATTTTCTCCTGGGCGGCAAACCTGCTGCTGGGAAAAGATGTCGGGCGCAACGCCTAATGGCCGCCGTGCGCGGGCGATGATCTCTCACGGCCCTAATCCTGATCCTGGATTCCGCAAGGATGCTGCACCAACCGCTCTGCGCTCTGGCTGTCGCGTCAGTCCAGCCTGGCTACGGCAACACCGCCCCGATGCAGATCGAGCTCGATCCGGGCATCTCACGGTCCAGCGAGGATATCGACAACGTGGCCGCACTGATCCGGACGCACTTCGACCTAGGCGGGACCCAGATCAACATGAACATCCTGGACAAGAAAGCAACTCCTCGAGGCCCACGAAGATCCCTCTCGGCACCCCGATCTCGTCGTGCGGGTAACGGGCTTCAGTGCCTATTTCGCAAGCCTCTCACCAGAGATGCGCCAGATGGTTGTGGACCGCATCCTGTCACAGGATTGACCACCGAGAGACTATGCCTGTCTCTGCCCGACAACGGTTTCTCTCCTACGTCCGGGACCATCGCTCCACCCGGCAGGTGGTTTCCCCGTTCCTTCCCCACCCTGAGGTCATCACGGCGTGCCTCGGAGACGCTTCACCTCCCGGCGAGCGACGATGAGGTCGCCAACGAGATCACGCTGGCCCGGGAGCTGGACTACGAGCCCATGTTCATGACTGACTGTTCCGGGTTGATCTTTGACTGGAAGATCGACCCGCAGCGATCCGGCCCCGAAGGCATCGTCAAGACGATTCAGACTCGAAAGGGTGAATGGTCGTATCGAGCGGCCCGCGAAGATATCCCCTGGCATGATGATGCTGGATGTCCGGTCCGAACGGTGGAGGATCACGCTCTGCTTGTGAGCGTTTGCGAGGAGGTCGGCGATCGGTCCGATGCCATCCGGGAATACTTCCGCAGCTGGCGCGCTCGCGTGGGTGAGGACGGTGTCCTGGTGATTGGTCACCCCCACCCTTCCTGGCTGGGCTATCAGATCGCCCCATCGAGTGTCTTCTATCACTGGAACGACTCCGCGCGATGTCTACCAGCAAGCATGGAAGCCGTGGTTGAAGCTTCGCTTTTCGTTATGTCCATCGCCATGGAAGAGGGCGTCGACTTCATGAGCGACTCAAGCTACGGGCTGGAGATGACCTCCCCGGAGCTCTTTCGGACGATGGACCTTCCATGGATCCAAAAATTCTCGGCGTGGACGCATGAGCGGGGAGGGCTCTTCTGGTATCACAACTGTGGATTCACCACGCAAGGCTGATCCAGGACGGGACGCTTTGACACTCTCGGTGCCGATCTCATCGAGACCATCGCCCCTCCCCCTGAGGGGGACAACGACCTGGCTGCATCACGCCGGAGCCTGGTTCCCGGCGATCTGCAGCAAAGGGAACCTGAACCTTCAGCTCCTCCGTGACGGGTCGCCCGAGGAAATTCGTAGCTCACACCGGGCTATCGTGGCAGCGGTACGACGCTACAAGCATGTACTCTCAACCGCGGACGCTGTCCTCGAAGGGACCCTGCCGAGAACTACATCACATTTGTGCGGACGGCCAGGATCAGATTGGCGACGGACATCCTGAGTGCTGGCCGACACCGTCTAACGATGCCATACCCCTACGGGTAAGTCTGCATGAAGACCGTACTGTATCCTGCTTCTCCTCTCACTCTTCTGCTCTCATGCGGTACGACGCGCGATGGCGTCGAACTTCAGCTCTGGAACTTCGGTGGTGTTCCGAAGATGATCGAATGGGTCCGGGCTCGCGTGGATTCGCTTCAACACCGCCAATCCCGGCATCGAGTCGTCCCGAGCCAGAAGAGCTGGAACATGATCCGCGAACTTCTGTACACGAACCTGAGCGCCGGCACGGGACCGGACGTGATGAATGTCCATGCAAACTATGCCGCCGAGTTCGGTGGGCGCGGGGTTCTTCTATCCCATCAACACTTTTCCCGACTTTCAGGAGGTGAAGAGCTGGTTCGAGCCACACATGTTCGAATCGACACGGTACGGCGACAACTATTACGGTCTCCCCTGTTCCGGCATCGCGTTTACCCTCATCTGCAACAAAGACATCTTTGACGACGAAGGTATAGCGTCCTCCCAGAACCTGGTCGGAGTTCCGCAGGCGGCAAAACGGCTAACCAGAGATACGGACGGGGACGGGAACGACCGATCAATGGGGACTGGTGCTTCTGGGCGGCGACCGGGGAGGGTTCTGCATACCGGTTCGCCCCGTTCCTGTACAAGGCCGGGCTGAACATCCTGTCCGACGATCTGACGAGAGTCGAGTTCGACTACCCCGCTGGGCGTGGTCCAGCATTAAAGCTCTTTGCGGACATGCACCAGATCGACCACTCGATCACACCCGGATTTCTTGCCTATCAGCACTCGGAGATCAACGATCTGTTCTGCTCGCAACAAGGTGGCCATGAGCATTGAGGGGCCGTGGTTCCGCAGCCTCGTCGACCAGAAGAGCCCGGGAAGGAGTTCTACACCGTTCCCGTGCCCGTCCCGGATCATCTGCTGGACCAGTACGACACGCTACCGACCTTACAGGACATGGTCATGTATGCGATCAGCGCTCACACGAAGCATCCCAATGAAGCGTGGGAGCTCGTCAAGTATTTGCGAACGCCAGAGGCCGACATGTACTGGATCACGGAGGATCTGGGTGCTGTTGCCACGACACTCCATGCGCTGAACAGTCCGGAAGCGGCTCCCAGAAGGAGACCTGGCGCTTTACAGCACGAACTCGAGCATGCCCGCCCGTGGCCCTCCCACCCGGGGATCATCTCTATCGCGAGGAACGTCATCACTCCGTGGTGTCAGAAGGCCATCGTCGGAGAGATCTCGGCCGAAGAGGCAATCGTGGGGCGGCCGCCGAGGCCCAGGAGATTCTTGACGGTGACCGATGAAGCGATCCACGCCATACATCCTCTTGCTGCCTGCGCTGGTGTTCACCGTCTTCGTCCTGGTGTATCCACTGCTCGCAGAACCTCCTCAACAGCCTCCGCCGTGTCAGCCTGATACGCGGGACGGGTGACTGGGTCGGGCTGGCCAACTACGAAAAAGTCTTCGAGGATAGCGTCTTCTGGCTCGCCTTTCAGAACACCGTCCTGTATGCCTCGCTGGGACGCTGCTTGCCCTGGTGGTCGGCCTTTCCTTTGCACTGCTGCTCAACACGAAGGTTGGGCGGATCACGAACGTCATGGGCTTCATTCTCACCATCCCCTGGGTGATCTCACCGGTCGTGGCGGGGTTTGCCTGGAAGTGGATGCTGAACGACAACTTTGGTGTCATCAACTACTGGCTCATCAGCCTTGGCATCATTTCCGAGGGCATCACCTGGCTGGGGAATCCCACCACAGCACTGCTCTGCGTGATCGTGGCACGACTCTGGCAGTTCTACCCGTTTGCCATGGTGATGTTCCTGGCGGGCCTCCAGGCCATCCCCGAGGAGCAGTACGAGGCAGCCGCCGTTGACGGCGCCTCAACGCTCGGGAAGTTCCTGCACATCACTCTTCCCAATCTTCGGTCCGTATCAGCCGTGCTGCTGCTTCTGGGTGTGATCTGGAGCTTCAATGATTTCAATATGGTCTTCGTCATGACCCGCGGAGGCCCGATCAATGCCTCAATGGTCCTTCCCGTTGCTTGTCCGGGAGTTTTCCTTTGTCCAGTTTGATCTCGGAAAGGGCTCCGCCCTCTCGATCATGATCTTCGCGATGCTCGTCACGCTTTCCTTCCTCTACCTGAAGGTTGTCTCGCGGAGGGAGTCGGCATGAAGCGGCAGCGACGGTTATCACTTCTGATTCTCCTCGCTGCGCTGGTCCTCCTGCCAATCCTCTGGACCTTCGCCACGTCGCTGAAACCCCTGCCGGAGGTCAACACGTACCCGCCGCGCTGGACAAGTCCGAGCATGAGTTTTCAGCCGTACGTCGACATGTTCTTCTACCTCCCGTTTGCAACCTACACCGTAAACAGCCTGATCGTCGCCCTCTCGGCAACCGCCTTGACGCTGATCATCGGTAGCCTGGCGGCATTCGGTTTCGCCCGCTTTCGTTTTCCCGGAAAGAACCTCTTTCTGCTTGTGTTTCTTCTCTCACAGATGCTTCCAGGCGCATCGGTCATCGTCCCGCTCTTCCAGGTGCTGAAAGAAGCGGGGTTGTACGACACGCAGCTCGGACTGATCCTCGTTCACACCGCCGTCCTACTGCCGTTCGTCATCTGGCTTCTGTACGGCTTTCTCTGCAGCATTCCGCGAGAAGTGGAGGACGCTGCTCTGATAGATGGATGTTCGCGTCTGGAGGCACTGCGGAGGATCCTTCTCCCGCTTGCCCTCCCCGGTCTTGGCGCCACAGCCCTGTTCGCATTTCTCGGGTCCTGGAACGAGTTCTTCTTCGCCCTCATCCTCACCAGCTCCGACGCACGAGGACGATACCGGTCGGCATCGGGTTGTTTGTCGGGGAATTCACAGACGTGTGGAACCAGATGTCCGCTGCGGCAATTCTCTTCAGCATACCCCCGTTGCTTATCTTTCTTCTGATGCGGAAGACATTTGTGAAGGGGCTGATCGCCGGGGCGATCAAGTAGAATCTGCGCCGCTGCCTGCAATAACGCCGTGGGCCAAACAGGTGATTCGTGTTCCCCCCGCCTCACCGTGATCCCCAGGATGCGTAAATCGGAGGGAGGAGGAGGCCTCGATGGCGGAGCAGCTCTTTGATGCAGGTGATGCGGTCCGAACGGTGTATCAGAGAATTTTGCAGACCTTCTTTCCGCGTTGGCATCCATTCATGAAGATAGCCCGTCGCTTCAAGGCCGTACACTCTCCGCATGCCCGGTCGGGAGGGTTGACAGTGGAAGCTGAGATCGATCCTCTCCGTCGGAAGGGTCACAACATACCGTTCGTCCCGATCGCACAGATACTCGGCAATATCACCGTCGGTTCCCGTTGACGCTGACTCACAGGAGATGCGGGTCCATGGAAGGACACACGGCGCTGTCCGGTCGAGCAGCACGGCGTCAATATTCCACACATCAGACAGGCACTCCAGTCTGACGAGGACCGTTTCGCCACAATCTCTCATATCAAGTTGTACTGCTCGAGTAAATGGAATCGCATTCGCCTCGGGTAGAATCTTTCCAGCTTCTCTCCACGTCGTGCCGTCACTAACCCAGACCCGCAAAGCCGCTTCATCCAGCCATTCGCTGATGAGCTGTATCATTTCAGGATCGTGCTCAAGCGCCTGCACAAAATCAAGCGTTGCATCGCCGAGCAGGTTCGAGAGATGGGAGAGCACACTCGCAAAGATTTCCGTATTCACTGCAGTGACCACCAGAACTCCCGCCCCAGCACGCGAAGGCGTGACAAACGAAAGCTGCAGTTTATCCGTATAGGAGCCGCCCGCGTGGGCAGTGGAGCGCGTTGAGTTCCAGAACACGCCATCAGCACAGCTCAGGGCATCCTGGAGTCCGGGTCGTGCGTCGTCAACGGCAACGGTGGGTCCAGCCGGATGGTCGAGAACAAGAAGCCGGTTCGCGATGTCGGAAACGACCGAGGCCTCCTCCGGGACTTCGGCCGACAGCAGGTTCAGGGAGTTGTGATAGTGTGTCTCGGGACGTTCATTGCGGACCTGGACGTGGAGCAGGCCATTCTCAGGCCGCAACGATGGGAGGAGTGTACAGGTCGTCATTTCGAGAGCCTTTCCCCAGGCAACAGCGAATGCTTCTCCCTCGAGTATGAACCGTGATCCATCCCAGGCGTAGAGTGTCGGACAGGAATGTCCGCCTCCCCCGGACGAGTACTGGCGTCTTGGATCGTAAAGGACGGTCACGTCGTTCAACACTATGGACCGACCCTCTGGTTCCTGCAGGACCGAAATCGCAGAACCCACAACATAGCCTGCTGCCCCGAGAGCGAGGATCGTCGAGAACCCTGCGACTTCCCGGGTTTCGACATACTGGATGTCGCGGAATGGCACCGATCCCTCGAACGGAACCACAGCCCCGTGGATCTGACGCATTCCCCTCCCGAATAGTGTACTATCGGTGATCGTGTATGCGGTGAGATGGAGCAGGGAGGAGTCTGAAAGAAGAATGTCAAGGGCGTCTTGATCACTGCAGGCCTGTACGAGGGCCGGGCGCAGAGTGATACGCTCCGTGGTATGACATCCTGCGGCGAAGAGGGCCGTAAGAATGAACATTGGTATCGTAATACGGTGTGCCATGGCAGAGCCTCATTGGAAATAGATCGTCAGTGTAACACCGAACAAATATCCTTCTGTCTTCACCACTCCCTCCCCCACGGACGATGAGAGGGCGAGATCCGGGGAGAAGACATACCGGACAAACGCCGAGAGCCCGGGGGTGAATGCGGGCGTGCGCCCGAGCTCAAGGCCAGCACCCAGAAACCAGGAAAGGACATTTTCTGTTCCCTGAATATCGACCTCGACAAACATCATAAACCGACCAACGGAATCCGCAGGTCCGATCGGATCGTGGTAACTCTGGACCGCCGAGACAGAATACGAGACCGCCTGCACACCCACAGAAGCAAACAACCGTAGGGGGCCCATGGTAAGCTTCTCGGGGAAATACCGGCCGCTCAGAGCGATGCTCTTGTACGTGACAACATGTTCCCGGCGTACGACTTCAAGGCTGACATCGAACGACGGATCAAAGACGACCGTGGCAGCAAAGAAGAGTGCAAGATCGTGAGGGGCCCTCGACCTCGCATATTCGATGGGATACCCGTAGCTCCTGTAGTGCTCTTCAATCGCCGCGAGGCGCTGCCATAGGCCTCCGGCATCCGGTTCATAGGATGCAATTCCGCCGGTGAACCCAAATTGCGGATAGCGCGCGCGCATTGGAAGAGAGGCGCTGATTTGACTGAACGGCAGCGGCTGCGCAGGAAGAGAGGCCCCGGAGCGACCAAACGCCTGTGACTCCGCCGGCAAACCAGCAACACCTGCCCGCGCAGGAGGAGGACGCTCGCCAACACTGGATCCGGCAGCCGTTCTCAGACGGGCTGGCTCGGTCCCCATCACATAGGTCCCGTCGATCAATCCCTCGATATGATTGATCTTTTCAGCGATAACCTTCAGGACCGCCAGCGAATACTTCTGGTATTCCACACGAGGGGCCGAGGACGGCTGACGGATTTGGAAGACAACAGACAAGAGCGAATCGGAGATCATGATAACGCGGGCGCTCTGTAAGCCTTTGATATTCTGAAAAACGTGAAACTTCTCGCTCTCGGAGGAGTCGACGAGCTCGCCGACTCGTTCACTGAGAATTACCGTCTCTCCGGTGATTTGGGCAGAAGCAGGGTGGACCTGGAGAACCAGGAAGCACAGCAGACTGGTGAAGAAGGGTACACGCTTCATAACTGCCTCCGCTGGATATGTCCGTACTCGCGTCCGGCACATGCCGTGATACTGGAGGGAATATATGATGCGTCAGGAAGAAGATGTCATGGATTTGTCAAAAACGATCATGAAGATCGTTCAGCGGATGCTTTGAAACGTTTCAATCGCAGCGAGTTGCTTACCACACTCACCGAGCTGAATGCCATCGCCGTCGCGGCAATGATCGGATTCAACAGGCCCAGGGCAGCAAGGGGAATGCCGATCACATTGTAGATGAACGCCCAGAAGAGATTCTGCTTGATCGTCCGCATCGTCGCCTTCGAGAGACGAATGGCCCGAACGACCCCTCCGAGATCACCGCTCATCAAGGTGACCCCTGCAGTCTCCATCGCGACATCCGTTCCCGTTCCCATGGCCATTCCCACGTCTGCCTGCGCCAGGGCCGGGGCGTCGTTGACGCCATCCCCCACCATTGCAATCACCCTTCCCCGGCCCTGGAGATCCCTGACATGCGCGGCTTTCTGATCGGGAAGAACCCCCGCGATCACACGATCGACACCCACCTGATCGGCTATCGCCCGCGCCGCCCGTTCGTTATCTCCTGTCAGCATCACCGTCTCGATCCCCAGATCATGGAGCGCGCGGATTGCAGCGAGCGACGTCGGCTTGACGGTGTCGGCGATTGCAATCACTCCAGCGGCCTTTCCGTCGACCGCAACAACGATTGACGACTTCCCCTCTCCGGCGAATCGTTCGACCTCCAGGTGGGCGCCGGTTGCATTCACGGCATATTCTTCCATCAACTGCATGTTGCCGGCAACAACCGGAACGCCGTTGACCACCCCCGCAACACCCAGGCCGGCCAGGGACTGAAACGCATCGGCTGATCCCGGTTCAATCCCTTCCTGTCGCGCATGACGGGCCACGGCGTCTCCGAGCGGATGCTCGGACAGTCGTTCGAGCGGCGCAACTGCAGCGAGGATGCCGGATTGGTCATAACCGTGCAGCGCAACAACGTCTGTCACCTCCGGCTTCCCCTCCGTGATCGTGCCGGTCTTGTCGAACACAACAGTCGTGATCAGCCGCGTCCGTTCGAGGCTGTCCGCATTGCGTATCAACACGCCCAAACGGGCGCCAACACCACTCCCAACCATCACTGCGGTAGGCGTGGCGAGGCCCAGGGCACATGGACAGGCGATGATAAGGACCGCGATGAAGTTTACGAGCGCATGCGCGAACGGTGCTCCGCCAACCGTGGACCAGAGCACAAAGGTCACTACCGCGATGGAGATCACCACAGGGACGAAGACAGCAGCGATCCGATCGGCCAGGTTCTGGATAGGCGCCTTGGACTCCTGTGCCTCCTCAACCATTCTCACAATCCGCGCGAGTACGGTGCCTTCTCCCACCGCTGTTGCACGCATCTCAATGCTTCCGCGCAGGTGGATGGTACCCCCGACGACCGCATCACCCTCACCCTTTTCCACTGGAAGGCTTTCTCCGGTCACCAGCGATTCATCGAGAGTCGAGCTCCCCCTCGTAATAATGCCGTCGACAGGTATACGTTCGCCAGGCCGCACAAGAACGATTTCTCCGGCACGAAGGTCGGCAATAGGAATATCTGACTCCCCTCCGTTCCTGATTACCCTGGCGGTCTGCGGCTGCAGTCCGATCAGCTTTCGTATTGCGTCCGAAGCCTTCGCCTTTGCGGAAGCCTCGAGGACCCTGCCCAGAAGGATAAGCGTGATTATGGTCGCTGTCGTGTCGAAATATACCCCGGCACCATTTCCTGCCCGGCCGAGGAGTTCCGGAAAGAGAACGGCAATCGTGCTGTAGAGGTACGCAGCCCCCGTGCCCACCGCAACCAGGGTATTCATGTCGGCAGTCAGGTGCCGTGCGGTCACCCAGAAGCCCTCAAAAAACCTCCGCCCTGAAAAGAAGATCACGGGCGTCGTGAGTACAAGGAGTATCCGGTTCGTCTGCTCCATCGTGAGGGGGGAGCTCCGCATGTACCAGGCGGTCATGCTGGCCATACTGAGAATCATGATCGGGACGGTAAGGACGGCACTCAGGATCAATTCCCGCTTGAGCTGTCGCAGTGCTTCTACCTTCGCAGGACGATCACCTGTGCCCGGAGCGGGGCTGATATGCCCTTTCTCGGGAACCAGAAGGGAGTACCCCGTATCCGATACTACTTTCTGAAGGCGTTCGAACGAAACCTGTGCAGGGTCGAACGCAATACGTGCGTTCTCCGTGGCAAGATTCACCGCCACATCTCCCACCCCGTCCACATTCTTGAGCGCTTTCTCCACACGGAGAACACAGCTCGCGCATGTCATCCCCTCGACCGGCAGGGTGACTGATTGCATGGTCCTGTCTGTTCCAGAGCTGATCGGCATAATCCCTTCGATGGTCGATGTCCTACACTCTATAACACTCTGTGGACCCGAAATCGCTCCCATTGCCCTTCGGGTCGTGCATCGTCACGTATGATGGGGTCCAGGTGCGCGAAAAATGTACCGGAATCGCGATTCAGTCGCAACTGGGGCGGAGAACGACCGGCGGGGGCAAAACCTGTCGGTTTGAGCTTGCGAAATCATCAATCGTTTTGTATTCATAGAGCAGACACATTCCACGGAAAGTATCGCTACTATGGAAACAGCACCTGACACCCAGGAACGCATCCTCGTAAAGGCATTCGACTATGCGTCGTCCTACGACCTTCGTGCAGCACGGGAAATCCTCGAGAAGGACTTTGGCGGAAAGACGCTGGTTCTCGATCCCCTGACTGTGCAGTTCGAACAGCACCGTCTCGTGATCGTCTTCAACTACGGGTCTATCGTGTTCTTCAATAACGACCCCCGGCAGATCCATGAGATCATGGAACGGCTGAAAGGGTGTGCCTGGCGGGAGAACAAATTCCTCAGCGAGGACGATTTTCTCCTCTATCTTACACCACAGCAGAAACGACCCGAAGGGACTGACGAGTGGTATGTGAAGGAACTCAACCGTGACATCGCCCTCCTGGTGGCGATTGTCCTGAGCCGGTCGGTGTCACTGGAATACTATGAGAAGCTCGTCGGCGATGCCCTTGCCCAGTTCGAACAAACCATCGCGGCTCTGGCCTCAAAGGGGTGGATTCCCCACCGGCGTCGTGTGGCAGCGAAAGATGTCGGATTTGCCCTTTCCGTGGAGCACGAACTCGCACATGACGTTGCGGTGTTCGACGACCCCGATATTATCTGGGACGGCGGGAAGCGCATGGACCAGCTGCATGAGAGCCTGAAGCGGGAATTCGATCTGGAAGCTCGGGTTAAAATCCTCCAGCAAAAAATCTCCATCATCTCACGGTTCAGTACCTTCGTTCTCTCACGGCTCGAGGCTCAGCGGGCCTCGTACCTGGAATGGATCATTATCATTCTGATCCTGAGCGAAATCGTGATCACCATTGTTGAGAAGCTCTGATGCAACCCTCCCACCCCCTGCGTTGTGCAGAGAATGCGCTGCACTGATGGAGCCCCCGCAGAAACGTTTTGAGTACCGATAACCCGGAACAGGAGATGATACGACGTTATGAGAAAACCAGTCCTTCATCTGATCTGCAATGCCCATCTTGATCCCGTCTGGCTCTGGCGTTGGGAAGAGGGGGCGGCGGAAGCTGTCGCGACATTTGCGGTCGCGGCACGATTGCTGCGCGAGTTCCCCCAATTTATCTTCAACCACAATGAGGCAATCCTGTACCGATGGGTCCAGGAGCTGAACCCCTCCCTGTTTGCTGAAATCCAGCAATTGGTCCGTGAAGGACGATGGTGTATTGCGGGAGGCTGGGACCTGCAACCCGACGTGAACATGCCCGGAACGGAAGGACTCATTCGCCACATAGCCGAAGGACGCCGCTACTTTCGGGAGTTCTTCGATGCCGAACCCCGCGTGGCGTACAACTTCGATTCGTTTGGCCACAGCGGCGGATTGCCGCAACTTCTCGCACAGGCTGGGTACAGCTTGTATGTGCACATGCGGCCGGAACAGAAGGACCTCGACATCCCATCCGATCTGTATCGCTGGCAGGGGGTCGATGGCGCGGAGATCGGAGCATACCGGATCCCCTTCCCGGCCTACAATACGTTTCACAATGTCGCCGTCGAACGCATCCGGCAGGCAGCAGAAATCGCGCTACGGCTCAATCGCGATACCCCCGTCTTCTGGGGCCTGGGAAACCACGGCGGAGGGGCTACCCGGAACGAACTGGAGCAGATTCAGGAACTCATGACGACGGAAACCAGGGTCGAAATCATCCACAGCTCGACAGAGCGGTTCTATGATGCGATCAAAGAAAAACTTCCGTCGGCCCCTGTCATCCGGGGCGATCTCCAGCGTGTCTTTACCGGGTGCTATACGTCCATGGCCCGGTTGAAGCAGCGCATGCAACGCAACCTCGCCGAACTCCTCCAGACCGAAGGCGCCCGTGTGTCAAGCTGGTGGCTGCGCGGACAGCAGTATCCTCAGGAGCAGTTACGCGACGCATGGCGTGACCATCTCTTCAACGACTTCCATGACATCCTCTGCGGTTCCTCCATAGAATCCGGCGAGCTTGACGCTCTCGACCTGTACGGACGATCCTCTGAGACCCATCGCCGTCTCCGCCTTGGTGCCGTGGCCGGATTCACGCAGGGCGCGCCAAAGCCGTTCCAGATTCCCCTTACCGTCATAAGTGTGAATCCGGCAGGACAGAATTTTCCCGTCGAATGTGAATGCAACATCGACCATGTTCCAAAGCTGCAGGGAAAGTGGCATGCACGGATGTTCACGCTGGACGGCACGGAGGTTCCCGTACAGGAAGAACCGCCGGAGATGTACTTGCTTGTGGACGAATGGCGGCGAAGGCTCTGCTTCACCGCAACCCTCCCACAGGTGGGAGCAGCGCACTATGCTGTAGAGATGCACGAGGGTCCCTACGTCGCGATACCGGCCCCTCCGGCAGTACAGCATGAACTGAATCTCGTTACCATGCGTCCGGCAACTCTGGAGACGCCGGACGGGCGCCAGCTGCTGGCCGGCGATCTTCTCCGGGCTCTCGTGGTCGACGACACGGCCGACTCCTGGGGCATGGACCGATGGCGGTACGATGAAGTCGACGGCGAGTTCACCCTCCTCCCGGGGTCATTCAGTACGGTGGTGGAAGGCCCAGTCCGGACGATCCGCGAGGCAACCTACGTCTACCGGAGGAGCAGCATTGTCCTTCGTACGATCTCCTACAGCTCGCAACCGTTCCTGGAATTCCGGCTGCGCATTCTCTGGAACGAGCCCCGGAAGCGTCTCAAGCTCTCGTTTCCGACACGCATGAGTGCTGATGCCGTTCTCTGTGAGGTCCCCGGCGGGGCACTGTACCGTCCGGCCGACGGGGAGGAACACACCCACGGACGATGGATGATCCTCGAGGGACCGGTGGATGGTGCTCCCTGCGCCCTGGCAATCATCAACAGCGGTCAGCACGGATTCGATTGCCGCAACGGAGAAGTCCGTCTTTCCATTCTCCGGAGCGCACCATATGCGTTTGAGCGCTCCTTCACACTCAGCGATCCACCACACAGGAAAGTCATGGATCTGGGTGTCCATGACGTCCGCCTCCTCGTGGTGCCGGGGAGGTCCCGACAGGACCTCGAGTCACACGTGCATGCACTGGCTGACTGGCTGAATGCCCCGCCATATGCACTCGCCCATCATCCGATCGGCGAAGGCACACCCCCGCAGCAGGAGTTGTTGCGCCTTGGCCCACCATCCATTCGCCTCCTGGCGTGCAAACAATCGTGGGACGGTGAGGCGCTTATCGTGCGCATCCAGGAGACAACCGGGAAGGAAACCACAGGACACCTGGCCCTGCCCTCTCCAGAGGTGAGCATCGAGGCACGTCTCAAGCCGTTCGAGATCAAGACATTCCGGATCGAACGCGAAGGCGCGTGGCGGGAAGTCAGGATGATTGAGGAGGTGCCGTCGAGTGCTTGAAAAGAAAATGCCCCGGATTAACGCCGACGCTAAACCGCGTGCGTAGCAATCCGTCTGACGCGTACACAGACACGGTTCCCGCCTGAACGTAGTTCTTCGCATCGGCAAGATAGACGTCGCCCGACATGTAGTCGACGCCAACGGCGTAAAATGCTCCCCTGACAAACGTCCCCAGATTGCGGTGCAGCCGCGTGTCGACGACGATGACGCTATCGGACGTAAGCACGTAACAGAGCCCGTCTGCGGTAAGCGCCATGCTCGACGCATGGTCTCCGATTATTACCGAGTCAACCACGGCGTCCGTCACGGGATCGATCACCGCGATGCGGCACGGAGTATCGTCGAGTGGGTCTATCCAGTCGTTGTAAAACCCCGTGCACAAGACATACACCATGCCGAACGATGTCACACCGACGCTGATCGGACCGTCACCCGCCACCAGCGTCCGGGAGACGGAACGGGACGCGACATCAATAATGGAGACTGTCTTTCCCCCCCCGAATTCCGAGTTGGCAACATAGGCTTTCCCGCGGACGAGTGCTATCCCTTCGGGGTTCGGACCAACGGGGATGCGGCTGACCACTGTCCCAACATGAAGGTTGATCACCACCACCGACGCATCATACAGACAGGTGACCAGTCCGAGCGAATCATCCGCAATCGCCATCTCCCGCGGGCTGCGCCCTGCTCCCACCGGGAAAGAGCCGGCACTCCGGTTGGATGCAATATCAATGACCTCGATGCGGTCAGAGTTGTTGACAACGATGTACCCTTTGTCGCCATTCTGGTACATGCTGTTGGCCACGTCCCCGAGGGCTTTGCCATTGACGGAAGTAAAGACGTCCTGATACACGCGGCGATCCGCAAAGTCATAGTACGAGAGGTCTGTGTTCCCTCGCCCGAAGTTTCCTTCATTGATGATATACACTCCCTGCGTTGAGGGAGGCGGAATGGTGCGCTCCAACCCGCCGGGGTCGGTGACACAACCCCACATCCCGAGCAAGCCCGCAATGACAAGTGCGTCCAGCATAGCGATCCGGTTAGTCATAGCGCCACCCCCAGGGTACACCGGATTTCCCGCGGAGGCATTGGATAGTAGGCCATAATCTGATATGAGGTATTGAACAGGTTCGTGACTTCAAGTTTCAGCGTGGTCCTCAGGGGGGAGAGAACCTGATTGAGCGTGACGGCGGCCGAGGTCACGCCGTACGCCGGCAGATACCGGTCGTTGATTTCCGTCGTGTAGCGGTAACTGCTCCAGGAGTGTTTGACCGCAAATGTCATCGGGCGCACTGCGATAAGCACCAGAGCGTGCACTGTCTGTCGCGGTACATAGATGAGTTCTTTCCCCTCCGAAGGATCCCCCGGATAGTCTGCCGAGTTCTTGATGCTCGAAGTCCACGTCGAGTTCAGTGTCGCCTGCACGATGCCACCCCATCCTCGCCAGGTAATCTCCGCCTCCACGCCTCTGGAACGGACGTCCGAAATATTCACGGGGGACCAGATCCCTCCCCTTCCCGGGATCCACACAATCCGGTCTGTGGTGCGCATAGTGAAGGCACCGACATCGACGTTGAAACCTCCAAACGAGACAATCACTCCCCCATCCAGGCTCAGGGAGCGTTCCGGTTTCAGGTTTGGATTGCCCCCTTCGCGCCAGTAGAGATCATTGAAGGTCGGTGCGCGGAAATTCTCTCCAATGCTGCCCCGAAGCCGCAGACGCGGGGTGTCGATGATGCCGAGATTCAGACCGAGTTTGGGACTCCACGCGTGACCGAAATCTGAAAAATGATCATACCGGAGGGATGGATACATGATGAGCTCCGTAGGCAAGCGGGAACCCAGAGGGAGGACGTGCTGTGTTGAGAGAAAAACGCTTTGTTGTGACCGGTCGGCGGCGTTTACCGCCTTGCTCCTGAGACCGGCGCGCACGACTTCCAGCCCGATCACACCTGTAAGAAACGGCGAGGGAGCGTACTGGAGCTCTGGCGCCAGAGTGATCACATCGTTTGTGTACTCGCTCGAGAGGGCAACGTCTCCCACCAGAAGATCGGGATCGGTATAGAGCTCGTAGGAGCGCATGTATGACGCGTGCAGCCCGAGGTTCACCGATCCGGACGTCCGCCAGCGGGCAAAGCCGTGAACGCGGTGACTCCGGTCGGTCAGTCTGGCCTTCCCTTTGGGTTCCGTCGAAAACACCGGGCCTGGTGATCCTCTCTCGGCGGACCAGAACGTCCATCGGAGCCCCGTCTGCATTCCGTCCAGGGGCCGCCACTCCAGGCCTGTGTCAAGGGAGAGCAGGCGGTAATCGCCGTTTGACCGAGCCAGGCGGGTGATGTTTTGGCCATCGTCAAAATCAAAGCCGTAGTCTTCTGTCCCGCGTTCACGGCGGACCAGGACTGAGCCGCCGAGTGTACTGTCTGCAGCTTCAAGCGAAATCTCCTCAGCCTGAAAGCCGAACGAGCCGCGTCCTGCCGTCACGTTCCCCCGGAGGCCCTGAACGGGTGTGCGGCTCACGATATTGACAACCCCACCGAGTGCGTCGGCACCGTACAGGGAGGAATGGCCACCTTTGACAACCTCGATGCGGTCGACAGACGACGAGAGAAGGATACCAAGGTCCGTCTGGCCGTTCTGATAGCTGGTCAACCGGAGGCCGTCGACGAGAACAAGAGTATGTTCGGCCGCCATCCCCCGGATAGAGAGTGAATGCAGGGCGCCACTCCCGCCGTATGACCGGAATGACACGCCGGGGACGGCCTCCAGCGCGTCAGCCAACGTGGTCCCGGCGAAGCCCGCGATCTGCTCATGGTTGATGGTGGTAACGGAAGAGGGGGCGGAGGAGCGCAGGATCTCGGCTCTCGTGGCTGAAACGACGAGTTCATCCAGAACATACGTTTTCAGCGTGTCTCCTTCTTCTGCGCGAACGGCGGAATACGCCAGCCCCGCAAGGAGACAAAAAGAGGCAGTCGTGAGGGTGACCTTCATAAGAACACAAAACCCCTTCTCTCAAGCGGAAAGGAGGGGTACGCTGCCCGAATTGACTGGCACGGCTCCCGCACCTTCCCGCGAAGGTGTAGTAGGATGCAAGATTCAGGCAGGTCTCCTGGCTCATGGCAACCACTTGCGCGGGCCTTCCCATCCCGGTTGATCCGGAGCAGTGGCCAGATGCGCATCAATGCCATTTACAGTTGCGGGGCAGCTTCCGCTTTGAACGGAATTCCCTTTTGTGCCCGGTTGTGAGGCCGGGGCACCTGAATCACGAATGGAAAGGAACGGTACCGACAACACCTAAGATACCATCAACAACAGGAAAAGTCAAGAGAGCTCATCTCGTCCTTTTGATCCGCCTTTTGATCCGACCAATCACCTCCGGCAAAGAGGATTGCTCAGCGGACACCTGTGAGCGGCACCCACCGTGCCGAGCATAGTATCTGGGTCAGCGCTATGTCAGCCCGTAGCTTGACGGGAGGAACTTGTGCCCGTACGCCGCCGCCATTTCCTCCATGAGCGCGTCCTCGTATTCGGGCATACCGCCGAGCGCGTCATTGATCTTGTTCAACCATTCCACCTCACGGGGAGGAAGCGAAAGGCGCTTCTGTTCCCGGGCCCGCATGATTATGGTCACGGCCGACCGGGCCGCAGCAACTGTCTGCTGATATGCATCGGGCTTTCCGACAATGGCACGTCCGATCTCAATGGTGGACTCCGGTGAAAGCACAAGCGCCTGGGGACTGAGTGCGACATCCGAATGCACCAGGAGCGATTGGTACTCCGAGACTTTGTGTTGCCGCGTCGCTTCATTAAAGAGACGGCAGTCGTAGGCAAGCAATTCGAGATAGGCTTCCGGCGCCGACCCGGAGAGGAGCCTGACATTCTGCACCGACTCGTTGCTCCAGAGGTCGCACATAGCCCCTGCCACGTTGCCGAGGGGACTGAAGTGGGCACAGCTGGCTGACTTTCCCTCCATAGAGATCGGTGTCCCGGTGATAGCTTTCAGAACCGGACCTTCGTATGCGCAGTCTTTTGAGGGGCCCACTGCACCGCATTGGTATGCCACCAGACTGCGCACGACGCTGGCGGCACGAATGACCGCTGCGAGCACTTCCGGAAGCATCCCCTGCCCTGCAAGCTGCATTGCCGTGTTCGCGAACCCGCAGGCAGAGTCGGCTCCGGCAATCACACCCCGTTTTCCGGCAATCTCCACGATCTTCCGCCAGAGCCACTCCATGTCGCGCGGGGCAAGGACGCCAAGCGCAAAGAGCGCTCCGCGGATATCACCGTAGAGAAGCGCTTCATCATGGACCTCCTTCCCGCCAACAGATTCGATGGACAGGATGTGCGCGCCCGCCTGTGCGCACAGGTCAAACGATGTGCAGAGTACGTCCCATTCCTCACCTGAACGAAGAAGGGGGGGACGCTGCCCGTCGCGAAGATCCGTGGGCGTGACGCGCAACGCGCAGGGAAGCTGGTTCGATTCATGCGCCTCTTGAAGAGCGGCGTGCAGTATGGCGGTGATTTCGGCTCCCCATTCCGGCGTTTCCGTCATCGGGGGCAGCAATTCGAACTCCACCACGAGGCCCGGCAATCGGAGCCGTTTCGATGCTTTGACAATCATCGCACCGATCTCCTCGTAGTGAGAACGGACTTCATGCCATGTGGCCGGTTCGATGCTCATTATCGGCAGCGTGAAGTTGAGCTCCGGATAGACCATCCCTCCGCCGATGGTCAGCCCGAATCCGCATTGTACGGGATGCGGCGCTGAGCCGAACCGCAGCTCTTCGGCTGAATCGATTGCAAGTGTTGTGAAGGTGGTCTTCATGCGATGCTCCTGAGCTGATGGCGTACACACACGGGAAAGAAAAAATAACGGAGAAGGAAGCAGAGATGCAAGCAATGAAACGGGGTATCAATAGTAAAACGCCCGGCTCTCAGGCAGGGGGGGTCACGCCGATCGGGCCGCCCCACGTCGCCGAAAACGATCGACGTCCCGGCGTGTAGGCATGGAACTTTGCGCTCCGAAGCGTGTCACGGACAATGCTGCGACATCATTGGCAAAGGGGAGAGCGTCCTCGATGTTCCACCCGGACGCGAGGGCATACCCGAGGGCTCCATTGAATGCGTCTCCAGCTGCCGTGGTGTCTACCACACGCACTTTGCGTGCCGGATACCGCGTGGCACCCGAGGGCGTCACATGCAGACACCCGCCCGCCCCCATGGTAAGAATGACATTCCCAACCCCGCGGCTCAGCAACCGGCGGGCAGCCTTCTCTCCGGTCGACCGGTTCGTGACGTTCACGCCGGAGAGTTGGCCGGCTTCGGTTTCGTTCGGTGTCAGGTAATCAATACATCGCAGGAGTGTGTCAGGCAACTGTCGTGCAGGGGCGGGATTCAGAATCACTCGAACCCCCTGCCGCCGGGCACGTGATGCAGCCCGCGAGACTGTGGACAGAGGTATCTCGAGCTGAAGCAGCAGCACGCGAGCCTGCGCCATGACACCCCGGTGCGCATCAATGTCGCGAGGCTTCAGGTGCATGTTGGCGCCGGAAACTACGACAATTTCGTTCTGCCCGGATCCATCGACGGTAATGACGGCAATGCCAGTGGGGACACCGGATGCCGTCATTGTGTGGCGAAGAGACACACCCTCCGACAACATGCTCTCCCGGAGTTGATCCCGAAAGCGATCGTTCCCCAGCTTGCCGACAAATTCGACCCTGCCGCCGAGTTTGGCACAACACACTGCCTGGTTGGCGCCTTTCCCCCCGGGGATTGTCGCAAAGCCCGTCCCCAGGACCGTTTCCCCCGGACGGGGAAAATTGCCCGTTGTCACCACGAGGTCCATATTGGCACTGCCGATAACAAGACACTTGGAGCGAGTCATGTGTTGCCCTGCAGTTCGGTCTTGATCTGGGTGAATCGAATAGTCAGGCCTGAAAGAGCACGACAAACCGTGAACCGTTCACCGATTCAAGCCTGATGGTTCCGCCGATTTGTGCAACCAGGTTCATGACCAGGATCATCCCCAGTGATTTCATCCCGGTGATATCCGCGCCGGCCGGGAACCCAACGCCATCGTCCTGCACAGTGATCTGCACCTGTCCTCCGAACACGTGTTGCACGCTAATCACCACCGCCCCTTCCTCCCGGCCGGTGAATGCATGCTTGAGAGCGTTCGTGACGAGTTCATTCATAATGAGACCGCAGGGGATAGCCACGTCGACCCCGACGAATGTTTCTTTCCCCTCGACCTTCAATGTAATACCCGGCCTCCGCCATGTCTGGGCGAGATGGGCCGTGAGTCCTTCGCTGTAATTGTACAGATCCACCCGGGAAAAGTCCGATACGCCGTAGAGTCTTTCGTGGATCAACGCCATGGAGAGGACGCGGGACTGTGCCTCCCGGAGCGCTGCACGGGCCGGGGAATCGCCTACCTCAACTGCCTGCATATTCAGCATGCTGCTTATGATCTGGAGATTGTTCTTCACACGATGATGGATTTCCTTCAGAAGAACCTCCTTCTCCCTGAGCGATCGGACAATGCCCTCCTCATTCCGCTTCCGCTGCGTGATATCGTGCGCTACGCCATGTAAACCAACAATCGCTCCATTCCGGATGATGGCGTGCTCGTACACCTCGAGAAGAATCGTGTGGCCTGCCCTGTGCGTGATTTCAACGTGGATCGGCACGTCAGCAGCCTCGCCATGCAGGCGTGCGTAGGTCGCCTCCCTGGCCGCCCGGTTCGTCCCGGCGTCCGTGATGAACCAGTCTTTTCGTTTCAGCCAGACATCGGGTGCATATCCCGTGATCGCTTCTACGGTCGGAGACACGTACGTAGTGTTGGCCTGTGCATCCTGGGTATAGAAGAAGAGCTGCGGGGTCCCTTCGATGATTACCCGCATACGCTCTTCGCTGGCACGGAGCATTTCGTCGGTTCTCGTACGTTCCGTGACATCTCTCAGAATTCCTTCATGATACAGCACAGTGCCCTGCGGGTCCAGGACATGGCGGCCGTGGTCTTCCACCCACACCTCCGATCCGTCCTTTCTTTTGAGCCGGAACACCGCCATCTCCTCCAGCCTCTCTTCGAGAGCAGCGCTCTCACGCTCCAAAGGGGAAAAATAGAGCTGTGAGGGAATATCGATAGCCATGAGTTCTTCCCTGGAATCATACCCGAGGATTTTCACCATCGCCGGATTGATTTCCAGAAATTTCCCTTCATGAGTGCTTTTGTAGACTCCATCGGGCATGGTTTCGAAGAGGCGGCGGAAACGCTCTTCGCTGACGCGAAGCGCTTCATCGGCCTTCTTCCGTTCGGTGATGTCACGCGTCACAGAGAGGATGCATGGCTCGTTATCGAGATGGATGATCCTCGCGGACATCAATCCCAGCTTCTCCGTTCCATCTTTCATCCGGAAGGGGGCTTCAAGGCCGTAGACAGTACCGTACTCCCGTAGACCGGCAACAAGCTTCTCGCGGTCTGCCGGATTCACCCAGAGTCCAAGTCCTTCGGATGATGATGAACGGCCGAGAGCTTCCGCCGCCATGTATCCGGTTATTTTCTCGAATCCTTCGTTGATTGCCAGGTACACCCCGTCACTCAAGCGGTTGATGTTCACAGCATCAGGACTGAGATGGAACGCCTTCGTAAACTTCTCTTCGGTGAGACGAAGACGTTCTTCCATTTCGTGCCGGGAAGAAAGGTCCCTCACGAGAGCCCACATGCCGGCCGGGCGGTGTTTCGCATCGCGGAGAATGACCATCCGCACCTCCACCGGAATTGTGGTGCCGTCTTTCCTGGTGAACTCCTTCTCATAGATATCGGAGTGCCCCCGCGGGAGAACCTGACGCTGGATGATGTCGTCTTCTCTGCTCCACCATTGTTCCGGCGTGAGATCCCGGAATGTCAGAGTCCGGAGCTCCTTTGGAGAATACCCAAGCAGGTGAACGAATGCGGTATTGACTTCCCGCAGGCGCCCTTCCATGTCGATAAACGCAAAAGCGTCCAGCATATTCTCGTACAGCCGCCGAAACAACTCCCTCCCGTCGTGGACGCGCTCTTTCTTCGATGCCCGCGGAGGTGTTCTCCGCGCGACCGGAGTCTTCGGAGGCCCGTCCTTCCGTGTGCGGAGCTTTGATGTGCCGGTCCTGCCCGAAAGGGCCGACGCCGGTATTTTCCTCTTGGCCATAGCGCTCTCCTGCATGATCCCCAACTTTACAAGGTAGCCGGAAGTCACGGAAGAGTCAACCAACGCGCTTCCCACACATCGCCCCGCAAACACAAAGCCCCCTTTCAGGGGGCTATCCTGTCTGACCGCGACGGGTTTGACACATTATGCACGCAACTGCCGGATCGCCGGCATCGAGAGGATATCAGAGGTATTGCGCAAAGACCCGCCGGAAGTGAAACCCGTAAATGGCGAGTGTCATAGCAGTTGAAAAATGCCGCGGGCGGCGGAACAAGGACCAGAAGAAAAGCTTCCAGTAGTACTGTCGCTCCTTTTCCATGAGCCCGAGCAGAACCATGGAACGGGATAGGGCGCGAAGATGCGCAAAGCGGAATGGGGCAGCGTGCTTCCGGAGCGGTTCATGGGTCCGGAGAAAGTCGATCACACGCTGATAGTACACCTTCGGCGAATAGATCGTCGCAAGAACTTTCCGGTATCCATCAAGAAGTACCTGAGGATTCATTTTGGGGATAAAATTCATTGAGAAATCGGTGTTGTTCCCCGTGAATGCGTCTAACAGCCGTTCTTCTTTTCCCATCCGCTGATACAGCCGGGTGTTCTTTGGGGCATTCAGAAGGCCGACCATGGCGACAACGATGCCGCTCTCCTTGATGAACCGGATGAGGGTATCAAAAATAGATAGCGGGTCATTATCGAACCCGACGATAAATCCTCCCTGGACCTGTAAGCCGGCGTTCGTAAGGGTCTTGACGCTTGCAATAAGATCCCGCTTTCTGTTCGGAATCTTCTTGCACTCCTCCAGGCTTTCTTCATGAGGTGTCTCTATGCCAACAAATACCTCCTCAAATCCTGCCCGGACCATCAGATCGAGCAGTTCGGGATCATCGGAAAGATTGAGCGAGGCTTCCGTCCCGAGCGAAAATGGATACCGCCGCTGTTCCATCCACCGGATCACCTCTGGCAGAGTTTCTTTCTTCAGCTTGTCTTTGTTCCCGATGAAATTATCGTCGACGAAGAAGACATGGCTGCGCCATCCGTACCGGTACAGCGCTTCGAGCTCCGCAACCACCTGAGTGCCGGATTTGGTCCGGGGCTTGCGTCCGTAGAGAACCGTGATGTCGCAGAATTCACAGTCGTAGGGACAGCCTCGCGAATACTGCACATTCATGGTCGCGTAGTGCCGACGGTTGATCAGTTCCCACATCGGTAAAGGCGTCCGGGTTACATCCGCCCACTCCGTGGTGGTATACAACGGCTTCGGTGTTCCACGGGCGACATCGTCCAGGAAAAGCGGCAGCGTGATCTCGGCTTCATTCAGGACGAGGTGATCGACATCAGTAAATTCTTCGTGCCGTGCGGTAAACAGGGGGCCGCCGGCAACGACCTTGGTCCCCGCCTCCTTACAGCGTGCAATGACCATCCGCGCCGATTCTGCCTGAACAGACATCCCCCCCAGAAAGACATAATCAGCCCACTGAAGATCCTCGCCGGTAAGCACACTCATATTGAGATCAACGAGCTTCTTCTGCCAATCAGAAGGAAGAAGAGCGGCAACGGTCAGGAGACCCAGGGGGGGCTGTCCGGCTTTCTTCGAGACAAAACGAAGGGCGTGTTTAAAGGACCAGAAGGTATCGGGGTATTCCGGGGACACAAGGAGGACGTTCATAGGTTCTCGGTCAGTTTGTGGCGTGAGATCACGACGGGGCATGACCACGGGGCACGCGTTCCGCATCCATCTGCTGCGAGGCTCTGTGTGTACAATCTATCTCCCCGTCGAATCGTCTACAATAGCTCAAAAGGACGGAAAGGGGATTAGTCCTCCCAGATCTCCTACCGGGAGTCCTTTCGGGCGTCGAGACCCCTCCGATACGCCCGGATCCAGGGGTATTGAAATACATCTCCGTTTTGCATAGGTTTAGATCATACAGTACAAAGGAGTTTGCCGGTATTCCTTCCACACGAAACGCGATGAAACGGACGAAAATCGTTATCATCGAGGACAACAGGCTGCTGCGGGAAGGCCTGGCGGTGATGCTTAAAGAGCAACCGGATATCACCGTCGCCTCTGCCCTGAGCAATGGGGACGCTCTCTTGCGCACGAAGAAGCTCAAGCCCGACATTATCCTCCTGGATTTTGTCCTCAAGAGCAGAACGAGCCTGCGTCTGGTCCACTCGATCAAATCAATTTTTCCCGCCGCCAGAATCATCGTTATGGATCTCGCTCCCATTCAACCGACGCTCATCGAATACGTCCGGGCCGGGGTTGCAGGTTTTGTCCTCAAAGATGCGACATTTCGGGATTTTCTCCAGACAATCCGCGATGTCGCGCACGGCAAGAAGGTACTCCCCTCCCTGATGACCTCGTCCCTTTTTTCAGAGATCGCCACGAATGCCACGGACAAGGGGAAAGGGAGTCCTTTCCGATCCGTGCGGATGACGAGCAGGGAGCGTGAAGTTATTGAACTCATCGCAGAAGGACTCAGCAACAAACAGATAGCCGTCCGCCTCAACCTTGCGGTGGATACCGTAAAGAGCCATGTTCACAACATTCTGGAAAAGCTCCAGCTGCATACGCGCCTCGAGATCGCGAGCTACCGCCATGGCGGCGGCACAGCGTTCTCGATACACGCGAATGACGCGTCCGACGAATGACGGAAGCGTGAGTCCACCAAGAGGACCAATTCCCTTTCCAACCCTTTAGGCGATTCCATCCGGCAGGCACTATCACTATCATATTCGGTGGTGGGGAGCGTGGAGCAGTCCGCGCTCCGGCCCTTTGACCAGATCACGATTTGACCACGCTCACGGAGAGATCGCCTCGCTCCGTGCTGCTCCGCATGAAGAAAGGTGGGCCGCATTGTGACCGCAGCACAAAGGTCCTCTGGCTCCCGTACAGCGAAACGGGGTGCACGAAAGAGGGTCACCGACCCGTCTGTTCTCGAACTCGTCAGGGACGGCGTTCGGCGCTTCATTCTTGATGAAGCCTCAATGAGTGAATTTCACAAGGCCATGCGCGCTGCTGACAAAAAGGGTGAAATGTCTCCCAACCCCCTGAACGGCGCAACCCTCCGACGGATAGTCAAGAGCGCAGTCAGAGAACGAAAGCGCACAACGAAGAAGCGTACGAAACGATCGTGAGCCTCTGTTGCGGCCTCCGGGATCCGTCTCTCCAGCACTCAGGGCGCTGGAGGATATCAGCCACCTGGCGACTGGCATCCCCGGCGGGCGGAGCCGTAGTTCATCCATTTCCCTGACATTACCACCAATTCCCCACACCCCCCAATGCCACGCACGGGCACTCTGTTTGTTGCGTATCATCACGGTGCATAACACCCGCGAGGACCGCAATGACCAAACACAAGAAATCCGGGAAAGACACGAGACCGAGGAGCCACCCTCTGTGTCAGACCCCGAAAACCCTGAACGGGAAAGAGTACAGGAAGACGCTTGAGGAACTTCAGGTCGATCTGATCAAGCTCCAGGGCTGGGTCGTCGAGAAGGGCCTGCGGGTTGTCGTGATCTTCGAAGGTCGAGATGCCGCAGGAAAAGGCGGGGTCATCAAACGCATCACACAGCGGATGAACCCACGGGTCTGCCGGGTCGTCGCCCTCTCCACGCCGACGGAACGGGAAAAGTCGCAATGGTACTTCCAGCGCTACGCAGCGCACCTCCCGGCCGCCGGCGAGATGGTTCTGTACGATCGAAGCTGGTACAATCGGGCCGGCGTGGAACGTGTGATGGGATTCTGTACTGATGCACAGTACGCGGAATTCCTTCGTTCCTGTCCAGAGTTTGAACGAATGCTGATCCGCGACGGCATCATCCTCATCAAGTACTGGTTTTCCGTGAGTGATGACGTCCAGGAGAAACGATTCCAGGACCGGATCGACGATCCCACCAAACGATGGAAACTGAGCCCGATGGACCTTCAATCACGCGCGCGGTGGGTGGAGTACTCAAAAGCGAAGGATGAGATGTTTGCGCACACGGACATCAGGCAAAGTCCGTGGTACGTGGTGAATGCAGACGACAAGAAGCGGGCGCGGCTGAACTGCATCCGTCACCTCCTGTCTATGATCCCGCACGAAGACCTGACGCCCGAGCCGCCGGCGTTGCCTCCGCGCCAGAAAGCCATCGGCTATGTCCGGCCGCCGCTGATGGATCAGACCTTCGTTCCCGAGGTCTACTGAATTCACCCCTGTGGCTTTTCAAAGGGGAGTGTGGAGAGTTCGAACGAGGGGTATTTGTCGATAAAGTAGTTCAGGGCCCAGTCGCCCGGAAACAGGATAACCGTCTGGCCGCGTCCGTCTTCGGCAAGGAGCGAACCGGTCGGGAGAATGCCCGGCGTAAGCTGCGATCGGTCGGTCGATGGATGCACCCAGCGGGCGAATTTCAATTCCGTTGCAGTCAGAACTGCCTCCGCGCCGTACTCGTTCTCGAGCCTGTATTTGAACACTTCAAACTGCAGTGGCCCGACCGCAGCCAGCACTGGCACCTGCTGCGCTGACGCGCTCGGCTGAAATCCCTGCACCACTCCTTCACGCAACAACTGCTCCACGCCTTCCCGAAAACGCTTGAATTTTGAAGGATTGGGGTTGCGCAGCATCGTGAAGCACTCGGGTGGAAACCGCGGGATCTCGTTGTAGACGATCGCCGGGTCTTCCGTCAACGTGTCGCCAATGCTCAACAACCCCTGCCCGACGAACCCGACGATATCACCCGCATAGGCTTCGTCCACCGTCTCACGCTCGCGTCCAAACAGTTTGGCCGCATTCGACAACCGGATCGTTTTTCCTGTCTGGGCGTGCACCGCCGTCATGTCCCGCGTGAACTTGCCGGAACACACCCGCAGAAATGCGATACGGTCGCGGTGGCGCGGATCCATGTTCGCCTGGATCTTGAAGATGAACCCGGAAAACGTGGGGGTATCCACCGGAACCACCGTACCGTTGCTGGAGCGCGGACGTGGTGGTTCGGCGTATTTCAGGAAATTGTCGAGGAGAAGTTGCACGCCAAAATTGTTGCGTGCACTTCCAAAGAAGACCGGCGAGATGCTGCCCGCGAGAATATCCCCGGTGGAAAACCTGGCTCCCGCATGATCAAGCATCTCGAGCTCTTCGACGAGCCGGCTGTGATCGGCTGCTGACATCCGCTCGGTCACGAGCGGATCCGAGAGCGACCCGATCTGCACCGGCACGCGATAGGCGCCCCCCGACCCGAACTCGAAGAGATGCGCTTCCTTGGTCAATCGGTCGAACACCCCCCGGAATTGAAAGCCCGAGCCGAGGGGCCAGTTCATGGGATACGCTCCAATCTGCAGGACGTGTTCCAACTCATCGAGCAGCTCGAGTGGATCTTTCGTGGGCCGATCGAGCTTGTTCATGAAGGTGAAGATCGGGATCTGCCGGCGCCGGCAGACTTCAAAGAGCTTGCGAGTCTGCGTCTCAATGCCCTTGGCAGAATCGATCACCATCACCACCGCATCGACCGCGGTAAGGACCCGGTAGGTGTCTTCCGAGAAATCCTGGTGCCCGGGAGTGTCCAGGAGGTTGATCCGGTACCCGTCGTAGTCGAACTGCAGCACGGTGGAACTGATGGATATCCCGCGTTTCCGCTCGAGCTCCATCCAGTCCGACGTTGTCTGACGCTGGTTCTTCCGGGCCGTGACCGAGCCTGCCAACTGGACGGCATTGCCGTGCAGGAGGAATTTCTCGGTCAGCGTCGTCTTGCCGGCGTCCGGGTGGGAAATGATGGCAAACGTCCGCCGGCGCTGGATTTCTTCTTTGAGACCCATGATCCCCGTTCAAAATTTCATAGTTATGTAATATACGACAATCGCCGATCTTTTTCGCAACGCGGGAGAACAATCCACGGGGTTCGAGGGTTGTAGTATGAAATACCCCCTTCCCCCACATGCGCAGAGGTCCCCATGCACGCCCGGCCACGTCACTCCATGCATCGTTCTCTCGTCATGGCGTTCTTCCTAGCTCCCTTGTTGATGACAACAGCGACATTCGCGCAGGACCCGTTCATCGGCGAAATTCGCATGTTTGCAGGTACATTTGCGCCAACCGGGTGGGCTTTCTGTAACGGCCAGCTTCTCCCAATAAATCAAAACACTGCCCTCTTTTCGCTGCTTGGCACGACGTACGGCGGTGATGGCAGAACAACATTTGCCCTGCCCGACCTGCGTGGGCGCGGACCCATTCATGCAGGACAGGGCCCGGGACTTTCAAACCGCCAATTGGGAGAATCGGGGGGAGAGGAGAGACACACACTGATCGCAAGCGAGATGCCCGCTCACACGCATCCTCTGTACGCCGATTCGTCGGTGGGAAGCTTCACAGACCCTTCGGGCCGATTGCCATCCAGAAACGCTGCCGGAATTCCTCAGTACGGATCGCAGGCAAATGCCATCTTCAGCCCGCAGACGGTCGGACCCATCGGCAGCAGCCAGGGTCACAACACCATGTCTCCGTACCTCGTTGTCAACTATATCATCGCTCTCCAAGGGATATATCCGTCACGCCCCTGAGTATCGCACCTTCACCATCCCGATTACGAGAGGACCAGAGCATGAGACTTCCAACCATTTTTGCCTTGATCTGTGTTGCTCTTACGTGCTGTTCACCCTCCCGGGCCCATTGTCAAGACATCTTCTGGGTTGAGCAGTCGTTCGGCGCGGCATCAATCGGATCGGCAGGGATCGACGGGTCGGGGCTCCAGACCCTCGCCCTCGACCCGGCGTCTCTTCCCGAGGCGATCGCGCTTCGCGGCAATGGATCCATCTACTGGACCGATTTGCTCTTTGTGAATGCGGGGATACATCACTGTCCAACGCCGTTCGGGAGCGTCACCACGGTCGTATCCGGCGGAAGTGCGCTGCGCGGCCTTGTCCTCGATGAGGGGCGACAGGAGATCTACTGGCTCTCATCAAACCTGCAGTCAGGCCCGCGGCTTTTTCGGGCGCCGCTTGCAGGTGGATCGCCGGAGACCCTTGCCGTGCTTGGCCCCGGCAGCAATCCCCGGGATCTCGCCATAGACACTGCGCGCCAGCAACTCTACTGGTGCGAATTCGACGAAGGGTGCATCCGGCGCGTCGACGCGAGCCCGGGCGCTCTCAGTCTGGCGGTGGTCTCAGGACTCAAGGGCCCCTGTGGAATCGTCTTTGATCCGGCATCGCGGTCACTGTACTGGACGGAGATGCAGGGGAACCGTATCTGCCGGACTTCTGTCGACAGCGCACGGATTGATACTGTCCTCTCGAATCTCCACCGGCCCGCCCATCTCACCCTTGATGCCGCGGGAAGCAGAATTTTCTGGTCTGAACTTGATCCCCCGGCGATCCGTTCTGCCGATATCGCCGGATCAAGCATTACAACAATCCCGGTGTCTGTATTCGTCCCCGGTGGAATCGCCGTCTCGCGATCGCTGACCGCCGTTCGCACGGCAAGCCCCCTCGTCCCGGCTTCATTTGACCTCGCCCAGAACTACCCGAACCCGTTCAATCCGAGTACAACCATCCAGTTTGCAGTCGGACCCGAAGGGAGAGGCAGCGCAGACGGAGAGAAGAGCGTGGTGTCGGGCAGCGAAGGCGCAGGGATTGGAAGCTGGCGTCAGGAATCCAGCAGTGTACGTCTCGTTGTGTACGATGTGCTGGGGCGGGAGGTGTCGGTACTGGTGGATGAGAGGAAATCGCCAGGATTGTATCAGGTTGAGTTCAGCGCCCGTGATATTCCATCTGGAGCGTACTTCTATCGTCTGCAGGCGGGGACAACGAGCATGTCACGCCGAATGCTCGTTATCAAGTAGATTCGCTCTCCAGCCGTATTCTTCACTTCGCAGGGTCAGGGTTCCACCCTACCCAATGCCCCGGGGCCGTCATCTCCGGGGCATCGACTGTTCTGCAGAGATCATGACGATATGGTAACCAGCAGTTCGAATGTTGCACGGACGATCCCGAACAGAATCCAAAGGGTGGCCACACCGAGGGCCCACGGTCTCCATGCCCGCCATGTGCTGTTTGGCAGGAGAGATTTTCCTCGGAGACCCTCAACCAGGAAGAGTGCAGCAGCCAGAATGCAGCCGGCGAGCACCAACGGTCCCAGGAGATGAAAATGAAATGCCTCCAACACGTCACCCCGGGCTGCTGCATGGAGTGAACGCGTCAGCCCGCACGTCAGACAGCTCACTCCTGTCGCTTCCTTGAAACCACACACGGGAAGTGGAAGTGCTTCGGGCGGGACTGTAACACTTGCCACAAGCCCGAACGCCAGAATGCCACCCACCAACACTCTGACTCTTCGTCCTCCCACCGTCAATCGACCCACACGCACCACCGTCATCTGATCCGCTGTCACACGCGTCGCGCTCCTCTGTCAGGGAGTTCCACTCCCGCCCTCGCGGGAATAAAGCGCAAATTCGGGCCCGAACTGTTCCAGGAATTCCACGCTGAATGCCCGCATGGTGTACGAAATCGGGAGCAAAACGACTGAGTTAACGTACGGGATCACGAGCAGGATCAGCCCCAGACAGCATGTGAACACTACTGCGAGGAAGATCCCGATGGCCACCAGAATCGAAATGAGGGCGACAAGAAGCGCATACACGACAAACGCGAGAGTGTTGGTTTTGAGAAGAGGCAGAAATACTCCCCACCCGGCAAGAACCTTGATGCGCCGTTTGTACATGATGGGGACGACAAAGTCAATGAGCAACAGATCCACCAGGACACCGGCCAGGATCAGCAGGAGGAGACCAAGAACCATCAGGATACCGGGGCCCAGAAGTTCAATCGGTTCGTACGCCCGCTCATAGATTTCCACAAGGCTTGTGTAGCATGACACCAGATACGTCACGATGAGAACCAGAACAAGGATTCCGGCTACACCATTGAACAGGAAAAGGGAGTTTCCCTGCGTCCTATACTCATGCCACGGGCGGGCCACCTCCGCTCTGTCGTGCACAACGTTGTCAAGGAACATGAAACGTCCGCGGGCACTGAGCCAGGTGCAGACAACCACCACCACGAATAGGACTACCAGTCCCGCGATGATTAATCCGAACCAGTGCGGGTTATCGAGCAACCATTCCTGCGCGTGCCGGGGGAAATAGATCACGTCATCCCAATCGACATGCCCGCCTGACCGGGACCCGTTGTTCCCCCCGTGACAATCGGTCAAGCCGGCGAGAAACGCCGTGAATCCGACGACTAACCACTTCCGGAGATCGAAGGGACGAAACAGGGCCTGCTTCATTCGCGCAAAGCCACGCGCCAGCGGATCATAGTACCGTATTTCCATCGTTCCTCCCTTCTGTTAGGAATCGAATACTGCAGATCAGAATAGTATGTCGGCCTGCAGAAAGGGCATCCAGAGCGACCGGGGGCTTCCGGCATCGATATCGTGGGAAATCCACCGCGCTCCGGCAAGGATCCGTACCTGGTCCGACACCCGTACTGATGCTCCGGGAGTGAGACTCCACAGCGTTGCGGTGTAGTCAAGACGGGCATCGGTCACTGAATAGTTCACAATGATCAGGGGATAAACCACAACACGCGGAGAAAAGCGGGCGAGCCCCTGACGCAAGACCGCCCCCTGAACAAACAGATTGACGGGCCACTCATCACGATCAGTGTTCAGCGTGAGGGTAAGGTACCAGTCGATCGGCGAAATCTCCAGTGAATCCCTGTAAAACCAGGTCTCCTCCGTCGGATCAGAGAAGGGGGTTTTCGTGCGTTCGACAACGACACTCGGAGCAATGATCGAAACGGAAGAAAATCGAAGACCTCCGCTCAACCGGACCGACGCCCCCCTTCCACCGCCTGAAAACGCCAGGCCGGCATACCCACCCCAGTGTGTTTCGGTGTGAGAACTCGACATCTGAAGTCCTCCCTCGAATCCGAATGTCCTGCTGAATGGAACCCTCATATCCAGCCCCAGGGATGTCGTCGGAAAACTCCACCACAGATTCTCGGTGCGACACCGGGAGAGAAGCGTGTCCGGCGGGCGCGGACCGCTCATCGCCATGGTCCCACCGATTGACCCGGTGGAGGAACGGGACACTCGCAGGGAAACGTGTGGGCGGTGGGCATCGCTGCTGTCTGTAACAAAGACGCCAGGCACATTCAATCCGCTCTCCACCTCCAGCCCTTGAAGATAGATGCGCTGATCAACGGTCACGCAGCCGTCCATACATGTGATGACGGCAATTCCTGTGATGTTCAGGGCCATGGAGCGGAACCACAATCGACGTACCATCCAATTCCCTTCGCCGGATGTTGTACAGTATCGATGTGATGCGGGTGCCCCGCTGTCTTTTTCGCTGATTTCAGGACACACGAGATGTCAGAGCCCCGGCAGACGCCAGAACGTCCCCAGAATTCCCGGTTTAGTGCGGTGGGGGTCGGGGGGCTTCATGCGCTGAATGGTGCCCGGCGGAACTTGTGGTTGGTAATAGACGGTCAGGATGACGCCGGGCGTCACTTCGATGGACGCAGGGTATCCCAGATCTCCGTTGGGGGCATCTGCCCGGAGAACGATCTCATCTTCCTTCTTCCAGGTGATGCCATCACTGCTGATGCATGCCCGCTGCCCGTACGGCGGGCGGCGGTATCCATACGTGCAGAGGACTCTGCCGTCAGAGAGCAGTGCAAGATGCGGCGGAAACCCCCAGAGGGGCGTGGCGTAGGCCTCGAGCCACGTTTCCCCGCCGTCGTCGGAATATGTCTCCCACAGCACGCACCGCGGATCCTCGTCGTTGTACGGTTTCGTCGTCGCACGCATCATCATGACGATCCTTCCGGAGGGAAGCTGAACCATATGCGGTTCACCGAGCCGAAGGCTGTCATTGTGACGGGGGGCGACGACCGCAATCTGGCTCCACTCGCCTGACGCGGAATCGGCACGATGCACGGTCACACTGTCTCGAGTTATTCTATAGGAAGCGATGAGGAGCGACCCGTCAGCAAGCTCGATCCCTCCATGAACTGTCTCGGTTGCTCTGACGGGTTCAGTCCAGGTCCTCCCCCCATCATCCGAGCGGACCATCCACCCTCCCTGCAGTGTCCCCGCCGCATGATATGCTGGTGTTTCGACATGGTCGATCCAGCGATGCAGAACGTCCGGCTCGTACGAATCCACCGGTAGATGTTCGTACGATGCGCGTGTGTGTTGTGTTGACCAGCAATGGCCGATGAGCATTCCGCTCCGGAGGGTGGTGATTCCAGACTCCCGGTCATCGAGCGGCGAATCCCGAAGCACAACCGGTTCCAGCCATGTCATCCCACTATCGGTTGACCGACTGAGGAGGATCGCACCGTCAGGTCCCATGTGTTCTTCGGAACGCGTGTACACCACCACGAGATCACCCGTTGACGTGCGTGCAACGGAGGGCCATGCGCAGTAAGCTCCAGGTTTTTGGTAGACTGTGACATGGCTAAGGATCTCCGCCCTGGGCTTGAGCGCTGTCGGCCGTGCTGCGGGATCATGACCCGGACCATGCAGCGCCAACAAGAGAAGAGGTACGGTCTGAAATATCATTGGCGGGGATCCGTGTGAAACACGAGCGTTCCCTGCAATATAAACGAATCGATCAAATCTTCAAGGTATCTTCTTTCGAGCTCAAGAACGCATCATCATTGCCGCTATGCATTCAGCTTCGCGGAAAGCATGAGATCTCGTCAGTTTTCTGGGAGCAGGAGGGAAAAGAGGGCACTTCGGGGGAAAACAGCAACGCCCCCGGTGTTAAGCGGGGGCGCTCTGGTACAATGGACCGTGAATGCGTGGATTTATTTGGGAGGCAACTTGATCTTCTGCCCCACTTTGATCATATCAGGGTTCGTGAGAACGTCTTTGTTAATGTTGAATATATCCATATAGCGCTTTGCATCACCAAGATGGTCTTTGGCAAGCTTCGAGAGGGTATCTCCCGATTGCACCGTGTAGAAGCCATACACATCGTTGTGCGAGACGCCAATATTCACGGCCACCTCGCTCTGCCAGGTTGCGATGGTTTTCAGCTTGTCCCAGAACCTGTCCTTGTCGAATGCGTAGGGAGCGGTCCCCTTGATATGGAGTTTTCCGCCTTCTTCTTTCACATCGACGTTCGTGAAACCGAGCTGGTTACCGAGGTCAAGCACCGGAGCGTATTTTTCTTTCAGCATGATTTTTCCTTCCTTATGATTGTGACTGGCGATCCCGCCTTGGGAATTCAGGTACGAAAGTCCAGATTGACGACGAGAAGCAGCAAAAACGCCCTTCTCAACCTGTTATCCCATACTCGATAAACGATTTTCGGAGCCCATAGGTTCCCGCTGAAATGCGCAGGTGTGGAGGGATTCCGGATTGCTGTCTCCTCATAGTTGTTGCATCTTCTGGGTACCATGTGTGTTCAGAACTTCGAGAATCAGAAGAATGACATTGACATTCACTCCGCACTGAAGTAGATTTCGTTTGGAAGCACCCAACCAGCGGCCCCCCGGGGAGACCTCGGGCCGCTGGTTGCTGTCTTACGGCCTCCTGTCCTATCGGGTCTGCGCGCGGCGTCCACCTTGGAAGAGAGATCATGACCCGTTTGCGGCATATCATGACCATCCTTTCCGCACTGATGTTCAGTGCGGGGCCGGTAAGTGCACAGGAGCCGGTCGGCCTGTCGACCGATCAATCGCTTCCGTATCACTCCCCTCCCGACGCGGTTGCAGTGACGTACAATCTTGCTTTCGTCCAACAGCCGACTGTCACCAACGCAGGTGTGGTCATCACCCCGGCCATCCGGATACAACTCCGAGACAGTGGCGGCCGAAATGTCCTGCAGAGTGGAATCTCCATTCTTCTCTCTCTTTCGTCAGGCTCTGGGATGCTGAGCGGGACCACGACGAAGGTGACCGACTCGCTGGGTGTGGCAACGTACAATGACCTGAGCATCGATCTGATCGGTACAAAGCAGCTCAAGGCTTCCGGATCCAGCGTCAAAAATACGACGAGCGCATCGTTCTCCATTACTCTTGGACCCGCGGCACGACTCCGCATTCAAACCGAGCCGTCATCATCAGCGACGGCAGGAGTACCGTTCAGCCGCCAGCCGGTTATCTATGTCGAAGATGCCGGCGGCAACCGGGTCACGACTGACAACCGGACAGTTGTCGCAGCATCCCGTCTGGGCGGCGCCGGTACATTGCAGGGTGTGCTGGCGGCAACGGCACAGAGCGGGATCGCAAGATTCGCAAATCTTTCCCACAACGTGGCAGACAGCATCACGATTCTCTTCTCAGCAGGAACCCTGACCCCGGACACATCGGCAGTCGTACTTGTCAATCCGGCAACGGCAGCGCGCGTGGTTTTCGTGCAACCTCCTACACCGGCCGGTGCTGGCGCACTCATCGCTCCTCCGGTCACCGTGGGGCTCAGGGATGCGTATGGAAATGAACTTTCAACCACGGGAACATCGGTGAGCGTCGCTCTCACATCGGGGACGGGAACCCTCAGCGGCACACTGACGCGCAAGACCGAGTCGGGCATCGCAACATTCAGCAACCTCAGCATTAATCTCATTGGTCCCAAAGTGTTGAGAGCCACCAGCGGGATCATGACAGCCGCGGTCAGCGACACCTTTGTGATTTCTCCGGGCCCTCCCAAAGCCCTGACATTTGTCGTACAACCATCACCATCAGTTGCAGGAGTGCCGATTGCTCCTGCCATAACAGTTCAGGCCCGGGACTCTCTCGGCAACGCGGTTTCGCAGGCTTCTCTTCCCATCACCCTCGCGCTCGCCTCCGGAACGGGCACACTCAGCGGAACCCTCATTCAGAACACCTCTGCTGCAGGCGTTGCCACCTTCAGCAACGTGAGCGTCAATCTCGTCGGAACCAAGACGCTCTCGGCGTCAAGCCCGGGGCTCGTGGGAGCAACAAGCTCGCCTTTTGTGATCAGTACCGGTCCGGCGGCGGCACTCGCGTTCATTCAACAACCCACCAACGCAGGTGCAGGCACATCCATCGCGCCAGCCGTGACCATCCAGGTGAAGGACGCACAGGGAAACAACCGGGCGACCGCCGGAATCTCCGTGAACCTGACCCTGTCGTCCGGAACGGGGGAGATGACCGGAACTTTTCCCCAGATCACCAATGCGTCGGGCCTTGCAACGTTCAGCAATCTGAGCATCAATCTGGTCGGTGTCAAGCAACTCAGCGCCTCCGCCGCTGGACTGACACCGGCGGTCAGCAGCACGTTTACGATTCAGTCGGGACCACCGGCCAGGCTTCATTTTACCACGAGTCCATCGGGGGGGGCGGCCGGGACTCCTTTTGCCACGCAGCCGGTCGTGACGCTCGAAGACCTCTTTGGTAACCCTGTCGGGGAAGTCGCACAAACCGTGACATTGTCAATTCACACGAATGCCGGACCTGGTGGGACCCTCCTCGGGACAAAAACTGCTGTCGTGAATCCCCTGACCGCACGCGCAGTATTCGCCACCATCGCCATCGACAAAGCCGGCGCTGGATACACGCTGACGGCCACGGGATCCACGGTCTCCACAACTCCGGGCTCAGTGATCAGCACCGCGTTTACGGTGACGGCCGGACAACCAAGAAGTATTCGCGTAGAGAATGCCCCTGATGGCACAGGCATTCTCCTCTCATCCCAGACTATTACGTCCGGAACATCTGTCCTGGTCTACGCCGTCTCCCGGGACTCGTTCAGCAACTTCGTTGCCAATGTTGCCGCCGATATATGGGCCCTGGGTGCCATTACCGGGGGCGTTGCCATCGAAGACCTCGTCCCGGCGCCCGACAGAAAGAGCGCGATATTCACCGGCAAACTCACCGGAACCGCCCGGATCACTGCGTCAGCCGCAGGTCTGACTTCCGTTCCAACCGGAACGCTCACGGTCGTGGTGGGAGGCACTCCCTCCCAGATCCGTGTTGAAACGGCCGCGAACGGCACTGGTGCGACAGTGGGCGCCCGAACCATTCAGTCGGGTACCGCATTGACCGTGTACGCGATCGGTCGGGATGCCGCAGGGAATTTCGTTGCCAACATCGCCGCACAGACCTGGTCGCTGCAAAATAAGACCGCCGGTATTGTAGACACGGATCTTGCGCCCGCAGCCGACAAGAAATCGGCAACATTCACCGGACACGGCGCTGGAAGTGCACGCGTTCGCGCGACGTCAGGATCTCTCGCTGCAACCAGCTCTGGTCTCCTGACCGTTGTTGCCGGCCCGGCCACACAGATGGCGGCGCACGCCGGGTCACAACAAAGCACGAATGTGAGAACGGCCTTCCCCACCCGCTTTGCGGCCCTCGTGCGCGATGCGGCAGGGAATCCGGCACGAGGAGTACAGGTCATCTGGACTGCACCACTCTCAGGCGCCAGCGGGAAGTTTGAGGACGGTGGTTCGTCTGCCCTCTCTGACAGCACAGGCATTGCAACTGCAGGTCCGTTTACCGCCAATACGGTGGCAGGAACATACGAAGTCATTGCGTCGATCCCAACCGCAGCAGCAACCGCACCCTTTGTCCTTACGAACAGGGTCGGCGTGCCGGCGGACATCGCAACAGCGATGGGGTCTTCTCAGAGCTCCCGTGTTGGAACTTCCTTCCCTGAACCACTCGTGGCAATTGTGCAGGATTCGCTTGGGAATGCGGTAAGCAATGTAGCAGTCACTTTCACAGTCCCGGCCGCCGGTCCGGGAGGAACCTTCTCGAATGGGTCCGATACTGCCCGGGTAACCACCGATGCCGGGGGACTGGCGGTGTCGCCGGTCCTGACTGCAAACGCAGCCGTAGGAGCGTTCCGGGCCCGCGCGACGACACACGGCATTGCCGACACTGCATGGTTTGACCTCCTGAACACTCCAGGTCCGCCTGCTGGAATCACAGCCGCGGCCGGCTCGTTCCAGGCAACATCCGTCGGGACACCTTTCGCCACACGCCTGAGCGCAGCTGTGCACGATTCACTCGGAAATCCCCTGAGCGGTGTCCGGGTCTTCTTCGCGGCGCCAACTGCCGGCGCGGGAGGCACGTTCCCGGGCGGACTCCTCGACAGCGTTTTCACGGACGCGACCGGGCTTGCACGGGCAAACACACTCACGGCGAATACGATTGCCGACTCATTCACCGTCGAGGCTCGACTCTTCGGAAGCTCTTCCCCTGCCATCTTTCGACTGTTCAACCGGGCTGGCCCTGTTGACACCTTCCTGATTGACGCAGCTGGGGGCGGAGGATTCGGGACACGCACGGCGCTGGTTCCCTTTGCGATCCGCATCGTGGCCCTGGACCAGCATGGAAACACCGCAGCACAGTTCACCGGAACCGCTGATATTACCTCCAACGGTGTCCTTGCACCGTCGACTTCTCTAACCCCCTCATTCAAAGCCGGCGTTCTTGCTTCTCATGTCGTCGTCATAGAACAGGCGGGCCGCTGTGCCCTGCGCATAACACGCACGGGTGGAGCTGAAACCGGAAGAACAGACACCTTCCAGGTCATCAATCCGTCTCCTTCGATTATCTCGATGAGTCCATCGTCGGGATACCGCGGACAGACATTGACGGTATCTGTCGTCGGCTCCGGATTCATCCCGGGTGTTACGGCGTTGAGCCTGGGCGACCTGATCACGACCTCTACGGCCGTCCGCTCATCAACACAACTTGACGTCACGCTCACAATCGACACCGGCGCCACCAACGGCACACGGGATGTCTTCGTCTTCAACGGCCCCCCCGGGGGAGGCGTGGGGACGTTGAATACCGCATTCGTGATCGGCAACAATCCCATTCCACTCCTGACCGCGATCAGTCCCGGCCGGAGCAGGGTGCTTGACCGGCTGGAGGTGGTCCTGCACGGCGAAAACTTCGTGAGCGGGATAACCCAGGTGCAGATGGGACCGGGCATTCTTGTCAATACGACGAGGGTCGATTCGGGAACGCGGCTGACTGCTGACATCAGCATCATCGGGCCGAACGCCGGCGGCGTCCATGCGATTCGTGTCGCAAACAGCCCGCCTGGCGGCGGACAATCGGACACGCTCACATTTATCGTCGACGCACCGCCAACAGTGTACCCTGTTCCTGCCTCACCGGCAGACAGTTCATCAATTGTCGACCCCATCATCTCCTTCCAGTGGGCTACGTGGCTACCCGATGGTATTGCCTACCGGCTCCAGGTCTCTCAAACGCCTGCGTTCATCTCATTCGTCCTGGACACCGCTCTCGTCGATACCATACTGCAGCTATCGCACTTAGCCCGGGGAACGCCATACTTCTGGCGCATTTCTGCATGGAACACCGTCGGAAGCAGCGCCTATTCACCCGTGCGGATGTTCTCCCTCACCGCACCGTATCCGGCGGCCTTTACTCTTCATGACTCTCTTGTATTCCCCGTCCATTCAAGCAATTCGACCTATCAGGCGAAAGACTACCGGCTTGTCGGCCTCCCGGGAAACAGCACCGCACCGATCGATGGTCTGCTTGTGGGATCTCAAAACGTCGACTGGGTGGCGTACTGGGACAATGGTGAGGCAAGCAACTATCTTGTCGCGTTCAACGGCAGCAACACATTCGCATTCGCCACAGGTCGTGCGTTCTGGATCCTGCGCAAAGGTCCTCTCCTGATCCAGGCCACTGTACCATCGGTTCCACTGGACTCCATGCAGTGCGTCCAGATACCCCTCCATCCGGGATGGAATCTAATCACCGATCCCTATCCGGCACCCGTACCATGGGCGTGGATCCAGAGCGCGAACGGGCCTGCGGCTCTGGCTGACCCCTGGGGATTCGACGGCGTGTTCACCCGGGCATCATCCCTGGAACCGTACCGCGGATACCTGTTCGACAATGCCGACAACAGAACATCTCTCCGCATTCCATTCGCATGGCCGGTGGCAAAGCATACACCCTGGGACGCGGCGGATCAATGGCGCATCGACATCACCCTTTCCTCCGAGGGTTTCATCGCAACTACAGCAAGCCTGGGCATTTCGCATCTGGCGCGCGAACAGCGAGACCCACTCGATCTTCGCATGCCGAGGGGGATCGGCGACATGCCGGGTGTCGTGTTCGATCGCCCTGCATGGACTTCCGGGGGAGATCTCTTCGTCACAGATATTCGGCCCGCAGTCGAACCCGTTCAGTCGTGGCCATTGGAAGTCCGGACCCCAGCCCACCAACCCGCACAACTTGCATTTGAGGGCGTTGAGAACGTCCCGGGACAGTATCAGGTCATGATTGTCGACGAAGCTCATGCAAACGCCGTCGATCTCCGAAGGAACCCGGTCTACCGGTTCGACCCACCGTCACCTGTCTCCCGGTTCCGGGTCATAGTCGGAACAACCGATGCCGTTGGGACTCTCCTCGATGATCTCTTGCCGCGGGAATTCTCTCTCGGAGCGAACTTCCCCAATCCATTCAACCCGACCACGACAATCCCGGTGGCTGTTCCACGCACTGCTGAGGTCAGTCTGAAGGTCTACAACCTGCTTGGAGCGGAAGTTCATACCCTGTTTCAGGGAACCTTAAGGGCTGGACGGTACTGGTTCGTCTGGAATGGTGCGAACGCTCATGGCCGACCGGTCGCCTCCGGCGTGTACCTTCTCGAGTTTGCCGCAGTGACAGGAGTGCGGCTGACGGGAAAAATGCTTCTGGTGCGCTGAAAAGACCCGACTGAGCGCGTCGTTCTCGGATATCCACCCGGGTTCTGCAGTTCGTCGCACAGCAGTTGTATCCACTCCCCTTTTTTCTATATTGCCCGTTACAATCACCCCATCCACATCCATCCGGAGGTCTCTATGGTCCGATCGATGTTCCACTGTGCAGTGATGGGACTTTTCGTCGGTCTCGTAGCGGACAGCATTCAGGCACAGCCGCAGATCCCGCAGCCTCAGCCAAGTCCTCAGGCATCCGTCACACAGACTATTGGCGTTGCCACGGTGACGGTCAACTACCATCGTCCTGCGGTCAAAGGGCGCACACTCTGGGGCGACCTCGTCCCCTACAACGAAGTCTGGCGTGCAGGCGCGAATGAGAATACGACCGTGACATTCTCCCATGACGTTCAGGTCGGTGACAAGCCCTTGCCTGCGGGAACCTATGGTCTTCACATGATACCGACGCCGACAACCTGGACGGTCATTCTCAGCAAAAACGCCACGTCATGGGGAAGCTATTACTATAAACCTGAGGAGGACGCGATTCGCATCGTTGTAACGCCGGAGCCTTCGTCCTTCACAGAATGGCTCTCGTATCAGTTCAGCGACATTACGGATGCTGGTACCGTGCTGTCGCTCGCCTGGGAGAAGCTCCGTGTACCGGTCAGCCTTTCGTTCAATACTCCCGCGCTCACGTTTGCCTTCATTCGCAACGAGTATCTCCGTGGCATCCAGAGCTTTGGCTGGCAGGGGCCACTCCAGGCAGCACAGTACTGTCTGCAGCACAATCGTGAATTGGATCAGGCGCTGGTGTGGGCCGACCTTTCGATCTCGCGGCAGGAGAATTTTGGCAATCTCCGCACCAAGGCTGCAATCCTCGAGAAGTTGGGGAAAACGCAGGAAGCCAAGCCCTTGAATGACCGTGCCATGAAGCTGGCGACGGAAGCGGACATCAACATCCTCGGCTACACGATGATGAATAGCGGAAAGATGAAGGATGCAATCGCACTGTTCCAGAAGAACGTCAAGGACTATCCCGACTCCTGGAATGTGTATGATAGTCTGGCCGAGGCGCTGGAGAAAAACGGGGACAGAAAAGGGGCCATCGCCAACTATGACAGAGCCCTGAAGATGGTAGGCGATGAACAGAACAAAAAGCGAATTACGGAAACACTGACGCGTCTCCGGTCGCGGTAGCGATACGGAGAGTTCGTGTGGATATCCGATCACGCAGCCTGATGAACACCGCGGGGTAGTCCTGTCGACGCATACAGCGTAGCCGTTAGCGTGTATTCCCGGCTATCCATTCGCGCGACTCTTCGATGCGACCCTGGTCGCTGGCCAGGAGGGGAACGAGACCAACGACCTCCTCGAACTGCGCCTGCGCATCGTCCGGCCGGTCCATGTCAAGGTATAGAAGACCCAGCTCGTGCCGGTGTCTGACTACGGTGGGGGCTATCTGTACCGCGCGGAGAAGGGCGCGCTGTGCCTCGGCATACCCTCCGTCGGGGAGCCCCCCCAGAAGGAGGTTCGCCAGTTGCCGTTCAATCCAGCTGACACCTCCGAGAGCCCGGTAGAAGCTTCCCATCAGTGACCACGCGACGTCGTCGGTGGAATCCAGAACAACCGCCCGGTCGGTAAGTCTCTTGATCTCGTGTGCGAGCTCCACCTTCTTCCTGCTCCCCTCGAACATTGCCAGATTGCCGAGCGCCGCGGCCCGCCAGGTGTATCCATGCGCGTTGAAAGAATCGGCAAGGCAGGATCGTCGTGCGAACTGTTCCGCCTTTTGGTAGAAAGCCAGCCGGTCCTGCTCATTGGCAATGTCGCCCATACACACCGACAGGCGTGCCAAGCGCCAGAGGAGCCCGGTATCGTCTGGAGAACGTTGCAGAAGAGAGTCGTAGAGCCGGTCGGCGATAGCGTACTCGCGATGAGCGAACGCCTCATCCGCCCTCACGAGCGGAGAGGGGCCTGGCATCTCTTCTCCCCTCACGAAGAGGGTAAGCGCAAGAACAGCGACGGTTATTGGTACCATAGGATCTTTCCTGGCGTGAGTCTATCGGGACACTCTATGATACCAATTTTCGGACATTCAAGCGCTGCGGAAGTTCTCTGTTCTATGAAATGACAGCCTTCAGGTCACACCCCCCGCCAGCACTTCCAGATTGTGCCGGCGGGGAGATGAGGAAGGAGGGATGTGATGAACCGGTTCAGGCCCTGTGAAGGGGCCGTACAACAACGGCAGTCCCGTAGCACAGTACCTCAGTGACGCCGGACATGACATCATTTGCGTCATACCGTACACCGACCACCGCATTCGCGCCTATCTGTTCGGCGTGCGCAACCATCATCTCGAAAGCTTCGGCGCGGGTTGTCTCACACAATTCGGTAAAGAGTGTGATGTTTCCTCCGACGATTGTCTGGAGAGATGCGCCGATTGTGCCGAACACGGACCGTGAACGGACCGTGAGCCCTCTGATCACACCGAGCGATTCCACGATCTCATGGCCGTCGATCGTGAACGCGGTCGTGGTGTTCTTGAAGATCCCCTCTGGAGCCAATGCACCTTTCTGTTCTTCAGGACTCAGCTTGTCGTAACATTTCGTACAAATGTCCCTTGTCTTGAAATAGTACCGGGAGGGATACTCGATGCCGCACTTCTGACATTTCATAGCTTCACCTCAGCAGTTGTATGTGGACGTGCGATTCTGTATTGTTTTTGATGCACTTACCGGAGCTACTACTGGAATATCCATGAAACGCTCTTCCTATCGCATCTCCCGCGCCGGCTCGCTCCGGCGGCTGCACCTGGTTGACGAAGAAATCGGCCCACCCGGCGACCACGACATCATCGTGGCGGTCAAGGCCATAGGCCTCAACTTTGCCGATGTGTTTACGATTCTCGGCCTCTACAAAGCGGCCCCAAAGCATGACTGCACCCCGGGTATTGAGTTCAGCGGGGTTGTGGTGGATGCAGGGAAAATGGTCACGGAGTTTCGCCCGGATGACCGCGTCATGGGCTCGATACGATTCGGGGCATATACAACCCATCTGCTCATTGACCATCGGTATGTTATACGTATTCCGGAGGGGTGGAGTTTTGAGGAAGGCGCATCATTTATCGTCCAGGCACTTACGGCCTGGTATGCCCTGATACCGCTCGGAAACCTGCAAAAAGGACAGACCGTCCTCATCCACAGTGCCGCGGGTGGAGTGGGGCTCTACGCAAACCGCATTGCGAAGCGGTTTTCCGCATTCACAATAGGGACTGTGGGAAATCCAGGGAAATTGCCCCTTCTGGAGAAAGAGGGATACGATCGGAGAATTGTCAGAAGCAGCAGATTCCCCGCGGACCTGCGGGAAGCGCTCGAAGGACGGCGACTGGACCTTGTCCTTGATGCGGTGGGAGGACGTGCGCAACGGCAGAGTTTCGACGCGCTGACGACGACCGGCAGGATGGTGGCCTACGGTCTCTCCCAGTTTGCATCACACATGGATACGCCGAACTACGTGATGCTTGCCTGGCGCTTCCTCAGGATGCCCCGGTACCAGACCCTGTCACTCATCGAATCCAACAAATCCGTTCTCGGGTTCAATCTGATCTGGCTGTACGACCGCGTGGATGTGCTGCGCGGAATGCTGGCGGAAATTCAGTCACTGGGACTGGAGAAGCCCTTTGTCGGATCAGTGTTTCCCTTCGACCGGCTCAAGGATGCCGTCCGCCTTTTTCAGTCAGGGAAGACTACCGGAAAAGTTGTCGTGCGAGTAGAGCCCAGCTCCGGCCAAATACCCGTTATGCTGCAGCGTGTGCGGCTTCTTCTTTCTTGATGCACTCTGCAAACAGGTTGACCCCCTGCGCCTCGAATTGGATGGATGTGCAACCGCGCCCGAACGGCGACGCCGAAAAGAGGCGGTGCATGTCGTCTTCTGTCCGGTGGATAAGGTTCCACTCCAGCACGTGGTCCATGAACTCCTTCGCAGGATTGCGCGGATGGAAGTTCCCCAGGAGGATGCGTCCACCCTCGGCAAGATTCTGATGGGCAAACCGGAGAAGCTTTCCGAAGAGCTTGTCATTGAGATAGTCGGTGAGCCCGATGCTGTAGATGAGATCCTGCGGCTCGAACTGGACCGTCGAACGACCGAGAAACATGGCAATCAGGTTCTCGTTCACCAGCGAAATCTGCCCGTTCAGTTTGTTGCGTGTCCGTTGTTCGTCCACAAACGCCAGAGCCTGAAGGTCGATGTCCATGAGTGTGGCCTTCATCATGGTCTTATCTTCCAGCGCAGCAAACGCATCAAACACTTCTGTAGCCGGTCCTGAGGCAAGGCAGAGCACACGGGTGGGACCCCCCTCCTTGCTCCGTACACTCTTTACGATCTCCCCGGCCAGGAGATGGCGGCGGTTGCGAACTGCGACTGATGGCGGCGTTTCAAGAAACATCCGGTCCATCACGGGACCCAGGCGGCTGGAGCCTCCCGGCTGGTTCATATATATCCGATGGATCGCAACATAGTCCCCGGCGTATCCCCGCGGCTTGGAGTAGAATCGGTCTGCGGTTTCCGTGGTCAGAACGTATGGGAGCATTTCAGCCTGCAGGGAGGCGCCGAGGTGCGCGCGCACGGACTCGCTCAGCGGCGATCCCTCGCCCAGGACCGAGTGGCAGACAAGCATGAGATCCGTCGCCTGGGTCAAGAACTGCTGATACTTCTCCTCCGATACCCCTCCTGATTTCATCGCCTCTTTGTCGAGACCGACAAGGATTTCCTTGAAGGCTCCAATCGCGTTGCGTGCACGCTCAACCTCGGGAATAGTGGCTGTGGCTTCCTGCGCGGACCGTTCCGAGGCAAGAATCCTGACGGTCGCTCTCTGGAGCTTCACCGACATCGTCCGCAAGAGGGCCTTGTACAGATCCGAAGCGTACACGTGATCATGCGCGAGCTTCGACTCGAATTGCGCCTTCCGGATCTCCAGGACGAGGCTCGGTTCCGTCGCATACACCGTTACCGGTTCCGGCGCCCCGTTGAAGAATGATGTTTCTCCGAGCAAGCTTCCGGGACCCGCGTGATCGATGCTCCCGCCGCTTTCTGCGTGCAGCGATACCGCGAACACGCCATCGAGCACAATGTACAATGAGGTATTCACGACGCCTTCGTGGAGCAGCACGTCGTTGGCTTGCAGTGTGCGTTCTGTGCCATTCTGTACAATCCAGTGGAGAACGTACTCGGGGAGCACATCAAGCAAACTCGCCATGAACCACTCCTTGTATCATTGTTCGATGATGTGATATGCCTAGCACCGGCAGCCCGTATGGCAAAGAACGGGTGAAGCACACCTGCGTGGGTCTAGCGCCGGAGAATATACAACGCCGTAATATCGTCGGCCTGCGGCGCATCCCCGGTAAATTTCTGTACATCCTCGATGAGGCTCTGAATAAACGTCTGGGCATCGTCCGGGACAAATGTGCGGACGAACTCTTTCAGAGGCGTACCGGTCTCGTACAGCTCGTTGGACGCATCCTGCGCTTCCGGAATACCATCGGTATACAGAAGCAACCGATCCCCGGGTTGGAGCACATGACGCTCGGATTCGTACGGCAGGTCGAGGTCAAGCATGCCGAGGGGAATGCCTCCTTTGCTCAATTCCGTCACTGACCCGTCTGCCGATCGCAGATAGACCGCATTGTGCCCGGCGCTGACGGAATCGAGCGTCCCGGTCCCGGGATCGAGAACCGCCACAAACGCGGTGATAAACTTGTCATCAGTGGATGCGCGATGAATCTTCGCGTTGATCCGGCGCACAACGTCGACGAGGGGAAGTCCGCTTTCGATGTAGACAGAGAGATATGCGTGCAGACTGCTGACCAGAAGAGCTGCCGGAATTCCCTTCCCGGCCACATCGGCAATCACAAGAGCGATCTTCCCATCCTGCAAACGGATGCAGTCATAGTAGTCGCCGCCTACCGACTTGGAGGGAATATTGATTCCCGCTGCGTCATATCCGGCGATTTCCGGCAAGGTTTCGGGTAAAATCCGCTGCTGGATGGATGCAGCGACCGCAAAGTCTTGTTCCATGCGCTGTTTGTCGAGCGACTGTTTCAGGAGAAACCGGTTTTCCAGCGATGCGTGAACCTGCCGGGCAAGCGCATCGAGCAACAGACGATCTGTTCCATCGAATTCGACAATTCCCCGGCGACTCTCCTTCTCCGCAAGCGCAAAGAGATACCGGAGCCCCTGGAATTCAAAATCTACAGAGATGCCGTCTTCAAGGTTCGGATTCTCCTTTTCCCATCCGGGTGGAAACCAGGTTTTTTCGATGACCGTCTCGTCCCGCAGAATGGTCGCGGACCCCTTTGATGCGTTCGTAACCGCCACCGCACGTTCGAGTGCCAGCGACCACAGGGAGATGCTGTCATCCAGCGTGGAGATGTCGATGCCCGTGTCAATCAGACTGTTAAGCTGGAGGAGCCTTTGATTGAGTGTGAAGATCAGTTCCTTTTCGTGCTTTCTGGACTGCAGCGCCTGGAAGGCGGCATTGTAGAGAGCGAGGCAGAGGCGCAGGGCGATGACATCCCCGTCGGTATATGTTTCGGCGCCGCCGGGGTGTGTGACATGCAGAGCGATCTCGTAGGTGTCGTTCAGGCGAAGCGCGCCCAGAAGCAGGGTCCCCTCGCCGCCAAGCTCCACAGTCCCCCCCCCGGCTGATCCCGGTTCGGGAAAAATTGTGGACGGAGAAGTCTCATCACCGGAGACGTTGATCCATTCCGTGTGGCCAGTTGTCCTGCGGTGCAGATCAACCGTCGCAGGATCGAAATGCCGCTGCATGAGGTCGAGGAATCGACGTTCGAGGTCTTCGCCGGTGGTGCTTGCGGAGAGCGCCTGCAATCCCCCTGACAGCATTTCGTCCAGCAGCGCGGTTCCGGCAGAGGATGGTGATGGGAACATAGTCGTATTCGTCCTTATGCCTGGCTGGCTAGTTCCTGGACGGCTTCATCGACGGTGTTTGCTTTCCCTGCGAAAGCAAAGAGCCCCATGATGGAGAGCATCTTGTCCACCGCGGGGTCCAGGTTGGTAAACACAAGCCGCCCCCCTGCGTCGTTCAGCTGTTCGATGATTTCCAGCAGGAAGGACATGCCAATGGAGTTCACCACTCTCGACTGATCGAGATTGATGATCACATGGCGGACGCCGGTGTCAAAATACTTCTGGAATTCCTGGGCGATCGCTTCGCCACCCACATTGTTGACATATCCGGATGTGGCAAGAATGAGTTTGGCGTCACGAACTTCGGATGTGAGGCTGAATGGTTGATCCATATGCTAACTCAGGTTTTTGATGATGGTGATTGTGGTCCCCGTGTCGCCGGATTCGATGTGGAAATCATCGGACAGCGACTCCATGAGTTTGAGACCCCATCCCCGCTTGTTCGCCGATGTGAGCTTCTTTTTGATGTCTGGTCGTTCAACTGCTTTCGGATCGAAGCCTTTGCCATAATCCCGGACGAATATTGTAAGTTCTTTCGCAGTCATGGAAAACTCGACCCGGACTGCAGGATGGTCCGTTCCCGCATGCTCCAGGGCATTGATGACGGCTTCCGTCACGATGATGCGCGCCTCGCCGATCTTGCTTTCGTCAATACCCAGATGACGGGCCAGCCGTTCGAGTCCCTCGAGGGCGACCAGTTCGATGTCGGGAATCCGCGGAAGCGTTATGATGAGGGTTACCGGTGTGTTCATACCCGTCCTTGGTCTGGTCTGATGTCAGGATTTCGTACTTTCATGCCGATTTTCGGATCACAAGCAGGGTAATATCGTCGTCCTGGACGGCCCCTTCCATCCAACGTTCGCCGGCGCGAACCAGTTCCCCGATAATGCTGTCGGGTGCGGCCGGCAGAGAAGCACGGAACGTCTCCTCGAGCCGCGCATAGTCGAACATCTCGCCGTCGACATTTTTCTGTTCGGGAAGACCATCGGACAGGAACAGGATCGTGTCGCCGGGTTCCATTGTTGTTTCGTGAAGCATGTACGGGAAGTTTTTCATGGCCCCGAGCGGCATACCCTTCAGGAGGATTTCTTCCATCTGTCCGGTGGCATGCCGGTAGAGAAATGCAGGGGGCATGCCTGCGCTGGAAAAACTGATCGCGCTCCCGTTCAGACGAACGAGGTTGAACGCCATGAACAATCTGCCCAGGCGGATTTCTTTCATGGTCATGCTGCAATGCTTGAAAAACGCGAGGATTCCCATGCGCGAGGCGTCGGAAAGGAACAGTCCCTTCATGAGGGTGACGATCGTCCCCGCCTGCATGCCGTGCCCCGTGGCATCACCGAATGCGATGTGCAGACCGCCGTCCTCCCCGGTCGAAAAATCGTAGTAGTCGCCCCCGACTTCGGTTGCGGTCTTCATGAATACTCCCAGTTCGTACCCGGGTATTTTCGGAATTTCCCGGGGCAGCATGGAGAGCTGAAGCAGGCGGGCATCTTCCAATTCTTTTGTCTTGCGTTCATTCTCCGCCTGCAAGGCCCGTTTTTCGGCTTCCACAGCTTTTGCGCGCAAGTCCGACTCCCGGACCCGGGCCTTCTGTTCGCGACGATTGAGTTCGAACCGGCGAAGGCCGTACAGAATCGTCATGAAGGTCAGGCCGTAAAAGACGTAGGCATAGGTCGTCTTCCACCACGGGGGCGTGACCATGAGCCGCAGGGATGCCCCCTCCTCGTTCCAGAGGCCTTCGTTGTTCGAGCCCTTGACCCGGAGCGTGTATTCCCCGGCGTCCAGGTTCGTGAACGTCGCACGCGGCTCGGTCCCGAGCTGAATCCAGTTGTCACTGAAACCTTCCAGTTTGTAGGCGTACTGGTTCTTGGATGTATTGTAGAAGCTCAGGGCCGCAAACGACAAACTCGCAACGTTGTCTTTATAAGTAAGAGCGATCAGCAGACGGGCATCAATGCCGCGCTCCTCAATCGGCTTGCCTTCCTCATCGTCTGTGTTGTAGCGAATGAACGAACTGAAGGCGATATCCGGCACAAACTGGTTGTCGCGGATGCTGTCGGGATGGAAGAAAGTGAAGCCGCTGTTGCCGCCGAAGAACATCTCTCCGGTCCGCGGGTCGAGTGCATAGGCCCCCTGATTGAACTCGTCTCCGGGAAGCCCGTCGTTGTAGTCGAAATTGCGAAAAGTCCCCCGCCGGGGATCGAATTTCGAAAGCCCCTTGTTGGTGCTGAGCCAGAGGTTCCCTCGCACATCTTCGAGGATCCCCAGGACGACGTCGTCGGGGAGCCCGTCCTTCACATGATAGGAAACGAACTTTCCTGTCGTACGGTCCAGCCGATTCAGACCTCCCGCTGTTCCGATCCAGAGGGTCCCCGCCCGGTCTTCGTAGAGACTCGCAACCAGGTCGTTGCTCAACGTTGTCGTGTCGGTATCGTCATGCGTGAAGTGCGTGAACCGCCCTGTTTCGCGGTCGAGCATGTCAAGACCACCTCCGAATGTGCCAACCCAGAAATTTCCCCCGCGGTCTTCGAGAAGGGCAAACACTCCTCCCCCGCCAAGACTGCTTGGGATGGAATCGACATGGTGGTAGTTTGTGAATGTGCCCGTAGCCCTGTCAAAGCGGTCAAGACCCGTGTTGAAGGTCCCGGCCCAGAGTGTCCCGTGGCGATCTTCGTAGAGTGCATAGACTTCGTTGCCGCTCAGACTCTTCGGATCGGCAGGGTTGTGTCTGTAGTGTGTGAATGTCCCTCGGTTCCTGTCAAAGCGGTCGATCCCGCCGCCGATCAGCCCGATCCACATCTCACCTGCCCGATCTTGCAGAAAGACATGCGGCATGTTTCCCCCCAGGGTCTTCGGACGTGCCGGGTCGTGCCGGTAATGGGAGAATCTGCCCGTCTTCCGGTCAAGACGGCTCAACCCTGTCTTGGTCCCGACCCATGGTGTTCCCTCGTCATCGACGAAGAGACCGATGATGCTGTTGTTGAGGAGGCTCGCAGGGTCGTCCGGATCGTTCGTGAAATTGCTGAACGCGCCCAGCTCCGGGTGGAACCGGTCGACACCCTGGCCGTCGATGCCGACCCAGATCATGCCCGACCGGTCCTGTTGGATCGAGAGGAGCTGATTGCCATTCAGACTTCTCGGGTCGGATTCGTTGTGCATATACCGGGTGAATGTCCCTGAGGTCCGGTCGAACCTGTTCAGCCCGCCGTTGTACGTCCCGACCCAGAGAACGCCGGCGCGGTCTTCGAAAATCGGCCACACCCAGCTATCGCTGAGGCTGTTGGGATTACCGGGTTCATGCACGTAGTGCGTGAAGGTGTCTGTTTCCCGGTTGAAGCGGTCAAGCCCCAGGCGGGTTCCCACCCAGATGGTCCCCGAGCGGTCACCATAGATATAGTAGATACGATTATCGATCAGGCTACGCGGATCGGATGGATCGTGCTTGAATACCGTGGTCCTCCCGGTATGGGGATCAATCCTGGTGAGACCTGTGCCCGACGCCGTGCCCCGCCAGCGGATACCGGATGGCTCGTCATATTCCTGGCGGGAAACATTTTTGTGGGCATCGACCAGATTCACGCTGTCCCGGTGGACTTGCGTGAAGGTCTCGGTAGAACGGTCGAAGCGGTTAAGCATGGCTCCGCCCTCATTGGTGCGGATCCAGAGTACCTGGTTGGAATCTTCGGCAATGGTCAGAATGTAGCTGCCGTTCAGCGATGTGCTATCGCCGGGGGTATTCCTGTAGACTCTGAGGTGGTACCCGTCGTACCTGTTGAGCCCATCCTGGGTGCCGAACCACATGAAGCCCTTGCTGTCCTGCAGAATGCAGAGGACACTCCCCTGCGACAGTCCCTGTTTCACCGTCAGATGTTCGAAGGAATACTTTCGTTGCGCAGACGCACCGGGTGCAATCATGCATGCCAGCACGAGAGCGAACAGTCCGGTTGCGATCCGCCGCCGAAAGGGAATGGAGAGAAAACAGTGTATCGGTTGCATATTCTTTGTGTGGACTCCTGAACACGCGCGATGAATGCGCGCAAAACACGACCAAGCTACCGCAGAGAGTGACTCCGCGGTAGCCTGGTCTGACGGTAATCCATCCGCACTGCGGCGGAACTTATTTCAACAGCATCATCTTTCTGATATCGACAAAGCTGCCGGCTTGCAATTTGTAAATGTACACGCCGGTGCTCACAGCGTACCCCGCCTGGTTCTTGCCATCCCACATGACGGAGTAGTTACCTGCCGGCTGCACCTCATTGACCAGCGTGACCACCTCTTGCCCGATCGCGTTGTACACGGTGAACGTGACGGCACGCTGCGCCGGCAACTGGTAGTTGATCACGGTTGTCGGATTGAACGGATTGGGGTAGTTCTGATCCAGGGCGAAAACTGTGGGCAGCGCAGAACCCGCCGCCGGGTCGCCCGGCTCCAGTGTCCACGGAGTCCGTTCTTCTTTTCGCAACCCAAGGAACGATGTTGCAAGTGTGAGATCCACCTTCTCGCCGAGCACGATGTCACGTCCGAACAGGGCACCGGTGAGTTCCGTCTTGCCGCCCAGTGAAATTGTGCCATTCGGTGCATAGAAGTTCGCATAGAGTGAAGTCTTCTCGCCTGCCATCACCGATGACACGAAATCGCCACTTGCACCAGCTCCTCCGACGTAGACGATAATTCCTGCCGGGTCAAAGGTAGTACCCTGGGCCGGGCCGACATACGAAGCTTCGTCCGCTCTCATCGCGACGAGGACCCTGACGTGTGTTGGTCCATTGAATACCAGCTTCGCTTTCTCCTTGACCCAGAGACTATTGAAGTTGTAAACGCCGCCGCTGGAAAACACGAGGCTTCCCTTGGATCCTACCACGACATTGCCATAGTTGCCCGGACTGATCGTTGTCACTTTCTTTTCAGCAACGGTGATGTTGTTCGTTCCAACAGTCGCTGTTTCGAATGGAGGCAACGTGCGCACGACCGGCAGCGCCAATGGCGCTGTTTGGTCACCTCTGATGGTGCCATTATTCGTGATCGTATTGAAGAATACGTCGCCACCAATAGAAGCTCCATCGCGCACCAGGATGCGCGACGCCGCGACTTTGAAATTCTCTGGCGTTGAGGCTTTCTCACCGATGGTGAGTTCAGGCAGGGACGGATTCGGCGAGGCTGACCGCTGGTTGTTGACGACGATGCTCCCCGAATGTATATCTGCCTTCTCTCCAATAACGATACTGTTCGTGGCAAGCATGACCGTATTCCAGCTGAATGGAGTCGCCACATGGACCGATTGCTGATACTCACGGGTGTAGGGTTCGGTCAGCCCAATAAGAACACCTGTCGCTGTGACCTTGAAGTCATACGACCCGGCAGCCGCCGTGTTTGTGAAGGAGCCCGTATACACCCCGCCTCCCATGTGCGTCATCGTTATCGTTTCCGACGAACCGCCGCCGGGAGGTGTTACAACCGCCTGAACGGTCGCATTCGTGACCGGGCCGCCCCCTGTTGAACCACCGGGGTTTCCCCCGCCGTACTCATCGACCGCTTGGTTGCCGTCACCGCGGCCATCCTTGAGCGCTGCAGAGACCGTGACCTGGTCACCGAGTTGATACGACGACCTGTCAAACGAGACGCTCATGTTCACATCACTGATCGCAGTAACGGTGAGCGCGACAGTAACCGGGGCAGCCAGATCATTCTGAGGGTCACCTGCGGTGATCAGACTCCATGCCCCCGGTTTGGGGTTCTTGATGACATAGTAGGCAAACTTGTCCCCCTGAACGTAACTGATGTCAGAGAAGAACTTGGACGGCCTTTGTTTGATGAAGGGAATACTCTCGGGGAGAATCACCCCCCAAGCATAAAATAGATAATAAGGTGAAATTTTTATCTTCCCGGTTCCCGGATCGATGATTTCCGGAACCGTCGTTACGCCCGGAATGGGATAGGCCCCTCCCGGCACAATCAACCCCAACTGTACCTTCGAGTCTCCTACGGCAGTCGTTGCTGTAACCTTGCCCAACGGCACAGTCGCACCGCCGACGGTAGCCGCAGGGACAATCATCGTCGTCCCGTCGTCAACGATCGCGGGCTGGCCGCTTACGAAGCCCGGTTGGCCGCTCACAAAGCCGGGTTGACCGCTCACGAAGCCGGGTTGACCCGTAATGATGCCGGGCTGACCGGACACGAATCCGGGCTGTCCGCTTACGAAGCCGGGCTGACCCGTAATGATGCCGGGCTGGCCTGTGACAAACCCGGGCTGGCCACTCACGAAGCCGGGTTGGCCGCTCACGAAGCCGTTCCCATACTCAAAGGAACCCGAACCGATGGAGTCTCGATACGTCAGGTGAAGCCCGGAAAGCCGGGTCCACACCTGATCCACGACGTTTATCATCTTCGCGTCGGAGGTCACTATGCCGCCGGGTGCAGTGGGATCACTGGCAAGGTAGTACCCTCCACCCGAGTACTGTGCAAGGTTAGCACCAAGCGTCTGGCCAAAACTCCCGGCAAAACCCATCGTGTAGACCTGCGCTCCGGCCGCCTGCACAGTCGAAAGCACACCCGACGTCAGAGCTCCCGGTGCGCCGGTTTCTTCCCCGGCACTGAAGAGAAGCATAGCCCTCTGATTCATGCTCTGGGTTGCGCCGGTCAGAAGCCCGCTTGCAACCTGTAGTCCCTGCCCGATGCCGCTTGTGCCCCCGACAGTAAGTCCAGCCAACGCTGCGAGGACAGCACCTCTCCCGGTGCTCACAGGCGTCAGGCCGAGAACAGTGGTGTTCGGGAGCTTCACAATGCCTACCCGATCACCATCCCTCATGTTCAGCACGAGGTTTTGTGCACCCTTCAACGAGGGGGAGAATCCATTATAGCTTGAGGCAAACGTTGTCGAGCCGTCAATGAGAATGACGACATCAATCCCTGACGGCGGCAGGCTTCCGTATATGAAACTGATACCCGCCTTGTCAGGAGCTTGTATGACACGCTTCTTGGTTTCGACGACTCCCGTGACCGAAGACCCCTTGATGATGCCGTACATAGCGACATCCTGATTCCCCGAACCCATTTCCACGACATACGGGGCGTCACCAAGATTGTAAATGTCTCCCATGCCGCCAAAGTGCCCTGCTTCATGGGTGATCACATTCTGCATATCCAGGAAGCCGAGCGTTGTGCCGTCTGTAGAATACTGGAAGAGCGGATTGACTGCATTGATAGCAATATCCGCATCCGTTATCTCGCCGTTCAGGGTGTTGTAGCGCACCCTTGTCAGCGCAATCACGTTCGGATCGGCTCCACCTGTTGCGGCCGTCCATGCGTCAGACGTGGCGCTTCCAGGCCACAGCGACGCGTTGTCCGGACTGACATACACGATATTGTTGACGCCGTCGATGTTACCGGCGAACACATGATAGTCAGGAACAACCAGGGTATTTTCGGTATAGCTCGCCGGGGGTGCAAGTGTCCACTCTGCAAATGCCTGGCGGATCGCACCGACGAAATCAGACGTGGTTGTAGGAACGGTACTCGAAATGTGGTACGTCGCACTTCCTCCGCGCCAATGCAGCGGAACACCGGCCAGCGTCGTATTCACGACAAAGTGGTCACCATAGTATTTGGTGAGTTCACCCACCCCAACTGCGCCCGAGAATTCTGAACTGTTGTTGTCAGGATCGGTCGAGGTCGCTGTAAGATACGTCCCGGCGGTCAGGCCGGGGAGGGCGACAGTAAATGAACCATTGCCCAGTGCGTCAGTGGGGATAGGCGCGGAGCCGAGGAAATACTGGCCCTCCGCCAGATCGCCACCGGTATTGGAGAAGAACTCGGCATGGTACGTGGTGTTGGGCGCACCCTGAAGGCTACCCTGAATGGTGCCCAGTTCGAGCTGCGCGGAATTGAGTACCGGCGCGATCTGCCCGCCGTTCACCCCCGAAGAGTTCCCCACGCCGTCGCCGCCGAGATCGATACCCAAACCGCCGTTGGAAAAGATGGAGTTGCCAAGAACGGCATTTCGCGGGCCGGTTGTGCTCGCGAGCAGGACACCAGCACCGTTGTTCTGTGTAATGACGTTCCCGGTTCCGGGGGTTGTCCCACCAACCGTCGTTTGTGTGGCACCGTCGTACAGCGCCACGCCAATTGCGTTCAAGCGGATATCATTGCCTGCGATAACCACGCCAAGCTGCCCCCCAACCCATATACCCTGCTGAGAGTTGTCGTGAATCGCGTTGCCACGGATCGTGAGCCCGCTCCCGCTGAATGAGACAACACCATAGTTGGTTGAGTATGCAATGATGTTTCCTTCGCCGGCACCGAGCCCGCCCACCGTAGTGTTCGTGGCGTAGTTGCGAACGGAAACACCCGTGCCGTACCAGGCAACCTCTGGGTCCGTGAAATTTCCAAGAGGAGTCGTTCCATCTGCGCCCACGCCGATGTAGTTACCGAGAATGGTGACCCCATCGGTTGCGCCGTTCCATAGTGCTATGCCGTCCCCTTTGTTGCCGGAGATAATGTTACGTGCAGTGGATGGTGCTCCCCCGATGACAGTATTCGACGAGGGGCTGTCGACCAGGATCCCGGACCAGTACTCACCGTTCCCCGCTGAGCCATTCGAAAGGGCGCCCGTTCCCGAAAGATTCGCCCCGATAGTGTTTCCTTGAATAACAGTGTTACTGCCCGTCACGAGAATCCCGTGATACCGGTTACCGGAGATCAGGTTTCCCTCACCGGCATTCGTGCCACCAATGACGGTATTGGTCGGTGTGCCAAGCCATATCCCATGATTGTTGGCCAACGCTGCAGTTCCGTCCGCCGCTGTCCCCAGACGGTTTCCCCGGATAATATTTCCATCAGGAACGAAGCCCGCATTATGTACGTACACCCCCACATTACCATTTCCCGAGACAACGTTTCCTGCTCCAACCCCGCCAATTGTATTGTTGTCGGAATGATACACAATGCCCCACGGAAGGAGCGTACCGCTCACGAGGTGGATGCCATTGCCACCATTGCCGATTCCGGTGCTGCCAGTGGCATTCGTACCGATGTAGTTGTTTTGAATCATGTTCGACGAAGACTGAACCGCGAGGCCGTCGGTGGCGTTGCCTGAAATGACATTTCGTGAAGCTGCAGTGGGCCCGCCGATTCTGTGTCCACCGGTGACAAACATCACGATGCCGGCATCGTCGTTTCCAAGAGCCCCGGTTCCTGCCGCGTTTGTACCGATGTAATTGTTCTCAACCGTCCCATTGGAAGTCTGATCAAACGTCATCCCCCTTCTGCCGTTCCCCGATATGACGTTGCGGGCAGCCGGGGTCGGACCCCCGATGTGATTACCGTTCCCGGTCGCGAAATAGTTCGCAATGAACACACCATCGGCTGCATTCCCCAGATCGATCATTCCCGTGGGGTCCGTTCCGATGAAACACCCTTCCAGGGTGTTGTTGTCGCTTCCCAGTGAGATCCCCGCCGTATTGCCGCGATTCACCACAAGCCCGCGAACGACGCTGTTTCCACCACGGATATCGAGAACTCCGTCGCCGGCGGTGTGGTTCCCGTTGATCTCGATCAATATCACTGCATTATTACCCACCGTCAGGGAGTTGGCCGAGGACCCCGGCTGGGTGTAGCCATCGATCACGGTCTCGCCCAGCACTTGAGGGAGGGGCGTGACAAGGACTATGGATTGAACTCCAGCACCGGGGATGGCGAATGAAATATTGTCCGCTCCCACAGCGGCATTGGCATCGAGAATGGCCTGGCGGAGCGATCCTGCCCCCGCATCATTGGTGTTCGTGACCGTAAAGGTTGCTGCTGCCAGAACGGCCGGGATGAGCAAAAACAACATGAGTAGTATCGCCGTACGGTTTTTCATGGGGGCTCCAGAGAATAGGATGTTTGACAAGGAACTGGGTGAACATCGGAAACGAGCACGCATCAGGCCGCAGCACCGAAAAAAAACCTCTCCGGCGGGCAGACCCGGGTCTCTAGTTTCCTTTGATCTCCAGTGAAGCAGCACGGACGTCGTTCGTCAGCTGCTCGAGGCTCATGGTCTCCGTCACCATCCGTTGTCCTGTGGCGGCATCACGCCTCACGGAGAATTTGCCTTCCGGCCCACCCGAAACCGCGTAACGGCCCTCTTTATTCTTCGCCGCAAAGACAACCACTTCTTCTTTGCTCGAGAATTTCGGCGTATGGCTGTAGAGTTCACCCACAGTGCCGATCTCGCCACCCGGCACATAGACCGTGATAGTTCCGCCTGGTTCGTTACCCTTGATGAAATCATCAACAGAGATGGACACTCTGGTACGAATCATGGTCTGTGTCGCATTCCATTCCGATTGGATCTCGGCAACTTTCCCCACGGCGACAACTTCCGCTTGTTGGGTAAGCTCCGCTGTTGACGCCTTTTTCACCTGTGCCTTCGCCCCCGTCAGAGGCCCCGCTGCGATGAGCAGCATCCCGAGACACGCCAGGAAGTAGAGATATCGCGATCTGGGTTGCATCGTGGTTGATTCCTTCCGCTGATACCATAGATGTGTGAATTTAGGCCCCGGGAGTCCGCACAGAAACGTGCGCCCCGGGTCTATCGTATGTAGTGGGTATACGATACCCGGATTGACCCCCAAAATCTTGACTTCCCTGCGCGTTTGTTTGCCATTTTAGCGCACGGGCGAAAAGATGCTCGATCGCCGAAATTGATGAACGGGACCCTGAAACCACTTGCCTCCTCCGCTGAAAAATCCTATTATTCCCCCTGCATCCCACTGTTCTTTGCCCACATCTGGAGGTCCTTATGATTCCCATCCTCTCTCTCTGGCTCCCGATCCTTCTCTCGGCGGTTTTTGTGTTCATCCTGAGCTCCATCATTCACATGTTCCTGGGCTACCATGCCAACGATTTCAGGAAGCTGCCTGATGAAGACGCCGTTGCGGATGCCCTCCGTAAATTCACCATTCCCCCGGGGCAGTACAATATTCCGCACGCCTCAAGCATGAAAGAGATGAGTTCGCCTGCGTTCCAGGAAAAACAGAAGCGAGGCCCCGGGGCGTTGCTCAGTATCTGGCCCGGAGGAAGGATGTCGATGGCTCCGTACTTGTTCCAGTGGTTCGTCTACTCGATTGTCGTGGGAATCTTCGCGGCGTATGTATCTGGCAGGGCACTGGAACCGGGCGCGCACTATCTGGCAGTCTTTCGCTTTGCGGGAGTGACGGCGTTTGTCAGCTACACGCTCGCAGGATGGCAGGAATCGATCTGGTACAAACGGCCGCTGGGTGTCACGATGAAGAACACATTCGATGGCCTTCTGTATGCACTTGTGACGGCAGGGACGTTTGGCTGGTTGTGGCCGCGGTAAGGACTCTGACGAAGGGCACCCTCTCCGCGGCCTGTTTCGCAAGCCGCGGAAGGGGCCCAACTCATCGCTGAATATACAGGCGCGATCCACAAGCGTGGCCTGCTGCGACGTCAAGAGGGACCCAACGATCGGGATCGGACATATTCACTGAGGCTGATGACGCCGACGTGCTTGCTATTCGGCGCCTGTGTGGCTACATTCCACCTGATGCTCCTTCCCCCCTCTCCCTTCATCCACATGACGAGGAGGTCCACATGGCAACATATATCCTCCTGACACAACTTTCGTCAAACAGCCTCGGCACACCGCGCCACCGTGAACAGGTCGGACGGAAGTGGTTCGCTGAGGTAAAGAAGAAATGCCCGGAAGTGAAATGGGTCGACCACTACGCGCTTCTCGGATCGTTCGACTTCATGGACATCTATGAAGCTCCCGATGAACGCGTGGCAGCAAAAGTGTCGATGATTACGATGGCAAAAGGTGCGGTAAAAGCAGAAACATGGTCCGCCCTTCGCTACAAGGATTTCCTCGATGTCGTCAAAGGACTCTGAGAGGTCTGCGACGATTCCGGTTGCGCGTGTCCGATTCTATGGCGGCCTGAACGATCACATCCCCCAGCACCAACGCTTCACCGATACCGCAGTGCAGACGGATGAAGGGACAACCGTTGGCGAACTTCTGAACCGCTCGGGCGTCCCCGCAGACGAGGTTGCGCTTGTGCTGCGCAACAGTACGCCCGCCAGGTTGGATGACCTCGTGATCGCGGGTGATCGATTGAGCGTCTATCCCGCATTCAGGTCAATCGACATCGCCCCGCTGAACCGGAACACCTCATCACTCCCCCGTCAACGCGGCGGCTGAGCGCCGTACGGGCTGATCCGGAGCGGGGCGGTCCAGTACCACGGGCACGAGCTGGAGTTCACGTATCAGCATGTCCAGCAGTGCGGACTGACTGTGGTCTGTACCGGTCTGCCGTTTTCCCTCTTCTCGCTTCATCAGATGGCCTCCCTTTTCTCTTCCCCTGATCGTGTACGCGTGCCTCAATGTACGACGGGGAGGCCCCGGAACTGTATCATCAAATGATCGAATTTCAGCCGAACCTTTTTCGCCGTTGTCACGTTTCTACGGAGAGACGGAAAACGAACGAGAGGTTTTGCATGCGATCCACCCTTCTTCTCGCAATTGTCCTCTTTCTCACCACCAACAGTCCTGCCGGTCAACCGGGAAACCCGGTGTTCGTCTCGACACACTGGCTTGCCGAACATCTCGCGGACCCGAATCTCGTGGTCCTGCATGTGGGGTTCAACCGGGGGGAATACCGGTTGGAACATATTCCGGGGGCGCGGTTTCTCTGGTACGAATGGCTGACGGTCTCCACACCCGACGCCTCGACGGAAATGGCAAACACGAATCAAGCGGATTCAGTCCTCCGCATGCTCGGACTCAGCAGGAACTCAAGGATCGTCCTCTGCTGGACGGGCTCGAGTTTGACGACAACTACGCGGACGTTTCTGGCCCTGTCGTATTTCGGGTTCGCCGACCGGACATCGATCCTCGATGGGGGACTGGAACAGTGGAAGCGGGAAGAACGGCCTCTGTCGACAGATGCTCCCCACGTCACACCATCCAATCTGAATCCCACACCGTGTCCACAGTACCTGGTGGATGCACTCTGGGTGAAGGGGCACCTGGATGATCCGGCGATCAGAATTGTCGATTCACGCGACAAACGATACTTTGACGGGAACGGGGGAGGGGCCCGGCGCCAGGGTCATATCCGTGGAGCCGTGAGCATTCCTTTCAGCATGCTTGTCGATAGCACCAACTGCATCAAGCAGACTGCGGCGCTTGAGAAGATCTTCGACGAGGCGGGAATCCGGCGGGGGATGAAGATTGTCACCTATTGCCACGTGGGGCAGCAGGCAACGCTCACCTACGCCGTCCTACGCCAGCTGGGCTTCGAGGCTGTGGTCTATGACGGGTCTTTCCAGGACTGGAATGTTCGGGGCGATGGGTTTCCTGTCGAAAAACCAGACTCTTAAACCACCCGGCGCCGCACACCGGGAAACCCTCTGCAGCCGACCGGACCATTCGAGCGCATGAAGGAGCATGACATCTCAGCGCAACCGCTCCCATGCCCGTGTGTATTTGATGATACGGTCAGGGAGAACTGATACGCCGAGTCCGGGACCCTCGGGGAGAGCGACATATCCCTCGTGGTCGAGCACGACTGTAGGCTCAACGATATCTTCTGCGAAATAGCGGGACGTCTCCGACGTATCGCCCGGAAGCGAAAATGGTGGGGCTGTTTGCAGATGAATATTCACCGCCCTCCCGATCCCCGTTTCGTCCATCCCTCCCGACCAGACCGGAACCCCGTGTTCCTGCGCGTACTGTGCAATGCGCAGCGACTCCAGCAGACCTCCGACCCTTCCCTGCTTGATGTTGATAATCTTACACGCTCCCAACGCAATGGCCGTCCTGGAATCATCAAGGCTCAGGATGGATTCATCGAGGCAAATCGGTGTGCGGACTTCCCTCTGGAGGAGGGAGTGCTGGTAGATGTCGGCGTAGGACAACGGCTGCTCGATCATTGAAAGGGAAAAGCCGTCCAGCTGCTTGAGGCGTCCGAGATCATCGAGAGTATAATCGCAGTTCGCATCGACCATCAGCTGTATGTCCGGAAAGCGGTCGCGCACCGCGCGGACCCACTCCACGTCTTTCCCCTTCTTGATTTTCATCTTGATCCGATGGTATCGCTTGTCGACAGATTCCCTGACAGCAGCGAGGAGCTCCGTCGTGGTGTCTTTGAGTCCGATGCTGATGCCCGACATGGCCTTCTTCCCAGGAAATCCCAACAGTGCATGGAGAGGAATGCCATGGCGGAGAGAGATCAGAACCACGAGGGCGTTTTCCAGGGTGGCCTTCGCCATTGCGTGGCCCCGGACCGATCGGAACAGCGTGTCGAGCAGGGTGAGTGAGGTCTCCGGTTGAACCAGGGGAAGGAGAAACTCCTTGAGAATATGGCGAACCGTCCCGGTCGTTTCCGGAAGGTAGTATGGATCGGGATCGGCCACGCATTCTCCCCAGGCCGTTATCCCGGCGGCCTCAACGCGGAGAAGCAGGACTTCTTTGTGAGTCCAGACGTGGACACTGGTACCGAATGGTGTTACAAACGGGAGACGGACCGTGACCAGATCGATGCGGTCGAGAGGGCCGATTGGCTCGTCGAAGTACCGCGTGGGCGTGTACGGCATGTGTGCGAGTCCTTTGTGCGAGGGAGGGGTCTCCGGTGAGGAGGGCCTCCGTGATCAGCGCCCTTTGGTGTAGCGGATGACATGCGCGCGTTCTTCGGTGATCATACCCCCGCACCCCGCCTCTTCCAGCATTGTCCCCGCAACACCGACAAAGGCGTCAATCTTTTCCTGGGTGTCCACAACCTCGACAACGATCGGGAGGTCTTCGGACAACCTCAGGATCTTGGCAGTATGAATCCGGCTGTCGGCGCCATAACCGATGATCCCCCGCAATACCGTTGCCCCGGCCAAGCCCATTTCCTTCGCTTTGAGAACGAGGGCCTCGTACAATGGCCGGTGTCCTACCCGGTCGATTTCTCCGATGAAAATACGGAGCAACTTCCCTTCGCCTTCAAGTTTCATTGGTGCGTCCTCCGATCAGATCAGTTTCCCCAGCGCACTTCCCGCCAGCGTGGCACCGAGACACCCCGCCATTGTCATGACAATGTTGGTGACGGCGGAGAATGCCTCGTTGTCACGGAAGAGTGCTATCGTCTCATAACTGAACGACGAAAACGTGGTAAACCCTCCGAGAATGCCAATAAACAGAAAGACCCTGATAGACATACGGCTTCACATTTCTCTTCTCTGGCAGTCGCCTGATGCACAGGGCCGGTACGCCAACCGTTGCATCGCCGGAAGGGCTCAGGGTCAATATTTGAAGGACTTGTCCGGATACCGTGGCGGTTTGGGGATTTCCACCGGTTTTTCTTTCAGAAGCTGCCGGAGATGGGCAATGGCTGCGTCAAGCTGGGCATCCTCTCCGGAAAAGGTTGCGTGCGGAAGATTGTCCACTACAATGTCGGGCTCCACCCCCCACCCTTCGATGAGCCATTCTCCTTCCGGACCGTACACGCCTGTTTCCGCAGCAGTGGCAATCCCGCGGTCGACCAGCACATTACTGCTGCTGAGCCAGATCTCACCACCCCAGGTGCGGGTACCGATGAGCTTCCCGAGACCGAGCCGGCGGAATCCCTCGGAGAACGCTTCGCCATCCGACGCGGTCCGCTCATTGCACAACACCACCATGTGCCCGCGGAACGCGAACTGCATATTCCAGTACGGTTTCCCAACCCTGCTCTGCCAGTAGAACCATGCCTTGCGAAGCAACTTCTCGAGGATCCAGCTGTCGATGTTACCCCCCCGGTTGTGGCGCACGTCAATAATCAGCCCTTTTCTGTCGAAGACCGGATAGAAACTTTTGACCCATTCTGTGTAATTGCTGGCGCCCATGGCACGGAGGTGCACGTAGCCGATGTCACCATCGCTCAGCTGCTCTACGCGTTCCCGGCGCGTGAGTTCCCATTCCGTATTGCGGAGATTGTCCTCCCCGGCCAGGCTGATGGGTTCCACTATGACATCGTACTCCTTCTTGCCGTCTCCGCTCCGCAAATGAAGGAGAACCTGCTTATCTGCCTGATTTCTCAAGAGGAGCTCAGGCGATGCAACGGAAAGAGTGGGAGTGCCGTTGATCGCAATAACAATATCGCCTTCGACAATCTTCCCGTCCGGGCGGGCCAGGGGCGAAGCGACATCCAGGTATTCCGGATCCGAGCGATAGATATGTGCGATGCGATAACCGCCTGCCTGCGCATCACGCTCGAGTCGGGCCCCGAGGGTAGCCACACCGATGTCATCCGGTGAGCTTCGCAGATCGCCGCCGTAGACAAAGATATGCAGGGCGGACAGCTCCCCGACAAGATGCGCGATGAGATCGCTGAGTTCGGAACGGTCCGTCACGCGATCCACCAGAGGAAGATGCTTTGCAAGTAATCCTCTGTAGTCAATCTTGTGAAGCGTCGTGTCATAGAAATAGTCGCGCTCAAGCCGCCATGATTCGAGAAACATCTGGCGGAATTCCTGGCGGGGATCGACGGAGAGCAGCCAGTTGGAAAGGTTGACTTTTGTCTTTGCCAGGTCGCCGGGTGCCTTTCCGTCGACATCGACAACGTGAAGGTCGTCCCCTTTTCTCACAAGCACTTTCTTGCCGTCACGCGAGACTTCGAATCCCCGGATGTCCTCGACGATGGTCTTGGCTGCCACATCCGTGTTCTTGATCTCGACCGCACTGAGCGAGCTTTTCCCCTGATACAGGGCCTGGCGCTCGGTCAGGTAAAGGTATTTGTCGGTCACGGCCAGCCCGGAATATGCCCCCGCGGGGAGAGGAACCTCCCACACCCGCTGCTGAAGCCCGTTCAGATCGATGCGTACTTCGACGCTTTTCTTCTCATCCGCATCCTCGTCTCCTTTCTTTCCATCCTTTTTTGCGTCGCCTTTTTTTGTCTCCTTTGCGGGCACGTACAACTCGTCCGGCGGCTGGAAAGGAAGACGCTCGTCTGCCTTCAAGCCGACGGCATAGACCTTTCTCGTCTTGTCAAAGTACGGTTCGGGCTGCCGAGCGCCCCAGGGACTCGGGACCACCGACTGGAAGACACGATCGGAGAGGAAGTAGAGCCATTCCCCGTCGGGTGACCAGGCGGGTGAGTAGCTATCTACCCGATCGCTTGTGAGCTCGACGGTTTTGCCAGTGGGAACGTGATAGAGAGAGATCTGATCGAAGAAATTGGATGCCGAGTTGTTGTACGCAAGCCACTTGCTGTCGGGAGACCAGGCCAGCCCTCCGGGATTTCCTTCCTCCGTGTGAAGAATCCGCGTGTTGGTCTTCTTCCCCGTGTCCAAGATCCAGATCTCTTCGTTCTTGTCGGTATAGGCAATCAGCGTACCATCGGGCGATGGAACTCCTCCCCAGCGGAGGACTCTTGCATCGCCTGTCAGCCGTATCCGATCGCCGACGCCGTTGGCAGGGAGGCTCACAAACTCGGTTTCACCGGTGTCGTCCGAAAGGGCAAGAAGCCGTTTACCATCCGGAAGGAACGTTGCGCTGCGGTACCGTACACTGCTCTCATTCGTGACGCGAACGAATCTCCCTTTCTCAACCGGAGCAACAAAGATCTGCCCGCGTGCGGTAAGGACGACGCGGTCCCCGTTGGGGGAGATATTGTAGGTGGTGAGGTAGTCCATCGGCTTCTTCACCCACTTCACACGCAGCTGGTCAAAATCTGAACTGAGCGTGATGGGAATCAGCCGGTCGGTGTCAGTTGCGGTGTCAAAAACATGGAGATCGGCTCCGAGCTGGTACACGATCTTCCCACGGTCCTGGGCCGGCGACTGAACGTCCCATCCACTGTGGTGCGTGTGTTGCCGGAGGTCGGCTCCCTGAGCGTTCATAGACCAGAGATTCATCGTTCCATCACGATCAGAGGCAAAATAGATGCGGCCGGAATACCAGAGGGGTTCTTTGCTCGTTCCGGCATAGTCGCCGGTCAGCGGAACTGCTTCGTGTGCACCCAGCGTATACATCCATATATTCTGCGCCGTGCCTCCTTTGTATCGTTTCGTCTGACTCCCCTGGAACGGAAGCCGTGTGAAGTACAGGATGGTGCTCGTGTCATCAAACGTACCATCACTGGCCTGTGCAAGAGGTATTGAGACCGTTGAGTCGGTCCGGAGATCGATCGTGTAGAGGCGTGCATCGGGGAGGCCCGAGTAGCGCCGCGTGGTGTACAGGATTTTCCCGTCTGGCGTCCATCCAACAACACGTGCATTCCCGTCGTATGTGCGGCGGGTCGGGATGCCGCCCCCGGCAGGCATTGTATACACTTCGGTCGGCCCCTCATACTCCGCAGAAAAAGCGATCGTCGCCCCATCGGGTGCGATGGCTGCGTGCGATTCCATACCGGGATGGGACGTCAATCGGCGGGCCATCCCACCTATCAGATCGACCGTCCACAAATCTCCCTCCGCCGTGAATACGACGGTGGTGCCGTGAAGTGCAGGAAAACGGTAGTATCCCTGTTGACCGGCGAACGCGGTAGCAGCACAAAAGAGGCAAAAAAGCGAGAGGGTTCGGCGCATGACGTTCTCGGTTGTTGGGGAACGGTGCACGATGTGGTTATGATGTCAGGCCGGCCCGGGTCCCGGACGGGGCGCACTGAGCAACACGGCCTGCAAAGAAGCGCCTTCTATCTCCTGATAACCATCTACCGGACCTGCAGAGAAGCGTTCTCTACCTCATGACAACCATCTGCCGGATCTGCACAGATCCACCCGCATCCAACCGGTACAGGTAGACACCGCTTGCCAGACCTGACGCATTGAAAGTCGCCTGATAGCGGCCGGGGGACTTCATCTCATTCACCAGTGTGGCCACTTCCCGCCCGAGGACGTCATACACGGAGAGCGTCACGAGTTCCGATCCCGGATTTCCCTCTCCGCTCCTCGTGCCGTGTCCCTCTGATCCGATTGTATACATTATCGTCGTGGTGGGATTGAACGGGTTCGGGAAATTCTGTTCAAGGGCGAAGACCCCGGGGGTGCGGGTGGCAAACACCGATGTCGCAGTCCCGACATTCACCTGAACCGGGTCTGAGTATGCAATCGTCCCGTCAAGATCGATCTGGCGGAGACGGTAGTACCAGACTCCTTTATCTGCTCCGGTGTCCGTGTAGGCATAGTCGTGGGGTTCAATCGTCGTGCCATGACCCGGGACAAAACTCCCCGGCACCGCCGTGAAACCCTCTGGCGCGTCGGGGGCCTTCTCGACTTCGAACCCATAATTGCCGGTCTCGCTGAGTGTGCGCCAGGAGATGTGAATGGTTGAACTGTTCAGCGCTGTTGCTGCAAAGGTCACGAGTTGCACGGGAAGCGCTTCCGGCGGACCAACCGATACTTCACCAAATGTTGCATCGACATGATGCGCCACGAGGAGAAGTGAACCCCGTGGAGCCCTGCGGTCCACATCAAGATACATCAGATCCCACGCTGCCGGTTCCGGATCCGTCTGCTTCCAGACCCGCAAGGCATAATGATGGCCTCCAGCCTGATTCTCCGCCCGCATTTTGAACACATGCGTTTGGCCAAACGGGACGGTCTTACCGCTCAGGTCCACAACGCGTTGCCAGATCTCAAGACGCGCACCGCCGCTGCCGAGTGCATTGAACGCGTACATCCCCAATGCACCGGAAGGATTCCAACCGCTCTTCGGTTGCCATCCGGCGATAGGACTGTCAGTGTGTCCGGACCACCGCATGAAGATGCCGACCGCGGGCTGTCCACTCGTAGGGTTGTAGCCGGCGGGATCGATGCTGTGGATGGTGATGGGGACGCTCACCTCGTAGTCGGTCCATGTCGTATCACCCACGGCTACAAGCCGGTCATATCCGACACCGAATGTGCGAATGCTGTTTCCGGTCAACGTCCACGATCCATCAACCACCTGCGCCGCATCATTGATGGCTGCATACCAATCCCATGATACGGTCGTCGGCATCGGCCAGGTGGTGCCCCGGTAGACCCACACGACAACGGTATCGTTTCTGAAATTGGAAAGAAGGTCCGTTGCGGTCACCACGACGATGTTCGAATCTCCGCTGGGGTTGAGCTGTGCGAGAGGGAGGTCAACATTGAAGTCTCCGTCTAACGCAAGCCGGCGTGTGTCCGGTCCGATGTTCAACGTCACGGCACCCCCGCCATTCAATGAGTAGGTGAGCGAGCCGATGCCGTCGGGGTCTGCGACATTGCCCAGGACGTTGACCCACCGTTGTGGGACCCCGATCTGGCCGAAGTATTGCCTCTTCCCGTAGAAAAAGGTAATCGTGGGTTCAGAGGCTGCTGAGGAGGGCACGCGCGACCCCTGCGGGGAGGTACCGATGGAGAGCGTATCGGGCAGCGCGGATGGTTGTGCAATCGCGGTCGCCTGCGAGAGGAGGCCTCCCGCAAGAGGACCGAAGAATACCAGCAACAATGCCACTGCTTTTGTCAGGTGCTTCCGCATGAACTGATCTCCTCGCCGTATCCTACCGTTTCGTTCACATGCCTGGAGCACCGGACCTCTGCGCGCCAGGTCAGCGGACAGCAGCAACCCGGCACGATGGTGCGTCTGTACACGTACATCTCTAACATGGATGTGCAACTATTGGTTCTCTACACAATATGGGCCTTGCCGATGAGGAATGTCCGCGCGCGGCCGCCGATGTCGACCCTGTCACCCTTGAGTGTACAGCGGAGATGGCCTCCCCGGCGCGATACCTGGCGGGCCTCAAGGGACATCTTCCCCAGTCTCCCCGCCCAGTACGGGACCAGCGTGGTGTGCGCCGAACCGGTCACCGGATCTTCCGCAATGCCGGACTGCGGTCCGAAAAATCTCGAGACAAAATCAACTGTTTTTCCCGGAGCAGTTGCGATAATGCCACGGCAGGGAATTTTTTCTACCAGCCCGAAGTCCGGTTTCAATGTTTCCACGTCAACCTGAGAGCGATACACTGCAAGGAAGTCGTCCTTTCCCCGCAGAACCTCCAGGGGGGGCATGCCGAGCGCCTGCTCGAGAGCCGCGGGAGGCGAAACGGCACGGGGAACATCGACGGGGAAATCGAGCACAAGGTCCTCATCCTCCCGTCGGACGTTGAGGATTCCGCTCCGGGACATGAACCTGATTTCATTTCCTTTAAACCCCACGTGAGTGAACAACACGTGCGCGGTAGCAAGAGTCGCATGGCCGCACAAATCCACTTCACAGATCGGTGTGAACCACCGGATTTTGAAGAGGTCTCCTTCCGGCACGTAGAATGCCGTCTCGGAGAGATTGTTTTCCTCCGCGATATTCTGAAGGAGCGCATCGTCGGGCCATGCCACCAAGGGACAGACGGCGGCTGGATTGCCACGAAAGAGCACATCGGTAAACGCATCAACCTGATAGAGCATAATGTCCATACGGTAGCCTCGGCGTTCCGGAGGAGGGGTATACATTAATGTAGCAGAAGCCAGAAACAAAAGAAACCCCCGTTTACAGAGTTCCTCCTTGCGAATTCAGACCGCCGTGCGTAGATTGCTTCGGAAGGTACCATGGCTGAGCCGAAGAGGCATCGTCGGACCAAACTGACTGTTGCGGACAGCTCGTAAACGCTAAATACTACGAACCGTATGACCAGCATTCTCATCCTCTGTACCGGCAATTCATGCCGGAGCCAGATGGCGGAAGGATTCCTTCGTTCATTCGAACCCGCGCTCCAGGTCTCTTCAGCGGGCACACGCCCCGCTGAACGCGTCCACCCGCTGGCTGCGGCCGTAATGAAGGAAGAAGGAATCGATCTTGCCGGCGCGTCCCCGAAGAATGTCGACCAGTTCCTGAATCAAACGTTTGATTTCGTGATAACGGTGTGCGACAGTGCGAAGCAAACATGCCCCGTGTTCACCGGCAACGTGCGAAACCGGTTGCATATCGGTTTTGACGACCCCGCCGAAGCCAAGGGAACGGAAGAACAGGTGCTGTCGGAATTCCGAAGGGTACGGGACGAGATCCACCGCACGTTTCGTCACTTCTATAACACCACCATCCGCGATCGTTCATGACTGACACTTTGCCACATACCGTACGAAGACTCTCACCCCTCGATCGTTACCTCACCCTGTGGATATTCACAGCAATGGCCCTGGGGATAGCAGCAGGATACTTTATACCGGACATCACTGGCTTCTGGGAATCGTTTCAGTCCGGCACGACCAACATCCCTATCGCCGTCGGGCTGATCCTGATGATGTACCCGCCACTTGCGAAAGTCAAATACGAAGAACTCGGCGAAGTATTCAGGAACACCCGCGTGCTACTTCTTTCAATGGTACAGAACTGGATCATCGGACCTCTCCTCATGTTCGTACTTGCTGTGCTCTTCCTCCACGACTACCCTGCGTACATGGCAGGGTTGATACTGATGGGGCTGGCGCGCTGTATTGCGATGGTCATCGTCTGGAACGAACTCGCCAAAGGAGACACCGAATACGCTGCGGGACTCGTTGCCCTGAATTCGGTCTTTCAGGTCCTGTTTTTTTCCGTGTACGCCTACGTCTTTCTTACGGTGCTCCCCGGATGGCTCGGCCTGGCGTCGATTGTTGTTGACATTACCATTGGCCAAATTGCACAGAGCGTCCTCATCTATCTTGGCATCCCGTTTCTGGCCGGAATAATCACGCGATTTGTCTTGCTCCGTCAAAAGGGACGATCGTGGTACGAAAAACAGTTCATCCCCCGGATCAGTCCAATCACACTGGTCGCCCTTCTGTTTACCATCGTCGTCATGTTTTCTCTGAAGGGAGAGTACATCGTGCGGATCCCGTTGGATGTCCTGCGCATAGCGCTCCCTCTGACTCTCTACTTCGTCATTATGTTCCTGGTCTCATTCGGGCTCAGCCGGAAAGCCGGTGCTGACTATCCCAAGACCGCCACGCTGTCATTCACGGCGGCCAGCAACAACTTCGAGCTCGCCATCGCGGTGGCTGTGGCCGTGTTCGGGATCAACTCCGGCGAGGCCTTCGCAACGGTCATCGGCCCGCTTGTGGAAGTTCCAGTTCTTATCGGCCTTGTGAATGTGTCCCTGGCCTTACGAAAGAGATATTTTCACGGCTCCGCCGCCTAAAGCGTCACCATTGCGCTTTGTCCCCAAGGAAGGTATCTTTCTTGGAAGTGCCGTTGGCAGGTTTTCACCCTGGCGTCCCATCGCGCCACGGACGGAGTGTCCCCACACCCCTTTGTCAAGGAGTATCCATGGAATTCGTCGCAATTCTCGGTGTTGTCCTCTGCGCTCTTGTCGTGTTCGAATACCGCATCCGGCGCCCGGATCAGATTGTCCTGGCCGAAACACGGGACGGTGTCCGGATCCGCACGACGCGGTTCTATCCACGCCACTTTAGCACGCCGATTGGCCGAACAACCCACGCCTTCACCCAGACAATTGACGCTTCGGCAAAGGGGAATCTGGACGTCCGCGTAAAACTGGCCGCAACGGTGACACCCTCGATCGAGAACCTCCCGGCATTGCTCAGCGTGGGCGGATGGACGAGGGACGCCGTCCAGAGGGCCGCAAAAGAACTCGAAACCCTCCTCCTCGGGCATGTGAAGGGATACACCGAACTGCATGGGATCGAAGATCTCTCGTCAGAGAAGATTCAGGCCCATCTCCATACCCATACTCCGGAATACAGGTCGACCCTGGGTGTCGAAGTGGTGATGCTGACAGTCGTCTCGTTCGAGGCTGTTGATGCCCGGATTGCAGAGGCCATCCGTTCCCAGGAGCAGGCCCGCATCCTGGAACAAACAGAACTCATGAACCAGCAGGCGCGTGTCGCCGCGGCCAGGGCGCGCCTGAAGGCGGACGAGGAGATATCGACCCACGAAAATACGCTGGAGATGAAACGCTTCACTCTGCGTAAGGAACAGTTTGAAAACGATGCAGCCCTCGCTGCCCATCGGGCCGATCATGAGCTCCGGCTGAAGCGTCTCCAGCTTGAATTCGACAAGGAAGAACTCCGGCTGCTGAAAGAAAATCCAGAACTGCTTCTTCTGACCCCGCAAGCCGCACGACTGGCCGAAGCAAGCCAGACACTCAAGAACGCGCGGACCGTTGTCAACCTCGCCCCGGGCGAGGGGGGACAGGCACCGGAACTGCTCGGAATGTTCCATGCACTCGTCCAGAACGCACTGGACGCGTATGCCAAAGGGAAGAAAGCATAGCGGCAACGACGATCACTCCTCATCGACGTCCAGCCCTTCCTGCAATGGCTCAGACAACCAATGACATTGCCACCCGCTTCCGTCTCAAACCGACCCGTGCCGCAAAGGTATCCGAGATCAGTGAAGCAACATCGGCTTCGGCCGTGGCGCCGGAGGACCGCGTCAATTTCCATATCGGAAATCCGGTCCAGGATGCACGGCTTTCCTCCGCTCTTCTGCGAGCCACGCTGGGGATAGATGTCCAGGACACATCGCTGACCGACGACGATCCCCAACGCCTCCTCGATGCCTTGGATGCCGGCGGCGGAGACCGCCCGCTTCTGGATCTGCTCACCGCACTCATCCGGAAGAGCGCGCCGTATCTCCCCCGCGGCGGCTTTACGCGCACGTCGCCATCGCCTCTTGTCCTCGCCTTCGATCACTGGCTGCACCACCAACAGGAACCGCTGAGGTACGACCTCGGAAAGAGCTCCGGCCACCGTGAGATCGTCCTTGCCTCCGGAGGCGTGCGCGAAGCACTCCGCGTCCTCTTCCATGCGCTCTCGGTGTACCTGGCAGAACTTCCCGCACGGGTCCTCCTCCATCAACTCGACATTCCGCCCCATCTCGTCGCATTCAGCGGTTTGCACATCCAGGGACTTCCTGCCAACGAACAAGCCGCGCTCGATGCTCTTCGTGCAATTGTTGACGACGGCCCGGACCGCCCGACGTTCGTCGTCCTCGGCGCGGTACCCTCAGAAGAAACACGGCGATCCCTCCGCAGTCTGAGCCTGACCAGACCGCTCTTTTTCCTGGAGGTGAACGATGCACCCAATCATCTCTCGCTCGCGCGGGAGGCGAAGCTCGTCAACCGCGTCATACGGATTCTGAGCCCCGGGATTTTCTCCCCTGACCTCCGTCACCTTTCCCTCCTGTTCCTTGCCGGGAATGCAGAGTATCTCTCTCTGTTCGAAACCCTGCACTTCCAGCTGAAGGGGACTCCGTCGGCGTCGGAAACTGAACTCGTGCACTTCCTCATTCAGCCGGGCACCCCCGAGAACAGGCCTGCTCCGGCAGCGCTGCCGGTAGAACCTCCTCGAGAACCGACGAGACGGCATGGACAGGCCGACGCTACTTTGGAGCAGTATTCTTTCCAAACCGAGCGGCGACTTGGAACGATCCTGTCCGCCCGGCAGGTGACATTGGATGCGGCCGCAATACGGTTCGCCGCGCGCGCAGAGCATGGTGTGGAGCGAATAGAGTCCAGCCCCATGCTCGCACCGGTAGACCGTTTCGCTTCACAGCGGAGTCTTGAGGTGATCCGTGAGGTGACGGCATCGCCATGGGACGAACATCTCATACGGGATCTCACGCAGAGTTTTCTCCGCTCCTTCGCCGCTCACCACGCCGAATACGATCCCGCCGCATGCGCCGTTGTGAGTGGCTCCGCTCGAACCGCCCTCAGCCTCCTCGGGTTTCATTGTGGCATCCATGAGGTCATTTTCCCGGACCTAAGCTGGACATATGAACACTGTTTTCCGCGCGTGCACGTCGTCCCCCTGACCCCAGATTTCCAGCTCGATAGCGATGCAATCCTCCGCTGCGTTGACGAGCGCGTGGACACAAACCCCGCGTGGAAGGACAGTGGTGCGGTTGTGCTCAACAATCCGCACAATGCCACAGGACGGATCTTCAATCCCGCCGCGGTCACATCCCTTCTGGAAAGTCTGTTGACGCGGGGGATCATGGTGGTCGACGATCTTTCCTATCAGAATGTTGTCCCGGCCGATACCCTGCCTGATATCCCCACACTCCGCCAGATGGCGCAGGAACTGGTGCGGACAGGACGGATTCCATCCTCTCGGGCAGACCTCGTGGTCACGGTCCATTCCCTGTCCAAAACGGACTGTCTGGCAGGAGCGCGTCTTTCAGTAATCGAGATCCGGATGGAAGAGTTGCGCATGCGGTTCAACGCGCTGAACGCTACCATTATCCCCAACGCCGGGGCGATCCTTGTCGGCTATCTGTTGTACCGCAATCCTCCGCATGTTGTCCGGGCATACTGGCGGTTGCGCAACAGCATTTTTGCCGAGCGGATGAATGCGATTGCCACGGCGTTTCGCAGTGTCCCCGCTGACCGGAATCCTTTTGCGCTTGACATCCTCCCCCCCACGGGAAGCATGTACCCGATCTTGCAGATCCACAAACTCCCGTCGGGCTTGTCGCTCGAGTGGGTCGCTGCCGGACTTGCGCGCCAGGGGATCGGAATGATACCGCTGTCGACATTTGCACGCACCGAGGAGGGGTTCGAGACCGGACGAAAGGCGTTCCGACTAACCCTGGGTGGCACTGACGGAGCGGAAGCTCTTTCATCAAAGACCAGGCGCGTGCTGATTGACCTGAACCGGCTCATCGGCGAGGAGGCATCCCGGTACAGCAGGAAAAGTTTTTCCGTGCGGGGGAACCAGGGACCTGGAAGCAGGAAGGACACCCGGTGGGCGGCAGTGGAAGAAGCCCTGCACAACGCCCTCCCACCCCTCCTCAAGGAGCCGCGGTTTCCCCTGCGGCTGCCCGGGCAACGCGAACAGATGCTCCGGGCATTTTCGCACGATTTCCTCGAAGCACGCCTGGACGTGTTCCGCCAGCGCTATCTCGACAGGCAGGAAATCGCCCGTGATCTCATGGAACGATGCCGCTCCGACAATGGCAGTATGCTGGGAGACATTCTGGAACGCGAACTGTTCCGCGACAGCCTCTCCCGCCGCAAGGAGGCCTTTCAACAGCGGATGTTCGACCGCACGGTCCATCCGACGCAGATGTTTTCATTACAGACGGAGATGGCGTTCGACACCATAGAACAGGAACTCCTTTCCGATTCTTCCCCTTCGCTCCTGTCGATTGAACGGGCGGCACAGGCGCTGGTCGCGGAGTTTGCCGGCACCTCCGTTGCCATTTCCTCGACCCAGGAAGCAGACGAAATCTGTCTCGATCTGGATTCCCTCGTCGCCGCCGAGCAGTATGCCGGTCTCCATCAGGCGGGGCTCTCTCCTCTGATGCTTTCATTCTGGGGGGACTGGGACGGCAGTACGAGACCGTCGGGACAGGGACACCGGCTTATCGCTTCGGTGCTCCTCAGCAATGTCAATCGTCTTTCCCGACTCCTCCAGACTCTGGCCATGCACGATATCGGAGCAGGAGTGGACGGCAGGCTGCTCGCGGAGATCGAACGGCTTCCCCGGACGACCGGCAGATTCGTGCGTCTGCTGAACGAAATCACCGCACTGACGCATCAGCTTGAAAAACGCTATCGCGGCATTCTCCCCTTCCACGCCAAGTCAGGCCGTCTGCGTCAGATCGGTATGACCCTTCACCTGGCACGTGACCCGGTGACATCGCTCTGGTATCACAATGACCGCCTCGAGCATCGCATGCTCGAGCTGCGACGCCGGAGAAAGGAGGGGCTTGAGTACTACTTCGCGCTGAACAAGCGGCTCCGGAAGGAAGTGTTCCGGTTGATCCCTGCCGTAACGCGCGGCACGACCAATCCTGTGCTCCTCCGCCAGGCGGTCCTGTACCGGGATCTGCTACAGCGTGTCGTGATTTCACCCCGCATCCATCAGAACATGGTGACGGCGCAGGACCCGTTCGCCATCGACACGACGGTCTTCAATATCCTCGAGATCAACGAAATTGCGGCCCGTTACGGCAACCCGGGCATTGTTCTCGCTCTGCAAATCAGCATGTCGACACAACCCGAGGCGCTCATCGATCTTGATCGGAGAATGCGTGCCCGGCGTGAGCATATCCTGCGCGACTCTCCAGACCTGGAAATTCCCTCTGTCTGGCTTACGCCCCTCTTCGAAGACCGCCAGGCAGTCGGCTCCGTGCTCACGTATGTCAACAAGCTGTGGGAATATTCACTCCAGAGCCGACGGCTGAATCAGGAAACCCATGAACGGTTCGCAGAGTTGACAACAGAAGTGTTCATTGCGGGGTCTGATCTGAGCCAGCAGGTGAGCCAGGCGGCAGGCATGCAGCTGTACCGGCAGGCGAAACATGATATCCTGCAGTGGACTGCCGGTCACGGGCTGACGGGCCGGGTGCGCCTCAAAATGGGGTGCGGTGAACCGATGCAACGACAGGGGGGATACTACGGTACCTTCAGCGGGCTACCGGCATTCCTGGCCCGCGGGGACGGTGCCACCTCACATCTCAGCCGCCGCCTCCACGCATCCGCACGCCGCAGCGCTCTCTATGCCACCACTCCCATGATGGGCGTGTTTGCCGGCGGCGATCTCCGGACAATCCAGAGCGCACTCGCCGAAAAGATGCGGCACCTTCCGGTCCGCGATCTGGCGCAGCTTTTCCATCATCTGAAGGTCTCGCAGGACGTGCACAGCAGAGAAATCGTGCGGGCGGGGGAAGAACTCGCCGAAAGCCGTCTGATAACCACCACCCGAGGAAAACAGGCCCTCGAACGCCTCACGCTCGGCACGGCCGATCCGGTCCTGCACGATTTTCTCGGCCTCCTCACGCAGAACTTCAGACAGATTCTGTACGGACGGGACGAAGACGTTGTCGGAATCCATATTCTCTCATACTTCATCGCCCGGACAACGCCCGCACTCCGCGACCGTCCGACCGTACGCCCGGTCTCAGCCGGCAAAGACCGGGGAAACCGGATCCTCGAACGTATCGCCAGCACGATCCCCCTATCGCGCTATGGCAGCCTCCTCCGCGCCATCGCACACAACCAGGCCCAGACCACCGTCCTCGGTATCCCCCAGCTTTCCACGGGACTTTTCCGCGCGCTGGACAGCTTCACCCGGCATGAATCCGTTGAAGGTGACCCCGAGACATTTGTCGCTGACAGAATTCTCCCGCACCTTCCCGTGTATGAAATCCTGCAGAATCTGCGACTGTATCTTGACGTCGAGCGAACCTGTTTGCGATCGGTCGAACGCGCATTCCCGGCCGGGAACGCGGCCCTGCTTGCATTGCGTGAAGATGTCGACGCGATGGGCCGCTTCATTCCCCTCCTCCAGCAGGAACTCGTGCGCCGGCATGGCGTGGACGTTGGCGATTTCTTCGAAGGCTCTCGGTTCATTCCCGACCTCCTCCCCGCACTGCGTCCCGACCTCGCCGTGCTCCTGCAGCAGGATTTGTTCAACACGGATCCCGCGAAACTCACGGACCTGGCGCACGGACCGATAGATCCCTCCTGGAAAAAGGAAATCAGCCGGTTGATGCGCCTTCCCCTGGAGGTGCGTCAATGGAGGGAACATGCGTGGTCGCTGCTGGAACAACCGGTCTTCGAGCGCGTCGATGCCTTCGTCGAACTCGCAGTGGCGCTCTATGCAATATCCGGAAAGGACATGAGCCCGGAGCTGGCCTCGCAGGGGCGGAGACCCCGCCTCCCCTCGGGTCTCGAGAGCTTTTTCCGCATGTCCGGAACGGATGACGAAATGCACCGCTTCCTCGGCGCGGCAATCGAGTATCTTGCCATCGCATCCGAAGGGCTTGTTGAGGTGCCGGCGAACGTGATCCGGGCGATGAAAGAGGTTGAACGCATCGCACGGATTGAAGACCAGGCTCTTTCAACAGACGATCAGAACCGCCTGCGATTCTTTCTGCTGCAGATCGCACGGCTGACCGGAGAAAACGGATAGGGAAGGATAGCGCGCAGGCTACGCACGCCCCAGCTTCTTTTCTGCATCAGCACCCGCCTCTTCCACACTGAGATGCTTCCGTTCGAGTCGTGCATACTGCTGCACGGGGATACTCCCCATCGGGTTGTGCCGGTATCGATCGGTCCCACGGCAGAGGTAGGTCGTGAAATTCGGATTGACGGACAGGTCGCACTTCACATTGGTTCGGGAATAGCGGATCGTCAAACCGGCACGGCGTGTGTCTGAAGGGTTTGCAGGCGAACCATGGACCAGCTTGTCATCGTGGATGGAAACTTCACCCGCCTGAAGCGTCACGGGAACGGCGGTGTCTTCCCGGAATTGCCCGCGTTCACACTCAAGCATCAGGACCGAATCGGTTTCCCGGGCACGAATGTGCTTGAGCAGCCCGGCACGGTGAGAACCGGGGACAACCGTCATGGCTCCGTTTTCGACTGTGCTGTCATCAAACGCCAGCCAGACCGTCAGGGACTCGTGAGGGTCAAGGGGCCAGTAGTATGCGTCCTGGTGCCATCCGACGGTCGCCAGACTGCGGGGAGGCTTGATGAAGAAGTTCGATCCCCAGAGGAAAAAGTCGGATCCCAGCAGGTCTCCGACATAGTCCAGGATCGTGCGATGCATGCAGATGTCGAACAGAAACCTGCTGGTCTCGTGCCACTCCCTGATTTCCTTCGACGTTTCACCGGGCCGGAGGAGAGACAGCAGCTCATGTAAGCCCCTGTTCAGATCCTCCATCTCCAGCGGTGAGTACACCGGTGGAAGGTGGTGAAGGTAGCCATGATGGTGGAAGTGCCGGACCTGTTCAGCGGTGAGTCGCCTGGGTGCAGCCATGAAACACCCCTCCCGAGAGTGAACGTGTGAGGGGGAATCTACCAGCATGGGGACTCAAAGTCAACACCCGGACGACCGCACTGAAGTCAACGACCACTCCGGAGCCGACGGTCGCGTATACGAGGGCTTCCCCTGACCATCGCGGCAGTAGTTCCGGACGTCGGCGCTCGCGATCGGATGTACTACTTCCCGAAAACGCCGACAACCCTCCTCCCCTGAGGGAAGAGGGTTGTCGTTCTGGAGGACGTCCCACTCGGGTCTATCCCTGTCCCTTAATTCAACACCACCACCAGGTAGTTGTCCTTCCAGAATTTTTCGGGCTGAAGTATTTTCAGTTCCGAATCGTTGTCTCCGACTTCGGTCAGAGCGAAGACATCCGCATTGCGCCGGGGCAAAATTTCAGCGATGCGACCCGGGATACGAAGTGTTTGTTCGCGTCTCTTGTCCAGAGCCGTGAACACGGCCGGGTCCCAGGAACTCGACACGACCGTTGTTGATCCAAGAAGCCCCCAGAGGAACCCGCCTTCCTCCGTAATGATCCCCTTCTCCTCGAGTTCCTCTCGGGGGGCAACTACGTAGTACGCCGTACTCATTTTCGTCCGTTGTTCTTCAAGCTGGACATCTTTTTCTGCAAGCTCACGGGTTTTTGTCGTTACCGTTTCTTCAAGTCCGACGACCTGTGCCTGGAGAGTGGCGATAGAATTTTCGCGCTCCGTCAGGGTTGCCTGGAGGTTCTCCACCAGCTTGTTCAGGCCCGCAAGTTCCCCCTGGGAGGATGTCAGCCGTGCCTGGGTCGATTTCAAACGTGTCTGCAGATCAAGTATCTTTTTGCGATTCTCTTTCAGTGCATCCTGGATGGCCGCGATGTTTGTCAACAGCTGCTTGCGGGTATCCAGATTGCTTGCCGACGCCGCCCCTTCGGTCTGACCGGTGGGAGAAAGGAGTTTTCCTTCCTTGGCTCGGGCAGCCTCCAGCTCGGAGTAGATATCGTTGATTTCTTTCATCACGCCTTCAAGATACGAATCGCGCTCGGCAAGAAGCGACTGATACGATTGCCGGTCGTTCTCCGCCTGGCCGAGCTGTTTCTGAAGCGCTTCCTCCTTCTCCCGATCGGCGCATCCCAGAAGCAGCAGGGCGGCGAACAAGGGTATAAGGGAAAGAGTCTTCATGGTACCTCCTGCGTGAGCCTGAGAGGGTTGACTGTGTGTGTCTACAGAGAATCGCTTTTTGAGCGTGGTTCATGATACACATCCGGGGGGCAGACCTCAATCGGGCAAGTAGTGTATTTTCCTCCTAGAGTAAATCCTCTAGGCCTGGTTTCCCTTGCCAGGGAAGGAATCGGAAGGGGGGCGGGAGGAGGACGAAGGAGACTCGACGAGACCGAGGTGCATCGCATGGCGAACCAGCCCGGCGGTATCGTGGATGTCCAGTTTCTGCATCAGGTTCGCCCGATGTGTGTTCACGGTGCGGAAACTGAGGAACAACTCCTCGGCAATCTGCCGGTTGGTGTACCCGAGAGCAATGTACCTCAGGATTTCCGTTTCCCGTTTCGTCAACGGCGAATCCCCCGTGGGAGGCTGCGGCGACTCCGAGTCCTGCTCCAACGCGCGCTTCACAAAGCCGTCAATGATCACCCGAGAAATGCCGGGACTGAAAAACCGTTCGCCCGCCGCAACCGCATGAATGGCATCGACGATTTCCTGTCGTGCCGCATTCTTGAGAATGTAGCCGCTCCCGCCCGCACGCAGGATCTGATAGACATACTCCTCATCCTCATAGACCGTAAGCACCAGGACCTTGACCTCTGGATGGCGCTGCTTGATCACCTTTGTGGCCCCGATACCGTCCAGCAAGGGCATGGAAATATCCATGAGGACGATATCGGGGAGGTGCTCATCGACCAGACGGACGGCGTCCTCGCCGTCGGCCGCTTCGCCCACAATGGCGAAATCATGAGCACTGCGCAGCAGTGCCTTCAGTCCGCTGCGGACCACATCATGGTCGTCTGCCAGCAAGATTCTCGTCTTACGCATGTCCCTCCTCTCCACGAATCGGAATAACAATGGCGATCACTGTTCCCTCGCCGGGATCGCTCTGTACTCTGAAGCTCCCTCCGAGAAGCTCGGCACGTTCCTGCATGCTGACCAGGCCGAAACCATGACCCTTTCCATCCTCCTCAGCGTCGACCCCGCGGACAAAGCCCCTGCCATCGTCCCTCACCTGAAGACGCAATTCCGACCCCTCCCGGGCAAGTGATACGTTCACATGCGTCGCACCCGCATGCTTCGCGATGTTGGCAAGGGCTTCCTGTGCAATGCGGTACAAGGCTATCTCAACATGCGTATCGGCCGGCATGTCGTCTTCATTGTTGACATCGCAGGACATCGAAATATTCTGAGTCCTCTGAAACTCGGAACAGAGCATCCGGAGCGCTGTCACCAATCCAAAATCATCGAGCACGTTGGGCCGGAGGTTCGACGAAATGCGCCGGACTTCTGCAATGGAATGATCCAGCTCCTGCGTCACCCCCTCGAGCTCTCGGACCATCCGGCGGTTTGCGGCCGGGATCTGGTCAAACAGCACCTCGACACGGTATTTGGTGCCGGTCAAACGCTGGCAAATGTCATCATGCAACTCACGGGAAATCCGCGCGCGTTCTTCTTCCTGGGCACGCTGCATGGCAGAGGTGAATTGCCGCAGCGCATCGATCCGCGACCGCTCGGCCTTCTCCAGCTGATCCGTCATCCGGTTGAACGTCTCCCCGACAAGACCCAGTTCGTCCGATGTGGTAATCCCAACACGCCTGCGTGTGTCGCCGTCGGCAATCGCACGCATGACCGTGGTAAGATGGTGAAGAGGCCGCGTAATGTTGCGGGTCGTCGCTGTCCCCGCACCCACCCCGAAGAGCACACTCACGATCAGGACAACGATAATTGTCGTATTGGCAGTTCGGCCGGCAGACAGAAGATCTTCTTTCGCCCGGGCCAGCCCCTCCTCTGTTTCCGCCTGGACGCCGTCCCTGAGGACAGACTTCAACGCGTGGTACTGCTCCATAAACCCGACCAGGTGGTCTCTCCGCGATCGGTCGAGGTCCAGCACCGCTTCGGTCACTCCCAATGTCGAGCGCACCCGGCGGTTGAGATCCGTTGCCCACCCTCTCTCCTCCGGACGGAGCACGAGAACCTGATAGGCCCTCAACAGGGTCCAGAACTCAGACTCTGCCGCCCGGATGCGAGAGGCCGGTTCTTCATCGCCAGACAAGAGGAAACTGTTGAGATGCCGCGTGATCGCATTGAGCTGGACCTGCATGCCGAGAACAACCTGGAGCCGCCGGTACGCGACGGGATCATTCACGCTGACGGAAGCCTGGATCTTGTCGGTAAGCAAACGGTCAAGTCCGGCAAGATCACCCTGCAAGGTGTCCATCGTGCGTCTCTCCTGCTCCCGCAGCGCGATCTGCATTGCTGCGGCACGATGAAGCTCGTCGAACGCGCGCTCCAGCGACTCTCCGCCTTTCGCGCTCATTTGCCGGTCCATCGTCAGGATTCCGCTCCTCCACGGGCGAACGGAATCAGCCATTGCCCTGTGGAATGACTCACGAAGATCGGGATCCCCCGTTGTGGAAAAGCCGAATGCGGCAAAAGAGACTTCAACCAGATGGTTTTCGAGACCGTAGACCGCCGAGTTCACCGGTTCCTTCACCTGGGTCAACTCTTCCAGTTTCCTGCTCACCGTGCGGGTTTGCGTGTATGAGACAACGCCAATCACCACGCACAGAGCCAGAAGGATGCCTATGCCGAATCCGAGCTTTGTTCCGATCCTGACCATGGTCGATCTCTCCCGAATAGTCATGCCTTCATCACGTTCAGGGGGGCTACAGTTCCTTCAGCCATGATCCGGCGAATGCGCGGCCTGCTTCCACCGCTTCCCTGCCTGCGCGAAAGGCCATCTTCCACGCGGCGTCCTTGTTTTCGTACTCCTCCTTGACAAAGACCATCACGTCGCCTTTCTTCACCAGCCTGGCCTGGAAATCGACATCCTTCGTCAGGTCGAGAAATCGCTGAAGTCGGCGCTTGACAAGAGGCTTCGGATTCCCTTCGGGAAATTCCGCCTCAAACGCCGCGAGCTTCTCTTTGTACTCTTTCATGCTCTGCTCGTTGGCCTGCCGGACGAATATATCCATCTGTGCATCCTGCGACTTGTCGACCTTTTCCACCTGTTTGAGCACGTCTTTCAGTGCCTTGACGATGTCATTGTACATCGCTTTCTGGTCGGCTGGGGCAGACGCACGTGCCTCCTCTTGCTCCGCGAGTTGCTTTTTGATCTCGGCAACCTGTCGGCTGCGGGCCTCGGCAGCAAGAGGCATCTGTTCAGGAGAAGCAGGTTTCCGCCCGTCCCGGAACGAACTATACCATTTTTTGAAGAGGTCGGTCGCGGTGAACGCCTTCGCAAACTCCCCGACACTGCGCACGACGGAGGCACGCTTCTGCTCCGGAATTGCGCTGCAGGCCGATGGATACGAGAGCATGCCGTATCCGAAACTACTCTGAATGAAATCCTGGACCGCCGGCTTTGTTGTCTTCATGTCGCCGAGCACGTCGTCAATGCCCGCCCCGATAAACAGGACCAGACTGAGCAGTGCAACAGTCAGAATGTATTTCATGAGGCGGTCTCCGGATAGGTGGATAGGGAAGTGAACGACACCGATGCCTGGGGAGGGGCGTGCAGAAGCAGACCCCCCGTCATTATTCGTACCGTAACGCATCAATCGGGTTGAGCAACGCGGCTTTCCGTGCTGGATAGAAACCGAAGAAGAGCCCTATGACAATTGAGAACCCAAAGGAGAGAATGATCGAAAACGCAGTGATGATCGTCGGCCATTTTGCAAACGTGGAGATGGCGCTTGATCCCCCGACACCAATGAGAATGCCGAGGATGCCCCCCAGGAGACTCAACACGAGAGCTTCGATAAGAAACTGCGTAAGAATGTCTCGGCCGCGGGCGCCCACCGACATCCGGATCCCGATTTCGCGCGTCCGCTCCGTTACCGATACCAGCATGATATTCATGATGCCGATGCCGCCGACAAGGAGGGAGACGGAGGCGATACTTGCGAGGAGAATGGTCAGGATCTCCGTCGTCGCAGTGGCCGTTGCCGCCAGATCCGATTGGTTTCGGATGGTGAAATCATCCGGCTCGTACGCCGCTATCCTGTGCCTGGTCCGTAAGACCTCGGCAATCTGCGATTGGGCAAGGCTGATCTGGGCGGGTGTGTTCGCAGAGACAAGAATCTGACGGAGGTAGGGAAAATGCGACAATCGTCTCAAGACCGTGGTGTACGGGGCAAGGATGATATCGTCCTGGTCCTGCCCCATGGCGTTCTGTCCCTTTCGCTTGAGGACCCCGATGACCTTGCAGGGTACATTACGCACCCTGATCGTCTGCCCGACGGGTGAGGACTCGGGAAACAGCGCATCGGAAACTGTGGTACCCAGAACGCAGACTTTCGACGCAGCCTTCACATCCTGGTCGGTGTAGAACTCACCGTATTCTACCGGCCAGCTTCGGATTTCCAGGTAATCCGATCCCGTCCCCTCGATACTCGTCCCCCAATTGAGGTTTCCGGCGACCACCTGACCTCCTGAACGGGTCCCGGGAGAGACATATGCAACGGCGGTGCACTCTTTGAGAATCGCAGCGGCATCATCTTCCGTCAGCGTGGTGACAGATCCCGCACCGACCCTTATCCCTCCCTGCTGCTGCGAACCCGGAAACACAATCAGCACATTTGTGCCAAGGGCTGAGATTTGCTCCTTCACCGAGTACTCCGCACCCTGGCCGATTGCCAGCATCGCAATGACCGCAGCCACGCCGATAATGATGCCCAGCATGGTAAGAAACGAACGCAGTTTGTTCCTCCTTAGGGCGCGAAACGCGGATCGAAGAATATTCAGGTTCTTCATTCTTCAGAGTCCTCATCTTCAATGACAGGCATAGTGCGCAGGACATCCGCTGCCACGCGGGGAGTGGGGTTCACCTTATCGGCCCGGATCTTTCCATCCCGGAACGTGATATGACGACGGGTGAACTGAGCAATATCGGGTTCATGCGTGACCAGAAGAACAGTTATGCCGTTCCTGTTGAGATCCTGAAAGACCTCCATCACCTCGACACTCGTCCTGCTGTCGAGATTTCCCGTGGGCTCATCCGCCAGCACGATGCTGGGATTGTTCACCAGTGCCCGCGCGATCGCCACTCGCTGCTGCTGTCCTCCTGACAGTTGGTTGGGAAGGTGGTGCATCCGGTCTGCCAGGCCAACTTTTTCCAGCGCAGCCATAGCGCGGTCTTTTCGTTCTTTGTTGGACATCGCACAGTAGAGCAGGGGGAGCTCGGCATTTTCCAGAGCGGACGTACGGGAGAGAAGATTGAAACCCTGAAAGACAAACCCGATCTTGCTGTTCCGGATATGGGCGAGTTCATCCCTGGAGAGTCTGCCGACGTCGATGTCCTCGAGCAGGTAGGTCCCTCTGGTGGGGATGTCCAGACAACCCAGGATATTCATGAATGTGGATTTTCCTGACCCCGATGCACCCATGATGGCGACAAACTCCCCTTGCCGGACATCGAGACTGACGCCCCGGAGAGCGTGGACTTCGACTTCCCCGAGCGTGTAATTCTTCACCAGGTGCTCGATGTGAATCAAACGTCCATTTGCCCCGGGCGCCGTTGACTCTTGCAGCGTACTCATGGCCGCCCGCCTCCCATGGGACGCTGCTGGGTGGGCGCCAGCGGGTTGGCTCCGTTCTTGGAGGCAAGTTCTGCCTTCGCTGTGGCACCCACGACGATCTGGTCTCCCGACTTCAGTGAATCAGCTGAGATCTCGGTCTGGCGGCCATCGGAGAGGCCGGTCCGCACCACGATGGGCTCGAGTTTGCCGTGGCTGTTGAGGATCCATACTCTGCCACGTGTCACCTGCCGGGAAGGGGTATAGGCACTTTTCTGGTATTCGGGAAAAATATTGTCGATGCCATAGCGAGCCTCACTGGAGGGACGCGGGGGGACAACCTTGGCTGCCGGCGATTGCGATGCACCGCGCACCTTATCACGGGCGAACAGTTTTCCCATTTCCGCGCGCATCTCTTCGTCGCTCAGGGTTCCGCCGTGGGCCGCCATCACGGAATCGCGGAGGACGCGCATACGTGCCCGGCGATCGTCCGTCCCCGGTTCCCCGCCACCCATCGGGGGGCCTCCTCTGTCTCCACCCTCGCCCCGCATCCCCCGTCTACCGTCGCCGCCCATTCCCGTACCCGCGCCCATACCCGCCCCCCCATCACGCAGTTCGCGAACCCGTGCGCTGTCGATCAGCGGTACCGGGGGCTGAAACCGGAGGGCCAGATTGGATACGCGCAAGACGTTCGGTGCGCTTCCCACCAGGATCTTCACATTCGCCGTCATCCCGGGCATCAGTTTCAGCTCGGTGTTGTTTACATCGATGATCACGGTATAGTTGACGACATTCTGTATGGAAAGCGGGGCGAGACGGACCTGAGACACTGTGCCGACAAAACGGTCGTCCGGATACGCATCGACAGTGAATGTCGCCTCCTGGCCCACGCTGATGCGGCCGATGTCCGACTCATCAACGGTCGTCTCCACCTGCATCTTGTGCAGGTCGTTGGCGATCGTGTAGAGCGTTGGCGAGGAGAAACTCGCAGCCACGGTCTGACCGACATTGACCTTGCGGTCGATGACCACGCCGTTTACGGGCGCGTAGATTGTGGCATAGGCAAGATTGATCTTCGCCCGATCGAGCGACGCTTCCGCCTGTTTCAGAACCGCCTGATTGGATTCGAATTGCGTCAACGCAGCATCATAGTTCACCTGCGATTCGAGCTTCTTGTCAAAAAGCGTTTTCGTCCGCTCGAGAACACGCTTCGCATCATTGTACTGTGCGCGGGCACGCTCCAGGCTGGCCGTCGCGTCCTTGACGGACTGCTGCAGGAACGTCGGGTCGATCTGTGCGATCACCTGCCTTGCCTTTACGACCGAATTGAAGTCGGCATACAACTTCTCCACAATCCCCGAAACCTGCGTCCCGACTTCGACGGTGACCACGGCGTTGATCGTCCCCGTCGCCGTAACGTACATGGTGATGTCTCCCTGTGACACCGTGTCAAACCGGAACTCGTATTCCGGACCGCTCTTGCGGAAGAGGAGAAACCACGCTGTGGCGATGAGAATGACGAGGAGTGCGGCAACAACGATCCAACGCTTCATACGATTGATCCTGGAGAGTCCATGGTCCGTGTGGTACCCGGCAGGCGCCGGCCTTCAACTTAGACACCGTGCCGACACCAGAAGCTTAACCTATTTCAGCTCAAATTCGGGAAGCGTGCCGGTATCAAACACACGAACAATGCTCGTCTTTCCTCCCACGTGGACTGTCGCTGTATACGTTGAACCGTCCCGTACCACCGTGGCTTCCCCCATTGCCCCCGGAATTGCCGCCGGGAGCAGAACGGTGACAAGGCACACGTCCAGACCGGGCCGGACGGTTCCGACATCCACAAACGGGAAGGAACCCGCCTTTTCTGGTGGAATCGAGGGAACACCGGTGGAATAGGCAACCCCCGCGTCGGCGGCTGCGAGACCCGCCATCCGGGCGGACGGTCTCGTGAGGTCAAAACCGGCCTTGGAAGCAGCGACCGTCCCTTTGCCGTCCAGGTTGAAACCGTAGAATCGTGCCTGTATCGTTGACGGCACGGCCGTTTTGCGGACTTTGTCAACGATCAGCACGGCGGGCACTTCGTGAAGAACGATCACGGTGCGCGTCACCGACCGGACGTCAGGGAGGACGAGCTGGTATGCCGTCGTTGCATCACTCGTCCAGGACATCAGATGGTTTGTCGTCATGCTGCGGACGATTGTCGCCCGCGCCAGCGATGCATTTGTACCTTCAATACCGTCGACATACTGATGCCCCTGGCCATCGATCAGGAGCGCGCTATGGCCTGCGGTCAGGCGCATCTTCCATGCCGGGTCTTTGAAATTGTACGGAGGGCGCATGGGATCCACCACCAGATGCTCCCCGAAGCACTTCACGATGAGGGAGTTGCGATCGGCATGTTCATGGTTCATGGCCTGCCCGCTGCGCATCGCTACCACAAGGTCCTGAGGCGCATAGCCGGTCCGTGCCACGATCCAGTCCAGCACCGAGTGCCACAGGTGCGGCCGCTCTGCGGGAGGTTCGGGCGTCACCGACGGGTCATAATACAGAACGGACCACATGTCCCGTCCCTCCGCAAGCGCGGTGGCAAACCACTGCGCCGTCCGGTCCCGGGTCTGGTGTGCAATCCAGAATGGCACCGAGGCGTAGGATCCACGCCCCGCATCGCTGAAGTTGATGATGGCGGAGCGGTCATCGCGTGTCGGCTGTGTCATCTCCAGGAGGTAGGTCTGGTATCCGGACCAGTTCAGGAGGTCGGTCAGGTCGGCGACACCTGCACGTTTCATGGCATCAATCGCCTGGATGAGATGCAATGTGGTGTAATGGGCGTATGAGACGCCTTCGTTGTACGATCCATCCTGTGCATAGATATCGCGGAACGTCGTTACGCTGTATTCCGCCTGTTCGAGCCAGCGGCGCGTATCCTCGGTGTCGCCCAGATATTTGCGATAGGTCAATGCCGACAGTGTGAGCGCCGAGGCGGGGATCGCCTTCAGGTTGATCTTATCCAGAATGATCGGCCACCGGGCAAGACTGAGCCCCCGGTCAGCAGGCCTGTGTGTGAAATAGGTGCTCGCGGTATCCATCGTCCATCCTTTCACGCGGTCAGGATACCGCATGCCGTATGTTGCGGCATAGCATGCTTCCGTCCCGCGGGCCGCCATAGTTTTCAGCCACGCGGTCCGGGTGTCGCTGTCCACAAGATCTCCAAGCGTCTCAATAACGAGAGCGACCGCGATGGCGGAATTGGGAGCGCGCTGGAGACCGACCATAACGGACCCCCCTTCCAGGAAGTAGTCCCACTTCGGAAACCGCATCAGGGTTTCCACGCACTCCCGGGCAAGCGCCGCGGCATCTCTGTCGCCCGTATACAGATAGAGCAGGGCCATCTGCTGCGCCAGATTTCCGACGCGCGCAATATCGTAGAGCTGATCATTGTAGCGGACGTCGTTCCGCAGGAATGTTCTCTCCGCATCCCTGTTGACGGTGTCCATCTGATGGCGCAGATCGGCAAACAGCGGGTCGGCTGCAAACCTCTCACGGACCTGGGGAAGCGTGCGCGTGTCAAAAAAGATTCCGTTGGTCTCTCCCGCAACGAGACCTGTCGCCGCAAAGGCGAGAAGAACAATCACCATCGTCTGTCGAGCATACGTGTGCATTGGATCTCCAGTCTGAGTGAACAATTAACGATCGGTCTCGCCATAGTGTGTTTCAAACGTGGGTCGGGCGCCTGCCATGGTCAGAAATACGTCGAGCGGGACAACGACGAACTCGGGACCGAGGCGGTCCAGAATCCCCTTTACACGTGTAATATCGCTCCACTGCCGCACATGCATCAGCAGGAAATACGGACGCCGCGCGTTCAGGGCCGCGAGTTCCTGCAGATCGGCAACGGCCTCATCCTCAACGCGCTTTTCTCCGAGATAGTAATCATACGACACAAACGGTCGCCTGTTGTGCACGGCGAATGTGTGTGCCGGGCGGTATCCATTTGCGATGCCAAGCACGTCAGGCATCCTGGCAAAATACCGGTCTACGAGCGCCTTGGGAAGGTCGGCATCGACGCCATCCGACGTCCAGTACGCCGAATGATCCATGATTTCGAAGACATTCAGATCAAGAAGACGCATCAGCGCGTATGCGCTGTCAATCACCGCGTCCAGATGTTCGGCGGGAATCGCCTTGGGATACATATACCCCGGACCGGAAAGCGATCCGATAAAATAGTCGTTGGGCGTTGCCATGTCGTAGAAAAACTGGAGCATCGCCGGCGCCAGCCATGCCCAGTTCATCGTCACTTCCCATGCGTACGGAATCCCGCCCCGGCCGGGTTTGGTCCACGCCCCGAGACCAAGACAATCGGTCTGGATGCATGCAAGGTACACCTTCTTCTCCGGAAGTAACGTTTTCCCTTTCGTCACGGTATGACGGTTCTTGAACTGAAAGCCGGACGAGAGCGGGATTTGATGATTGAAGCTCATGTTCGGCAGCGTGTGGAGACCCTCCACACGGAGGGCATAGCGGGACGCAAGCGTGACCTGTTGCGCTTCAAGATCCTTTTTGTATGAATGCCATCCCATCACCATGGACAGGGGAGGCATTTCGCTGAACAGGCGCTGTGCAAAGGCGTACTCAAGCGTATCACGCGGGTTCGTGGAGGCATCAGTGAAGAAGGCCTTCTGCATGACTCCGAAATCGGCGATCCCCGGCTTCATGATGGGCCCCGCTTCACCGCCAAGATACACCAGGTACTCCCGGCTGCAGGAGGACCAGTAGCGGCGATAGGCCCACTCGTAGATTTGCAGGTCGGACTGTCCGGTGAACTTTCCCCTCAGGTCTTCCACCATCCTCAGCCCGGCCTTCTCAACCATCGGGATAAGATCTTCCGTCACCACCACTGCACGGTGGACGCCCGCTGCAGTGAATGCCACAATCAGCGATGTGCGGACGTTCTTATCCCACACAACATATCCCCGGGCATACTGCCCCAAAACCGCAAGGGCGGTATCCGCAATCCGGAGTTCCTCGAATTTCATCCCGCGGGACGACCGGTAGTAGTCGAGCAGCGGGTCACAGAAATTGTAGTCCCACTTCGGGGGGTACCGGAAATACAGCCGGGGAGCATCGGCGTTCGCGACACCCTGCAGACTGATCAGCATCGCGTGCACGGGAAGATCCCCTTTGATCTCCCAATTTTCCGTCAGAGACATCACGTACTTCGTGGAAGCCGAAGCAGGGAGAGCGATGATGCCGCACAGCAGCATCAGCGCCCCGGGGAACAGCAATCGTTTCTTCATTGACAGTTTTCCTTCGGTCAGAGACAGGAGCGAGTGGAGCACATCACAGAGGAACCCGCTCACTGGGTTGTGGTGGTCATGCGCTCAAATGTGAGCACGATCGGCGTAGGCCTGCCTGCACGCCGTTCGGTCAGCGTCAGGGTTGTGCCGTCCGGAGCCAGGTGATATTGCCGGGAGGTTTGGACATCCGTCAACCCCTGCGACGTCCGCACCGGCATCGTGGTGTGTACCACAAGCAGGGATTCGGGTTTCTCCCAGACCCCCGTGACCGTTCGGGTGCCCCCCTTCACGGCGAGTACACCCATGAACCAATTCTCCGGCCAGAGCTCTGACGAAACCAGCGACGTGACCGGTTTCCCGCCAGGACTGAAGCGAAACGTGTCGACAGAGACCACCTGATCGCGTTCCAACCATTGATGGAGCACCAGAACGTGGTTGGGTTCCGTCGTTATGGACAGCTGCAGGACACGGGACCGCCACGTCGCAAGATTGGTACTTTTGTCCGGAACAAGCTTCCATGTCCCGTCCATTCCAGGTACCGGTTGTTCGGGTGTAGCCGTGGAAAAACCGGAGACGAAAAGTGCGAGAAGAAGCAACGAGAGAAATTGTTTCATTCTTGGTCCTCAGGCATTCGGGATGATACTCCATTCTATCAAAATGCCCCGCGAGAAGCAACGAGGACAAGGCTCAAAAGAGGCCTGAATCCGATTTCCGGGGCGGACTTGCGCGCAAGCCGAGATCTTCCTACATTGTGTACATGCGCACGGTGTCCCGCATATTCCTGGTAAGCCTGTACCTCACGGTGACGGTCGGTGTAACCGTTGCTTCGCATTTCTGCGACGGTACACTGGTCTCTTCGGGTCTTGTGTCGGCACCGTTGAGCGAGCCACAATCGTGCTGTGCCGAAGACGAACAGATGTCCCGCTGCTGTTTCAATGCAGTTGTTTCGCTGGTCGTCAGCGATGATCACACAGCTACAGGATCGTGGTCTGCAGGACCACTGCCTGTCCAGGAATTTCTTCCTCTTCCGATCACTGTCGGCGACCTGCTCAACGCACCACTGGCTGAAGTCCACGCCACGCCATCACCTCCACCCGGCACACCCCCTCTGACCCTGCTGTACTGTACACTCCGTATTTGAGACGTGACCACCCATGCGGCCCGGGCAGCGGCACTACGCCGTTGACGTGGGAGTAATCTCCGTTCAGGTCACAGTATTCAAAAAGGACAACAATGAAGATCCTCTTGTGCAGTCTCGTGGCGCTCGCACTCAGCGCCGGTTCACTCATCGCCCAGGAATCATCGGTCCGCGAAGAGACATTCGCCGTCGCTGGTAATTGTTCAATGTGCAAGACACGCATCGAGAAGGCCGTCGCTCTCGACGAAGTGAAGTTCGCCCGGTGGAACAAGAAAACCAAGATCCTGTCGGTTGCGTTTGAGTCGCCTGCAATGACGGTGGACTCTCTTCAGAAGCGGATCGCTGCAGTCGGTCACGACACGGGCCCCTACCACGCTCCGGACTCCGTGTACGCCGTCCTCCCCGCCTGTTGTCTCTACCGCGACAACGCCAAAACACACTGAGCAGGGAGGCCTCTCCAATTGAAGCGCTATCTTGTAATCCTGTTCACCGTTCTCTGGGCGGTTGCTGGTTCCGCCCAGGAGATCCTCCACGGAACAGTGTCCGGCCGGGAATCGGACGGAACGGTCGCGACGCTAGCCGGTGTCAGTGTGTATTGGAAAGGGACCACACGCGGAACGATCTCCGACTCCGATGGCCACTTTACTCTGGCCTTCGTCGACACGACGCGCGTCCTGATCGTCCGCCATGCCGCCTACGCCGCAGACACGCTGGTCGTTGGACCAGTCTCATCGATCGCGGTTACCCTGCTGGCAGTCACGCGGGAAGTGGAAGGTCTACAGATTGTCGGCGAGCGCGCTGCGACGGTCATTGACTACATGGATGCCCGCTCCGTCCAGCGCATGACGCAGAAAGAACTCACGAAAGCAGCATGCTGCAATCTCGCGGAAAGCTTTGAAACCAACCCGGCGATCGATGTTTCCTTCGCCGACGCAATCACGGGGACGAGGCAGATTGAGATGCTCGGACTTTCCGGCATCTACACCCAGACCACCCTGGAGAACCTTCCGTACATCCGGGGGTTGACCTCAAACGTCGGTCTTACGTTTATTCCCGGTACGTGGATCAAGGCGATCAATGTCTCCAAGGGGATCGGATCCGTCGCCAACGGCTTTGAATCCATTACCGGACAGATCGACGTCGACCTCCGGAAACCCGACGATGCGGAAGAACAACGGGTCGCCGTCAATGTGTACGGGAACATGGATGCGCGGATTGAAGGGAACCTCGCATTCCGACAACCCCTTGGCTCCCACTGGTCGTCCATGACATTGATGCATGCGAGTTCCCAGAGGGTCGAGGCAGACAGAAACAGTGACCGGTTTCTGGACTTTCCGGTCTTCACCACCGTGAACGCTCTGCAGCGTTGGAGCTATTCCAATCCCGACGGATGGGAAGGGCAATTCCTGCTGCAGTATGTCCACGACACGAAGGAGGGAGGGACACGGCAGAACAGTTCCGTGCCGTCCGAATCTGTCTTTCGTTTCGGGACCACATCGCAGTATCTGAGACTCAGCGGCAAGACCGGCCACGTCTTCGAGGGGAAGCCGTATCAGAGCTTTGGGATCCAGTGGTCCCTCGGCCGGTACCGGAATACGTCCTCGTTCGGACCGCGATCATACGCGGGTATTCAGGAAACGGGCTATCTGAATTTCCTCTATCAGTCAATCCTCGGATCCACAGTCCACGGTTTCAGAACGGGGGCAAGCATTCTGGTGGACCGGTATGACGAGTCGTTCGACCTCCTGGCATTCAACCGCACGGAGCGCGTCCCGGGCGTGTTCTTCGAATATACCTACCGGCCATTAGACGAATTTTCGATCGTCGCCGGCATCAGGGCAGATTATCATACTGCGTATGGAACATTCGTCACCCCCCGTCTGCACGTGCGGTATGCTCCCGACGAAGATTGGGTCGTGCGCGCGGTGGCAGGAAGAGGATTCCGCACAGCGAATATCCTCACAGAACATGCATCCGTATTCGCCAGTTCGCGGACGGTGACCGTGGCGCCTGGCGGCTCCTTCGGGTTCGGCCTCGGCCAGGAAGTTGCCTGGAACTACGGTGCCAACGTAACACACTACTTTCTGGTCGGCTATCGTGAAGCAACGGTCAGTGTCGATTTCTACCGCACGGTCTTCTCCAGCCAGGTCGTAGCGGATCTCGATGCTTCCCCGCGGGAGGTGCGGTTTGGTACGGTCGGACCAGGCGGGTTCGCAAACAGCCTCCAGGTTGAATTGAACATGCAGCCGCTCCCCCGGCTGGAAACTCGTGTCGCCTACCGCTACCTTGACGTGCGGCAACAGCTCAACGGGGCATTGCGCCAGCGCCCTCTGAACTCCCAGCACCGCGCCCTCATCAACCTCGCGTACGCAACGGAGCAGACACGACCCGGAGATCCGGTGACATCGGTGGACATTACCGTGCAGTGGTTTGGACCGAAACGGCTTCCGTCCACCGCATCGAATCCGCCGGGCCTGCGCGGCCGCGACCGCTCGCCGGCGTTCGCCACCCTGAACACCCAGGTCACTCGCACACTCCTCCCGGGGCTGGAGCTCTATATCGGCGTGGAAAATCTGTTCGATTTCATCCAGGACAATCCCATCGTGGACCCGGAACATCCCACCAGCCCGTATTTCGACGCGTCACTCATCTGGGGTCCACTGAGCGGCAGGATGGCCTATGCCGGATTGCGGTGGGGAATATAAGGGGGAATTGCGGCACAACGAGACCGGGTGAACCGGGCACAGGAGGATCATGTTGATGAAGAGTGAAGGGAGAACCGGCCGCTCCGCACGACAGTGAGAGAGAGTCCCACCCTTCACTCTTCACCCGTTACTCGTTATTTCCGTTTCTTCACGCTGATGCTTCCGATCATCGTTTCGAGCGAGATGCGGTGACCTCCACCATTCACCTCGATCTCCGCACGTCCTCCACGGTTACCACTCCCCTTCTGCGTTATCGGAAAATCGGAGGAGATGTGTATGTCGTCCCCCTCCATCGAGAAGTACCCACCGTTGCGCGCCATGATAGACGCTTTGGCAGCGGACGGAAGCGTCAGGACGATGCTGCCCGCAGACGTCGCGATCGCACTCGATTCTCCGGGCGCAGGGTCGAGCATCACCGTGACGTCTCCGGCTGCCGAGCGGGCGGAGACGGACCCCTGAATATCCTGGAGCGTGATATTGCCGGCCGAGGTGTTGGCCAAGACGCCCCCCTGAGCGGAATTCAATTCGATGCCCCCTCCCGCCGAACTCAACACTACCTTTCCGCGCCCCGATTGAACCCGGATGGTGCCACCCGCAGTAGAGGCTTTCACGTTTCCTCCAACGTTCCCTATGCGCAGATCGCCGCCTGCAGTCGACGCTTCGAGGTCGCGTGCCACAGTACCGACCGCAATGCGCCCGCCGGCCGTCGAAAGTTCGGCCCGTCCTGTCACGTTCTTGACCGTGATATCTCCGCCCGCCGTGCGCACGAACAGATCACCGGTGGTTTCCCCCGATGTCACGCTCCCGCCGGCAGTTTCCATTTTCACCTTCCCTCCCAGATTTCCCAGGACAAGAGTCCCACCGGCGGTCGATCCCTCGAGTTCTCCGGATAATGGACCCTCGACGGTCAGCGATCCTCCCGCCGTACGCAGATCGATGTCGAAGCTCGAAGGAACGCTGATTGCGAACGCGATCTCGCGTTCTTCCCGACCGCGGCCACGGTATTCGACCTGCACCTTTCCTCCACCCTCGGTGATCGTCACTTTCTTCAGAAGGTCTTCGTCGTCAGACGTCACGCGGACAAACACTTCGTTCTTGTCCCAGCCGCGGACCGTGATCGGCCCCGCATCTACACGGACGGCCAGCCTCCCACCTTTCTTTGCAGCAAACGACTGCACACGCTCACCGGCGAACGATGCAGTCGCCACAATCAGGCTCATTGCGAGCACGGAACGGACAACGCGTATCAGGGTCATGATCAGTTCTCCTTGAGGTACGATTGTGCCTTCACACGAACGACAGTATTTTTATCGCTTCGCGCTGATTCTTCGAGAGCATCCCGCGTCGATCGATCGGGAAGAACGCCTCGCGCGCGGAGCGAATCGAGGCCATTGATGGCAGCCATGCGAAGACCCGGATTGGGGTCATGCAGCACCACGAAGAGAAGGGCATCGCGGACCTTCACATCAGCAGGAGAGTGGAGCAGGGCCTCAAGGGCTGCTTTCCGGACCCCATCGTTCGCGTCAGACGTCAGCGCAAGCAGGAATGCCGCCTTCACTTCCGGATCCGGGGAAGAGACCATTGGCCCGCCTATTGCTCCAGCAGCCCGTAGACGTATGCCGGGATTGAGGCCGTTTATCAGTGCCTGGGCCAATACACGCTGGATGGCGGGATCGAGCGGTGTCCCGCACACCACCTCCCGGCTTGTCCGTTCAAATCCTACCTCGACGACAGGCTGCAAATTATCATCGACATACGACCGGAGCTGGGTCACCTGCACCTCACTCCCGAAGAGGGGAATCTCTCCCCCACCGATGGGTGTGGGAGAAAGGAGCCGTCCTCCCCAGAAGCCTATGAGCACGAGGGCGAGTGCCCCCGTTGCGATGGAGACCCCTCTGACGGCGGGGCGTGAAAAGTACTCGAACGCCTGTCCCCTGACCCCCGGCCGGGATCGGAATGCATGAAGTCCGGCGAATGCCCTGGCGCGCGCGTCGGCCACATCCTCATCAGAAAATAGAACCGGAGGAAGTGCATTCAGGAGCGTGTGCAGGCGTCTGATGCTCTCCACTTCATCACGGCAGGTCGCACACGCCTGCACATGATCCTCTATCCTGGACCGCTCCGCTCCGTCGAGCCGGCCGCTCGCATACAGAGGAAGAACCCTTCTGAAGCGCCAATGCCCTATCATCCGTTACCTTCTCTTTCCTTCTCTATCATGTGTCCAAGCTGTTCCCGAAGCCTTCGCGTCGCCGTGAAGAGATACCGTTTCACTGTTCCCTCCGCGCATCGGAGTGAGAGTCCGATCTCTTTCAGCGTGTATCCTTCGTCGTGGTGGAGCGTGAACACCATCCGCTGTCGCGGCGAGAGGTTCATCAATGCCCGACGGACCTGGTCGGCAGCATCGGCCTGTACCGCAGCATCGTAAGGACCCGGGTCTGGTGAAGAGACCAGCTCCTCTGTCCAACCGTATGCCGGTTCTCCTTCCACCGCCGCATGAATCGGGATCTGCCAGGCCGGCTGTCGTTTCCTTCTGTGGGAAAGACAGGCGTTGACCGTGATGCGGTGGATCCAGGTGGCGAAGGCACTCCGGAACGCAAAAGCGGGAAGTCCCCTGTAGACATTGATCAGTACCTCCTGAAAGATGTCCTTGGCGTCTTCCGCATTTCCCGCAAACCGTGCCGCGAGAGACAGGATGGCGCGGTCATGGAGACGCACGAGGTCACTGAAGGCCCGCATATCTCCCCCACGTGCTTTTTGGATCAGGTCGTTCTCTTCCATGCACACCAGCTGGTTCGTATGGTATTAGACGGCAGGTCGGAACGAATGGTTGCCTCCCGCCGGGTTGATTTTTCGAGGACTGTTTTCCTTCTTTGTGGGGGACCGTCTTTCACGACAGGATAGCATCGCATGGCCATTCCCATCGTCCACATAACCGATCTGTATCATCCTCCTCAGGACCCGGATGACCATATTGACCTCGCAACGATCATGGCCCTTCCCGAATTGGATCTCCGTGGTGTGATCCTGGATGGAACGCGGGAGTTTCTCGAGTCGGCACCCGCAGGGCGCGATATCCGGCGCGACCCGGGCTTCGTTCCCGTTGCCCAGCTTTCGTATCTCACTGGCCGCGCCATCCCGGTCGCTGCAGGCCCCCCGGACCCGCTCCGCCACGGCGAGGATACAGCTCTCGACCGACCTGCCCGCGATCAAGCAGGGATCGTCCTGTTGCTCGATCTGCTCCACTCCAGTAGTCAGCCACTCGTCATTTCCGTTGTCGGCTCAACTCGCGTCCTGGCAGCCGCATACAATCGCGACCCCGTCCTTCTCAAGAAGAAAACGGGAGCCATCCTTTTGAGTGCAGGATCCCTCGACGCATCACGCGAGGAGTGGAACGTCATGCTCGACCGCGCGGCGTATGTCCGCCTCTGGCGGTCCGGGCTCCCGATTCACTGGTATCCGTGCACTACTGACCGTGGACCGTTCTCGCCCGATCACGAATACGGCTCGTATTGGCAGACAACCCATGAAGCACTCATGGCCACCCTCCCGCAACCACTTCGTGCGTGGTTTGCATATGCGCTGACAGCAAACACACGCGGAGACATCATCGGTGCGTTGGACGAAGAAGGACGGGGAGCCGCATGGGAGAACATTCTGGCCGCAACACGAAACATGTGGTCCACCACATGCCTCGTGATGGCAGCAGGACGTTGCCTCGCCCATACGTCACAAGGATGGAGGTTCCTGAGGGAAGAAGAAGCCGCGGGCCACGAGCGATGGCCCTGGGAACTCCTACCGCTCACTGCAACCGCGTCGGACGGCGGATCTATGACATGGCATCAGTCGTCCGCACCGTCGGCAAACCTGTTGTTCCGCCGCGCCCCCGGAGCGGCCTTTGGGTCCGCCATGGCGGACGCCTTGCGCGATCTCCTGTCCAACCTCCTGCCGGAGTCTCCCCCACCCCGCAACGGATGAACCATCCCAGGCAACCATACCCGCTTTGTGTACGGGATCACCTGTTCGAGGTCCCTCACTGTCGCGTCCCGATCGACTGTGATAAGCTGACGGGGAAGGTTCAGGGGCACGACTTTGCCGTGATACGTGTCGGCGATGGCGTTAGGTCTCCGGGGTGATCATGACTTTCAGCACGTCGTGTTCATACCGATCGTTCAGAGCAAACGCTTCGGGGGTATGGTCGAGGGTGAAGCGGTGACTGATGAGTCCCCGGACGTTTACAGTCCCGTTTTCCACGAGGCGGATCGCGTGCGGATAGGTGAATGCCATGCGACGTGAGAAGAGCAGGGTGAGCCCTTTACGGCGGGCCACCGAGTGGTTGATGGAGAGTGTGTCCTCATGCGGGATTCCCACGAGCACCACGCGCCCCCCGGGGCGCACAACGTCAATCGCTTCCTGAACCAGCACATCCGCCCATCCCGCTTCGACGGCCACGTCAACACCGCGGCCGGCAGTGGCTTCGAGAATCGTCACGACTCGTGATTGGCGGTCGCCGCTGACGGGAACGGCCCCCTCGTCCGCCGCTTTTTGCAGTCTCCAGGGAAGCCGCTCGGTCACAAAGACAGGCTCGGCATGCACGAGACGGGCAAGCCGGACAATCAACAGTCCGATCGGCCCGGCGCCATGAACCGACACTGTGTTGCCTGCTTTCACCTTTGCCAGTCGGATGGCGTGGAGCGCCACGCCCAGCGGCTCGAGCATCGCGCCCGCGGCGGCGTCGATCGCATCCGGCAGGGGAAAACAGGTCGAGCCGGGGATGTTGATCAGCTCGCACAAAGCCCCGTCGTCGGGGGCGAGTCCGCAAAAACGGAGTTGGAGACAGAGGTTCGGATCCCCCATCCTGCATCGCTCACACTGTCCACACGGTTGAGCGGGATCGACGGCAACCAGGGTGTTCCTGTGCAGCACCGCGCCATTCCCATCCAGCGCACCCTGACCTGCTGCGGCCACCCGTCCGGCGAACTCGTGGCCAAGCACCAGAGGAGAGCGCGCGACCGCATCTGCAATTCCTCCACTGCGGTAGGCATGAAGGTCGCTCCCGCAAATCCCCACAGCCGATACGCGGATCTGAACATCGCCCGGGCCCGGAGGAGGAGGAGAAGGGACATCCTCCACGCGCAGATCCCTGGGACCGTGAAGGCGGACAGCCCTCAAAACGGGTGCTCCGTCGGATAGAACATTCCCCTGGGCTGATTGAACGATACGTCGCCGATCCCGATGAGCTTCATCGCTTCGTAGAGCTGCCGCCCGGCATGATTGAAGGCGACCGCAGTATGATGGGGAAAATGTTTCTCCAGCAAGACATGCCGGTAGAACCGCGCCATCTCGGGGACAGCGAATACACCGATAGATCCGAACGATTTCGGGTCGATGTTCAGCACCTCGCCTTCTGCAACATATGCGCAGAGATGGGTATCCGGAGTTGACTGGAGGCGGAAGATGGTGATTTCCCCCGGCTTGATCTGCCCTTCCAACGTGCCGCGCGTGATGTTCGGTTCCTTGTCGGGCTCCATCATCCGATGCATGATCAACTGGTAGTTCAGTTTGGCTTTGACCATGCAGGAGGAGGAGGTATTTCCGCAATGGAATCCCATCCAGAGATCATGCGCGTGGTACTCACCGATCTGGTCGCGCGCCTCCTCGATCATGTCGTACGGCACGGTGTTGTTGATGTCGAGGATCGCGGGAGGGAGCATTGTCGCGCAGGCAACGACGTATTCGCTGAGGGCTCCGTAGATGTCCGATTCACAGGATATCGGGATGCCATGGGCCGCAAGTCTCCCGTTGATGTAGCAGGGTGTAAAGCCGAAATACTTCTCAAAGGCCGGCCAGCATTTGTTCGCGAAAATGGCGAACTGCGACGCTCCGAGATGCTTTTCCATGAAATCCAGGAGCGAGAGTTCAAACTGTGCGAGCGGTTCGAGAAGGTCGGGATAGGTATTCCCCTTGCCGAGCTCTTTCGCCATGTCCGCCGCGACGCCCTTGATCCGGGGATCACCCTTGGTCATCTGGAAAGCATCGTACATGTCCAACTCGCTGTTCTCCATAACTTCGACGCCCAGGTCAAACAACGGCTGTATCGGTGCGTGACAGGTCAGGAAATCGTGAGGACGGGGGCCGAAGGAGAAGACCTTCAGGAGCCGGAGCCCAACGGCCACGCGGGCGACAGGCATGAAGTCCCGGATCTTTTCAGCGATCTCCGGGGGAGTTCCAACAGGATAGGAGGGAAGATGGACCTTCAGGCGTCGGAGGCCGGAGTTGTACGAAGCACTCAGAAGGCCGCAGTACGCATCACCCCTTCCGCCGTACAGATCCTTTCCCGAGTCCTCCGCTGCCGCAACAAGCATGACCGGCCCGTCGAACTTCTGCGCCAGAAGCGTTGTCGGACCTTCCGGACCGAAGTTTCCAAGGTACAGTGTCAGGGCGTTCACCTTCTTGTCAGCGATCTCCTTTAGCGCTCGGAGAACATCGCTGTCGCTTTCCACGATGGTCTCGAGCTCCACCAGAGGCGTTCCCTGTTCCTTGCACCGTGCCGCCACCGCGCTGCGCCGGGTGCGCGAGAGCTCAGCGGGAAAACAGTCTCTGCTGACGGCCAGAAGGCCCATCGTTATAACCGGAAGGTTCTTCATCGTCTTCGCCTCCATAATGCGGAATCAGTCCTGGCCGTAGTATGCCGCCGGACCGTGCTTGCGTTCAAAGTGCTTGCGAATCAGTGCTTCCTGAAGCCGGGGTGTGGCCGGATTGATCTGGAGCGTGAGCAACGCACTCTGGGCAAGCTGCTCCATGATGATACTCCGTTCCACCGCCCGTTCGGGTGTCGGCCCCCAGGAGAAGGGACCATGGGACGCCACCAGGACCATGCCCACATCGTTGTGGGATATCGTGGTGAAGGTCTTGAGAATCCGGCGGCCAGTCTCCTCTTCATAGTCGCCCTCAACCCCGGGCTCGTCCATCGGTTCCGTACAGGGGATGTCCTGCGGCAGCTCGTCGGCGTGCGTGGTACCAAGCACAGGAATGGGCTGCATGGCCTGCGCCCAGGCCACGGCATACAGAGAGTGCGTGTGGACCACCCCGGCAATGTCCGGCCACGATCTGTAGAGAACAGCATGCGTTCGCGCGTCGGACGACGGACGAAGAGTCCCCTCCACCACGCGGAGATCCAGGTCAACAACGACCATCGCGGCCGGGCTCAGGGCGGCGAAGGCCACACCGCTGGGCTTGATCGCAAATATCCCTCGTCCTGCATCAAACGCACTGGCATTCCCGAAGGTCCCGGTCACCAGTCCCGCGGCCGGCAGCGCCATATTGGAGTGCCATGCCTGCTCTTTGAGTGAATCGTATCTGGTCACGGAAGATTCCTTGTCGACATGATATCCTTTTCGATGAACGACCCGAGGCGCAGATACCGGGCATACAGGTCATCATAGACCCGTCCGCGATCAGGATCGGGGATATACGTTCGTTCAGCTCCGCTTCCCATGGCGCGTTTTGCTGATTCGAGATCCGCGTAGATTCCCGAAGCAGCGGCGGCACACATGGCCGCTCCGAGAGCGCACGTTTGATCGGACCTGGGGACTGCGATCGGCATCTGAAGAACGTCGGCCACGATCTGCATGATAAAGGGGGACTTCTTCGCAACACCACCCAGGGCAATGACGCCGTCGATGCGCACGCCCTGCTCACGGAACCGGTCCGCGATCAGCCGGGAACCAAACGCCGTTGCCTCGACAAGCGCACGGAAGATGCGCGGCGCATCGCTGCCCAACCGCAATCCCGCAATGGCACCTGTGAGAAACTGGTTCGCGTCCGGTGTTCGCCGCCCGTTCATCCAATCCAGCGCAAGCACGCCGGAATCCTCCGGAGGAACCGCCGCGGCGGCTTCGGAAAGAGAGGCAATCAACGTCTCTTCCGCTTCCCGCACCACGGCACTCCTCGTCGCGGCGTCAAGTGCGGCAGTTGTACCTACCAGGTGGGTGACGGGCCACAGCAACAGATCCTTGAACCACGCATAGACGTCGCCGAACGCCGACTGGCCCGCTTCCATGCCCACCATCCCCGGTAGGATCGACCCGTCAACCTGACCGCAGATGCCGCGTACAAGGACGTGTTCCATATCCGCTTTGGGAGCCACAATCATGTCGCACGTTGACGTTCCCATGATCTTCGTCAGGATATACGGCCGGATCTCTCCCCCGACGGCTCCCATATGCGCATCAAACCCGCCGACGCCGATGTGAACCGTGCCCGGCAGGCCGAGCCGTCGGGCCCAGGCAGGGGAGAGGGTGCCAACGGAGATATCGCTGGTGTGCGTGTCTGTATAGAGTCTGGCTCGCAGCCCTCCAAGGAGGGGATCCAGTGTTGTCAGAAACTCCTGCGACGGGAGGCCGCCGAAGGATTCATGCCACATCGCCTTGTGTCCCGCCGCACAGCGGCTCCGGCGTATGCGAAGGGGATCCGTATCGCCTGCGAGGAGAGCCGGGACCCAATCGCAGTGCTCAACCCAGGAATAGGCGGCTGCCCGTATCCGTTCATTCGTGCGAAGCACGTGAAGGACCTTCGCCCAGAACCATTCCGACGAATACACTCCCCCCTCGTACATCGTGTAGTCCGTTCCGCCCCACGATTTCGCAACCCGGTTGATCTCTTCCGCCTCCCTGACCGCCGTGTGATCCTTCCAGAGGATGAACATTGCATCAGGATCCCCCTCAAAACCGGGAGTCAGCGCGAGCGGCGTTCCCTTTGCATCGACGGCTACCGGGGTAGATCCCGTCGTGTCGACAGCGATTCCCCGGATGCAATCGGACGTTCCCGCCGGCGCACTCGCAAGCGCCTCCCGGAGGGTCTGTTCCAATCCCTCCAGATAGTCGAGCGGATGCTGCCGGAAACGGTTGGCATGAGGATCACAAAATTCCCCGCGGGCCCATCGGGGGTACGGGGCCACTGCGCTGGCAATTTCCTTCCCCGAGGATGCTTCGACAACAAGCGCACGAACCGAATCGGTGCCAAAATCAATCCCAATCACAGCATCACGGCTATCCATGTGTGGTTGTCCTGGACAAGAACGAGAGGATGGCGGAGTTCATGGCGTAATGACGGCGGGGTGTCTCCCGTCACGCTGCACAGAATGCGGACGTGCATCCAATGTGCGTGACCGCCGAGAGAAATGCAAGGAGAAAAATGCGGCCCTGCGGGAGCAGGGCCGAGAGTTATACGGCAACGACAGGACCTGTCGTTGGCGGGGCATCAAGAACTCGAACAACATCTTCCCTCATCAGGGCGTACAACGTATAGATTCCAAGGGCCGTTCCGAGGGGGATATCCAGAAGGGACAATGCACCGATGACCAGCATGAAAACCCGCGACCATCGTTGCCGCTTGAGAAGCCCGATGGCTCCGATGATGCCGGGCACGCAGATCACGAAGAAGAAGAACGCGATCGCCGAGCCGACAATGGTGAGGATCACCATGGGTTCGTCTTCACCGGTGCACAGGCCGATGCCCGTCAGCAGGAAAAACAGAAATATGCCGATCAGAAGTCCGAGGCCACTATGGATAAGATTGAGAATTGCAACCAGGGTAATGTGCTTTTCAGCGTTCATGCCTTCCTCCGAGAGAAGTCGGTCGTCCCCCCCTCTCTGCTATACGCATTTTCCGTGTTTCAGTTGCACGATATTCGAGATTCCCCACCCCACCCCCGTACAATGCATGGGGGTGAGCGGGGAGCGAAACGACTACCAGATCTGGACGCGCGCATTCTCAGGCCGCCAGAGCGGATCACCCTCCGACACACCAAACGCCCGATAGAACTCCGGCATATTGGAGACGATACCGTTTACACGGTATTCGCTTGGTGAATGCGGGTCGGTCAGCAGACGCCGCCGCAATTCATCGTCCCGATACTTCCGTGCCCACACCTGCGACCAGCCAAGGAAAAACCGTTGCTCACCGGTGAAACCGTCGATCACCGGCGCGGGTTTTCCTTCGAGCGACTGTCTGTACGCATAGAAAGAGATCGTGAGGCCGCCGAGATCGGAAATATTCTCCCCCAGGGTGAGACGCCCGTTCACTCTCATTGTGTCGATGGGAATGTACCCGTTGTACTGCGCGACCATAACGTCTGCCCGCCGGGCGAACTCGTTCCCGTCCTCCTCGGTCCACCAGTCAGTCAGATTGCCGTCGCCATCCGACATGCGACCCTGGTCATCGAAACCATGGGTCATCTCATGCCCGATCACCGCACCAATTCCCCCGTAGTTGACCGCATCGTCGGCAGCCATATTGAAGAAGGGAGGCTGGAGGATTGCAGCCGGAAAGACCACCTCGTTCATGTCCGGATTGTAGTACGCGTTCACCGTCTGCGGCGTCATGAACCATTCGGTCCTGTCGATCGGTTTGCCGAGCTTCGTCATCTCGCGGGCGAAGCTTGCGCGCCTGGCACGCCGGATGTTCCCAACGAGATCGTCCGCTTTGATGCTGACAGCTGAGTAGTCTTTCCATTTGTCCGGATACCCGATTTTCGCAGTGAACTTGCCCAGCTTTTCAAGCGCCTTTGCCTTCGTTGCGTTCCCCATCCAGGCAACGGCGTTGATGCGTTCACGAAATGCCAGCTTCAAATTGTCCACAAGCTGCACCATGCGGCGCTTGGCTTCCGGAGGAAAGTGTCGTTCGACGTACAGTTTCCCGACCATTTCACCCAGATGATCTTCAACAAGGTTCACGCCCCGCTTCCACCGGGGCCTGTTCTCCGGAACGCCTTTCAGTGCCTCCTCAAAGAACCGGAAATCCTCATTGACAAGAGGGGCGTGGAGATAGGGGGCCCAGGGAGTGACAGTATGCCATGCAAAGTACGCCTTCCAGTCTTCCAGGGGCAGGGAGGCAAACAATGCGCTGAAGGCCGCAAAGAACGACGGCTGGTGCACCAGCACACTGTCGGCGGTGCGAAGCCCCAGCTCAGAACCGAGGAGAGTCCAATCGAAGCCCGGCCCGATGTCGGCCAGCATGCGCTTATTGTATGTTTTCACGCGGTCGCGATTCTCGACCTTTGTCCATTGGGCCTTCGCAAGTTCAGTTTCCACCGCCATCACCCGCCTTGCGGCGAGGGCGGGATCGACGATGCCGGCCATCGCAAACATCGTTTCCACGTGGGCAACGAACTGCGAGCGCAATTCAACAAACTTCGGATCCTGACGCAGGTAGTAGTCCCTGTCGGGCATGCTGATCCCGGCCTGATAGAGATGAACGGCGTACGCCGTGGGATTCCGGGAGTCCTGGCTCACGAACAGGAAGAACGGCGTGTTTGTGCCTTCGCGGGTTTTCTCCGCGGCGTACCGCACAAGATCTGCGGCACTCGCTGCCCTGGTGACCCGTTCGAGGTCTTGTGCGATCGGCGAGAGCCCGAGGCTCTCGATACGTGTGCTGTCCATAAAGCTTGCGTACATGTCGCCAACCTTCTGCGCATCCGAACCTTCGGGGCGGTTCGGAGATGTTGCTGATTCTTCGATGATGGTGCGCAGATTCTTTTCGGCGTCATCGGCAAGTTTTGTGAACACACCGTAGTTGGATCGGTCCGGGGGGATGGAGAATGTGGTCAACCATTTCCCGTTCATGTAGCGATAGAAATCGGCCTGAGGGTTCACGGTCGTATCCATCATCGTTGTATCGATGCCGGATTGGTGCGGTGGAGTCGAGCACGACAGGAGCCCGACGGCGAGGAAAAGAGGGAGCACGCTGTGTTTCATAGACGGAACCCTGAATTGATGGGACCAATGAAGTGCAGACGGTTCTCTCTATACGCTCAATACGCAGGAGAAGTTGCATCGGGATGTCCTGGACGGAGGTTCGAGGGTGCGGGAGGGGCTTGAATGCGGCTCCGCCGCCACCTATATTGGGCGTGCACACGGAGAAAACCCCATGACACCGGATCCGAGGCATGTCCGCGTCCCACGACCGCTGGCACCAAAAAAGGGGAAAGGAACCGGATTGGGCTGTATGCGTCTCTTCATGATCCCCCATCTCCTCATCGGGATCGGCATACTCGCATACACACTGTTTCTTGCCACCCTCGTGTTTTTCGGTGAAGCGGTTGAGGGAACCGTCACCGGCACCTCCAGCACCTCGGATGACAGCGGGACTAGCTACTCCTCGACTACACGTTCCACTACGACTTCACGACGTACGCGGGAGAGTCAACCGTATCACAGGGTATATATGAGATCGCGAACGAGGGCGACGCGGTCCGTGTTCGGGTGCATCCGCTGTTCCCTGAATGGGGGTCGCGACTCGACGATCTCGACGAGACCGAACTGGAGCTTCCGTTCCTGGCGTTGTTCACACTCTTCTGGAACGCGATCATGGCTGTTTTCGTCTGGATTGCGTACGTACGTCCGGCGCGACTGCGCTCATTACTCAGGTACGGGGCGGTGGCCGAGGGGCACGTCGTTGCCAGGGAAATGCAGAGCGGAAAAAAGACAACGTGGACGATCCGTTTTCGCTTTGTCCCGATGGGCAGTCTCGTTCACACACCGGGGGTGCCTGTCGATGGAACGATGCCGGTCGGGAGAGACGACTACGAACACGCGAACGAAGGCAACCATGTCACCGTCGTGTATGATGCACGGAAGCCTTCACGCTGTGTTGTGTACGACTATGCCCCGTACGAAATCCGCACCCCCTGACCCGACCGCACGACGGCTCTGATCTTTTTGAGAGTCGCCGTCCCCGGCGGATTTCCCTGGTTCCCTTCTCTACGCCGCGCGGTCGAAAGAAACAGACTCTCCATGCTGACTCATATCGAGCCCGTCCACTTCCTGTTGCGCGGCAACGCGGACAGGGATCAACAGGTCAGTGAGCTTGTAGAGCACATACGACCCGCCGAACGCGAAGACACTCACAAAGACAAGGGCCGCCATGTGAGCCAGGAAGACCGCCGAGGTGCCGTAGAGGAGGCCGACGTCTTTTGCGAAGATCCCTGTCGCTACCATCCCGACAATACCCCCCAGGCCATGGCAGGGAAAGACATCAAGGGTATCATCCAGCGTTGAGTGAGCCTTCCACGCCACGGCAAGATTGCTGACGATGCTGGCAACCACACCGATAAAGATACTCGCGCCGATGCTGACAAACCCTGCTGCTGGCGTGATGGCGACAAGACCCACCACCGCTCCGACCGAGGCCCCGAGGGCAGAGGGCTTGCGTCCGAGCAGAGCATCGAGAAACATCCACGCGAGCGCCGCAGCAGCCGAGGCGGTGTTCGTGGTCGCAAATGCATGGACGGCGCTCTCATTTGCTGCCAGGGCCGATCCAGCGTTGAACCCGAACCAGCCGAACCAGAGCAACCCCGTTCCCAGAAGGACGTACGGTATGTTCGCCGGAGTGTGCTTCTCTTTTTTGCGATGCGATTGCCGCCGGCCGAGATAGATCGCCCCGGCAAGGGCTGCAAAGCCCGCGGACATATGCACGACGGTCCCACCGGCAAAATCCAGCACCCCCAGTCTCCGCAACAGCCCATCAGGGTGCCACGTCATGTGCGCGAGTGGAGCGTAGATCAGGAGCGAGAAGAGCACCATGAAGACCAGATATGCGGAGAACCGGACACGTTCGGCGAACGATCCGGTGATCAGTGCCGGAGTAATGATTGCAAACTTCAGCTGGAACATGGCAAACAGGAGGAGGGGGATCGTGGGTGCAAGACCGGGATGGGTCGCCCCGCCGACTCCCCGGAAGAACAGAAACGTCGCGGGGTTGCCCACAACGCCGCCAATGCTGTCCCCGAACGCCAGACTGAATCCCACCACAACCCAGAGAATGCTGATGACGGCCATTGCCACGACACTCTGGAGCATAGTAGAAATCACGTTCCGTGCACTGACCATCCCGCCGTAGAAATACGACAGGCCGGGAGTCATCAGCAGGACCAACGCAGTCGCCGTAAGCATCCAGGCCACATCGGCGGCGTTGACGGGATCCCCGCCGTATGAGGATTCAACGCCTGGAATCACCGCCCCGGCCAGGGCGACTAGCAACAACACCACAAACGCGACAGCCCAGAATGGACGCATGGCCACTCTCCTCAGAAGTCAGATCACCGTTTATGAGAATTAATGTGGGCACAACCTAACAAAAGAACGTCTAATTGTCAAGATGCCTTAGAAATTTAGGCCGCATGTCCGAACCGCCTTCATAATCATCAGAAGATGGTGTTGCGACAGGGCACCCCTGGAAACGCACGGCGCCCCTGCCGTACCGGGCAGGAGCGCCGTCATGATAGAATCCGGGGTGGCGTTTTCAGGCCACGGATTTCCGGTTGAACACAAGGAACAGAATTCCCGCGGTCAGCATGATCGCCCCCCACCAGATCCGGGGATGCGTGCTCGCGAGAATCGTCGTGGGCATGTCTCCGCTGACCGCCGCCAGCAGGCCGGCCCCAAGAATCAACACGCCAAAGACGACAAGAAGGATACCGACAAAAAACCAGATGGGTCTCATGGACATTTTCTCCTACCAGTACATGACGTTCAGGATCACAAGCACGATCAGGGATAGAACCGCGTAGAATACCGGGCGCTTCAGCATCGGCACGCCGGATTCGTCCGCCTCGGGGGTGAGCCCCTTTACCAGACCGACCAGTTCTTCACGGGGTCTCTTTTCGGTAAACAGACTGATCACGATGGTCACCACGAAGCAGATCAGCCACGCCCACCACGCCCGCCAGAAATTGACGGCCATGTCGCTGGCCACGACTGACAGCGTGAACACGGTGCCGGCCATCCAGTCGAACTTCACCGCGAGGAACATCGTGAACGACGAACCCATCCCGAGGAATCAAGTCCCCAGAACGCACCGGCGGGCGTGATCCAGACGCACGAACATGCCGAGCAGCATGGTGGCGAACAGCGGCGCGTTGACCCACGAGAAGATGGCCTGCATGTAGTCCATGATCGCGGGAAGCTCTTCGCCCAGTACGCGGTGATCACGGAGAGGATAGATGCCCGACGATGGTGGCGACCCGCCCCATCCACAGCAGGTGGGCGTCCGACGCCTTCCGGTTGATGACGGCGTGATAGATGTCGTAGGTCCAGACGGTGTTGAAGGCGCTGACGTTGCCCGCCTGGCCGGCCATGAAGCCGGCGAGCAGCGCGGTGACCCCGAGGCCGACCAGCCCGCTCGGGATAGTAGCGGGCGATCAGCAGCGGCAGGGCGGAGTCGTAGTTGATCTGGCCGCCGTCCTGACAGCAGCGCGAAGCCGCTGCCGGGTCGCTGCGCGAGCATCAGCGCGATCAGTCCCGCGATGATGACCAGGAACGGCACCGCCATCTTGAAGAACGAGGCGATGATCGGGGTCATGCGCGCGGCGCGCAGGTCCTTGGCCGAGAAGGCGCGCTGCACCACGAGGAAGTCGGTGGTCCAGTAGCCGAACGAGAGCACGAAGCCGAGGCCCAGGACGATACCGCCCCAGGTGATCATCATGCCGTTCTGCGGTGGGGTCGGCGGACGTCGACCAGAGCGTCGCGAACCCGTCCGGGACCCGGGCGAACACCTCGCTGCAGGCTGCCGATCTCGACGATGCCGAGAACCGACACCAGGAACAGCCCGAACCAGATGAGGAAGAACTGGACGATCTCGGTGAAGATCGCCGAGAGTCAGGCCGCAGAGCGAGACGTAGACGGCCACGGTGGCCGGCCGACACCCACATGCTGACGTCCCAATGCCAGCCGAGGAACGTGTGCAGCACGAGCGCCATCGCGTACAGGTTGATGCCGGAAACGAGCAACGTCATCACCGCGAACGAGATCCCGTTGAGCACCCGCGTCTTCTCGTCGAAGCGCAGCTTCAGGTACCCCGGCACCGACTTGATGCGGCTGGAGTAAGTAGAACGGCATCATGTAGATGCCGAGGAACAGCATGGCCGGCACCGCGCCGACCCAGTAGAAGTGGGCGACGTACATCCCGTACTTGTAGCGTGTTGCCGGTCATGCCGAGCAACTCCAGGGCGCCGAGGTTGGCGGAGAGGAAAGCGATCCCGGCCACCCAGGAGCTGTTCTTGCGCCCGGCCATGAAGAAGTCCTCCTGCGTCTTGGTAAACCGCTTCAGGTAGAACCCGAGTCCCAGAACGAAGGCGAAATAGACGGCGATGATCAGCCAGTCGAGCGTACTGAGACCAATAGATGGCATACCTGCTCCTTCGATGGTGTTCGCAAGGGACCGTTAGTAATTACTCTCTGCCATAGACGAGAAACGGTGGTACTGTTCAGGGAACGAAGAGAAGGGACGGAAACCCTCCCACCCTTCCTCAAGGTCCTGCAGAAGTCCGGGGAGTGGGCTGGCAAGATTGCTGCCAATATAGACAAACGAAATCACTTCTACAACAGCCCCGACGCGGGCCGGGCGTCGATGTGCCCGCACGATCAGCCGTGAGCCGATCCTCAGGTGCGTTTCGCGAGTTGGTTCTGAGACGTGAATTCCGTACATTAAGAAATTGCTTGTCTGTCGCCAGCGGTCAACCACGGAGCAGAGCTCCACGGCAGACGCCTATCCTCAGAGAGGAGATTCAATCCTATGCATTCCCTGTGGGCTGCTGTACTCATCGTTGGACTTGCCGGGTGCCAATCAATGGGAGAAAAGAACGTGAAGCTGGAAACACAGCAGGATAAGATCAGCTACAGCATCGGCATGACTGTCGGGAAGAAGCTTCACACGGACTCAATTACGATCGCTCCGGAGGCGTTCCTCCGCGGCGTTCTCGATGCGGGCGTTGACAGCGCCGCCCGGTTAATGACGGACAACGAGATTCAGGAAACCATGACGGCTTTTCAAAAAGATATGCAGGCAAAGGCAGGCGAGCGGGCACGCGCTCTGGCCCAGAAGAACAAGGCAGAGGGTGAAGCATTCCTCGCCGAGAATTCCAAGAAACCGGGCGTTGTCACTCTGCCCAGCGGACTCCAGTACCGTGTCATAACCGAGGGCACCGGGAAAATTCCCCAGGCCGCCTCTACTGTGAAGACACATTACAAAGGCACGCTGCTCGACGGGACGGAGTTCGATAGTTCCTACAAGCGCAACGAACCGGCGATCTTCCCCTGCCACGGCGTGATTCCGGGATGGACGGAAGCCTTGCTGAAGATGAAGGTGGGATCAAAATGGGAGCTGTTCATCCCCTCAGAGCTCGCCTACGGCGAGCAGGGAGCGGGCGGTGTCATTCCCCCGAATGCAACACTGGTGTTCGAAATCGAACTGCTGGGTATAGAATAGCACAATACCAACGAAGAGTGAAGAGTGAAACGTGAAGCATGCACACACCTTCACCGTCCACCTCTTCACTCTTCGCTTTTTCCCCTTCACACCTGGCGCTCACTTCAGAAGCATCATTCGCCTGGTTTGTGTCGCACTGCCTGCCTGCAGCTTGTAGAAATAGATGCCGCTTGCCAGACCCCGTGCGTCGAAGGTCACGCTGCTTTCCCCCGCCTCCACCAGCTGATCCACTACTGTAGCTACTTCTCCACCCAGCAGATTGTAAATCTTCAGCGTTACCTTCTGCCGCTCCGGCAACGTGAACCTGATTCTCGTGGATGGATTGAACGGATTCGGGTAGTTCTGCCCCAGGCTGAACGCGCGGGGAGTCGTGCTGACAGCCTGAATGCCCGTGGGTGTCGCCCCCGTCCACTGTACCGCGCTGACAGAAATGGTGCCGCTGGTCGAGAGTGTGTCGACCGTATTGAACTGGACCGAAGCCCCGTTCTTCGCGACGAATATGTAGCTGACCCGGACACCCTGTGTGGTACCTTCGGAGTAGCGGTCCACCTTGCGGATGCGGAGGGCATCCTGAACCTGCGAACCCGGAACCGTGAGCAGGCCGTAGGCGTCAACACTGAACCCTACCGTATGGACCGTAACCGACGGCCCGATGGCGAGCGGTCCGAACGGAGAGTTTGCCGTGCCTGAAAGTGTTTCATTGAATCCGGATATCCAGTTCTTGGACATCTCCAGGGGAAGGTCGTAGTAGACAAGGGGTGGAGATTTTATCCATTGTCCTTCCGCAGGAATTCCGATGCCTCCAATGAAGGCCGTCCCCGCGCCCTTGAATCCGTAGTCGAAGAAATCTGCGCCAAGGGTCATGTAGTTATATCCCGTTCCCTTGAGGTCGACCATCGTTTGCAGTGATGCATAATAGAACGAATACGTGAATCCCGTATCGCGGAGAGCATGCGTCGCCGCCGGAAAGAACCCGGCAAAATACGGTGTGGTCGCCGGTGGAACGCTTTCCAACCTCATCATCCTGTGCGTCAGGAGACCGCTGAAATCCCATGATGATGCGCCGGTCGCCCCAATATTCGCCGTTCCGGTCAACGTATCGATGTGGTAGGCAACCGTCTTCCCCGCCGCAAAAATGGCCTTGATGTCTGTCGTGTCGATCCTGATCCCCTGCGCCTGAGCGGACAGGAGACCCACTCCCATGATCGCCACTCCCGTAACTATGCGTACAAGCTGCTTCATACCTCCTCCTCATTCATTGTTCGATGTATACTCGTGAAACCGCGTTCGATGCCGATAGCCGGCACCGGTGAAACCGTTACGGCCGGGCCTCCAGAACCAGAACATACGTTCGTGGCGGACTGAGATTGCCGATAAGTTCTACGTAGTTGTACTGAAACGCATTGTTGACGCTCGCTGTCGCAGTGAGGGGGACACTCCCGAGCGTGAAGTCAACGCCAAGACGGAAGTCGGTAACAAGAATCTCGGTTCGCTCCTCCGCATCAGCCACAATGCCTGCCCGGCCAAGCACATCGTCGACCCGATCGACCCTGCTGATGTACCGGAAATCGGTCGAGGCGATGATCGGACCCACCCGGCCGGATAGTGTCGTATAGAACAGGTGGCGTGGTCGGTACTTCAGCAGATCGTTCCGGGTCAGATCCTGCGGATAGACATACGTATACCCGAAGGTGTACTGCAGTGCGCCGTCAAACAGTCCGAGTTTGAGCGACGTTTCCACCCCCTGGATCCGGGCTTTCGCGACGTTCCGCCACTGGAAGAGAAGTGAATTTTTCGCCGTATCCACGACGTCCACTTCAATAAGGTCGTCAAAATCAGAGCGGAATGCGGCGATGTCAAATGTCCCGATATTCCCCAGCCGTTGCGAGAACCCGACTTCGTACGACCAGCTCCGCTCCGGTTTCAGATCTTCATTCGGGCGTGCGACAATATTGCTGAAGCCGGCCATCAGGAAGGCTTCTGCGACCGCAGGCACCCGGAATCCGCGGGCGAACGAGGCTCGCACCGCCGTTCCAGCGAACGGCGTGTAGGCAAGAGCTACCTTCGGATTGACCTGTCCGCCGGGCGTTGTGACACCGACCGACGAAAAATCGTATCGCGCCCCGATCGTCAGTGACAGCTTCTCTGCAAGGCGGATTTCGTCCTGCCCGAACACGGCAAACCCCCCGATCAACCGCTGGGTGATCACGTCGCCGCCGATGAGATCGAGGTTTGCATCGACACCGACCGTCAATGTGTGGGTGGTGTTCGGGAGAATGGTCGCTGCGGATTCAAACCGGAAATCATCTGCAATCGACTCCGCACGACCGATGCCGCTCCGCGTCTCGAATCCCCAGTCGTTGTGGAACCACATCGCGCGCGTGGTAACCTGGACGTTCTCGCTCATCACCGTCGTATACTGCCCGGTCGTGAAGAAGCGGATCGATTTGATGTTATCGTCCGGTTGCGTGATCGGCGGAACGAGAGCAGAGTCCAGACTACGCCAGTAGAGATATTGCCCCCCGTACTGATACAGCAGTCCGAACGTCATCGTGAGCGAGCGCTGCTGTTCGTAGTCCTCGCGGACTTTTATGTAGAAGTTATACCGCCGTCGGTAGTCGTTCTGACGGTACCCGTCGTCGATCTGACGCGACACAAAGAGCCCCACGCCGAGGTCGCCGACCCGATAGGCGTGGCTTACGGACTGGCCGTTGAAGAACCGCCACTTCGGGCTCCACCTCCACTGCTCGTACGAGGGCGGATTGTAGAGTCCCGCGAACATGCGCACCTGTGTGCTGGGGCGTTCCGGAATGTCTTTGGTAATGATGTTGATCACTCCCCCAAGCGCGTTCGATCCGTAAAGGGCGGAGCTGGCGCCCTTCACCACTTCAATCCGGTCCACCTGTCCGATGGGAATCGTTTCGAAGTTCAGCTCTCCGGTATCCCCGGTAATGAACGGGATACCGTCGAGAAGCATGAGCACCCGGCTTCCCGCGCCGCGGCTGTAGCCGCTGGACCCACGGATGTTCACCTGGAATCCGGTCATGTTCACACCGGGAATGTAACGCAGGGCATCGTCAAGAACCAGGGCGTTCCGCTCACGGATCTCCGCCGCGTCGAGCACTGATATGCTGACTGGGACCTCTTCGAGCGATTGCGGCCTCTTGCTCGCGGTTACAACCATCTGGTCGAGCTGCACGGGCGAAGAGACGAGAGAGACGTTGGCCACCGTCTCCTGTCCCTCCTCCACCACAATGCCTGCGACTGTTTTCCTCTGGTAGCCCACGAGCGAGACCACAAGGGTGGTGGGTCCGGGGGAGAGACCGGAGATCCGGTATTCCCCGTTGAGGTTCGTGGTTGTTCCGCGGACGGAACCCTGGACGAGGACAACGGCGCCGACGAGTGGTTCAGTCTGGCCGTCACTTTGCGATATCACCCTCCCCACGATGGTACCACCGGCTGCGAACGCCTGACCGGTCACCGCAATCACCAGAAGGGCGAAGAAGAACGAGCGCGTCATTTCCATGGCTTGGGAGGAAGGTTATTGAAATCCACGATAATGTTCACATCTTTTCTCATCCGCCGGTCCCGTACAATCACGGATGCGGGTTCGAAGCTGCCGGGTTTTTCCGTGTACACGCCGGCCGGACGCCAATCGGCAAAGTAATTCGGGCCGTACCGCCATGCCAGAACGACATAATTATACGTTCCTTCCTGGAGCGTCGTCCCTTCTTTTGTGAAGGTGTAGTTCACGGTATCGGCGGTTTTGTTTCCCAGGATCTGGATTGATGCGGCCACGCCGACGGTCACGGGCGGGTAGATGACCGCGCGCCCCTGAAGGAGGGCAGCCAGGATGCCACTGCTGTCGGCAGGGTACTCCGTGAAGGCAACAATCCGGAGCTCCTGAATGTCAGCCGGGGGGGGCCAGTTCCTGTAGGTGATCACGCCGGTGAATCCCGTATCCTCCAGGATCGGACCGAGTCCACGGTCGCATCCGGAGATCACCAGAAACGAGCCCACAAGGGCAAGAAGCACATATGCGTGTTTGGCCATACTTTCCTCTAAAACACTAACACAGGAACGCCGGGAATGGTTCACTTCGTTATTTCTTGCGGAGGTGCGCGCGAAAAAAAACAGACCTTGCAAAAATGCCCCTAACACCATAGATTCGTTGTACACAAATCACTCATGTGAAGTCATCACATTCTCGCTTCCACTACAACGGCGTCTCTCATACTTTTCCGGAGGTCTTATGAAACGAGTTCTACTGGCGTGTGCCCTGTTTGCAGCATCAACGGCACTGTCACAAACTGTGGGGTTCGGTGTCCACGGTAATATGATTAATTCCAATATCAATGCCAAGATCAAACAGATCGCAGGGATCACTCCATCCACAGGCACCCTGCAGGTCGCACTCGATGAAGTCTATGGCCTGGGGCTCGGTGGCGGCGTCCATCTTGACATCCAGTTTGCTGCATTGAGCATTCGCATCTCCGGAGACTATCTTACCCTCTCCCCGGATAAAGACAAGTTCGCAGCATACGTCCAGCAGGTCACTCCCGGATTGCCGGTCCAGTTTGTCGACGGCGGAAAAGTGGACATGATCAGTGGCAGCGCGAATCTCAAACTCGTCGTCCTGCCGCTGCCGGTCTTCAAGCCGTATATTACCGGCGGTGGGGGGTTCACCAACGTCAGCGCCACCGATGTATCGCTCTCATTGGGCGGCGTGAAGCTCAGCCCCGTCCAGATCCTGAAGAAACAGACGGTCGGATCCTTCAATGCCGGTGCGGGTCTCGACCTGGATTTCAAGAGTCTGACGGTGTTCGCGGAATTGAAAATCAACTGGCTGATGCTGGAGGAAGGCACGAGTACCTACGTCCCGATCGTGACAGCCGGCATTACCTTCTGAGAGGTGCCTGCGCACCGTAGCGTTCGTTCAACATTCCTGGATTCACCACATGCACGAAGGGCTCCCCGCGGGGAGCCCTTTTTTTTGTGGCGTCACCGTCTGGAGAAGCCACTAGGGCGAACGACCGATACGATCAGGACGTGGGATCGGCTCCGTACCCGGGAAAGAACACATTCAGAACATTCATCACCCGGGTTTTCGCTGCCAGGAAAATTCCTGCAGACGTCGCTATAATGCTGGCTGCAACGACCGCATAGATTACTTCCTGCACCGCCAGCGCACCCTCCATGCCCTCCTGCACAAGGAGCGAGCCGAGAACCACCGCGGCAGTTCCTTTGGGGATCAGCAGGGACATAAGACGGGCATCGGCCAAAGACGTGTCCGTTCGGGTTGTTGAGAGACGTACTGACACCAGACGGGACAGCAGAAGAGCCAGGATAAGAGCGGCAGCCACAGAGGCAGTTATGACATCGGTCAACCGCAACGACAGGCCAAGGTACACGAAGAAGAAGGTCTTCAGGAGAAAGACAATCTCACCGAAGAACCCTTTCTCCACTTCGTTATGATGGATCGGCGAAAGCGATGTGATCCGCGTCAGCAGATTGAAGCTCAACAGTCCCGCGTTCCCCATCGTAATGCCGAACGCGAGCGCGGCCACCGGACCGCTGAAACCCAGAAACTCAGTGATGCCGTATACCACGAACACGAATGCGGGCGTCGTGAACATCGCGTGTTGCAGCTCCCTGATCCGGTTCAGCAGAAGCGACCAGAAGAACCCGCCGCTCACACCGAAGATGAGGGCAAACAGAAACGACGCAAGGAGTGAACCGAGGACTTTCCCGACCTGGACTTCCTGAACCCGCTGCGATTCAAGTATCGCAAGTGCAGTCAAGATGCACAGCGCCTCCCCCAGGGCCGATTCGAGTGTCAGGGTGGTACGCGAATGTTCACGCATCCCCAGCGAGCGTGCCAGGGGAATGACGAGCGCGGGTGCGGGACCGGCAAGCACAGCCGCAACAAACGCGGCATTGCCCAGCGACAGATTCGTAAGCGTCATCAGCGCCGCCAGCAGCAACCCTAGGGCTAGAACGTAGCTGAGGCCGGTGATCGCAAGCGTTCCCCGCAACGACCGGCGCAATGTTTCGAAACCGAGCTCCATCCCGCCCTCAAAGAGGATAAGCACAAGCGCGATGGTGGTAAAGACAGGACCGATCTTGCCGAAGTCGTCGGGGTGAACCAGCTCAAGCACCGGCCCAACCAGGACCCCGATGATGATGAGATAGAGAACGTCCGGGACACGAGTTCGCTCAAAAAGAGCGAAAAAAACGTGTGCAAGAAAAACGAGCAGGCCTACAAACGCAATAATGAGACCAGTCTCCATTCCCTGGGCTCCTTTCCGGCGGAGAGAACGCGGGGTACTGCCTCAGTCAGGATACTGCTTCAGCCGAGGCAACGACAGGCTTTTTGGACATCCTCTTGCGGGTATCTGCATCAAGATGCCGTTTTCTCAGGCGAATACTCTTCGGCGTTACTTCCACCAGCTCGTCATCACCGATCCATTCGATGGCTTGTTCGAGGGTGAGAAGCCGGGGGGGTTCGAGGCGCACGGCCTCATCCGAACCTGATGCACGCATGTTCGTGAGCTGTTTTGTCTTGCAGACATTGACGGCCATGTCGTGTTCCCGGGAGTTCTCTCCGACAACCATCCCCTCATATACCCGGATCCCCGGCTCGATGAAAAAGACCGACCGCTCCGACAATTTCCACATCCCGTAGGCCACCGCGTCACCGGTCTCCATCGACACAAGCGCCCCCTTTGTGCGCTGGGCGATGTCCCCCTTGATTGGATCGTACCCGTGGAAATTGTGATGCAGGATCCCTGTCCCCTTGGTCTGCGTCATGAATTCCCCCCGGAAGCCGATCAGGCCGCGGGCAGGCACGACAAATTCCAGCCGCGTATTTCCGGTCACCGTGATCATGTTCTTCATTTCCCCCCTCCGCCGGCCGATGTTTTCGATGACAACGCCGACGAATTCCTCGGGGACATCAATGATGACGTGCTCCATCGGTTCCGAAAGAACGTCATCGATACGCTTGTAGATCACTTCCGGCCTGGACACCTGGAACTCATACCCTTCCCGCCGCATTGTTTCGATCAGGATGGCCAGATGGAGTTCTCCCCTTCCGCTCACCTTAAAGGTATCAGGAGACTCTGTGAGTTCGATCCGCAGGCTGACATTGGATCGCAGTTCCCGCGTGAGCCGCTCGCTCAGGTGCCGGGTGGTGACGAACTTTCCGTCGCGTCCGGCAAAGGGGCTGTTGTTCACCATGAAATTCATGGACAGCGTCGGCTCTTCAATCGCCACGAAGGGAAGTGGCACGGGGTCTGATGCGTCGGCAATTGTCTCTCCGATGTCGACATCTTCCATCCCTGCAATCGCGATAACATCTCCCACACAGGCTTCCACGACCTCCGTGCGCTTCAATCCCTCAAACGTGTAGATCTTGGTAACACGCGCATCTTCCACTGTCCCGTCTCGGTGCACCACACGCATCGGTGAGCCGAGCCGGATCGCACCACGGTGTATCCGACCGATCCCGAGCCGGCCCAGATAGTCGTTATAATCGATCGTGGTCACCAGCATCTGGAATGGCAACGAACTATCTCCCGTGGGAGGGGGAACATGCGTCACAATGGCATCCAGGAGCGGCGTCAGCGTACTGCTCTCCTGGTCCAGTTCTCTCTTCGCGATTCCCTGCTTTGCAATACAATAGATGGTTGGGAAGTCCAGCTGGTGGTCTTTGGCACCGAGCGAGAGAAAGAGCTCGAACACGAGGTCGAGCACCTCGTGTGCACGCGCGTCTTTCCGGTCGATCTTGTTGATGACGACGATCGGTTTCAGATTGAGGTCGAGGGACTTCTTCAGGACGAACTTTGTCCCGGGAGCGGTCCTTCAGCCGCATCCACAAGCAGGAGGACGCCATCCACCATCGTAAGGGTCCGTTCCACTTCCCCGCCAAAATCGGCATGCCCGGGTGTGTCGACAATGTTGATCTTGACGCCGTTATACGTAATGGCGGTGTTCTTCGCAAGAATCGTAATCCCCCGCTCCCGCTCGAGATCGTTGGAGTCCATCACCCGTGTGATCATCTGCTGGTTCGCCCGAAACGTCCCGGTCTGCCGAAGCAGATGGTCCACAAGCGTTGTCTTGCCATGGTCCACGTGCGCGATTATCGCGATATTGCGGATACTATTGTTGTCGTGCATAGAAAGTACCGATGTCCTGAACGCCGTAGTGTAAAGGAAAACTAGCGATAAATCAACAACCCTGCAGACTCCTCCTTTCGGGGGAGTCTAGTGATTCGACCAGCCCGTACCGCCCGAATGCGAGGAAAAGGAATCCAGTTTGGGGGGAGGGGTTTTCTTGCGTGCTGCCGTCAGCGGTACCCGCTTTTTTCCCTTCGACCCCTGGTGAACCTGCCCTTTCCTGGGTGATGGCGAATAGGCGCGGCGGGCGCTGCCGCCGGTTGGACGAGCGTTGGGACGAGCGATGGCCGGCTCGTACGTCGAGGACGTGACAAACCCTTCATAGGATGCCACCGGTATCCTTTTCCCCACATACTGTTCGATGCGCCGGAAATACTGGCTGTCCTCCCGTGCAATGAACGTGATCGCATCACCAACCGCCCCCGCCCTTCCGGTCCGACCGATCCGATGGATGTAGTCTTCAGGCTGATGGGGGATATCATAGTTGATGACATGGGAAATGCCGTCCACATCAATGCCGCGGGCAGCGATATCTGTGGCAACGAGCACGCGGGTTGTTCCCTTGCGGAATCCGTCAAGAGCACGGTCGCGCTGGCTCTGCGTCCGGTTCGAATGGATAGCAACCGCATTGACACCCTTCCGTTCGAGTCGCTTGCAAATCTTGTCCGCGCCATGTTTCGTGCGGGAGAAGACAAGAACGCTTCCCATCTTTTCCTTTTCCAGGGCGTGGACGAGAAGGTCCAGCTTCGCGTGAGGCTCGACCCCGTAGAAATACTGTTTGATCGTTTCGACCGGATTGTGTCGCTCGCCGACTTCAACCGCAGTGGGATCGCGCAAGGCGTCTCCTGCAAGTGCCCGAATCTCCGGAGAGATCGTTGCGGAGAACAACATGGTCTGACGCTGTTTCGGGACCACCGCGATGATGGTGCGAACGTCGCGGATGAAACCCATATCAAGCATCCTGTCGGCCTCGTCCAGAACCAGGATCTGGATTGCTGACAGATCAATGGTCTTCCGCTGGAGATGGTCGAGGAGCCGGCCCGGAGTCGCAATGACAATATCGGTGCCGCGGCGTAACAGCTTGAGCTGGTTATCCATGCTGACGCCCCCGTATACGGATATCGCGCGCAAAGAAAGATACTTGCCGTAGGTGTCGACAGCGGCATGAACCTGTTGTGTCAGTTCGCGAGTCGGTGTCAGGATCAGCGCGCGTGGAGCGCGACCGTTCCGCACCGGCGCAGACTCACGGGCAAGGAGATGCAAGATCGGCAGGACGAACGCAGCGGTCTTGCCGGTGCCGGTCTGTGCGCAGCCGATAACGTCTCTCCCGTCCAGGGCAGGCCGGAGAGCAAGTGTTTGAATTGGAGTCGGCGCGGTGTACCCGGCGGCCTGTACTCCTTGGAGGACGTGGTCGGAAAGACCAAAAACGGTGAAACCCATAAAGCATAACCTGTTAATGTTGGAAATGTATGATCCGGGCGCACACTGGCGCACCGGTCTACAAGCCGACGAAACAAGCCAATACGAATGAATGCTGGTGTTGTGCCGATAAGGGAGAATCGTGCTGAGTGCGGTACCCGGCGGGGATCAGCGGATAGCGTTCGACGACGTCCGTCCCGACAAAACCTTGCGCATCGTCATCGGAGAGCGAGTCTCTAACGTCCGCTTCCGATACGATGACCGGTTACGGAATGTCGCTGGTTTGCAGTACAGTAGTATACCAATTTCCACCGTCACATGCAAGTCGACGATACACCGCCTCCATGAAGCAGCCCCGGCCTGCATGCGCCGCATCACCGAACCGGCATACCGGTTCTCGCAATGCAATCAGCCGGATTTCGCTTTGTTCTGTCGCAGGTTTTTTATATCCTCTGAAACACAGAGAGGGGGGGGCACCCTTGGATCCATCGCGGACACAAGAACTATGAACCGGTTCGCAATTTCATCACGTATTGTTGCACTGATTATGACCATGACCATAACCGCTGATGTCGACGCCCGGACTCCGTCTCCGGAACCCCTGTCCAGCCGCGTGGAACTCCTGAATGGCCGTCCCACCATCATGATCAACAGCACGCCGGAGACCCCTCTCATCTATGCACTGACGGACGTCCCTGGTGGGCGGTGGTCATGGGAGGAACTTCCACAGCATAATATCCGCTCATTCGCCGAAGAAGGGATCCGACTTGTTCCAGGTGGATCTCTTCCTCGATCATATCTGGCAGCAGGATGCGACATTTGACATCACCCCCGCCCGAAAGCAGATTCGGGGCATTCTGGATGTCTGTCCCGAGGCGGGTGTGTTTTTCCGGTTTCACGTCACTGCCCCGAAGTGGTGGATGCGCCAGCACCCGGAGGAGTGGGTACAGTACGCTGACACCGATTACGTGCCGGAAGACTCGATCGCCTTCCCCCGCATCATCGAGAGCGACAATTCCCCCGTCGCGCAGGTCAGCATGGCATCCTTGCCCTGGCGCGAAGAGGCAACGGAGAAACTGCACGAGGTTCCTCCGTGAACTCGCGGCCAACCGATGAGGGTGCCCTCGCCGGTATCCAGGTCGCCAATGGCGTCTATGGAGAATGGCACAACTGGGGGTTCTACAGAAATGAGCCAGATGTGAGCGCGCCGATGACCCGCGCGTTTCGGAGCTGGCTCACGGAGAAGTACGCTACTGATGAAGCGCTCAGCACGGCGTGGGGACGGGGATCTGTCACGCTCGCCACCGCACCGGTCCCCGGCATGGAAGAGCGTTCGACAGGTCAGCGGATTTTCCGTGATCCCGCCACCGAGCGGCAGGCGATCGACTATTACACCTGCGTCCATGAGCTCGTAGCAGACAACATCATCCACTTCGCACGGGCTGTGAAACAGACCTGGCCGCGCCCGATCATTGCCGGAACATTCTACGGCTATTACTTCTCCACCTTCGGCCGCCAGGCGGCCGGGGGTCACCTGGAGCTCCACCGAGTGCTCCGGTCTGACCAGATCGACTACCTCTCCGGGCCACAGGCCTACGGGCCGGAAGCCATCAAACTCGGCGAGCCCTACCGATCCCGGAGCCTGATCACCTCCATCCGGCTGAACGGCAAACTTTGGCTTGACGAAATGGACGTGGAACCACAAACGCCCATTCTCCGCGATACAAAACACGATCTCCGGCTCCGGAACAGCATTGCGGACGTCCGGCGGAATATGCTCTTCTCCTTCACGAAGGGAATGGGCCTGTGGTTCTACGATTTCGGAGTCTCTGGCGTTGATCTTGACGGGTTTCAATACAACTCGGCGAGGCAGTAAGGGCAACTGGGATCACCCCGTGTCCTGGAGGACATCGGGCCGTGCAAAGCTCCTGATGGAGGCACGCACACCACAGGAGTATCAATCCGGCGCTGATGTGCTGTTTGTGTTTGACACCGAGAGTTTCTACCACACCGCCAGCCTTCGCGGGACCGATCCCGTGAGCAGTGTACTCATCGACTACAATACCCTCACTGCCTTCAGAAGCGGCGTGGTGTTCGATCCGATCCACATCGACGATCTCGAAGCAGTCGACCTCAGTCCGTACAAGGTCGTGATCTTCGGGAACACATTCGTCATGGACGAAAAAACCCGGCAGATGATCCACGATCGTGTCGCCCGAAACGGTCGTACTCTCATCTGGTTCTATGCCCCCGGCTATAGCGACGGGGAGTCACTCGACCCCGCGCGGGTGACACACCTGACAGGCTTCAATCTTGTACCGGCCAGATTGCATGCCGCAGCGGAGATTGAGGTTGCGCTTCCGGAATCGACGCTGACCTATACACTGGGAAGCGAGGCAATGAGCCCTATCTTTGCGATCGACGAGCCCGATGTCGAGGTCCTGGGCCGGTTTCGGGAAACAGGGCAGACCGCCATAGGAAAGAAGACCTTTCCCGACCATACGGCCTGGTACGTTGCGCTGCCAAACACGGGCGTTGAGCCCCTCCGCTCACTCCTCAGGAAGAGCGGGGCCCACACCTATTCGACACGGGGCGATATCGTCTATGCGGGAAGCGGGATCGTCCTTCTCCACACGCGGGAAGGAGGAATTCATGAACTCCTCCTCCGGTCAGGTACGCGCGTCTCCTTCGATCTTCCTCCCGGGCCAAACACGCTCGTACTGGACGCCACAACCGGGGAGTCCTTGCTGCCGGTACCGGTTGGGGGAGACAAGAAGCAGTAATGACGGCGCGCGTCGTTCTCCTGGAAAATATCCACCCCCGGGCAGTCACTCTCCTCAAACAGAGCGGAGTGATTTGTGAGACCCTTCCCGGCGCGCCCGATGAAGACGCGCTGATTGAGGCAGTCCGGGGCGCGACAGTTCTGGGTATCCGGTCACGGACGCAGATCTCGCGGCGTGTTCTCGAGCATGCGCCGGATCTTCTGGCCATCGGGGCGTTCTGCATTGGGACGAACCAGATTGACCTTGAGGCCGCGTCTCTGCGCGGCGTTGCGGTCTTCAACGCCCCGTACAGCAATACGCGCAGCGTGGCCGAATTGGTCATCGCCGAAATCATCTTCCTGGTCAGGCAGGTCTATCCCAAAATCGTGCAGGCCCACGCGGGGCGGTGGGAGAAATCGGCCGACAGCGCGCGGGAGGTTCGGGGAAAGAAGCTCGGGATCATCGGCTTCGGCAATATCGGGTCCCAGGTTTCAACGCTCGCGGAAGCGATGGGGATGGACGTCTACTATTACGATACGGCAGACAAGCTGTCGATCGGAAACACGACGCGCGTGCACTCCCTGGACGAGCTTCTGGCTCTGGCCGATATCGTAACGATCCACGTCGACGGGAATCCCGCGAACACGCATCTGATCGCGGAGCGCGCTCTCGCCCGCATGAAACCCGGCTCCTATCTTCTGAATCTCAGCCGCGGGCATGTGGTAGACATCGGGGCGCTTGCGGCAGCGGTGCGGTCAGGTCACATCGCCGGCGCAGCCGTGGATGTGTTTCCCGTTGAACCCCGCGATGTCCGGGAACAGTTCGAGACGCCGCTCCACGGGCTGCCAAACGTCATTCTGACGCCCCACATCGGCGGGAGCACCGAAGAGGCCCAGGAGAATATTGCGGCATTTGTTGCCGGCAAGCTCGTGGAGTACCTCTTCACCGGAGCAACAACAACAAGCGTGAATTTTCCGCGGATCACGGCGCCGCGCACCGGCGCCGACCCCACGCACAGACTGCTGCATATTCACCAGAACGTCCCGGGTGTGCTCTCCCACATCAACGGCATTTTTGCGAAGAACAACGTTAACGTCATCACACAGGTTCTGCGCACAAACGAGTTGATCGGGTATGTTCTGGCTGACGTCGATGCGCAGTACAACGATGGGCTGTTCACAGACCTCCGGGACGTGGACCATACGATCCGGGTCCGCATCGTGTAGCGGACCGCTTGCCCCCCCCGGGAGGCGTTTTCTTATCTCCGGAACGCCCGTTTCCCACGATCGGGAAAAGCCCCTGCCCGCGTGAACAGAATATCTGCTAATTCGCCCGATAACGGCCTGGTATAATAATTGTAATTGGAAACTATTGGAGTACGACATCATGGTGACCACCCCATCGCGCGCCACTGCTTCGGAGATTGCAAACCTCACATTCAAGCTCCTGGTGAGCTGCCAGAAGAAGGAAGAAAAGATCGCCCGGCAATTCGGCGTGACCGTAGCCGAATTCAGAGTCCTCCGGGCTTTCCGCGCTTCGGGCAGCAGAAATGTCAAGGACATCGTTGCTGAGCTAGAATTGGAGGGGAGCAGTTTCAGCAAAATTGCCGCGAACCTCGAGACGAAGGGATTTCTTGTACGCTCCATCGATCCCGAGGACCGGCGCGGCGTGAGGGTCACGTTGACCGCAAAGGGAGCCGCGCTCTCACGGCGGCTTGAAGCACGGTACATCGAGATACATGCAGAAATACTCAAGGACATCCCGGGAGAACTGCATCACTCCGTTGTGCTCGCGCTGGAACGGCTGTTCCAATCCCTTGACAGATGGTTGGGTGATGAGCCATAGACGTCCTCCACAGTCCACGAAGGTGGCTCATTCACTCTTCTCTGGAGGTTGTATGTCAGACACACTTACGCGGAAAAAATTCCTGCAGAACGGAACCAAAGCTGTCGCAGCAATGGCCGTCGGAGCGGGGGCGCTCAGCCTGGTTTCTCGGGCAACATCCAAAGCCGGTGCTCTGGCCTCGACCTGGCCGTATCCGTATCAGGCGCTGGACGTTGAAGTTGTTCGCAACTATGGACACCAGGCGTACTATTCCGGCAAGGGGTGTTGCTATGGCGCATTTTATGGCCTCGTGCGCGCACTGGCAGAAACCGTGGGCGAGCCGTATAGCTCCTTCCCGGCCGAGATCATGCTGTACGGATCCGGCGGCGGTGCGGGCTGGGGCGCCACCTGCGGCGCCGCCAACGGCGCGTCGGCACTGATCTCGCTGGTATCCGCCCAGGCCCGCGTCAGTGTTCTTGTGAACGAATTGTTCGGATGGTATACACAGGTCCAGTTTCCGTCCGACATCAGCAATGACCGGGCATCGAACCATACGTTCAGCGAGAACAAATGTGACAAAGTCCTGCCCCAAACCATCAGCGGGTCGGTTCTTTGCCATGCATCGAATGCCGTCTGGGTCAAAGGAACAGGATATCCCAATTCCTCGACCGAGCGGAAGGAACGGTGTGCGCGTCTGACGGGCGATACCGCGGCGTATGCGGCGAAGATAATCAACGATGAGCTTGCCGGCCAGTTCACCCCGCTCTATGCACCGCCCACAACGGTGGCTGGATGCATGACATGCCACGGCTCTACCGCCACCGATACGGTTGCCGCAAAGATGGAGTGCACGCAGTGTCATGGCGACCCACACACGCAATCGGGTGTGGCAGAACTCACAGGACCGCCGGCGACATTCCATCTCTCTCAAAATTACCCGAATCCCTTCAATCCCGGAACGAGGATTCAATTCTCTCTGCCGAAGGCGGAACGTGTGGACATTAGTGTGTATGACGTCCACGGGCGCGTCGTCAACGAACTCGTCAATTACAAAGAGTATGCGCCCGGAACATACAGCGTGGACTGGAACGGTCATGACAGTGACGGCAAGAGAGTCGCGTCAGGCGTGTACTTCGCGCGGATGCAGGCTGGAGCGTATTCGGCAACGATGAAGATGTCTCTGGTGAAGTAGTATGGAAGAGGCGGAGCAGTGGAAAAGTGCGCCGTGTGGCAACCGGCAGCACCTGCACAAACGCCTGGGGAGAAACAGGGCCGTGGCCTGCAATCGGTCACGGCCCTGTTGGTGTTGAAGGATCAGGCAAGAACGCCGATGTTCGACGCACGGGCCGGGCCGAACTCTTCCCGCATTGCACACGTCAACCGTTGGATTCCTTCCGTAATCCGATCTTCGGGCATATTCGAAAAATTCAGCCGCAGGGTGTTCTTGCGTCCGCTGGTCGGGAAGAATGCTTCACCGGGCACGAACGCCACACCCTGGTCGAGTGAACGGACTAGGAGCCTGCGCGCATCGACGTGTGGAGGTAGTTCCACCCACAGAAACAGCCCCCCTTTCGGCCTCGTAACGGTGACACCGTCAGGCATGTCCGCATCCAGAGCTGCGAGCATCGCATCCCGGCGCTTCCGGTACTCCTCCCGCTTCTCCACGATATCGGCCTCCAGATCGTGTGCGTCCAGATATGCAGACGCAACCATCTGATCCAGAGTCGAGGAATGGAGGTCTCCCGCCTGTTTCACAATGACATATTTATCCAGGTACTTTCTGCGGGCCGCGACCCATCCGATGCGAAGCCCGGGGCAGAAGACTTTTGAGAAGGTCCCGAGGGAAATCACCAGTCCCGCCGAGTCCATCCCCTGCAGCGCGCGGGGAGCACACCCCTCGAAACAGAGCTCTCCATACGGGTTGTCTTCAATCATCGGTACGTTGTATCGCGCAGCCAGTTCTACGACACGCACGCGACGTGCATCTGACCACGTGCGTCCGGTCGGATTCTGGTAGTTCGGCACGGCATAGATCAGCTTCACGCGGTGCACTGTCTGAAGGGCACGTTCCAGGTCTTCCATCACCATGCCTTCATCATCCGTCATGATCTCGACCCATCGGGGGCGGAAGACATTGAACGCCATGATCGCACCCAGATAGGTCGGACTCTCGCACAGCACGGCATCTCCCTCGTCCAGGAACACTTTCCCCGTGAGGTCGAGTCCCTGTTGCGACCCGGTGGTCACCATGATCTCTTCGCTCTCGAGCTGTGTCTTCCAGATGGTGTTCATCCTCGTTGCAATCTGGGCCCTGAGACGCGGGTATCCTTCTGTCGGCGAATATTGAAGCGCTATCCTCCCACGCGTCCGCAGGACTTTCTCTGCCTGATCGGCAATCGCTTCCACAGGGAAGAGCTCAGGTGCGGGAAGCCCGCCGGCAAAGGAGATCATGGAGGGATTCTGCGTGACCTTCAGAATCTCACGGATGTCGGAGGCTTTTAGGATGTTCATACGTGAAGCAAAATGCGCATTCATGGCTGATCTCCTCGAGACGACGGGCGCGAGGACTCGTCGTGGCCGGTTACACAATATGAATCCACATTGAAGATAGGGACGGCAAATATTCTAATCAAGCTCCATTATGATAGAATTGGACCCGTCCAAGTGGCCCAACTGGATCATTCTGTCGACATTTGGATCCGATCAGTGTCTCTCCAGGCCATGGCGGATCACAGCGTGCATAGCTGTGGGGATGAAATACACCTCGGACCCTGCAAACCGCTATCCCGAAGCGACGGTCGGCTGCAACAACACGCCGTCGGAGGAGTTCTTAATAGAAGAGGCGGCGGTAAACTTCATTCACCATAGGAGGATGTCATGAAATCACACAACTGGTTCCTTGTCGCTCTCTCGTGTCTCGCCTTTTCGGCTCCAGCACCAGCATCGACAGCGAGCGAACACAGCACACCATCGGCTATTGCGGAGCTTTCCCGATACCGCTCCCTCGATCTGACACGTTTTGAGCGGGCCTTCGAAATCTCCCTCAAGCATGAAGTCCCGGGTGTGGTCGAATCGAGTCTGCGGGTTGTTGTACTCATCAAATTGGCGCAGCCCGGTGCCCCGTGCGAAAGAATCACGCGGCAAGTCGAACGGCTTGCCCTCGATGGACCGACACCTGCAATCCGTTACAAGGCGTCCCTTGCGCGCCAGGTATTCCTGAACCCCGGGATGTTCATCGTGCCGGAATATGATCGATTCACGACTGACGCCGACGTGTTCACACACATCTCTCGACAACTTGAGGTTGCGCATCTTGTTCATGATGGATAACAAAAGGTCCGGCCAGAGGCCGGACCGTTATTTTATCGCTGTTTGCGGGTCTTGTAGTTGTCGAATTGAATCCCCTTCTTCACGCGCCGTGTGTCGCTCCGTTCATCCCTGAGCGTATCGGCGTACGCGTTGAGGCGATCCGCCTGCTCACGGAGCGCTTCACCTGCGGCTCCGGGCTGGGCGACTGCCGGGGATGCCAGAAGACCAGCCCGCGCACCGGCAAGAAGGTCCGAGGCCTGTTCGGTGTTTCCCCGGTCATACTCTTCCATGGCCTGATCGACCGTGCGGGTGGAGAGCGCGATATCGGCCCGCCCCTGGACGTTCAGATCGCGCTCCCGCTCCACTGTCCCGGCGTCCCGGTTGTACCGAATCTCCGACGCAAACGATGAGGATATCGTGCCACCGTCAGCGGTCTGATCGCTCGTCAAGCGCCCTTCCGCAATCGTGACCGAGCCCGTTCCACTGGGGACATCCAGCTCCACGATGATTTCCCGTGTGTCATCCCCATACAGGTCCCCGACGGCGATCCTGACGTCTCCCCCCTTCTGCTCGAACCCACATCCGATAACATCATGGAGAGCCACGCCCCGGCCGAGCCTGATCTCTATGACGGCATTCTGTGCCACGACGGACGACAGCCGCTCGAACTCCTGACGAAGCACCGAGGCGAGGTTGCGCGCACTTTCGAGGTAGTAGTAGTTCCCTCCACCGTTTTCCGAGAGCGCCACGAGAAGATTCTCGTCGTATTCCAGACCGACACCGATCGTGGACAGCGAGATTCCCCTGGTGCGATAGCGCCGGGCAATGTCTGCAAGGCGATCCGGAGCGATGATTCCCTGATTTGCCAGTCCATCAGACAGGAGCACGACACGATTGGTATATTCACGCTTGATGTTTGTCCGGGCCTGGGCGAACCCCTCGTTCATCCCCGCCCCGAGGTTGGTCCAGCCCCGTGGATACACTTCCCGGAGAAGAGACTTGATCTCTCCAGCGGACCTCCCCACCCTCGACGCCGGGCGAAGCACATCAACGACATCGTCATACACGACCAGCGACAGAATGTCGTTCGGACGAAGTTGGTCGACAAGCGCCCCGACTGCAGCGCGCGCATGCTCCATTTTCCCCTCTGCCGCCATCGATCCGCTCCGGTCGAGTACGATGGCCATATTAACCGGGTTTCTCGATGGTCTTTCTCTTTTCGGCGCGCGAATAGCCAATCTCAAGTACACCCTGCCACCCTCGGGCAGAAGGACAGGATAGTTGACCTTTGCGTCAATGCGAACATCACGTCCCGGCGGCGGGGACGCAGCGAACATCTGCGCGACCGCCACACCAGCCACCAACAAGCTTCCCAGTGTTTTCATGATCAACCTCCTGCCTGAATGTGCAAAAAGACCACGGTTCGTTGTGCCCCTCTACCGGTGAATACCCTGGACCGGGCAAAGGTAAACGCCTGGGTGGTGCGCATCCGCTGATTTCTCCGTATCTTCCTCCACACCATCAGCAGGGAACAACCATGAGCCCGCGCATTCCTCTCGTTCTCGCACTTTGTGCCGTCATGTGCCTCACCCTTGTCCCTCTCCTGACCCACGCCCAACCGGAGTCGCCGGAGGACCGGGCAACCCGCGTGGCCTGGTGGAAAGAAGCACGGTTTGGCCTGTTTCTGCATTGGGGACTCTATGCAGTGCCGGCCGGGACATGGGGAAGTGGGACCGATTTCGGCGAATGGATCCGCCACTCCGCCCGGATCCCGCTCGAAAAGTATGACCGATTCCTCTCATCATTCAACCCGGTCCGTTTCAACGCAGCGACATGGGTGACAATGGCAAAAAATGCCGGGATGAAATATATCGTCATCACCAGCAAACACCACGACGGCTTCTGCCTCTTCGATTCCCGCCAGACTTCATTTACCGTCCTGTCCACCCCCTTCCGACGGGATATTCTCAAAGAGCTCTCCGACGAGTGCAGGAAACAGGGAATCCGCCTGTGCTGGTACTATTCTATCATGGACTGGCATCATCCTGACTATCTGCCGCGGCGCGAGTGGGAAACAACCCGGAGCGCGGAAGGCGCCGATCAGGACAGGTACGTGAGCTACATGAAGGAGCAACTCCGCGAATTATTGACATCGTATGGCGAGATCGGGGTGTTGTGGTTTGACGGAGAATGGGAAAGCACCTGGAATCGAGAAAGGGGAAAAGACCTCGCCGCCTACGTCCGGTCACTTCAGCCGACCATCATCATCAACAATCGCGTCGATGGCGGCCGGTCCGGCATGGAAGGCTTCTCCCATGGTGAACCTTCAGCAGGAGATTTCGGGACTCCCGAACAACAGGTGCCGCCAACAGGTCTCCCGGGCGCCGATTGGGAGACTTGCATGACGATGAATGAGCATTGGGGATACAACAGGAATGACCACGCATGGAAATCGTCCGGGGAGCTGGTGCGTACTCTTGCCGACATCGCTTCAAAAGGAGGCAATTTCCTGCTCAACGTCGGGCCGACAGCCGAAGGAACATTCCCGAAGGAGAGCGTCCAACGTCTGGCCGACATCGGAGCATGGATGAACGTCAATAGCACAGCTATCTACGGCACCTCGGCGAGCCCCTTTGCGGGGCTCCCCTGGGGCCGATGCACGAAAAAGGAATTTCCGGGAGGAACCCGACTCTTTCTCCACGTCTTCGACTGGCCTTCCGGGGGGTCGCTGACGGTCCCCGGCCTTCTTAATACCCCCCTCCGCGCATCGCTCCTGGCCGACCCCTCCTCATCCCCGCTGGTGGTTGAACGACTTCATGACGGAGTGCGCATCGCTCTGCCTCAACGCCCTCCTGACACGATCAACAGCGTTATAGTGCTGGACATCTCCGCTCTGCCGGAGGTCTGCACTCCTCCTGAGCTTCTTGCCACGGCAGACATCTTCGTCGACACAACGACTGTGACGTTCGCTCCGGTACCACCGGAGATCGCCATCCGATACTCGATTGACGGCACGGACCCTGGGCCGAACTCGAACCTGTACCGTGCACCCATCCGTCTCACGCATTCAGCCACCATAGCAGCACAATGCTACCGGGACGGCATCGGTTTGCTCGCCCCGTCTCGTCACACTCTGACCAGAGTCACGCCCGCTCCTGCACGTTCGTACTCTGATGTGACCCCGGGGGTTCGCTACCGTTATTTTGAGGGAACATGGGATTCCCTCCCCGATTTTTCGACACTGGTTCCCCGGCATGAGGGAGTCCAGACCGATTTCACGCTGTCGTCACGTCTCGCCAATGAGCGATTCGCTTTTGAATATACCGGACTGCTGCGGGTACCACGAACGGGAGTGTATACGTTTGCGGTCGAGTCCGATGACGGGAGTCGCCTCTGGCTCGGGGATGCGCCTCTTGTGGAGAACGACGGGTTGCACGGATTGAAGGAGCTCGACGCTGTCGTTGCGCTGGAGGCCGGCCTTCACCCGATTCGGTTGGAGTACTTTCAGAAGACAGGCGGCGATGGCCTGCGGATCACCTGGGCCCCTGCGGGAGGGCACCGTGTACCCGTGGCACCGTCCGACCTCGTCCACACAAGTTCGCCGCAGGAATGATCCCGGAGTTCCGGATGAGCCGTGAAATCACTCCGTGATCCGGAGCGCACGTCTCTCGCCTCATTGGGGCATGTCAATTCCGCACGATCGGCATGGCAGTCGGGAGCGCGTTTCTCTACGCCGCGTGCGGACCGGCACCCCCGGGAGTCGATTCAGTCCGGTCCGGGCGCCGCGGGCGGCGTGGATTCTTCCCACGCCTCAAACACCGCCTCGATGTTCCGGACGCTGTTGTCTTTTCCCCACTCACATTGCGCAATAACCCCTCCGGTGCCGCGGTCAACTGCCCTCCGGACACGGCGCACCGCATCCCGCACATCTTCGGGAGTTCCGTACGGAAGCACGTGCTGACGATCGATCTCTCCCCAGAACGTGACGCGCCCGCCGTACCGCTGCCCCAGCCGTTCAATATCCATGCAGAAAAGCTGGGAATTGAGGGCATCGACGCCGATCTCAATGAGATCGCCGTAGATAGCCTCAATATGGCCATCAGAATGGAAAAAAACGTATTTCCCCGCACGGTGGATGAGATCGCAATACTCCCTGTACAGCGGCTTGAATTTTGCCCGCCACATGTCCGGACTGATCAGCAGGCCTGTGTTGGATCCCCAATCATCCATCAGCGCCACGGCATCGACTCCGGTCTTCGCCCAGGCGTCGACGTCTTCGCAGAAATACGCATGGACCATGTCCATGAGCATTCTGAGATCCTGCGTATCGTATGCCAGGTCGGCGTACAGGTTTTCCGTACCCCGCAGGAACTGCAGTCGTTCAAATGGACGCGCGCACACTCCCGACACCATGAACCGGTCGCTCCGGTCGCACATCCGGTTCACATGGGACCAGTCGCGTGATCGGATGCTTTCCCATGGCGGTGTGAAATGCGGCAACCTGCCCCAGTCCTCCAGTACCGGTCCCTTCACCTCTCCAATAATGCCAGGTTCGGCGACCTGCCACATGCTCCCCCACTCGTCCACGTACGTGCATGGCCTCGAAAGTTTCTCAAGATCCCTATCGTCGGACCCGGGGCTGAGTTCCGGCCGTTCAAAATCCATGGGATACTTCACCAGCAGTGCATCAAGTTCGTTCTTGCGGAACAGGGTGACATATGGCAGCACCCACAGGTCTCTTGGTGCACGATCAGGTGAGCCATGAGCAAGTGCTGCGCGTACTCGTTCGCGGGATGTCATCGGATTCTTTGGATGTGGGCAATGGGATTGGTGACCGGGCGTGCGTCATCCTTCACGGTATCACGGACAATATACTCAGATTCTCTGAATGGATAAAGAGGACACGCGTACCTGAAGCACGGAGGGCGTTTTCCCTTGACATTCTCCCGATGATTCGTAATATACAGGAAGTATCCTGACGGACAATGATGAACACTGCACTCCATAGGCAGGCTGTCGTTCTGCTCCTCCTGGTCTATGGCACGACCGGTTCGGCACTTGCGGTGTCATCCCTTCTGCCGATAATACAGGGGAAGGGACCCGAAGAAGTGGCGGCATGCAAAGGAACGACGAAGGAGCCTCCCTGTCCGACGTTTGTCCAGCATCGCCACATACCGATGGTGAAACTTGCCTCTCTCCCCTCATCGGTCGCGGTCGAAACGAGGGGTCATGTACCGGATTTCAGAATCGTTCATGTGTTCCTCAGCGATGCGGACACGCTCCCTTCATCGCCACCACGCACTTCTCGCTCAGGTCGTTCGCCTCCCGAATACTAGCTCTGGACTCCGGCCTCGCAGCTGGCGTTGCAGATGCAGCTCTTCGCAGACAACGGTCTTCTCCCGCCGCCAGGACTCTTTTGCGGGAGGGGGCGTTCGTGCTCGTATCGATAACGGAGGTGTGACATGAAGCAGTCAACGCAGCGTATGCAGGCCGAACAGGCGCCACCGCCAGAGCAAACATCGTGGCAATTCATGGTTGTTCTGGCAGTTATTGTCGGAGCCGTTCTCGGACTGATCCTGAAGACGGCCGGAGTCTTCTGACGTCATCCATCGCTCCCTCCGGGAGACCGCACGGTGTGGCATGTATGCCCGGAACGGCGGCTTGCCCCGGGAGGGATGCGGCCCCTCTCACACACTTGGAGGAACATGGATCCCTTCAGTTTTCACACGAAATACGATCAAACCATCCTGCTCGGCCGGAAAGCACGGAACCTTAAAAGCCTGTTGGAGGGCATTCAGGCAGTGCCGGAAAACTCAATTTACTACCACACGCACAGGTTCCTGCTCCAGCACCACTTCCTTTCGCCTGAACCCCCGAATGATTTCGCCTACTGGGTTGCGGAGGTGCTGAATGACGACGTCGCCGGCGAAAAACTCTCCAGCGGAGACATCGTCCAGTACGATTCCATCGGAGATGTGCGGACATATTTTGCCACGGTCCTCGAGGAGCATCTGCAAACGGTCGAACACCTGACGGAATGTCCGCGCGGAGAAGAGTTCCACTTCATGGCGTGCAGGTCATTCGTGCTGACGACACCATACGTCGCAGCGAACCTCGGCGACTTTGTCAGCATACTGTCCCAGATCAGCATCAGCGCGCTCTATTTTCACGTGTTCGATGCAAAGCTCCGTCTGAAGCGCGGCGAGAACGACTTTTCGCGGTGGTTTTCCGATATCGGCTATCCGGCCCTTGCCGACGAGGTTCGCCGGCTCGATCCGTACACACATACGATGGAAGGGCTGCGATCGCACATCATGAAACTGGTACAACGCTATGAGTAACATCAGGGAATACGAGTCCATTATCGGCGGACCTGCGGTCGACGAGCTGTTTCTCCTTGCCGATCGGCTGCGGGGGAAAGTGATACAGAACGTGAATTCGACCGCGGTGGGCGGTGGTGTCGCGGAGATCCTGACACGGATGATGCCTCTGCTCAAACAGCTCGGCCTGGACGCGCGGTGGGATGTGATCAAGGGAAACGAGCGATTCTTTTCCACCACGAAGAAGATGCATAACGCCCTGCACGGGGTCCGGGTGGATATCTCCGACGATGAATTCGCCGACTTCGTCGCCACAAACAGGGCGAACATCGAAGACATGACCTTCGGAGACATCGTCTTCATTCACGATCCTCAACCGATTGCGCTGGTGGAGCAGCGTGGTCAAATTGGGAGCCGGTGGGTGTGGCGCTGTCATATCGATTTCTCACGTCCCGACGAGCGTGTGTGGCGGTTTCTGTCATCGTACATCGACCGGTATGACGCCACGGTCTTTTCCGCTCCGGCCTTCGCCCGGACCCTGTCCATTCCCCAGGTATTGATTTCTCCCTCGATCGATCCTCTCAGCGAAAAGAACCGCACCCTTTCCGACGACGAGGTTGATGAGGTGTTCGGGCGGTTCAACCTCGATCGCTCACGACCGATTGTGACACAGATTTCGCGCTTCGACTACCTGAAAGACCCCCTTGGTGTGATCAAGGCCTATCATCTGGCAAAGAAGAGGGTGGACTGCCAGCTTGTGCTCGCCGGGGGAGGAGCTACGGATGATCCAGAGGGGCCCATCATCATGCAGCAGGTGCGCGAAGAAGCTGACCGGGATGACGACATCCACGTGCTCTTCCTCCCCCCTGCGAGCGACATCGAGATCAACGCCCTGCAACGGGGATCGACGGTTGTTCTCCAGAAATCGTTGCGCGAGGGGTTTGGATTGACTGTTGCGGAGGCGCTCTGGAAGGGGCGGCCGGTAATCGCCGGCGCCGTCGGAGGTATCCCGCTTCAGATCAAACACAAATACTCGGGCATCTTGACCCATTCGATCGAAGGAACCGCTCACTGGATCAAACAACTGCTTCAGGAACCGGTTTTCGCCGAGCAGCTCGGAAAGAATGGCCGTGAGCATGTCACGAATAACTACCTCATCACACGTCATATCAAAGACTATCTGCTGCTCTTCCTGTCGCTCGAGCACACCGATGATATTGTGTATCTGTAGGCGGAGAAAGGACTCCTTGTGAAGGTCCCCAGTGCAGTTGTCAACGCCCGGACACCGGAACAGAACGTGGAGGCACGGCGTCTCATCGTCGTGTCGAATCGCCTCCCGTTCACCATCCGTGCCGTAGGAGAGGACTTCGAGTTCACCGAAGCCGCGGGAGGGCTGGTGACCGGAATGAAGTCATATCTTGCCGGTGCGGCAGCGCCCGAGCGTGAGTCCCTCTGGGTCGGATGGCCGGGAGCGACAACGCCGGAGGGGCTTCATGACACAATTCGCGAACGGTCATTGCGCGAGGCAAAGGCTGTCCCGGTATTTCTCTCGGCCCTTGCAATGGAGCAGTTCTATCACGGATTCTGCAACAAGACCATCTGGCCGCTCTTTCACTACTTCCCGGTGTATGCCTCATACAGTGAGGAAAACTGGGAGCAATACCGGGAGGTCAACAAGACGTTCTGCGATGCCCTGATTGCCGTGGCGCGGCCCGGTGACATCATCTGGGTACACGATTACCATCTCATGCTGCTTCCGGCACTCCTGCGGGAGCATGTCCCCGGCGTCTCCCTGGGGTTCTTCCTCCACATCCCCTTCCCATCCTTCGAACTATTCCGCCTGCTCCCAGGCCGGTGGCGTCGTGAGATTCTCGAAGGGCTGCTCGGTGCCGATGTGATAGGGTTTCACACCTACGAGTACTGCCAGCATTTCCTCCACTCGGTGCTGCGCGTCCTCGGCCATGAACACCAGCTGGGCCGCCTCGTCCTGCCCAGCCACGTCGTGCATGCCGGCACATTCCCGATGGGGATCGATTACGACCGGTTTTCGACCGGGGCAGCAGACCGCGAGGTGGACATCGAACGTCAGAGACTGCGCGCGGAAATCGGTGACAGGCGCGTGATTCTCTCGGTGGACCGGCTTGATTACACAAAAGGGATTCTCAATCGGCTGCAGGCATTCGAGTTCCTGCTCGAAAACTCGCCACAATACTGCGGCCACGCCGTGCTTGTCCTCATCGTCGTCCCTTCGCGCATCGGAGTGGATCAGTACGAGATCATGAAGAAACAGATTGAAGAGACTGTCGGCCGCATCAACGGGAGGTTCAGCACGCTGGGATGGACGCCGGTCATCTACCAATATCGCTCCCTCCCCTTTCCTCCCCTGATGGCTCTCTACAGTGAAAGCGATGTTGCACTGGTGACGCCCCTCCGTGACGGGATGAATCTAATCGCAAAAGAGTACATCGCCTCGCGCACCACCGGTACCGGCGTCCTGATCTTGAGCGAGATGGCCGGCGCCGCCAAGGAGTTGGGGGAATCGATAATCATCAATCCCAACGACCGGATGGAACTGGCCGAGGCCATGCGGGAAGCCCTTGAGATGCCCGCCGAAGAACAATTGCGAAGAAACCAGATCATGCAGGACCGGCTCCGCCGGTACGATGTCCAACGGTGGGCCCGCGATTTTCTCACCGACCTTGAAGGTATGCAGGCGATCCAGCATCGGTATTATGCAAAACTCCTCCAGCCGGGGCTCCGGCAGCAAATGGTGCAGGACTATGCTGCCGCCGACCGCCGCCTGCTGCTCCTGGATTATGACGGTACCCTCGTTCCCTTTGCCCGCCGTCCGCACCAGGCACGACCGGGGAAATATCTGATCGACCTGCTGACCCGGCTCGCGGACGACACCCGGAATACTGTGGTGATCATCAGCGGACGGGAGCGCGCGACGCTTGAAGAGTGGTTCGGCACGGTGCACATTGGCCTGGTCGCCGAACACGGCTTCTGGATGCGGAGCCCGGCCAATGAGTGGACACGCCTGCACCGCCGCACAAGCCTCTGGAAGAGCCAGTTGATCCCGATCCTCCAGCTCTATGCAGACCGTCTCCCCGGAGCCTTCATCGAAGAAAAAGAACACTCGCTCGTGTGGCATTTCCGCGCGGCAGACCCCGATCAGGCACGCCCCGTTGAATCGGAACTCACAGACCATATCATGACCTTCACTGCCAATATCGATGTCCAGGTACTCCGCGGAGCGAAAGTCATAGAAATCAGGAATGCCGGGGTGAACAAAGGCGTCGCGGGCCGCCATTGGGTTGGTGCGGCCACCTATGGGTTCGTCTTCGCCGCGGGAGACGACTGGACAGACGAAGATCTGTTCGCCGCACTCCCCGAAGAAGCCTACACCTTTCGCGTCGGCATCACCAATACCCACGCCCGGTTCAGTTTCCGGGACCATCGTGAAGTGCTTCAAACACTCGCTGCAATGGTCTCCACAGAGAATGCCACCCCTCCACACCATCGTGGGTGAGCGGCCCGAAACACCACTTTCCTCCGTCCGAATAATCCCGTATCTTACGTTGTCTGAATGCGATTCCCAGAACAAGGAACCATACCCATGAAGAAGATTGTCCTGCTCCGCCACGGCGAGAGTACATGGAACAAAGAAAACCGGTTTACCGGGTGGACCGATGTCGGCCTGAGCGAGAAGGGCCTCCACGAGGCACATGAGGCCGGAAAGACACTACGGAAGGAAGGATTCGTTTTCGACCTGGCCTATACGTCCGTTCTTTCTCGCGCAATCAAGACGCTGTGGACAGCGCTCGAGGAACTCGACCAGATGTACATTCCGGTGATCAACAGCTGGCGGCTGAACGAACGCCACTACGGCGCACTCCAGGGTCTGAACAAAGCGGAGACAGCGGAAAAACATGGCATGGAGCAGGTAAAAATCTGGCGCCGCAGTTACGATATACCCCCTCCGGCATTGACGAAGGATGATCCCCGGTATCCCGGCAAAGACGCCCGCTACGCCGGTCTCCGCACCGAAGATCTTCCGCTGACGGAATCACTCAAAGATACCGTTGCGCGGTTCCTGCCGTACTGGCAGGAGACCATCGCGCCGGCTGTCATGGCGGGCAAACGCGTCCTCATTGCTGCACACGGCAATAGCCTTCGTGCCCTGGTAAAGTATCTCGATGCCATCAGCGAAGGCGAGATTGTCGAACTCAACATCCCTACGGGCGTTCCGCTCGTGTATGAACTCGACGATCACCTCAAGCCTCTTCGTCATTATTATCTGGGTGACGAAGCAGCTATCCAGGCTGCGGCACAGGCAGTCGCCAATCAACTCAAGAAGAAGACCTGAATCGTACGTTGGTTCTGGATCACGCTGACGGCCCGGGGATATTCTCCGGGCCGCGCTGCGTTTCCGGGGAACGGCCAAACCCCAGACGTCGTTCGGCAACGACGAAGTACGGAATGGCGAAGGCCGCAAGCGCGGCCGTCGCCGCAAACGCCGAGCTGAAACCAAACCGCTCGATCAGGAGACCGGTCATCATCGAGCCGATGCCGATTCCTACGTCAAACGCTGCAAGAATACTTCCGAACGCTGCACCCCGACGTTCGGAGGGCACGCGCTGAATGATATACGCCGAAAACACCGGATACACGTTCCCCATCCCCACGCCGTACACCGCCGCCGACACAAGAAACAAGGTCTTCCCGCTGCTGACTGCAAGCAGGAGGAGACCGAGGAAAATCAGAAACAGGCTTGGCAGAAGGACCAACCGGTGCCCCACACGGTCGGCAAGCAGGCCTGCAAATGGGCGGGTAAAGAGGATCATCACTGCATTGATTGTAAAGAAGATCCCTGGCGGTTCGATGTCCAGCGTGCGAGCATACACAGCCGAGAAAGATGTCACCCCGCCGTGACCCACGGCATACAGGAAGAGCGCGAGAGAGAGGATCAGCACACGCCATTCCACAAGATCGCGGAAATGCACACGCTCCGTCGGCCCACGCACAGGGGGGGACGACTCGGGAAGGCGCATCGCAATCAGCGCCATCGCAACGCCGAGAACAGCAATCGAAAAGCAGACCCAGATCCATCCAAACTGATAGATCCATATCCCGAGAGGTGGAGCGACAGCGATTCCAAACACCCCAGACATGCCCCAGTAGCCGATCCCTTCCGCCCGACGGTGCGCGGGAATAATATCACTGACGTAGGCGGACGATGCCGAGAGCAATCCAGACCAGAATATGCCATGGAAAACCACCAGGAAAAGCGGAAGCACGTAGTCCGGACTGAGTCCGTAGGCGATGCCGAACCCGGCCATGGCCCAGCTGCACACCACGAGCAAGCGGCGTCGTCCAATCCTGTCCGCGAGAGCGCCCGTCAGCGGGGCAGAAAGAGCGGACGCGAACGTCAGGAACCCCAGAAAGAGCCCGGCGGTGAATGTGCTGCCGCCGAGATCGATGATGCGAAAAGGAGCCGTGGGAAAAAGCTGAAAAGCGGAGAGAAACACAACAAACGAAAACACACACATGACAAAGAAACGGGGGGTGAACAATTTGGCCACAGCGTCCGGCCCGACAGGACGCTCCTCCCCGCTCGACTGTTCCCTGGTCCCGGTCACCGTGCGCTCACCATCAGGCCTCGTCTCTGCACCGCCGCAGAGCACGTTGTGGAACAGATGAACGGAACCCGTCCACAACGTCCTGGCTTTCCTGCCCTGTCATAGTTCCCCCGGCACGGACGACGGACCCCGATACGCCGAGAGATAGGCCCGCACGGTAGGAATGTCCTCCGCATGCGTGAGGTCGGGGACGTGCTCCGCCAGGGGGATCGCGAGAACTGAGCACGGACGGCGGGAAACCAGCAGCCGTACAGCGGCAGGGAGTTCTTTTTCCCGACGTACGGGGTGAAGCGGCACGTCTTCCAGGACGGGCAGGATGTGGTCATAGAGAAACGAAAAGATGTTCATGCTCACGCCGACGCGCCCGGCGGCATCTCTGGATGCGGCAAATTCTTCTGCCGTCGGCTTCTCGAGAATATCCAGCAGATGCCCCCTGTCGTCCTTGCGAAGCACCGCAAACGACCGTATCGTGTCTTCCGGAAGCTGCAATGCCGCTCTGTCGTAATCGATCAGGGCGTTGTCGGCCGGGGACTCCCGCAGAAGACGCATCGCCGTCGCCGAGTACAGGTTGTCGCCGTTACAGACGGTGCATCGTTGCCCGGCCCAATCCGGCACCGAACGGAGGGCACACAGGAACGCATCCGCCGTACCGAGCGGTTTGGCTCTCCCTTCGGGCACGGGCTGCACGACGGAGGTTATCGTGAGTCCCGGGAAGTCCCCCTGACGTCCACGGACGTCAAAGTAGTCATGCAGCTCCCTGTTCCGTATCCCGAGCACGAGGACGGCTCGTGCATACCCTGCGGTGATGGCGTTCCAGAGAAGATAGTCCAGAAGCGGTCGTCCGGACGTATCCATTGACACCACCGTCTTGCCCCCCGAGAGGATCTGGTTCCGCGTCGTATCGTCCAGACCTGGGGCGTTGAGGGCGCCGGCCTGCATACGTGATGAGACACCCCCTGCAAGGATCACCAGATTTCCGCGCATCATCACCCTTCCATCATGTCCCATTGAACGCCGTCACTCATGTGTACGACCCAGGCCTGTCCGCCCGCGTCTTCCACGGCAAGCGCCACTCCGGCAGCGTTCTCAGGGGCATAAGCAAACATGCAACCGCCTCCACCCGAGCCATTGATCTTTCCGCCTGACGCGCCTGCGGCACGTGCAGCGTGGAGCATACGATCAATCTTCGGTGTGGAGATGTCGAGAGTGTCCCGGAGGACCGCGTGATGTTCATCGAGCAACGCACCGAACGCTTTGTTATCCAGCGGAGATGTACGAAAGAGGGCTTTTGCTTCATGGGTCAGCTGACGGTTCCGGATTGTGGCCAGGAGGAGTGCAGATTGTTCAGGTGTGAGCTCGGCAGCCAGATCTTCAATTGTCCCTGACGTTGCAGTGTGGAGTGAAAACCCGGGATGATGCCGCTCCAGCACCTCCACACAACGGACGACCTGATTCTTCACCCGCGAGAGAATCCCTTTCGTGTCTTTTGGTTCACCGGAATTGCCAAGGACGAACGCTCCTGGCTCAACGCCCAGACGTTCCCATCGCACATGGGGGGTGAATTCCAGAGCCAGGACCCCGCCCAGAGCGGTTGCGTAATGGTCCATCATGCCGCCCGGCTCGCCGAACTCAAGGACCTCCGCCTCATGGGCATAGCGTGCTGCTTCTTCGGGTGTGATCATGCGCGCCTGATCGCTCAGAGATGCAAGGACGGATACCCATGATACCACCAGGGCCGACGAGCTTGATGTGCCCGCATTGATGGGGATGGCCCCCGTGACGGTGGCATCGATACCCGCTGCGAATGTGAACCCGTGCCTGATCATCACATTCACTGCACTGCGGAGATAGTCACGGTCCGACCCGTAGGGGATGCGTGTTTCAAGAGGGATCGTTTCCCGTGCGTGGATGTCCGGCATGTCGATTGTCATTACCGGCCGTGTTGTCCGGCGACCGACGATGTCAATGCGGAGAGAGATGGCACAGGGAATCACCGGGAGATGGAGATAGTCCTGGTGCTCGCCGAAGAGACACACCCGGCCGGGAGTGGAGACATGGACAGTGGGCATCGGGGGATCAAGGAATGTCTGAAGAGAATATACGATTTGCAGGGGAAAGAAGCGCAGAGGGAGAAGCGGCTGGAGACGTCAGAAACCACGGACCCGCAGGCGTCCCGCGCGGGCGATTGGAGATGTCGACCCTACGCCGGACTGTACGCGGAAGGAACGGATGCTGGTGAGGTACCGGCGACGTTTCCCTCTCGCCGCCGGTACCTACACCCCGTCACGCGGTGGACCGACCTTCATCAAAGCCTCCCCCCGACGTACATGCCGTACGGTCTCGATCAGATCTTCGTCCACCCGTTCCGCAAGAAGAAAGGCATCAGCCCCCGCATCAAGAGCCGAACGGGCGAATTCGACTTCCGGGTGCATGCCGACCGCAATCAGCGGGGTTTCCATACCGATGGCGTTTCGAACCCGGCTCAGGCTTGCCATCCCTGGCTGATCAACCACCGAAAGGTCGAATACCACCAGATCCCAATGTTCCCGCGCAACCAGTGTTTCCGCTTCGGTATTGTCCCGTGCATCCTGGACGGTGCACGGCCAACAACCGTCCATCAGAACCTGCCGGATACCACGCCTCACAACCGGGTGCGATGCAGCAACAAGAACGCGCATACAAGGACCCCCCCGTTACCTGAACCTTCTGCCAGCTTGATCGCAATCTAGCCTGGAGAAAGGATAGGGGCAATTCCGAAAATGCTGAAATCCTTGTAGGAATTGGAGGAAGATTTGTGGGGACTTGTCAGAATTTCTGAAGGAGAGTGTCAGAATCTCAGGAAGTCATTGTGGCAGGCATGTATTACTTTTTGACATAGCCAGCCTTGATCGCGTAATGGATCAGATCTGCAGTAGTGTCAGCATGCAGTTTGTCGAGAAGACGAGACCGGTACGTGCTGATGGTTTTTGCGCTTAGGGCGAGGATATCCGCTATTTCCTGAAGGGTCTTCCCCTCGGCAATCAGACAAAGGACCTGCACCTCGCGATCCGAGAGGGAGGACACGGCAGGTTGATCTTTTGGAATGGAAATCGATTCAAGGGCGAGGCGACGAGCAAGCGCCGGGCTGAGGTACCGCTGGCCGGCAAGGCCCATGCGCACGGCAATGACCAATTCCTCGGAGGCACTCTCCTTCGTCACATACCCAACAGCCCCGGCACGCAGGACTCGGACTGCAAATTGGTCCTCGGGGTGCATGCTGAGGATAATGATTGGCAGCGCCGGATGCTCCACCTTGATGTCTTTAATCAAATCCAGCCCATTCCGGTCAGGAAGGGACATATCCAGAATCAGGACATCCCACGCCTGTGCATGGACACATTCCAGCACCTGTGCACCATTCTGGGCCTCTCGAAGTTCGCTATGCGGGAACTCGTCGAGCAGAATCTGCTTCACACCGCGCCGGACGACGGGGTGATCGTCTGCAATGAGGATTCTCATCGTTCGGCGCTCTCCCGTCCGGGCAGGGACACACGGGCGATGGTGCCCCCCTCATCATCCGGCTCAATTGTGAAGATCGCACCAATCTGCCGCGCTCGTTCCTCCATACCAAGGATTCCCAGTGCCGACGGCTTCTTCAGGTCCTCCGGACGAATGCCACGCCCATTGTCTCGGACCTCAAGAACCACCTCCCTGTCCTGGAGATTCAACACCACACGGACCCTGGTTGCACGCGCATGCCGGGCGACGTTGGTCAGCAATTCCTGGGAGATCCGGAACAGGTCCGTGGCCTGCTTCTTAGTGAGCAATCTGTCGACGGAATCGACTGAAGCCACACAGGAAATTCCCGTCCGCTCCTGAAACTCACGTGCCTGCCATTCGAGGGCGACGCTCAGACCGAGATCATCAAGGACCGCCGGACGCAGTTCCCCTGCAATCTTCCGCACCGTGTGAATCGAATCTTCAAGCAGGCTGTTCATCTGCGCCATCCGGCTGGCAACGGCCTCCGGCAATCCTCCGTCCATCTCGAGAGTATGGCGCTTGATCCACGCAAGGTCCATTTTCAGGCCGGTCATAATTTGACCGAGCTCATCGTGGATTTCACGGGACAGTGCCGTCCGTTCCTCCTCACGAATGGATTCGAGGCGAGCGGCAAGCGCTCTCAGCTGCTCCCGGGATTCATGAATGCGCTTTTCGCTCATCTTCCGCTCGGTCACATCCTGCGTGTGGATCAGGACCAGGTCGGGGGGAACATAGGTGTATGTTGCGTCGAAATGCGCAACGCGGTCGACCAAACGATAGCGATATTCGACCTCCCTGTGGATGGTTGTCTTCTCGGTCCAACAGCGATCAATATCCTCGAGAGCCTGCGGGATGTGCGACAGAACATCGCGGAATGATTGTCCCACCCAGTTGTGCACTTCGCCCAACGTGAGCTTGACAGCGGCCTCGTTAAAATCGTTGATGAGAAAGTCATGTCCGTGCCGCTTCCACGTAAATGTTGGGATCGGGTTCCCTTTGTACTGGGCACGGAAGGTGGCCTCGTTCTCCCGAATGACACGATCATACCGGCGCTTGCGCAGGTATCCGGTGACTGCCAGACCTGCGGCCAGCATGGACAGAAGGATTATCGGGATCGCAACGACGGGACGGAGGAGCAACGGAGGTGGAACCGAGAACAGTGCTGTTGCCGCGTGTGCGGTATCTGTGCCGAACGGAGGGCTGGACTGAACCTCAAACCTGTGCTGTCCGGATTTCAGGCTTGAAAAGACCGCGGACCGCAGCGAGTTCCAGGAAGACCAGGACCCTCCATCAAGTCGGTACCGCGTGATCAATGCCGCCGGTGGCGTGTCTGCCCAGTACGCATTGGCTGACCAGGTGATGGTGACAATGTCATCCTTCACCTCGGGCTCCAGAATCTTGAGGGTGGGGGCAACGTGATTCAGTTCTGGGAGCGAAAGGACGGCCACGCCACTCCCCTGTGTCCCGCAATAGACCTTTCCGCCGTATGGAAGAACCGGCCAGAGCATAGAGTTGGGAAGTCCCGAATGAGCGTCGAACGTGGTCCACTCCCCTTCGGCATAACACCCAAGCCCCTCCATCGATCCGACCCAGATACGCCCCCGATCGTCAACCGCAACGTCCCAGATCTGTCCGCTCACAAGGCCTTTGTCCGGCATGACGTAGTGGAGACTATCATTGGGCTCGATGATGCCGAGGCCTCTCCACTGATGGCAGAGCAGAACGCGGCCTGTCGAGTCCTCTGCCAGATCCCACACCCGATTCAGCGCCAGTCCATCCTCGAGCGTCCAGTACTTCCACACGCCATCCCGCAGGCGGCTGATCCCGGACCACGTCCCGAACCAGAGCCCGCCCCGGCGATCTTCAAGCATGGAATAGACGCGGCCATCCAGGAGACCTTCAGCCGGTCCCCAATGGACGAACGTACCCCGGTCATAGACAAAAGCGCCCGGATCGGTCCTGAGCCCCTGTTTCAGATCGCCTTTACTGATTCCCAGAAACCAGAGACGCCCCTTTCGATCACGGTAGATTTTATGAATACGGGGAGCATCCAGGCCCTGTTCAGTGCCGATGTGTGTCCACCGTTTGCCGTCCCACCGGAAAGAGCCACGAAAGGAAGCCCCGCTCCCGATCCAGATCTGTCCCTGTTCATCTTCATTGATCGCCGTAACCCGGCCGAGCTGAATTCCGTCAATATGCGTTGTTGCCTCCACACGGCCATCGTTGAACCGATGGCGGACGCCGTCGCGCGTGCCGATCCAGAAGGACCCATCAGTGGCCCGGAAGATCTCGTTGACAATGTTTTCCAGGCTCGCAGGAGGCCCCTGCCACGCTGACCACCGCGTTGATGAGAGCCTGCAGAGAAAAAGTCCTCGGTCACTGCCCACCCACAGATCACCGTTCTCTCGGAACCGGAGCAGTGTTGGTCGCTCCACAGGAGGGGGAAGAGGAGGAAGCCATGTCCAGGTGCCCTCACTGCGTAGTCGAACTTCGCCGGAGGCATACAACAGAAGGAACTCACCCGTCCGAATCGGCGCGATGGAAAGGATCAGGTCTCCCGATTCACCCTGGAGTTTGCGGAGGATTCCGCCTCTGGTCCACTCGTACAAATCGACACGACCCGCGGTAGGCTCAAGAACAGCGAGCCCATTCCCGGAGCCGTCGTCAACCAGATGGTGTAACCGGAGGAATCCCTCCTCCGACTCGAACCTGCGCACCCAGCGGCCTCCCTGAAAACGAAAGAGATCGAGCCCTGCTTTGAGCCAGAGATCGTTCTGTGTGGCGAGCAGGAAATTATCGACCGGTTTGGGAGGGAGCCATTGGGCAAAGGAGGAGTCGTAGGGTGAGGGAAGATGTACGAGAGAGTCTCCTACCAGCCGGTAAAGACTTGAATCCCCCTGCACGACGGTCGTGCCGGTGGGTTCCCTCCACGCATAATACCCACGCAGGGTGTCTCTTTCGTGGAAGAGACCCAGCTGCCGTACTCTCCGGCGTCGAACCTCAAGGACGTTCTCGTCGGCACACATCAGCAGGCCGGCGGTGTCGACGGTGACGCGTCCTATTCCTGCGGATTCTTTCGGGATCCCCGGCATGTCCACCGGGTGCCAGAGGAATCCGTCGAACTTCGCAAGTCCCTCTCGCGTCTGAACCCAGACAGTGCCATCCGGGCTTTCGTAGATTCCTTTGATCTTCTCGGAGGGCAATCCGGCCTCAGAGCCGAACCGCACCCAGCGCCAATGATCATACAACCCTTCAATCTGTGCACGCAGCACGCCCGGAACGAAGACGGCAAGAATGAGCAAACACCATGTGGATCGATGGAAGGGCATGGCCAGTTTCGCTGTCAGCGTCATTACATAGGGCGTTTGAAGAAGCGACACGCCACCCTGGGTCATCCGGCGACCATCAGGTCGCGACCAGGGAAGAATCAGATGGTCCGGGAAAAGAGCGGCTTCTCTTTCCCCATTCGTTCGAGATAGGCATCAAAACACATGGCAATGTTCCGCAGGAGGAGCCGGCCTGCCCCGACGATGGCGATGCGGTCGGGTGCAAGCTCGACGAGTCCGTCCTCCTCCAGCGGAGCAAGGCGGACGAGAGCATCGCGGAAATACTCCTCGAACGTGATGTCGAAGCGCCGATTGACGTCTGCGATATCGAGCTCAAGATCACACATCAGCCGCATGATCACATGTTTGCGGATATGGTCGTCGGGGGTCATACGGTACCCGACGTGTGTTGCGAGTCCTCCGGCATCCAGAGCCCTGTAATACTCCGGAAGGACCTTGGTGTTCTGAGCGTAGACATTCTGAAAGTTGCTGATCGACGACATCCCGAATCCGTACAGATCGGCTCCCGCTTTCGTTGAGTACCCCTGGAAGTTCCGATACAGCGTTCGCGCGGCACGGGCGCGTGCGAGCTCATCACCCGGTTTTGCAAAATGATCCATACCGATATACTCATACCCCTCCGAGGTCAGAAGCTCGATCGTCATCTTCAAAAGCTCGAGCTTTGCCTCCGGCGTAGGCATGTCCTCCTGGTGAATGAGCTTCTGATGGGGTTTGAGCCACGGCACATGCGCGTAATTGAAGACGGCAATCCGGTCGGGATCGTAGGAAATGACGGTCCGGATCGTTCGTTCGAAGGAGTCCGGCGTCTGGTGCGGCAGACCGTACATGAGGTCGATGTTGATACTCGCGAACCCGAGTTCGCGGGCCCAGTACAACACCTGGCGTGAGATCCATTCGGGCTGGATGCGGTTCACGGCTGCCTGGACCTGGAGTTCAAAGTCCTGGATCCCCATGCTCATCCTGTTGAACCCCGATTCCCGAAGGGCTTCCAGATGATCCCGTCCGAGTTCGCGCGGATCGATTTCGACGCTGCACTCGGCATCATCCGCAAAGCGGAACGATTCGCGGAATGCTGCGGCAGTCGTTCGAATTTCGTCGGGGGACAGGTGGGTCGGTGTTCCTCCACCCCAGTGAAACTGCGTCACGCGGCGCGCGGGGGCAATCAACGGTGCGATGCGGTCGATTTCGGTGCGAACATAACGCAGGTATTCGCCGATCCGGTTGCGGTCGCGCGTCACCAGCATCGTACACCCGCAGAAGTAACAGAGCGTATCGCAAAACGGAAGGTGCACGTACAGTGAAATGTCCGATGTGGCGTCCGGACCGTTTGTCGCCACAATCTCGTCATGAAAATCGTGCGCCGTAAATGACGGCTGAAACAGCGGGGCTGTGGGATAACTCGTATACCGCGGACCCGGCCGATCGTACTTCTTCAACAATGCTACATCAACCTGTGTGTGCTTCCTTCCCATGAATCCCTCCGTCAAACCCTCCAGGACCCTCGCTGGCGATGGTGAGGATCGTTCGATCCGATCGCACCGTGGTGTCGTTTTTTCCTCATCAGTATACGGATTTCGGGAAGGATTTCCAATCCTGCACTACGCTGTCTGAACGATGATGGTGGGATTGACTTCCACAATGGACGCAATAGAATTGGCCACGAGGCAATGCTTCTCCGCCTCACGCAGGAGCGTGTGAACTTCGGTCTCGACGGCAGGCGTCGACACGGTAATGGTAGGAAAGATCACGATGCGCGTGAAACGATAGTCACCGTCAATAAACTCCAGCACGCCGTTCGCGTGGCTCTTGTAGGACGTAATCGGGATGCGGCGCTTCCCGGCAAAAGCCAGAAAGGTCGTCATATGACAGATTTCCACGGAGCCGACGAACATCTCTTCGGGTGTCCAGGTACCCGGTTCCCCTTTGAACTCCGGCGGGCTGGAAATCCGAAGGGTCGGCTTGCCCTCCGACGACAAAACGCCCGACCGGCCTTCCGTCCAGACAGCGCCAGTCTTGTACGTGTACGACTTTGAACGTGCGGTGAGATGATCTGCTGCTTCCATGCGCGTTGGGTCCGGTCCTTGGTGAGAGTCAGGCGCCGGCTCGATCGAGCAGGCGTTTGCGCGTATAGGAAATCAATCCTCCCGCATCCACTATCTCCTGCCGCGCACGCGGAAGTTTCTCCACGGCGCTCCGCCGCCCGGTGGTCCGATTCACCACCTCGGCCTCGGTGATCTCGAGGTCGTCCCCCAACGAGGCCTCGATTGCGGGCGCCACAACCAGCCGCAGCCCGAGATTGACCGCATTCTGCATGAAGATACGAGCAATACTCTTCGCCACCACAACAAGTTCATGCCCTTTCAGGGTCGACACGGCCTGTTCCCGGGAAGACCCGCATCCGAAGTTCTTTCCCGCGACGAGGATGCTCCCGGGCTGCACGCTTCCGGATTTGAGGCTCGCGTTAAACGCCGCATCATCGATGAAGGCAAACTGCGGTGTTTCGGACGGCAACACCGTCGCCATGTAGCGGCCGGGGTAGATGACGTCCGTGGAGATATCGTCGCCAACCACATAGACCACACGTGCCATAGCCGTCATACTCCTTTCCGTGGATCGGTGATAACACCCGTAATGGCCGAGGCAGCGGCAACAGCCGGCGAACAGAGGTAGACTTCCCCTGTCGGGTTTCCCATCCGTCCTTTGAAGTTGCGGTTTGTTGTGGAGAGTGCCACTTCACCATCGCCGAGCGCTCCCTCGTGGACCCCCAGACACGGACCACAGCCGGGATTCATCACAACAGCACCCGCCCGCATCAAGTCCGCAACATAGCCCTTTTCGATTGCTCGCTGATAGATTCGCCCCGATGCCGGAAACACCAGCATGCGCGTTGTGGGGGCAACCTTCTTGCCGCGCACGATCGCCGCTGCAGCGGCAATATCATCCAACCGGCCGTTCGTACACGAACCGATTACCACCTGCTGCACCGACGTACCGGTGACCTGCGTCACCGGACGAACGTTGTCAACCGTGTGAGGGCAGGCAATCTGCGGGGCAAGGGAGGTCACGTCAATCTGCACCACGGATTCATAGTGTGCGTCAGGATCGGGAACCACCGTCGTGAACGGATCTGTGACACCGGCCTCTTCACGCAGGTACATCTCCGTCTCCCGGTCTGCGGGGACAATTCCCGAAGTCGCACCCGCTTCCACCGACATATTGCAGATGACCAATCTCCCTGATGTGGACATCCGGTTGATGGTTTCGCCATGGAATTCAATAACGCGGAAATTCGCTCCCTGAGCACTGATGGTGCCGATCAAATGCAGAATCAGATCCTTGGGGCCGACCATCGGAGGGAAAGCCCCGCTGACGTCCACCCTGATCGAAGCCGGCACCTCCACATTCACCGCATAGCCGAGCGCCCAGACGCTTGCCATCTCTGTTGCCCCGATGCCGAAGGCAAAGGCCCCGAGCGCACCATGGCTCGTGGTATGCGAATCGGTCCCGACCACGACGGCGCCGGGACGGACATAACCGCTCTCGGGCAGGATCTGATGGCAGATCCCCCCCATATCACCCCGGATATCGTGGAATTTGCTGATGGTATGCCGCGCCACGAACTCACGCACTTTCTTGTGGTTGGTCGCAGTCTTGGGTGATTCTGCAGGAACGCGATGGTCAAAGATGATCGCAACGCGGGAAGGGTCCCATACGCGCGGTTCAATTCCGGTCGTCTTGTAGATTTCCAGAAACTGGTTAATGACCAGTGCGGCGTTTTCGTGTGACATTGCCAGGTCGACTCGCGGCTCGACAACGTCGCCCGCCTTCACCCCGGCCTGTCCGGTCGCCCGCGCCAGAATCTTCTCAACTACTGTCTGTCCCATGGTGCGTCCTTCCCTCTGCAAACCTCGCTGTTGTGAGTTGCGTTGATCAAGCAGTCGCGTGGGCCGGCACCCTGTCTAGATCACCTTCTGTGCCCTGAGCCCTGCAACGCCCGCCTCGTCATACCCGAGTTCCCGGAGGATCTCCACGGTATGCTGCCCGAGTCTCGGAGGAGGCGACGTGACCATTCCCGGTGTCTTTTCAAACTTCGCGGTCAGATTGAACAACGGGATGTCGCCAATCCCGTCCACCTGGACTGTCGAAAATGTTTTCCGATGGTCGACCTGCGGCTGATGCATTGCCTGATCCAGGGTGAGGATCGCCCCCGACGGAACGTCGTGCTCATTGAGGACCTCCACCCAGTACGCAGTCTCATGCTCGCGTAATTTCTCTTCGAGCAACGGCGTCAGCGCTTTCCGGTTCTTCTTGCGCATATCCCGCTCCCGAAACCGCGGATCCGTTTTCAATGCCGGTACGCCGAGGACGTCTGCCACCGCCTCCCACTGTTCCTGTTTGTTTGCCGCAATGTTGATGAAGCCGTCTTTGGTCACAAACACACCTGAGGGGGCTGCCGTGAAATTGTCATTTCCCATCAGGACCGGTTCCTGCCCGCCGATCAGGAGGTTTGCCACCACCCATCCCATCAGAGGCATGATTGAATCGAGCAGCGCGACATCGATCGATTGTCCCTCGCCGCTCCGCTCGCGCCAGAACAGCGCCGCCATGATGGCAAACGAGGCATTCAGGCCACCGACAGTGTCGCAGACAGGAAATCCTGCCCGTAACGGGTTCAGCCGTTCATCTCCGTTGATGGCCATCTCGCCGCTCAATCCCTGTATGATTTGATCATAGGCGGGCTTCAACGCGTCGGGTCCCGACTGCCCGAATCCGGAAACGGCGCAAAAGACAAGGCGGGGATTGATGGTCCTCAGTACATCATATCCGAGTCCGAGACGGCGCATGACATCGGGTCGGAAATTCTCTACCACGACGTCCGCCGTTGCGACGAGCTTCTTGAAGATATCCTTCCCTTCCGGCGCCTTGAGGTTGAGCGTAAGGGACTTCTTGTTGGCGTTCTGGGCGAGATAGCTCGTCCCCATCAGCATCTGATTGAACTGTGGAACACAACCGAGCTTCCGTGCAAGATCGCCGTCGGCGGGATTCTCGACTTTGATCACCTCCGCGCCCAGAAGGGCGAGGTGCAGGGTCGCAAACGGCCCGGAGAGGACGTTCGTTAGATCCAGAACGCGAATACCGGATAGCATTGACGGATGCTGTGTCATACTCATTCCCTGAAAAGAGAGAGGCCGCACTTCTCTTCTGTGCGCCTATTACGCGATCGCCCCGGTTTTGTACACGCTCCCGGGCATCTCCCGGGCGAAGTACGCCGCCACCTCGTTCGCCACCCCGATCACCGCGTCCAGGCGGACGTCGGGCCGAAGTCCCATCCGCTGCACCATATGCACGAAATCTTCGGTGCAGACATTTCCCCCGGCGATTTTCGTAAATGGACATCCCCCGAGTCCGGCCACCGACGACTCGATCGATGTGACACCGACCCGCATGGCTGCGTAGCAATTCGCCAGGGCCATTCCGTATGTATTATGGAAATGGCACGCCAGATCAACCGCTGCGTCCAGCCGCAGCACGGATGCGAACAGACGCTCGACCGCATCGGGAGATGCGTGTCCTGCGGTGTCGGCCAGACTGATCGCGCGCAGACCCGCCTCCAGGTACGCGCGCACAATGCCCAGCACGCGCTCTTCCGGGACCGGTCCCTCGTAGCCGCACCCGAACGCGGACTGCACCGAGACCTGAACCGCCTTCCCGCCCGCCGCAGCGTGTCCGGCCATCGCAACGATCCGTCGTGTTGCATCTGCTATGGACATGCCGGTATTCTTCATGCTGTGGGTTTCGCTCGCCGAAACCCCCATGCAGACCATTGGAACGTTGCAGGCGACGCTGCGTTCCAGGCCCTTCTCGTTGAGCACCAACCCTGAGAGAAGCACGCCTTCACGGATCCCGCCGCGGGTGGTGAGTGTCCGGAAGAGTTCATCCGTATCGGCCATCTGGGGCACTTTTGTCGGGTGGACGAACGAGCCCACCTGAATAATATCAAGGCCGGCGTCGGCAAGAGCGCGGATCCACCGGAGTTTCTGTTCCGTCGGAACCGCCTGATGTTCCATCTGCAGGCCGTCGCGCAGGCCGACTTCATGCAGGGTTATGGTACCGGTTTTCATAGATGGGCCGCTATGGCCTCCGCCATGTCCATGGTCGAATCGGATCCGCCCATGTCGTACGTCCGGATGCGTCCCTCTTTGATAACGGCTGCAGTCGCCTGCTCCAGCCGGTCACCTTTTTCGGTCTCGCCCAGCCAGTCCAGCATCATCTTCGCTGCCAGGATCGTCGCGATCGGATTCACCTTGTTCTGTCCGGCATATTTCGGGGCGGAACCGTGCGAGGGTTCGAACACGGCCAGTTTATGCCCGATATTGCCGGAACACCCGAATTCCGAGCCCCCCCACCATCTGGGCAGCGAGGTCGGAGATAATATCCCCGTACAGGTTCGGGGCCACAAGGACATCATAATTGAACGGATTCTTCAGGAGCCACATACAGATCGCATCGACATTGGCTTCATCAAACTGGATGCCGGGAAAGTCACGGGCGACCTTTCTGGCTTCTTCCAGAAACAGCCCGTCGGTCGCGCGCACCACATTGGCCTTGTGGACGATTGTTACCTTTTTGCGACCGTTCTTCTTCGCGAACTCGAACGCCGCGCGGACAATCCGCTCGGAACCCTTCTTCGTGTTCACCTTGCAGGAGATCGCATACTGATCGGCCGGGATGTCCTTAAAGACCTGGAACGGTTTCGACAGCGCACCGAGCGCGTCCGCAAGCTCCCGTGGGACGGGGCTGAACTCCACGCCGGCATACAGGTCCTCGGTGTTTTCCCGGAACACAACCAGATCGATTCCGTCTTTCAGGTTCAACGGGTTTCCGGCATAGGCCTTGCAGGGGCGAAGGCAGATATACAGGTCGAACATCTGCCGCATGCGGACAATGGGTGATCGGTAGATGAGCCCCTTGCCTTTGAGGTCGGAGACCAGCTCCGCCTCTGCAGCTTTCACGGGCTTTGACGTAATGGCCCCGAACATCGCCGCGTTCACGCGACGCAAGAGATCGACGGTGCGCTGGGGAAACGCATCCCCTTCCTTGCACCAGAATTCCCACCCGATGTCTCCATGGATGTATTCGGCATCAAGCCGTATGCGGTCAAGGACAAGCCGTGTGGCGTCCATGACATCGTTGCCGATGCCGTCGCCCGGCAGCCAGGCAATGGTGTACGTGCTCATGATCGTGCAATGACTCCGTTCAGTGATAGATTACCCATCTCGCCGGGGCACACCGGGTTGGTCGCCTCGGGAAGCTCAGTCCGCCATCCCCGCCTCAAGATCGCGCTGCAGGCGCAGCTCTTCGAGTTCTTTGCGCAGGGAATCGGCATGCCCCTGCTCCATATCCGCAAGACCCAGCAGCATGCGTCGCGTGTGGGTATTCCCGGCATGATCCGCCGCCACGCGATAGTAGTCCCGTGCCTCGATCTCATCTTCAAGGGCGAGCTCGAGAATGTTCTGCAGCGACATGTCGTTCCAGCGCAGCATATGGTGTGGTGGATGTGCCATGGCTCACGCAAAGCTGTCGTTGATTCTGTCAATGACATTGAATTTCGCCGTCAGGAGTTCTTTCTTCTCGCGCAGAAAGTGAAGCCCTTTTTCCCGATCCGCAATGAGTGCATCCAGGACTTCGCGGACGTCCGGGTAGTCACATTCTGTGGCGAACCGCCGGTACTCCTTGAGGGCTTCTTCCTCGTGATGCTCGGCCACTGTCAGCGCATGACAGAGCCCCTTGCAGGAATGCACACATGTCTGCTCCATGCCTTCTCCTTCCTGATACACCGTGCGTTGTCAGGCCGGCACGGGCTGTCCGGCCAGTTCCATACCCCGGCGTAACGCCTGTTCGTTCACCGGCAACAAATGGTGATACCGCTCCGGGAGCACTTTGCGCAGCGCCTCGAGAATGGCCGGCATATCCAGGACATGCGACCGTTCAAGGAATGCGCCGAGCACAATCATGTTGAGGACTTTTGTGTTCTGCAGTTTCACCGCTTCCTCGCTCGCGGGAATCCCCAGGCACTGCACATCCGTCCGCGCCGGAGGTTTGATGATACTGGTCGAATCGTAGAGCAGAAGGCCCCCCGGTTTCACCGCGTGTTCGAACTTGTCGAGCGACGGCTGGTTCAGCGCGATGACGGTATCGAACGTGGTGACGATCGGCGAATTGACACGCTGATCGGACACAATCACGATGCAGTTCGCCGTTCCACCCCGCATTTCGGGACCGTATGACGGCATCCAGGTGATTTCTTTCCCTTCGATCATACCGGCATAGGCAAGGGTCATTCCCATAGACAAAACGCCCTGGCCGCCGAATCCGGCAATGAGTAGTTCGTGTGTCATTGGTTGTTCCTCACTCTTCGATTTCTGTCAGGGGAGAATCACTTCGGCGTCTTGATGTCTCCGGGCGGATACATGGGAAACATGTTTTCCACCATCCATGTGTTGGATTGGATCGGTGTCATCTTCCAGCCTGAAGGGCAATTGGAGACGATCTCGACAAAGCATGTTCCGCGGCCCTCTTTTTGGTACTGGAACGACTTGGTCAGTGCTTTCTTCAGCTGTCGGGCGGCGTTCGGCGTGTGAACGGATTGCCTCGTCACGTAGGCAACCCCGGGGAGCTGGGCAACCATGTCTGCGATCTTCAGGGGAAACCCGGCCGTTTCCACAGTCCTGCCGATGGGCGAGGTCGATGTTTTCATCCCCAGGAGTGTCGTCGGGGCCATCTGACCGCCGGTCATGCCGTAAATGGCATTATTGATGAAGATCATGAGAATATTCTCACCGCGGTTGCACGTATGGATGGTTTCCGCCGTTCCGATCGCGGCCAGATCTCCGTCTCCCTGGTACGAAAAGACGTACCGATCGGGGAGCATCCTCTTCACGGCCGTGGCAACAGCGCTTGCCCTTCCGTGCGCCGCTTCCTGCATGTCGATATTCATGTAGTGATACGCAAAGACCGAACATCCCACGGGGGCGACACCAACGGTTTTGTCGGCGATCTGGAGTTCTTGGATCACCTCCATGAGGATCCGGTGCGCGACGCTGTGTCCGCAGCCGGGACAATAGTGGAATCGCGTATCGGTCAGTGTCCCCGGTCGTTCGTAAACACATTCCAGCTCTTCCTGCTCGGCCGCGGTCAACGCATTCATCATTTCCGGTGTCATGTCAGGGTGCCTCCACGGGTTGTCTGGCCTCCGCAGCGATCATCGTCTCCACCGCCGTTACAACTTCATCGGGTGAAGGGATGACGCCGCCCATACGCCCGTAAAATCTCACGGGAACGCGGCCTTCAACCGCAAGCCGGACGTCTTCCACCATTTGTCCTGAGTTCATTTCCACGACAAGCACTCCCTGCAGCCGATCGGCCAGTGAGCGGAGTACTTCAGTCGGATACGGATACAGCGTGATGGGACGCAGCAGCCCTACCTTGTGCCCGCGTTCACGGGCGAGCTGGGTGGCTTTGTGAGCGATCCGTGCAACAAGACCGTAGGCAACGATACAGTACTCGGCGTCGTCGGTATCGACCAGTTCATACCGCACGTCGTGCTCGGTGATGGTGCGGTACTTCTCCTGCAGCTTCAGATTCACTTCTTCCATCTGCTCCGGCAGCATATGCAGCGATGTAATGACATTCGCCGGACGCGTCGAGGGCTTACCGGTGGTCGCCCACGGTTTCGGTTTCATGTGAGCAGCAGGGTCATACGCCCGAAATTCCACCTTCTCCATCATCTGGCCGAGAGCGCCATCGGTGAGGATCATCACCGGATTCCGGTACGCGTCCGCGAGATCGAATCCGTCGTAGACGAAATCGGCCATTTCCTGCACGCTTGACGGGGCAAGAACGATGAGCCGATAGTCGCCGTGGCCTCCCCCTTTCACCGCCTGGAAGTAATCGCCCTGGGAGGGCTGAATCGTCCCGAGACCCGGACCGCCGCGGTTCACGTTGACCAAAAGGCACGGAAGCTCCGCCGCTGCGATGTAGGAGATGCCCTCCATCATCAGACTGATGCCCGGACTGGACGAGGAGGTCATAACCCGCGCACCCGCCCCCGCGGCTCCATAGACCATGTTGATGGATGCCACTTCACTTTCCGCCTGCAGAACGATCATGCCGCGCGTGCGGCCTTCGTCGGCAAGATACTCGAGAATCTCCGACTGCGGCGTGATCGGATATCCGAAGTACGCCTGGCAGCCCGCCCGGATCGCAGCTTCCGCCAGCGCTTCGTTCCCTTTCATTAACCGGATGTCACCCACGATCATTTCCTTTCATCGGTCAGTGTCACGGTAATATTCTCCGTCACCTTGGTGATCCGCGCAACGGGGACTCTGGCCTTCTTCTTTTCCCGGTACACGGTAATGACCGCATCGGGGCACACCAATGCGCAATTGGTACATCCAGTGCAGTTGTCTTCAATCAGCACTGCGTAGTGGTACCCCTGCGCATTGATCTTCGGGGAGAGCCGGATGCTCTCCTGGGGGCATGCTTCGATGCAGAGTTCGCATCCTTTGCAGGTCTCAATATCAAATGTCACTTTTCCTTTGGCCATCGACTCCGCTCCTTAACTGTCTGTCCTGATTCCGATCCCGCCATACGCGCTAGCGGGTTGCATCGAGGGAGAAGGTGAGATCGGTGACAATATCGTCAGGCTTTTCAAGCCCGATGGCCAGCCGGACACCACCCGGATCAAGGCCTTTTGCCACCTGCTTGTCGGCCGGGATCGCAGAATGGGTCATCGAACCCGGATGTTCGATCAATGTGCGAATGTTGCCGAGACTGACAGCCAGGGTGACGCAATAGGCCTCCCGGGCAATGTGATTGATAAACTGTTCGGCACGTTTGAGTGCATCCTGCGGGCCGGAAGCTTTCATGACAAAGTAGATCATCGCGCCCGGCGCAAATTCTCCGTCAAAGTCCACCATTTGGCGCCGGGCCAGCTCGGCTTGCGGGAATGACGGCAAGCCCGGGTACAGAACGCGCTCGATCTCGGGGCGTTGTTCGAGAAACTCCGCCACGCGCATAGCCGTTTCCTGCATTTGCCTCATGCGGACGGCGAGGGAGGGGAGCCCGACCACAAGAACAGGCCATGCACTCCGGGACGAAAGCACGCCTCCAAAATCTTTCCTGTAGAGCATCAGCATGTCGTGGCTCCAGGCGGGCCCGATGACAACGCCCCCGACGTCCGTCCCGAATCCGCCGATAGCCTTCGTGAGCGAATGCACGACAAAATCGATTCCCAGCGATATCGGCCGCTGGCAGAATGGCGATGCAAACGTGCTGTCCACCACCGTGTAGAGACGCTCATCCGCGTTACGGTCTTTGTTTGCATGGGCGGCAATATCGGCAATGGCCTTGAAATCCACCAGACGCATCGTGGGATTCACCGGAGATTCCATGTACAGGACACGGGTGTTCCGTGTGATGGCCGCAGCGACTTCTGCCGCGTTGCTAAAATCGACGAACTTCACGCTGATCTTCAGCCGCGGGTACCAGTTTGTCAGCAACGAGTACGTGCAGCCATAGAGCACCTTGTGGGCAACGATCTCGCTTCCCGATCCGGTCAGCATGCCGAGAACACCTGCGATCGCCGCCATCCCGCTCGCGAACGTGGCGGCAACATCCCCACCTTCGGCGTACGCAAGGTTTTCTTCGAGCATATCCTTGTTCGGTTCGCCCAGGCGATCATAGATGTAGATGGGTGCTTTGCTCTTGACCTGCACTTCATCGGTACGATGTGCGAACTCCGTGAATCCCTGGGCCCCCCGCTGGGCGCTGTCGAGTCTGTATGTCGCCGACGCAGATATGGGGGGAAGCAAGTGATGCGAGTAGTCCCAAAGAGGGTCGTCCATCCGGCCGTATATCAGATGGGCCTCTTTTGAATGCGGGCGCTCGGGTTTGGGGGAGTCGGTCTCTTTTTTCTGATCCATGACGGTAGTCCCTTTACGACGTGAGCTTGAAACAGGGTGTCAGTTTTGAGTATCGAGAACGAGGATGTCTTCAAGCGGCCGCCGTTGGGTCGGCACGTGCTCCTCCAGACAATACCCGATCCGGAGGAGGAGTTGCGGAACATGACGCAGACCGAGCAACGTTTGGAGTTCGAGCCGGAGGTCGGGAACATGGACTGGAACATTGAAATACCCGGCGCGAAGATCATCCTTCGTCAGCTCCAGCAGCAGTCGTTCGAGGAACTCACCGGCAGCGAGCCAATCCGGCACGACATCGTCTCCGCCGATGGCAAGAAGGGCTGGTGCCTCAAGGCACAGGTTCCGGTCATACGAGGCCCGGACTGCCGCAACATCGCTGCGGTGCCGTTCCGAAGAATTGTGATGGCCGGCGGTGCGCTGCTCGTCCATCGCGCCGGTCCTGGCGCTGCGGACCGCTGCCGGGAGTGGATCCAGCCATGCGGAAACCTCCCGCCGATATGCCGGGTTGTTCAGGAGGATCTGATCGGCTCGCGCGATGAGGTCTGCGACAGCGCTATTCATCCGTCCATCGGTTGAAACAACGACCTCCCTCGATGCCTGTACCCCGAGCCGACGGATGTGCTCGAGGAGCGTTGATGGGACGCGGGAATCGAGAAACGGCTTCCGGTTGGTATGCCGGCGTTCAATCAGGGGAAACAGTGCGCCCAGCGACTGATCGTTGTCGTGCTCCGTGAATGCCGGGAGTATCTGCACGCGCACGAGTGGTTCCTCGCTTGAGCCGCTGTAGTTGTACACCGCCTGCACACCCAGTCCGCGGGAAGCAGCGGCCACCCGCAGGTTCATGAGGGCGGCACCGATACTCATCAGCATCTCTCTTCCTGCCGGATCGGCAACCGGCAGGCGACGGGTGTAGTCAGCATAGAGATCGATCCCATCAGGACCCGGCCGGAACTTCCATGGCTGCGTGTTGAACGTGGACGGGGCAAGAATTGCCCAACGGATCAGATCCAGGTTCCGCCCAGTGAGGGCCCCGGTCAAGACACCATTCGTCCCCCCGGCGTCATGGAGTATCGGCGAATGATCCACGGTCCACCTATGCGTGTTCACGAACAGTTGGTTCTGCGATGACGATCGCGTCAACGGGGCAGTCCTCAGCCGCCTCCTGCACCTGTTCTACCTCCTCCGGCGTCATCGGTTGCCGGCACACAAAATAGGTGTTGCTCGATTTCTCGAAATCGAAGTTCTCCGGAGCGATAGATGCACAATAGGCGCATCCGTCACACTCCTCAGTCGTGTAGAACTTCCCTTCCACGTTGTTCGGAAGCCGCCGTGTCGATCGATCGCTCATGATCTCTCTCTCTGCCGTTTAACAATTGCAAGGAAGAACCCCAACATCATCACTACTGTCCCGACCCAGAGCAGATTGATATAGGGCTTCACGCTGGCCTCGACGACGAGTGCCTCCGGCCGTCCTGAGTGAGTCGCCTCGCCTTCAATCGCGATCGTGACCGTTGACGGTCCCTGCCCCATCCCCGCATTCACGGACACCAGCCGTACGTTCCCATGAAGCAACGACGATGGAACGCTGGTGTTGCGGGGTGTTCCCTCCTGAGAATATTCCACAACCGGTTGGACAACCTGTTTCTGTCCCTCCCCTTCCACGTGCAGGACAGCGCCGACCGAGAGCGGACCCGAGCCTCCCATCATTGTACTGCCCGCATGTTCGCCCATCGCAAAGCGCTGGAACGTTACCGTGACGCCCTCGATAGCCACTGGCACACCCTTCTCCAACGTATACTCTTTGCCCGCAGGAACCTCGGTGGGTGGCTCGAGCGACACCGGCGAGAGATAGAAGTCGCGTGTGAGAAACGATACAATGTCCGGGTTGCGCATAATGCCCTGCTGACCTGCATCAAACATGACCGGCGACAGGGTAAACCGTGTCCCGGCCTCTGCTGCCGTGACCTGGAACGAGTATTTCTGGTCAGGGCTAATGGTGAATCCTTCGTACGTCAACGTGTGCCCCAGGACCTCAACCGGTGTCCCCTTCGGCAGGACCGCATGCTGTGTACTGCTGTATTTGCCGGTTGCCACCACACCGAGGAAGAAAAGGGCGAGCCCGATATGGGCGATCTTTCCCCCGAGGAACAACGGATCTCCCCGGACAATCGTTATGCCGACATCAATATTGACCAGCAGGGCGAAGAACGCTGTGAAAGCGAGGGCAGTGGTACCGGGGTCACGCATACCGGCAACGGCCAGAATGACCGTGATGAGCAATGCCGCAACGATGGCCTTCCACGATCGCGCTGCGGAAGCCCGGAGGTCCTGCTCTTCCCACGTTGCATACAGACTGAATCCAATGAGCGCGGCCATGAGGATCGCGAGGGGGAGGTTTGTTGCGTCATAAAATGACGGTTCAACGCGCGTCGTCGAAAAAATCGGGAGACTGGTGCCGAAAAGGATGACGGCCGCACTCAGCAGGAGCGTAATGGCGCCAGCAGCCAGAAGGAGTTCTCGTGTCCACCAGCCCGTCCCTTCTCCGGAGTGAGCCAGGTCCCGCGCACGCTGCGCGAGCAACCATGTGCCGGTCACTGCTATTGCAGCCAGGAACGCGAGAAGCAGCCAGTACACTTCGGCGCCTGAATCAGTGAAGGCATGCACGGAAGCATCGCCGAGGATTCCGCTGCGTGTCAGGAATGTGCTATACACAACGAGAAGATACGAAACGATGGCAAGCGCAAAGTTTGTCTTCTGAAATCTGCCCGTCCGCCGCTGCGCCAGCAGGGTGTGCACAAGCGCGATGCCGGTCAGCCAGGGAATGAGCGATGAATTCTCCACGGGATCCCAGCCCCAGTATCCTCCCCAGCCGAGGACGCCGTAGGCCCAGTATGCACCAAGCATGATTCCCAGACCGAGAACACTCACGGCAAGGAGTGTCCATGCGAGCCCCTGCTCAACGAGAATCCGGTAGGACCGGCGCCAGAGGGCGGCAACAGCCTGGGAAAAGGGCGCGGCCATCAGAGCGAAGCCCAGGAAGAGGACGGGAGGATGGATCACCATCCAGAAATTCTGCAACAGGGGATTGAGGCCCCGCCCGTCAGCGGGAATCTGTCCGGCGGGCGCCCCCGGATACATCTCCCATATCGAGCGAAACGGAGATCGTGCCACCGTGAGGAGAATCAGAATCGTCTGCACGGCCATGAACACGGCCAGGATCTCCGGTTCCGCGCCGCGCTTGCGGGTCGACGCCGATAGCACGACAGCAATCAGCGCCGAGCACAGCACCCAGAAGAGGAAGCTTCCTTCCTGCCCGGCATAGAAACACGACAGCAGGTAAAACAACGGAAGCGATCGATCACTGTATCCGTAGACATACCCGTTGGTGAAATCATGCTGAAGAAGAAGGATGGTCAGAATTGCGGAAGCAACAGCAACCAGCGCGCTCCCTATGCGCAGCAACACCCGGGGGGGTCCGGCTGCCGCTCCGCGCATCGTTGCCGCGCGAAAATAGAAAAGCGCAGATGCAGCAGAGGTCATCAGCGCAAGAATCAGTACCCAATGTCCAAGAACAGTCATGCCCACTCCAATAGTGCTAGTCCCTCCATTGAGGGGTCAACATGCGTGCCACGAAGGAATCACGGAAAACAGCCGAATTCCGCAGATAGGAGGGAGGGCTGTGCAGACAGTCGTGGGGCCGATTCCAATCCGTGAGAATGGGTTTGCAGGAGTGCAAAAATGAACTGGTTCACGAAATGGCCAAAAAAAACACGAAGGCGGCGTGCGCACGGGATGCAACCCGTTTGCACGCCGCCTTCTTCTGTGCTGTCGACCGGTGGGCCGGGTCGCGCAACCCCCGGGACCCCGCCCCCCTTACGCCATTACGCGACTCTCAGAACGACCGCTCCTGGGCAAAGGCATTCACTTTGCCGTTGATATGAAGAGTCCGGTTGATGATGGTCCCCGCACCATTCACAACACCGGGGTGACAGTTTACGCAACTCTGCAAGGTTGCCGGCATGTGACCTGCGGGAGGAAGACTGTGACAGCTCCCGCACGCCGCGTCCGCTGTCCCGTTTACCCACGAGGGCGAGTAGTTTGATCCGGCCATGACGCTGTCCGTGAATGCAAACGCATACGCCGATGAGGCTTTGGTCAGCCGCCAGTTCCCATGACAATACGTGTTGCTGCACTTTAACGTGGCAGGGTCATACGTCGGGTTGGGCCGGAACGTTCCTCCTGCAGTGTTCAGCGTTGCCAGTGAGTCGCGGAAAGCGACTTCCGCCGGCACTTGCGTATCGACATGACCCGGTGAGAAGACCTGCGTGGGGACCGTGTGGCATTCCTGACATCTCACGTCCTTCCCCAGAGTCCCCGCAACGAGGTGCTTTTGATGTCCGCCAACGCCGCGCGTGGTTGCGCTCGAATCTCCCAGCACGCTTTTGGGAGGAGCATACGACGGTATGTTGCCTGCAGCAGCGTGGAAATCTCCATGACAGGTGTTGCAGCTTTCCGGGGATTTCTTGAGGCCGCCGTTATCCACATGACACCCGGCTGACAGGCAGCTCACATTGACTACAGTACCCCCGTCGTACGCGGCACCATGGCAGGTCTGACACTGCGCAAGAGGATAACCGTTCACGAATAAATATCCGGGATGCCCGTTGGTTGCCTGGAAGGTCGTGTGCGGGAACGAAGCGTGGCAGGAGTAACACGAAACTCCGCTCGACCCACCGGCATAGGTCTCTCCGTGACAAGCGGTGCACTCGTTGGGATCCCAGTTCTTTAGTTTCAGATACTGTCCGTGTGAGGACGTTGCCATCGGCTGGTTCCAGCCGGTTCTGTGAGGGTACGATGCATGGCACGTGTAGCACGATGTTCCGCTTGTGCCTCCATCGAATGCTCCCCCGTGGCACTTGGCACACTCAGTCAGTGTTCCCATGCTGAGACGCAGGAATTTTCCGTGGAACTTCGTCGACGACGAATCGCTCCAGCCCGCTGCATGAGGGAATGACGTGTGACAGGTATAGCACGATGAGCCGCTGATCCCGCCCGTGAAGGCCCGTGCATGGCAGGTCACACACGCGTCAAAGTCGTACTGCGTCTGCTTCAACACGTTTCCGTGGAACACAGAGGAAGCGGGGTCATTCCATCCGACCTCATGAATCCCCTGCTGCGGGGCCGGTGCGGGAAGATCGGGTTTGAGTTCGCTGCATGCTCCCAGCATGAGAGCAATCGAGAGAACGGCGACAGTCTGCAGACCGCAACGCATGATCAGTCTCATAGATGCTTCTTCCTTCCTAACCATGGCAGTACCCACAGAAATTCCTCCCCTTGATCCCGGAAGGCCGGGCGTTGAAGTCGGTATGACAGTTGTAGCATGTGGCGCCGGGGCTGGTATGCCAGATTCCGTGTTCGCCTCTCATGTACCCGGCGGGGTGTGTTCGGGGATCGGTGCCGCGGATCCCATCCGGATCCATATGGCAGGAGATGCACGTCGGGTCGCTCCCTCGCGAGTCATGGCAGGCGACGCAGCTCTCGATGTCACGGCGGGCGAACTCTGCGTGACGACCTCCGCCGGTGCCCACCCCGATGGTGGTGAAGCCGGCACCCAGATGCCAGGCCGGCATGAATGCATTCGAGGTAATATTGTCACCGGCCTCATGGCATTGCACGCAGAAGTCTTGAACGGAGTGGCAGGTCGCGCAGTCCGAGCTTTTTGCTTTCGCGTCGATGCCATGGGTGAATCGGTAGTTCAGGTCGTGGGCCTTCTGCAGTGTCATCGGCGAAACAGTATTGCCGGGGAATACGCGGGGAGTGGGGTCACTCATCATCGCGCCCTTCCCGAACCGCATCACCGCTGCGGCGTCATGGCACTCCGCGCAGAAGCTCTGCGTATGGCAGGTGGCACAGCTCGTCTCAAGACCCCCAAGCCGGGTCAGCTGTCTGTGTTCCTTGCGGAAGGTCGCCTCAAGGTGGTCCGGAGGAAGGAGCTGCACAAAACTCGTATGGCATGCCTCACACTGGTTCGTTGCTGCCCTATTGTTGTGGCACGACGTGCAGGTTTCCATAACAGGCAAGTGGATCTCTGACCCCATGCCTGCCGTCTCGATTCCCGTGTGGCAGGTCACGCACTCGACATTGTTCATGGTGACATGTTGCTGGTGCGAGAACACAATTTCCCGCAACGGCAGCGGTGCGGTCTGGATATTGTCCGGATCCACGTGACAGAACCCGCATTCATTGGCCAGCTGATCCTCATGGCACGTAGAACAGTTGTCGTGGTTGGCGCGGAGATTGTCTGAGGCCATTGTGCTTTTTTCCGCACCGTGGCAGTCGCCGCATGCGATGGCTACGCCCTCCACGTGAGTCCTGTGTGAAAACTTGAGCGTTCCGGCTTCTCCGCGAGTGGGCCACCCATGCGAGGGGACGGGGCGGTAAGCGACGGCAGTGACGAGCGCAGCCCCGAGAACGAGCAGAAAGAGTCCATAGCGCCGGATCATCGTTTTGCCTCCCCGCTGAGTTTCGAAAGCCGTTGTGCAAACCAGTAATGCAATCGCACCTGCATCCGGAGGTCACGCTGCAGGAGTCTGTTGACCAGCAATTGCCCCTGGAGGTCGAAGGAGAACGTGGACGAGGGGCGCACGATGGCCCCGAGCAGGAGACTGAGAGCGTTGTCGCGAGGCGCATTCTGGCTCAACCGGTAGGAAGCGTACGAGACGCCGGCAGTTGGAATCACAATCCTGCCGAACAGCGGATAGGAGCCCTGGAGACTCACCGCGTTGAGTTCACCGGCGTATCCGTCAGATCCGGAGAAGCTCACACTGCCGTAGCCCGTATTGAGGCCGACGGTCCAGCGGTGGCTTTTCTCATCCGTATACGAAACCCAGGCCATTCGCCCGAATGCGCGCAACATCGGGGTGAACCCGTATTCGACGCCTCCCTCGAATTCATCCACCGCATTGGTGACAAACGCCGAAAAGATCGAGTTGAACGCGACGCGGGGGATGCGATGGATGTAATCACCGGTGACGGCAAAGGCAGGCGTGATCTGTATCCGCGCCCCACCCTGGGTTCGCGAGGTCCTGTCATTCTTGAAGTCATAGTCATACCGGCCGTACACCGTCACCCGGTCCGCGTACGAATACCGTGCATCGGCACTACCGATCTCTTCCGCAGGAGCGTCATTTGCGACATAGTACGCGATGGGAGCGAATGATGTGTCGCGGGCTCGAAGGGCCCAGTACGGGTCCCGCTCTTCGCGCCGGTTCATGTAACTGAGTCCGATCCGTGCTCCGGGAACAACCGTCGTAAGCACCTGCCCGCCCAGATGATAATTGTCATGCCAGTTGCGTCGAATGCCGGTGAAATCCGGACCGACCGTGGCACCGCCGAACCCGGTAATGGTGACCTTCTCCTGGAACAGCCGGGCCCGCGCAACGAGACCGTCAATGGTTCCGACTCCCGCACCCGCATACACACCCTGCCGGCCGAGGTGCAGATCGACCACCTTTCCGATATCCGTCACGCTGAGGTAGAGGTTATAGAAGCGCACCCGACCAGCATCGCCGAACGTCTCGCCTGCGAGATTCGTCGTCCCCTGGACGAATGTCGTCAATGAGACGTTTCCCTGAGTCACGGACAGTTGCAGCGACTGATATGCTCTCAGGTACGCCTGGGACGTCCCCGCGGTGTCAAACTGTTGCTCCCAGGCGTAGAATGCGGTCGACAACCGACCGGTGACGAACTGTGCCTGGATCGAGGTCAGGCCCAGCACCACAAGGAGGGTGAACGTGAGTATGCGTGGTCCGTTCATACCACTTGCCCTTTCTTTGCCGCCTGTTGATGAATCTCCTACCGTTTACTCACCGGAATGACATTCCACACAGTTCATTTCTTTCCACGCGTCGCCGATGTCCTCGGGATGCTCGAAGGGAAGCCCGGCCCCCGCAAGCATCTGCGGTACGGCATCAGGGCCTTGATAGAGTATCGCGTGGCAGCTGTTGCAGTCGTTGCTGATCACCGTGCCGTCGGCGCTTGCATGCTTTCCGTCGTGGCAGCGGAAGCATCCGAGGTCTGTCATATGGCCGATATTGTTCGGATACGCGCTCCAGCGGACCTTCATCTTCGGGAAGAAGTTGCGACTGTACTGTACCTGCAGTTCTCGTGCTGCCGCACGGATGGCCGTGGTTTCCGCATTTGCAATTGCGGGATATTCGTCTTCGTAGAACGACTGGAGCAGAAACGGAATGCTGTCCATCGCCGCTTCGGTGCTCGAATAGTCGTGTTTCAGGATCGTCATTGCCATCTCACGAATGCGCGGCAGCGCGGCGCTGATCCTCCCGAGGGCCAGGCCTTGATCGATGATCCGTGCAGGCGGACGGTAGATGTGCGACGGGCGGTTGTGGCAATCGATGCAATCCATCACCGCCCTGGGAGCCTTCCGTAATTCCTGTACCTGATCCGTCGCATCGTCGGCAACGAACTCGACTGTGGCTCCCGTCTTCCGGTTCCGTATCGTGACCAGCGGTATGGTCTGCCGCCGGAGATCCGTCGCGACGTAGGTAACTTCGTTATTGATGTTCATGTGCCAGTGGATGCCCCCGGACGGACCACGTTCCTCGTTCCCGCCGCCTATCTTCATCAACAATCCGATCTTCCACCGGGTGTTCGCTTCGTCGGATTTGAAGTACGTGTTTTCATACAATTTCTCGGCGGAGAAATGCGACGGCCAGTGGCACTGCTCGCATGTTTCCTGCGCCGGACGCAGGTTCTGGATCGGCGTTGGAATTGGGCGGGGGAAGACATTTGCCGCCACTGCGTATACCTGGTAGGCGCCGGACAATTTTGACCGGACATACCATCCCGCGCCAGATCCGACGTGACAATCAACACACTTCACTCGGGCATGTGGAGAATTCTGGTACGCTACATACTCCGGCTCCATGACCTCATGGCAAAGGGCTCCGCAGAATGGGACCGACTCCGTCCACTCGAAGGTGCGATAGCTGCCATAGGCAGTGAACAGCAGAATGACCACGGTTGCGGAGCTGAAGAGCGTCAACGCACTCCGATGCCGAGGGACGGCAAGGTCGAGCGTGATGGCAAGCCGACTGGCGGGACGGCCGCGACGCAGCCTGCTGTGTTCACGCCAGACCCCAACGGGGATGACCAGCAGACCGATAATGAGCGGAATCGGGAGGACGACGTACGAAATGATACCGATGTAGGCCGGGGGGCGATCCTGGATCAAATCCACCATGGTGAGGAACACTATGGTCGCCAGCGAGGCGCCAGCCAGCGCCGCTCCGACAATGCTCAGCGGATTGTACAGAACATCAGGAAGTCGTCTCTTCATGGGTGTTGCGCCGCCGCATCACGATGATACTACGCCGGCTGGGTCGGCACAGAGCCGACCCCCGGCAGTTTCTATAGACGCACTACTTCTTGGGCAGAGCGTGAGCAATCTTCGCCCAGTACTCGGCGTATTTGAATCCCTTAAAGGTGGGGCTCCCCTCGTTGTGGCACGTGGTACAGACTTTCTCTGCCGCCTCGCCAGCGATGAGACCGGCTTCGATCGCCTTGGCCTTGTTCTCAGCTTTAGCATGCAGAGTCTTGTACCCCGACGCTGCGCCGTGGCAGGCTTCGCAGGTAACCCCCTCTTTCATGTCAAACGACTTCTCGACATTTTTCGCCGTACCTTCGCCCGTGACATGGCATTTCAAGCATTCCGGCGATTCCGACGGCGCTTTGGTGAGACCCTTTTCTTTGGCAATTTTCTTTGATGCCTCGCTCTCCAGAGTCTTGAAGGCGTTTGCGTGAGGGGACTTCTGCCAGATCACGAAGGCCTCTCCTTTGTCTTTTGCCTTGTGGCACATGCTGCACATCTTCGTGCCGATGAACTTGGCCTGTGCTGCAAGACTTCCACTCATGAACACGACCGCAATGAGACACGCAACAGCTGTTCTGACCACTCTCATGAAATCCTCCTGCTTGATAATGGGCGGTGATATCTAAAATGTAATGGAAATATCTTCAAGTTGCCACTACCTGTACGCAAAGACCATGGCATAGATAATCCAGACCACGATGCTGAACCCTATGCCGAGAGCCGTCCACGCAAACATGCGGATTGAACGGATCACGATCGGGGGATACGGTTCCACGAGGTTCTTTGCGAGCGAATTTTCCGCTACTTCACGGCGATATTCGGCCGGTTTGTCCTCTTCAAGATCCTCCACCGTCATTCGCCCCGTGAAGATGACAAGATCCATCGGAAATTTCTCCGGGCGCAGATGCGTGTTGAAAAAATGTACGGTAAAGATAAACCCGGTGGCAAGCAGGGCCTCGTCACTGTGTATGATGGTTGCAACGTTGATCAGCCATCCGGGGAAGAGGAGAGTGAAAAACTCCGAAAACCAGAGGGCCAGCCCGGTGGAACCGATGACGATCATTCCCCAGAAGACCGCGAAGTAATCAAACTTTTCCCAGTATGTCCAACGCCCGTACTGCGGACGGGGACCCCTCCCGACAAACCACCGCAGGGAGTCCCGGACATCGGCAAGATCCTTGCGCGTCGGCAGCATGGTATCCGGACCAAACAGAAGCGCTTTCCATGAGCCGAATTCACGGCGCTTGCGGCGGACCAGATCCACAATGTGAATCACAAAAACCGCAATCATCATCGTCGCCGCAAACCGGTGGATGTAACCGGCGGACTGGTAACCTCCGAAGGCATGCGAGAGAACAGATGCCCACCCCGTATAGGAAAATTTCAGGATCATCCCTGTGAGGGCAAGGCTCAGAAAACTGACAATCATGAGCGCATGCAGCAACCGGTTCAGCCGGCTGAACCGAAGGTATTGCCGTCCGCCCGTTTGAAGATCAGGTGTTGTCATGGTCTTTCGAAGGCTCGTTCTGTGGCTTCTCCGGTGGGACCCCGCCGGCGTTGCGCTTCCGGGCACGGCGCATCTGCAGGGCTCGCGGAAGCCAGAGAAGTGTGTGCACGCCGCTGATGACAAACGTCACGACGAGCAACGATGTCATGCCCCAGAAGGTCCAGAAAAGAAACGGATACTTCTGCGGATCGTGATGGGTTGCGTGCGTCAGATACCCGGCAAATCTGCGATTCGCACCGGGATGGCACTTCTGGCACGTCTGCACCACATTCTCCCTGCTCAGGTGGGAGCGCGGATTGGCGATCGGGAGAATATCGTGCGCACCGTGGCAGTCGTAGCACTTTGCCGTCTTGGTGTACCCGAGCTGGGAAACTTTCCCGTGATAGGTGTCGAAGTACGTTGCCGCTATCGCCTCGTGGCACCGGCCGCACTGGCTCATGATGGTGAGCTTGAATCCCTCTTCGTCGGCACGACGGATGGTGTGCGCGCTATGACAGTCGTCGCACACAGGAAGCTGTTTGTCCGCTGTGCCGACAGCGGTCGCGTGGACACTCTGTCGGAACTGGTCTTCGATCCCATGATGGCATCGCCCACACGTCGCAGGCACGTTCTTCGGATAAATACTGGAGTTGGGGTCCTTGCGGGGAAGCTCGCCATGAGCTGTGTGACAGCTCGTACACATTGCTGTCACGGTCAGGCCGCTGCGGCTCAGACCCTTGCCATGGATGCTTTCCTGATAGTGCTCGACGACGTGCGTCTGATCGCCCGTGATGCGGACTGCCGCCTTCTCTCCTTCACGGTGGCACCGCCCACACAGGGCGGGGACATTCGTGGGAAACGTAACTGATGCGGGCTGGGTCTTTCCGAGGATCCTGTGTGTCCCGTGACATTCCTTGCAGTTCGGCCCGTTCGGGTCTTTCTGCGCAACCAGGCGACCATGAATGCTCGTGGAGTACTGCTGACCGACCTCCGCATGGCAGGACGAGCAGTCCACCGGCTGAGTGATTGTTGCACAGGGACGCGTGTTGGCGACGTTTACGCCCGCATGGCATTGGCTGCAGGAGATCTTCGCATGGCGGGATTCCAAAAGGTGTTTCTCGTCCACAGACAGGGACTTGCCCGTAGCGGCTGCGACAATATCCGGGCGTTCATGACAGCGGAGACAGTCTTTGTCAGCCATTCCCTGATCGTAGAACACCCGCCGCGCTTTGTGGGGTTGATGACAATCGACGCATGCCGGAAGAACATGGGCCTCACGCTCCCACAATTCACCCTTGATGACTTTCCGATGTACCATCTCGATCTGTGCGTGGCACCGTGTGCAGGTTGCGGCAATATTCCGCCGCGCGATCGACGACGCCGCGTCGGTGTGGGGAAGAATGGCGTGTGCCGTGTGGCACGACACACACGTCGCCGTCACCGTCAGTCCCTTCCGGAGAAGCCCCTCTCCGTGAATGCTCTCAGAGTAGTTCTCGAGGATGTGGTCCTGATGGATAGAGCGCTGCTGCTGGACGGGAGATCCTTCGGTATGGCATTTGCCGCAGAGGAAGGGGATCTTCATCGGCCCGACCGGAGAGAGAGGGTCACGGACCGGAACGATTGTGTGCGCTCCATGACAATTCACACAGCGCGGGGCCAGCGGGTCGCCCCGCCCGATCGCTTTGCCGTGCAGAGATGCGTCATGCTGCGTCTGCTCCGCGGAGTGGCAGTCGCCGCATACGGCGGGTGCTACGTCTTCGTCGTGCGGCAACTCCTTGCCCGCCAGATCCGCATGGCAGGCAACGCACGGAATGGCGCCGTGGACCGAGCTTTCGAATTTCTTCCGGTCTACGAAGATGCTGATGGTCTTTCCCTTCTTTGTCCCCGTCGCCGAACGATCCTCATGGCACATCAGACAGTCATCCGTCTCCTGTCCGAATGCCGCCGGGACCGGCCCCATCAGCACCGAGGCAAGAAGCAGAAGCGCTCCGCACCCGCGGTGCATCCATACGGCCCCGGCACCCCGGCCGGACCGCACTCTCCCATCAGCGCTGAGCATGCTCTGCCGCCTCCGCAGATTCTCGCTGACGTTGTTGCAGCTTCTCGAGTTCAAGGGGATGCTCTTCTTCCATTTCTTCCTCCGTCAACGTCCCTTTCCAGAAAGCGAGGTTGATTGGATACGTGTCCGGATTGAAGATCACGAAATAGAAGTGCCAGACAATGATGGCCAGCGTCGCAAGCCATGCTTCATAGTAGTGGACAGTCCGCGCAACATCCCACCAGAGCTTGGTCAGAAGTCCCAGGAACAGATTGTCGAACCACAGGATCACACCCGTGATACTCATGACAATCGTCCCCCACACGAGGGCCCAGTATTCACTTTTCTCAATGTAGCTGAATCTGCCGAACTTCGGTTTGTCTGGCGAGAAACCGAAGTTGTAGCGTACAACCGCAAAAGCATCAAAGATATCCTGCCGACGGGGAAGAAGGTCGCGGAGCAATTCTTTCCCCCGCGGGACAAACAGCAGGTAGTAGATGTGATAGGTACTTGCAGCGACCATGACGACGGCTGCGATGCGATGGAGAATGCTCCGGATTTCAAACATCCATGGACTCAGATTCCGGATCGGCACGACCCACCAGGCGTCGGGAAAGCGCAGGGCGAATCCGGTCAGGACCAGCGTAATGAAACTCACGACCAGCGTGCCATGCTGGATCCGTTCGCTCACGGTCATCCGGAGGTACAGCCGGTGTGCGGCGTGTTTGCGCGGAAGATCGCCGCGCCTGTATTGCAGCTGTCGCTGTGATTTCTTGATGAAATCCAGAAGATTGTGGCCAAACATGCCACCGATCACGACAACGATCAGGATGACATACCCGTTGGCTATGAAGTACAGGACCTCCTCGCTGCTCTCGGTCGCGATAACGTGGACCGACCCTTTCGTGAAGTTCTCGTTCGCCCCCGGGTGGCAGGTCCCGCACATCGTCACCAGGTTGGCGGGGGAGATCCGCGATGACGGATCACTTGACGGCTTGATGTCGTGCACGCCATGGCAGCTTGCGCAGTTTGCCACCTCGACGGACCCGGCGCGGTTCGCCAGTCCGTGGTAGCTGTCTTCAAACGTCGTAAAGCGGTCGGTGGCAAGACCGTACTTGGCCGTCAGACGCACGCTGGAATGACAGGGGGAACAGACCTGTGTTGAGACGTTGGAGGCCGCGACGGGAGAGTGCTTGTCTTTGGGCGAGAGGATGTTGTGCTCCCCGTGGCAATCGGTGCAGGTCGGAGATGCGGAAACGCCACGGGCGAGCGCTTTGCCGTGGATGCTTCCATCGTACTGTTCGCGGATATCGCCATGACATGCGCCGCACGTGGTGGCGATTATTCCCTTCGATACGGTCGAGCGGGGATTCGCCCCCTTCTTCATGTCGTGGCTGGTGTGGCAATCCGTACATATCGCGGCCGCATCGTTTCCCTGCGCAACAGCCTTGCCGTGAACGCTGTTTTCGTAACTGGAAATGAACCCGGCTGAGGGGCCAACCCGGGAGCGCACATCCTCGTTGTCGAGGTGGCAGCTGAGACACATTCTCGCCTGATGGATCCTGCTGGTCGTCGCTGCTGTGTCAGAGGTCGCGAGTACCGAATGTTCCCCGTGACAATCGATGCAGCTCGGCGCGCCTTTGACGCCGGTCGAGAGCGCGATGCCGTGATCGGACTGCACATAGCGCACTGCGATCGTCCCGTGACACTTCGCGCAGACGGTTTCTGCGTATGATTTCCGCTGGACGGACTCGAGGTCCGAGACTTTCCGGATCGTATGGCTCGAATGGCAATCGACGCAGGCAACGATCTTCCCGGCCGCACCTTTTCCGTGGACGCTTTCGTCGTACCTGGTCAGCTTGTCGCCCTGATGGCACTCCAGACAGTTCACCGGTCGTATCGTGCGGGCATGCGGCAATTCTGAGGGATCAAAGTTCGCGTGGCATGCGGTGCATCCCAGGGTGCCGTGGGCGGATGCACTGAACGCTTTCTTGTTCACATACAGAGATACCGACCTGCCAGCCCGATCCATCGTAAGGGTCGCATCGGCGTGGCACATGAGACATGCCTCATCGGCCTGGGCATAAGCGCCTCCGACAAGGCAAAGTCCCGAAAAAAGTATCAAGACAAGTCGTAACACTACTCGTGTCTCCCGCATCGGGTTAGTATCGAAGGTTCTGGTCAATCTACATGCCAAGATCAGTCTGCAGAAAATGTTGAAAATTGCCACATAATCGAATTTATAGGAGAGGCAAATTCTCAATAATGCGAGATTTCAGCGATATATTTGCACAGTTGGGAATCGTAGGCCCCCGATGGGTGGTCCTCAGGATGCTCCGGAAAGCAGTTCTTCGATCCGCTTCGATACAGCTGCTATGTCGAAGGGCTTGTAGAAGATGGAATCCACATGTGCGCGGATCGCCTTGTCCAGGGTCACTTCGCGCGAATTATACACGTAGAGTAACAGGATGGGAAGATCTTTGTTCAAAACACGCAGTGTGCCCAGCCTCTGGATGAGCTTGTCCGAAGGGACTGCGTCCACAAGCACCAGATTTGCGGAGTAATCGCAAACGAGCTTGTCCAGCATGCCCAGGTTTGTTGTGGTGATAACGTTGTACCGGTCCTGGAACAGCATGGAGAGGCTGAAGCAGAAATTGAGGTCCGGGCTATACAGAAGAATGGTCTTCTTGTCGTCGCCTGCCTCAGGTTCCGCCGCCTTCGATCGCTCCTGATTGTCTGGTTCTGAATGCTTCATGCTCGTGGACCGGCGGGCTCGGGCGTCACCGCAGGTGCAGCTCCTTCTCTACGTCCTCTTTCTGTAGAATGACTTCCCGGAAGGGGCGTGGCTTGACTGTCAGCACGGGTACATCAGACAATCGGACGAGGCGTTCGGCCACGCTGCCGAGCAGCATGTGCTTCAGGCCTGTCCGCCCGTGGGTGGCCATGACGATGAGATCGATCCCTTCTTCCTGACTGAAGCGCTTGATTTCTTCCGCCGCAGTTCCCTTGCGCACCACCTGCGTCACCCGCGTCTCCAGCGGGATGTTGGTGCGGCAAAATTCTTCCAGAGCCGTACGGGCATCCTCCTCCGTCTTCAGGGGGGCTTCCTTTCCGTCGAGCACGAACAAGAGATACAGCCTCGATGTGTACAGCGTCCCGAAAGACGCTGCATACTCCAGTGCCGCCAGGGAGAATGGTGACAGGTCTGTGGTGACGACGATTTTCTTTAGAAAGACCATTCGGGGGCTCCCGTTGTTCAGTGTGGGTTTTTCAAGAGTTGTGCCAAAGAGGAGTGACGGCAGGAGGAAAGAAGCTGGCGAAAATGCCCCGTTTTCAGGGAATGCACGGAACTCCCGAAGCGGGGTTTCCGATTTGTGGGAATGCTGACGCGGAAATTCCTAACCCTGCAAAGGGATATTGAGCTCTTCGATTTTCCGGTAGAGCGACGAGAGACTGATCTTGAGGGCTTTTGCGGTGAGCTCTTTGTTGTACTGGTTCGACTTCAGGACGTGCGATGATGTACTGGCGTTCGAACTCATCGACAGCTTCCTTCATGGAGCGCCGGGTTCCGTCGAAGGCGTACATCGCGTCTGCCTGCTGGTCAAACAACCCGGGAATATCGTTCTTGTTGATGATTGAGTTTCGGCGAAAATCACCGCCCGTTCGATAACGTTCTCCAGCTCCCTGATTTCACCCTTCCAGGGATGGGCCAGGAGGGACTTCATCACTTCGTTGTCTACCCCCTGCACGTTCTTGTTCATCTCCCGAGCATACTTCGAGACGAAGTGCTGGACCAGGCAGCGGGATATCATCGAGGCGCTCGGCCAGGGGCGGGAGGGTGATCTCGACGATGTTGAGCCGGTAGAAGAGATCCTCCCGGTAGCGCCCCGCCTCCACCTCTTTGGCGAGGTTTCTGTTTGTCGAAGCGATAATGCGGACATCCACCGCCTGAGGGATCGCTGACCCAACCGGCGTGACCTCCTTCAGCTCGATTGCCCGGAGGAGCTTCACCTGCAGGTGGAGTGGGATCTCGCTCACCTCATCCAGAAACAACGAGCCCCCGTCAGAAGCCTTGAAGAACCCTTCCTTGTCCATCGAGGCTCCGGTGAATGCCCCTCGTTTGTGTCCGAAGAGCTCGCTTTCGAAGAGGTTCTCGACGATGGCTCCGCAGTTCACCGGGATGAAAGCGCCCGCGCTTCGCTTGCTGTTGTTGTGGATGGCCCGCGCCACGAGCTCCTTCCCCGTCCCGCTTTTCCCTTGAATCAGGACCGTTCCGTCGGTCGAGGCCACCTTCTTGATCGTATCGAAGATGCGCTGCATCGCCTGGCTCTGACCGATCAGCTGGCTGAAATCATACTGCCGGTTGAGTTCACCCCGGAGAAGCTTGTTCTCGATCTTGGTACGCCGGGTCGAACACAGGCGTTTGACCTTAATGAGAAGCTCATCGAATTCGACCGGCTTCAGAATGTAGTCAACCGCTCCTTGCCGAAGTGCGGCGATAGCGCTATCAATCGACCCGTAGGCAGTAATGATCACCACGAGGGTTTCGGGGCTGACCCGCGAGACATGTTCAAGGAGCTCGATCCCCTTCATCTCGGGCATTTCCAGATCGGTCAGGACCAGGTCGATCGAGTCCTCTTTGACGATCTCCAATGCCGCGCGGCCGTTGGGGGCCTCCTTGACTGAATACCCCTCTTTGGTAAGGATGAACGAGAGGGATTCGCGGATGATGTCTTCATCATCCACGATCAGAATTGATTCAGCCATTTTCGATGTTCCCGTGCGTTGAGCGGAAGGACGACGGTGAAGGATGTGCCCCCTCCGGGAGTGCTCCGAACCAGCAAGTCCCCCCGGAAACTCTTCATAATTCCGTAGCTGACCCAGAGACCGAGACCCGTCCCCTGTCCAACGCTCTTGGTGGTGAAAAACGGTTCGAAGATCTTCGGAAGGTGCTCCGGGGCGATCCCGTGCCCGTCGTCGGTGATCGTCACCCGGAGCGATCCGTTCTCTCGCTCGACCGTCGAGGCGATCGTTCCTTCCTTCCCCTGGAGCGCATCCACTGCGTTCAGGAGGATATTGATGAAGACCTGTGAGATCTGATCGGGGACGAGCATCAGGCTCGGGACCGGGCACCGAATATGCGTTACAAACGTGATGGACTTGGCCTTCTTCCCCATCTTGACGATCTCGACCGCATCGGTGAGGACTCTGACTACGTCGGTCGGCTGGATCGTGAAGTTCGAGGGACGCGAGAAGTCAACAAGGTCCCGTATGATTTTGGTGATCCTGTGAACCTGGGCCTGCACCAATCCGAGGCGGTCCCGTGCCGCATCGTCCCCAGCGTGCGCATGAGCACCTGGACGATCGACGAGATCGACGCGAGCGGGTTTCCCACTTCATGGGCAATGCCGGCAGCCAGCGTCCCAATGCTCTCCATCTTCTGGGAGTGGATGAGCTGCTGCTCGAGCGCCTTTTGTTCGGTGACATCACGGTGGGCACCGAGGTACCCCACAACGGTGCCGTCTGTGCCGATGATGGGAGAGATCAGCAGGTGGGTGAAGATCGGCTGTCCGTCTTTCCGGCGGTTCTCGATTTCACCGGTCCAGACTCGTCCCGCACTGAATGACGCTCCAGGCACGATGCCAGAATTCCTTGGAGTATTTCCCGCTCGAGATTATGTCGGGATAGCGTCCGATCAGCTCCTCTTTTGCGAAGCCGGTCACCCGCTCAAAGGCAGGATTGACATAGATCATTCTTCCCGTCTGCATCGGTGATCTGGATAGGGTTCACCGTGTAGTGGACCACGTTGGCGAACCGGAGAAGGTCGAGCTCCCGCTGTTTTGAACCTGAGATATCGCGCCCGAAGACGACGTAGCTCTTTCCATCCGGGTCGGTGCGACGGTTCACAGACACCAGAGCATCAAGGGGCTTCCGGTCCCCCTGACGGATGCGCACTTCAGTCTCACAGGAACGGTTTGTGTCATCCAGAGATTCAAAGGGAGGCCGGGGGGAATCGGCAGTCAGCAGCGAGGAGAACGGAATGGAACCGTTAAGCTGGGCAGGGAGACCGGTGATGGCCCGTGCCCGCTGGTTGCATTCCACAATCTTCAGGTCCTCAGAGACGACAAAACACATGTCGGGAACGATGTCCAGGAGACCGTGGAGTGTATCAGGTGCAGACGGTGTACGACCTTTCATTGTATCAAAATACCAAGAAAGCGTCTGAGGTTCAAGCGCCGTCCGGCGGCATGGAGGGGGAAAAACACGAGCGGCGGGTCATAGGAACGACCCGCCGCATCGGCTGGTTCTTACCGCACGGATTTATGTCCCCGCGCTGTAGTCGTCGATGTACCGCATCTGATCCGGCGTCAGCTTGTCAAGCTTCAAGCCCATCGTCCCGAGCTTCACGCGGGCGATTTCCTGATCCTGTTCCACAGGAATATCGTGTACGCCGTTGTGAAGACGCACGCCTTTCTTGTGGAGTTCGGCAATCCGGAGTTGTGACATGAACTGATTGGCAAAGGACATGTCCATCACCTCCGAAGGATGTCCCTCGGCGGCGGCCAGGTTCACCAGCCGTCCCTGGGCCAGCAGATAGATCCTCCGCCCGTCTTTGGTGAGATACTCTTCATTGTTGTCACGGATCAACCGCTTGCCGCGGGTGACGGCTGCCAGATCGGGAATGTTTATCTCGCAGTCGTAATGACCGGTGTTGGAGACAATTGCTCCGTCTTTCATCGACTTGAAGTGGCGTTTGACGATGACGTCCTTGACCCCGGTCGCAGTCACAAAGATATCCCCCTCCCTGGCGGCCTCGTCCATCTTCATCACGCGGAACCCTTCGAGTGTCGCTTTGAGGGCAGCCGTGGGTTTTACTTCCGTCACGATCACGTTTGCACCGAGACCTTTGGCCCGCTGTGCCACGCCGCGGCCGCAGTGGCCGAAGCCTGCCACAACGACGTTTTTCCCTGCAAACAGCACGCTTGTCGCGCGCAGGATCCCGTCAAGCGTCGATTGACCCGTTCCATACACGTTATCGAAATCCCATTTTGTTTCGGCATCGTTGACCGCGATGACCGGGTACTTCAGTGCCCCATCGGCCGCCATCGCGCGCAGACGGTGCACGCCGGTGGTGGTTTCCTCTGTCCCGCCGATCACATATTTCTGCGCGAACTCCGGGTGGTCCTTGTGAATCGTGAAAATGAGGTCCGCACCGTCGTCAAGAGTCAGGTTTGGATGGAAGCGCAACGTCTGCTCGATGCACCAGTAGAACTCTTTCACGTTCATCCCGTGCCACGCAAAGATCGAAATACCCTGGGCAGCGAGGGCCGATGCAACGGCGTCATGGGTGGAGAGCGGGTTGCAACCGCTCCAGCTCACCTTTGCGCCTGCCGCAACAAATGTCTTTACCAGCACTGCGGTCTCTTTCGTGACATGGAGACATCCGGCGATCCGGTAGCCTTTGAACGGTTTGGTTTTCTTGTATTTTTCCTGAAGCGCCATGAGAACCGGCATGCGGGACTCGGCCCATTCGATGAGGCGGTTGCCTTCTTTGGCAAGCTTGATATTCCGTACTTTGTATTTGCCAGCTTTCTGATCCATGATGTCCTATACGATTGTGAGAACGATACCAGTGGTCAAACCGGTTTATTTGATCGCCGTTTGGATGGTTTTCACGAGGTCCAGTTTTTCCCACGAGAAATCCTTGTCGTTGCGACCAAAATGGCCGTAGGCGGCGGTCTTCCTGTAGATCGGGCGAAGCAGGTTGAGCCTCCTGATGATCCCGCGGGGCGTCATGTCCACTTCCTTGATGATCACTTTCTCCAGTTCCATATCCGGGATCCTGCCGGTCCCATAGGTGTTGACATGGACGGAGACCGGGTCCGCCACGCCGATAGCATAGGCAACCTGGATAAGACATTCATCTGCGAGCCCGGACGCAACGAGGTTCTTCGCCAGGTGGCGTGTGGCATAGGCAGCGCTGCGGTCGACTTTGGAAGGATCTTTGCCGGAAAACGCGCCGCCACCATGCGGGGCGCGGCCACCGTACGTGTCCACGATGATCTTGCGTCCGGTCAGGCCCGTGTCGCCGTGCGGACCCCCGATTTCGAACCGTCCGGTGGGATTGACGTGGATCACGGTATTCTTGTCCATCATCCCCGAAGGGAGAACCTTCTGAATGACATGACGGATGACGTCTTCACGGATTTTCTTCTGCGTAACATGCGGATCGTGCTGTGTCGAGATGACGACCGTATGAATGCGGACCGCTCTCCGTCCATGGTATTCGATGGTGACCTGCGACTTGGCATCGGGACGCAGGTACGGCATCAGTTTGGACTCTTTCTTGCGAATGTCGGCCAGACGCTTCACCAGCTTGTGGGCGAACATGATTGCCATCGGCATGTATTCGGGAGTTTCATTTGTTGCATAGCCGAACATCATGCCCTGATCACCGGCGCCGCCGGTGTCAACACCGCGGGCAATATCCGCCGATTGCGAGTGAATGCTCGAGATGACCGAACAGGACTCTGCGTCAAACCGATAATCGGCCTTCGTGTATCCGATCTCCCGGATCACCTGGCGGACGACATCCTGCACCTCGATGTACCCGTTCGTGGTAATCTCCCCTCCCACAAACGCCAGGCCCGTCGTCACAAAGCTCTCACACGCCACCCGGGAATGCTTGTCTTGCGCCAGCAGGGCGTCCAGAACGGCATCCGAAATCTGGTCGCACACCTTGTCGGGATGTCCTTCGGAGACGGACTCGGACGTAAACAGATAGGACATAGGATACCTCAGCTGTGAACGATACGTGATAAGAAAACCATCAAGAGAATTCGAGTTCCGATGAATCTCCGACGTTGAAGCGTTTGTAGCTGCCACGGACCACGGCGCCATTGCCGATGATGGAATTGTCCAGGAGTACCTTGCTCACCCGCGCCTGGGATCCAACAATCGAATTCTGAATGATCGCATCGCAGATCTCCGCTCCGTCGCCGATCGTGGTATTGGGGCCGATCACGCAATTGCGGATGACCGCCGTGGGGGCGACATACACCGGCTCGGCAACGACCACACCCGCCGTCGGTGTGAACGTCGAATGTCTCTCCAGCAGGGCACGGTTGGTGGAGAGGAGCGTTTCAGGCTTTCCGCAATCGTACCACCCTTCCACGGGAAAGGTCTCCATTCGTTCACCACGGTCTATCATCATCTGCAGCACGTCCGTCAGCTGGTACTCCCCCTTCGTGCGAATATCTTTCCGGACCACCTCGTCAAGGCAGGTGCGAAGCAGAGGGGTGTTATGGATATGGTACAGCCCGACCACAGCCAGGTTGCTTGCAGGCTTCTCCGGCTTTTCCACAAGGTGGGTGATGACCCCGTTGGATGTCTCGGCGACACCGAACCGCCGGGGATCGTCCACCTTCTTGACCCCCAGTGCACTCACGGGCTTCTGTAACACCGGCCGGAGATCCACGTCAAAAATCGTGTCCCCCAGAATTATCAAGACCGGCTCGTCGGTCAGTGCATGCCGGGCGGTATAGATGGCGTGTCCCAGGCCGAGAGGATCACCCTGCTCGACGAAATCGACCGGAAAAGAAGGAAAGGCTTGACGGACATAGTCGATGATCCTTTCGCTCATATGTCCGACGACAATTGTCGCCGCATTCACTCCTTCGGTACTGATTTTGCTCAGGATATGGCCCAGAATGGGCTTCCCGGCAACGTTCAGAAGAACCTTCGGGTGCGTGAATGTGTGTGGTCGAAGGCGCGTGCCGATCCCTGCGACCGGTATGATGGCATGCATAGGTCCGTCCCAACTCAGAAATTCAAACCATGGTACGCAACTCCCGTAAGAGAAGCAACATCACGCGGTAACAGTGTGACCCGCATCACGGGATTGAAATTCTCTGATGAAATATGTACCATGCAGAAAGCATTCCGGTGTCACTCACCACCAACTGCATGCCCAGACGAGCTCCTCCCCGCAGCACCGTTGCACGAAAGGCCCAGCATGTCGACGCCGTGCTCCGGAAGAACGTGACGTTCGTAACCAAATCGACCGGTCTCGAGGAGTGGGAGTTCGTTCACAATGCCCTTCCCGAACTGGATTTCGGAGACATTGATTCGTCGACGACCTTTCTTGGCAAACGGCTTCACGCTCCCCTGCTGATCTCCAGCATGACGGGCGGATATGCCGGTGCACGTCGTATCAACAAGCACCTCGCAGAGGCGTGCCAGGAGACTCGTATCGGGATGGGGATAGGCAGCCAGCGCCAGGCCCTGGAGGATACCACCTACCACAGAACGTTCTCGATCGTGCGCGAGGTAGCCCCTGATATACCGATCATTGGAAATATTGGAGCCGCGGAAGTCGCACACATGGAAGCGGCCGATGGCGTGCTGCGACTGGTGGACCTTGTGAAGGCGGATGCGTTCGCCGTACATCTTAACCCGCTGCAAGAACTGTTACAGCCGGAAGGGACTCCCCGTTTCCGTGGCGTTCTCAGGGGAATCGCTCTGCTCGTCCGGGAACTTCCCGTCCCGGTTATTGTCAAGGAAATCGGTGCGGGGATTTCTGCAGATGTCGCCCGGCGTCTGCTGGATGTAGGTGTCCGCCATATTGATGTTGCCGGTGCGGGGGGAACAAGCTGGGCCGGTGTGGAGATTCTCCGGCGGGGACGGTCTGCGGATACCCTTCCGTTCTGGGATTGGGGAATCCCCACGGCCTCCGCGGTGAGGGATGTGGCGGCCCTGCGGAAGCCCGATCTCCCCTTCACGCTGATCGCTTCGGGGGGCATACAATCCGGTCTTGACTGTGCCCGGTCCATCGCCCTCGGGGCCGATATGACCGGGGCTGCCCGCCCCTTCCTCCAGGCGCTCCACACGGGGCGCACCACAGGACTCCGGCGGCTGATCAACGAATGGGTCTGGCAATTGAAAGCAGCGATGTTTCTCGCGGGAACGCCCACGCTTGCAGACCTTCAGCAGGCACCTCTTTTCAGGAGGGTGCGGCCGTGAGCCGGGATCCCTTCCAGGACCGCTATGACGATCTCCGGAAGCGCATCGAGCGCCACCTGGGTAGCCTGGTCGCTGTCGCATCGGCACGCCGGCTCCGTGACGCGTGCAAGTATGTCCTGACAGGTGGAGGCAAGCGGCTCCGCGCTATTCTTGTCCTCCTCTCGAGCGAGGCAGTGGGCGGAACGGCGGTACGAGCCCTTCCCGCAGGCGCAGCCGTGGAAATCATGCATAATTTCACACTGGTCCATGATGACATCATGGATAATGCTTCTGCCCGGCGGGGGCGGCCCACGGTGCACACGCGGTGGGACCTGAACACGGCGTTATTGGCCGGCGACACGCTTTTGGCCGTCGCGTATCGTACTCTCCTCACAACACGGGTCGGGGATCACAGCGCCCTTGTGGACCTCCTCACCCGGAGTGTGATCGACGTCTGTGAAGGGCAGGCCCTCGATCTGGAATTCGAACGGCGCACGGACGTTTCTCTTGCCGACTACTTCGCCATGATAGAGCGGAAGACCGGCCGCCTCATTTCAGTCTCGACGGAACTGGGTGCGCTGGTCGGCGGCGGGCAGACTGAAGAAACCCGCGCACTGCGCCGGTTCGGACACAATCTCGGCAGGGCATTCCAGCTGCAGGACGATCTTCTGGATGTGATCGGCGAAGAACGGGAGCTCGGAAAAACCATCGGCGGCGACATCGTGGAAGGAAAACGGACCTTCCTCCTCCTGACGGCGCTCGAAAGGGCCCGCGGCAAACACCACCACGCGTTGCAGAAGGTCCTCGAGCGAAAAACAGTACACTCGAACCGACCGCTTTCGCCGCGGGAACGCCGGGCCCTGGTATCCTCTATCCGGACATTGTATGTTCACTACGGCGTCCTGAATGAGACCCGAAAAGCCATCATGCACAACACTACGCTCGCCGTGCGCGCACTGGCGCCGTTGCGCCCAACGGAGGCGTCGCGTATGCTTGAATGGCTGGCCCGAAAACTTGTTGACCGTGTTTCCTGAGCGTGCAATGATCCAGCGTACTGTCACGATACAGAACAAAGCGGGGCTCCACACGCGACCTGCGGCCGCAATCGTCAAAGCCGCCGCCAGGTATCAGGCGGAATTTTTCATTCGGAAGGACACGTTCGAAATCAACGGAAAGAGCATCATCGGCGTCATGACGCTTGCCGCTGAGCAGGGCTCCACACTCACACTGGTGTTCAACGGAGCCGATGAAGAGCAAGCTGCCGCCGCCGTCGTGGAGTTGTTTGAGACCGGCTTCGGGGAGAATTGATTATGCAGCCTCCTGACCAGACCGTGAAGGAAGTCGTCCTCCGAGGCATTGCCGCAGCTCCGGGTATCGCATCCGGTCAGGCGTACCTGTACTCCAAACTGGTCCCGCAGGTCAACTCCCGGCCCCTGGCCCCGGACGATGTGCCAGGCGAGATTGAGCGTCTGCGGACGGCCAATGCCCGCGCGGAAAAAGAACTGCGCAAGATCCATGCGTTCGCTGAGCAGAAACTCGGTTCTGAGAGCGCAACGATCTTCGAAGCACAGATCATGATTCTCGGCGATGCGATCCTGATGGGCACGATCGAGCAACGGATCACCACCGAACTTCGAAACGCCGAGTTCATCGTGTCCGACGAGATCAGCAAGTACAAGCATTTGATGCTGGCCGCAAAAGACGAGTATATGCACGAACGGGCGCATGACGTCGATGACGTCATGAACCGTATCATTCGCAATATCCAGGACCAGAAGCTCTACTCACGCCTGGAGGGCGCGTCCATCATTGTATCGGAGACTCTCGCGCCCGCAGACACCGTCATCTTCAGCAGAAACCAGGTGCTCGGGTATGCGACCGACCTCGGGGGCGTGACGTCACATGCGGCGATCCTGTCGCGTTCGCTCAAGATCCCCGCCGTCGTCGGGCTCCGGAACGCGACACGCGTCATCAAGACCGGCGACGTGGTGTCGATTGACGGGTATGGCGGGACGCTCACAATCAACCCCACTGCCGCGACGCTTGAACATCTCTCGGCAAAGGCCGAACGATTCCGCGCATTTGAGGAGAAGCTCGTCGGAATCGCCAACCTGCCGGCTTCGACCCTCGACAAGAAGCATGTCGAGCTCGCCTCAAACATTGAGTCTGCCGACGAGATCGAATTCGCAAAAGTCCAGGGTTCCGAAGGCGTGGGTCTCTTCCGGACCGAGAGCCAGCTCATCGGGCGAGCGGACTATCCGACCGAGGATGAACAGGCTGCCCTCTACACAAACGTCGCTGATGCGGTTTTCCCCCATGCAGTCATCTTCCGCACCTTTGACGTCGGGGGAGACAAGCTGGCACCCGATACCCATCATGAGGAGAATCCCTTCCTGGGGTGGCGCGGGATCCGCGTCCTGCTGGACAGGCCCGAGATCTTCCTCAACCAGCTCCGCGCGTTGCTCCGCGCCAGCAACCGCAAGAACGTCCGCGTGATGTTTCCGATGGTTACCACTGTGGAGGAGGTCCACCGGGCAAAAGTGTTCCTCCGCCAGGCTCAGGATGACCTCAAGGCACAAGGGATCCCGTTCGATCCGGGGATGAAGATCGGCGTGATGATCGAAGTCCCGTCTGCTGCGGTGCTCACCGAGTATATTGCCGCCGAAGTGGATTTCCTGAGTATCGGAACGAACGACCTCATTCAGTACCTTATGGCTGTCGACCGGGGCAATGACTCTGTTGCCGGCCTCTATCAGCCCTTTAACCCTTCCGTGATCCGTACGATCAGACAGATCGTGGAGGTGGGCCACAAAAAACATGTCTGGGTGGGTGTGTGTGGTGAAATGGCAGGCGACCCTCTCGCCACCGTGCTCCTGGTCGGGATGGGCGTTGACGAACTCAGCGTCACCCCCCCCATCCTGCCGGAAATAAAGAAAATCATCCGCTCAATCAAGCTACGGGATGCCCGGCGGGTGGCCGTGAAGGTGCTTGGGATGAGCCGGGAAAAGGACATCCGTGCATATCTGTCTTCTATCGTCAAGAACACCATTCCCGAGATTCCTCTGGATGAATGAGACAGACGACGGTCAGTAAATGCCATATCAACGGAAGGACTGCATGATCACGGAAGACATCACGAAAATCGACACGTCAAACATGTTTGCTTTGCTTCGGGACTTTCCCCGTCAGGTGCGCGATGCACTCGCCATCGGCGAACATTCCGACATCCGCCTGAGGACGGCAGGCATCCAGTCCGTCGTGGTCTGTGGGCTCGGTGGATCCGCTATCGGCGGCGACCTTCTCAGAAGTTACCTTTCGTCCGAGCTCAGGGTCCCGTTCGTTGTCAACCGCCATTATACGCTTCCACGGTTCGTTGGCCCGTCAACGCTCGTAATCATCTCCAGTTATTCGGGAAACACCGAAGAGACCAATGCGGCCCATCGCGAGGCCACCAGGCGAAAAGCCCGCATCCTTTGCATTTCCTCCAACGGAACCACTGAGCGTCTGGCACGCCGCTCCCGCACCCCCTTCATTAAAGTCCCCGGAGGTCTTCCTCCACGGGCGGCGCTCGGATACTCTTTTTTCCCGTTGCTCCTCGCCCTCACAGATCTCGGCCTCGTCTCGAACAAACGGAATGAAATCAAAGAAATGCTCGCGCTTCTTGATGCGCGGATGCAGGCATGGACTGCTCCCGATCCGAAGTCCAATCCCGCTCTTGCTCTGGCTCTGCAGCTCCGGAACCGATTGGTCGTGTGCTATTCCTCTACCGAACGGTTCGACGCTGTGAACACGCGCTGGCGGGGGCAGATTGCAGAAAACGCCAAAGCGCTCGCCTTCGGTCATGTCTTGCCCGAAATGAACCATAACGAATTAGTCGGATGGAAAGTGCTTGAGAATCTTATGAGAGATATGCAGGTGGTGTTCCTTCGTGACCGGGACGACCACAAGCGAGTACAGATCCGCATGGAGGTCACGAAAACGATCATCGGCAGATATACCGACAATGTCACGGAAGTGTGGAGTGAAGGGCGTGGGCTCCTAGCACGGATATTCTCTCTGGTCTGCCTTGGGGACTGGGTAAGCTACTACCTGGCGATCCTGCATGGCGAAGACCCGACACCCGTGGAGGTAATCGATCTTTTGAAACGTGAGCTGGGGAAGGTCACATGAAGAAAGAACACAGGATCGCGCTTCTTGTCGCGCTGGTCACCCTTGCGTTGATCGTGTTTGTCACGGTGTTCAGGAACGGCACCGCCTGGTAGGCAGAGGCCGGTCCTGGCCTGTGCGCCACTACCGCTGGATACGCGCCGAGCCCCCCTTTGCGAATGCCCGCACCTGCTCCACGGTGGCCATGGTGGTGTCGCCGGGAAACGTCGTCAGAAGAGCCCCGTGCGCCCATCCGAGCCGCACCGCCTCATCCGGCGACTCGCCTGTCAGCAGTCCATAGAAAAACCCGCTCGCAAATCCGTCGCCACCTCCAACCCTGTCACAGACATCCAGCTCTGCCGTCGGCGCAGCGTATGTCTTTCCGTCAACCCAGGCCACCGCACTCCAGCTGTGACGGTTCGTGGAATGCACTTCACGGAGCGTTGTTGCCACGACCTTCACCTGCGGGTGTTTCGTGAGGACGCCGTCGATCATTCCGAAAAAGGTGCTCGGGTCGAGCTTGGAGTGGGCTGCCACTTCCGGGCCCCGGATTCCGAGCCCTTTCTGCAGGTCTTCTTCGTTGCCGACCAGGACGTCGACATGCTCGACAATGCGGGCGACCGTTTCGACTGCCTTGTGCTGTCCGCCCCAGATATTCCAGAGTTTTTCCCTGAAGTTGAGGTCGAAGCTGACGACTGCGCCAGCCTGCTTGGCCGCCTTCATTCCTTCGATGATTGTCTGTCCGGTGTGTTCTGAAAGCGAGGCGAAAATCCCTCCGCTGTGGAACCAGCGAACGCCGCCGGCGAACATGGCCGCCCAGTCGAAATCACCCGGTTTCAGCTGGGCTGCAGCTTCGTTGCTTCTATTATAGAACACCACCGGGGCACGCACCCCCTGGCCCCGGTCACTATACACCGTTGCCATGTTCGGACCGTTCACCCCGTTGTGCTTGAAGTGCTTGTAAAATGGAGTCACTCCCATCGAACGGACCCTGTCGGCGATAAGATCACCGATCGGATAGTCCGCCATCGCCGTTGCAATCCCCGTCTTCATGTGGAAGCAATCCGCCAGATTTGCAGCAACGTTAAACTCCCCGCCGCTGACATGGATATGGCATGATGTCGCTTTGCGGAATGGAACAATTCCGGGGTCAAGCCGGTGCACAAGAGCGCCGAGCGAAACCAGGTCCAGGGCGCCTTCGGTACGGACGTGAAGAGCATTACTCATCAACAATCTCCATTCGTTGAAAATCAATATGGCAACACACGCAGAGATTGTCAACACCTCTCTCTTCCGGGAGGTCCGATCGTTGCACCGTAACTTTACAGCTTCGTGGAGGATGGCAGACGCGAATAGTATGGGGGAGGATACGGGCATGTTGATGGGGAGCATGAACTGCACCAGAGGCTCCCGGGCGCACCGGTGCAGGGGTTGCAACTTCAGCGGATTCTTTCTACTATCCAATCACAGCATGCGGGGTATCTGGAGTATGTCGGGCCGGCCATGACGCGTTGTTCCTTCAGAGCGCTTTTTCTCTTTTCTCTCATCGCCTTCACATCGGTGGCATACGCCCAGTTCTTCTATTTCGGCCGGAACAAGGTCCAGTACACCGATTTTGAATGGCAGGTACTGAAGACCGACCACTTCGATATTTATTACTACCCCGAAATGAAGGAGCTGGCCGAGCGGGGCGCTTTTTTTGCAGAAGAGGCGTATCGGAATCTTGAAGTCAAGTTCAATCACTCCCTGAACAGCCGCGTCCCCCTCATTTTCTACAGCTCCCACCTGCATTTTCAGCAGACCAACACGATCGGCGGGTTCATTCCCGAAGGAGTAGGCGGCTTTTTTGAATTCCTCAAGGGCAGGGTGGTCATCCCTTCTGACGGCTCTACCTCGCAGTTCCGGCACGTCATCCGCCACGAGCTGGTGCACGTCTTTATGCACAGCAAGATCGGCCGCGTCCTCACCGACCACCGGAAAACCCAGGACCGATATCCGCCCCTCTGGTTTGTCGAAGGACTCGCCGAATACTGGTCGACCGAATGGGACGCTCAGGCCGAGATGGTGATGCGGGATGCGGTCCTCAGCAATATTATCGTCGGTCTTGAGGATATGGGTCGCATCTATGGATCATTCCTCATGTACAAGGCAGGCCAGAACGCCTTGATGCATGTAGCCCGCACCTACGGGGAAGAAAAGGTCCTCCTTCTCCTGGAGAATTTCTGGAAGGAAGCCAGTTTCAATGATGTCTTCAAGCTCACGATTGGCAAAAAATACCGCGAGTTCGATGAGCAGTGGCTGTACAGCCTTAAGAAGCAGTACTATCCGCTCCTCGCCACGAAGGATCAGCCGAGCCAGGCATCGCGCAAGATCGTCATCGAAGGTTTCAACACGAAGCCCGTGGTCTTCGAGCATGATTCGACGCGTGATGTGATCTTCATCGGAAACCGCACCGGGTACACCGGCGTTTATCGCAAGAACCTCGACGAGAAGGATCCCGAAGTCCCGGCGGAGAATATCATCGAAGGTGAAGCGTCAAATGAGTTCGAGGCGTTCCATCCGTTCCGCAGCCGTCTCGACGTTTCCCGAATTGGCACACTGGCATTTGTCACCAAGAGCGGCGAACATGACGCTCTGCACCTGTATGACGTTGTTACCAACACGTTGATGACCACGTTCCGCTTTCGCACAATCGTGAGCATCGGCTCGACGTCATGGGCCCCTGACGGCAAGCGCCTTGCCTTTTCCGCGATCGACAAGAGTGGTCAGAACGACCTGTATATCCTGGATACAGAATCACGAGAAGTACGGAGGCTGACAAACGATTATTTTGACGATCGCGACCCGGCCTGGTCGCCGCAGGGGGATCAGATCGCCTTCAGTTCCGACCGCACTCCGTTCGGCCGGAAGGGCTCCTACAATCTCTTCCTGTATACCCTCTCGTCCGGCGACATCGCGTACGTCACATACGGGCCGCACACCGATGCTGCTCCGGCATGGTCGCGCGACGGCAGGTATCTCGCCTTCACGTCCGATTTGGACGGGACCAGTAATATCTGGCTGACAGACATGCAACGCCAGTGGCCCGGCGGAAACCGGACTATCACCCGGGTCACGTCCTTCGTGACATCCGCATTTGACCCCACGTGGACTTCCTCCGGCGATCTCGTCTTCGTGACATTCGAGAAATTCAGCTTTCGCATTCAGGCAATCTCCGGAATCCTTGCAGTTGCCGACACGTCCACCACGGTCCGCCTGGTTGATCTCTATGCAAAGGAAAAACCGTGGCAGGCAAAGACCCTGGCCGGCGGTTCTATTGTCGAGCGTTTCCGGTACCGGGGTGAATACAGTCTCGATATCGCCCAGAGCGCCATCTCCACGGACCCGGTATTCGGGACATCGGGGGGAGCCTTCGTCGCCCTCAGCGATGTGCTCGGCAACGACCAGTACTACTTCCTGCTGTATAATACCGCGCAGTCGCAGGATGAACTTCTTTCCAGTTTCAACGTGGCAATCTCCCGGATCTCGCTCAGCCAGCGAACCAGCTACGCGTACGGCATCTACCGGTTTACGGGGCGGCGCTACGACCTCACATCAAAGGATGAATTCTACTATGAACGGGTGTTCGGCGGCTATTTTGCCCTGAGCTATCCGCTTACGAAATTTCAGCGGATCGAGACAGGTATCAGCCTCAGCAACTCCAACCGGGAGGTGGACGGTGCCATCGAGGAACGAAAGGCCCTGCTTGTCTCCAATTCCATCGCCCTGACCCACGACAATTCTCTGTGGGGACCAAGCGGGCCCCTGGACGGGACCCGGTTCAATCTGACGCTGGCCTACACCTCCGACATCCAGTACTCCAACGTCAATTATTTTTCAGTCATTGCTGACTACCGTCATTACCTCCGTCTGTCGCAACGAAGCGCTTTCGCATCCCGGTTTTGGGTGTTCTACAATCACGGCAAGGAATCCAGACGGTTCGTGATGGGCGGAAGCTGGGATCTCCGCGGGTATGACCGCTGGAGTGTCCGGGGAGAAAAACTCTGGCTCACCAGTCACGAACTCCGGTTCCCGTTCATCGATGAACTGGCTATCCGGTTTCCCTTTTTTGGCCTGAGCTTCTTCTCTATCCGGGGTGCTCTCTTTTTTGATGCGGGGAGCGCGTGGGACAAGACCTACCAGGAGACACTCGGGAGTGTTGGAGGCGGCTTGCGCATGAACCTCGGGGGGGTCCTCGTCCTGCGGTACGATCTCGGGAAACGTATTGAGGACAATTTCTCCAGGCTTCAGAGCGGGTTCTTTCATCAGTTCTTTTTCGGCTGGGACTTCTAATGAAGACCCTGATGCATTTTCTCGTGTCCCATCGCGTTCTCGTCCTGACCGTTCTGGCGTTTGTATCGTGCAGCGGTCTTCGTCTTTCGTATCCCCTGCGGAATCTGGAAAGTGACGTTCCCACGTTCACGCGGAACACGGCCAGAGACAACAACACACCCGCAGTTCCCGGCCCACCGCTTACGGTAGCGTGGGAACAGGATGTTACCGCTGGCTTCGGCAACGGGGCCCCGCTGCTGGTCGATAGCGTGCTGTTTGTGGGAAACCTGCGCGGTGAGCTCTATGCCTTCAGCGCATTGTCAGGCAAGAGATTAGGGTGGACAACTCTGGGCGGCGCCATCCATGGCTCGCCTGTGATCGACGGCAACCTCTCGATTGTTCCGATTGCGGGCTCACGGGAAACGTTGATCGCGTACGACCTTGTGGAAGGCAAAATCCGCTGGCGCCAGTCTATCGGCGACGTGCATGGATCACCTCTTCTCCTTGAGACCCGGGTCTTTGTCGGCACCACACAGGGGGTGTTGTACTGTTTTTCGCGCGCGGACGGCGAACGTCTCTGGTCGTATGAGCTGCCGAACAACACCACCCTCAAAGGAATCTGGTCATCACCAGCCGGTATAGACCAGACAGTCATCTTCGGCGCGGACGACGGCGGACTCTATCACCTGAACGCGCGCTCAGGAAAACTCGTGTGGCGCCTGCAGACCGACGGACCGATCCAGGCAAGCCCGACACTACACAACGGCACGGTATTCGTGAGTACACTGGGGGGAACCGTGTACGCGGTCGATCGTGCATCAGGCAAGACTCGATGGACATTCGCCGCCGGAAGCGCAATCTATGGAACGCTTCTCGTTGACTCGCTCACGGCCGTTGTCGGGACGACGGGGGGGGCAGTCGTCGCTCTCGACACCTACACCGGGATGCTTGTCTGGCGGTGCGATCTGGATGAGCCCGTTAACAGCGGTGCCCTGGGTGCAGGGCCCTATATCTACGTAGGCACATTGAAGAAGAGCTTCATTGCGCTCGATCGCCGCACTGGTACGGAGGTGTGGCGCACAATAATCGGGGGACGCATTAAGACCACGCCGATCGCCGGATCCGGACGCGTCTACGTTGCCGGTGATGATCGCGTTCTTCTTGCATTCCGGAGCGAACACCAATGAGGATCCGTTTCACCGTTTGCATTACCACCGGCATGATCCTGCCCGCTCTCCTCGCCGCAGGCCAGGTGGGACCCGATACGACGCTCGGGCCGCACTTCGCACGATTGACCATCGGGGCGGATGTGGACAGCTCGTTTGTCTTCCTTGATTCGCTTCTTATCGGGCGGACTCCGTGTATGCGCGATAGCCTTCTCCCCGGCCGCTATGTTGTCCGTGTCGCCTCCCCCGATCTCGCGAGCTGGTTTGGCGGGACAGTGGCGGACACGATCACGATCCGGGAAGGCGAAACACGCTCTCTTCGGTTTTCTGTGCGGCCGTTTCTCAGCGTCGTAACGCAGCCGGACGGGGCGGACCTGTATGTCAACGACTCTCTGGCGGGGACGACACCCCTTCTTCTCCGAACCTCGGGCCTTGCGCCAGGGTCGTTACTTTCCGTGCGTAAAGATGGGTACGACTCGGCCACTCTGCGGGCCGGCGACATCCGGGGAGCAATTGTCGCCCTCTCTCTCACGCATGGCCTGCAATCTCACCCCCCTGAACCCTCTCCGTATCTGGCACTCCCCGGAGGTTGGAATTCCCGAACCGCAGGGTTGTATGCCAGCGGTGGCGTGGCGGTCATTGCGGGAATTGCATCAGCATATTTCAAGATTGCTGCCGATGAGCGCCAGGCCTCCTTCGAAGAAACAGGAAATCCTGCGTTTCTGAGCGACAGGCGCCGTCTGGACACATGGGCCGGCGTCTGTTTTGCACTCACACAGGTCGGTTTGGCCATCTTTTCGTATCTCCTCATCAGCGACTGAATCCGGCTGTAAGTTCTTGTGCGGCTTGACATTGATGCATGGAGCGTCTATATTTCACTACTAAAAGCGGCCCCGTCGCCGGAAACAAGCAGTCACCAACTTCCAACCCCCTTGATGAAGGACGATCTCGAGTTCCTGAAAAACGTCCCTATTCTTAGCGATCTTGAACCCATGGACCTTGATACTATCGCCAGGGTCGGTGTACGCAAGAAGTATAAGAAGGGGAGCATCATCCTGCTCGAGGAGGAGGCCGGAGCGGCGCTTTTCGTCATCGTCTCCGGCAAGGTGAAAATCGTGCGGATGGATGATGACGGCAGGGAAGTAATCCTCTCCATCCTGGGGGAAAGCGATTTCTTCGGAGAAATGGCGATCCTGGACGGTCTTGCCCGCAGCGCCAGCGTCGTCGCAACAACAAAATCCGAGCTGTTCATGATCCACAGACGGGATTTTCTCAAACTCCTTCATGATTTCCCCTCCGTGGCTATTGCCCTCCTGAAAGAGCTGACGATGCGTCTGCGTAAAGCCGACGCGATGATCAAAAGCCTGTCACTCAAGGATGCCACAGGACGCGTTGCCAATGTTGTCCTGCAGCTTGCCGATGACATCGGAAAGATCCGCAAGGGTCGCGTCGAGATTGACGAACTCCCACTCCAGCAGGATCTCGCAAACATGGCGGGGACCTCCCGCGAGACGATCTCGCGAATGATTCATGCGTTTATCCGAGAAGGCCACCTCGAGATCGAACGGGGGAAACTCATCATCAGCGACTACGAGAAATTCAAATCACGGTATCTGTAAGGTGTTCTCCGTTCTTTTACCCCTCGGCGAAGTTCGTGGGCCAGTGAGGAAGTGCGCCTGGGGTCCACCGTCCCACCACCTTCGTCGCCCCGCTCTTCCGGAACTTGCGGCGTTCGACCGCACCTAGCGCCTGAATCGTGTCGAGAGGACCGTCGAACAATCAATCGGACAAAGATGGTTTTTTCCGTAGTGAAGGAGAATTTCGCATGACGCGCACCATCCAGGGTCAACTTACGGCGACAGGATCGACGTTTGGGATCGTCGTCAGCCGATTCAACAGCCTGGTCACCCAGCAGCTCCTGGGTGGCACGATCGATTGTCTTCTTCGCCATGGCGGGAATGAACAGGCCCTGACGGTCGTGTACGTCCCGGGGTCGTTCGAGCTCCCCCAGGCCGCGCTGGCCCTTGCACAGACAGGTACCGTCGACGCAGTGATCTGCCTGGGTTGTGTCATCCGGGGCGACACACCCCATTTTGAGTACATCGCAGCTGAGGTGACACGGGGCCTGGGCCAGGTCGGCCTTCAGTCAGGAATACCGGTGGCATTCGGTGTCCTCACGACGGAGAGTCTCGAACAGGCCCTCGAACGTGCGGGAGCTAAGGCGGGCAACAAGGGGTGGGACGCGGCAATGAGCGCCATGGAACTCCTGCAGGTGACCAAGCAATTGCACAGCATGCGGAAGAGAACGAAGGGGTGAGGTTCGTCCTATGAAGAGCGGATGGCGGGGCTGTGCGGTTGCAATGGTTGTTCCGGTAATGGCCATGGCCACAACCGGCACATGGCAGAACTTCACTTCCATGAAAGAAGTGCGGGCTGTGGCCAGTGACCAGGGCGCATACTGGGCCGCGACGTCGGGGGGGCTTTTCCGCTGGTCGCCCGCCGACAACTCCTTCCTTCTCATTACCAATGCCGAAGGCCTGCGAACCATCGATCTGACTGCGGTCGCTCTCGACACCCTGGGTGATATCTGGACCGGGGGCAGCAACGGTATCCTGCATGCCTATACACCCTCCACCGGGAGGGTCCGCACAATCCTCGACATCGCCGGAGCGAATCAGACCAACAAGAATATCAACGCCATCACCATCACAGGGGACACCGCGCTCATCTGCACGGAATTCGGGCTCAGCCTCTACCGGATCAGCAGAGGGGAATTCGGGGATACGTTCTCCCGTTTCGGGTCCATCCCGGCCGGTACCCGCACGGCAGTGTCAGCAGCAGCAATCCACAACGGAAAGCTGTGGGCTTGCATCTCTGACGGGCAGACGGTCAACCGCATTGCCGTTGCCGACTTGAGCGTCCCAAACCTGCTCCCCCCCGAATCGTGGACGCTTCTCGAAGTTGGATCTCCCGGGAACGTGCCCAGGACCCTTGCGGTATTTTCCGGCCGCCTGTACGCCGGAACAGCAGCCGGGCTGTACAGCGAAACCGGCGGTACCTGGAATCCCGTCAGCGGACTTTCCGGGAAGAGCATTGTCGCCCTCTCGGCGTCGTCCACAACGCTCCTGGCGGGCACGAGTGATCGTCTTGTGTATACCATGGACGCTGCTCAAACCGTGACAACGCTCCCGTCTGCGGTCCCGTCCGCCATCACCTCGCTCGCACAGGGCTCTCAGGGGGGAGTTATCGTCGGATCTGTCGATTCCGGGTTGCTGACTTCGGGGACAGTGTGGGGCACCCACATCCCGAATGGACCGAACAGCAATCAGTTTCTCAATATTGTCGCCGACCCCGACGGCGTGATCTGGTGCGGGTCAGGCGATTTTACGGGAAAGGGCCTCTACCGGTATGACGGCGCGAACTGGATCACATTCACCAGAGAGAACAGTGCACTGCCGGCAAACGAGGTCTACAGGATGTCGGTCGGTTGCAACGGAACGGTGTGGGCAAGCACCTATGGGCGCGGGATCGTAGCTCTTCCAAGGGGAAGCACCGCCATCGATTCGGCGTTTGTGTACGGCCGCAACGTTGGAATGATCGGTGTCAGCGGCGATACGAATTACGTCGTCGTCAGCAATGCCGTCTGCGACAGCCACGGGAATACCTGGATGAGTGTCGTGCTCGCTGCCAACCGCAACGTCTTCATCGTGCGGAAGGCCGATGGAACCTGGGCATTCTTCCCCGCCCTGATCGGCGGGATCACCATGGCAAGCCTGATGGACCGGCCCGTGGACCGGTGTCTGGCGGTGGATGCATTCGACAATATCTGGGCGACCGTGCGTGATGCAGCATATCGCGGCGTGATTTCCCTCGGGAACGCAGGAGCAATGGACAGCACTGCTGCGTTTCATATCACCTCTTCGAACGGTCTACCCAGCAATGAGGTTAAGACGATTGTTGTGGACAGGGACAATGACGTCTGGGTAGGAACCGACCGCGGGATCGCCATCATTCTCGAACCGTCGAACCCAACCCGCACGGGTGCCATCGCGGCATACAAACCGTTGAACGGACTGGTCATCAACACCATTGCCGTGGATCCCCTCAATCAGAAATGGGTGGGAACCACAGAAGGCGTCTTTCTGCTGTCGCCCGACGGGACGCAGACCATGGCTTCCTACACCGTTGAGAACACCGCAGGAAAGCTCATCGACAACGACGTGAAATCGATCTGCGTCGATGGGAAGACCGGTACGGTGTACTTCGGGACGCTTGTCGGCCTGGCGAGTCTGACAACCTCTGCCGCATCGCCGCGGGCCTCCTTTGACGGCCTCTCGGTTTATCCGAATCCGTATCTGGTTCCCTCCGGCGAGGCCGTTACCATAAGCGGCCTGGTGGCAAATTCGAGTCTGAAGATCCTTTCTGTCGACGGTCGGGTCATCCGCGACCTCAGGACGCCCGGTGGACTGGTCGGGACGTGGGACGGCAAAGACAAGAACGGGGAATTTGTATCTTCGGGAGTTTACCTCGTCGTGGCGTATGCCGAAGACGGAAGCACGGTAACGAGCGGAAAGGTTGCTATCATCAAACGATAACGGCGCACCCTCCGCAGAGAGGGGGGAGAACCGGGACGCTTCACACGTACAGTAGAACCAGGAGGACACTTTGGAGAACGACGGCTACAAAGATGAGATCTTCACCAAACGCGTGAGGGCAGGGAAACGAACGTATTTCTTCGACGTCAAATCCACGAAGTCCGAGAAGGACTTCTATATCACCATCACGGAAAGCAAGCGTGTCGGTGACGATGAATACGAAAAGCACAAGATCTTCCTCTACAAGGAGGATTTTGAGAAGTTCCGGGAGGCGCTGGCTGAAACCGTCGAGCATGTTCAGACCAATCTGCTGGAACACATCGCTGAGCCTCACTGAACCGTGTGGGGTCTCCCCGTCGGACCGGGGTCCGAAAACCGCTGAACGGAGACATTCGGACCCCTTTCTCCCCCCTCCGTTCTCATCGGCCCGCCGGGCCGGGGCTTTCTTGACTCTGTCAGGTAATCTGGGTATATTGACATACTTTTTAGGTTCGCGATGCGAATGGGGCTAGGGAGCCCCATTTCAGCGTCTGGTGGAGGACGATGAAGATCCAAATCGGCGGCATGTCCGAAGGGACGCACGAATATCGATTCCACAGTACCGCCGCTGACATTGACCTCAGGGAAGGATTTGCCGGCCCTGTCGATGTTCAGGCTGTCGTGGTGAAAACGGGGACGCAGGTCGCAGTCAATGCCTCGGTGGAAGCAACCGGGGCCTTCGTGTGCGATCGTTGTACGGCGCCATTCACATTGTCCCTGCGTCCGTCATTCAGGATGTATTACGTCATGGATGCGACGGGAATGGAGACGCTGGATCCGTCGGAAGTCCAGGTCATACCGGCGGGTCTTCCGATGATCGACCTGACCGACGATGTTCGCCAGACGATCCTGTTGTCAGTGCCGTTGAAACTTCTCTGCCGTGAAGACTGCAAAGGGCTCTGTCCGCAGTGCGGCGCAGACCTGAATCTCGAACGGTGTCGGTGTCGGGCAGAAGAAGCCGACACGCGCTGGGAGCGTCTTCGTGGATTTCGACCGGAACCGAACTAGAATTGCCGTAGACACAGACAGGAGGCTACACCATGCCGAATCCAAAACGCCGACATTCCAAGACACGCAGCCGCAAACGCCGGACCCACTACAAGGCGACTGCCCCGGCAATTGCGGAATGCCCGAATTGCCACACTCAGAAACTTCCCCATAGGGCCTGCCCCAACTGCGGTTTCTACAACGGCCGCTCGATCATCGTGCCCAAGTCGTCCTAACGTCGACACCCACACGAAACCCGAACGACAGTATCGCTTTCGTTGACCTCCCGGAATGTACACATAACCATTGCGGTGGATGCGGTGGGGGGAGACTATGCCCCGGCGAATGTCGTCGCCGGTGCATGTCAGGCATTGCATGAAGCCCCGGGCCGCTTCCGCATCGCGTTCGTAGGGCCGGAAGACACGCTGCGTGCTGCCATCCGCGACCTGGCAGCGCAACGGGGCGGATGCGTTCCCCTGGACGAACAGTACTCGATCGTGCATGCACCCGAGATCATTGACATGCACGACCTCCCCACTGCGGCCCTGAAGACGAAACGACGATCTTCGATAGGCGTGGGTCTTCACCATCACCGGGACGGACACGTGCAGGCGTTTGTCAGCGCCGGCAATACGGGCGCCGTTCTTTCGGCCGCGACCCTGATCCTGGGGCGCATCCGCGGCATCGGTCGTCCCACAATCGGGGCACAGTTCCCTACCGCCAAAGGGCCATGCCTTCTTCTCGATGCCGGCGCCAACGTGGATTGCCGGCCCCAGCACCTTTTTGAATTCGCCGTCATGGGTTCGATCTATGTCAGCCGGATGTTCAACATCCCGAATCCGCGCATCGGACTTCTGAGCATCGGTGAGGAAGACACGAAAGGAAACGAAGCAAGCGTCGCCACCCTGCGACTGCTGCGAAAGAGCGATCTCCATTTCGTGGGAAATGTTGAAGGCCGGGATATCCTTGGCGGTGAGCTCGACGTTGTGGTCTGTGATGGTTTTGTGGGAAACATCCTTCTGAAGTTTGGTGAAAGCATACCGCAGTTTTTCAAAGCCAAGTTCACGGGGTTTGCAAAAGCCAACGTCTGGAATTCCGCTGTCGCCCTGATGGCACGAAATGGGTTACGCAAGGTCATGAAAGAGATGGACTACCAGGAACACGGTGGCGTCCCCCTCCTCGGCGTGAACGGCGTGGTCATTATCGGCCATGGGAAATCGTCCCCGAAGGCGATCAAAAATATGATTTTCCGCGCCGAAGAAATGGTGCAAAAGTCCATCAATACCCGCATCCAGGAAACACTCGCAAGGAGCAATGGCTAAACTGAGAGCAACAATTACCGCAGTGGGGCACTACGTTCCCGAGAGGATCCTCTCCAATCGAGACCTCGAAACAATGGTCGACACTACCGACGAGTGGATTCGTACGCGAACCGGCATCGAAGAACGGAGAATCCTCGACGACGGCGCGACATCGGATCTCGGCGCGCGCGCAGTTCAGGCTCTCCTTGCAAATCGGGGGCTGACACCCGATCAGATCGACTTGATCATCGTGGCCACGGTCACTCCCGACATGTTTTTCCCCTCGACAGCATGCCTCATCCAGGAAAAGGTCAAGGCAAAGAATGCCTGGGGGTTCGATCTTTCTGCTGCATGTTCGGGCTTTCTCTTTGCCCTGATCACCGGCGCACAGTTCGTGGAGAATGGTGTTCACAAACGCGTCGTCGTCGTCGGCGCCGACAAAATGAGTTCAATCACCGATTACACCGACCGGAACACCTGCATCCTCTTCGGCGATGCGGCGGCTGCCGTTCTTCTTGAGCCGACCGACGACATGTCGTCCGGCATTCTCGACCACATCCTGCGCTGTGACGGATCCGGTGAGCCGGCCCTCAATATGCGCGGGGGTGGAAGCCTGAATCCCCCCACGCACGAAACCGTCGACAAGAATATGCACGTCCTCTTCCAGGACGGAAAAGCTGTCTTCAAGGTCGCCGTGGTCGGTATGGCAGATGTTTCAGTGGAGATTGTCGAACGGAACAAGCTTTCAGGACACGACATCGACTGGTTGGTTCCGCACCAGGCAAACATGCGCATTATCGATGCTACGGCGGAGCGGATGGGGATTGACCGGTCAAAAGTGATGATAAACATCAACCGCTACGGGAATACCACCGCCGCCACGATCCCCCTCTGCCTTTCGGAATGGTGGCAGGCAGGAAAGGTGCGCAAAGGTCAGCGGTTGGTACTGGCCGCATTCGGTGCCGGGTACACCTGGGGCTCCATACTCCTGCGGTGGACCGCGGACAACGCGACCTGACACGACGACCTATGGCACAAACAGCATTTGTTTTTCCCGGACAGGGCGCGCAGTACGTCGGCATGGCGGCAGACTTCACTGATGCCGGCTCCAAAGAGCGCATTGCCGCTGCAGACCGGATTCTCGGCATTCCCCTCAGTCGCATCTGTTTCGAGGGGCCGGAAGATTTGCTCAGACAGACCCGGAATACGCAGCCTGCGATTTTTCTCCACAGCATGGTTGTTGCCGGCCTGCTCACGCACATCCGACCCGATATGGTTGCCGGCCATTCGCTCGGCGAGTATTCCGCCCTTGTCGTCGCAGGCGCGATTTCGTTCGAGGACGGCCTGCGCCTCGTGCGCCTCCGCGGTGAACTCATGCAGAAGGCGGGCGAGGAGAAACGGGGGACCATGGCAGCCGTCGTGGGTCTGTCCGCGGACATCACCGAGGTGGTGTGCCGCGACGCATCCACAGCCGGCGTGGTTCAGCCAGCCAATTTCAATTCGCCCGGCCAGATCGTCATCTCCGGCTCTGTAGACGGTGTGCGACGAGCAATGGACCTGGCCCGTCAACGCGGAGCGAAGATGGTGAAAGAACTCGTTGTCAGCGGGGCATTCCACTCCCCTCTCATGGAAAGCGCCCGCGATGGGCTGAAATCGGGTCTGGACACAACGCACATCCAGGATGCCCGGATCCCGGTCTATGCCAATGTCACGGCAGAACCCGTCTACCATGCTGCCGACATCAAGGATCTTCTGTACCGGCAGCTCACCAGTCCGGTCCGGTGGGAACAGACAGTCCGCCACATGGTTCGCGATGGCGCTTCGGCATTTCATGAAATCGGCCCCGGAAAAGTACTCCAGGGGCTCATCAAGCGCACAGAGAGTGGTGTCACCATCGCCGGATTTGACAAAGCTGCTGATATCACACCCGGGAGAGAGCAGCCGTGAACCAGGAAAACCATCTCCAGATCGGCCGGTATCGCATATCCAACGAGTTGTTCCGTCTTGGCTATACCGGAGAGCACAGCCCGTGCAGCTGCACCTCGACATGTTGCAGCTGGGGGGTCTTTGTCGATGCTAAGGAACGCGAGCGCGTCCTCGAACACCAAACGGCCATTGCCGCCTGCATGGATGACTCCCAGCCAAAGAACCCTGCGCTCTGGTTCGATGAGGAAGTTCGTGAAGACCCGGATTTTCAGTCAGGTTCCTGCGTCGGAACCACTGTGCACGAGAACAAATGCGCGTTTCTCGACAGACAGGGACGGTGTGCCATCCAGCTTGCCGCGGTGGTTGCCGGACTCCACCGCTGGGCATGGAAACCGATGTATTGTGTACTGTATCCCATTGAGATTTCCGGCGGCCTTGTTGGATTCGACCCGATGCTGCAGGACGAACAGCCCTGTTGTTCCATCGGAGATCGGTTCTCCGTTCCGTTGTTTCGGGCCTGCCGTGACGAATTGACGCACCTGCTCGGCGAGGATGGGTATCAGCGCCTCGAGGACTACTATCGGGGGCTTGAAAAAGAGGGAAGTTCTCGCAATATTGAGGTTTCACGTTGATGCGACTCCATTGGGAAGGGTTTTGGGCATGAGCCTCTTACGTGATCAGGTTGCAGTCATCACCGGTGGGGGCCGGGGCATCGGGCGCGCGATAGCACAGGCCTTCGTGACCGAAGGCGCCCATGTGGCAATTTTCGACAGGGCCTTTCCGGACGACTTCACACCGTTCATTGAGTCGCTGAAGGGCTCCGGCCGGACGGTGATAGCAAAAAGTGTCGACATCACGAACACCGCCCAGACCGAGAAGGCGTGCGACGAAGTTGTTGCGGATCTGGGCCGCATCGACATTCTCGTGAACAATGCGGGTATCACGCGCGACAAGCTGCTCGTTCGGATGTCGGACGAAGAATGGGACGCAGTCCTGACCGTAAACCTGAAAGGTGCCTTTATTACCACCAGGTCGGTCAGCAGAATCATGATGAGGCAGAAAAAAGGAAAAATCGTCAATGTCAGTTCCGTCGTCGGCCTCATGGGGAATGTCGGGCAGGGCAATTACGCCGCTTCCAAGGCCGGCCTCATAGGACTGACAAAATCTGCAGCAAAGGAGCTTGCAGCGCGCAGCATCACGGTCAATGCGATTGCACCCGGATTCGTCGAGACGGACATGACGGCGGTGTTGAGCGCGGATCAACGTGCAGCGTTCTTAAATGTGATCCCCCTCCGGCGTGGATGCAAACCCGAGGAGGTTGCGGGCGTCGTCGTGTTCCTCTCCTCGCCCATGGCCGATTACATCACCGGTCAGGTGATCGCCATTGACGGCGGCATGACAATGTAGCACACCTTTCACGATCACAGAGTTTACGTACTTCATTCCACAATCACACAGGAGGCTGCACCATGGCAGACATTGCGTCGAAAGTGAAAGAGATCATCGTCAATAAGCTTGGGGTTGATGATGCGCAGGTGACTCCCGAAGCATCATTTACCAATGATCTTGGCGCCGATTCGCTCGACACGGTTGAACTCGTTATGGAGTTCGAAAAAGCGTTCAATCTTCAGATCCCGGACGAGGACGCGGAGAAGATCGCCTCTGTCGGCGATGCCATAAAGTACATTCAGTCGAAATCGGCCTGACTCTCCCGTTGTACACCACCCCAGGGCAGCCGGGACCGAAGAATTGTGGAGAAGCATGACTATGAACGGTAAGCGCAGAGTTGTGGTAACGGGCATGGGCGCATTGACGCCAATCGGGCTGAATGTGGAGGATTACTGGAACGCGATGATGCGCGGCGCGGTCGGCTCTGCGCCGATCACGTATTTCGACGCGTCGGCCTATGACAGCCGTTTTGGCTGTGAACTGAAAGGGTTCAAGGCGGGAGACTTCCTGGACAGGAAGTCTTGTCAACGCATGGACCCGTTTTCACAGTATGCGCTCATTGCGTCGGACATGGCCGTTCGCGATGCTGGCCTTTCCGCCAATGATACCGATCCTGACCGCATTGGGGTGGTGTTTGGATCCGGCATCGGGGGAATGGTCACGTATGACACGCAGTTCACCAATTACATGCAGGGTGGACCGCGTCGCATCAGCCCGTTCTTCATTCCGATGCTGATCCCCGATATCGCCGCCGGAAACATCTCCATCCGACACGGCTTCAAGGGACCGAACTATGCAACGGTCTCCGCCTGCGCTACGGCATCGCATGCCATCGGAGATGCATTTCGCATTATCCAGTATGGTGATGCGGATGCGATGGTCTGCGGCGGCTCCGAAGCCCCCATCACACCGATGGGGCTTGGAGGCTTCATGAGTCTCAGAGCCCTGTCGACCCGCAATGACGCCCCGGAAAAAGCGAGCAGACCGTTTGATGCCCAACGGGACGGATTTGTCATGGGTGAAGGGGGTGGCGCGTTGATTCTTGAAGAGCTCGAATTCGCCCGGACACGTGGCGCCCGCATTTACTGTGAAATCACCGGCATCGGCTTCACAGGCGATGCGCACCACATCACCGCCCCTTCTGAGGGGGGCGAGGGTGCTGTGCGCTCCATGCGGCGAGCCCTGAAGGACAGCGGTATCACCCCGGAGATGATCGACCATATCAATGCCCATGGCACATCCACGCAGCTCAATGATTCCAGCGAGACCCAGGCAATAAAGACGGTATTTGGTGAGCACGCGCACGCTGTTGCAATCAACTCCACGAAATCCATGACCGGCCATCTCCTCGGAGCAGCGGGTGCCGTCGAGGCAATCGCCACGATCCTCGCCATCGTCAAAGAAATCGTCCCGCCGACAGTCAACTATGATTTTCCGGATCCAGCCTGTGATCTCAACTATACCCCCAACACCCCTGTGAAGCGGATCATCCAGTATGCCATGAGCAACACTTTCGGCTTTGGGGGTCACAACGCAACTCTTCTTTTCAAGAAGTACGCCGTGGAATGAGCCGTGCATGTTCCGGGTTGACCGTGTCATACAGAGGTTATTCCCCCGACCCCGGCCCAAGAAGCAGGATCGTCGGGAAGCCCTTCCCGCATCGCTGGATGCGGGGACACTTCGCCGCCTCGAACGACTGACCGGTCACCGGATCCGCTGCAAAGAGCTTTTTGTCCAGGCGCTGCTTCACCGTTCGTTTCCCCAGACAACCGATCATCCCAATCCATCAAACGAACGTCTGGAGTTCCTTGGCGATTCGGTACTGAATCTCGTCGTCGGCGAATACCTGTACCGCAAACATCCCCGCTCCCCAGAAGGGGATCTCACCAAGTCCCGCTCGCGGCTCGTCAATCGGAAAGCCCTCGCCGTATATGCGAAGCACCTCAATCTGTCCACCTTTATTCTCATGAGCCCGAGTGCGGCCCAGTCCGTGGGCAAAGGATATGAGACAATCGTCGCGGATACCTTTGAAGCTCTTGTTGCTGCTATCTACCTCGACGGCGGATTCTCCGCGGCACGCCGATTTGTGGAAAGCCAGGTCCTGAACGCCCTGTCCCTCGGCTCCGTCATTACGTCCGACGAAAACTACAAGAGCAGGCTTCTCGAATATTCCCAATCGCACGGCTTCGGTGTTCCGCGCTATGTCATCGTTGCAGAATCAGGACCGGACCACGACCGGACATTCACGGTCGATGTGTTGCTGCGCAACGAGCGACGGGGCGCGGGATCGGGGAAAAACAAGAAAGAAGCTGAACAGGCGGCCGCAGGTCAGGCACTCGCCACTCTCGGGTAGGAAGGATTCCCCCGCTCATGCAGAACACCAGGTCAACCCCCTCCAGGGGGCGTGGTGTGTGGCTCCCTCTCCTTGTTGCTGGCCTCCTGACGCTGTCAGCAGTCACCGGCCTCCATGGCCAGGATCACAATCCCTGGTCCCCGGCGGTCCTCGGGCAAGTCGACACCGTTGTCATTTCCGGCAACACATCCACGCTCGACTATGTCATTCTCAATGAGATGACGATGCGGCCTGGCATGACTGCAACATCCGAGATTCTGGAGTATGACAGAAACCGGATCTACAGCCTCAGGCTGTTTACGAGGGTCGACCTGTTTCTCGATACACTCGGCACGCCACACGTGCTCCACGTCTTCGTCCGAGAACGATGGCACTATTTTCCCGTTCCACTCTTCGGCTTCCGGGACGGGGATCCAAAGAAGCCGTACTACGGGGGGGGATTTGTCCACAACAACTTCCAGGGAAGGAATCAGAAACTCTTCGCCTCCGTCATCTTCGGCTACGATCCTTCTGCGCAGCTTTCCTTCCGCGAACCGCTGATCGACCACGAACGTCAACTGTCGTTTTCTGCGCAAACCTCGTTCAGCCGTGTCCGGAACAGGAGCGAGATCGAAGCGCTGGCAACGGGCGACTTCAACGAGATGCATTACGATGTGAATGTGACCCTGGGGAAGCGTGTGGCATTGGAGCAGAGCGTGTACCTCAATGCCGGCTATCGGATGCTGGAAGTTTCGTCGTATCGCCCGCTCCGGACCGTATCTGCGTCTGGAATCGACCGGTATTTCTATGCAACGGCGGGCTATGGGTACGATTCACGCGATCTGGGAGAATATGCGAGTCGCGGACGAACGCTCGGCGTCTCTGTCACGAAATTCGGATTTGGAACGTCCGCGGTTGATTTCGCCCGGTTCGGCATGGATGTGCGGGAATACGTTCCCCTGACCTCACAGCTGACCGTCGCGGCCAGGGTCACGGGTAGTTTCACGACGGGTGCAGCGATACCGACGTACGCCAGGCTCTACTTTGGATATGGTGAGCGGATCAGGGGGTACTTCAAGCACGTGATTGAAGGTGAGCATCTCCTTGGTTCTACCGTGGAGCTCCGGTTTGCTCTTCTTCCGGCAAAGGTATTCCAGCTCTCCGGCACCCCTCTTCCGGATGAATTCACCGTCTGGCGGTTCGGAATCAGCCTTGTGGCATTCGCCGACGCGGGGAGGGTATGGTTCAGAGGTGAGCCGCTGGCGCTCCACGATTTTCTCTCGGGGTACGGCGGAGGCGTCAGATTCCTCCTTCCCTACAGCGTAGTTGCACGGTTCGAGTACGCGTTCAACAATTTCGGCAGGGGCGAATTTATCCTCGATTTCAGAACTCCTCTGTGAGCAGCGCATGACGTCAACGACGCCATACGGCCTGGATTTTTTTTATGCGCCTCCCGGGGCGGTCACCGGCTCGCGCATCCAGATCACCGGCAACGAGTTCTCGCATCTGACTCACGTGATGCGCCGGCAGCAGGGCGACCGGATCGGCATCCTGGACGGCATCGGAACCTCCTACGTGGCGGTGATCGTCGCGATCGAGAAACGGACAGCGTTTGCGGATATCCAGTCCGCCCACCCATTGCTGAACGAATCACCACGTCGTCTGACGCTCGGCGTGAGTTTGCTCAAGAATCCTTCCCGGTTTGACTATCTCGTGGAAAAGGCAACGGAAGCGGGTGTACGGTCAATTCTCCCGTTGATCTGCGAGAGGACGATTCCACGCCACGCGCGTGTGGACCGCTGGCAGAAAATCGCCCTTGCCGCAACAAAGCAGTGCGGTCGGTGTATCATTCCCACGATTCTGCAACCCGTACCATTTGCAGACTTTCTCAGAGCGCCATCCGGAGATTCACAGCGTTTCGTGCTTCACGAGCGCGCAGAAACCGACTGGACGGCCGGAGCACATCGTCCTGCAAAGCTGGACGCATACGTTGGGATAGGACCGGAGGGGGGATTTACGGATCATGAGGCATCCGAGGCCGAACAGAACGCATTCGTCCTCGTGCGCATGGGGGAACGTCGCCTGCGAACGGAGACGGCGGCGGTCTTCGCCGCCGCCCGTTTTCTCCTTTACGAGTCTCTCTGAAGCTTCTCATCGACAACCGCCTGCACTTCCTCCAGCATAAGCGCGCTTGTGGAGCGCAGCGATTGCACCTCATCGTCCTTCCATCCGACAAATTCCGGATCATCGAGTCCGTTGAGGTTGACCCGCACATTCAACGCTGCGCCTTCCAATGCCGCGTGCAGCATCAACGCACTCACGCCGGCGTCCGTCACCGAATTTGCGTTTCCCTTCGCCGCCACCGTCTGTGCCAGCGCAAGGGCGTCGATACAGTGTTTCATCACTTCGAGCGGTACGAGCGTTGCTTCTTTGGTCGCTTCCCGGATCGCCGCTTGGCGTAACGCATTCTGCGGGTCAGTCTCCTTGGGAAGCGTGTAGGCCTCTATGACCTTATTGAAGGCCTGGGTGTCACGGTCGACGAGCGTGGTGAACTGCGAACGGAGCTGTTCGGCCTGTCCGAGGATGTTCCGCATCTCGGCATCAACGTCGGCATACTTCTTCTTTCCGATGGTCAGGTTGCAGACCATCGAGGTCAGGGCTGCACCGAAGGCGCCGGCAAGGGCGGCAATACTTCCGCCGCCGGGTGCTGGAGACGAGGATGCAACATCGTCCAGGAATGTCTGCAGTGTTTTACGCGTGGGCATGGGACGTCCTTCCCTCAGGAGAGTTGGTACTCAATGACTTTGTGCGACGGCTCGAACCGTTCCAGCTGGCTGAGACCGAGGTGGTCTATGGCAACGCTGACAAGCTGCTGTTCATCAGTGACGCCCGGAGCATAGTGCCGTCCGGCGGTCAAGAGAGCTTCGCGGGGCACGAGACCAACGATCTCGCTGCCGGTCACGCGAACGCCGAGAGTCTCGGCCTGACGTTTCACTTCTTCGAACGCGACATGGGGAGGGGTCACCTGGAAGTTCACCAGATTGATCGACACCTGCGCGATCTTGTGCGCTTCGAGCGGAACTCCCATCGCTTTTACCGCCTGCAACGTACCGGGGATGATCTGTTTCTGGCCCCGGGCATCGAGCACGGGATTCCCCTGGTCGTCCTTTTTCACTCGTCCGCTTTCCCTGATGCGCAGGGCAATTTCGTGCGCAATGCTGGCGTCGCTCGTGTTCAGATTCACATTATACGCAATCAGGAACAGCCGGGCTCCCGCTACCGTCGCGCCCGATCGCGAGTTGAACCGGGCCGGGCCGAAATCCGGAGCCCAGGCGGGATCACCGAGCTTTGCCTCCAGACCTTCGTACTCTCCCTTCCTGATCGTCGCAAGATTGCGGCGTTCGGGTCGTGTCGCTGCCTCTTCATACAGATACACCGGGATCTGCAGTTCCTCTCCAACCCGCTTGCCGAACGTCCGGGCAAGCTGCACACACTCTTCCATGCTTATGCCGGACACCGGGACGAACGGAACCACATCGGTCGCACCAAGACGTGGATGTTCCCCTCTATGCTGTGTCATGTCGATAAGGCGGGCCGCCGTACGGGTCGCCTCAAATGCCGCATCAACCACCTCCTTCGGCGTCCCGACAAACGTCACGACGGTGCGGTGGTAGTCCTTATCCGGTTCGGCACTCAGGAGGGTGACGCCGCGAACCGATCGGATCGCCTCGCCGATGGCGCTGATCACATTGAGATCCCGACCTTCACTGAAATTGGGCACACATTCCACGATCGACGGCATGGGGGCTCCGGCTATGGGATTTCCAGAAGTGTTCCGTTCGCAATCGTATGCACGATATGGTTCGTGCCGAAATGATAGGCAAGATATCTGTAGTCTGGGATATCCGCAACGATCAGATCGGCCCGTTTTCCGACCTCGATGCTTCCGATCGATGCCGACAGGTCGAGCGCCGCGGCCCCGTTCAGGGTACACGCCGTGAGCGCTTCCTCCGGTGTCATCTTCATGTGCGTGCAGGCGATCGTCATCATCAGGGGCATCGAGTACGACATGCAAGATCCAGGATTGAAGTCGGTTGCGAGCGCAACGGCAACTCCCGCATCGATCAACTGCCGTGCGGGGGCATACCCATGGTTCAGAAAGAAGGACACGCCCGGCAAGAGTCCGGCAACCACGTTTCCCTCGGCGAGGGATGCGATGCCTTCGTCGGAAATATGCTCGAGGTGGTCCGCCGAAACCGCACCGATCCGCCCGGCAAGCTGAGCGCCTCCGAACGGGCTGAGCTCTTCTGCATGGATTTTCGGGAGCATCCCCCAGGTCTTGCCGGCTGTCAGAATCGTCTCAGCCTGTTCCACCGAAAAATATCCCCGCTCGCAGAACACATCGCAGAACGTCGCAAGCTTCCGCTTTCCCGCATACGGAATCATCTCCCCGATCACCAGCTGAACGTAGCCGCCGGGATCATCCCGGAACTCCGGAGGAATGGTATGAGCACCGATGAACGTCGGCACGATGGTCGCCAGTTCTTCGTGGCGGAGTTCGTTGATGGCCTCCAGCATTTTCACTTCGGAGGCCATGTCCAGTCCGTACCCGGTCTTGATCTCCACGGTCGTCGTTCCGTGCTTCATCATGCCGGCGAGATGGCGTGCAGTCGCCCTCTTCAGCTCTTTTCGGGAAGCGGCCCGCACATGCCCGAGAGTGTTCAGGATTCCTCCACCCCGCTCCGCAATCTCCTGATAGGTGGCTCCGCGTGAACGCAGCCCGAATTCCTCGGCTCGGTCACCGGCAAACATCATATGCGTATGTGAATCGACAAATCCTGGGAGGACGACCATGCCCGTGGCATCGAGGTCGGGCAGATCGTCCGGAAGATTTTCGGACATCGAGGACATCGGGCCGACCCACGTGATGGTGCCGTTGCGACAGACGACCCCGGCGTCATCGATGATGGCGAGATCATTCATTGCAGCCCCGGTTTTTTCCCGCGCCCCGTGAGCCGCGACAGTGACAAGCTGGTGTATGTTTCTGACAAAGAGGTTCACGAATGCAAAGATACCAAAACTCTCCAGGAACTTCAACCGCAGAGAGGTCAGCGGGAACGGCGTGAGAGTTCCGCCTGAACAGCAGGAGATAATTGCGGCAGTCCTGGATCGCGCTTCATGAGCTGCGCATACGTCCGGAAGAAATCAAAGGGGCCATCAGCGATCGTTTCGACCAGGGTTGTTCTCCCGAGCACCTGGTCGATCTGTCGGGCGATGATCATGCCAGTCATGGAGCCATAGCTTTCCCAATATCCCGAAGTATTCGCCTGCCGCAATATGTCTGCAGCCCGCCGGGGAGAGAGGTCGCGTGCAAGAAGTTCTCCCGCGGCGATGTTGAACTGACGGAAGGCGGCTTGCGCGCGTTGGAGGCCGTCGGCGGGCAGGCGCCCTCCGGTCCGCTGGATGAGGGAGAGATAGTACGCGATTCCCTCGTTGTGTGCAAGGTCGAGAAGCTCATCGAAGGGCGACGGTGGCCGTGCATAGAACGCTCGCCATGCAGGAGACGATTCCTTGTACAGGCCGAACGCCGCATGAAATATTTCGTGTGCAACGACACTCAGCAGGCCGACGAAGCGCTCGTCTACCGACTCTCCATAGGATACTGCTTTCGCAAGGTTGACCACCACCACCTGCTCCCCTTCCGATTCACCGGCCGGAAGGGGTGTGTCGCCCTTCCAGAAAACCCGGAGGACGAACGCATCGATATTCTCGTGACCGAAAGCAACAAAGTAGACGGGGATCCGTGCCTTCAGCCGTGCCTGGGGAGGAAAGAGCTGCTCGATGGTGCCGACCACCCGACGCTCGAAATTCCGCCGCCGTACTTCACGGAGCAGTTCCTTGATCGCTGCGCTTCGGGCCCGTGCCGGCCGCATGCGAAAAAGATCGTCCCCATCACTCTGATTGAATTTGGCCGCTTCCAGGCTCCGCTCCAGGTCCGCCGTTTGAAGGTGCTGCTGCGCGAGCATGCCGGTCACGGCAAGGGCGAGCTGACTGCCACGAAGTGCGGCGACTTCTGCGGGTCGGCCTGAGAGTCCTTCATAGATCTCGATGGACTTCTCCGCTGAATGAAAATCGAGATCCAGGCTCAGGCGGAACTCCGCCTGGGGCTGGGAGAACGCAGCGGATGCGGCCACCAGGACCACGCCAGGAAGTGAGAGTCGTCGCATCATCGTACCCCAGAGAGTGTCATCCATATCCTCGGAAGCAGGCACGCCGTGCGCGCTGCGCCGCTCCCTGCCCGCCGTTAGAATTCAGCTGTGTGCATCAAGTACCCTCACAACCACCAGGGTCATGTCGTCGTGTTGCGGTGCATCGCCCGCGTGCCGGCGGATATCCTCTACCACCCGATCAAGCACGTCGGACGCAGAATGATCGTGTCCATCCGTGGTGCGGATCACGGCCTCGAGTCGTTCGGACCCATATACCTCCCGGGCGACGTCCATTGCTTCCGTGATACCGTCCGACAGAAAGAGGAGAAGATCGCCCGGCAGGAGGTGGAGCGAACATTCCTGATACGATGAATCCTCCTGCATTCCAAGAGGAAAGTGCACACCCGTACCGTCAAGCCAGCGGATGCTGTCACCCCTGCGAAGGAGCGGCTTGGTTTGGCCTGCATTCGCGAATGTCAGACTGCGTTCGGGACCGTTCAGCACACCAAACATATAGGCAACGAACTGACCACGCCGGGAGTGACGGTAGATCGCACCGTTGAGTCGTGTCAGGAGTTCGGCCGGCGACGTCGTCTGTCGCACCTCGCTGGCGAGCGCTCCGCTGGTGAACACCGCGGCCATCGCCGCCTGCATGCCTTTCCCTGACACATCAACAACGGAAATCCCGAGCAGCCGTGCATCATCGCGCAGATCACTGAAATCGAAGAGATCGCCCCCCACTTCCTTTGCGGGCAGTGACATCCCCGCGATATCATATCCTTCCAGCCGGGGGTGATCCTTGGGCATTAACGAAACCTGCACGTCGTGCGCAAGTTTCAACTCGGTCTGGAGCGATTCCCGGCCTTCCCGTTCGAGTGAGACAAGCCAGATCAGGAGATTGATTCCTCCGAGCACAAGAGCGCCGGAGATGACCAGCGGCATGAGACCCGATCCGATCTTCACGAAGGCCAGCACCAATCCGATACCGATGAGCGTGAACGCGCTGACGACATGGCGGAGGCGGTCAGGAGGAATTTCCCGTGTGATTTCATCGGTCCACAGAAGGGAGAAAATCAACGCATCCCAAAGGCGGATATTCTGCCCTGCCTTTTCCATTTTCACGCGCACTTCCTGCTTCCGCCGCCGGAGGAGTGCCGTAATGCGTTCCCACATGATGTACAGAATGCCTGCAATGATGAGATCGCTCCCGAACCGGTCCCATTCGTTCTGCGTCACGCCGTACACGAAAGCCGTGATCAGCTCGATGATGACCAAGAGCTTGAGGATCTTGATCAGAAGGCGCTTGAACCGTATCGGGTCGATCATAGGTGAGCGCGTCAGACGGGCCGACCCCTTGTGTGTTCGTGCTGAACCTCCGCGAACCCCGAACAGTGGGTCACGGGGAGGCGTGGATATCGGGAGAAGTCCGGCCGTTCCCGGGAGAGCAAGCACAGGACAAACGTGGATTGTCGTCCGGACGTTTGCAGACGGGAAAACCGGCAGCGGGCACACAGACCAACGTATTCCGGTGCCCGCTGCATGTTCACCTGCGTGTCCTTGTCAGTCGGTGATCAGGCGACCTGGACATCGTCCGTCTGCTGGCGCGGAGCTGATTGCCAGAGAGAGATATAGCAGCCATCGAAGGTTGCAAAGGTCGCAAACCACCCCATGCCGCCGATGGAGGTTTTCTTGTCCACGACCTTCCCTTTTGCTTTCTTGATCATCTTCAGGGTCGCGTCGATATCTTCAACTTCGATATAGGCGTGTACCTGTCCTTTCTTCGGCATCTTCTTGACCTCAAAGAATCCGCCGTTCGGTGGCGCGCCGGCACGAAAAAGAACGTAGTGGATATCGGGAAGATCCTGAAACGTCCAGCCGAACACGGTGCCGAAGAACTTCTTGGCTTTTTTGAAATTCGTCGTGGGGATCTCGATGTGTCCGAACCCGTGCATAAAGGTCTCTCCTGTTATGGATAGTGGTATCCGTATTGATCACTGCAACATCGGTATCGAGACGCCGTGCGTCCTGGCGTTCTCCCGTGCGCGGGTGTACCCGGCATCGGCGTGACGCATGATTCCCATGCCCGGGTCATATGTCAGAACTCGTTCCAGCCTTCGTGCAGCGGCGGGGGACCCGTCCGCCACGACAACCATTCCCGCATGAATTGAGAGGCCCATGCCCACACCGCCGCCATGATGGACGCTGACCCAGCTGGCCCCTCCCACCGCGTTCAACAGTGCGTTCAACACGGGCCAGTCTGCAATGGCGTCGCTTCCATCGAGCATTTTCTCCGTTTCGCGGTTTGGCGAGGCGACAGAACCGCAGTCAAGATGATCCCGTCCGATCACGATCGGTGCGCGCACGTCCCCGCGCGCAACGAGCTCATTGAAGAGTGCGCCCATCCGCGCGCGTTCTCCGTAGCCAAGCCAGCAGATACGCGCGGGAAGACCCTGGAAATGTACCTGCTGTTGCGCCTTTTCGATCCATCGGCGGAGCCCGGCATTGTCCGGAAACGTGTCGAGAACGGCTCTGTCCGTTCGAAAGATATCCTCCGGATCCCCCGAGAGGGCAACCCACCGGAAGGGTCCCTTTCCGTCGCAGAACAACGGGCGGATATATTCGGGAACGAATCCAGGGATGTCGAATGCCCGTTCCACGCCTCCTGCAAGCGCTTCCCCCCGGATGTTGTTGCCGTAGTCGAAGGTCACCGCCCCCTTTGCCTGAAGGCCGAGCATTGCTCGGACATGTTCGGCGATGGACGCGCGCGAGAGTGCGCTGTAGCGGGCGGGTTCGCTCGTACGGAGGGCGACGGCCTCTTCGAACGGCATGTGTGCGGGAACATAACCGTTCAGGGTATCATGGGCGGAGGTCTGATCGGTGAGGACATCTACTGTGATGCCCCGGGCGAGGAGTTCCGGGAGGACTTCCGCGGCATTGCCCAGAAGTGCGACCGAACGCGCCTCCCGCAGCTCCCGCGCAGTCTGAAGCGTCAGGAGCGCCTCATCGAGCGTCTCCGCCATTTCATCAACATAGCCGGTTGCCAGCCGCCGCGCAATGCGGGATCGGTCCACTTCAATTGCCAGGCATGCCGCCCCGTTCATGGTCGCAGCCAGGGGCTGGGCACCACCCATACCACCGAGCCCTGCAGTGACAAGAAGCCGCCCGGCTAACGATCCACCGAAGTATTTGTCGGCCACGGCCGCAAATGTCTCATACGTTCCCTGCAAGATTCCCTGCGTGCCGATGTAAATCCAGCTCCCAGCAGTCATCTGACCGTACATGGTCAGACCCAGCGCTTCGAGTCGGCGGAATTCATCCCACGTGGCCCAGTGCGGCACAAGCATCGCATTGGAGATCAGCACGCGCGGCGCGTCGGGATGCGTGCGAAACACGCCGACCGGCTTTCCTGATTGCACAAGCAGTGTCTCGTCGTTTTCCAGCTGCTCCAGCGAGCGGACAATGGCGTGGTAGCAGTCCCAGTTGCGAGCCGCCTTTCCCACCCCGCCATAGACAATGAGCTCATCCGGCTTTTCCGCCACGTCCGGGTCCAGATTGTTCATCAGCATGCGCAGTGCCGCTTCCTGAATCCATCCCTTGCACCGCAGTGCGGATCCCCGTGGGGCACGGATTGCCTGCCGCGTTCGATCAGTCTGAGTCATGAGAACACATCCTGCATGACCATGCAGCCTCTGGCAAATGGAACGATTGGTTATCTGCTTGCAATGACTGCAATCTCGACATTGGCCGCTTTGGGCAGGTTGCTGACTTCCACGGCGACCCGTGCCGGATGGCGTCCTTCGGGAAAAAACGTCGCGTAGACTGCATTCATGCGCTGGTAGTCGTTCATGTTCTTCAGGTAGACGGTCGTGCTGACCACCTGCGAGGAATCGTACCCTGCCGATCCGAGCACCTGCCGGAGGTTCGACAGGACCTGACGGGTTTCCGTTTCGATGTCCGTCTGGACCATCTGTCCTGTGGCCGGGTCAAGGGCGATCTGACCCGAGACAAACAGCAGCGTACCCACCTCAACTGCGGGCGTATACGGGCCGATCACCTTCGTCGGAGAATGATACGTCTTCACGAGTGATGCGGAGAGCTCCTCGCGCACGACCCGCCGTACATCGGTGTCGTCTGGCGAACAGCCCGCAATCACAAAAAGCCCCATGAAACAGAAAATCGCTCTCTTCATTTTCTCTCTCCCCCCTAATGTAGTCGGATGGAGAGTTTCGGATGGGGCTCCTCATCCTGATCATCGGTCATCTCAACTTTGAGAACCCTGATATCCCGGATTGCGGTGAGAGGATACAGGATTTCCGTCCCATCATCGTTGACGCTGAAGTAGTCCGCTTCCACCTGCTGCAGGACGCCAAGCGTGGTTATTTCTCCTTTGTATTTGGAGAGAAAATCCCTCATGGTTGACCATGATTTTGAAGGTGCGGGAGCAACCTGAGCAGTTGTCTGGGTCGTTGCCGGTTTCGTCGTGGTCTTTTTCTTTTGGGCCAGACCATCGGTCGAGGCAAGGACAAGAACTCCTGCCGCACAGAGAAGGATAAAGGAGCGTGGTGTCATGGTGGTATTCCTTCCGTTGGTGTCAGTGTGTGGTCTGTTCCTGCAGAGAAATCAAGCACCTGTTCACAGTTTGTATCCGATCGTACGCAGGAATTCCTTCCGGCGTGTGATATCGTCCGGCCCCTCCACCCCCCTGCTTTTTTCTCCGTCAATGACGCCCAGGATGCCACGCCCCTGTTCTGTTTCGGCGACAATGACTTCCGTGGGGTTCGCTGTTGCGCAATGGACATGGCAGACTTCGGAAACATTCTTCACCGCGTTGAGGATATTGACGGGAAAGCCATGTTCGAGAAAGATGATGAACGCATGTCCGGTGGAGAGGGCCAGGGCATTTTTCCGGGCCAGGCCGATAAGCCGTTCATCATTCCCCGCATAGCGTACGAGGCAGGGACCTGACGCTTCGCAGAAGGCCAGCCCGAATTTCATCGACGATGTGGCCTGCACAATCGCTTCGTACAGGTCTTCCACGGTCTTGATGAAATGTGCGTGACCCAGGATGAAATTCATATCGTCCGGCTTCTCGATACGGATCGTGAAGATATTCATGGTGGTCCTCCTGAAGATCCGGCCTGGAGTTGTCTGACCAGGGCGGGTGTCAACAGCCAGTCCAGCCGGGCTCCCGCCAGGGATCCTCCGGCGACGATGCTCAGGGAGGCCACGGCGCACGGAGGCATGACGATTTCTGCCGCGGCATCCGCCACAAGGTACGCCAGAAAATTCGTCATGTCCGGCTGATGGCCGACAAGGACGTGGTCGCTCTCGCCGCGAGCTGCAAGTTTTGCCAGAAGTCCCCGGTAGGAGATCCCCGGGGAAAGTTCGTCCCAGACTTCATATGGCGGCCGGACGGCAAATCCATGAGAAAGCAGTTCCATTGTGCGCGTCGCGCGGACCAGCGGGCTGGCGGCGAGAAGGGTTGGTCCCTGCGCGATGCGGGCCAGCGCCTTTCCCATCAGGAGCGCGTCCTGTTCGCCCTCGGCCGTCAGGGGCCGATCGGCATCCCGGACAATAGAGCCTCCGATACCCCGCGATTCTGCATGCCGTACAAGGTACAGGTTCATGATGTTATCGTGCCAGACTCTTGCGTGCTGCAGCGAAGCCGGGCTTGATGACATCATAAATGACCTGAATCCTCCGGTTGTATGGGAGAAATGCGCTCTTCATGGCATTGATCGTCAGTTTCTCGAGGTCCTCAAGGGTTAAACCGAACACCTGGTGGGCGATTCGGTACTCTTTGGTCATGGTCGTATCGCTCATCAGTCGGTCGTCGGTATTGAGCGTCACGCGGAACTTGTACTTGTGGTACAACCCGAAGGGGTGTTCTTCGATCCGCTTGACCGCCCCGGTGTCGACGTTGCTGGTGAGACAGATCTCGAGGGGGAGGCGTTTGTCGAGCACGTACTGGGCGAGATACCCCATCCGGATGATCTTCTTCCGGTTGCGTTTGTCCAGACCGATGTCCTCGATCAGGTGTGTTGCATGGCCGATCCGGTGCGCCCCGCACCACTGGATCGCCTGCCAGATGCTCTCCTTGCCAAAGGCCTCACCGGCATGCACCGTGATATTGAAGTTTTCCCGTTGAATGTAGTGGAAGGCATCGACGTGTTTTTTCGGAGGATACCCCCCCTCTTCGCCTGCAAGATCGAATCCTACGACTCCCCGTTCACGGAAATCAACGGCCAGTTCGGCCATCTCCAGCGAGAGTTTCATGTTCCGCATGGCACAGATGATAATGCCATAGCCGACGCCAAAGTCCTTCTTCCCTTTTTCCAGCCCTTTCAGGACTGCGTTCACGACTTCGTCCCAATGCAGTCCTTTGTCGGTGTGGAAGACGGGGGCAAAACGGGTTTCCACATAGACTACACCGTCTTTGTGCATGTCTTCGATCATTTCATACGCGACGCGTTCGAGGGCTTCCTCGGTCTGCATCACGGCCGTGGTGTGCGCAAACCCTTCAAGGTACAGTGGCAGGCTGCCCCGGCGGGCACCTCTGTGAAACCAGTCCGCAAGAGCGGAGGGATCCTTCGTCGGAAGTCCGGTATATCCCTGCTCCCGGGCCAGCTCGATGATTGTCCTTGTGCGGAGTCCGCCGTCAAGATGATCATGAAGGACGACTTTCGGCAGGGTACGGATGAGCCGCTCGGTGATGCGCATAGGGAACCGGAGAAGTTCGTGGTGTGAAAAAGTACAAACTGAATGCGTTAAAATCAACGAAAGGTTGATTTTGATTGCGGTTTTCTCTATATAAGCAGGGACAAAATACACACACACATGGCCAAGAAAGACATTTCCCTCCTGGTTGTCGATGACGAAGAGACGTTCCGGTATCTTCTCTCGTCGCTGATTGGGACCGCAGGGTACACCGTGGAAACGGCAGTGGATGGCGTTACCGCCATCAATGCTCTCCAGACGAAGCTCTTCCACGCGGTCTTGCTGGATGTCAAAATGCCCAAAGTGGATGGTATCGAGGTCTTGAAGTTTATCAAGAACAACTTCCCGGGCATCGAAGTCATCATGCTGACGGGCGGTGCCGACGTAAAGACAGCAGTGGAGTGTATGAGGCTTGGGGCGTACGATTATATCACCAAGCCCACGACGGCCGACGAGCTTCTCACGACCATCGCCCGCGCGATCGAACGGCGTCAGCTGCGGATCGACAATCTGCTGATGAAGGATGCCCTCGACCGTCTGCAGGGATCGCAGGAGATGGTGGGCGAAAGCGAGGCCTTCCGCAAAGTCCTCGAGATCGCGGCAAAGGTCGCTCCTACGGAATCGACCGTCCTCATCCAGGGATCCAGTGGCACTGGAAAAGAACTCGTTGCAAACTTCATCTACAAGAATAGTCTGCGCGCAGAAGCTCCGTTTGTAACATTGAACTGCGCCTCGATCCCTGATACCCTCATCGAGAGCGAATTGTTCGGGTACGAGAAAGGGGCGTTCACCGACGCCCGTTCCACGAAACCCGGTATCGTCGAAATTGCGAATAACGGAACACTCTTTCTCGACGAAATCGGCGACATCAGCCCTGTCGTCCAGCCAAAAATTCTCCGCTTCATTCAAAGCGGAGAATTCCGGCGCGTCGGGGGCAATACATCGCTCAATGCGGATGTGCGGATCCTCTCCGCTACAAACAAGAACCTGAAAGAAGAAGTGCGGGAAGGTCGATTCCGCGAAGACCTGCTGTATCGTCTGAACGTTATCACAATCGATATCCCTCCCCTCCGCCAGCGTAAGAAGGATATACCCCTCCTGGTCGCATCCTTTCTCGCCAACAGGATGAAAACCAAGATTCAAACCACCATCTCCCCGAAGGCCGTAGAGGTGTTGCTCGAGTATGACTGGCCGGGAAACATCCGGGAACTGGAAAACGTTATTGAACGCGCTGCTATCCTCTGCCGGAACGGCGTCATCGAACCACAGGATTTTTCCCTACCCAACGGACCTTCACCGCTCCCTTCATCCACCCATCAGGATCAGAAGATCGGCACAGCTCTGGCGCTAAAAGAAATCGAACGCCTCCATATCGAAGGGGTCCTGCGGAGCTTCAGAGGGAACAAAGCAGAGTCGGCAAAGGTCCTTGGGATAAGCCTCAAGACGCTCTATACCAAGATCCAGCAATACCAGATCAAGCTCAGCTGAGAACCAGGGCTTCCGGGGCCTGAGGGGAGACGGAGGCAGAATGGCACCTAGGGTCCTGACCGCCGGGGGAAGAAGATTCGCGATCCACCCCACACCAGCACGCTCACCAGCAGTCCCGGATACATCGGTTCAATACCCAACGGATACCCTCCTGTATCCCCCAGTGCGTCCCTCCATCCTGTTATCAGCCATACGGATGATGTCAGCCAACCTGTAAGCATTGCGGCAAAAGCCCCACGCGCGGAAATCCTGAGCCGATCGAAGTACGAGGTCACCAGCGGGACCAGAAGTCCAGGAACAATGACGGTCCCGATGGCATACCAGAGCTTGATTACGGAGGGGATCGCCACGGCCAGCACAACCGCCGCCGCCGCGCTTATCAGCAGCCCGGTCTGCACCAGAAACGTTTCGCTCATTCCGTCACCGTTCCCCGTCCTCTTCAGGACTTTCAGAAATATGTCTCTCCCCAGCGTCGTCCCCGATATGAACGCCAGTGTGTTGAGCGACGACATGATGGTGGCGAGCATGCCGACAAAAAACAGTCCTTTGGCGACCGGAGGAAGGAGTGCTTCTCCCAGCAGAGGGAATGCCATCACCGGCTGATCCAGCCCGGGGAGCACGGCACGCGCATAGAGTCCGACCGTGGCGGTCATCGCGTCAAACACCACCCAGAACAGCACCGACCAGAGGATTCCGTTTCTTGCCACGGTCCCCGATCGCGCCGCATAGCACCGTTGATGAAACGACGGATCCACAAGGGTCCAGAGTGCAATGAAGAACCAGACAATGATGAACTGCGGTGACGCGCCACCATGCCATGTCAGATGACCCGGAGGAAGGTGTTCCACAAGGAAAGACCATCCACCATACTGTGTAACGGCATACGGGAGAATGACGCCGAACCCGAGGAACATCAGGAAGAATTCGAGAACGTCGGTATAGACATCCGAGCGGAACCCGCCCGTTACGAGATACACGGTCGTCACAAACGTCCCGAGAATAACGCTGGGAACGAAACCCCATCCGGAGACCATCTGGATCAGGACACCCAGCATGAGGACATACGGCGCCGGAGTCATCAGCAGGAACGTCAGGCCGGCACCCAGCAGGGCCGTTCGCCGGTCGTACGCGTGTTCAAGCTTGTCCGGGATGGTGGCAAAGTTCGTGCGCCGGACACGCGCCGCGAGGAGAAATGCAAACACGACAGCAAACAGATAATACGGAACGCCCTGAATCACCCAGTTGGAGAGGCCATACCGATACGAGAATTCGCCGACGCCGAGAATGCCGCCATACCAGGTGGACACAAGAGTCATCACAAACAGGGGCGTGGTGAGCGAGCGCCCCGCGAGCAGGAAGTCCACAACATCGCCCCGTGTTCGACGACGGGCAGCGAGGAATCCTATCAGCAGAACGGCCACGCCGTACAGGAAAAGAACCACATGGTCGGTAAATGCAAAATGCAGCAATGGAGCGCCGGAGGTCATTGGGAGATCTGCCACTCCAGGAAGTCATCGAGTACGACCACGAGCAAATGGCCGTTTTCGATACGGACACGAAACCGGTCGCGGACCGACACATTGCTGACGGCCACGTCACCCGCCGCAAACCGTGCGTTGCGCAACGGGTAGCGGAGTCCGCTCAGGGTGACGCCCCGACACCGACCGAACGGAAGCAGACTGACGGTCGTCCCCCGTGGACCGGCGAAGAGGGTGTCGCGCCACACAGGGATGGCATGCCACCCGGTGCCGGCAATGATGAGATCGAGGGTGCGTACGTACTTCCAACACACGCCAAGGTTTGCCAGCGTCATATCCAGGCGCCGTCCGGTCGCACCGAGCAGGATCACGCGCTCTGCGCGCCGGCCGACAAGATAGTCGAGAGTTTTTTCAAGATCCGTGTTGTCCTGCCGCCGCACCTGGAGCACCGTGGAGGCGCGGAACGCACGGCGTGTCGAGGGAGAAACCGAGTCCAGATCGCCGATGATGACCTGCGGTGTGATGCCGAGTGCCCGGGCCGTATTTGCCCCTCCGTCGGCGGCAACGATGAAGTCCGCCCGGCGGGCACAACGGCGGGCAACAGCACGCGCGGGAGGCTCTCCGTTGCAAAACACGAGCGTCGTGTGCGGCCTGGATGCCATCAGAATGACACCGCGATATTCACAAACACATTGCGTTCCGCACCGACAAAGAACTGCGTGCCCTCGCCGTAGGCGGCATACAATGCATCAAAGATGTTGTTCACCTGGACTTTAAGATCAAAGGCAAGATCACCCCCCAGGTTGTCGAAAGAATAGGACATCCAGGCGTCGCTCACAAAGAACGGATCGACCGTATTGTCTTCATCCCGGAAATTGTCCGTGTACTGTTTGCCCACGTAGCGCCCGGCCAGCGTCACGACAGCCTTGCCGTAGCGGACTGTGATTCGGGCATTTGCAAGAAGGTCGGGGAATCCGGCAATCGGATTGCCGTCCAGGTTGACGGCGCGGCCGGTGGAATAGTCCGTGTGGCTGACAAAACGATTCCTGCTGAATGTGGTATTCGCCGCAACCTCCACTTCGTCCGAGAGGGAAAACTTTCCTGAAAGTTCGATGCCGGCGTGACGGGTTCGTCCGGCATTACCCGTGATCGGCTGCCCGAACCGGTCTACCTGCCCGCTCTTTACGATCTCATCGGTGAATTCCATCAGGTACAAATTCCCGGAAAGGCGTGCCCGGTCGTGAACGTATCCGCATCCAAGCTCGAGATTGAAGAGGGATTCCGGCTTCACGAGTGGTCGTGAAAAATCAATCCGGCCCGTCCCATCAGCTGCAAAGTGCGGTGCGACGACACCCCATGAGGCCGGCGTACTCGCCTCTGCGGCATCATAGAGATTCTTGAGACGGGGTTCGCGCGAGGTGTAGGCGACGCTGGCATACAGATTCCACCACTCATCGGGGTTGTAGTTGACGCCGAGCCGCGGGTTGACGAAATGATATGGTACCGTGAAGTCCGTTCCGAGAAACTTTTCATCGTACAGCCGATACCGGTTGTACGCATACTGGAGCGAAGCCATAAGCTTCACGTTGTCCGAGAGGTCGTGCAGCATATGGGCGTAGACCGAGATGATATCTTTGGCTCCCCTGTACTCATAATAGTGGTAGTCAAAAGGAACGCCTGCTGGGAGCAGTTGTGTCCACTGCAGCCTCCCCCAATGGAGCGACCGGTGGAACCGGGCTTCGGCTCCCACGAGGATCTGCCCGTGCGGAGTGTTCCATGTCAGACGGGGAAGGAGACCCCACTGGCGGTTTGTGACCTGGGCCCGGATCAGCGCACCAGGAAGAGAGAGCGTGTCAGGGTCGCCGGCGACGGCGAAGCCGTTCTCCGCCGTCAGCCGGAAATAGGAATAAGGCGCCCATGAGCCGTCGTAGTCGAAGAATCCGTCACCGAGAACAAGGAATCCCGTCGTATTCAGCGTGAGCGTGGGAGTCAGACGCCATTCGTGGAGCAGCTCACAGTGGGGCTGGGAGAAGTTCTCGATCTCTTCAGGACGGAGAATCGGATTGGCGCGGCGTCGGGCCGGATCGTTCACGTCCGCTTTGGGAATGCCATAGTATGCAAGGCCGTCGGCGATCGGTCCTCCGTAGATCTGCATCTGCGTGGTCATCGTGGCATCGTAGCGGGTGAAGCCGAGGAAGTAGCTGCTGAAATCGACCCAGGCACGATCGCGGTATCCGTCACTCATGATCTTTGACAGGCGCGCATGGATGGCGTAGCGGTTCTCGACAAGCCCGGAGGAGAAGGAGGCGGAGAATTTCTTCGTGTTGTAGCTCCCCCATCCGGCGTCAAGCCGGAGGGACCGTTCCCGTGCGAAGTGGTTTGTGACGATATTGACCGAGCCTCCGATGGCTGGAGCTCCGGAAAATGCGCTTCCTGCACCCCGTTGCACCTGGATGTCTTCCACGCTGGCGGCAAGATCCGGAAAATCCAGCCAGTAGACATTGTGGTCTTCCGGATCGTTTTGCGGAATGCCGTTCACCTGCACAGAAACCCTCCGCGCATCAAACCCGCGGATGTTGAGATACGTGTACCCTATGCCGTTGCCGCTTTCCGAATAAAACGTGGTCGAGGGAAGCTCCGAGAGGAGGACGGGGATATCCTGGGTGGTATACCGCTCGCGAAGATCTTCCCGTTCCAGCGTTGAAAACGTCGCGGGCGTTTCGCGCGATCGCCCGCGGGTAGCGGTAACAGTGATCGGCTGGCCGGTAAGGAGTGCGGATTCCAGGATGAAGTCCATCATGACGGTTTCCTGATCCTCAACAACCACCACTCGAACCTGGGGGCGATATCCCACATGTGACGCTTTCACGGAAATATGCCCGTTCGGGACTTCGCGCAGAACAAATACACCCGCGCTGTCGGTCGCACACCCCAGACCCGTCCCTTCAACAACGATATTGACTCCCGGGACAGGGCGCTGCCCCTCCCGGGCGACCACCGTACCCCGAACGGTTGAACCGGAGGCCGGCCGTACGGGAAAGACAACGCACAGCACCAGAACAGTCCACAATACCGCTTTCATGAGCTCTCCCTCCGGACGATACCAAAGAAAAAAGCCGTTCCTCCGGGAAACCCTGGAAAAACGGCTGTCGCAGCGGGAACAAGAACGTTGACGGCTTCCGTTTCCCTACGCTGGCATGATCCAGATCAGGTTCCAGGGTCTTCTCTCAGTCCCGCCTATGCCGGCTGGACACCCCTAACGGTGTAGCGCAACATACGTTCCGTGGCTGTGAAAATCAAGTCCCATCCTCTGGTTGACATCAATCGCCTTTCTTTGCACATTTCGAGGACCCCATGCCTGAACTTCCGGACCTTCTCTATGTGCGTGATACGCTCCGGCGGAGTGTGGTGAACCGCGCGGTCGCCGCCCTGGAGGTTCGTCAACCTATCGTCCTGCGCAACACCCTGCCCGATCCCGCTGAACTCGCCCTGAGGGCTCTGACGATCACGGGGATCGAGGTGCGGGGACCATTTCTGGTTTTTACTTTCGGCGCCACGCTTGACCTTGTCGTCAACCTGATGCTTGCCGGCCGCGTGCAACATCAGCGAAAGCCGGACAAAGCCGTCGGATACATCTGTCTGACCTTCCGGCTTGACGACGGAACGAAGCTGAACATTTGCGACGAACAGAAGATGGCGAAGGTATACCTGGTACACCGCGGCGCATACTCGTCCATCCCCCAGTTTGAAACGCTGGGCATCGATATTCTCTCTTCGTCGTTCACCCTCGAGTCGTTCCGAAGCCTTACCACCGCACATGGCCGGAAACAGGTCCGGGCCTTCATCAACACGCACACGCTTCTCAGCAGTATCGGAAATGCCTATGCCGATGAAATTCTCTTTGAAGCCCGTATCCACCCCAAGACGTTTGTCGGCTCGCTCACACCCGACGAGGTGGACCGTCTCTACGCCGCCATCAACAGCATCATCCGCTGGGGAACCGCAATCGTGGCAGAGGCCCGCCAGCCGGTCCACGTGAAAGTCCGCGATCACATGAAGGTACGCAATCGGAAGGGGTTGCCATGTCCCCGTTGCGGATCTCTGGTCCGACGCGAGGGGGTCCGGGGGTACGACGTGTTCTTCTGTCCGCAGTGTCAGCCTGCGCGCCGTGCGACGTTCATCGACTGGGGCAAGCAGGAGCGACCGAAGGGAGGAGCAGGATCATGACCGTGCCCAGCGTTGCAGATAAACCGAATTCACCGTATCTTTGATGTACAGGACGTCGTTGTCTCATCCAGAGTGTGGTCATGAATCTCCACGATTTGCTTCAGACCAATGCTGCAGATATCCTTGGCGAGGCCGAGGAGGCTCTCAAACGGGCGCGGCTCCCCCGATACGCACAGGCGGGAACTGAGAGCACACACCAGCGGTTGAAGGCGCTCTTCGTTCTCACGGCGCGGGCCGCCAAGGAAAAAAATCTCGGCCCCATGATTGCGCATGCCGACACCATCGCACTCGAACGGTTTGAGTCAGGGTTCGACCTGTGGGAGGTCCAGACCGCGTTCAATGTATTAGAAGAGGCCATCTGGGTACGCGTACTGAACACCCTGCCGCCGGAGGAGTACGCCGAGGCTCTGGGCCTGGTCAGCACCGTCCTGGGCGTCGGTAAAGATACTCTTGCGAGACGGTATGTTTCGCTCGCGACGAAATCCCGTGCACCCTCATTGAATCTGCAGTCGCTCTTTACGGGCACCGGCGGCTGAGACACGATCGCCCTGTGCCTGTCATCACACTCGTTCGGAGGACACCATGCCGCAGAAGCGGATTACCATAGTCGCATTGCTGACCCTTATCACAATTGCCGCGGGAAGCGCCCTGGCGCAGACCGACATCCGTGGACAGCTCTTCGGCACTGCCGACAAGATCCTGAGCACTGCCAGGGAAAAGAACGCGAACCTGTATGCCCCGGGGAGTTTTGATCGCGGCATGGAAGCATATGCCGAGGCAGAAGAGGCATATAAGAAAGGGAAGGACCTCAACGATATCCGCAGATTGCTCGAGGATGCCTCCACACATCTGAAAAAGGCGATCGACGGGTGTTCGCTCGGGGAACTGACGTTCCGTGCCACGATGAACGCCCGCAACGACGCATTGAGCGCCGGCGCCCCGAAATTCGCAACGGAACTCTGGTCGCGATCGGAAGACCTGTTCCGCTCTGCCGCACTCGATCTTGAAAGCGGCGATGTCAACGACGCCAAGACCGGTGGCGGCGAGGCAGAGGGCACGTATCGGAACGCCGAGCTTGAAGCGATCAAAGGCAACTACCTCGGCCCGGCGAGAGCGCTTGTCCTGAAAGCCGAAGAGATGGACGTCCGTGACAATGCTCCGCACACACTTGCCGGTGCACAGAAACTGATCGCGCAGGTCGAAGACCTGCTGAAGCAGAACCGCTATGACACGGATGAGGCACGCCAGATCGCGCAGGAAGCGAAATACGAAGCCCAGCACGCTATTACGCTGCACCAGACCATTACAGGCTTCAGCAAGTCAGACAGATCCCTCGAGGACCTTCTTTTGCAGTACGAAGGGTACCTCGCGTCGGTGGCGCAAACCCTCGAGCTCACCCCGCGGTTCGACAGCGGTGCCGAGGCAGCCGCGAATGCAATCACGACCGAAATCATTGCCCGTGATTCGACCGCTATCGCCGCCGCGGCAACGATCAACCGTCAGAGCGACGAGATCTCCACACTGAAGCAGCAAGTTGCGTCGATGGAAGGAAGGCTGGGGACACTGACCGAAGCCGAACGTGAACTCAAGCGACGGATCGAAATCCAGAAACGGCAGGAGGGGACGTTTGTGGATGTCTCGGCCATGTTCTCACGCCAGGAGGGAAGCGTGCTCCGCGATGGGCAGAATATGATCATCCGCCTCTACGGTCTCAATTTTCCCGTGGGCAAGAATGTCATCGAACCACAGTACTTCAATCTCCTCACGAAGGTCCAGGACGCTATCCGCAAATTCGGCAAATGCCAGGTCTCGGTTGAGGGGCACACCGATTCCCGGGGAAGCGACGAACAGAACCAACGTTTGTCAGAAAGCCGCGCCCAGGCGGTCGCCGAATATCTCAAAGCCAATATGGGAGGCGGCATCCCCATCGTCGCACAGGGACTCGGCGAATCACGTCCCGTCGCAAGCAATGATACAAACGAAGGACGCGCAAGGAACCGGCGCATCGATATCGTCATCGTTCCAGAATGGGCGGTGAAGTAGATCTGGGGGCAGACCCGCATCTCCCGGTGGAGAACCACGAGACCAGGACGACCTCTTCATGATCAGAACGATTGCTGATTTCGACAGGACGTGGCAGATCGAACTTGAAGCCACCCAGAAGATTCTGAAGCACATCACAACGAAAGCATTACAGGAAACTCTGCATCCCGATGTCCGGACCCTGGGGCGGCTTGCCTGGCATATCGTCCTCTCCATACCGGAGATGGCCGAACGAACCGGTCTGAAACTCTCGGGCCCATCCGAAGGGGACCCGATCCCGACAGTGGCACGCGAGATCTTTGATGGCTATAACAGTGTTGCCATCTCTCTTCTCGATGCCGTGAAGAACCAGTGGACCGACGAGTCACTCCTGATTGAAGACGATATGTACGGTGAAAAATGGCCGCGGGGAGTGACACTCGAGATCCTCGTGCATCATCAGATCCATCATCGCGGCCAGATGACCGTCCTCATGAGGCAGCTCGGACTGGGTTTGCCCGGCATTTATGGACCGGCCAAGGAAGAGTGGGCTTCGTATCGCATGCAGCCACCGACGATCTGACCTCGCAATGAACAGACGCCTCCTGCTCCCGGTCGCCCTCCTGCTCCCGGGCGCTGTCGCAGTTGCCGGAGGTAGCGCCGGCAGCGGACTTCTCTCAGGTATCGGCATCAGCATTATCGCCGCCATGGTGCTGGCATACCTTGCCCACCTTCTCCGTCAACCTCTGATTCTTGCCTACATCGCGGCAGGTGTTGTCATCGGACCGAATATCGGTTTGGGCCTCGTTTCAAACGAAGCCGACATCAACGTCAGCACGGACATCGGCCTCATCCTCCTCCTCTTCATGATCGGTCTGGAAATCGACATGAAGAAGCTCCGGGAAGCGGGCGCGGCTCTTATCACGATCGGCATCTCGCAATTCCTGCTCTGTGTCGCCCTCGGGATAGGTTTTTTCTCCCTTTTGGGATTCACCATGGGCAGCGGGCGCTTTGATCTTGCCTATCTTGCCGTGACATGCGCAATCAGCAGTACGGCCATCGTGGTGAAACTCCTGTATGAGAAAGGAGAGCTGGACACCCTGGCAGGCAGGTTGACGCTCGGCGTCCTCGTGTTTCAGGATCTCTGGGCAATCGTTGTCCTGGGTGTACAGCCGAATCTCAGCGATCCCGCGGTGACAGACATCGCGTTGTCATTTGCCAGGGGAGGCGCTCTTGTGGTCGGAAGTCTCCTGGTGAGCAAGTACCTGCTTCGCCATGTTTTTCGGCACATTGCCAAAATGCCGGAGATGGTCCTGGTGGCCGCTCTGGCCTGGTGTTTTCTTGTGTGCGCGGTTGCCCATGGTTTCGGCCTCTCCATTGAGATGGGCGCGTTGATCGCCGGGATTGCCTTGAGTACGTTCCCCTATAACATGGATGTCGTCGCCCGAATCGTCACCATCCGCAATTTCTTCCTCACCCTCTTCTTTGTCTCCCTGGGGATGAAGGTCCCGAACCCGATGCACCATCCGCATCTTATCGGGGTTGCAGCTCTGGCGTCGTTGTTTCTGATCGTCTCGCGGTTTGCCGCAATATCCCCGATCCTGTCCGCCATGAGCAAAGGAAATCGCGTCAGCCTCCTTGTGCCGATCAATCTGGGCCAGATCAGCGAATTCTCTCTGGTCATAGCCACGCTCGGAGTCTCGCTCGGTCATATCGGGGAAGACACCCTCTCGATCGTGATATTTGTCTTTGTTATCACGTCCATTGTGTCCACATACTTCATTCAGTTCAGCCACCCCGTCCAGCGCGTCCTGGGCAGGGGAATGCAGATCGTCGGTGTACGAGACATCCGGCCTGAAGCTGAAACGGGACAGACAGAGGAGGGTAAACGCATAGCCCTGGTCGGGTTTTTCCGCATCGCAAGCGCGTTTCTCCACGAGATGGAACGCTCGGGGACGGAGTTTTCAGGAACCCTGGCCGGGAAAGACCGGAGCCGCATCCGGCGTGACATCCTCGTGATCGACTTCAATCCGGAGGTCTATGAAGGGCTCTCCGCCCAGGGGGTCAAAATTCTCTACGGGGATGTGGGTAATCTTGACACGCTCGCCCTCTCCGGAATCACCGACACACGACTGGTCCTGTCGACCGTTCCCGATACTGCACTCCGGGGAACGGATAATATGACTCTGCTGGGGGAGCTCCGGCGCCTCTGTCCGTCAGCACTGGTCGTCGTGACTGCGGAAAACCCTTCACAGGCACTCGCCCTGTACGACGCCGGGGCGGACTATGTCCTGATGCCGAATCTTGTCACGGCACAACATCTGGTGTTCGTTGTCCAGCTCATGCTCAGCGGACGGCATTCCGTTCTCCGCGCTTCGGATATTGCCGAGCTCCAGCAGCGACACGAGATCCTTGCCTGAACGACCGAGTGCAGCAGCACGGAGAACCTGATCGGTGCGCAACATCGTTCTTCTCGGTTTGACTTCTCTTTTGACCGACATCTCTTCCGAGATGGTGTACCCTCTTCTCCCCTTCTTTCTCACGATATCACTCGGCGCCAGCCCTGCGGTCCTTGGATTCATTGAAGGAATGGCGGAAAGTCTTGCGAGCCTTCTCAAGGTGTACTCCGGCTACCTCTCGGACCGTTTTCGCCGCAGGAAGGAACCGACCATCGTCGGCTATGCCACCTCCCTGATCGGCAAGCTTCTGTTGTATGCCGCCGGAACCTGGGTGATTGCACTTGCGGCCCGACTGATCGATCGCCTGGGCAAGGGCGTTCGTACCGCACCCCGTGATGCCCTCATCGCAGAGAGTTCTCCACCCGAACACCGGGGTCGTGCATTCGGCCTTCACCGGGCCATGGACACTGCCGGCGCAGCGATCGGGGTCATCCTTGCCTACGGCATCATCAGCGGGTCCGGAGGTAATTACACAACGGCAATTCTCTGGTCGGTGGTCCCCGCCGCGGCCGGTGTCCTTCTTCTGATGTTCGTCCGGGAGACCCGTACGCGCACAGAGCCGGTCCGCCCGCTGCCCCGCCTCCGATGGAGAACGCTTCCGCGAAACCTGCGAATCTTTCTCGGGATCACGCTTCTGTTTGCCGTGGGAAATTCCACAAACACATTTCTGCTCCTTCGCGCTGCGGACGTCGGCTTCACACCTGCTGATGCGATTCTCTTCTATCTGGCCTATAACCTGTCCTATGCTGTATGGTCGTATCCTGCCGGACGGCTCTCCGACCGACTGGGCAGAAAACGATTTCTCGTGTTGGGATATGGACTGTATGCTGTTGTGTATGCCGGATTCGCGCTGCTGGGAACGTTTGCGCCATCATGGCTGCCCTGGCTGCTATTCATTCTCTACGGTGGGTACAGCGCCTGTACGGATGGCGTGGAGAAGGCGCTCATCACAGATCTTGCTCCGCAGCACCTCAAAGCGACTGCTATCGGCCTGCATGCGTTCCTGATCGGTATCGGCGTCTTCCCCGCGTCGTTTCTGGCGGGTATTCTGTGGACGCAGGTTGCACCTGAAGCTGCTCTCGCAATCGGCGTGGTCACCGGCGCTGGTGCGGCCTCCACCCTGGCCCTGTTCCGTCTCGATTCCGGTATCCATTCCGAAGAGAAGGCCTCGTCCCGCTCCCTTTGACAGTGAGGGGATTTTTAGTAGATTACCCCGACGTTCGGCAGTCATCAGAGCCATTGTCCCTGAGGATCCCTCGTGTCCCTCCAACCGCGGTGGTACCGCGTTCTCCCTCCCCACATTCGGCCGCCGGAGGACGCGATTGCCCGGCTCGAGGAATTGCGCGCCGAGCTGGGATTGGACGACGAGGCATTTGTGATTGCGCTCGCCTCATCCGCGTGGGCGGTCGTGCGAGCACAGGAAGCAACGCTCGAGAGTCTCCGTCAGCAATTCCCGGATGCAGAGGAGAAGCGGCTCTGGACTGCCGTGGTCTATGCGCGACTGGAACTCAAACTCCAGTCGCCGGCTCCATGGGACCCCCCTCCTGAAGCAATCCAGGCCCGAATGGAAAAGATTGCTGAAATCATGCGACCGCTGAAATCATGGGACGATGTTCTTCGGTTTGTCCTTGAAATGGACAGTGAAGGCAGAGGTTCGGACCCATCAAGTCCGCCGCACCGGATCCATCGCGTTCTGACCCAATAGCAACGATGCCGACCACGACGGTCACCCTCCGCCCGCCGCAGGATTTTTCCTTCTGGCGTACCGCCTTCAGTCATGGATGGTGCGACCTTCTCCCCTTTCCTTCGACCAGGAACGACGACGCCTGTTCCTGGTCCTGTCGCTCGCCACTGGCAGGCTTGTGTCGTGCGATCTGCGTGCCCACAGGGACACCACCGTGGTGGCACGATGCACAGGTGTCGCCCCTCTCACCGGGGTTGAACGCCGTGAGGTCACCACCCTGCTCCGCTCCTGCCTGCGTATGGATGAATCTTTTGTTCCGTTCCATGCCGCCGCACGGAAACTCCCCGCGTACCGCTGGATAGCCCGCAGCAAAGCCGGGCGGCTTCTCCGCGCTCCACGGATGTTCGAGGATGCCGTCAAGATGATCAGCACGACAAATTGCACGTGGGCTCTGACAGTGGTTATGATCCGCGCGCTCGTCACGCGGTTCGGAAGACGGGAGGGAGACATTATCGCGTTTCCATCACCGGAGGCTCTGGCTGGATCTTCAGAAGCGGAGTTGCGCAGGACCTGTTCGACCGGCTATCGGTCCCGGGCCATCGTGGAGCTGGCTGAACGTGTGGCATCCGGGCACCTCAACATAGAAGCCTGGCGGGATTCTTCTCTCTCAACCGACGATCTCTTCAGGGAGATGTGCACGGTCAGGGGAATCGGTCCGTATGCAGCCGGAAACTTGCTCAAACTGGCCGGACGGTACGAGCACCTCGGACTGGACTCATGGGTCCGGGGGAAATGGGCTGCATTACACGCGGGAGGACGGACGGTGAAGGACTCCACCATCGAAGGCTTCTATGGTGGTTACGGGCAATGGCGGGGATTGCTGTTCTGGCTGGAAATGACACGCGACTGGCATGACGGAGAACAGAGAGAAAAGTTCACCGTGAAACGCGCAACACAGAGCTCGTCACGGTGATCGGAATATCCGGGCCGACAGCAGAGGTTCAGTCGCCGAGGCAGGTCCCCACCGCACGTGCGGCAAACAGCAACTGTGAATCCAGCGGAACCAGACGTTGCTTGCCCACGGCATCTATCAGGGGAACCGTCACAACATCGTTGCTCCTCAGGCTGGTCATAACGCCGAATTCGCCGGACGAGGCGGCCTGAAGGGCTGCCGCTCCGAATCGCGTTGCCAGAATCCGGTCGAAGGCCGTCGGACTTCCACCCCGTTGCACATGCCCAAGGACGGTCACCCGAGTTTCCACTCCCGTTTCATCTTCGATCCGCTTGGCCACCAGTTCGCCAATGCCGCCAAGGCGCACAGGGTCGGTGCGCTTCTTGTCCATCTCTTTGACCGAGACTTCACCCCCGAGAGGCTTGGCGCCCTCGGCGACAGCGATGATACTGAACTTCGCCCCTTTGCTGCGCATCAACACGGTCTCAAAGACCTTGTCCCAGGAAAACGGGATTTCGGGGATCAGGATGATGTCCGCTCCGCCCGCAACGCCGGCCCCGAGCGCAATCCAGCCTGCATAGCGACCCATCGTTTCCAGAACGATCACCCGGTGATGGGCAGACGCTGTCGTCTGGAGCCGGTCGATGGCTTCTGTCGCCACGGCCCTCGCTGAATCGTGACCGAAGGTGATATCGGTCGAGTCGAGGTCATTGTCAATGGTCTTCGGGACTCCGATGACGTTCAATCCCAGCTGAAAGAGTTTATGAGCAATGATCTGGGTTCCGTCCCCGCCGATCGTCACCAGAACGTCCAGTTTCATGTTCCGGTAGTGGTCGAGTACCTCCTGCGAAGCATCAACGATGCGGACGTTGCTCCGTTCGCCCATCGGGAAATGGAAGGGGTCCCCTTTGTTCGACGTTCCGAGAATGGTTCCACCCTGATTGATAATGCCGGTGACGTCGAGCGGGGTGAGGTCTCTGTGTCGACCTTCTACCATTCCTTCATACCCATCAAGAATGCCAATGACCTTGGCATTGAAATGGCGCATGGCGGGCTTGGCAATACTGCGAATGACGGCGTTAAGACCGGGGCAATCCCCGCCGCCGGTGAGAATTCCTATGCGATTCAGTTTCATCGCTGATCCTGTACGTCCTCCTGGAAGTGACCATCACGTATTCAAGCAGGTAATATACGATAAATTTTCATGAGTGACAAACAGGTCTGCTCGGGGGAGGTGTGCGCAGTGGTGGGTTGGGGCCTGGGCCGTTCGTGGCAGCGCGTCCGGCCTCCCCCAGAAATTATTGTGGCTCGTTGCGGCGCCGTTGGTGTTCGGCGCGAGCGGCATAAATAGTTTGTTCCAGTTCCCGTGCGGAGGCATTTTCCGGTTCGAGACGGAAGACGCGCGTGATTTCGCTGAGGGCCTCCTCGAATTGTGCCTCGGCAAGATACGATTGTGCCTGTTCGACATAGGAGCGGATCTTTTTTGCCTGGGCAACGCGACGTCCTTCTTCGATCGCTTCGCGGACCGCCTCTTCGTATTTCTTCGCCTCTTCTTCCTGTTTTCGCCGAGCGGATTCTTCTTCCGCGACGCGGCGCCGATGGTCCTCTTCCCACCGGGCTCTCTGGGTCTCTTCTTCCTTGGCGAGTGCATCGCGGCGCCGGCGTTCATCTTCGTCACTCGTAGCGCGGAGCTCGGCCTCCAGAGACGCGCGTTCGGCCTCGAGGGTACGTTCCAGATCGGCTTGCAGACGCTTGCGTTCCTCTTCGAGCCTTTGCGCGAGGAGTTCGGTGTACCGTTGTTCCGCGGTGTCCTCCGTCTGGCGTCGTGCCTCCAGTTCGGCGTACTGCTCCTGGGATCGCGTCTCCTCGAACCGCCGGCGTTCTTCGGCCAGTCGCGCTTCATATTCCGCGTTCATACTCACCCGCGCCTGAGCCAGGCGGTTTTGCATCTCCGTCCGGAGCGAGAGTTTTTCGGCTCCAAGGGCTGTTCGTGCATCATCCGCGAGGCGTTTGCGGTCTTCATCCAGCCGATCCGCGGCTGCCTCCTCGAGCCGTTCCCGAAACACTTTGTCTTCCAGGATCGCATTGCGTTTTACGTTATCCACCCGGCGTAGCTCCTCCTCCAGGCGCTCCCGGTCGAACCGGAGCGCATCCCGCTCTTTCCCCAGCATGGCGCGTGCCTCTTCCATGGCCTGTTGCCGTGCTATCTGGAGCATGTCATCCCGTTCCGCCTGCCGTTGTTCTTCGTGCGTGGCCTGGATCTCCTCGGCAACTCGCGCACATTCTGCATTCACGCGTGCCTGGTGCTCCTGCTCAAGGCGCATGCGCTCCTGTTCATGCGTACGCCGTGCCGCTTCCATCTGGGCACGGAGATCATCCCGTTCGCGGCGCAGGTCTTCGTACCGCGTGGACTCTGCTGCAAGGCGGGTTTGCATTTCGAGTTCCATCGCCCGTCGTTCAGCGTCGTGAGCGACACGCGCTTCCTTCAATCGTTGCTCGGTGTCGGATTCGAGTTGCCGGCGCAATTCCTCAAGGGCCTCCTGCTCCGTTCGGGAACGCGCTTCCAGAGCGTTGAGGTGTTCTTCCTCGAGGCGGTGCACTCCTGCCACAAAGCGTTCCTCCATCTCCTCCTGGAGACGCTGGCGGGCTTCCTCGGCCTTCGCTTGAACATCGACCAGGCGGGTCGCCAGCTCTTCGTCAAAACGGTGTTCGAGTTCCTCCTCACCCCGCCGGCGCGCCTCGGCTGCAGAGGCCAGCTCATGCTGGTGTGCGGCTTCCCAGCGACCCCGTTCTTCGCTCAGTCGGAGGGCAAGGTCTTCCTCGAATCGCTGATGGAGTTCCTCCTTCAACCGATCACGGGCTTCACGTGCCTCCTCTTCGGCGCGCTGGAGCTCTTCGTGAAAGAGGTCCTGGGCAGCCTGGACGGCAGCGAGATGCCGCTGTTCGTCCTCTGCGCGCTCTTTTTCGAGCGCGCCAATACGGTCACGGAGCTCACGCTCCATGGTCTGGGTGGCCGCAGCGAGATGCTGCTCCTTCTCGGCGCGCGCTCCCTCCTCGACACGATTCAACCTGCCGGAGAAGTCGCGCTCCAGCGCTTCTTTCGCGGCCGCCACCGCACGCTGTGTCTCAGCCTGTGCTTCGGCCTGCAGCCTGGTGTTCTCTTCCCGGAGTTCCCGTTCGGCACTCTTCGCGGCAGCAGCGACGGCGCGTTCTTTATCGGCCTGCGCTTCCTCGGTCTGTGCTCTCAATCGTTCGTCAAGGAACCGTTCGGCCCGTTCGGTCGCAGCCGAAACCGCGCGGTCGCGTTCACTTTGTGCTTCTGAACGAAGTTTCTCAGCACGCTCCTCAAACTCCGCTTCGAGCTCGCGGCGGAGATTCTCACGAAGCTGTTGCTCATGCCTGACCTGTGTCAGAGCATCCTTCAGGCGGGATTCCGCATCCCGAAGCGCGGCCGTATCCTCCTGCGCGTCCGGGAGATGTGGTTTCTGTGCCTGCGCGGAGGGTGCAGGAGCAGGCTGGACTTTCGCTTTCTCTTCTGCGAGCTTCCGTTGCGCCGCTTCGAGCTTTTTCTTTATCTCCTCCTGAGCCTTGCGCTGGATTTCTTCGGAAGGTGGTGGAGCAGCTGCGTCCGGGGAGGACGCAGGACGAGCGGTCTTTGATCCGGGGTGAGTCTCAAGCTTCTGAAAATCGCGCTGTTCAATGGCATACCGGATACGTTCCTGATATGCCAGTGCATACGCGTTTTGCGGATCAGTCTCCATGGCCATCTGCACAATGCGAGCGGCACCCTCAAAATCGCTCCCCTTGAAGAGCTTATCCGCCATCTTCAGGAGATCGCCTGCCTTTTTCCGCCGTTCCTGCCGTTGCGCGTCGTCGATTTCTGCCACGAGAGTGATTCCTTTGTACTCTTCCCCCTTCAGCGCGTCACAGTCTGCTGAAAGTCTTTTTCGCCGCGAAGGTTGAACAAGTCCATGTCAACAATTTTCCGGAGATCATACCGCAGGTCGATTGCCTGACCCAACATGGCAAGTGCCTGCTCCTTGTCCCTCTGCAGCGCGTAAATCCTCGCGGCGGCGTATAACGTCTCCGCATCACGCGGTGCAAGCTGGATTGCACGGGATGTTGCCGCAAGCGCATCTTTGAACCCCCCGAGCCGTGTCTGGGTCAGCGCATGGAGTGTCAGCGATGACACACGGTCGGGTTGCACCCTGAGTTCCTGATCGAGAAGCGCGCGCGCGCGCTGAAAGGCATTCATCCACTCCGATTTGGGCCGTCCTGCTGCCTGTGCAACCCGGCCCAGACGGTAATAGGCGGCAGGGTCGTCCCGCTTGCGCGCCGCAATATCTGTAACATACGCCAGCGCGTCATCGGACCGCTGAAGGTAGACAAGGACGTCCGCATGGAGTTCGGCAGCAACAATGTTGTCCCGGTCTTCACGCAACGCCTTCTGATAAGACGCGGCGGCATCCTGGAACTCGCCCCGGAATTGATGAACGAGACCTGCAATGATATGCGATGCCGGATTCAGCGGATCAACTGCCACGGCATCTTCTGCAGCATGGATCGCGTCGTCGGACCGTCCGTTCATCGTCAGGGCCACTGCCAGGCGGCGAGCCGATTCCGCATCGCTCGGGGAGCGCGCAACCGCTTCTTCGAAACGGGCAACGGACTTTGCGTAGTCATTGTTGAGGAATTCCGCCAGTGCCCAGGCACGGAACGTTTCAGCCCCGCGCGATCCCAACATCAATGCCCGCTGGACGCACGAAAGGACCGTGGGAACGCGTTCCTGCTGCAGCCGCGCGTCAGCTTCAACGCTCAAAGCGTTTGCCCATGCCAGCGCTGCCCATGCTTCACCCAGACTCGAATCTTCGCGGATCGCCTGCTGCAAGACGTCGAGCGCACGCTCCACATCTCCGTCCCCCCCCTCGAGGAGCAAGGCCCTCCCCCGCAGATACGTCGCATACCCTTCATGATCCACCCCCCTGAGTGGGACAACCAGAGGATCATCCGACTCAGGCACCGGTATCTCCATCGCTTCAAGAACCTGCCGCGCAAGCCCGATCCGGCGTCTGGGCAGATCCCGGAGCGTTGATTCCAACGACGTTTGCCAGACGGCTGCAGGCGCGAGAGTGTCATACAGGACCGCTTTCACCGTCAGCCGATCGGCATCCAGTCCGACCTGCAGCCCCAGAAAGAACCCGGCTCCCTGCAATCGGGCCATCCGGAGTGGATCGATGTTCTTGTTCCGGGCCGCAACGGCGGTCGGCGCTGCCAGCACCCGTATCTGTGTGATGGTTCCGAGATCGCGGATCAGATCATCTGCAAGCGCATCCGCGAGCATTTGCTGGTCAGGGCCCCCGGTCGTAACAAGAGGCGCCGTAACATACAGAACCCGTTCCGGTGGCACCACGGCATTGACCAGCATGTTGACGACCATATACCCGATCAGCAGGAGCACGATTACAACCGCCCCGGTGATCAACGGTTTCACGGGGATACGGATTTTCGAGACGCGAGAGGCGGCACGGTCGAGAAGTGGTGCGCGGGCTTTCCGCATTAGGGCGGGACCGTCCGGCGACAGCATGTCCTCACCTCTGTGTTCATCGGTCAGCGGTGCGCCCCAGAAATCCGCGTCGGACCCTTTGGAGGATGCCGGAGGTTCAGGTACAGGGAAGACCTGGACCGGTTGTTCGGCTCGGTGCCGCGCCTCTTCTGCTCTGATGAGCTCAGCAAGCCGTGAGGCCTTTTCCACCGTCTGATGGAACTCCAGGGCCTCGTCGTTTGCACTGTCCAGCAACAGGAGTTCATCCAACGCCTGCAGGGACCGGTCGTACCGCTCCTGTTCGTACAGTGACTGCGCTGTCTCAAAGAGAGTTGCAACCTGCTCGCGGACTTCCTCACGCCGCAGGGTTGGTTCCGGTTCGGGTTCGGGTTCCGGTTCGGGCTCGGGCTCGGGCTCAAGATCCGGTGCGGGCGGCGGTTCCGGTGCCGGGGGTGGCTCAGCGGCAAGCTGCTCCAGCATCACCGTCAGGCGGCCACGAAACTCCGCAATGGATGGATCCATGGGATCCAGCGCTTCAAGTTCGAGAAGGAGTTCGCGCGCTTTTTCCGGACGGTGGCGGCCCAACGCAATTGTCAATCGTTCACGCAATATACGAGCGCGCTGCTCGCGCTCATCGTCCGGTGGGGCAGCCGACTGATGAATGGGGGGGAGTGAGGGAAAAGGAGATGGAGCTTCTTCCGCCGGGATCTGTCCGGAGGCTGTGCCGGCTGAGCGTTCTTCTTCTTCGATCCGCTTTAGCTCGGCTTCTTCCGCGCGGCGTCGGATTTCGTCCAAAAGCCGCTCGCGGTCACCATCCTGTTGTCTGTTCTGATCATCGGACACCATTGCGGGAAAATATATCCAAATCAGCCAAGAATGTCAACAAAACGCGATCCGGGTCTAGGAGCCCGATGACGCGAGGATTGTCAGTAAGTCGCCTTCCAGTGTTGTCCGCGGCGATTCGACGATGCGACCAATCTCCTTCCCTTTTTTCAGCGCTATGAACGTCGGAACCCTCTCAATACCATACTGACGCTCCAGCCCATCCGGACTCGTCTTCTTTCGATCCAGGGCAATTATCGTGATTCTTTCTGCGGGGATGCCCGTTTCATCGGCGATTTTGAGAAATCGAGGCACTTCCCGATGGCTGTCAGAACACCAGAAGCCCAGGAAAACCAGGAAGTCCACATCACCGTGGACCTGGCGGATCATCTCTATGAACTCGGGCGGAACCTGCTCGGTGGAGACCCGTTCTGCGAACGCAGGGCCCAGTTGCTCCCGGGAAACGGTTCCCAGGCGTTCGCTCCCGGCCTCAGGTGAACGCGTCCCCGCACATGCGCCCAGCATCAGCGCAGCACAAACGACAGAGAAAACGCGCACGACCATCGGAGTCATCCCAAGTTGCATTTCGGCGGGAAAGCGATATATTGCACAAATCTACAAACCATTCATGCAAAAGACAAGAGCAGAGTACTCATGACCCGGCCTCTGGACAGGCGATACGATGTGCAGAACCTTTCCACCGTTGATGTGTCCGTCCTTGAGACGTTTCCATACGAATACCCGGGGAAGGACATCGTCATGACCATCCACACCGACGAATTTACTGCAGTCTGTCCGTGGTCAGGGCTTCCGGACTTTGCAACGATTCATATCGAATATATCCCTTCATCTGTCTGCATCGAGCTCCGCTCACTCAAATATTACCTGTTCAGCTACAGAAACGTGGGAATCTATCAGGAGCATCTCGTCAACCGCATTCTGGAAGACCTGGTGCGGTGCGCCAAACCGCGCTGGATGAAAGTCAGCGCCGACTACAAAGTACGGGGTGGCATCCATACGGTCGCCAGTCGAGAACACACCTCCACGCGGAAACGGCGGTAGGAGGGAATGGGGACCATCCTGCTGATCGGGCTGTACATCGCCTGCGAACTGACAGCAAATATCACGGCGGGCAAACCCGTCGAACTATTCGGTCTCGTGGCACCCGGGGGTGTATTCATTTATGCCCTTACCTTCACTCTCATCGATTTGATCCATGAACGCCTTGGACGCGAACGAGCCCGGCACATCGTGTATGCGGCCGGGGCCGCAAATCTCCTCCTCGCGGGGTACACGGCGCTGATCGTGGCCCTTCCGTTCCCGGCGTTCTATGAACATCAGGACGCATTCGCGTCTACGCTGGGTTCGACTTCGCGGATCGTGGCCGCAAGCCTGGTTGCCTATCTGTCCAGCTCTCTCGTGGATCTTGAAATCTATGCAATCTGGAAACGTGCGGTCGGGCGCCATCGCTGGGCGCGGGTTCTGGTGAGCAATGGGGTCTCAACGGGTGTGGACAGCGTCCTGTTCGTCATGATCGCCTTTGGCGGCGTGTTGCCGGTCATCCCGCTGATCCTCGGTCAGTATGCGGTAAAGATGGCCGTCACTGTCGTGAGCGTGCCGATGATCTACGCGGTCCGGCCTTCGACGGGTGTGCCGCCCGACGCCTGAAGGTACGCGGAAGGACGAGTTCTTTCAGCAGAGTGGCATCCTGCAGATAACCGTGCGTGGTACGAGCATCGCGCAGGGCGCCGACGTCGAGATCGACGACACAAGACCTGCTGCCGGGTTCACGTGCGCTGTTCAGAAGTTGCGCCCCCGCGTGGTCGAACACATATGAAGCCCCTCCCTCTTCTCCCCCGCTGTTGCATCCTGCGACATACATCTGGTTTTCGATTGCCCGGGCTTTGAGCAGGCTCCGCCAGGCCTCATCGCGAACTGCGGGCCATCGTGCCGGCACGATGAGCACCTCCACACCCGCCTGTGCGAGGAATCGGATCAGTTCCGGGAACCGGAGGTCATAACAGACCACCACTCCCGCGCGCACCCTTCCTGATCCGGTCGGAACGGAGAAGTGCGCTACGGATGTCCCAGGCACAAAATACGTCGGATCGCCTGTGGGACGGAACATGTGGATCTTGTCATAGCGGTGCACCGTGCGTCCGCGCTGAAAAACGAGGCTTGTATTGGTGATCGTGCCGCCGGGGTTCCGCAGCGCAACGGTTCCGGCGACACAGGTGCATGCCGCCGTGCGTGAGTGTGCGCGTAATCGCTCAAGGAACGGATCGCCGGCCCGGTGTATCCCCTCGCCCCGTTCCAGGGCTGCATACCCGCCGTCGAAAAGTTCAGGAAACACCAGAAGGTCCCCCGGCGGATGATGGTCTATCAATCCGGAGGGATCGGAAAGAAGCGTCAGCCGCAGATGCGTCGGTCACCTCCCAAAAAAAGAAACCCCGGCACGCATGCCGGGGTCCGTACAGCTGTATTGTTGCACGTATTAGATCTTCGTGACGCGCAGCGCCTGAAGACCTTTCGGCCCTTTCTCTACGTCGAACTCAACCCGGTCACCCTCGTTGAGAGTCTTATACCCTTCACCTACGATGGCCTTGTAGTGGACGAATACGTCTTCGCCCGTCTCGCGTTTGATAAACCCGAAACCTTTGGCTCCGTTGAACCATTTGACGACTCCCTTTTCCATGGGAGGTCTCCTTGGAGATGATCCTGGGATGCGTACGGCAACGCCGCCCGTGAAGGGCACCTGGTTTTTTGCCTCTTAATAGCTCTCAGGTCGGGTAGCGGGTGCCAAACCTCGACTTTCACCGCTGTTACAAGCGCTTGCTGGACGCCCCAGAGAACATCACTTGCAGCAACGGAACCATTAAAGGGCGCAAAAAACGGTGTACAGTAGTTTGCGCTGGAAAGATAGGATTTTCATCAACGAAGGTCAAGAAAAAGAGGGAACCCCCTTCCCACCACAGGGGGCTCCAGGAGCCTGCGCGTCAACGCCGGCTAGTGAATCGGCAGGAGGATCTCGCCTCCCATGATTGCGCTAAAGGAGACGGCGTACCACGCTTGCATGTCCATTTCTTCCAGGAGGATCGCCTCCATGGCCTCCTGCTGCTCCTTCGAAAGGCGACCGAAATAATATCTGATTCTCATTAGGCCCTCGTGAACCGATCACTCCACATGGTTATCGCTTTCTACGAGGCCTTATCACGAATAGCATGCCAGAACTAAACGTTTGATTTTCAGAGGTATTTTGCGGATTCCATCGTCTACAATACTAGACGTTGTGGTAAATCCTTCACAGCGGAAATAGGGAGGGGTAAAGATGACGACCGGGGATCGTTACTCTTCGTGGAGCTCGCTGCGGACAAGCATCAGGACCGCTGACTGGGGCACAACGATGTACTGTTCGTCTTCAAACTCGACTTCGATCCCCTGTTCACGAAGGAACATCGCATAGTCGCCTTCCTGGACTTGGAGGGGGATGTACCGCATGGGGTCTTTGTTGGTTGACCAGGGCTCATCTTCAGTGTAGTTCGGATTAGGGATCGGGTACCCGGGACCAATCCGTACGACTTTTCCCGTTGCCACTTTTTCCTTTTCGCGCACGGACGCCGGCAGATACAGACCCGATTTGGTCTTGTCCTGCCCCTCATCCAGCTTGAGCAGGACGCGGTCCCCAACAACCACGAGTTCCTTCTTCACTCTGATCATGTCAGTCCAGGAGAAGTGCGGGAATCAAGAGTTTTCTGTGTCTGCTAAAGTATACCAATTCGTTGTGAAAACCTCAACAGGGCACTCATGGTGCATCTTGCATGGAACAGCAATAGTTCGTAAATTCTCTCCGTTGTACAGGATCTTCGTACTGGTACATCGAAACAACCCCCTGAGAACACCATGTCCATTTCAGTGCGGAACCTCACCAAACGCTATGGTGAGCAGGCTGCAGTGAACGACATCTCTTTTGATGTCAACACCAGCGAAATTCTCGGATTCCTCGGCCCGAATGGCGCAGGCAAGACCACCACGATGAAGATCCTGACCTGCTACATGCCGCCGACGGCCGGAAGCGTGGTAATCGACGGCATGAACATCTTCGAACATTCGCTTGCCGTCAGGAGAAAGATCGGCTACCTGCCGGAGATGAATCCGCTGTATCTCGACATGAACCTGCTCGACTATCTCGATTACTCCGCTCGTTTGCATGGCATGCGCGGAGGAGTGATAGCTCATCGGATCAAGGAAATGGTCGGCGTATGCGGGCTCGAGGCGGTCCGCCATAAAGACATCGGCGAGATGTCGAAAGGATTCCGCCAGCGGGTCGGCCTGGCACAGGCAATGATCCACGATCCTGAGGTGCTGATACTGGATGAACCGACAAGCGGCCTTGACCCGAATCAAATCGTTGAAATCCGGAACCTGATCAAGAAACTCGGACAGGCAAAGACCCTCATCCTCTCCACACATATTCTGTCGGAAGTCCAGGCCACCTGTGACCGCGTGCTGATCATCAACGAGGGGGTCATCGTCGCCAACGGGACGCCGGAGCATCTCCAGCGCGAATTCCATGGCACGGAGGCGCTCACCGTCGAACTCGCCGTGGGCGACGCCCGGACGATGGACGATGTCGCCCCGCAGCTGCGTGGGCTCCCATCAGTCGAAGGAGCCACAGTGCTCACCGATGCAGGGGGAGTGGCACGGTTCGAACTCCACGCGGCGAAGGGAGCCGATGTCCGTGAAGCGGTCTTCCATCTCGCCGTCCGCAACAGGTGGGTGCTGCTCGAAATGCACCGCAGAGTCACCACGCTCGAAGAAGTTTTCCACAAACTGACGACCACGTAGCATTGGAGTATCCAAATGTCTTCTCTCGGTCTTCCCAACGTGTACCCGATTTTCCGCCGGGAGCTGCGATCGTATTTTAATTCCCCGGTGGCCTATGTTGTCATCATTGTCTTCCTGAGCATCATCGGCTGGTTTTTCACCAGCAACCTCTTTCTGATGAACGTCGCCTCCATGCGTATCGTGTTCGAACTTGTTCCGTTGATTTTTTTGTTCTTCGTCCCGGCCGTGACGATGCGCCTGATTGCTGAGGAAAAGAAAAGCGGCACGCTGGAACTGCTGACCACGAAGCCGGTGCGGGACGTGGAGATCATCCTCGGAAAGTTCCTGGCAGCCTGGGCCCTCCTCTCCGCCGCTCTGGCACCGACACTCCTGTACGTCATCACGGTCAGCCTCCTCGGCTCTCTCGACCTCGGTCCGGTCTTTACAGGATACCTCGGGTTGTTGCTGATGGGTGGGGTGTACATCGGCATCGGGATCCTTGCCTCAAGCCTTACGGAAAACCAGATTATCGCGTTTATCGTCAGCTTCCTGATCGTGCTCGCACTCTTCCTGATGGACAAGGTGCTGATCTACGTTCCAGAGGCCATGACGTCCACCATGGAGTTTCTGGCAATCGACTATCACTTTTCCAATATTGCCCGGGGCGTCATCGATTCGCGCAATATCATCTATTTCTTCTCGTTGCTCGGAGTCTCGCTGTACCTGGCCACCCTCTCCCTGGAACGTCGCAAGTGGTGAAACGCACATGACAACACGAACGCAAAAAGCCCAAACCCTGATCCGCCTGGCTGTTGTGCTGGTGATCCTGGTCCTCCTCAACTTTGTTTCGGTGCGCTGGTTCGGACGCCTGGATGTCACCGCGAACGGCCAGTTCACGCTCGCCGATGCAAGCAAGAACCTGATGGGGGGACTCGATGACAAGGTGACCGTCAGGGCCTACTTCACCGAGGACCTCCCCGCCCCCTACAACAATCACCGGCGGATCCTGCTCGATCAACTCAACGAATATCGCGCCTATGCCAGGGGGAACTTCCAGTTTGAGTTCATCGATCCCGCCGGCGAAAAGGCCGAACAGGAGGCACAACAACAGGGAATCGCACCGGTTCAGGTGCAGGTGGTGAGGGAAGATAAATTCGAGGTGAAACGCGCGTACATGGGCATGGTTTTCCTGTACGAAGACCGGAAGGAGATTCTTCCCGTCATTCAGAACACCTCCACCCTGGAATACGAAATCAGCAGCACGGTGAAACGGCTTACGTCGCGCACAAAACAGAATATCGGCTTCCTGAGTGCCGCCGGAGCACCCGGGATGCAGGAACTCTCCCGCGTCCAGGAGATCCTCCGGAGGCAGTATGAAATCACCCCCATCGACGCAAGTAAAGGGGCACCCATCCCCGCAGACGTCGCTGCGCTCATCGTTGTTTCTCCCGCTTCCCCGTTGAGCGAACCGGTGAAATTCCAGATCGACCAGTATCTGATGCGTGGCGGGAAGGTGGCGTTTCTCCTGAACCGGATCGACGCCAATCTTCAGACGCGGTTCGGCCGTGCCCTCGATCTGAATCTGGACGACATGCTGCAGCAGTACGGCCTGCGTCTCAACGCGGACCTTGTGCGCGACGAACAGTGCGCCAACGTCACCATCGTGCAGCAACAGTTCGGATTCAATATCCAGTCTCAGGTGCCATTCCCCTACCTCCCGGTTGTGGGTGCCTTCAGCGCGGGCAACGTGATGGTCAAGGACCTCAGGAACCTGGTCCTCTTCTTCGCGAGCTCGATCGATACCGTGGGAGTTGGAGCAAAGGGGTTGCATGCGGAAATTCTTGCACGGACGTCCAAACACAGCGGCAGACAAACCGGAATGTTTGCGTTTGATCCCCTGGCAACCTATGCCCCGGAAGATTTTTCTGAAAGCGGTATCGCGCTCGCCGCTGTCGTCGACGGGAAATTCACCAGCCTGTACCAGGGGCGCCCCGCTCCGACGGATACCGCTCCGGGAGCCATCCCTCCGACGGAACCATCGCTCACCGCCAGCCCGGAGACACGCATCGTTCTGGTCGGCGACGGCGATTTTATCCGCGACCAGTTCATGGGTGGGAGCCGGGATAATGTGACGTTTTTCGCCAATATGATCGATTATGTAGTCGATGATGCAGGTCTCATCACGATTCGAACAAAGGATGCCACGCTTCCGCAGCTCGACCAGGTGGGAGACGGCACAAAGAAACTCGTGAAGTACGCCAATCTTATCGTGCCGCCCCTCCTGGTTCTGGGATATGGCGCCATCCGGTGGCGAATGCGAAAAGCCAGAAAGAACGCTCTGGAGATGCAATGAAACGCAGCAACTATTTCCTGATCGGCATTCTGATTGTCCTGATTGCCGCGGCATTCCTCGTTCTTCAACAACCCGGAGAAGTCAGTTCAACAGGCGCGGGCGGAGAGCACCTCGTCACGTACGATTCTGCGGCCATTGACCGGATCGATATCACGGCCAGCACCGGAAGCGTCACGCTTCAAAAAGAAGGAAGTGCGTGGACTATTACCAGTCCGATCCGCGGAGTAGCGGATGAACAGGCGGTCCTTGCCGCACTGGGCATGGGAAAGGGAATTGTACTCAAAGGGGTCGTGTCCACAAACCCCCAGAAGCAGTCCCTGTTCCAGGTGGACTCCAGCGGCACCCTTGTGCGTGTCTCGGAAAAGGGGACGGAACGCGCTGCGTTCCGGATCGGAAAGCCGGGATCGACGTACACAGAGACGTACGTGCGGCGCGAGGGATCAAATGAGGTTTTTCTGGTGGACGGGATGCTCGGCTACATCTTCGCCAGGCAGCTCATGGATTGGCGCGACAAATCCATCTTCAAAGCACCGATGGAGACAATCACTGCAGTGCGGTTCCGGTACGGCGATACGACCTTCACGCTTGCCCTGCAGGATTCGATCTGGCGCATCGACGGGACGGCTCCTGCGACCGATCATGTCGTCCGGAGCTTCCTGAGCTCGCTATCAAACCTTCAGTGTGACAATTTCGTCGAACCTGCGCCCACAACTCTTCCTCCCCTTGTGGGCAGTCTCGACATAGGCGGAACGCTGATCCGGTTTCACCGCGATCCCGGTGCAACGTCGTTCACGGTTGTGACATCGGGACGTGTTCAGGTGTTTGAGGTGTTTTCCTGGAAGGCTGAGCAACTGCTGAAGCGCAGGGCGGATTTCGTTGCGGCGGGAATCTGAATTGGGATCACCGGCTGCGGCGTCAAGCGATCAGTGCCACAGCCGGTGTCCGGTCTTCCTCTAGCGTCCTTCTCGCGTCCGACGGGACGGCGCAGGTCGTGCGTTTTCTCTTCCTTCAGATCTGCTCTTCCCTCGATCTTCGTTTGACGGACGTTCAATTCTCGGCGGAGCCTGACGCCCGGTATCCCGGGATACCGAACCCGGGGCTGACGGCGAGCCCTCAGATCTGCGTTCTATCGACCGCCGCTCGATACGGGGGCGTTCATTCTCCCTTCCGCTTCTGTTCTCGGGCCTGACCTGTGGCGTCGACGGAGGCATTGGCCGTTCGCTCTCCCGGTAGTCACGCAGGTCCGGTTCCCTTCCACGGCTATCGCGCCCCGACTCTCGTGCAACCTCACGCCGCCGGGCATCGAGCGCCCGTGTGTCAAGAGACGGCAGGCGTTCCCGGTCACGGACACCATCAGGCCGTTCGATTCGCTGATCGAATCGTTCCTCGACTCTCGGTCGGTAGACGCCGATCCTCTCATTCTCGCCGGAGCGAATAACGCGCGCTTCATCGCGTGAACCAACGTCGACCATGGTGACCCGGGGCACCCGGACGTTCCCGCGCCGTTCTACATAGGATGCGTCTGGTCCGCGCGTAATCACACGCCCGTTTTCGGACCGAACACTTCCCCCCGTTCTCGTCCGGCCGATGAACCGCGTATTGTCATCCGTGCGGTAGACATAGGTGTGGACGCGGTCGTGGGTGAGATACCGGCAGTTTACAAAAGACCAGTAATGGTAGGGGGTGACCCAGCGCCGGGAGTAGGTAACACCAAAGCGGGGGTTGAAGACCGCATACGGTCCAAGCGGCGCCCATCCAATGTAGTCGCCGCCATACCGCCACTCTACCCATGCAGGCGCCCACTCGTACCCGGGAATCCAGATCCATCCATAGTAGTCGTCGTAGTACCACCGACCGTAATGATAGGTGGCCCAGGCCCACGGTTCATCGGAATCCCAGTACCAACCGTCACTCGTCCATGCCCATCGACCAAACCAATACGGACGCCATCCCATTGCGACATCGCGAGGCCGCCATGCATAGACCCCCGCATCGACAGAGATCCATTCACCCTGTGAGCCGAGCGAGGAATAGAAAACGCCGAACGAAATTCCGATCCCGCCGCGCGCCTCTGCCGGAGTGGGAACCGCGACTGCTGCGGTGATAACCGCTGCCAGAATAAGCACTAATCGTTTCATGGTCTCTCCTCCGCCTTCTGTTTCATTCTTCTACAGGAGAATGCACCAACGACCATGCCACCACACCAATGGCGGAATCGGGTGGATTTTCGAGGATGTGGGCCACCCAACTGTCCAGTACGATGGTCACCGACCAATTTCCTATACACCCTCCAGAAGGCACGAGAGGATCCCCTTCTGTACGTGCAAGCGATTCCGGGCCTGTTGGAGTACGGCCGATTGCGGACCATCCAGCACGTCACTCGTAATTTCTTCGCCCCGGTTTGCCGGCAATCGGTGAAGAACCAGACAATCAGGACGGGCGTGGCGCAGGAGGACCGGGTTCACCTGGTAGTCCCTGAAAAGTGCGAACCGTTCACCTTCCTCCATCCCCGCCCCTGCCTGCGGCCAGACATCGGTGTACACCACATCAGCATCCACCACCGCAGCGACGGGATCCGTGACAATCTGGATGGTGCTGACGCCGGCAGACTGAGCATCTTCAAGCAAACGGGGATGCGGTTCAAATCCCGGCGGACATGAGCAGACAAACTGGAATGGGAACTTCGTTGCACACTCAAGCCATGAGTTGGCCATCGTGCTTCCGCCACCGACAAACACCACCTTCGTTCTGTGGGTAAAGCGCCCCTGCTCCATCAGCGTATAGACGTCGGCAAGCAGCTGACAGGGGTGAACAAGGTCCGTGAGGGCGTTGATGACGGGCACCGTCGCACTTTCCGCAAGTTGAACACACGTCTGGTGCCGAACCGTGCGCGCAACAATCAGCTCGCAATACTGCGAAAGGATCACGCCGATATCATGGACGGACTCCCGCGTTGCCATCCCGATCGCCTCCTGGTGGAGAAAGACCGGATGACCTCCAAGCTGGGCGATCCCGACCTCAAACGAGACACGTGTACGAAGAGATGCTCGCTCAAACACCAGCGCAATCGTTTTCCGCTCGAGCGGCCGTTTCAGACCGCCAGAGTCCGTGCGCAGAGCACGGGTGACCGCAAAAACCCTGAGAAGATCCTCTGTGGTCCAGAGGGCAAGAGATACGAGATCGCGCTTCATGTCTGGTGCTGAGGATGTGGGGGATGGGGAAACCGGAGGACGCCTGGCAAGGACACCCCGGGCAGGAAACTTCTCCGCCCGGGATCTAGTTCGTTGCGGACAGAGGGAACGTGTACGCCTGCGTGAGCATATGACTGTAGAGTCGCTCGCATGCTGAACAGAACCGTTGGGCAGGGTCGGCATCCAGAAGGCTCTGGTCAATCACTCCTTTGCAAGCCAGACACCTTCCGTACGAACCCTGGTCGAGACGGTCCAACGCTCCCCGGAGTTCATCGATCCGGGGATCACTCTTGAACGCCAGCACTGCATCGACCTCGCGCAATGCCGGCTGACCGTTCACAAACGCTTCCCGGTTTCCCTCAAGCCCATACGCATCCTCCAGATGACAGTACAGGCATTCGAGTATTGCCCGTCGCATGACACGCTTGCTTCTTTTCATGACTTCCACTCCCTTCTCTCTCCGATCCGTGCTGATAACAGATCAGCCTCACCGCAGCGGGATGTCATTCGAAACGACTGCCCACCATCAGGCGTTCCTTCACGAAGACCAAAGCACACGGACCGCAACGCTCTCACTTCTGAACCCCTACAGAAAAACCATACACAATGCAAGGGGGAAAGTCAAGTGAAAACGGCGAAAATTCGCATAGATTTGATGTGTCGGCGTCTTTCGGAACTGCGCCCTTGCGGAATTGGTTTAACAGAGACAGGCAACATGTATGTACAGCATACAGATTTCGTGGAGAAACAACCGATGAGGATATCCGCAATGAGTCTGATGGCTTTTCTGATGATCGTCGGAAGCACTCCGGCCACGGCCCAGAAAGCGGCAACGACACCCCCTGAAGTTCTTGGGTTCACCATGAAGGACATCGATGGCAAGGACGTCGCGCTTTCGCGGTACAAAGGCGATGTCGTACTGATCGTCAATGTCGCCTCCCGGTGCGGGAAGACGCCCCAGTATGAAGGCCTCGAGCACCTCTACAGGACCTATCGCGACAAAGGGTTCATGATCCTGGGATTTCCGGCGAATAACTTCCTCGGGCAGGAACCGGGAACGGATGCACAGATCAAGGAATTCTGCACCACGAAGTACGGTGTCACGTTCGACATGTTCTCGAAGATCTCCGTCAAGGGAAAAGACAAGCATCCGCTGTACCGGCTTCTCACCTCAGACGCGGAAAATCCCGGATTCGGGGGGGAAGTGACGTGGAATTTCACCAAGTACCTGATCAACAGGGAGGGGCGGGTGGTGGCAAAGTTTGCCCCCGGCGTGAAGCCCATGTCAGATGAGATTGTGCAGGCGGTGGAAGCAGCGCTACAGTAGAGACCGCGCTTTTTGTTAGATTTTTTTGCTGAAGGTATGCGTCGCCTGACCGTAGAAGACCTCCGCGCATTCCATCAGCGTTTCGGATGTCGTGGGATGGGGATGGACCGATTCCGCCAGATCGAATGCGGTTGCTCCCATTTCGATCGCAAGAACTCCTTCACCGATCAATTCTCCTGCACCGGCTCCGACCAGACCGACACCGAGAATGCGTTCTGTGTCAGGGTCGATCACCAGCTTCGTGAGTCCATCGGTCCGGTCAAAACTTAACGCTCTTCCTGACGCCGACCATGGATATTTCGCCACGGCGATTTTCTTTCCCGCCGCACGTGCTTCCGTTTCCGTCAATCCAGCCCACGCGATCTCCGGATCGGTGAATACAACCGCAGGGATGATGATCCCTTCAAACACGCTGTGCTCGCCCAGAATTGTATCGACGGCAACGCGCGCCTCTTTGGACGCCTTGTGTGCAAGCATCACACCTCCAACAACGTCGCCGATCGCGAGAATCCGGGCGTCCGTCGTCTCCTGGCGGTTCGATACCGTAATGTAGCCCCGCTCATCACGCTGGACTCCGGTATTCTCCAACCCCATGTCTGCACAGTTTGGCACACGACCGACAGAGACGAGCACCGCATCATAGAGTTCTTCTCGCTGCTCCCCGCCGATTTCCATTCCCACGTTCACCTGCTTGCCTGCCGTTGCCATCTTCAGGACTTTGACGCTTGTGCGGATTTCGGCAAACAACTTCTCGGCCCGCCGCAGCACGGGTCGTACAAGGTCCTGATCGGGGCCGGTCAGGACGTGCGCAAGCGCTTCAACCACTACCACCGAACTCCCGAGCGTCGCATAGACCGTTCCCAGCTCCATGCCGATGTATCCGCCCCCGACGACCAGCAGTCGCTCGGGGATCCCTTGAAGCTCAAGAGCTTCGGTAGAAGTCATGATCCGCGGGTTTCCCAGATCGAAGGCCGATGGCATTGCCGGTTTTGAACCCACCGCCACGATAGCCTTGTCGAACCGCAAAAACTGCTGACCGCTGTGTGATTCGATACGCAGCGTGGATGAATCTTCAAAATACGCCTTCCCCTTCACAACCTCTACCCCCCGTCGCTGGGCGAGTGTGTCCACGCCCTGAGCCAGTTTTGCAACGATCCCGTCTTTCCAGGCACGCATCTCACCGAGGTCAATCCGCGGGGCGTCAAAGTGGATTCCCCGGAATGAGGACTCTTTCGCCTCGTTGATCAGGGCGGCGGCATGAAGGAGCGCTTTCGAAGGAATACACCCGCGGTTCAGACAGACCCCTCCGAGTCGTTCGTCCCGTTCGATAAGGACGACCTTTTTACCCCTGTCAGCCGCATAGAATGCCGCCGCATATCCACCGGGACCAGCACCGATGACGACAACTTCTGTGGTACGTGTGTTCGCGTTCATCCTCGTCATATCCTCACATCATCTTCTGGGAATTGTTCGAAATTCCTGACCAGGTCCACGATGAACCGGGCGGCATTTGCCCCATCGATCATTCTGTGGTCGTAGGAAAGTCCGAGAGGCAGCATCATGCGTTCCGTGATCGCGCCGTCACGGAACACCGGGCGCGCGTTTCCTTTGCCGATCCCGAGGATGGCGCCCTCCGGGGTGTTGATAATTGGAGTGAAGAATCCGCCCCCGATCCCACCCTGGTTGGAAATACTGAAGGATCCTCCCTGCATTTCCTCGAGTGTGAGTTTACGCTCCCGCGCTTTGTCGGCCAGTTGCTGCATTTCAATCGATAGGTCCACCAGAGTTTTTTTGTCCACGTCCCGGATCACCGGTACGAAAAGCCCATGTTCAGTATCCACCGCGAGACCGATATGGAAATACTGCTTGAGCACGATCTCACCTGTCGCGTCCTGGATGGAGGCATTGAACAGGGGATGGTGCTTGAGCGTGAGCACGACAGCACGCAGTGCGAACGACGTGAGGGTCAGCCGCGCACCTCGGGCTTCATACGCCTTTACATATTTCTTACGGAGCGCGAGAAGCGCGGTGATATCAGCCTCGTCGAACTGTGTCACATGAGGCACACGGGTCCAGGATTCCACCATCTTTGCACTGATGGTCTTTCGGAGCGTGGTCATCTTGACAGGAGATACCGGTCCCCACCGCGAGAAATCGACCGGCGGCAACGATGGCGTGGAGTCGGCGGCTGCAGCGCCCTTCGGTTTGAGCGCAGTCTCCTGCAGCCACTGGATGTACCGCCGCACGTCCTCCAGAACAACCCTTCCACCCGCTTCGCTGCCCCGGATCCTCCGGAGATCAATCCCGAGATCCCGTGCGATCTTTCTGACCGTCGGCGACGCGGGAGGCGGTGGCCCGGCGACGGGATCCAGCACAGGACCGATGGTCCCCAGCCGATCACCGGAAGGAGGAGATACGTCGGCACGCACGGGGGCGGTGGCTGGTTCTGGAGTCTCATCGCCTCCGCTGGCATCAATCGGTCGGGGAGGAGTTCCTACTCCTTCGCCGTCGCTCATGGTCAGCAGAAGCTGTCCGACCTTGATCACATCCCCTTCCTTCACATGAAGCTTTTGGACGACGCCCCCGGAAGGGGACGGGATGGATGCCACAGCTTTCTCACTTTCCAGCTCCAGAATCGGCTGGTCTTTGGATACGCGATCGCCTTCCTTGACAAAAATGCTTGCGACGGTGCCGGAATCAGTTCCTTCACCGAGACGAGGAAGTCGTATGTCCATGAATGCTCCTTTGTTTCATCAAGAGAATCGCACAGCAAACGCCATGCATGGCGTTTCAGCTCAGACAAGGGTCGGAAAGGGCTTATCCGGATCGACGCCGAGGTCCCGAATTGCGCGCGCAACGGATTCACGATCGAGCTGCCCACGTTCCGCCAGCGCGTAGAGCGTCGCAACCACGATGCTTTCTGCATCAATCTCGAAGAACCTGCGAAGGGCGGGTCGAGTGTCACTCCTCCCGAAACCATCAGTTCCGAGCGTCAGCAGACCGCCGGGCACCCAGGGTGCGATCTGGTCCGGTACCAGTCTCATGTAGTCCGAGACTGCCACAAACGGGCCTGATTCGTTCCGCAGCGTGGTTTCAAGATAGGAACGCCGCGGGTCACCGGTCGGATGCAACATATTCCATCGCTGCGCCGCCAGAGCGTCATTCCGTAGGAGCTTGTAGCTCGTTGCACTCCAGACATCAGCGGTCACGTAGAAACGGTCCGCGAGAATCTCCTGAGCACGCAGTGCTTGTCGGAGGATGGGCCCGCTGCCGATAATGTGAGCCGTGTGTTTTCCTTTCCCTTCGCCGCGGCGGAATCGATACAGTCCTTTGAGGACACCGTCTTCGACCCCATCGGGCATCGGGGGCATGGGGTAATTCTCGTTGTACAGTGTAAGATAGTAGAACACATCCTCCATGTCGCCGTACATCCTGCGCAGCCCATCCTGAACGATGAGGGCAATTTCATAGGCGAAGGCGGGATCGTACGTTACGAGATTCGGGACCGTCGCCGCCAGCAGATGGCTGTGCCCGTCCTCATGCTGCAGTCCTTCGCCGTTGAGGGTCGTCCTCCCCGCCGTGGCGCCAAGCATGAACCCCTTCGCCTTCATGTCTCCTGCTGCCCACGCAAGGTCGCCGATCCGCTGGAAACCAAACATGGAATAATAGATGAAAAAGGGAATCATGGTTACGCCGTGATTGGCGTATGCGGTTCCCGCTGCCACAAAGGACGACATTGCCCCCGCCTCGGTGATGCCTTCTTCCAGAATCTGCCCCTCCTTCGACTCCCGGTAGAACAGCAACGATTCGCTGTCGACCGGTTCATAGAGCTGACCCTTCGGAGAGTAGATACCGATCTCACGAAAGAGTGGGTCCATGCCGAACGTGCGCGCTTCATCCGGGATGATCGGAACGATGTGGCGACCGATCTTCTTGTTGCGCAGCAGGGTGCCAAGCATCCTGACGAACCCCATCGTGGTGGAAACCTCGGTCCGGTCGGTCCCCTTCAGGAATTCCGAGAAGCTCTCCAGCGCGGGGATTTCCAGAGGAGCCGCCAGAACCGTGCGATGCGGGAGTGAGCCGCCAAGGTTTGCGCGTCGTTCGCGCAGGTAGCGGATTTCAGGGCTGTCGTCCGGTGGGCGGTAGAAGGGGGTATTCACCACTTCTTCATCGCTGATCGGAATGCCGAACCGGACCCGAAATTCCCGCAGCTCCTTCTCGTTCAGCTTCTTCTGTTGGTGCGTCACGTTTCTTCCTTCGCCAGCCTCTCCAAGACCGTAGCCTTTCACCGTCTTGGCGAGAATGACTGTGGGAGAGCCCCGGTGTTCGACGGCGCGTTTGTACGCAGCGAACATTTTCTGGGGGTCATGACCGCCCCGCTGAAGCTTCCGGATTTGTTCGTCCGTCAGATGGTTGACCATCGCGGACAGGGCGGGGTCCTTCCCGAAGAAGTGTCTCCGGGTGTAGCTCCCTGGTTCGACGGAATACTTCTGGTAGTCTCCGTCAACGGCCTCGCCCATGCGCTTCAAGAGTAACCCATCGTGGTCGCCCTCGAGAAGAGGGTCCCAGTCCGATCCCCAGATGACCTTGATGACGTTCCACCCGGCGCCGCGGAACGCTGCTTCGAGTTCCTGAATGATCTTCCCGTTCCCGCGTACGGGCCCGTCAAGCCGCTGCAGGTTGCAGTTGATAACCCACGTCAGATTATCCAATCCTTCGCGGGAAGCGAGCGTCAATGCCCCCAGCGTTTCCGGCTCGTCGGTTTCACCGTCTCCGACAAAACACCATACTCGGGGTTCTTCACCTTCAAGAAAGCCGCGGGCTTTGAGATATCTGTTGAACCGCGCCTGGTAAATAGACATGATGGGCCCGAGGCCCATCGAAACAGTCGGGAATTGCCAGAATTCCGGCATGAGGTACGGATGCGGATATGACGACAGCCCTCCGGAGGGCGCAAGCTCCTGACGGAAGTGATGCAAGTGCTGTGTGTCCAGCCGGCCCTCCAGAAACGCGCGGGCATAGATACCCGGGCGAAGCGTGCCCTTGAAAATAGACCATGTCGCCGGAATGGCTCTCCGATCTGCCGCGAAGGAAATGATTGAACGCAACCTCATACAGCGTTGCGGACGATGCAAAAGTCGATATATGACCCCCAAGACCGTTATGTGCCCGGTTGGCATTGACGACCATCGCCATCGCATTCCAGCGGATGTAGCTCTTGATCTTCCGTTCGATCTCGCGATCACCGGGATACGGAGGCTCCTCTTCCCGGGGAATCGTGTTGACATAGGGAGTATTGACGGAGACCGGGAGGCGTATTCCCGTGTCCCGAAGCCGCTCTCTCAGCCGTTCCAGGAGAAGGGGGAGTTTCGTTGATTGCTGTTCTTTCAGGACGGACTCCAGCACAAGCTCTACGGAATCGAGCCAGCGGCTCGTGCCGGCGGAGTCCCCTTGCGCGACACTCTGGGGTTTCGTATGTTTTGTGTTCACGTTTCTTCACCTGGGTGGGACGAGACAGCTCAATGTAAGCCTTTCCCGGACGCAACACAACCGGAAATCATGATGCGGTTTGTTGACATACCGCTTGCAACGCCCGCGATGCAGCTCGCCTGCGACGATCTTCTGCTCGACGCGTGCGAAGAGGACCCGACAGCGGAAGTTCTGCGCGTATGGACACCGGAGACATATTTCGTGGTCGCCGGTTATACCAACCGGATCATGCAGGAAGCAGACGTCGACGCCTGCGTGGCAGCCGGGATCCCTCTCTATCGTAGAACAAGCGGAGGGGGAACTGTCGTTCAGGGTCCGGGATGCCTCAACTACTCTCTCGTGCTACGCATGGAACGCGCCGAGCCGCTGACAACCATCACCAGGACGAACGCGTACGTGCTCGAGAGGATTGCCGGAGCGCTGCAGCCACTCGCGAACGGGCCCATCCGCCGCCGTGGACACACTGATCTTGTGCTCGGGGAGAGAAAGTTTTCGGGAAATGCACAACGGCGGACGCAAAACGCACTCCTGTTTCACGGCGTGTTTCTCTTGAATTTCAACATCCAGCTCATCGAACAGTTTCTGCCCCTCCCCTCACAGCAGCCAGCATATCGCACCGGACGATCCCACGGGGATTTCCTGGTGAACCTTTCTCTGGATGCCGCTCCCCTGGTAGAGGCGTTGAGAGCCTCGTGGGACGCCACGGAGATTCTGCATTCTCTCCCGATCGACGCCATCCGCACCCTTGCCCACAGCCGCTATCTTAACCACGAGTGGACATATCGTTTCTGATCATGCCGTCGGTCGACTACCCTACCAGGCCCTGGCGGTCCCGCACCCCGCATCGATCAGAACGTCCCCCTCTAGATCACCTCGACCGCGTCCTGTTCGATCCAACCCACCTTGCCATCCGCCAACCGTATCCTAATCCATTCATTGATGGCATCGGTAATCCGTAGCTTTACTCCTGCGTGGAGGACGAACGCATCACTGCTCTTTGCGTCGGGGGAGTTCTTCACCGTGGTCAAGGCTGCAACAACAACGGCCTCATCCGCGCGGTCGGCATCCGAGGCCTTCCCGACAAGAACCATCACGCCCAACAGCAGAAACACCGTCCCGATCAGCGCACCGATCACTCCTGCCTTGCGCATTGCGTAGCTCCGGGCCAGGATCACCAGCGTCAGTGCCCCCAGAACGGCGACAAGGGCGAGATACGTCAGCCAGGTGATCCTCGCAAGTGAAAACGCCTGCTTCGTACCATCCCAGAGATCCCAGATGAACAGGCGGGGGGTCGGCTCAATCCTGTCAACGATCTGGAGGTTCGCCAGCTGCAGGTTGTGGAGCACATCGTCGTCCCCCGGCGACAGGCGAAGCGCCCGCTCGTACGAGAGGATGGCTTTCCCCATGTTTCCCTGTTTATAATATGCATTCCCGAGGTTAAAGAAGAGATCGCTGCTGCTGTAGCCATTCTGCAAAACGGTCTCATACGCGGTGGCGGCAGCGGCAAAATTCCCCTTTTGATACAGCGTGTTTCCTTCCTGGAAATGCTGCTCGGGAGTCTGTGCCGAGGCAGAGAATGCGGCCAAGAAGGCCGCCACAAAAATGATAACCGGTAGTCTCATGTGCCCCTGAGTGTGCGTTCCAGTTCGACAATGACGCGCCGGGCTTCGGCATACGTTTGCTGCATTGCCGCCAGTTCCAGGCTGGTGGGTGCGAATCGGGCAAGGTCGCATGTCTCGAGCACCGCACGCAGAGATTGAAGCAGCTCCGCCGGCACTCCTTTGGAGTCCAGATCGGCCACCGCACGTTCGACGGAAAAATCAGCTTGCGGGATATTCAACTTGGCCCCCAGATACTTCCAGAGTGCGCGGGAAACTTCCGCATAAAATCGAAGCCGCTGCTTGGATGACGGTTCGCCGGCCTGCCCTGACTTCTCCTTCAACAGGTATTCCGCCTGACGCAATCCCTTCTGCGCCACTGAAATCGCCTTGCGGTACCTGTATCCGGCCTGATCGAGCATTACGACCTGACGCCGGCGTGCGTAGATGAACGCCCCTGCCATGCCAAGAAGTGGAAGGACAATCAGAACCAGAAAGAGCGGCGATGCATAGGGCTTTTCACCTGTCCGGACCAATGTCGGATTTGTGACTTTGATAAAACGAATATCCTGGCTCAGCATCTGGACGTCCTCCCTGGATATTCCCACGGGCGCCTGAAGGGGGGTCGCAACCCCCTGCTCAACATTCAATTCGATCTGTGGAGCACGAAGCCGCACGTACGTGCGTTTGGAAGGGTCGAAATAGGACAGCGTGATCGCTTTGATGACCTTCAGCCCGGGATACCGCGGAATCATCAGATGTTCGAACGTCTTGCTCCCGGCTATCTTTCCCTGCGACCGGCTGATCGACTCCGTGACTTTGGGAGAATACCGCTCGAAGTCCGGGGGCACCGTGATCTGCGGACTCTCAAGCAACTTGATGTTCCCGGATCCCGACACCGTCACCTTGAGGCTTACCGGTTCGTTGGTGCGCGCAGTTTTTTTGTCGATGGAGGTACTCATCGCGAATTGGCCAACGGCACCCTTGAAATCATCCGGGGCACCCGACGGCAGCGGTTCGACGGTGATCGTGACCGCCGGACTTGTGACGGTGTAGCTGGCGTTCTTTCCGAAGGGATCGCGGAAGAACGCCTCGAACGGATCATTTGACCGGGCGTATGGAAGCTGGACGGTGGTCTGCACGTCCATCGCCCCGATGTCGAGTCTCCCTGCCTGCGTCGGAAAAAGTGCCAGCTTCTTAATCACGCCGACGCGGTACGACTTTCCATTCACCGATTCAGAGGTCAGGGTGATATTCTTGGGGATCTCGACATCCTCGCTCCAGAACCCGGTCATGGTCGGGTTCTTTGTGACGCTGTAGTTGACGACCGAGACCCGTGTGTACAGTTTGAACACCAGGTTCACCTGTTCTCCCTGCAGCACTTTGGTACGATCAACCACAGCCCGGAGAAACAGATTATCGCCGAGCTGAACGGTCTGATCTGTCTGGGCGGCCTGTTGCTGTTGCGGACGCGTTGCACTTTTGACAATGTCGATGGTGATCGGCACGGATTTCTGTATGGCCCCACCCGCTTCGATCGATGCGGGGCCGATCGTGATCGTCCCGACCTCGCGAGGCTGCAGAACGTACGAGTACGTTGCGGTGGAAGACACCGCCCCATTCACAATCTGCATGTTCGTGGATTGATTGGGGCCGGACATGATGTGGAATTTTGAGAGGTCCGGCAATTGCAGGTTTTTTCCGCCGCCCACTCCGGGACCGGTCAGTGTGAACGAAAGCGTGAATTGTTCACCAACCCCCACCGGGGTACGGTCGACCGCCGCTTCAAAGGTGATAGTCTGCGCCGGGAGTGGTACGTGCAGAACACAGGCGAGCACTGTGAGTCCGGCAACCAGGACGCGTGTCGGAAAACGCATGCTACCAGTCCTTTTCTGTGCGTGGCCGAACGGCCTGCTTTGCCTGCCGTTTTTTCTGGATTTCCCGTTCATTGTTCTTCAGAACCTCCAGAATCCGTTCCGCGTCCGCCTTGGATATCTGTCGCTCTTTCTGCTGCTGTTGTTGCTCCTGGGGTTGACGCTGTTGCTGTTGCGGCGGCTGACGGTTCTTGTCCTGATCGTTGTTCTGCTGTTTGTCCTTGTCGTCGTTCTTCTGCTGCTTGTTTTGTTGTTGGTTCTGCTGTTGCTTGTTCTGTTGCTGTTGTTGTTGCAGCATCCGCAGTGCATACGACAGATTGTATTTCGCTTCCTGATCGTCGGGGTTGAGCTTCAGGGCATCAATATACGAGTCTATCGCCTTCTGGTAGTCCTGTGCCTTCATCCAGGCATTGCCCATATTGTAGGAAGCATCCGCCCGCGCCTGCGCCCCGCTGGCGCCCTGTCGCGCCGCCTCGTAGGCCCGAACGGCCTCATCGTACTTCCCCTGTTTATAGAGCGCATTGCCCAGATTAAATTGCCCTTCCACCAGCTGGTGTTCTTTCTCGAGGGCCTTCCGGTATTTGATCTCGGCGTCGGCATAGTTCTGGTCGTAATAGCGGTCATTGCCTCCGTTGACCAGCGACCGCACCGATTGCGCCGGCGCCCCAGCCACCCAGCTCATGGTCAGCAATGTGACACACATCCACAGTCTGATCATGCTTCCACCTCCTCTTTCGTGCGCAGGAGTTTTCCCAACGAGAACCACCGGTTGCGGTTCTCGGTTACAAGAAATTCCACAATGAGCAGAAGCAGCGCCGGGGCGAGGAAGAACTGAAACCTGTCCTCATAATCGGTGAACTGTTTGACGCCAAACTCTTTCTTCTGCAGGGTACTGACGTCTTTGTAGATTGCATCCAGTTCATCCTGCGACGTTGTACCACGGAAATACTTCCCTTTGCCAATCGCCGCGATTTTTTCGAGTGACCCTTCATCGAGCTTCGACACCACCACGCTCCCCATCCGGTCACGTTTGAAATCTGTCTGCCGGCCGGATTCGGAGTACACGGGGATCGGTCCTCCCGTCGGTGATCCCATGCCGATGGTATAGAGGAGAATTCCTTTGCCGGCCGCGGCCTCGGCGGCATCAAAGACGTCCCCCTCGGTATTCTCGCCATCGGTGATGATCACGATTACTTTTGTCGTGGTTTCCTCAAAATCAAACGACGCAACCGCGCGCTCGATGGCGAGCCCGATCGAGGTCCCGGGAAGTGAGACCGCGTCCACGTCCAGAGCATCGAGGAACAGATTCGCGGCACTGTAATCAGTTGTCAACGGAAACTGCGTATAGGCCTCACCGGCAAACACGACCAATCCGATCCGGTCACCCCCCAGACGGTCGATCAGATTCCGGATTTCGAGTTTTGCTTTTTCCAGACGGTTGGGTTTGATGTCCTCTGCCTTCATACTCAGCGACAGATCGAGCGCGATGAAGATATCCACGCCTTCCTGCTTCACCTCCTGCAGCCTGGTCCCCACCTGCAGATTTCCCAGACCCACCACAAGACAGGCAATGGCGGAAAGCAGGAGTGCGAATTTCACGGGGGGCTTGTACCTGCTCGCCCGCGGCGCCAGACGGGAGAACATCGCCGGTGACGCAAACCGGACGGCAGCCCGCCGCCGCACCCGAACCAATCCCCAGGCGAGAAGCAGCAACGCCGGAAGGAGGAGCAGGAGCCACAGGTAATCCTCATGGACAAATCGGAGCATCTACGGCAGTTTCCTTACAATAGTTCCGGCAAAAAGGACTTCAAAAAGAAGGAAGCCCAGACCGAGCCACGCCCACGGGTAGAATCGTTCGGTATACGAACGATATGCCTTGACCTCGATGCGGGTTTTTTCGAGGGTGTCAATCTCCGCATAGATCTCCTTGAGAGCCCTGTTGTTGCGTGCCCGGAAAAACTTCCCTCCCGTGAGATCTGCAATGGTTCCGAGAGTCTTCTCATCGACGTCGACCGGAATATTCTGGTATCTGATACCAAACGGGGTTTGCACCGGGTAGGGAGCCTCGCCAACCGTGCCGACGCCGACCGTGTAGATCCTGATACCGAATGTCTGTGCGATCTGGGCGGCAGTCAACGGGTCGATTTCCCCGCGATTGCTGACACCGTCGGTCAGAAGAATCATCACCCTGCTTTTTGCCTTGCTGTCTTTGAGCCTGTTCACGCCCTGGGCAATCGCCATGCCGATCGCCGTCCCGTCTTCGACCATGCCCGGTTGAACCTGTTTCAGCAGCCCTTTCAGCACCCGGTAGTCCAGCGTCATCGGACATTGCGTGAAACTCTGTCCGGCAAAGATCACAAGCCCTATCCGGTCGTTTGCACGCCCGTCGACAAAACTCTGCGCGACAGATTTGGCTGCTTCAATCCTGTTCGGCTGGAAGTCCTCCGCAAGCATGCTGCCACTGATGTCCAGAAGCAACGCAATATCGATACCCTCCGTGTAGATGTTTTCTCCCTGCGATGTGGTCTGCGGACGGGCAAGTGCGACAAGGAGCGCCGCTATCACGACCATGCGCAGGACCATGGGCACATGCCGGAATCGTTCCCGCAGGGTCGGCTTGACTGCATCGAATGCACTCAGCGTCGAATAGCGCACCGTGCTGGTCATGCCTCCCTGCCGGCGGACATACCAGTAGACCAGCAGGGGAATCGCCAGGAGACCCCAAAAAAACCACGGGTTCGCAAATGTGGTGTTAGGATACCACATTGGCCTTTTCCTTCGTCTCACCAACCGGAACTGGCGTCATTTCGACGATCTTCGTCCTGTCCACAAACTGGTGGACGCCTGTGAATGACTCTTCGTGCTCCTGAACGGTTGGTTGTGCTTTCGCAAATTTCACGAGGTCCGCCCGCCGGAGAATTCCCTCAACAATCCCCATCAGCTCGGGTCCGGGTCGGAGCCGCTGGAGGCCCGCGAGAATTTCATCGGTCGTTTCCTCCAGGGCCGGCATCGAATACCGGTTCTCGAAATAGCGGCGGAGAATCTCCGTCAACTCGGAATAGTACAACTTCACCTGCCCCTGCTGCCAGAGTTTCCGTGCTTTCAGCTTTCCCAGTTCTTCGAACGCGACTGCATGCGCCGGTCGCGGGGGGGGAACGTAACCGTCCTCTGCCCGTATGCGACGACGCTTCCAGTAGCGGTACGCACCGTATCCGATCGCGACGACCAGAACAACGATGCCCGCGTACAGCAGAATCTCCGCCAGGGACAACGGAATCGAAAGGACCGGTTTGACGTCCTTGATATCGCTCGAGGTATCGGGGGGAACGGTGTGAAGCGTCACCCGCAACTGATTCGTTCGAACGATATGCGACGTGGTGTCCCCGGGGACAAACCAGAGGAACGGCAGCGGGGGGATTACCGCATCGCCGGAGTCGTAGCGGGCCAGCACAAACTCGGCCCTGCTTGAGGAATCCGTCATCCGCTGCAGACCCGACTGACCCAGAAGCGTGAAGCCACCGAGCGTGTCCGTCATAAGCGGCTGAATGGTGAGCCCTGGCGTATGCCGCAGATCCACCCTCACGGTGATCCTGTCGCCCAGCAGGTAGTCCGTCGAGTCGGTCCGTGCGCGCACGGATACTCCCTGGGCGAGAACCATGGAGTGGTGCGCAGACACCAGCAACACCGGGAACGCCAGCCACACCAAACGCCGGAGAAAGGAGATCACAACCGCGCCTCCCGCCGCTTGAAAAAGTCCACGATTGGCTTGATGTATGGCCGGTCGATCCGGACCGCTATGGCATCCACCTTGCTGCGCACGAAGAGGGCCCTGCGATCCATCCGGCGCTTATGCCAGTACTGAACGAAGGCCGCACGGAGCCGCTGGTCGGACGTGTCAATCCACCGCTCCCGACCGCTTTCGGCATCTGTCATCTTGATGAGCCCTGCATCCGGGAGCGTCTCCTCCCGCGGATCCGAAAGCTCAACAGCGATGACATCATGCTTTCGGCTTATGATACGGAGGATCTGGTCGTATCCATCGTCAATGAAATCAGAAATCACGAATGCAATCGTCCGTTTCTTGTGCACATGGTTTAGATACTCGAGCGCCTGCCGGATATTGGTGCCGGCGCTTGTCGGCTCGAACGAAATCAACTCGCGAATGATGCGAAGGATATGGGCCCTCCCCTTTTTCGGAGGGACGAATTTCTCAATATGGTCGGTAAACAGAATCAGGCCGACCTTGTCATTGTTCTTGATTGCCGAGAACGCCAGTACGGCGCAGATTTCAGCCGCGATGTCGTTCTTCATTGCCGTGGCTGTCCCGAATTGTCCCGAGCGGCTGAAATCCACAACCAGCATCACCGTCAGCTCACGTTCTTCCTCGAAGATCTTGACAAACGGATGATTGAATCGTGCAGAGACGTTCCAGTCGATACTCCGGATGTCGTCGCCGTAGTTATATTCACGGACTTCAGAGAACTCCATCCCCCGCCCCTTAAAGACGGAGTGGTACTCTCCCGAAAAGATCTGGTTGACAAGACCCCGGGTCTTGATTTCAATCTGACGAACCTTTTTCAGCAGGTCGCGGGTATCCATGGGTTTCTTCTGTCTTCAGCCGTCCATCGTCTCACGGAACTTCGATTTTGTTCAGAACCTCCTGCACCACCTGTTCGGAGGTCACTTCCTCGGCTTCCGCTTCATAGGTCACCGCCACACGATGGCGCAACACGTCGAGGCTGATTGCGCGCACATCTTCCGGGATCACATATCCACGCCTCTTGATGAAGGCATACGCCTTCGCACCCAGCGCGAGATTGATCGATGCACGGGGAGAGGCACCATAGCTGATCAGCTGTGCGAGATTCCCCAGATTATACTGCTTCGGCGATCGCGTGGCAAACACAATGTCCAGGATGTACTTCTCGATCTTCTCATCCATATAGATCTCGCCCACCGCGGACCGCGCCCGGAGAATATCCTCCGGCTTCACGACGGGCGACGGCAAGGGCATCAACCCGGTCACGTTGGCGCGCATGATCTGTAATTCCTCTTCCTTGGAAGGATATCCGATCGTGACTTTCAGCATGAACCGGTCTACCTGGGCTTCCGGCAACGGATATGTCCCCTCCTGTTCGATCGGATTTTGTGTGGCAAGCACGAGGAAGGGTTCCGGCAGTTTGAACGTATTCTCCCCGATCGTCACCTGCCGTTCCTGCATCGCCTCAAGAAGCGCGCTCTGAACCTTTGCGGGGGACCGATTGATTTCATCGGCAAGGATGAAGTTGGCAAAAATCGGGCCCTTCTTGGTCTGAAAAGACGCGTCCTTCTGGTTGAAAATCATCGTCCCCACAAGATCGGCGGGGAGGAGATCAGGCGTGAATTGGATCCTCTGGAATTTGGCCTGGATTGCGGCCGCCAGGGTGCGAACGCTGAGTGTCTTGGCAAGACCGGGGACACCCTCCAACAGGACGTGGCCATTGGAGAGAAGTCCGACGAGCAGCCGTTCGACCATCTGCTTCTGGCCGATGATCACCTTGCCCATTTCCGTCTGCAGGGTGTCGACAAACGCGCTTTCATGCTGGATTTTCTCGTTGATGGCCTTGATATCGAACGCCATAAAACCTCCGGGGTATCACAGGAAATAGTGATTCAGATCGAGCCAAAAATTTACGAAAATCGGACGTCGAAATCAAAGACGGCCGCTCCTGGATTAGACACGCAATCCCCCGATTTGGTTAACCACACCGCATTTTGCCGTCCATTTTTCGGTGGCAAACGACCCCGGGATAGCCTATCCTGGGTGCATATGGTGTCCTCGCATACATAACATTCCGGAGGCAGGTATGGGGATTCTCCCCCCCCGCAAAGAAATGGAACGGGCCTACACAAAGAGCGATACCGCATATGACGGTGTGTTCTACCTGGGCGTCCGGACAACGGGAATTTTCTGCCGCCCTTCCTGCGGCGCACGGAAACCACATCCCGCAAATGTCGCGTTCTTTGCAACGCCGCGGGAAGCCGTGTTCGCCGGTTACCGGCCGTGCAAACGCTGCAATCCGATGGCAACGATTGGACATGCCCCCGAATGGATTCAACGGCTCCTCGCAATGGTGGACGGGGCGCCGGAACGGAAGATCTCTGACAGAGATATCCGGACGTTCGGTGTCGACCCGGCACGGGTGCGACGGTTCTTCCAGAAGCAGTACGGCATGAGTTTTCATGCCTATTCCCGGGGACGCCGCCTCGGCAGGGCACTCGAACAGATCCGCAACGGCGAACGGCTTGACGACGTAACACTCGGCCATGGATTCGAATCACACAGTGGATTCCGAGAGGCATTTGTACGGACGTTCGGGATGCCGCCGGGGCGGGCACACACCACCGCCTCGATCGTGGTCACATGGATCGACAGCCCGCTTGGTCCATTGATTGCCGGCGCAACCGAATCCCATCTGGTGATCCTGGAATTCACGGACAGAAGGATGCTGGAAACACAATTCGTCACGCTGCGCAAGATCTTCCGCCGCCCAGTCGTCCCGGGAGAAAACGCAGTCCTGAAAAAACTCAAACGTGAATTGGTGGGGTATTTTGCCGGAAACCTGAAGCGCTTTACGGTCCCTCTGGAATTTCCCGGGAGTGATTTCCAGCAACGAGTCTGGGGAGGACTTCTGACGATTCCCTACGGGAAAACGGAATCGTACGAAGGTCTCGCACGCCGCCTGGGCATGCCGCTGGCACAGCGCGCAGTGGGACATGCCAACGGGTTGAACAGGATCGCGATCGTGATCCCCTGCCATCGCGTAGTCAACAAGAATGGAAAACTGGGAGGATACGGTGGCGGGTTGTGGAGAAAGACACGGTTACTGGAACTGGAGAAGGCGTCGGCAGGCGCACGCGTTCAGCGCAGAGAGGTCTGAATTTTCGGCGGCAGCAGCCATTCAAACGATGCACACCGTCCGTACCGGAGCGTGTCTACCGCAAGCCGGCACAGAGCCCCCTTTTTCATCGTCACCAACGGATATCGTTCGCCAGTCACAAGAAGTGCGATCAAACCGCTGAGATCCGGTTCATGCCCCACCAGAAGGACGGACGTTAGCTTGTCGGTCCCGCCGCGCAACTGTTCCACAAGTTTTCGGTGGTCTCCGCCCGGTGTCAGGTGTGGCGTCAGGACCAGACGCCGTTCTGCTTTCAGTGTCTGTGCAACAATCGCCGCGGTCTCCCGTGCACGGACATACGGACTCGACAGGATCAGATCGAAGGAAACTCCCAGCACATCGAGCAATCGCGCGAGGCGCAGAGTTTTCTTTCGCCCATCAGGTGTCAGCGCCCGATCACGATCATGACCGTGGAGCGCACCACCGCGCTCTCCTGCATTGCCATGACGAAGAATGTAGAGATCCATACGCGAATCATTCTCCACTGTTGTCCGGGATCACTCACTCCGGGTCGCTCCAGAACATTTCCACCGCATCCGCCGTGCGCAGGAAAGCGTCGATTTTCTCCTTGCGGCGGAGGAATAACGCCTCCTGGACCGTCAACATCGACAATCTGCTGGTCAGAGGCATGCTTGACGCAAACGCGCGGACTCCGCCGGTGAGGACTTCAAGGTCCTGGATTTCCCCCATCGCCGTCTGATAGGCGTGCATCGCCTTGCGCCGGCGCGCGTTCAGCCACGGCAACAATGGCTGGAGAACCTCGCTCATGTATCGAAGTCTCTTGAAGGCCACGCGCAGCCGGTGAATTGTGGACGGGTCATCCGCTCGGACCGCCTGACGCGCGCGCACAACTCGCGAAAACGACTGTGCATATGCTCCGAGCATCATCGTGCGTGCTGCGGGGCGGAGAATCGGATCGGCGCTGATCTTCAGGAGTGACTGCTGGATCTCTGTGATGGCAGTTTCGATCCCGCGCGTCTTAACAAGCTTCAACTGCCGGGCGGCGTCTCTCAGCACCGTCCGCTCCCGGAGGCGAAGGACTTTCACATAGGATGAGGCTGGGGGAATGCGTCGTTGCAGATCGTTCATGGCAAGGAGGGAGATGTGAACGTCCCGCAACGCGTTGAACTCACGCAGCGTTGATCGCAGCATACGACGGTGTTTTGTGATTGCCTCATCCGGAAGCACAACATCAGCGAGACGGAGGGTTGCGATCAGTCTCCGGATGGCCACGCGCAGATCGTGAATCGCCGGCTCATTCGCACGTTTCTGGCAGCGTGCCAGCTGTGCCAGAAAAACGTTCTGTCGTTCGCCGAGAGCCCTCCCAAGCACGAGCGCGGCATCGGTGCGTCTCTCTCCAGTGCCGCTATTGCTGCCGGGCCTCCCTTTCGGCACGCGTGGCATGCGCTTCCCGTTGCGCGGTCCCGCGGCTCTGGCTGCGCCTTTCATTCGTCAATCGCGAGACGGACGTTGTACACGTTCTCAAACATCTCGGCCTTTTTTGTCAATGCCCACTTTTCAAGCAACAGATCTCCTTCGCCCTTCAGCCGCATGATGAGACGGGGCTTCCGGTATTCCACGATACACTCTTTCACCTTCGAGGCATGTTCATTGTCGAGGGCATCCGCGAGCCGGAGGAGAGCGGCAAGCTTGGAAACCACCACTTTTTCCCGGCCCGAAAGGACCCGGTAGAGATCATGCTGTGGTTTCGGGAGCGACTTGCGGTGATACCGGGCGACGTTTGCCACAATACCCATCTGGTCTCTGTTCAAGCCGACGATCGGTGTGGCCAGAAGCAAGTACTGTGCATGTTTGTGGTGGCCGGCGGCTCCGATAAACATCCCTATGTCGTGCATCAGGGCGGCGACTTCCAGCAACAGACGGTGTTCAAGCGCGAGGTGGTGCAGTTCCCGTGTTGCATCAAACAGTTGGACAGCAAACCGGGATACCGTTCGGGCATGCGGCTCGTCAAACTGATACTTCCGGCCGATCTGGAGGGCTGAGGCGATCACTTGATCTCGCCGTAACGCTTTCCTCTCGCCGTAGAGCTCCTCCATCATGTCGGCCAGCAGGCCGTCTTTGAGTCCGACCCGCGGGATAATGATTTCGTCGACGCCGGCGATCCGGAGAATCTTCTGAATGATCAGCGCAGCCGGGACGATCACGTCCGCCCGGTCCGGACGGAGTCCCCATTCCCGGATGCGTTCTTCGAACGTCATACCCATCAGACGTTGGAGCAACTGATCCAGCTCAGCCGCGCTCAGCGACGTATCCCGATCCTGGCCCAGAATCTGCCGCCGGAGATCACCGAGGGATTCCAGGTTACCGCCGGTGCCGACACAGAGATCGATTGTCCGGCCACCCAGCTCTTTCTGGATCCGGGTCTGGGTAGCATCCACATATTCCTGGATGAGCTGATGAATGTGCCGTTCGTCGTGTGCGTGTTCACCGAGGGTTCTCAACAGGCGCACCGAGCCCATCTTGTAGCTCTCCGTCGAAAGAATACCTTCGTCGGACGCGAGTGTTATTTCGGTGCTCCCCCCCCCCGATGTCGACGAGGACCGCCAGACGGTTGCGCAGGGCGACCTTTGTCGTCACCGCGGCGTGGATCAAACGCGCCTCCTCCTCTGCACCAATGACCTCGATGTCAATGCCTGTGGCCTGCGCAATCTTGTCGAGGAACAGGTCCCGGTTCATGGCTTCACGCAGTGCGCTTGTGGCAACGGCCTTTGTCCACCGGGCACCGTGGCGATCCATCGCCTCGCGGAAACGGTGGAACGCTTCGGTCGCTCTCTCGATTGTCTCTTCCGCTATCATCCCGCTCATGAATACTTCCTGGCCGAGCCGGACCGGCTCGCGCAGGCTTTCCAGGAGCGTGATACTGCGTTCGGCATCAACGGATGCGACGACCAGGCGTATTGCATTGGAACCAACATCGATGGCAGCAAGGATGGGCATAGGATCCGGATCGGTTGATGATCGCAATATACGGAAGCCCCCGTAGAAAGTCACCCACCGGCATTTGATTCTCTTGCATACAATTCGCATTTCCTCTACCATAGTATCACACTGAACGGCGGAGGAGAGGGTCTATGGCACATCAGGAAACGCTGTCGCAGTCAATGCTTGCCGAAGCCCTGACCGGCCTGCCGGGATGGGCCATTGAAAGCGGGAAACTCCACAAAGTCTTCCGGTTCGGATCTTTCGTCGAAGCCTTCGCCTTTATGGCCGGCGTGGCCCTCATAGCCGAATCGATGAACCACCATCCTGAATGGTCCAACGTGTATGGCACCGTTACTATCGACCTCGTCAGCCATGACGCCGGGGGGATCACAAAACGTGATCTGCAGTTCGCTCAGCGAATTGAGAGCTCCGGGATCGCACGCTGACGCCGGCGCTGTCGTTTCATTTCTCTCCCCTGACGCTAGGCGGCAGTAGTGGATCAGCAACCGCAGGCGGATGATGGACCCGGCCCCGACACAACCACCCGTGCCTATCTGGCGGCGTTGTTTGCCGTCGTAGTCTGGGGTGCATCGTTTATCGCAACGAAAATAGGCCTCCATCAGGTAAGTCCGCTCACGGTGATCTGGCTCAGGTTCGGAATCGGCGTTGCCGTGCTTGCAGTTGCCGTACCGTTGCGGAAGGAGTTTTTCCTCCCCCGGCCATCCGATCTGGTGTTTTTCGTAGCGCTGGGGGCCCTCGGAATTACGCTGCACCAGTGGCTCCAGGTATCAGGGCTTGTCACAGCCCTGGCTTCGACCACGGCCTGGATCGTAGCAGCCATCCCTCTCGTCATCGCTCTGATCAGCAGAATCGTCCTCGACGAACCACTCCGCCGGAATCATGTTGTCGGGATCATTGTGGGTGCGGTGGGCGTCCTGCTGGTTGTCTCGCAGGGCGATTGGTCATCACTGTTCCGGGGGGGATTCGGCAGTCCTGGCGACGGCCTTGTTGCACTGAGTACGATCACGTGGGCGCTCTTTTCCGTCTATTCCAGAAAAGGCTTACTCAAACATCGTGCAGCGCCGATGATGTTGTACGTTATGGGGAGCGGTTGGCTTCTCAGCACCATCCCGTGGGTCTTGATGCACGGCCCCGCCGAAATTGCCCGTCTCGATGCGGCAGGATGGGCTGCCATTCTGTTCCTGGGCGTATTCTGCTCCGGTCTGGCATACATATTCTGGTACGATGCGCTCAAAGCCCTTCCCGTCACGCAGGTGGGAAGTCTTCTCTATCTCGAGCCACTGATCACGATGTTCGTTGCCGCTTCGATTCTGGGCGAGCCCGTGACGGTCGCTGCCCTGGCAGGAGGAGGCGTGATCCTTCTCGGTGTGAAGATTGTGACCTTGCGGCGGCAGGCGGTCGGCCCTGCAACGCCGCAAAGACGCTGGGGACGACATGAAGAGCGCTGAACACCCGGCTGTGACCACTGCGTCTTTGCGGCAGGCCGATGCAGTCTATTTGGAGAGGGAGTTCACCAGCGCGTCGAATTCTGCTTCGGCCGCACCCATGGTCTTCGCCGGCCCTGTCGCCTTGAAAAACACCGATCCCTGCGGACCTGCAACGATCGCGCCGATGAGCCGATAGCCTTCCTTCTTCTCTCCTGCCTGCATCATCGGTCCTGAGGGGTTGAGATACGCCCCGGCGATCTGGACAAGGGTCACGGACATCCCGTTGACTGCCTTTGCCGACTTGTCCGGGCCACTTGTCGGTTCAAACTGACCCACCCACCGGTCGATGTTGGCATCGACCATGCCCCCCTGGTCCGGGCCGAAATAGAACACGCCGCATTCGCCGCCCGACGCATCACCGTCCGCTGCAGGTATGGCATAGGTGGCCACGCGCATCGGACGATCAGGGGCGACGGTCCAACGCTTGGGGATACCCCACGTCAGTCCGGCAGCGGTCCCCTTCCCTTCGCCCAATGCCGCCTGATGCGCGTTGTCTTTCGCGCATCCTGATACAAGGACCAGCCCGAGAGCGATAGCAACAACTCCTCGATGTTTCATCCGATAAATCCTTTCTCTTCGAGAATATTTGACGGACATCAACATACCATTCCGAGTGATTGGAGTCAAGTCCGCACGCTCAGGAAACAGAGACAGTCAGGAAGCAGTTTTCGCAGTAAATCCGTATCTTACTCTCTACCTTCTCACCACATTACGAGATCCTCATGCAGATCGGCATCGTCGGTCTCCCCTTTTCGGGGAAATCCACACTCTTCCAGGCGATCACGAAGACCCACCTGGACCTTGCCGCCCTCACCCGGGCCGAAACGCATCAAGGGGTCGTCAAAGTCCCCGATTCACGTCTGGACAAGCTCACCGCTCTGTTCTCACCCAAACGTACGGTCCATGCGTCGATCGAATTCGTGGACGTTATCGGACTGAAGAAGGGGGAATCCGGATCTACACAGTTTACCACGAATTTTCTGGGAAACGTGAAGAACAACGATGCTCTGGTGCAGGTCGTCCGGGGCTTCGCCGATGAAACCGTCCCTCATCCCGACGGCAGTGTCGATATGATGCGCGATATTGCCGCATTCGAGACAGAATTCATTCTGGCGGATCTCGGGATGCTGGAAACACGCATCGACCGCATCAAGAAGCAGTTGCTCAAAATCCAGGACGAGACGATGAAGCGGGAGCTGCCTCTCCTGGAACGGTGTCATGCCATCCTGGAACAGGAAAAACCGCTCCGCGGTGTGGAGTTCTTGAAAGAGGAGCTGCACCTCCTCAAGACCTACCAGCTTCTCACGCTCAAGCCCATGCTCATTGCACTGAACCTGGACGAGACCCAGCAGGATATCGCCGAGCGCTCGGTGAGTGCTGTGTCGGAAAGGTTGGGGGGACCTCAGACGAAGGTGCTCTCAATCTACGGCAAGATCGATATGGAAATGTCTGAACTCTCCGATGAGGAGGCACGGGCCTTTATGGGAGAGTACGGTATCACGGAATCAGCGCTCGACACCCTGATCCGGGAAGCGTATCTCCTGCTCGGTTTGCAGTCGTTCTTTACCGTGGGAGAGGATGAGTGCCGGGCCTGGACCATCCGGAGAGGAATGAACGCCCAGGAGTCGGCAGGCGTGATTCATTCCGACTTCTTCAACAAATTTATCCGCGCTGAGGTCGTCCATTTCGATGACTTCATCCTGCACGGCGGCTCGTTTGCCAAAGCCAAAGAGGCGGGAAACTGGAGGCTTGAAGGGAAGGAATACCTCGTCAAAGACGGCGATATTATCTCGGTCCGGCATTCATAGAACCGTTGGCGGCGCCTGACGGGGATTTCCCAGCCGGGCCAGAACGTGGCGCGCACGGGCACGGAACGCCCCGCTGTTGTATTCCACCTGCCGCTCGATCACCAAACGGACCTCCCTGCCGAGATCAGGTCGACGCTCGGCAATGGCAGCAAGCACCGTCATGGCAAAGACTTTGACCGCCACTGGGGTCTTCATGGACTCGAGCTCATCGAAGCAGATCGCTGCAACCTTACCCGACAGGCGGGAAGGGATTTCCACAAATTGCAGGGCACGAACGACGTTGCGACGGACTGCGTCATGGACTCCCGGTTCGCGCATCTTTCGCACCATCGCGCCGAGCCAGGGCGTAAGGAGCCCGGGCCTCTGATCGGCCACGACCCCGACAACCCACGCTGACCGCTGTGTCAGCAGCGGGTCCCCGCCAAGAAACACCTTCATGCATTCTTCCATGCGCTCAGGGTCGTTTCCGATCCACCGGACGATCCGGTCGGTGTTCCGGCGCGTATGTTCGACCAGCAACTGCCGCTCAATATCCGTAGCACCACCGGTGTGTCTCCCGCTCACCCCGCATCTCCTTCAATTCGTGTTCCCTCGTTCGTGGTTCATGCAGGGGTCAGCTGTCACGGACAGCTGCACCAACCTGATGCAAAATGGTGTGGTTGTGGGCATGCGGTGGAGCTTCGTGGTAATGGTGGAAAGACTCCCGAACATACGGAAATGCAGGAAGGAATGAAAGCACAGGGGCCGCCGCATGCTCCGGACCCGGACCCGGAACTCTGCCTTGTTTGTGACTCCCCACTTATCTACCTTTTTCCATTACCTACCTCGCTCTCAGACGAGGGTATCATGCCATGAATCAACCACCATCACGGAGGGCAAACGATGAGAACATCGTCCCGACTGCTGTCCCGCTTCGCACTGATTGTATTGACACTGTGTGGTATCCAGGACCTCTGGAGCCAGTCGATCCAGGCACCCAATCTCCCTCAACGACGGGTCCCTATGATCAGCCAGGGAGCCACGATCAAACAGGTGGTCGGGCTCAGCGAGATTACCATTACGTATCACAGACCGGGAGTAAAAGGGAGAGCGATCTGGGGCGGACTCCTTGCCTATGACCAGGTCTGGCGTTTGGGCGCCAACGACCCGACCCTGATTGCCTTCAGCGATCCGGTGACCATCAACGGAAACGCTCTCGGGGCAGGGACCTATCGTCTGCTTGCCATACCCGGAAAGACCGAATGGGCCCTGGTGTTCAACGCCGAGACGAAAGACTGGGGAACCGTCTACGATGCGGCATACGACACGCTCCGGATCCAGGTGAAGCCGGAGGCGAATCCACACGAGGAATGGCTCTCATTCTCGTTCTCGGACCTCACCCCGACGTCGGCACGTGTGGTGATCGCATGGGAAAAGCTCAAAGTCAGTTTCGTCGCAGAGTTCAACACGCTGGCACGGATCGAATCCCAGGTGGGTGACTGGAGGGTGCTCAATCAGGCTGCCCGGTATGCTCTCGTCGAAGGGTTGGGGGCAGACCAGGCCATGTCGTGGATCGATCGCTCCATCGCGCTGAGCCGGAATGGATCAAACGTCCGCACCAAAGCCGAACTTCTCGCAAAGGGAGGCAACTACAAACAGGCAATCGGGCTCGCAGAAGAATCCATTGCGTTGACCCGGGCACAGAACCCGAAGGCAAACGTCACTGCGATTGAACAGCTGATCGCAGAGTGGAAAAAGAAGTAACGTGCCAGGAAGCGTGAAGGGCAATTCTGAACGTGCAAAGTGGTCAGGGACTCCGACCGTCTCTTCCGCTTTGCACGTTGCCTGTTGATCCATTCAGCACGCCCCGCCGTCCCAGCCACATCCCGCTTTCGAGAGCGGCCGCGACAACAACAACAACCACGCATCCTATAACGTTGTACCACAGCCACGAGATATCGGTCGTCGCAAAAAACCAGAGAACTACTGCCTCTCCGACCAGCGCGGCGGCAAATGTGGCAGTCCCCCCGATCCTCTTCAGATAGAAAGCAACCAGAAAGATGCCCAGCATTGTGCCATAGAACAGGGATCCGAGGATATTCACCGCTTCAACCAGGGACCCCAGTTTGTTGGCAAACTGTGCAAAAAAGATGCCGTAGGCACCCCACCCGGCCATGGCAAAACGAGAAACGACCAGGGCCTGGCGGTCCGTTGCTTCCGGACGGAAACGACGCCGGTAAATGTCGACGACCGTCGTGGTGGCCAGGGCGCTGAGCTCGCCGGAACCGGAAGACATCGACGCCGCGATAACGCACGCAAGGAGAAGGCCAATGAGCCCGACGGGGAGATGCTGAAGAATGAATGTCAGGAACACATAATTTGTGTCCACCGTGTCTGCCGACGGATTTGCGGTGCGCATCACCGCAATGGCGCTGTCCCGGATCGTTTCGGTCTGCCGCTCTGCATCGACCACCAGGTGCCGGGAGGCCTCAATCGCCCCCGCGTCCCCCGACTCACGGGCGGTGAGGTAGGTCCGCACTGCATCCGCCTTGTCTGCATGGGCACGCGCGTATGCGGCTTCCAGTGTGCGGAACTCCTCCCCATGCGCGCTGGTGCGGACATTCGTGGTTTCAACAGGATTGAAGAACACCGGCGGCGCAGTGAACTGGTAGAAGACGAAGACCATGACACCGATCAGCAGGATGAAAAACTGCATCGGCACTTTTGCCAGCCCGTTGACCATCAGGCCCATGCGGCTCTGCCTGAGCGATGCCCCCGTCAGATACCGCTGGACCTGCGACTGATCTGTTCCGAAGTACGCCAGCGCAATGAATGTTCCCCCGATAAGTCCGGACCAGAGATTGTACCTGTTGTTCCAGTCGAGATGCACATCGATCGCATTGAGTTTGCCGAGCGCCCCTGCAACGACCAGGGCATCGGTAAAGGACACGTCGGGTGGAAGAAGGACCACTGCAGTGACAAACGCAGCAACCATACCCACCATCACTATGGTGAGCTGCTGAATATGCGTCCAGCTGACTGCCTTCACACCACCGGAAGTGGTATACACGATAATGGCGCCGCCGATAACGGCAGAGGTAATCCGCACATCCCAGCCGAGCATCACGGAAAGAATGATTGAGGGGGCATAAATCGTGATCCCGGCGCCGAGCCCGCGTTGGACGAGGAAGATGGCGCTGGTGAGTGTCCGGGTTTTCGCGTCGAAACGGTGCTCGAGGTACTCATACGCTGTGTAGACTTTCAGACGGCGATATAGGGGAACGGCCGTGATGGAGAGAATAACCATCGCGATCGGAAGGCCGAAATAGTACTGCACGAATCGAAGGCCGTCCGCAAACGACTGCCCGGGCGTGGATGTGAACGTTATGGCACTGGCCTGAGTGGCCATGATGGAAAACGCCACAGCGTACCAGGGCATCGCCCTTCCGGCCAGAAGATACGTCTGGAGTTCGGCCGTCGCCCTGCTCTTGTACAGCCCGAACCCCACGATGGAGGCAAGGGTGATCCCCAGAACGGCCCAATCGATCGGACTCATCGGTACCACCAACCGAGCAGTGCGAGGAGGCCGATAAGCACTATCAGCACCACCAGAACGAGAGTATACATTTTCCCCCAGCTCCCCAGAAACGGAGGTTGATCTTCATCAGTTCTGCGTGCCGGCCCCCTGATCATGTCACTGTCCTACCTTCTGCGACAAAAGATTGACGAACAGTCGGAACGCACCGGGGACCCCTGCCGGGAGCTGACGGAAAAAGGAGAAACCGGTATACACGACATATCCGGCACCGTACCGTGCATAGAGCAGCCCTCCTCGGTGCGGCGGCTCCCCCGGATCGTTGCTTGACAGAGGCATAGTATAGTCAGGCGAGGTATCATCGGCAAAATAGAGGCCCCGTTCCTGGACCCACCCGTCAAAATCCCGATCTGTCATCAGGTTCGGAGACGTGAGCAGTGGGTGATCAGGAATCAAAAAACGAACCGGTGCGTCCTCGACGGAGACTCGGTTCTGCGTAAGCTGTAACGGATACGGCCCGATGGGAAAACTCTCCGACCGAGGTCGCGTAATGTACTGAATGATGTACCGGCCGCCGTGGCGGACATAGTCCATCAATCGGTCGTGAGCCGCACGAAGCTTGGGGTTGGTGTTGTACGCCCGGATGCCTGCAACGATCGCATCAAATCGTTTCAGATCGCCCGTCTCAAGATCATCGTCCGTAACCTGGTCCACCTGATACCCGATCATCGATAATGCGGCCGGGACACCATCGCCGGCCCCGTTGATGTAGCCAATGCGCATCGTCGGGACCTGAATATCCAGTCTGACGAGCCAGGCCCGCGCCGGGGCAAGATACGATTGGGGAGCAATATGAGGATACGCAACCGTGATCAATGTTTGGTCATAGACTCTGCCGCCGACGACCGCCGTGCCGACCACCTCTCCACCGACAGCACCCTCGGTCGCGTGCAGGGTGAACCGGAACGTCTTTTCGGCAATTGTTGAATCAAACGCAAATGTCAGCATTGCGGGATCGCTCCGCCATCCGTTCGGTAGAGTCAGGCGGACCGTTCCGTCGATGTTCGACACGGTATTCTTCAAAAGAACAACCACCTCACGCGGCGGCATATTTCCGTAGAGGATCACGGCATTGTTCAACGTCACCGAAACCGGGGGCATGATCAGAAACGGACGATACAGCTCGCCGCCGGTCGGGTCCACCCACCGATATCGTACCGGCGTCTCGACCGTCAGGGGTTGCCCGCCAATGTCGAGCGTTATCCGTGCCCGTGCGACCGGCGGGTTCTCTGGCAGACCGGTATGCAGCGGGCCATTGGCAGTATACCGCGCATTTCTTTTCTCACCCACCAGCCAGTATGGCTCGGAGAATTCTGCATCCTGCGGGATCTGCATGGTCAGTCTGACCTCGGACGGGACATTTTCCGCGAGGGGGCGTAAAACAAGCGTATCGCGGGCTGTGAATGAGAGCGCAACATTCCGCACCACACAGGGCACAGCGGAGCGGTTGAGCATGATTACCGTGACCGGAACCGAAGCACCCGGCACAGCCTGCGGCACGGCAGCATTCGCATCAAGACGCAGTCCGGCGCACGCGATGATGACCTTTTCGATCTCCTCACGTTTGACGTCCAGCCACGGATCGTGCCCGAGGGTCTTCATGAGTCGACGGGCCTCGAGCAGCGTCGGCAACACCGACGAGGGATGTTCCGGGAGGAATTCACGCACCGCCGTGGTGAGGAGGCGCCATACCGCATCAGAACCCGGGATTCTTTTCCATGTGGTCTCGATCCCGTCGAACAGCGTGCTCTTCGCTTGCTCCCCATCGACATGCACAAAATACTGTGGGAGCGACCCCCGGAGCTCGGACGCGCCGAATCCCTGGCTCTTGTGCATGCTTCGCCCTTTGCCTGCGAGTTCACCGAGTGAGAGCCCCAGCAGCGGACTGTAGCTTCCGAGGTCCTCGCTGACGAAAGAGGTGCCGGCCGTATCGGTGCCGAAGCCCGCGAAACCAAACGTGTTCCAGACAAGCCTTTTCGCCTTCCATGGCCGTACCACACCTAGCTGTTCGGGGAAGCGGGTCGAGTCGCCGGCGGCGCGGAAACCCTCATACGCAAGGACTGCGGACGCTGTATGGTTGCCGTGTCCCCCACGCTCGGGTGTGAAGCGAGTGACAATAACATCAGGACGGAACTTCCGAATGATCCACACGATGTCGGCGAGCGTTTCTTCTTTCCCCCAGAACCGCAGAGTCTCGTCCGTCGATTTTGAGTATCCGAAGTCGATGGCCCCGCTGAAAAACTGTTCTGCCCCGTCAAATCCCCGGGCTCCGAGCAGTTCCTGTGTACGGATCAGACCGAGGGCATCTCCCTGTTCGGGACCGATGAGGTTCTGTCCGCCCTCCCCGCGCGTAAGTGACAGGTTTCCCGTCCGCATCAGCCGGCGCTTTGCCATGGTGGCCAGGAAGGCGGTGTTCTCATCGTCGGGATGCGCGGAGATGTACAGAACCGATCCGAGGACTTCCAGTTTTTTCAGCGCAAGTTTGAGCTCTCCGGATTCGTACGGTATCTGCGCGCCCGTAACCGTCACGGCTGAGGCAACAAGAGCCAGAAAAAAGACGATCGGGCGTGATACGAGAGGTGAAACCATCGGCATTCCTTGCTTTGACATGTGAGACGTTGCGGCCGGCGACCATCGGTTCGTCAGTTGCTGAACCAAAAAGAACGGAATGCAGGCACTCAAAATCAAGGCTGGGCAGAGGGACAAAGTCCGGGGTCGCAGCCGACAGTCACTGTGGAGATGAGAAGGGCCGCAATGCAGCCACCAACGCCTTCAGCTTCGCCTCATCGAGCGTTCCCCCTGTCCGGACGCCGCTGCACACATCGATCCCGAAAGGCCCGACCTCCTCCACTGCCTTCCGTACGTTTTCTGGCCGGATGCCACCCGCAAGAAAGATGGGGATGTGAACTGCCTCGCGGATCCGCCTGCTGATGTTCCAATCGTGGCGCCTCCCCGTGCCGCCGAGCTCTTTCACAATCCCCTGCGGACGCCCGGAGTCCAGAAGAAGCGCATCCACACTGCCCGCCACGGCAAGAGCATCGTCAGCCGATTCAGGTCCGGTGACATGAATGACCTGAACGATCTTGATACCGGGGAGTTTCTCGCGCAGCTCTGCATAGGTCCCCTGCACAAGCTGATCGACAATCTGAATCGTAGAGCATTTCAATCGTCTGTTCTGCTCAACGATATCATTGACGGACTGGCGGGAGGTGAGGAGAAAGGTTGCAACCGGAGGCGGAACTGCGCGGGCAATCTCGGCGATGCGGTCTTCCGGGATTACCCCGGGACCACTCGGCATCGCGCTGACGAGACCCAGGGCATCCGCACCGAGGCGGATTGCCGCTGTTGCTTCTTCTTGACTCGCGATGCAACACACTTTCAGGCGGGGATGGCGCGCAGGTTCCATGGTATGACCTTGCTCAGCACAGGATTGGTAGCCGCATGGTTCAGGCCCCAGACCAAGGGGGAAGGTGCGCTTTACTTTATGAGCATCAACTTTCGTGTCATGCTCCCACCGGGGGTCTGAAGCCTGAGGAAGTAGACTCCCGCAGCGAGTTCTGTGGCATCGAACCGAATCTGGTAGCGGCCCGGTCCCCGTTCGTCGTCGAGCACTGTCGTCACAGCTCGCCCGATGAGATCGACAAGCACAAGGATCACTCGTCCGGCAGAGGGCACGCCAAACTGAATTGTGGTCGTGGGATTGAACGGGTTGGGATAGTTGGTCAGATCCATCGCAGGGTGCGCCGCGGCTACGACCTGCAGCGGCGCAGATGTCGGCAGACGGCTTTTTAACGCCATGATTCTCGCAAAGGACGTATCAATTCGGCCCTCTGAGATTTCCCCCCGTTGTACCGCCCCTTCCAAAACGTCAACCACGTGCCGTGCCAGGGATGTCCCGTTGCTGTCCAGGTTCCGGTTGTACAGGAGGATATCGACGCCGGCATGCACGGCAAGCACCATCGCTTCATCCAGCCCGTAATAGCTGGAGATTGCTTTCATGCTCATCTCGTCGCTGACTACAACACCCGAATAGCCCAGCTGGGTGCGCAGCAGACCGGTAATTGTCGACGCGCTGAGTGTCGCTGGAAACAACGAATCGAGCTTCGCATTGAACAAATGCCCGGTCATGATTGCATCCACGGCATGTTCTGCCAGAAGGCCGGTGTACGGCTCAAGTTCCCGGGATGTCCAGCTCTGAGTGACGTCAGTAAATCCAAGATGCGAGTCCGCCGTCGCGCTGCCGTGCCCCGGAAAGTGCTTCAGCGTTGTGAACAGACCTCTCTTGTGAAATTCGTCAATGAACCAGGAGGCGTGCCTGACGACCGTTGATGCGTCGGCGGAGAAACTTCTCTGAAGAGCACCAATAGCCGGACTCGAAGGGTTGACGTTCAGGTCCACGACCGGCGCGAGGTTCATCGTCAGTCCAGTACGGATGAACCAGCCGGCCATCGTTGATGCCGTGCTGCGCGTTGCGTTTTCCTGATTGACCACCGTCCCGAGTTCATATGCAGACGCCGTCGCAGCAAACCCGTTGGATGCAGTCAGCCGCGCCACCTTCCCCCCTTCCTGATCAATTGCCAGCAGGAGAGGAATCGCAGCCCTCTGTTGAAGTTGATCAGTCAGATGAGCGATCTGGTCCGGGTTCTTCAGATTCCCGCTCCACGTAAACATGATGACCCCGCCGATCAGCCCGCCGGCAAGATCCGACTTCAGGGTATCCATGGAGGGAGAAGATTTTTCGACGGAATCCCCTGTCACGGTCACCATCACCATCTGGCCGAGTTTTGTACGGAGGGAGGGCTGGGCGAACGTCTGACCTGCGGAGAGCAACGTACTGATGGTCGCAACGCATATCGTCAAACGGCGGGGAGAACAGAGTGTGAACAGTGGCATGAACCTCGAGTGCTCTGTGGGGAACCGGTGACATTCCGTTTAATATACGGAGTCGGGGGTTCAAAACACATGGTGTGCCTGAAGAGCTTCAGACTCCACACACGCCGGCGTTACGACGGTTCGGACCGGTGGTGAAGTCTTTCACTCAGCCCGGACATCTTTGTCGGTTTTCGTCGTATCCCCTCACGGAGTGCCGTTTCCGAACTGCGGATCTCACATCGCTTTCGCGCGCGGGTGATCCCCGTATACAGGAGGTTTCTCGTAACGACCGGGTTATCGCCCCGCGGCAGAAGGAGCAACACTTCGTCGAATTCAGACCCCTGGCTCTTATGAACGGTCGTTGCATAGGCACATTCATGGTCGGGAAGGCGCGCGGGAGGGAAACTCCTGAACGTACCCCCTTCCCCGGCAAAGACTACGCGCAGGTTTCCGTCGGCGCCCGGAAGTGTTATGCCGACATCGCCGTTGTACAGCTTGAGGGTGTAGTTATTGACCGTGATCATGACCGGCTTGCCGGGATACCACTCCCTGCCGTGGTCCGCGAATCCGGCATGCTGAAGCCATTGTTCGACGTGTGCGTTGAGCGCATGGACCCCACCCGGTCCATCACGCAACGGCGTCAGGAGCCTGAACCGTGCGAAGTGTGCGAAGCATTCCGATTCCGTGCCCCCATCCCCGACGAGACCGAAGTAGGGCCGCAGCCATCCGGCAATTGCGTCCTCCGGAATTACGCCAGCGGAATCATCGCGGAGTTCGTTCCAGACCACTTCCCCCCCCGTGTCGGTACGGAGGATTCGAAGTGCTTCAGCTTCATCCCCTGCATTCACCGCTCTGGCAAGCTGGCCGATGCCGTTCGTTTCACTGAACCGATAGCTCCTCGTCAGCACAAAGACCGAGTCCTGAAGTCCCCCCACCCGGGCGACCGGCATCCTTTCCTTGCCCAGCACCGCTGCCGCGAGAGACAGGAATGAGTCAGAGTACCCCTGATCGTCGCAGAGATCGCCGAAAACACTCCCGGGCTGAACGGCATCGAGCTGGTCTTTGTCTCCGAGAAGAACCAGAGCCGTACGCCCGGGGAGGGCATCGAGCAGGCGAGCCATGAGCGAGAGATCAACCATGGAGGCTTCATCCAGCACGACGAGATCAGCATGGATCGGATTGGCGGATGTATGTGCCGGCAGGCCGGAATCATCGCGTATGCCGAGAAGTCGGTGGATCGTCGATGCCTCCTCGGGAATTCGTTGCAGGGCCTCGGCAGGAATGTTCAAGGAACGCTTTGCGTTGCCGATCGCTTCCCGCAATCGATCGGCCGCCTTGCCCGTCGGGGCAACGAGCTTGATCACGTACGGTCTGTCGCGGGGGGTGAGCAACACCCTGAGCGCAAGGATGCGGGTGACCGTTGTGGTCTTGCCGGTCCCGGGTCCACCGGAGATGATTGCAAGATTCCGGACCGCCGCTCCGAGGGCAGCGAAGGCCTGCTCATTTCCGGTGAGCCCTTCAGGAAACAGGATCTGGCACGAACGGTGCAAATCGGCGGGGTCAGGAAGCGAAGGACCGGACACTGCCAGCCGACGGAGAGCCGTGGCCACCATCTGTTCGTACCGCCAGTACCGACCGAGGTAGAGACGTTTCCCATCGAGGATGAAAGGTGTGTACGCACCCGGCCGGCCGACGATCGAGCCAAGTGACCGGAGGGAGTGAGCCACACCGCGCATGGTTTCATCGACTTCCGTATCCACACACACGTGTCCTGCAGCAAGCCCCGCGGCCAGAGCGGTGACCGCCACGTCTAATTCCGGTCCGGCTTCCGGGGCGATCGTCCGCACAAGGTCCACAAATGTCCGCGTGAAATTCTCCATCAGGGTTTTCCGTTCTCTCGCAAACAGGTGTCCAGGTCTGTGACAAGCCCGGGCTCCGGCCGGTCGAAGTAGATTCCATTCGCCCTTCTGTCGGATAAGCCCCTGAGGAAGAGATAGATCACGCCGCCAAAATGGGTCTCATATGAATACCCCCGGACGCGCAAATGCAGGTACCGGTGCACCGCAATAGTATAAATGAGTTGCTGAAGGTAGTAATGTTCCCGTGCCATCACGTCCGTCAGCGCCGCTCCGGCATACGCTTCGTTTGAATCTCCGAGATGGTTCGATTTGTAGTCGAGCAGATAGAATTTTCCCTGATGTTCAGCCAGCAAATCGATCGTTCCGATCATGAAGCCCCGGATGTCCCGGTCCCGGAGCTTCGCTGCGGCGGCGGCGAAGGCAGGAGCGAGCCCGGATTGTGGCTGTTGTATCACTTCACGGAACCGGCTGATTCTCAGGTGGTCGATCCGATACATGAAATCGAGTTCTTTGACGCATGATTCATTACCGAGTGTTTCCAGGCGCAGGGAGGCTGGCCCGAGCGGAACACGGAGAGCGGTTGCGACCATGTTCGTCAGTGCAGGGATGAAGGCCTCCGGATACCCATTCACCTTCAGCAGTCGTTTCACGAGTCGCTCGTGATCTTCCCGGGGAGCATGGAAGTCAAGGTCTTCGAAAAGACGATGCCAGAGCGTTCCGGTTCGCGCCCCGGCCGGAAAGGAAAAGATCGACCACGAATCGGCGGGTTTGGCCGGCACCCCTTCCGAGACTGTATCGGTGTCCCGACCGGATCTGATCCAGTCGCTGGTGAGTGATGTATAGCTTGCAAACGCCCAGGATGGGGGCATGCTTCCCCTTCCATAGGAGCGAGGCGGACTCAGGGTCGTGGCCGTCCCTCCCACGAGCTGTACCGGCCGGGCCGGTTCCACGGGAACCTTCTCTATGGTAGAGACGGAGACAGCACCCCCGGAATTCTTCATCAGGGAGTGGAGCGGTTCAATGATCCGGTCATAGGAAAGTTTCTTGATGTTCGCGCTGGAGCCCCCGCATCCCGGAAAAAAGAGCCAGGCGAGAGCTGCGTGCTCCATCTTGTTTGCCTGACCCCAGATCGCATAACATCGTTGCCGCGCACGTGTGAGCGCAACATAAAGAAGACGGAGGCTTTCGGATTGTTTCTCCCGGACGCTTATCTGAAAATGGTTCTCATAGTCCGGAGAACCGAGATCTGCAATCATCGAGGGCAGTCCGCGTTCGTCCCCACCGGCGAGTTCACCCTGTTCATGACAGAACACCACGGAACCCGATTTGCGCTTCACTTCATTCCCTTCCCAGGTATACGGGCAGAACACCACCGGATATTCCAGACCCTTGCTGGAATGAACCGTGACGATCTGGACACGCTTCGCATCGCTCTCGAGGCGAATGCTCGCTTCTTCTGATTGTTCGGCCCGGTCTCCCCGCTGCTCTTCCATCCACCGGAGAAGGTGCTCGTGGCCTGGATGCAAAACGCTCTCCTGATGGAGCAATTCCACAAGATGCAGCATGTCGGTCAGGCGACGCTCGGCATCGATAAACCCCAGCAGGTGTTCTGCAATCGACAGCCCCCCGGCAGCGAGTCCGGGGGCATGGAGCAGCTCCGTGGCCATGTGAATGAATCCGTTCCGCGTATGCTCCCACATGGATCGGAGCGCAAGGAACCTGTCCGCCACCTCACCATATTGTCCGGCGTCGTTCTTCATGGCGCTCACATCGGCCGCCGTATACCCCATCGAGGGGGAGATCAGGGCGGTGGAAAGGGCAGCTTCGTTTCCCGGAGACGCCACCGCGCGCAGGAGCGCGAGGAGATCCGCGGCTGCATCGGAGGCAAACACACTCCCCAACGTGCGGACAATGCACGGTATACCGGCAGACCGGAGGTTCTCCTGCACGGTCACTGCCTGTTGGTTCGTGCGGACAAGCACGGCGATGTCACCATGCGTCAGTTCACCCTGCTTATGCTCCGGACGTGGAACAAGGGAGCGGATTTCCTGTACCATGATATCCAGGGCCATTTGTTCTGCTTCGGGTTTGGACCACCCGAAGGTCCCCTTGGACTTCCCCGATTGCTGTACCGGATCCGGCAACACAAACCAGTGAAAAGCCGCCCGGTTCCTGGAGTCCGGCAGGCGAAGAGGGTCTTTCCCTGACGGATGTTGGGCAGAGACTTGAGGGAAAGCCGTCTTATCCCCGTCCGCGAACGGAAACGTCTGCCCGCCGAACGTGAAAATGTTCGACACGGCAGTTACAAGGTCCTTCGCAGACCGGTAGTTGATCGGCAGGGTCGTCTTCCGCTCGCCGGGTATTTGTCTGGTCGCGTGAAAATACGCAAAGATATCTCCGCCACGGAACGAATAGATTGCCTGCTTGGGATCTCCGACAAAAACGACAGGGCACTCGGAGCCTTCATAGATGCGCCGGATGATGTCATACTGGAGAGGATCAGTGTCCTGAAATTCATCAATGAGCGCCGCCCGAAATGTCGATCGCAACTCCAACGCCAGACGCGTCCCTCCGTCGCCGGCCAGGGCGGTGCGGACATGCGACAGCATGTCGTTAAACGAAATGACGCCCAATTCCTGCTTTCGCCGCGCAAACGCTTCCCGGACATATGCTATCAGCTCGTGCATGACGGCAAACGCCGTTTCACGCGGCGGCTCCGCCTGACCCACGTGGGAGCGGGGCGCAGGGGGCGGGACCAGCCGGATAAACGGATTGCTCACAATATCACGCAGCGTTTTCAGCCGGTCCGGCGTCATCATGGGACCAGAGGATCGCCAGTCTGCCGACGACGCACCGTCAAAAAATACCCCGTGCTCGACGCACGATGCGTACTCCTCCGCGGAGAGGGTGTTCAGGCGGGACCGGGCAAAGTCGGCCACAACGGATTCCAGGATCGAAAGGTCATTCGTCAGGACCTCTGCGGCGAAGTCCATTCCTGAGGAGAACGCCTTTTCGCTCAGCACGCGCCGGCAGAAACCATGGATGGTGAAAATTGCCGCTTCATCAAATGCGACCAGCGCCGTCGTCAGACGCTTCTCAGCCTGCTTCCGTTTATCGCTGGTGCTCCCGGCGTTACGAAGAAGGTCCTGGAGGGCCTTGTCTTCCAGAGTGTCCAGCGTGTCGGAGGTGAGGGCATTGCGAACGTCGCGGATGCGCGATCGGATGCGGTCCCGCAACTCCGCGGTCGCTGCCTCGGTGAACGTGACGACAAGGATCTGGTCCACCTGGAGACCCGCGTCAACGAGCAGAAGGATATACCGGCTGGTGAGTGCGTAGGTCTTGCCTGTGCCCGCGCTTGCTTCTATGAGTTCGAAGGCCATACCCGGCTACTTTCCCTGCTTGGTGAAGTCGGACGAAACAAGACCGCGCAGTGCCTGCACGGCGATCAGGGTTGCCAGTGCGACAAATTCTTGATCCAGAGCCTCATCACCGGAGAAGAACGTTCTCGCCACATATGCTTCACGGTGTTCCTGATACGGCGCATGGGAATTGGGAACGTCCCATGTCTTCCGGAGGCCGGAGAGCGCCGTCTCCGGGTCTTTGGTCTCGATGGCGCGAGCGTATGACAGCGCCATTCCCGGAAAGAAGTGCAGCGGCCGCCGGAGCCCTTCTCCGTACCAGGCCAGAAGCTGACCGACGTTCTCCTCGGCCGCCGCCGGCTGGGGAAAATCCAGGAGCGCATTTGCTCCAAGGAGCCGTCCGCGCACCGAGCCACTATCGCGATGAGGATGCAAGAGCGAGATGACAAGGAGGCGGACCCAGAACGCTATGGTATCCCCATCATATACTCTGCCCGGCTGAATCACAAAAAAGCCGTTTGTGGTAACATCGGTCTGATGCACTTCGAGGATCCACCGGCCGAAGGAGAGCTCTCCGACAACACGAGGCAGTGTTGTCTCCTGATGAAGCCGGCGGTACGCATCGACAAACGGGCCAGCCTCGCGAAAGACCCGCTCAAATCCGACTCTTCCCGGTACGCCGAGAGGCAGGCGGCCGTCAGCCTGCAGGAACGACTGCAATGCGCCTCCATCTGGATCTCGTGTGCCCAGGAACTGATAGAGGGCTTTGTAGATAGCCCGGGTTTCCGCCTTGCCAACCGCAAGAGGCTCCTGTATTTCCGCCACGTCGTCTTCATCGCGGAACCGGACGCCAAGACGTTTCTGAAAGAGATACTGCACAGGATTCCGGTAAAACCGGCAGAGGTCATCGAGCCGTACCCGTTGGAATTCCTCGCCCGGCTCGGGAAGAGGAGACGGAAAGAGCGCGTGATGCGTTTCGGTTCCCTGCCCGATCCCCCGGGCGATCCGGGCTGCTTCACCTGCATAGCTGAACAGCCGTGTGTCGCGTCCGTCGAAATAGGAACGGGAGAATGCCTGGAGCGGATGCGTGACGTGCAGCGACGCGGTAATCGTCGCCATCGAATCGTTCACCCCGTCTTCAACATTGCCGAAGCACACTGTTGCAAGGAACTCCATCAATTCTGCGACGACGGGGGACATCGGGCGTGGTTTGCCGGATTGAACATCTTCTCCGATGTACGAAAGATAAAAATGGTCTCGGGCTGAAAGGAGTAATTCGAGAAACAAATATCGGTCATCAAGGCGCGCTGAACGGTCTCCGTGCCGGTACCATGATTGCATCAGGTCGAAACTGGGTGGCTTCACGGTGCGCGGAAATTCTCCGTCAGCCATCCCCAGCACGGCAACGACGCGAAATGGGAGCGGGCGCAGAGGCTTCATCGAGCTGAATGTGATCCCTCCGCCGGGGAATCGCGCCCCCGAAGCCGATGCGGGTTCAGACGCGAGGAGGAGCGAGCGGAGCGCTGCGCCGTCCACGGGATCGTGGTACCCCGCCTCATCTGATGCCGCGACAGTCCGCACGATGGTTTCACGGATGCTCTCCCGGCTCTCAAGATATTCTTTCCCCGGACCAATGAACCGGTCGAGCCACTCCGAGAGGAGCTCCCCCCATTTCACCATCGGCCGCGGAGTCTGAAGATCCTGCACCCAACCCCGCATTGCATCCACGAAACCGATGAACCGGTCCAACAGATCCACACGGCGCCCTTCAATAGTATCCACGGGGAGGAAGCCGTGGAACAACGGAAGATCGGCGCCTGCCAGCGCGCGCGGAAGTCCGACACCAAGCACCATGCGCTTCAGACCCCAGATCCACGTAAACTGGTCAGATGGCGGCAACTCCCAGAGGAGTTTCTGATCCCCGCTGAATCCCCATCGGATGCCCGACTCCGCAACCCAATCAAACAGGGTATCGAGTTCACCGAAGGCGATCCCGAACGATGTGCGGAGAGGTTCCATACGCAACAGGTCAAGCACCTGCTCCGCATCACACCGCGTCCGGGGAAGCTCAAGAAGAAGTCTCCACGCTTCCGCTGCCACATCCACGCTCCGTGTGGATCGGTCGGCTATGTCGTAGGGGAGCGAGACACGGCGGAGCTGCATGGCAGGATCGACCGGAGACCGGCGGGGAAAGACCGCCTCGATATATGGCGCGTAGATGTCGATGTCGGGCGCCAGTACGAGAATGTCCGATGGAAGAAGTGTCCGGTCTTCGTCCAGCAAAGCCAGCAGGTGATCGCGCAGGACCTCGACTTCGCGCATCCGGGTATGACAGCTATGGACCTGAATACTTCCGTCGTCCGGTGCCGGGCTCACTGCCTCCTCGGAGAGCCGGAGGACCCCTGATTGCAGCGCATGAAGAAGCGAGGAGTGTCCCGGATCCTCGAACATGCTTTCAACGCCGGCCCCCACGCCTTCCGCTTCAACAACCATCCTGATAAAATCGCGCCCCTGTTTTCCCAGCGAGCCGAGCAGCGCGTGCGGTACATCGATGTGCATGAGCTCGGCGGAAGATTTCAGGTCCGTCCGTACACGGTAGCGTTCGTCTGCAATGTCGTCCCATTTTTCCCGGCACGGGTTCAGGACGTATACCCGAACATCAGTCTGCGTGCCAAGGGCTTCCAGAAGCGTCACATAGGCCGGAGAGAGGGAGCTGATTCCGAAAACGCTGACCCGGGGTGGGAGCCCCTGGACTCCCTCTTCTGTCTGCGCCAGGAACGTCCTGAACAGGTGCGCTCTGTTCGGTTGCTGGAGTGTGGTGGTGAGCCGTTTCCAGATCTCCGCCTGCCACGATTCATCAGGCCCGAGATTCAGCAGGGTGTCCGACTCCCAATGCTCGAGCCAGTCCATCCGGTACACGAGGTATCTGTTCAGAAGCTCGGCAAGCCGGAGCGCGAGTTCGAACCGCCGGACACTGTCGCCTTTGCTCAGATACGAACGGAGAGCGGGATGGCGGGCAATGAACGATTCATCGTCGAGAATGCGGACAATATGCCACCGGAGGGTCTCGACGTCGAAAGCTGAATGGGGAGGAAGTGACGGCGTAGCGCAACGATAGAGGTCCCAGATGAACTGACCCGGGCTCCGGTATCGCATGTTGGCTGAGACGCCCTGTTTGCGTGCCAGGAGAATATCCAGCCAGTCACTGACTGTCGAGTCCTGGACAACCACCAGTTCGGGCTGGAGGGGGCTGACAAGAGGATCAGCGGAAAGATCGGATATCAGCCGGTGCGCCAGCAGTTCAAGCCGGTTGGATTGGATGATATGCAGCCCCTGGCGCACCGTCACAGCTTCGATTGCTCCTGACATCAGTACACGATGGTACCCAAACCCCGTCAGACTTTCAAGAGATCCGCATCATCTCCCCACGACGTCCCGTTCTCCCGTCTTGTTCGTCATCCTTTCTTTTTTGCGAACACTCCTGCGTGGATCAGGTGATGCTCATACATGAGTTCGAACCCGGCAATGGCGTCGCCATCGAACCGCCGGTCGCGGCCCGTACCGACTCCCGGTCGTTCCTCGCGTTCGAGCACCTCGAGCATGTCCAGCGCCTCCAGCGTCCTGTACCGTGCCTCGGCTTCCCCGAGATGCACGGGTCGTGCATGGTGTGTTCCGGCCTCCATTGCCGCACCGCGCAGCAGTTTGGGAAAGTATTCAGCATACACGTCCTTCCGGTTGAAGATGTCGATCCCCGCAAGCTGTTTACCGAAGAACACCGCCAGTCCGTTCGCCTGCGGATCAACCGTGAAGGCTGACAGGAGGCCGGTAAATTCTCTTTCACGCTGATCGTACACATCTGAAAGATTTGACGTGCTCGACGCCACCCGGAAAAGCGTCTGATAATCATGAACGCTCTGCCAGATCGTCCGCTGGTCGGCCTCAAAGGAGTTCCGGGTGCGCAGGTGCGTGCGCACGTGGTCGGCCTTCTGGGCCCGCATGGCGCTCGGGGCGGTGTAGTCCGTCCCACGGAACGCACTCGATGCGTGTTGCCAGCGCCCTGCCTCCACACAGCTGACGGGTACTTCAGTCTTCGAGGCAGGGGCAAGAAGCACAGAAGTGTTGATGACCCTGTTCTGCTTTGCTCCGGCGAGAATGTCCCCATCCATCAGAAAGACAAAATGCGGGGAGTGATTGACAACGGCGATCGTATTGACGCTCCCGCCTCCTCCCAGTTCTTTCGCTTCAACAAACCCTTCGGACAGCGCGCGTCCACTCCCGACATAGGAAAACGAGTCCTGATCTGGTGTCGCCAGCTGGACGATGCCGAGGTGTTTTCTTGCTCTGAAATCGACAATTGCGACCTGCATGGGGCCTCCTTGTTCTGTTAAGAAATATACGGCCCGGAGGCGAAACAAGAGGATCAATTGATGATCCTTTTGCGCAAGGATTGGCGGGACTCGTCATCGCGTTTCACTGCGGTTTCCGCGTGCCAGCGAAGCAAAGACCCCCACTGCACAGAGTGCAGCAAAGATGCCGAATGCGATCCTGACGCTCTGGAGGAATGCCGGGTAGACGGCGGGAGTGATCCGGACGCTGCCCATCACGAGGGAAAAGACGAGCATCGCAATGCCGATACTGATGGTCTGCCCGGTCATCCGCATCGTCGCAAGGGTCCCGGCAGCAACGCCATACACACCTTTTGGCACGGCACCCATAACCGCATTGCTGTTGGGTGATGAGAAGAGCGCAAACCCGAACCCGAGAATACCCAGGGCAACGATGATGAACGGTATCGGTATCGTCTCGGAGAGGAGCGTGAAAAATGACAGACAGACGGCAATGAGCCCCATGCCTGCCGATGCAACGATCCGGGGTTCAATGCGATCCGATAGACGGCCAGCAAACGGGGAACCTACCGCCATGACGACCGGTTGTGCGAGCAGCACGAACCCGGCTTGCTGCGGTGAAAGACCGCGAACATACATGAGATAGAGCCCCATGAGGAAACCGATGGCAAACGTCGCACTGTAGTTGATAAATGCCGCCAAGTTCGAAAATGCGAACACACGATTGTAGCGAAAGAGGTTGATGTCCAGGACAGGACTCCGTGCACGGAGTTCCCACCGGACAAACACCGCGAGCAGGGTCAGTCCGGTCGGAACGAGGACCACACCCGTCGTTTGTGGCAGCTGTGAGAAGCCGTACATCAACGCTACCAGGCCAACGCAATACAGCACAGACCCGGTCACATCGAAGACTGCCCCACGCTCCTCGGTCCACTCGCCTTTCATTTTGGTCAGAATAAGAACAACCATGATCACCCCGAGCGGGACGCTAAGCAGAAAGACGCTTCGCCAGCCGAACTGCTCGGTAAGCACACCGCCGATTGTCGGACCAAGGGAGAGACCGATATAGACAGAGGCCGTGTTGATGCCAAGCACCCGCCCACGTTCCTTCGCCGGAAAAACCGAGGTGAGAATCGCAATACCCGTGCCGGACATCATGGCGCCGCTGACTCCCTGCAACACACGGGCGCCCAGGAGGAACGCCAGGGAGGGGGCGATTCCGCACAGGAAGGAGGACACAGTGTAGAGAAGAACGCCGCCCAGAAAAATACGCTTACGGCCGGTCATGTCGGCAAGCCGTCCGAACGGGACCAGGAAGACGGACGACGAGAGCAGATACGACGTGGGTACCCATCCCAGGAGAACGGCGCTCATCGCGAATTCCGTTCCGAGTGTGGGAAGCGCGACGTTGATCGCTGAACTCATGAACGGAGTCAGGAACGACGCGAGGCTTGCGACAAGGAGGGCGGTCTGAGCGCTGACTGTCGCAGAGGATCGTTGTGGGAGCGGCTCTCCGGTCATGATCCGGTATCCCAGCCGTCAGAGCAGGTCTCGCGCATATCCTGGAATCCTTCCGCCCGGTGCGAAGCAGCGACCCTGAGACTTTCGATGCAGGGACAACATACGGCTTTTTCCGCGTTCCTTCAAAAACCAGGAACTGCCGGGGCAGGAGAATTCACCTTGTCTCCCCGGTTCCATCTCCGTATATTCCAGCCGATCAATTCACCACTATGGAGTCTTTCATGAAGCGGCACGCCTGCACTCTTATCATCCTCTCGCTGCTGGTATTCAGTAAGGGGCAATCCCAGCCGGAGAAGATCGATTCTGCCGCAGTCGCCGCGATCAAAGCGGAAGGGCTGGAGCGTTCCCAGATCATGCCCATGCTCTCAGAGCTTTGCGATGTCCACAGTCCCCGCCTGACCTGGTCACCCGAGTACCGGCGTGCCGCCGATTGGGTTGCCGGAAAATTCAAGTCGATGGGCATCCCGAAGGTCACATTCGACAACCATCCCCCGCTGGGCAAAGGATGGAGCCTCAAGAATCTCTCTGCGATGGTGACCGCTCCGGTGGCTTTTCCCGTGATCGCCTACCCCGCCGCATGGTCGCCCGGGTTCAAAGAGAAGGAGGCCGAGCTGATCTCTCTTGAGGCGTCCACACCGGAGGAACTCAGCGCGTACAAAGGAAAGCTCAAGGGAAAATTTGTGCTTCTGAGCGAACCGCTCGCAGTGCGCTCGCATTTCACGCCGGAGGCTGTGCGTCTGAGCGACTCGGCCCTGCTGCGCATGGCCAATGCCGATCAGCAACCCGGACGCGGGGGGCCCCGGCGGTTCCCGCGTTTCGATCGCCTCTCAGCCCGGAATATCGACTCTGCGCTGTCCGCTCTCGCCCAGAATTTCCCTGACATGGATACGGCGGCCATGCGTGAGCGGTGGATGGACTCGCAGATGACCCCGAAGAAGCTCACCTTTGCTCAACAGGAGGGCGCTCTTGCAGTGATCACGCCCGGTCGCGGCGACGACGGGACTGTCCTTGTCCAGTCCGCCTCTGTTCCCCAGCCATCCGGCACACCGCGCGCCCAACGGATACAGGCGTATGACCCCGCCGCACCTCCAATAGTACCGCAGGTGACCTTCGCCGCAGAGCACTATAACCGTCTGTACCGGATGCTGAAACAGGGCGAGAAAGTCCGGCTGGAAATGGAACTGCTGGTCGAAACCACAAAGGCCGATTCGGGCGTGAACATTGTCGCCGAAATTCCCGGCACTGACCTCGCGGACGAGATCGTCATGATGGGGGGACACTTCGATACCTGGCACGCAGGCACCGGCGCAACGGACAACAACTCCGGGACTGCTGTCTGCATGGAGGCCGCCCGCATCCTGACGGTCCTCGCACACGACGGACTCCGGACGCGCAGAACGATCCGCATCGGGTTGTGGAGCGGAGAGGAACAGGGGCTGTATGGTTCCCGAGAGTACGTGTCAGAAATGCTTGCACAGCGCGAGGGCGAATCGACCCCTGCGTTCATGGGCGGCGGACCGCCGGCATCTCTCACCAAACGCCCCGCGTATGACCGGTTCTCTGTCTATTTCAATCACGACAACGGCACCGGAAGGATACGGGGCATCTATTTGCAGGGCAACGAGGCCGCACGTCCCTTCTTCCGAAGCGTGTTCACCGCCTTCGGCGATCCCACCGCTCAGACCATCACCATTCAGAATACCGGCGGGACCGACCATCAGTCGTTTGACGGCGTCGGACTTCCGGCATTTCAATTCATCCAGGATCCCATCGACTACGACAGCCGCACCCACCACTATAACATGGATGTCTACGATCGCCTGCAGCCGGACGACATGAAGCAGGCCGCAACCATCATGGCGCTCTGCGCCTATGCGGCTGCAAACCGGGACGAAAAGCTGCCACGAAAACCTCTGGCGGGTCCTGGACCACGTTGACCTGCTGCGGAACTCGCAGCACCAAATGCAGAGCGGCGCGGAGCGGCGACACAGCCGCTCCGCACCGTTCCGTAATCACCGAGCCTTCCCCCGCCCCAGTCGCTTCCGCAACACCTTCAATGCGTGTCCGATCTGATTCTCCACCGTCTTCACGCTGAGGCCGAGCAGTGCAGCAATCTCCCCGGCACTCTTCCCTTCGAACCTGCTCAGGATGAACACCGAACGGCATCGTTCCGGCAGGTCTTCGCTGATGATCGATCCAATCTGCTCCTGAAGCATCAGCACCTCCAACGCCTGCTCGGGATCGTCGCCTTCAGACCGATTCGGCTGTGGCACGTCAGATTGATGCCGCTCGCGCACGGATCGCCGGCGGGCGGCGTCACGGATGAGATTGTCAGTGATGCGGAGGGCATAGGCAAGAATAGGACGGTCGGGGTCCAGCGATGCACGGTGGTCCCAGATCCGTATGAACGTTTCCTGAACCACGTCGTGTGCGTGATCGCTATCATGCAGCTGAGCGAGAATCAGCCGGAAGAGCAGGGGCTGATACCGTTCGAACAGCACCCGGAATGCCTCCCGGTCGGCCTCTGCGATTCTTTCTACCAGTGTGCTGTCTTTTGGAACGGATGCCACAGAAATGCGAACCCTCCAAACAATGCATCAAGATACCAGCCGCACTCGTGATACGCAATACATCGCCACAGATCTCACCCGCCGCATAGGTGTTCTATGCCTCACAATCGTATATACAATGGGGGGCGCCCGTGTACCTGCCGTCTTTGCCCTGGGTTCACCTGTGGCATATCGGGTGCCAGAATTTTGTGCACCCTCTCATCGCCGGATGGAGGATCTTCGATGAAACTTTTGAAATGGTACCGGGGGCCCAAACCGGGCGAGAGAACCATCCCCGACGCTGCGATCGAACACTCACTTCTGGAAATGCGCACACAGGTTCATGACGCCGATCCGGACACAGCACAGCGGTGGCAATACCTGAACGCCGTTCTACCTTCAGGCCGCTCCGGAAAGCAGAATTCGCGTTACCGGATTGCCATTGCTCTCAAGCCAGCTCTCGCCATGATTGCTACCATTCTGATACTCGGGCTCGTTGCTTCGCTTCTCCTGACACGCACTCCGTCGCTGACATATGCCACGACCCGGGGGCAGCAGACAGACGTCATCATGGCCGACAGCAGCCGCGTGACCCTGAACCATACATCGACACTCACGGTGACTCGACTGGCCGCGAACAGTGTCCGCGTTGTGGCCCTGGAGGGCGAAGCGTACTTCCGCGTCCGACCGAACGGTACCACGTTTGAGGTGACTACTTCAGTCGGCACGGTCCGCGTGCTCGGCACGGAATTCAATGTGCGGGTTCGTGACGGGAAGCTTGAGGTTGCTGTGGTGAGTGGGACCGTTCGCGTCAGCGCGCATGATACAACCAGCGGCCCTGCCGTGATCCTCGCGACCGGGACTCTGACAACGTGTCTTTCTGGCGGGAGTCCGGATCTTCCGGAAGCCCTGCCCTTTGCTGATTACCCGGGATGGATTCGCGGAAAGATCCAGTTCCAGCGGTCGCCTCTGGCGTCCGTGGCCGCGGAGATCGGCGCCCGTTTTGACGTCGGTGTCACGATCACCGATCCGTCTATTCAGTCTCAGACGCTGACGGGAAGCCTCGATGCACGTAGCGCTGAAACCGCGGTACGAACGCTGTGCCAGCTCACCGGACTCCGGTATCGTAATGATGCGAACGGCTATTCTCTCTATTAGTCTTGTGGCGCTATTCACCCTGCCGCCATCATCGGCCGGTCAACAATCGGCTGACCGGCTGTCCTTTGCGTTTCGGGACATTCCGCTCAATGTCGCGCTCGACTCATTGATGCGCCGGACGCCAGTTCCGATCGTCTATCTTGACCGGATGGTGGAGGGGAAACGCGTGACCGCCTCGTGCGACAAGTGCACCTTTGCTGCCGCACTTGACGCCGTTCTCAACGGGACATCGCTTACCTGGGTTGTCATCGGAAACCAGGTGATTCTTCAGGAGCTTCCCATGCCCGCTCTGCCGGCGACGGGAACGATCGCCGGAGTGGTCAGCGACAGCTATTCGGGGGAATTGCTCGGCGGAGCGAATGTCGTTCTTGAGATCACGGGGGGAACCGACAGTGCGTCAGCGGTACGGTGGTGTCCGACCAACACAGGGGGATTTTATTCGCTCCGGAAGATACCCCCCGGGGACTATCGCATCACGGTCCGGAACGTCGGTTATCGTATACTGCATATCCCCGTCACGGTCGCGCCGCACGAGGCTGTCCGCCGCGACGTTGCCTTGTCCCAGGAAAATGTCATGCTTCCGGAAGTGTCGGTGGAGGGAGAACGCTCGCCTCTAGCATCGGCAGGCACATTCGCCAGGGGCCTGTATATCCCCTCGACCCCTTCAGACCCAACGCAGTACTATCTCGATGGTGTCCGCATCTATAACCCTTCTCACTACGGGGGCGTGCTGAGTACATTCAACCCGGAAGCGCTCACGGATGTCGAGGTGCTGATCGGCGGCCTCTCACCTGCGTACGGAGGGAGGATCGGTGGGATTCTCGACTACGCCCTGCGCGACGGCACAACGGCCGCCCTGGGGGGGAGCGCAGGCAGCGGTTCGCTCGGATCCACAATCGCCCTGGAAGGCCCGCTCAGCAGTGCTACGACCTTCCTCATCTCGGGACGGCGGGGATACCCCGACGTGCTCGTTCCCGCACTGCGCAACGAGGGCACTCCGTCACGGCTCGGATCCACGGAACTGGTTGCGAAAGCGAGTCACCGATTCTCCCCGAACAATCGCCTCTCCATAAACGCCTACTGGGGGGAAGATGATTACAGCAATCTGGTGGAAGTCCCCGGCATCCGACTGAGCAACACTTTTTCCTGGGGTAACCGTGCCCTCAATCTCCGCTGGACTGGCATCCTGACGCCGTCGGTGTTTGCCCAGGCGGCCGGGTCCTATTCGCGATATACCATCGGACTTGGCCACGAGCTCAGCTCCGCGGGGCAGCCTGCTCCCGGCGCTTCCCCTTCCTCTGCCTATATGGTGGAAGACATCGGGATTCGTGCACAGGTCGAACACTATTTCGATCCCGAACACACTATCCTCGGGGGCATGGACATTGAGCACCACCGGTTCGCCGGCACTCTTAGCGCCCTGTCAACGCAGATCGGTACGATGACGCTGGACGGAGTCTCGTCCTGGGAGATTTCCGTCTATCTGCAGGACCAGTGGCAGATACTCCCCCGCGTGGTGGCATCCATGGGAGCCAGGGCGGCAACCTTTTCCGGCGCCCGGGGCGCATTCTCAAGCATCGATCCCAGATTCTCGCTCCAGGTCTCGTTGAGCGACCAGACGCGCTTATCCATGGCATTTTCCGCCGTGAATCAGTTCATGCACCCATACCGATCAAGCGGGGTCTTTCTGCTGACGCCGGCAGTCTTCTGGTACCCTTCCACCGAAACCATGAGACCCTCGTCTTCCGTCCGGCTCACGGTGGGTCTCCAGCACAGGTCCCGCGATAATATATACGAAGTAGTGGCTGAGCCGTTCTACAGAGTAACGAACACCAAGCACGAGTTCGTATTCACAACCGTGTCCGGACCGATCGAGGACGCTCTCCGGATGGGTACTGGCACCTCGTACGGAGTGCAAGCCATCCTGCGGAAACGAACGGGCGACGTAACCGGAATGCTCATGTACTCGCTGTCATGGGGAGAAGAACGGTTTCCGGATATTCAGGATGGGAGACCCTATGCCCCGCGGTTCGGCCGCCGGCACGAGGTCCAGGCAGAGATCTGGTACGCGCCCCTTGCAGAGTGGGTATTCGGCATGGTCGGGGTGATTGGCTCGGACCTGTCGCCCTCCCTCGACCCATTCCAGTCTATGGAGAACACAGGACCGAGGATTGGCGAATATGGGCAGAAATCAGGATTGGATCTTAACGGAGGCCGTCTGCCCGGTTTTCAAAGGTTGGAAATCCACGTGCTTCACCACTTCGCGCTCGGCGGGCTCTCGTGCACAGCTGCCCTTCGCCTGCTGAACGCGTACGGCCTGCTTGACCCGTTCATCTGGACACCCCACGAATCAGACGACCCCCGACTGACGTGGTCAGCACGCATGCGGAAACTTCAGCTCTTCCCACTGTTTCCAACACTCGGCATTACCGTGAGGTTCTAGGTGACCCTTTGCAGAGATAACCGTCATTCACCATGATGAGAGACGCCATGAAACATCGCACGCGAGCACTCCTGTTGTGCATCCCACTCGTGCTTCCGGTTAGCGCTTCGGCACAATACTGGGGAGAACGGGTACTCGAGAAGAGTTTCGAGCGGACCGACTTCTTCTTCACCCCCAACACATTGAGCCCTTTCGGCATCGGTAACTTCAAGACAAGCGCGGTAGGATTGGTGGACGACCCGCTGATCAATCTGACGATCAACCCTTCACGATTACGGCTGGATTCGGGATCTGTGGGGTACTTCTATACGGATTTCAGGAGCGCCAGGGAACTCCGCGACAAGACGGACTACTACGGACCCTGGATTGATCCTGCTGTACGCACGGCATCGTCGTTTGCTCCCTTTCCCACCTACTATGTCTCCACCCGGAGAGAACTTGAGCCGGTCTTCTCGGGAGCCGCAATCGGCACACTTCCGACCGCGGAAGATCATTTCCTGACCTTCGGCGCCACCTATCAGCTGATGCTGCAGGATGACAAGTACTACAACATCCCTCAGGATATCTATCGCACATCTCTCGGATACGATTATAACGGAATGCGTGCGGCGGGCGCGGAGAAAATGCCGATCGTCGACAGGTACGACGGCGAAGACAACATCCACCAGGTGGGACACTTTGTGAATCTGTTCGCGTCCACGAGCCTCCCGGGAGGATTTGATGTCGGTGTGCGACTGGGGCGGGTCTCGTTCGGCCGGGAGGGCGGCGTGGGATCTTCCAACTACTGGCAATACGCAAACACCTCGCAGAGCGCATCATACTGGTCGAATATCGAACAACGCGATCAGCAGTATGCACATTGGGATGCAGGGGCCGGCATCAGATACCATCTGTCGGACCGGACGTCTCTCGGTGTGGCGGCGGGAATGGTATGGGGAGACGCATCCCAGGCAATGCGAACCCGGGACTCTTCCTACTACGCATATAGCTCGACACCATCCGTGAGCTACTACGACCGGTCAGGCAATAACCTCCAGCTCTGGCACCACAGCGGACAGACACCATATTTCGGACTCGATCTCACGGCATGCATCTCTCCGGCAGTCACGCTGACCCTGTTGTACCAGTACCAGCGCGCCGCCATCGATCTCGACCTGCAATCATCGATCCTGGACACGAGCTACAGCACGTATTCGTGGGACAACAACGGCACACCGGTCAACAGCACATCCCTATCATTCCTGTCCGACACCCGGACAGGTGGTGGGAAGCAGGTTGAAACTGTTAATCGTGCAAAGGCATCGGTCCAGTGGACCATCAGCCCTCGCGTCCGCCTCTCGCTCGGGGCACAGATGGAGTGGGTGGGAGCCGAAACACGAACCAACGAAGCAGTCCGGCTCGCAAGCCGGTATTCCTACTCGTCGAGCTCCGGCTCCTGGAACTCTTCGTATGGCGAGAACACGTCCAAAGACCTGCTCTGGGCGTTCACCTCCGACCGCTGGAGCTTTCAGATTCCGCTCTTCGTGACTATCAGAGCGTCAGACGTTTCCGAAATTATCCTTGGCCTGAACCGGAACATGTCCCGGTGGAAGATGGATGATGTGACCCTTGCGCTCTTCCGGTATCGTGAGAATCTGGAGAATGGGTCCATCACACGCCTGACAAACTTCGGAGAACGGTACACACAACCGACCGAGCAGGTCAGTGACGTACGGACGACGTTTCTTGCGGGACTGAGCATCTCACCGTCAAATCTCTTCCACCTCCGTCTGCTGATGGTGCCGAATTTCAGGGACGGGTACGGAGGGACGGAATTGGAGCAACTTCAGTGGTGGATCGGTGTGACCCTTACGCCCTGAGGCCCGGTTAGAACCGCTCATCGTATTTCGTCCACAGGAGATCCCCCAGGCGCCATCCTTCCCGGATGGCGCGATCCCCCCACGTCATACTGTACCGCGTGAGGAACGTCCGCGCTTTTTGCGGCGAGACACCATGGAGACGGAGCGCTTCCTCTTCGATTCTCTTCTGGTTCTGGAAGAGTTCGTCCTGGAGAGGCCGCCAGACCGCATCAATATCATGCCGCATGTCTCCCCACCGCTGCGACGCGAGGGTGGAAAGGTGGTTGAACGCCCACCACGCACACTCCCGATTGTACCCTGTTACACGACCATCCACCTTGAACGATGCGGGAACATCCGTTATCCCACAGTACACGGGTGTGTACAGGGCGGTGGCGACATTGTCCCACGCAAGCCACACAAGGCCGCCAACAGGATCGGGCAGCCAGTCGCGCGACTGCGTGATCGTCGCATAGACGGTGAACCAGCGTGCGATCGTGCGCTCGCCACGCCAGCCCCAGCCGCCGTTTACGTTGAACAGCCGGTGCATATCATAGGGCATAAACGGGCTCGCCAGAGGCGAGATTTCGGTTTTCCCCTGCGGGTTGACCCACGTAATGTTCTTGGTGATGTCGAAGTCGGTCCCTTCGTAGGTGTCCTTGAATATCGTCACCAGCTTTGCGAGCGTCACCAGCGTGTCCGGCTTCACCGAAAAGGGGTAGTTCTCCGAATTGGGCTGGAGGCGCAGCGAAGGGGCCAGCAGATCGAGAACTCGCCACTCGCGCCGCCTGCTCGCGAATGATTGCCGGCCGTCGGGGTCATACGCGTAGCAGAATTCAAACGGACCATCGGCGGGGTTCCACCAGCCGCTGTCATGCGCGACACTCATAACGTTCGCTGACGCCATGAAGGACTCCGCGTGTGTCGATATCGACCTGTCTGATCCGACTTGCATTGGCGTTGACCGCTACATGCCCGTCCGGAACGCGCTGGGCTGCCCAGATGGACCCTACCCGGCCTGCACCGGGGCCCACAATCTCGAAATGCCACACCTCGGATTTGTCGGCAATGGTCAGGCATTCCCCTACGTCCCGCCACCCGTACCGTCCGGTAAGGTCTCCGGCCATCCGGATCGCCTCGCGTGCGGACGCACACCGTTCGATGAGTATTTGCACCAGGCGCCAGAGATCGAGGAGCCCTCTGTCTGAAACAAGCGATTCCCTCCCGCCGAATGTCGATTCGCCGATGGCCAGCTGCCGGTCATTCATGCAGGGCAGCGACGTGTTGATGTAGCCGTACGTTGACAGCGCCTGCGGTATCTCACCGATTGGAACCTGACGGTAGGCCGGCATCGCACCGGCGTTGTCTTCGGCGATCGTGAAGCAACTGAATGTCGACCCGCGTGTGTGCTCTTTCGGAGGCTGTATGTCGATCGTTGTCCGGGAACGGTGATCGTCAAGTGTATGAGAGGTGATCACCGATCCGTCAGCCGAAGCACTCTTACCCACCGTGATCGTTGTGCACGCTTCCGGACGATCGTCCTGAGCGGAAAGCGTCGAGCCGATGCAGACAACCAGAGCGGAAAGAAGAAAGGCAGGACTGGAGAAGCGCGAAATCCAGTGGTGCATGACGGGTGCCTCATGTGATGTGATGAAGGGGAGCAGGGATCGGCCCCGCCCGATCGATCCGGAATCCGCCGGGCTCTCCCGGAAGCGGACAACCGTCAATATAGCAGCGGAGAGAGGCACAAGCAATCCATCTCTTGCTTCTGAGTTCTCCCTTTCCGATTCTATGACGAACCATGATTTCCGGGAGGACCCATGCGCTGGCAAACCAGCCGTCGCAGCGACAATATCGAAGATCAACGCGGCAGGATGATACCGCGCGGCCCCGCCATTGGCGGCGGCGCAGCCATCATTATCCTTCTCATCGGCCTGCTGCTCGGGGCCGATCCGGCAACGCTGCTGGAAGCGGTCGGGGGATCAGGTGTTGATCAATCGATGTCATCGACCACCGATCAGTATACCTCGCCGGCTGATGAGCAGTCGGCAGACTTTGTGGCGGCTGTCCTGGGAGAGACCGAAGACGTGTGGCAGGACATCTTCCGTCGCAGCGGGTCAACCTATGACCAACCACACCTGGTCCTCTTTTCCGGCAGAGTGCAGTCGGCCTGCGGCCTGGCAAGCGCCGCATCAGGACCGTTCTATTGCCCCGGAGACCGGCGGGTCTACCTCGATATGAGTTTCTTCCGCGACCTGGATCAGCGGTTTGGTGCGCCGGGAGACTTCGCACAGGCGTATGTCATCGCTCACGAAGTCGGACACCATGTGCAGAATCTGCTCGGCACAATGGACCGAGTTCATGCATTGCGCGACCGGTTGACGGAGCAGGAATACAATCAGCTTTCTGTCCGGCTTGAACTGCAGGCCGATTTCTACGCGGGAGTGTGGGCACATCACGCAGAACGGACCCGGCACATTCTCGAGTCGGGCGATGTCGAAGAAGCCCTGAACGCGGCAACGGCGATCGGGGATGACCGCCTGCAGCATCGTTCCCAGGGTTACGTCGTACCCGACGCATTCACACACGGAACGTCCGCGCAGCGTGTGCGCTGGTTCCGCAAAGGCCTGGAGACCGGCGACGTGCGCCAGGGGGACACATTCGTCGCAGACGCGATCTAGGGTAGAGTCTCTATGACCTGGATTCAGAAGGAGATCGTCCTGCGCGAGCGGCCGCGCGGCTTCCATCTCATCACGCATGACGTGCTTGCGGAGGTGCCCGAGATTTCCCGGTTCCGCCGTGGCCTGCTGCACCTTTTTCTCCAGCATACGTCAGCCTCGCTCGGTATCAATGAAAATGCGGACCCGACCGTCCGCAACGATCTCGAACAGTTCGTCACGACCGTTGTGCCCGATGGCCCGGCAGGCTATGCTCACGACACGGAGGGGGCGGATGACATGCCCGCACACATCAAGAGTGCATTGCTGGGATGCAGCCTCATGATCCCGATCGCCCATGGCCGCCTTGCACTCGGAACCTGGCAGGGCATCTATCTGGGTGAACACCGGGACCACGGAGGCCCCAGACACCTTCTCGTCACCCTGACCGGTGAACAGTAACCGCACACCCAATTTCATACCGGAGACCCTCATGAAAACGTTGCGTCCGGCCCTGATGGCCGTCCTACTTTCAACCGTCGCCGTCGTTTCGCCCGCCGGAACAGTCCCCCCCGACACAAATCCGTTTTTCGCTCCTTACGGGACTCCCTTCGCCACGCCCCCCTTCGATCGGATCACCGAGGACCACTTCCTTCCCGCAGTGCACAAAGGAATCAAAGACCATACCCGCGAAATTGAGACCATTGTGAATGTCGGATCGACGCCCACATTTCAAAACACCATCGTGGCTTTTGATCGGAGCGGGGCTCTCCTGAACCGTGTGACCGGGGTATTCGGGGCTCTTCGCGGGGCAAACACGAATGAGACCCTCGACAGCCTGGCCACGATTGTCACGCCCCTGCTGACGGCCCATCGAAATGACATCGCCTTGAACGCGTACCTCTTTGCGCGTGTCAAGGCAGTCTACGACATGCGGTCACAGCTGAACCTCACTCACGAGCAGGCGATGCTTCTCGACAACACCTATAAGGATTTTGTTCGCGGAGGAGCAAATCTTTCCGATCCCGACAAGATCGCGCTTCGTGCCATCAACGAGCAGCTTTCTATGCTGTCCCTTCAATTCAATCAGAACCTCCTCCGGGAAACCAACGGATACCGGATGGTTCTGGAGAAGCGCGAGGACTTTGACGGGCTTCCGCAGGGTGTGATCGATGCTGCAGCTGAGGCAGCCAGAAAAACCGGTTTGAAGGACCGGTGGGTATTCACGTTACAGAAACCAAGCTGGATCCCCTTCCTCCAGTACGCCCACAACCGAGCGTTGCGCGAAAAACTCTATACTGCGTATATCTCCCGGGGCGACAACAACAACGCATTCGACAACAAAGCCATTGCTGCACGCATTGCGTCTCTCCGCGTTGCCCGGGCGCATCTCCTCGGGTACGCCAATCACGCGGAGTATGTTCTCGAAGAGAACATGGCAGCCAATCCGAAAACGGTCTATGACTTTCTCGAGAGGTTGTGGGTCCCGGCGCTCCGTATGGCAAAACGCGAACGGGAGGCAATGCAAGCAATGATCAACCGTGACGGCGGGGGGTTCCAGCTCGCGTCGTGGGACTGGTGGTACTACGCTGAGAAGGTGAAAAAGGCCGAGTACGACCTCGATGAAACTGAACTCCGCCCGTATTTCATGATGGAGAACGTGCGAAAAGGGGCATTCGATGTCGCATCGCGCCTGTTCGGCATCCAATTCGTCGAACGGAAGGATATCCCGAAATACAGCGATGAGACTCAGACGTTCGAAGTGAAAGATGCCGACGGCTCACATATCGGCATTCTGTACACCGACTACTACATCCGTCCCGGGAAACGGCCGGGGGCCTGGATGGGATCATTTCGCGAATTCGCGCGCATAGGCGATAGTATTGTAACACCGGTCGTGTATAATGTGGGAAACTTCTCCCGGCCGACTGGAGACAACCCGGCGCTCCTCAGCCTCGAAGAAGTCGAAACGCTCTTCCACGAGTTCGGTCACGCGCTCTTCGGCCTCCTCTCACAGCGAAGTTATGACAACCTCAGTCTCCCGCGCGACGGCATAGAGCTTCCCTCTCAAATCATGGAAAACTGGGCTCTGACCCCTGAAGTCCTTTCATCCTACGCCCTGCACTACAAAACCGGCGATCCGATTCCAGAAGCACTCATCGCCAAGATTCAGAAAACCCAGACGTTCAATCAGGGGTTTGCCACCGTGGAATATCTCGCTGCGTCGGTCCTGGATATGGACTGGCATACCCTCGGCGATACCGTTCGTGCCGATGCGAACCAGTTTCAAAAGAAGACGTTTGACCGGCTCGGCCTGATTCCGGAGGTCGTCTCACGGTATCGGAGCACGTACTTTGCCCATATCTTTTCGGGTGGATACAGCGCGGGATACTACAGCTACATCTGGGCAGAGGTGCTCGATGCGGACGCGTTCGAGGCCTTCAAAGAGAAAGGGCTCTTCGACCGGGCCACGGCCACTGCATTCCGCCGGAACATCCTTGAACGGGGAGGGACAGAAGATCCTATGACGCTGTATGAGCGCTTCCGGGGCAAGAAGCCGTCGATCGAACCGCTCTTGAAGAAGCGCGGACTGACCGGAAACTAGAGGTTCCGTTTCCAGAAGTCAAGCATCGTCGAGTAGAGGTGGATGCGTGCCGGCCGGTCGGTGATGCCGTGCATACGCATCGGATAGACCATCATCTCGAACCGCTTGTTCGCCGCAATCAACTTGTCCACGAACGCATAGGTGTTCTGGATGTGTACATTGTCATCATACGTGCCGTGGACGATCAACAGCCTGCCGTGAAGGTCCTTTGCGTAACGAAGAAGGGAGACGGAACGGAACCCCTCCGCATTTTCCCGTTCGGTTTTCATGACCTGTTCCGCCCACTTCGTGTCGTAGAAACGGAAGTCCGTAACGCCGGCAACGGCAATCCCCGCCTTGAACTCCTGCGAACGGGTCATCCCGAGAAGCGTGTTTGACCCGCCTCCACTCCAACCCCATATCCCTATCCGCGCAGAATCGACAAATGGCAGCCCTTTGACGTATCGAGCGGCATCGACAAGATCATTCAGCTCCACGTCGCCAACGAGACGATGGAGAACGAGGTTCTCGAGCGACTTGCTGATGCCGGTCGCGCTCCGGTTGTCACACCGCACTACCAGATACCCGT
>CAVQPT010000005.1:0-259813 GCA_963714855.1 uncultured Bacteroidota bacterium | reverse complement strand
GTAGCCTGGCTCAGTTGCGTGCTTGCTTTGGCGAGCGGCACGCGCGCGCTCGCTGCTCCTGCTCGAGGTCCAGGGTCACGATGCCGTCGTCGCACGCGACGATGCGGCCGGTCCAGTGGCGGCGCCCTGCGACGGGCTCGTAGCTCGCGAGCTTCGCGAGCCGCCCGACGAAGCGGCGGTAGTCGGCCTCGCCGTTTAGCGCACGGTCGAGACCGGGCGAGGACACCTCGAGCGTGTAATGGCCCGCGATCGGGTCCTCGGCGTCCAGGATGGCGGAGACCTCTTCCGAGACGGACGAGAGCTCGTCGAGGCCGATCCCGCCGGGCCGGTCCACGTACAGCCGCACGAGCTGGCTGCCCGCCGCCCGCTTCAGCTCGACGTCGACCAGCTCGAAGCCCCGGTCGGCCGTCACCCGCAAGGCGACAGACCTCACCCGCTCGAGCGTCCCCTGCTGCCTCGCCAGCTTGTCCTCCAAAAAAAAGAGTGGGCGAACCCACTCTGGTCCAGCGCCCGTTGCCAGAACCCGGAGTCTATCAGGGTTTGGGGGCGCCTCGCAAGGATCGCGGGGCCCGCGGAGCCGCCCATTTCGCTTGAAAGGAACGTCCGGGCCGAGGTATACGTCTTTCCAGTCAATCCGCGCGCCACAAGCGCGCTCCCGTCCGTAGCCAAAGGAACCTAAGGAGGTCGTCGACCATGATCCGTTCCGGCCGTCTTGCGAGCCTGCTCGCATTCGCGCTGCTGCTCGTCCCCGCCCTCGGCCTCGCGCAGTCGCAGGCCACCACGGGCGTCATCGAGGGCACCGTCAGCGACCCGAGCGGCGCCACCGTGCCGGGCGCCACGGTCGCGTCAAGAACACCGCCACCAACTTCGAGCGCACGCTGGCGACCGACGCCGACGGCCGCTTCCGCGGCGCTGCTGCTGCCGCTCGGGCCCTACCGCGTGACCGTCAGCCTGACCGGTTTCGCGACGCTGGTGCGCGAGGGCATCGAGCTGACCGTCGGCCAGTCGGTCAACCTCGCGCTCACGCTCAAGGTCTCGAGCATGCAGGAAGAGATCGTCGTACAGGCCGACGCGCCCGTGATCGAGACGACGCGCGCCGAGGGCGTCCACCCGCATCGACCAGGCCGACGATCACGGGGCCTGCCCAACAACGGCCGCAACTTCCTCGACTTCACCAAGCTCACGCCGGGCGTCAGCATCGTGCAGGGCCCGGACGGCGACGAGCTCACGATCAACGGCCAGAAGGGCATCCACAACAACGTCTCGGTGGACGGCGCCGACTTCAACAACCCGTTCTTCGGCGAGCAGCGCGGCGGCCAGCGGCCGGCCTTCACCTTCAACCTGGACGCGGTGCAGGAGGTCGTGGTGGTGGCCGACGGGCGCCAACGCCGAGTTCGGCCGCTCGACGGCGGCTTCGTCAACGTCGTCACCAAGTCCGGCACCAACGACGTGCACGGCACCGCTGCACGCCTACTTCAAGGACGACGCCCTCAGCTCGGCGCCCAAGAACGCCGACGGCTCCGAGGCCGACAAGTTCCCGTTCTCGCAGCAGCAGTTCGGCTTCACGCTCGGCGGCCCGCTCGTCAAGGACAAGGTCTTCTACTTCATGGCGCTCGACTACCAGAACGGCGAGTCGACCAAGCAGACCGAACCCGAACCGCATCGAGCAGCGGGTGGTCGACTACTTCGCGAGCATCGGCAGCCCGGACGAGAACGGCCCGATCGAGCGCACCAACGACGCCCGCGTGTTCCTGGGCAAGATCGACTGGCAGCTCGGCCAGCAGCACCTCGCGACGCTGCGCTACAACTACACCTGGGCCGAGCAGAAGAACGGCACCTTCGACGTCGACTCGTGGGGCGTGAGCGCCAACGCGACCGAGAAGGACTCGTCGAACGCCGTCACCGGCTCGCTGATCTCGAACCTGTCCTCGAACCTGCTCAACGAGTTCCGCTTCCAGTGGGCGCGCGAGAACCGGCCGCGGCCCTACGACGGGCCGAACATCACCGGCCAGAGCCGGCCGATCCCCGACACCGCGTTCGACTTCGGCCGCGCCTACCGCTTCGGCGAGCCGTTCTTCATCCCGGTCGACTACTTCGACGAGCGCATCCAGTTCAACAACAACCTCTCGCTGATCAAGGGCCGCCACTCGATCAAGTTCGGCGTCGAGTTCAACCGCGTGCACTCCAACCAGACCTTCCGCGGCTTCCAGAACGGCCGCTACATCTTCGGCTCGACCGACGGCTTCCTGAACTACGCGCAGAACCCCAAGCTACGTCGAGTGCTCGAACGGCACCACCTCGCAGACCGGCACCTGCCCGGCCGGCACCGAGCATCACCGGCCCGCTGCTGCTGTTCCTGCAGCAGGTCGGCGTCGGCGGCCTGACCGCCGAAGAGGCCGGCACGCAGGACATCCCGCAGACGGAGCTCGCCTTCTTCGTCCAGGACAAGTGGCAGCCGAACCGCAACCTGACGATCCACTACGGCCTGCGCTGGGAAATGCAGAAGCAGGCGGACATGATCACGCCCGCCGAGCGAGGTCTTCTACGCGCCCTTCATCGGCCAGACGGTGACGAACGCCTTCGGGACCCACCGCTTCGTCTCGGACGGCGACGATCCCCTCGGACTACCAGATGTGGCAGCCGCGCGCTCGGCATCTCGTGGGACCCGTCAGCCGACGGCCGCACCGTGGTGCGCCTGAACGGCGGCCTCTTCTACGGGCGCGTCCCGGGCCTGGCGCTGGCCTCCTCGCGCTCGACCAACGGCAGCCGCGGCGCAGAACGCTGTTCCGCGACAGCTTCTTCAACGGCTTCGGCGTCACGCCGCCCGACCTATCCCAACCTGCTCCCGGCCGAGGCCGGCCAGGGCGTTCCCGACCACCCGGGCGTCTTCGTGTTCGACGAGGACTTCCAGAACCCGCGCACCTGGTCGGCCTCGGCCTCGCGTCGAGCGCGAGCTGGTGACGGACGTCGCGTTCCTGCTGTCCAGTACAACTACGCCAAGGGCGAGCACATCACGCGCTTCTTCGAGCAGAACGACACCGCCTTCGGCTGTCCCTGGGGCACCGGCCTCGAGCCAGGCGGGCCGAACGGGATCTCCTGCGGCAGCTCCGGCGGCGGCGGCCTGACGAGCGTCGAGTCGACGGCCAAGAGCAGCTACAACGGGCTCACCTTCGGCCTCACCAAGCGCTGGTCGAACAACTACCAGTTCCAGGTCAACTACACGACTGTCCTGGGACAAGTCGGACGACGACAACGAGCGCGACCCGTTCACGCTACCGCTACGTCCGCTACGACAACCTGGACGCCGAGTACGGCTACTCGGACCGCGACCAGCGCCACCGGCTGAACGCCGTGCTGCTCTGGCTCGCGCCGGGCAAGGTGAACGTCAACCTGCGCTACTCCTACCGCTCGGCCCAGCCGCTGTCGCTGACCGCGACCGGCGCCGATCTCGCAGGCGCCGTTCGGCCCGGGCTCCGACCGCATCCGGCCCGACGGCTCGATCGTCGAGCGCAACACCGGGCGCAAGGACAACGTGTTCTAACTCGCTCGACCTGCGCCTGGCGCGCGAGTTCGCGCTCGGCCAGCGCGTGAAGCTCGAGCCGATCGTCGAGGTCTTCAACCTGTTCAACTCCAAGAACCTGCTGGTGCCGCAGACCACCAACCTGGTCTTCAACTTCGACGGCACGATCACGAGCCGGGCTCGGCGCCCCGCGCCAGATGCAGCTCGGCGCACGGCTGATCTGGTAATTCACACGGGGCCGGCCCGCTGGGGCCGGCCCTTTGTTTTCCGTCATGAGTATGGGGCCAGCCCGTTGGGCTGGCCCCTTTGTTTCCGTCAGCCGGGTCGTCGGCTTGCTGCCTCTTTTCGTGAGCCGTGCCGTCGGCTCGTCCGCACAGTTCCGGCCCCCCGCCCGTGACTCCTCAAGGGGGACCTTCGGGGGTACACGTTCACGCTTGCTTTCCTTGATGCGGGGGGACCCGTCCCCCGCGCCCCCTGGGTGGTGCCGGCAGGTCGAGCCGTGGATCCGTTGCGGTCTGTCGGTTGTGTCGTCGTTGATCCCGACCGTCCGCTGTCTAGACGACTCTAGCCACCAGGTCGTACGGATGGGCTTCGGTCACCTCGCAGGTCACGAACGACCCCGGCTCCGCCGTCCCGTCGTTGAGGATCACCTGCCCGTCGATCTCGGGCGCCTGGGTCGCGAGCCGGCCGCGCAGCAGCAGGTCGCTGTCGGGGTGAGCCCCCTCGACCAGCACCTCCACCCGCTCCCCCACCCGCGCCCGGTTGCGGCGCAGCGAGAGCCGCTTCTGGAGCGACATCAGCCTGCGCCGGCGTGACTCCTTGACCCGCGCGGGCACGCGCCCGGGCAGGTCCCACGAGGTCGTGCCCTCCTCGTCGGAGAAGGTGAAGACGCCGACGTTGTCGAAGCGGCCCGCCTCGCACGAACGTCGAGCAGCTCGCGCGAAGTCCGTCGCCGTCTCGCCCGGGAAGCCCACGATGAAAGAGGTCCGGATCGCCACGCCCGGCACCCGCTCGCGGATCCGCTCGATCATGCCCAGCAGGTTGCCCTTGCCGGTCGGGCGCTTCATCCGCTTCAGCACCGGCTCGCTCGCGTGCTGCAGCGGGATGTCCACGTACTTGACGACCTTCTCCTCGGAGGCGATCGCGTCGAGCACCTTGTCGCTGAGCGTCGCGGGATAGGCGTACATCACCCGGATCCAGCGGATGCCGTCGACGCGACCGAGCCGGCGCAGCAGGTAGGCGAGGCCGTCCCGCACGCCGTGGTCGAGGCCGTAGCGCGTCGAGTCCTGCGCGACCAGCACGATCTCGCGCACGCCGCGCGCCGCGAGCGCGCGCGCCTCGCTCACGATGTCCTCGACGCCGCGGCTGCGGTGGCGGCCGCGCAGCTTCGGGATGATGCAGAACGAGCAGGTGTAGTCGCAGCCCTCGCTGATCTTGACGTAGGCGAGCCAGGGCGGCGTCGACAGCACGCGCGGCAGCGTGTGGTCGTAGACCCAGGTCGGCAGGCTCGGGACCCGCCTCTTCGCGGGACGTGGCCTCGCCGCCCACCGCGCGCAGGATGTCCGCGACCTGGCCCGGTGCCGAGCGTGGCGTCGATCTCCGGGATCTCCTGGCGCAGCTCGGCGTCGTAGCGCTCCGAGAGGCAGCCGGTGACGACCAGTCGCTGCGCCCGGCCCAGCTCCTTCTCGCGGGCCATCTCCAGGATCGCGTCCACCGACTCCTGCTTGGCGCGGTCGATGAAGGCGCAGGTGTTGACCACGATCACGTCGGCCTGCTTCGGCGTCGGGCACGAGCTCGTAGCCGGCGCCCTGCAGCCGGCCCAGCATCACCTCGCCGTCGACGAGGTTCTTGGGACAGCCCAGGCTACAGCATGCCGACGGTTGTCGCTCCGCCGCCAGCGGAACTCGGCGGCCGCGGTCGCGCTCATGCGCTACCGGACGCTCTGGCGCGACCGCGGCTCCCGGGCGGATCAGTGCGCCTTGCCCGCGGCGGCGTCGATCTCGTTGCCCCACTCGCGGAGCTTGTCGCGGTCGCTCGCGGCGTACAGCTCGTCGCCGATGTCGGCGATCTGGTCGCAGATGCCGCCCGAGCACCTCGATCTCCTCGCCCTGCTGCGACATCAGCGACAGGTGGTGGGCGATGGCGTCGAGCCGCGGCACGGCCTTGTCCATGGCCAGCAGCAGCCCCTCGACCAGCTCCACCAGGGCCTTCCGGCTGAGACCGTCGTGCCACGTCGGTTCCATCGATCCTCCCGAGGGCCGGCCCGAGCGGGCCAACCCGACCTTGCATTCTACCCCGCGGGCGACCCGACCCGGCCACGACGCTATACTCGCGCGGCAGGAGGGCAGCGCATGGGCACCGGAGCGAAGGTCGCGATCGGCTGCGGCTGCGTGGTGTTGCTGGGAACGGTCGCGGGCGATGTGGATGAGCTGGAAATGCGCTCTGGTCGATATCCCCCTGGGCGGCAGCAAAGGGGGCGTGGTCTGCGATCCCCATCAATTGAGCGCCCGTGAGTTGGAGGGCATCTGCCGGGGATGGGTGCGGCAGATCGCCCGCAACCTCGGCCCCACCCTCGATGTGCCCGCGCCCGATGTGATGACCAGCTCGCAGCACATGCTGTGGATGCTGGATGAATTCGAGGTGATCCGGGGCGAGCATTATCCTGGTTTTGTCACCGGCAAGCCGTTGAACGCCGGCGGTTCGCAGGGCCGCACCCAAGCCACCGGGTACGGCGTCATCTTCACCGTGCGCGAGGCGCTGAAGGAGCTGAATCTGCGGGCAGAAGAGACCACCGCCAGCGTGCAGGGCTTTGGCAATGTGGCGCAGCACGCCATTGAACTGTATCAGCAGTTGGGCGGGCGCGTGGTCTGCGTTTCTTCCTGGAATCAGGCCGAGAAGGCCGCGTTCAGCTATCTCAAGCCGGCGGGGATCGATCTGGCCGAATTGCGCAGCGTGACCAATCATTTTGGCGATATCGACAAGGCCGCGGCCCAGGAGATGGGCTACGAGGTGTTGGCGGGCGAGGCCTGGATCGCGGCAAGATGTGGATCTGCTCATCCCCGCCGCCCTGGAGAATCAGATCACGGCTACCAGCGTGCAGCAGATCGCCCCGCGGGTGAAGCTGATCGCCGAGGGCGCCAACGGGCCGACCACTGCCGAGGCGGATGTCATCCTCAACCAACGCGGCATTTTTGTCATCCCCGATTTCCTGGCCAACGCCGGCGGCGTCACCTGTAGTTATTTCGAACAGGTGCAGAGCAACACCAATTATTATTGGCCGCTGGCCGAGGTGCTGGGCAAATTGAGTCCTGGGCGTGAAACTGAAGCACCTCGGCACATGGACGGACGGACGGCGGAAGAATGCCGCCCTGTACAACACGCATCTGGCCGGAATCCCCCAGGTGACCACGCCCGGGGAAATGCCCTACGCAAAACACGTCTACCATCTCTATGTTATCCGTGTTCCGAAGCGCGAGGAGTTGCAGAAGCATCTCGACTCGAAGGGAATAGCGACAGGCCTCCATTATCCCATACCGCTCCACATGCAAACGGCGTTTGCCCACCTCGGGTACAAAGAAGGGGACTTCCCGGTCACCGAAAAAGGGGCAAAGGAGATCCTCTCCCTTCCGATGTATCCCGAACTGACGGAGGAGCAGATCATCTATGTGAGCCAGGCGATTCGAGAATTTTTTGCATGACAGACATGGTTGCCGCGAGCAGCCGTATGTGTTGACCATGCACCCCCGGGTTCCCCCGGGGGTGCATGTTTTGGGGCATTTTGGCTTGGTGGAGAGACTTTCGGCCGCGGCGTATGTGTAGACATGGTATCCAGGAAAGATCGCTCATGGGCATCATTTTTATTGGTTTTGGGCAACGTGACGCAGGACACGGCACGCGGGGGCAGTATTTTATAGATTATGCACACTCGATGTCCACTTTTCCAGCCAGCAGGGTCAGTTGCATTTCAAGGCCCACTATTCGTACATTATGCTGGCATATTTGGGCCATGCAAACTCAATCAGGGGTGCGCCAACCATGATTTCCATACGCAAACGTCCCGCTTATGTGTTTGTGTTGCCACTTCTCGACTGGCTGACAATCGTAGGATCTCTCGTCCTGGCCGTTATTCTTCGCGGACGGGAATTTGCCGGCCAGCTGACATTCATCGGGGCCCCCCTCGAAGGTGAGATCCTGTTTCTGGTTGCTTTTGGCGGCGCGGCAACACTCATCTTCCAGTACGTCAGTCTTTACAAAGTCAATGTCTTCATTACGGTAGCCGATCAGACCGTGCGGATTCTGAAGGCCCTGCTGTACACCAACCTCGGCCTTGCCCTGCTTGCCTTCTTCATCCGGGCAGATTGGATTCTCGATAGCCGCCTTGCAATGCTGTACTTTACCGTCCTTTCGGCAGTATTACTGGTCGCGGGACGTGTCATTGTGTTCAGGAACCTCTACCTCTGGCTCTCCCGCCGGAAGGTTTTCCACCGCAATGCCATGATCGTGGGTGGCGGCGAAAATGGAAAAAATCTTGCGATCAATCTCTTTCTGAACGACCACCTGGGCCTGAACCTTGTCGGGTTCCTTGATGACGAGCTGGCGCTTGGGAAGGTGATCTTTAACCGTGCCAAGGTACTCGGGCGTGTTGCCGAGATGAAAGAGATTGTCAAAGTGTTCGAGGTGCAGGAGATCATCGTCTGTGTGGACAACGTTGATCATGCGCATCTGATCAATCTCCTTGAGATCGCCACGATGACAGATGCGGTGGTTAAAATCTCGTCGCCCCTGTATGACGTCGTGCCCGCCCGTCTCTTCATCGAGAAGTACGGGAATCTGCCGGTCGTCAGCATTTCCCAGTTCAGTCCGAGTCCGTTGCTTGAAGCATATAAGCGCGTTTTCGACTCCATCGGAGCCGCGCTGGGCATCATGCTTCTGTCCCCGCTGCTGGGTCTTATTGCCCTTGCAGTCAAGTCGAGTTCACGCGGGCCGGTCCTGTACGCGCAGACGCGAATCGGCAAGAATGGCAAGCCGTTCAAGTTTTACAAGTTCCGCTCCATGCAGGTCGGCAGCGATCAGGACGGGGACCGCGAGAAGAAAGTCGTCGCCTTCATGAAGACGAAGGCAAAAGTGGCTCCTGCGGAGCGCGTATCCACGAAGACGAAGATCGTCAATGAATCGCGCGTAACTCCGGTTGGCAGATTCCTCCGCAAGACCAGTCTTGACGAGTTGCCGCAGCTGCTGAACGTGTTGAAGGGCGACATGAGTCTTGTCGGCCCGCGACCATGCCTCCCGTATGAATGGGATCATTATGAAGAGTGGCACAAACGCCGGTTGAGCGTTATGCCCGGGTGCACGGGGATGTGGCAGGTGGCGGGGCGGAGCGTGGTGGGATTCGAAGATATGGTTGTTCTTGATCTGTACTACATTCAAAATGCATCCGTGCTTCTGGACTTTGGTCTGTTACTCAAAACTCTCCCCGTAATGCTCTTCGGCTCCGGGGGAAAATAAGGAACGTCGCATGAAGATCGGTGTTGTTGGTTTCGGGTATTGGGGTCCCAATCTCGTCAGAAATTTTCTCAGTCTCCGCGGTGTCGACGGCGTTGTCTGTTTCGACTCATCAGAAAAGCGTTTGCAGATCGCCCGGCAGAAATTTCCCTCGCTTGAAACGGTGTCGTCCTATGATGCGCTGCTCGCACGAAAAGATGTTCAGGCCGTCGCCATTGCCACGCCGGTGTCGACCCACTTCCAGCTCGGGATCAAGGCCCTGGAAGCGGGGAAGCACCTTCTGCTCGAGAAACCGATGGCTGAAAGCTCGGAGCAGTGCGCACAGTTGATTGACCGGGCTGCCAGCAAGAAACTGGTCCTGATGGTGGACCACACGTTTGTGTACACGGGCGCGGTCCGAAAAATCAAAGAGCTCATCGACGACGGCCGCCTGGGCGAGATCATGTATTTCGATTCCGTGCGGGTCAATCTCGGCTTGTTCCAGCACGACACAAACGTTGTATGGGACCTGGCGCCTCACGATCTTTCGATCATGGACTACCTGATCGGTTTGGATCCCGTCGGCGTTTCGGCGATTGGTTCAAAGCACTTCAGCGACAAAGAAGACATCGCCTACATCACTGTCCGGTATAGCAGTCAGCTCCTCGCCCATTTTCATGTGAACTGGATGTCGCCCGTCAAGGTTCGCAAGATTCTCATCGGCGGCAGCAAGCTGATGGCGGTGTACGACGATATGGAACCGAGCGAGAAGGTCAAGGTGTATGACAAAGGGGTTGACATCAAGGAGCGGGAGTCCATCTACAAAGTCCTCGTCGAGTATCGCACGGGGGACATGTGGGCCCCGAAGATCGATCAGAACGAGGCTCTTGCCCTCATGACCAATGAGTTTCTTGATGCGATCAACGATGGAAAAAGACCCATTACGGACGGCCGGGCTGGCATGAAAGTTGTCAAGATTTTGGAGGCTGCTCAGGAATCCTTGCGCCAGGGAGGCGCCATAGTCGATCTCACCCCGTAACTTCCTGGGTGACCACCATCACATCTTTATTGTTCGGAGTTCCGTACATGTCTCTTCAGAAAATTTCGCCCAACGTCAAAATCGGCAAAGATGTCAAGATTTTTGATTTTGTGAACCTCTACGGGTGCGAAATCGGCGATGGCACGAAGATCGGCACATTTGTGGAGATTCAAAAGAACTCAAAAATCGGGAAAAACTGTAAAATTTCAACGCATAGCTTCATATGTGAAGGAGTGGTCATTGAGGATGGGGTTTTCATCGGGCATGGTGTCATGTTCATCAATGACAAGTATCCCCGTTCAGTGAATATGGACGGCTCGATGCAGACTGAGGCCGACTGGAAGGTGGTTCCCACATTGATTAAGAAGGGTGCGTCAATTGGCACCGGGACAACGGTTCTGTGCGGCGTGACAGTGGGAGAACATGCGGTTGTGGGAGCGGGAAGTGTCATCACGAAGGACGTCCCGCCCAATACAATCGTGGCAGGTGTTCCGGCACGTGTTCTGAGGAAATCGGACGCTGGAAAGACATAAAGTGTGGCGCATATTAGCCATGTGGATGATGTTATTGAACAGGGAGGAAAAGCAATGAGGCACTTCGAAGGTCGGTGGTCGGTTTTTGTGGATCTTTCGCTGGTTTTTCTGCTGGCCGCGGGGAGCGCACTGGCCGGCAAGACGACGTTCAAGTCCGCGGACTTCAACGCGTATAATCTCGACAGGTCACTCTGGACGCTCGTCAATCCGCGCAACGATGGCGGGATTGCCATGACGGGTACGGGATCGGCAGATGCCTCTGCCGCTATTTTCGTTCCCGGAGGGATTGAGCACAACCTCTGGACGGACGGGGACAACCTCGTCCGGATCATGCAGAATTCCACCAACACCGATTTCAATCTCGAGGTGAAGTTCCTCTCGGCACTGCTGGGTGGCACCGGAGAATCCTACACGGCACAGGGCGTCATCATCGAACAGGACGCCAACAACAAGATCGAAATCTGCTTCACAACGGCGACCGATGACAGCGTCCATGCCTACGCCGCCACGTTTATCGGTGGGTTGGGTTCGCCGAGCATGAAGGTGAACAGGAAGATGGCCGCCCTCGGCGAAGGCCCTCTCTGGATGCGCGTGCTACGCACGGGATCCACATGGAAGTTCCTGACCTCGCTGAACGGGTCATTCTGGGATACCGCGGGAACATTCACACAGTCGTTGACCGTCGTGAAAATCGGCCCGTTCTCCCTCAATGCGGGTTCCAAGCCGAAAGACTTTGCTGCGATGGTGGATTATTTCCATAATCTGGACTCCATCAAGGCTGCTGACGACAGCCAGCCGGTGCCTTCGGACACCGTTGCACCGTACATCCACAGCGTGCGCCTCCTCAATCTGGCCTCGAATGCGATCCAGGTGGCATTCAACACCGATGAACGCACGACGGCGCGTATCGAATACGGCACAACGCCAGGCTACGGCATCAACCTGTACGATGTCGATTACGGGTTCGCGCACTACATGACCATGACAAACCTGACCCCGGGGACACTGTACAACTTCCGGATATCGACCGGAGACACCCTTGAGACGATCTCTTCGACCGGGAACAATACGCAGACGACCCCGGGGATAGTGAATGACGTGTCAAGCCGTTCGGATGAGTTTGCGGACACGGCACTGGACGCCGGCGTGTGGGCGGTGAAAGACCCGCGTGGTGACGCTGTGGTTCTCGTGAGTAACGACCACCTCTCCATTGCCGTTCCTGCGGGAATCTCGCATGACATCTGGACCGGTGGCGACTATGTTACTCGCGTTGAGCAGTACATTGCTTCGTCGAACAACCGGGAGTTTGTCGTCCGTTTCAACACCGGGGTAAGTGGGTCCTCGTCCACATACCGGTTCGAAGGACTCCTGTTTGAAGAGAGCCCATCACGGCTGATACGGTTTGATTTTCTGAACGACGGTTCCAGCACCCGGCTCTTCTGCGCCAGTTTCCCCTTCGGTATCGAAATGCCGATCACCCGCTTCAATGTGTCGCTCGGGCCGCTCGACATCGCACCGCTGTACATGCGTGTACGGCAATATGGCGCCCTCTGGACGGCAGACTATTCCTTTGACGGGACACAGTGGACACAGGCGGGGAGTTTCTGGGACTTTACCGCCCCGGTGAAAGTTGCTATCAGTACCGGTAACGAAGGAACGCCCCCACCGCCGTTCACATCGATGACTGATTTCTTCAAGGGTGCGCTTCCCGCTGCAACGCGACCCACGTCGCCCGCGAACGATACCACAGGGCTTACGATGCCTGTCACGCTGACCTGGCGAACCGCGGTCGGTGCCACCGGCTACCATGTGCAGGTCGCCCGGGATTCCAACTTCACGGTCATGGTCGTCAACGACAGCGGTCTGGTCGTTCCGACAAGGAACGTGACGGGTCTCCTGAGCGCCACCAAGTACTTCTGGCGGGTCAAGAGCAAGAATTCCAACGGTGCGAGCGCGTACTCCATGGTCTGGCGGTTTACCACGATCCCCGGCATTCCGGGTGCGCCAAGCCTGATTGCGCCTTCAAACGGTGCGGCAAACCAGCCTCTCACCACCACATTGCGGTGGAACAAGGTGCCGAACGCGATCTCGTACTACGTACAATGCGGCCTCGACTCGACATTTGCCACGCAGCTCGTTGTGGATGATTCCACCGTGACTGATTCGGTGCGTGCCGCGAGCGGTCTTACCCAGAATACGAGATATTTCTGGCGCGTGCGGTCGAAGAGTGTGGGCGGAATCGGGCCGTTCTCAGCGGTGTGGAGTTTTACGACCGTGGTGCCACTGCCGTTCCAGGTGCTCCTGATCAGTCCCCTCAACAACTCGTTGGTTGCCAACGACACGGTGACCTTCGTCTGGCTCCGCTCGCAGCCGGCAGTCACGAAGTACTGGGTCGAGTGGGCACCCGATTCGCTCTTCCAGTTCAACCTGATCGATTCCACCGTGACCGACTCGCAGAGGGTGACGGGGGGGATCATCAACGGCTTCCGGTACTTCTGGAAGGTCCGTGCCTGGAACGCCACGGGATGGGGACCGTTCAGCGAGGTGCGCAGGTTCAACGCCCTGTACACCGGCATTGGCGCGGAGCGGACTCTGCCGCAGGAATTCAGTCTTGCACAGAACTTCCCGAACCCCTTCAATCCGGCGACGACGATCGAGTTCGGTGTGCCACGGGCAGGCCACGTAACGCTTGAAGTGTACAGTATGCTGGGCGAACTGGTGGCGACCCTGGTCGACGGCGATCGGTCGGTCGGATACCATCAGGTCACCTTTGACGGCAGCAGGCTTGCGAGCGGCATGTACTTCTACAGGCTGGTTGCCAACGATCTGGTACTGATGAAGAAGATGGTCTACGTAAAGTAGCGTATGGGAATCGTACGGACACGGGGAGCGCTGAGCATGAGGAACATGATCCTTTCGCCGGCCTCCCCGTGTTGTTAGAAAAGTGTCCAATCCGAACAGCTAGTGGTGCCACTCAAAGAGGGAGGGTGCTTCGATGAAACTCTGGATCCGGACGTCGCTCGCCAGTATGGTGCTGGGATCGATGCTCCTTGCATCGTTCGCGACTGTTAACGCACAGCGGCTCCTCCGCGGGCCGCAGCCGGGGGATATCTATCGTGAGTATACACAGGCAATGCTGACATACGCCGATTGGAGAGTGATCGATCCGAACGCTCCCAATCCTGCCGCCCAGACGTATCTTCCCAACTCTGTGCAGTACCTGAATGTCGCCGATCTGCAGGGCGCTGTCCGTGCTGAAGTGCAGATCGACCTGTGGGGAGGACACGCGGGGACGACGGCGAAGCAGATTCGGTTCAACAACAACAGCTGGTTGCCTATCCTCGAACTCCGGACTACCCCGGGGCTCGGGGAGTGCTTCCTGTCGTACTACAACGCGACTGTCGACATCCCCCTATCGCACCTTGTCGAAGGAACGAACTCGTTTGAAGGGACGAATGCAGGGCAGATCTGCTATGACTTCGGGTGGGGCCAATGGGGCATGAACAGCGTGGTCGTGCGGGTTTACTATGACTCCAGCAAGGTCCATCCGACCGGAGCCATCACCTCTGTGGCGAGCAAGGGGACGGTACCCGAGAACCCGACTATCGTGGCATCTGCCTCGAGCCCGTTTGGTATCAACAAAGTGGAATTGGTGGGCTACTACGAGCAGTACGATACGGACGGCGACGGCGTCTACCTCGACTGGCAGTACAACTATCATCGCCGGCGCAATGAGACCGTGCTTACGATCAAGAATCATATCGGCACGGCAACCTCGCCTCCGTATTCCGCTGTGTGGAACACCGACCTCGTGCCCGACCAGGTCCTGGGCGGTGTCGGGTTCGCGGCCCGTATTCGTGACAACAACGGCGTGTACTACATGACGGCAGCGATTGAGAGTGTGTCCCTCATCCGCAGCGGAAAGTCGGTCAAGCTCTACAAACCGTACAACATGCCTGAAAACTGTGAACTCCGGGTCGGGAAGACCAAGACGGCGAACTTCTCCATTCCCGGTGGATCGAACCTGGCCGATGCGACAGCTGCGACATTCTGGCTCTCGTCGTTCAACGGGCTGGACGTGCAGATCCAACCCGGCGAGGCCCACTGGGTAAAGGTCAACAACTACACGCTGCCCTTGTTTGGCGACGATCATTTCTGCTCGTTGGATCTGGTCTCCTTCCCTCCGTCGGCTCTGGTGACGGGGGAGAATACGGTTGAGTTCTATTCGGAATCGCAGGGGACAGGCATGATGTTCCACTGGCCCGGACCGGGTATCACCGTCCGGTATACAGGTGCCGGCTACGGATCACCGAAACCGCCGACTCCTGCGCTGGTCTCGCCGTCGAACAACAACACCACCCAGCCCCTGACTGTGACACTCCGGTGGCGGCCCGCAATCACTGCCAGCGCGTACCGGCTGCAGGTGAGCACGGACTCAACGTTTGGAACAGTCGTTCTGGATGATTCGACCATCGTTGACACATTGAAGCAGGTGACCAATCTTCAGCCGTTCACGAAATATTTCTGGCGTGTGCGCGCGAAGAACGCAGGGATGTCCGGTGACTTCACCTCCGCCTGGAACTTCACGACATTTGTGCTTGTGCCGACACAAATCTCTCCGGCCAACAATGCCACGGATGTTTCCTCCAACCCGACTCTTGTCTGGAGCACCATGGCGGGGGCGCTTGCGTACCGCTTGCAGGTTGGCATCGACCAGACATTTGCAGGGGGACTCGTCTTCGACGATTCGACGCTTGTGGACACGTCGAAAGCGGTGTCCGGGCTCTCGTTCAATACAGTGTACTACTGGCGCGTAGCCGGCAAGACAGGGGCGGGCATCGGGCCGTTCAGTCCGACTTGGATGTTCCAGACGCTCACTCCGGCTCCCGGCACAGTCACACTCGTCGGACCGGCCAACGACAACACGGCTCCGGGCGATAGCGTGGCATTCTTCTGGCGGAAGCAGGCCGGCGCAACCAAATACTGGTGGGAGCTCGGCTTTGATTCGCTGTTCGTGTTCCGGCAGTTCGACACGACACTCACGGATACCGTCAAAGGCTTCAAAGGCCTTGTCAACAACCACGTCTATTTCTGGAAGGTCCGTGCGGGCAATGCCGGTGGATGGGGGCCTTTCAGCGTGACGCGCCGCCTGAACACACTGTTCACCGACGTGGCCGAAACGCGCGGTCTGCCGACCGAAGTGCGGCTCCATAACAACTATCCGAACCCGTTCAACCCCTCGACGCGGATTGACTATGAACTTCCGCGCGAAAGCCATGTGTCGCTGGTCGTGTATAACATGCTGGGTGAACAGGTTGCATTGCTGGTCGACGGTGTAAAGACCGCAGGCTATCACCGGGTGTCGTTCGACGCGGGCAATCTCGCAAGCGGTGTCTATTTCTACCGGCTGACGGCGGGTGAAGTGACCGTCATGAAGAAAATGGCTCTTCTCAAATAAGCCGGTTCTGCCGGCGAAACGTTTCATGTAGGCCCTTGCAGGCTCGCCCCGGCGAGGGCCTACGCACATTCACGAGGGCCGGTTCGTTCACTCATGCGGAGAGAGCTGTACCCACATCCATGACAACCTCAATGATTCGCGTGCGCACGTCGGGCGCGTTTCTCCTGTTCTTTCTCTTCACATCATCGATGTACGGCGGTGCTTCGTGGTGGAACACGGCGTGGAAATTCCGTGTTCCCGTGGATGTTCTTGCCGGGCCGGTCGACCGCATCCGGAGGCCTGCCGAGATACCGATAAACTTCACGACGCTCACCGGCGTACTGGGAACTCCGGGAGTGTTTGACCCCGGAACGATTCGCGTCGTTGAAGTCAATGATGTCGGCGCCGTGGTCCGAGACTCCGTTCCCTTCCAGTTCGACCCTGCGGCGAATTACCATCCCGGGACAAATGCTTCAGGGACGCTGATTATTCTGCTCGAGGGTCTGACGCCGGCAAACAGCTACCGGAGCTACAACATCTATTTCGATTTCACTGGTACGGGGATTTCACCCGCTCCCGTCCCGCCGCAGGTCACGGTGACGGACAATATCCCCGACGAGGGGCAGGACTGCTTCAGGGTCACCACACCGTCGGGCACCATATATTACCAGAAAATAGGAGCCGGATTCTCAAGCTGGCTTGACAAAAACGGGAACGACTGGGTGAGCTATAATCCCACGCCCAACAGTATTGCCGCGGGCTCCAGCCGGGGGATTCCGAACTCCGCCTATCCGCGGGGGTTCTTCCATCCGGGAAGCGAGGGGGCCGCGGCATCCGTCAGCACGCTCCTCTCCCAAGGACCCCTGAGGGCAAGCATCCGGTCTGTGCAGGTAGATGGCTACTTTGAATGCCGGTGGGACATTTATCCGGAGTATGCACGGCTCACCATGGTGCACACCGACAGCGCATACTGGATCCTCTACGAGGGGACCCCGGGGGGCGAACTTGAGCCTTCCGTGGACTTCGTTGTCCGCAGTGATGGCCGGCAGACCCCGGCCTCCGATATGTGGGTGGAGGATATTCCCACCGAAGAGTGGGTCTACTTTGCCGATCCAAACGTGGATCGATCGCTGTACCTGTTCCATGAAGAGGACGACCAGATTATCGACCAGTACTATGCCATGGAAACCGTCGGACCTCCCCTTGACGGGAAAATGACCGTTTTCGGGTTCGGGCGTCAGTCGCACTATATGTATCTCTATGATACCCCGCAGCACTTTGTCTACGGCCTTGTGGATGGCACGACATACGCACCGACGGCCGCGATGATCCGATCGTCGGGCGGGGATGTGGCGTCTTCGATTGGCGCCCCGGAACAGCAGAGTGTGCCCCAGGCAGCGCTTCTTCTCCCGCCTGACGGGGCCGTCAATCAGAGTAGGAGTCCGCGGCTTGTCTGGGGACAGTCCCCGCAGGCGCAACGCTACCGCGTGCAGGTTGCGCGCGATTCATCGTTTGGCGCTTCAACCGTAGCCATGGACTCGACCACTGCGGACACCACGCTGATCGTTCCGTCGCTTCAGACGAACACGCTCTATTACTGGCGTGTCGCCGTGGGGACGCAGACCGTGATGTTCCCGTTCGGTCCGGCTCACCGGTTCTCAACGATCGCCGGCGTGCCCAATCAGGTGAAACTGGTGTCACCGCTGGAGGGGGCGACGGTACGGAGCGACAGTATTCGATGCACCTGGAATGCCGTTCCCGGCGCCGACCGGTATGACATCGAGTGGAATGGCGACCCGTTCTTCGCATTTCCCGAGGCGGATTCGATCGTGACAGACACGAGCAAAACGCTTTCCCTGCCGGAGGGACAATATTACTGGCGGGTTCGTGGCGGAAACGTGGGCGGATGGGGTCCATACAGCGCGATTCGCAGTTTCACATCATCCCTGACTGCGGTGCTGCCGACCGGCGTCGGCGCTCTGGAGTTCCGGCTCCTCCAGAACTACCCGAATCCGTTCAATCCTTCTACGCAGATCGGGTTTTCACTGGCTGCTGCGGGCAGGGTGAGGCTCACCGTATACAATACGCTGGGTCAGACCGTTGAAGTCCTGCTCGATGACCGGCGGGACGCCGGATGGCATTCAATTGCGTTTGAACCGCTGCGTGGAGTCCCCAGCGGTATCTATTTCTACCGGTTGACGTCGGGGGATCGGGTCGAGACGAGGCGTATGCTGTATCTGCGGTAGCAGGTCAGATTGCTGTGGTGTACCGTCGAAGTGGGAACGGTCCGTGAGGAGCCGTGTTGTTGCCGGGGGGGCGGGGACAACAGCGTGGCAGCGGCGAAACCGTGGACCACGGAATCAAGGGGAGGGTGGAATGGAGCGTTGTACGAAGTGCATTCTACCGGCAGGCCTGCCCGGTGTTGTTCTTGACCACCAGCGGGTGTGCGTCCAGTGCAGGTCGCATGCATCGGACCAGAGGGCAAGTGCAGAAGAGAGGCGGGAGCGGCTCGGTCGGATCCTTTCCCGGTACCGGAACCGCGGTGCCTACGATGCTCTGGTGCCGGTGAGCGGTGGAAAGGACAGCATGTATGTTCTGTACCTGCTCACCCAGGAGTTCGGGCTCACTGTTCTTGCATACAACTTTGACAACGGTTTTCAGTCTGAGCGGGCGCGGCTCAACATCCAGCACGCGGTGAAGAGGCTTGGCGTAGAGCTCTTTATCTTCAAGCCCTCGGAACGGAATTTGCTGCAGCTGTACCGGACGTTTCTCATCCGCGCGGGCGAATTCTGCACGCCGTGCAACATGATGATCGGGGCCATCGCCCAGCGGATTGCCCGGCAGAACCGGATTCACCTCATCGCTCTTGGCGGGGCGGCTGAGCGCGATTCGGGCCTCGACGGCCTGAGTATGTCGCACCATGCCGACCGGCGGTACTACCGGCAGGTGATAGACGACGAGGTGCCTTTCAAACACGTCGCCCAGTATGTCAGCGCGTCTCCCGTTGTCAACACCATCCGGCGCGTGCTCGGAGTCTCTCCCGCCGACGTCGATGTGCTGGACTTTGTGCATCCCGGCACGGCCGCGATGCAGGAGATCCTCGCCCGGGAGATTGGATGGGAGCCTCCGTCGGGAGAGCTGGAACATGGTGATTGCCGCCTGAACCCCCTCAAGGATTACGTGATGAACAGACGGTGGGGTTTTTCCGAGGTGACGCCGGCCTATAGCGCTCTTGTCCGGATCGGAGAGATAACGCGCGACGAAGCGCTTGCTACAGCTGAACAGAAAGAGCAGCGGGATGAGCCGGACGTTCTTGCAGAATTTCTCGAACGAACCGGCACGACACGCGAGGAGTTCGCAGCGTCGGCCGGACATCATTTTACGGAGTTTCCGAATTACCGGTCGAGCCGGGCATTCCGGATCACCAAAGGCGCTCTGTCCGGTGTTCGCCGGCTCGCTGCGAAGGTGACACCGAGGCAGTTCTAAGCGGTATTTCAAAGGCAAGCTCACTATCATGTTGAGAGGACACCAGAGAAGAATGAATTCCGTGACCGTTGCCAAGATGGGTGCCCCCTCCGGCCGTCGAGTTGTGGCTCTAACATTTCTCCTGCTCACTTTTGTGGTCTCGGTTCCGGCGCAGGAGGCGACAGGTGGACCGGGTACGGCGAATGGCCAGGCGTCCGTCGAAGGTGTGACTGCCACCACACTGCAGTTCTTCCATCCGAAACGGTTGACCTTCGGACGGAATGGTGTCCCCCAGCGTTGGATTAACATCCTCGGAAACGTTTCTGATCCGACGGGTATTACGTCGCTTCGCTACAGCCTGAACGGAGGTCTCCCCGTCACTCTGAGTATCGGGCCCGACACACGGCGGCTGGGTGCCGCTGGCGACTTCAATGCGGATATTCACCTCAGCGCACTCAGACCCCTGCCTGATTCCAATGTTGTGTATATTACAGCGCAAAATGGCGTCGGTGTGATAACGTATGATTCCGTGATCGTCCGGTATCTTTCGGGGACGGTCTGGCCCCGCGTGTCCACGACCGCGTGGGCGTCGTCATCGACTCTCTTTGATTCTGCACAGGTTGTGGACGGGCTCTGGAATGTCGTCTCCGGCGGGCTTCGCATTCAACAGGTCGGCTATGACCGACTCGTCGGGTTGGGTGATACCACGTGGCGGGATTTTGAGGTGACGGTGCCGGTGACAATCCACAGCCAGGATCCCGCGGGATACGGACCGATCAGCGGCAGCCCCGCCGTCGGACTCTTTCTGGGATGGAGCGGCCACAGTGACAACCCCATATCCGGCTGGCAGCCGAAAGCCGGGTACAAACCGTTCGGGTGTGGCGGCTTCTATAAATTCGACAATACACAGGGGGACGGCCACCTGTCCATCTGGGACAAGGTGGACGGCAGCAGCGGAAGTATCATACCGTTCAATGTGCCGTACTATTTCAAAATGCGCGTAGAATCGACCGGGTCCGGCGTACGCTATTCCTTCAAAGTGTGGGTAGTTGGCGGCGCCGAACCGCCGGGGAATGACCTGACCTGGACGGGCCCGTTGTCGGACCCCCAGCAGGGGGCGATCATGGTCCTTGCACACTGGGTCGATGCCACGTTCGGTCCGGTTGTTGTCAAGCCCATCACAAGCGATTTCATTCCGCCTGTCCTCAGCGCGTACGGCACAATTCTGGGTCGCACGTCTGCTGAAGTACAGTGGCAGACCGATGAGATGGCGCGGGGACGGATTGAATATGGCCTGACAACGGCATACGGGTCCGAGCTGGCGAACGCAGAGCTGCGGGTCGATCACAGTTTTGTCCTGCCGGGTCTCGCCCAAAATACGACATATCACTACCGCGCAATCGCGTTCGATGAATCCGGCAACCGGGCAGTTTCCGGTGACCGCGTATTTACCACTACGGGTGCCGCCACGCTGGCGCGTGACGAATTCACCATTGCGTCGCTCGACTCTGCCCTCTGGACGGTCCGCAACCCGATCGGCGATGTCTCGGTAACGTCGACGGGCGGTCAGCTTTCGCTTGCTCTCCCTCAGAATGTAGCCCACACTGTGACCACAGGCTCAAACACGATGCCACAGGTTCTCCAGCCGTCAGCCGATACCGACTTCGAAGTGGAAGTCAAGCTGAACGGATCGATCAGTCAACCGGTTCAGGGCGCTGGAGTTCATGCGGTCACCGATTCTCTGAACCTGGTCCGATTTGAAGTGTACTCAGACGGTTCCTCAACACGGGCATATGCAGGTGTTCTCGTCGCTGGTGTGCCCTCCCAGCGGTCCGATGTGGTCCTGGCTCCCAACGGCACCGTTCCTGTCTACATGAAGGTCAGGCGCGAACGCAATCTGTGGAAGCAGATCACCTCGCTCGACGGAGTGAATTGGGAGACATCGGCACAGTTCAACCACACGCTCGTCGTCCAGAAGGTCGGACTTGCCGCCCGGAATCAGGGTGCTCCGCCTCCGGCATATACCGCTCTGTTCGACTATTTCCGCGCGGCATTGCCCTCTCTCCCACGGTTGGTGCTGCCGGCAAACGGAACAACGAATGTCAACACTTCAGTGAATCTGGTCTGGTCTTCGTCCGACGGGGCCCAGGGGTATCATCTGCAGGTTGCGACGAACCCGCAGTTCACGTCCGGGCTCGTCGTCAACGATTCGTTGCTTAACGACACCTCGAGAAACGTAACCGGTCTGAGCGCCTACACACAATACTACTGGCGTGTTCGGTCCTGGAACAGCGAAGGCAAAGGTCCGTTTTCGCTGAGCAGGTGGTTCTCAACGTATCTGCCGCTTCCCAATCAGGTTGCTCTGGTCGCGCCGGTGAACTATGCGAGCGTGCAGCCCGACAGCATCCTCTGCGTCTGGAAGGCAAACCTTCAGCCAGGGAGCAAATACTGGTTCGAGTTGACGGATGATTCTCTGTTCGCGTATCCGGACATGGATACATCGCTTGTTGATACCACCAAGGTGCTGCGCGGCCTTGAGCTGGACAAAACATATTTCTGGCGTGTCCGTGCGGGCAATCCGACGGGATGGGGCCCGTACAGTGCCATGCGCAGGTTCCGTGTGAGTCTGACCGGTGTAGCCGAAGAAGGGCGCGTGCCCTCGGAGGTGCGTCTGGCACAGAATTATCCCAACCCGTTCAATCCCACAACAATGATCGAGTATGGTGTTCCTTCTGCAAGTCATGTGAGACTTGAGGTGTACAATACTGTGGGCCAGCGGGTGGCGCTGCTCGTGGATGGCATGAAACCTCCGGGGTATCACCGCGAGGACTTCCGCCCGGAGGGTCTTGCCTCCGGTATCTATTTCTATCGCTTATCGATCAACAACAACGAGCGGGTCCTGGTGAAACGGATGGTCTTCGTCCGGTAAACTCAGGACCGCAGCCCATGCCCATATCCGGCCAATCCGGGATCTCGGTCAGCGCCGTGGTTCCGACATACAACCGTGCCCATCTGGTGGGACGGGCGCTCGAGAGCATTCTGAGCCAGACCTATCCCGCGGGCGAGATTATCGTTGTGGATGACGGCTCGACCGATGGGACCGAGGGGGTTGTACGCGGTTTCGGAGAACGGGTCCGCTACGTCCGCCAGGAGAACGGCGGCGGGGCACGGGCTCGCAACAGGGGCGTCAACGAATCCCGGGGCGAGTGGGTGGGTTTTCTTGATTCTGACGATATGTGGACGCCAACTCACCTGCAACAGATTGTGGAGACGATTCGTCAGACAGATGGCAGGGCAGTCTTCTACTATGATGACATGACTCTACCCGAGCCCGGTGAGAAGACCTGGTGGGCCGAATGCGGATTTCAGGTCGAGGAGCCATTCGTCATGGTTCCCGATGCAACGGAATGGGTGATGCGGGAATATCAGCCGATGATGCTGCAAACGACCGTTTGCCGTCGAGCGGCATTCCTCGCCGAAGGGGGGCTGTGGGAAGAGCTCCGCAACGCGCATGACACGCATTTCTTCCTCAAAATCGGTATTGGCAACCCCGCCTGCGCGGTTCAGAATATCGGCGCGCGTCAGACATCCGACGCGACCGGGGCCTCGCGCCTCACGTCCGAGGCACTCGAAGGACGCAGGTACGTGAACAAGACGCTTGCTTTTGGAGATATACTCCGGTCCAAGCCCGCGCTCTCCCCCGGGCATCAGGCATGCCTCCGGTCGAGGATCGCGGATGCATACTGGCGGTTAGGTCGGATTGCCATGTCAGAACGCCGGTTTGGAGGCCTGTTCAGGTCACTCGTGCGTGCACTGATGGCCGATCCTGGCACCGTGGCGCGCCTCGTCGGGCATGCCTTCGTCACCCGTAAGGGGGAATATGGAGATGCGCCGGAACGGCAGCGTCGCTCGCCTCCCAGCCATCGAGGGTCATGAACGGGACCCCGGAACAGCTCAACGTGAGCGTCGTGATCATTGCCCGGAATGAGGAAGCGGTGATAGGGAGCTGCATTGCATCCGTGCTCGATGCAACCCGCGACTACCGGAGCGACGTGGTTTTTGTTGATTCCGCCTCTGTCGACCGGACCGTGGAAGTCGCGTCCCGGTATCCCGTGGGCATCGTACGGCTTGCGCCGGAGGCCCCTCTCTCACCGAGTGCGGGGAGGTGGTTAGGGACCCGCCTGACGGTGGGGGAGTACGTTTTTTTTGTCGATGGTGACATGATTGTCATTGACGGGTGGATTGCCCGCGCGATTGATGTGCTTTCAGATCGGGGCATCGGCGGAGTCGGAGGCCGGCTCTACTGGAACGCTCCCGGAGAAACTCTTGCCATGGATCGCGCGGATGACTTCCCGCTCGGCACGGTGCCGGGGCTTGGCGGAGCGGCCGTCTACCGGCGCTCCGCGCTCGAATCGTGCGGGGGGTTCAATCCTTTCTTGCGCGGAGAAGAAGAGCGCGAACTTGCCTATCGTCTTTCCCGCAAGGGCTATGCTGTCGTGCGCATCGATCATCCCATGGCGTATCACCTGGATAAGCAACGGACTGTCTCAGAAATCCGCGAGCAGTCGATGTACTTCTCCGGAGTCGGTCAGATCATGCGCCGGCATGCCTTCCGGGAAATTTTCTGGGATCTCCTCCGGGAGCACCGTGAGGTGTTCGGCGTCTGGACGCTCGGCGCCCTCGTTCTCGTGCTGGCGGTTCTCCTCGCCGCCAACAATGCGGTCGGTGCCCTGGCGCTTGTTGCAGGCACGGTCTTCCTCGCACTCGCGGTGCTCGCTCTTTTGAAAGGGCCGCAGAGACTGGGACTCTATATGCACTCGAGGGTTCTTCTCAGCATCCGTTTCGCCAAGGGATTCGCCCGCGGCCTTCGGAGGCCCGAGCACTATCCCGATCTTTTCACCCGGGTCAAGGACGGTACCGGCACGGACCGCGGACCCACGACCTGATGAGCAAGGAGAACACTACGGGCCAGGATTCACTCAAACTGAAGACGTTCCGGGGAGGACTCACGCTGGGAAGTGCCACCATCGGGCTTCGCGTCTTCTCCGTTTTCACGTCTATCATCCTCGCCCGCCTGCTGGATCCTGATGCTTTCGGACAGGTTGCGCTCGCCCAGGTTGTTCTTTCGATTATCGCAATCTTCGCGACGCTCGGTCTGCCGGCCGCGGTCATTCAAACGCCTCTGGACAAAATGAAGGCGACGTTTACCGCCTTCGTCGTCACATGCGGCCTCGGACTTGCCGTCACCGGCGGGATCATCCTCGCGGCTCCGAGTCTTGGCTTTCTGCTGGGGGAACGGGATGTCGTTCCAGTCCTCCAGTGGTTGTCTCTGACGGTCTTCCTGGGTGGGCTGACGCGCATACCTGAGGCTCTCATTCAGAAAGAGCTCTTCTTCGGACGCCTGAGTGTCATTGGAATCATTACCGAGGTAGTCACGGTCGGGACCTCGATCGTCCTGGCTTGGCTCGGACATGGAGTCTGGAGCCTGGTCTACGGCAATCTCATCGGGGCGACGGTGTATGCTGTCCTCGCATGGGTCCTCAGCCCTACGCTCGGGTGGTTCCGGGTTTCGTTCTGGGACACCGCAATCCTGAAGCGCATGATGGGGTTCGGGATCCGAATGGTCGGCAGTACCTCTGTGTATACGTTCTACTCATACGTCGACAGTTACGTTGTGGGGAGGGTTCTGGGAACCGACGCGCTCGGCTATTATAACAGGGCGGTGGAGATGACGAGCAAGACGGTCGACAGCGTGAACCGGACAATCGGCGTCGTGCTGTTTCCGTCATATGCTCTGGTTCAGGACGACAAGGAACGTCTTTCGCGGGCGTACCTGAAGAGCCTGCGGATGATCGGGATGATCACGATTCCTATCGCTGCCGGCCTGTTTGCGGTTGCGCAGGAGCTGATTCCCGTATTGCTGGGCGAGAAATGGAGTCCGGCCATCGTCCCGCTGAAAGTGCTCACGTTTATGAGTCTTCTCAAACCTCTCTCATCCACTACCTCTGCCCTGTTTATCTCGACAGGGCACCCGGAGTACAACCTGCGGGCGGGGCTGGCGGTGACCTTTGCACTTCTCGCGGCCATTGCCGCCTTCATGGCCTGGGGAGCCGTGGGCGTTGCCCTGGCCGTTGTGATTGCACACGCGATCGGGCTCGCCTACAATGTATACCAGGTGCAGACGCTCCTGCCGCGTACGGTCATAGCCATGGGGCGCGCGGTCTTTCCCGCATTCGCCGCGTCAGTCATCATGGTTGTGGCCGTCTCCGGAGTACGGCTCCTCATACAGACGGCGGCCGGCAGCAGTACAACCATTGCCGGATTGCTGTCGCTTGTCGGGTTGGGCGTCATTGTGTACATCGGCGTGCTCATCGTCACGCAGCGACCGATCCTGTGGGAATTGCTCGAGCTGCTGAAAGCGAAGCGGTCCGCCCCGGAAGGAGAAGAGACAGCATGATCACCGGGCCAGTCAACGTCTGCCGTGCATGCGGCGCACAGCCGGTACGACCGTTCTACGAGGTTCGTAACGTCCCGGTGCAAAGCGTCCTGCTCTTTCCGACCAGGGAGGAAGCACTCTCCATGCCGAGGGGCGACATCCTGCTCGCGTTCTGTCCGGCCTGCGGGTTTGTCGGAAATCAACTGTTTGATCCAGACCTCATAGAATTCTCCTCGCGGTACGAAGAGACCCAGGGTTTTTCAGCGACCTTCACCGCATTTCACCGCGACCTCGCCGAACGTATCATCACAAGATTCGACCTCCATGGCAGGACGATCCTTGAGATCGGTTGCGGCAAGGGAGAATTCCTTACCATGCTGTGCGAGATGGGGAACAACACGGGCATCGGTTTTGATCCGGTCTACGACGAGAAGCGAACGGTCAGCCCGGCGAGGGACCGGTTGACATTCTACAAGCAGTTCTACGGGGAACAGCATGCCGGAATCGCGGCGGATTTTGTTGCCTGCAAAATGACCCTCGAGCATATTGCTGCGCCGTTTGCATTTCTCCGGATGATCCGGCAGACTCTGGGCGGCCGGCGTTCGACCCGTGTGTTCTTCCAGGTCCCGGAAGTGACAAAGATCTTCCGCGAAGAAGCATTCTGGGACGTGTACTACGAGCACTGTTCGTATTTCAGTCCCGGGTCTCTTTCGGGCGTGTTCCGCCGCAGCGGGTTTACCGTGCATTCTGTCTGGACGGAATATGATGATCAGTATCTGATGATCGACGCTGTCCCGGGGGCAGCACCTGATATGACGACGGACGCAGGTCTTCTGGATGAGATCCGGGCCGCGGTAGAACATTTTTCGACACGCGTCGCGGCCACCAACCGCAATTGGGACGAGTACGTTCGCGCACAGGCTGCGCTGGGGCGCCGGATGGTGCTCTGGGGAGCCGGGTCGAAAGGGGTCGGATTTCTTACCACGCTCCAGGCGAGGGACGCGATTCAGTATGCCGTGGATGTGAATCCGCACAAGCACGGGACATTTCTTGCGGGGACCGGTCAGGAGATCATCGCACCCGCCGCATTGCAGGAGTACCGTCCGGATCTGGTGTTCGTCATGAACCCCATCTATTGTGACGAAATTGGCGCCACACTCCGCGGCATGGGGGTCGCCGCAGAACTGATACCGCTGGGAGAGAACGTATGACACGCCTGCCATCCTCGACACGTTGTCCTGTGTGCAAATCCGATCAGGTCCGCCCTATCATGAATCTGCCCCGTCTGCCCGTGCACAACACCATACTCTGGCCATCGGCAGAGGAGGCCAGGAACACGGTCAGGGGGGATATCCTGCTGACGTTCTGCCCTTCCTGCGGCCATGTGTACAACAGCACGTTTGACCCGGAGCTGATTGCCTACACGACCAACTATGAAAACTCCCTGCACCATTCCGGTGTGTTCCAGGGGTATGTGGAGCAGCTGGCCGACGACCTCGTGCGCCAGTACGGATTGAAAGGGAAGGCCGTTCTCGAAATAGGGTGCGGCCAGGGGGATTTTCTTTCGCTGCTGTGTGAACGGGGAGACTGCAGGGGAACCGGATTCGACCCCGCCTACATGGAGGCACCAGCCTCGCACAGCGGGAAGGAGCGAATTACCGTTATCCGCGATCTGTATTCCCGGCGCTATGCCAGCCACACGGCAGACCTGATTGTGTGCCGCCAGGTGCTGGAACATATTGCCGATCCGCTGACCATGCTTCAGGAGATCAGGGAGTCGGTGGGATCGCGGCATGAGACGGCGGTCTTTTTTGAGGTTCCGAATGTTCTTGACCATCTGCGGTCGAGAGACCTCTGGGCGCTGGTCTACGAACACTTCTCGTACTTCAGCCCTGCCTCCCTTGCTCACGTGTTTATGGCGGCGGGGTTCGACGTGCGGGGAGTGCGGGAGCTGTTCGGGCCGCTCTTTCTCGCGATCGATGCGGTTCCTGCTCCGGCAGCAGCAACCGTTGCCGGACACGCCCAGGAGGAACGGCTTCGCGAGGTCAGCTCACTCGTCGACGGCTTTGCGTCCGCGGCGGAAACTACCATTCGTTCATGGGAGGACCGGTTCCGCGCGTATGCGCAGAACAAGGACCGTGTTGTGGTCTGGGGTGGCGGGGCCCGGTGCACAAACTTCCTGAATATGATCGAGGGCTCGCGTGCGGTTGAGTATGTGGTGGATATCAACCCGCGGAAGCACGGGACATACGTGGCAGGGTCCGCACAGCGTATTGTCCCGCCCGCATTTCTCGTCGACTACCGGCCCAGCGTAGTGATTCTTCTCAATCCGATCTATGAGAAGGAGATTGCGGCCTCGCTGAAGCAGCTCGGTGTGTCCCCGGCTCTCGCAGTGATCAACTAATGACAGCACTCTCTTCCGACATCTGAGGTAGACAATGTTCAACAAATCCGCTGCCATCTACGACGCCATCTTTCGTGCCAAGGGAAAGAACTGGGAGAAGGAAGCAGAGGAGTTCACCGCCCTGGTCGGACGATACAAACGATCTCCGGGCAACACCCTTCTGGCAGTGGCGTGCGGCACCGGCGGCCATGAACAGTACTTGCGAAAGAATTTTGCGATCACGGGACTCGACATCGATGCGGAGATGCTGGCTAATCGCACGGGAGCGTCTCCCCGATGTCACATTCCATTGTGCCAGCATGGTCGACTTCCGACTGCCGAAACAATTCGATGTCGTGATGTGTCTCTTCAGTGCGATCGGCTACGCCAACACCGAGGAGAAACTCCGCCAGGCCATCCGGACGATGACCGATCATCTTCTTCCGGGAGGCATTCTGGTGGTGGAACCCTGGCTTTCAGTGCAGGAGTTCAGGCCTGGCGCGGTCTTCGCGAGTTTTGTGGACCAGCCCGACCTGAAAGTGGCCCGCATCAACACGAACATCCTGAAGGGGACACAATCGGTCATCGAGTTCCATTATCTGGTAGGAACCCCGGCGGGTGTCGAGCACTTCACCGAACTTCACGAGCTGGGGTTATACTCTGCCGATCAGTACCGTGCCGCGTTCGCGGCTGCCGGTCTCGAGACCTCCTTTGAAAAGGACGGTCTGATCGGGCGCGGGATCTTCATCGGCATCCGTCGCATAGACGAATGCCGCGGGTTTTTTTCAGAGGAGCACTTTGCGGCCGTAAAACGCTTCGGCGAACGGATGGGGTCCTGCGGCTTCAATCCCCCTGAGGCGGAGCAGCCCCTCGAAGACATCGCGGGTGAACCAGCGTTTTGATCGTTGTGTGGAAAAGAAGCGCATCAGGTAATCGATCTTCCGGCGGCACAGCTGCCGGTTGAGCGTGACATACAGGTTGGGAGTGCCAAGATCGCCGTCATACTTCGGAACCTCGTACTCCCAGATCAGGTGGTCCCGGAACGTGTTCCAGGTCAGTTCGCATATCAAGCGGTGGTCCTGATGGAGATCGTGCCGGTAGTGGGTCAGAATCAGATCGGGCGACTCCTGCTTCTTGAGCTCTTCAAAGTATTCCTTCACCGTTCCGCCCATATACGGCAGGAAACCGTCGCGGAACCCTTTCACGGTGATTGACCGTGAACCGGCCTTCCGCAGGAAGGCGCGGGCGCTCCGCGTGGCTTCCTGTGCTCTCGCCGACGACGTCCCGAACACCACCCACGTTACCGCTGTCCCGGGGTGCTCATTCAGCAGGCGCATCACCGTTCCGCCTGCGCCGATTTCAATGTCATCCGAATGTGCTCCAAGACAGAGGAGCCGGAGGGGGCGCTTGCCGCCCAGCGAGAGGGGTATCATTGGGCTTTCCAGACCTCCCACGGTGCATTCCCCTGTGCCACCATGTCATCGATCGTGCGTTTTTCTTTGAACGTATCCATGCACATGAAGAACCCGTCATACGGATACGTGATCAGTTGTTGTGAAGCCATCAGCCTGCGGAACGGTTCGTACACCAGTTCCTCTCCGTCGTGCAGATAGTCAAAAATCTCGTGGCGGAACGTGAAATATCCGGCATTCATGCGGACGCCGGTTTGGGCGACCGGTTGGAGCTGGTTGACATGGATGCCGTCGGCGGTTCCGATAACGTCAAAACTCTGGCTGGGCTTCACGGATACAAAACTCGCCACCGCCTTGTGCTTTGTGAAATGATCGATCACTGTCTGCAGGGGAAGGTCCGACAATCCGTCGGAATAGTTTGCGAGAAATATCTCCTCGTCCTGAACATACTTCTGGATCGCCTTCAGTCGTTGACCGATGTTTGCGTTCAGGCCGGTGTCGGCGAATGTAATCGTCCACTCCTCGATATCGCGTCCCAGGAGTCTGACCGTGTTATTGGATCCTTCCAGGACAAAGTCATTCGACAGCGCCTCATTGTAGCTGAGGAAGTACTGTTTGATGACGTCCCCCTGATGGCCCAGGCAGAGAACGAAGTCGCGATGGCCGTGGTGGGCATAAAACTTCATGACATTCCAGAGAATGGGCCTGTGCCCGATGGGCACCATGGGCTTGGGGATGGTTTCGGAGTACTCCCGCAACCGCATCCCCTGGCCGCCGCAGAACAGGACGACTTTCATTGCACGCTCCTTGGGGTCATCATGGGATGATCCGTGCCTCCGGAATGGGGATCAGGAACTTTGCGCCCCATTCGCGGATATAGGCGGTCTGTTCCATGATCTCGTCTTTGAAATTCCACGGGAGGATCAGGACATAATCGGGTTTTGTTTCGCGGATGCGTTCGGGCGCATAAATCGGGATATGGGTTCCGGGAAGGAACTTACCCTGCTTGTAGGGGTTCCGGTCGACGGTGTAGTCGAGGAAATCGTGCCGGATCCCGCAATAGTTGAGAAGCGTATTTCCCTTGCCGGGCGCGCCGTAGCCAGCGATCGTTTTCCCCTGCCGTTTGAGTCCGATCAGCATATCGAGGAGTTTCCGCTTTGTCTCCTGGACCTGGCGGTCGAACGACGTCATACGTTTCCAGCTTCATGAGACCGGCGGCGAGTTCGCGTGATCGGAGTTCCCGGGCCCGTTCGGTCAGCGCCAGTGATGTGTTCTTGTCATGGCGACCGTAGATACGGAGTGAACCGCCGTGGGTCGGGAGCTCTTCGACGTCGAACAGCGTCAGGCCGTGGGCTGCGAAGACCTTCTCGGCTGCAATAAATGAGAAATAGAAGAAATGTTCATGGTAGATCGTGTCGAACTGGTTGTCCTGCATCAATCTCATGAGATGGGGAAACTCGATTGTCACGACCCCGCCGGGTTTCAGCAGGAGCTTGATTCCTTCGACGAAGGCGTTGACGCCGGGGACCTGCGCCAGGACGTTGTTGCCGACGATCAGGTCTGCCTGTTTCCCTTCGGCACTCAGCCGCTTTGCCATGGTGTCATCGAAGAATTCCACCAGGGTTGGCACGTTTCGTTCGTCGGCGGCCCGGGCCACGTTCGCAGCCGGCTCGATACCCAGCACGGGGATGCCCTTCTTCACAAAGTGTTGCAGCAGATATCCGTCGTTGCTGGCAAGTTCGACCACGAGGCTCTTTGCCGTGAGGCCGAGGCGCGTGGTGATCATCTCTGTGTAGCGTCGGGCATGGTCGACCCAGCTGTCGGAATACGACGAGAAGTACGCATATTCGGAAAAGATGTCGGCAGGATTGACGTACTCCTGAAGCTGGACGAGATAGCAGCTCTCGCACACGAATACGTGCAGCGGGTAGAACGGCTCCATGGAGTTGAGGTGTGCGGGGCTCACATAACTTTCGCACAACGGCGACATCCCGAGGTCAACGAATGTGTGCCGGAGGGGCGTTCCACAGAAGAGGCAGTTACCATAGATGGATGGAGAAACGTTTTGCATGATACTCACTCCTGGGTTTCATGAGTGTTATTGATCAGACGTCGGGCACACACGGGCTGTGGCGTCAGGTTTTTGACTTCCAGCGCAGGGTCTGGTCCAGTTTCCCGCTGCTCAGGAGCTGGCGGATGTGGTCAATGCGCTTGTAGCGTGGCCCCTCGAAATCGTCCAGGGTCAGGCCGATCTTCTTGTACGCCTCATACATTTGTTCTGCGCCCTTGCGTGCCGTCCATTGTGGCTGGAACGACGGGAGCACCTTCGTGATCTTGGTGAAGTCGGCGCGATAGCAGCGCTTGTCGGGACCGGCGTCTTTGGCGAAGTCCACCTTCGTGTTCGGAACCACGGAGCGAACGATTTCCGCAATCTCGGAAATCCTGTAGTTTTCTCTGGTCTGTCCGACGTTGAATGCCTGGTTGTAGACCGCATCGCGTGGCGCGCCGAGGACCGCAATGAAGGCTCTCGAAATATCCTCGATGTGGACGATCGGCCGCCAGGGTGTCCCGTCGCTCTTCAGATAGACGAGCCCCGACGTGAAGGCCCACGCGACAAGATTGTTCAGCACCACATCGAACCGCTGCCGGGGTGAGAGCCCGTAGGCGGTTGCGCACCGGAGGAATGTGGGGCTGAATGTATCGTCAGCCAGTTTTGTCACATCGCGTTCCACACGGACCTTGGAGATTCCGTAGGCCGTAATCGGGTTCAGGTCGGAGGTCTCATCGACAAGATTGTCCCCGGCGGCACCGTAGTTGCTGCAGGAGGAAGCGAACACGAAGCGGGGTACGCCGGCTTCTTTTGCCAGTCGCGCGATGCGCACGGACGCTTGATGGTTGATGTCGTATGTGAGATCCGGGTTGATGTCGCCCAGAGGATCGTTGGAAAGTGCCGCGAGGTGAATAACCGCATCGAGGCCTTTGAAATCCGCAACTTCGGAATCGCGGATGTCTTTGCGGATCGTCTGAACGGGGTCTTTCCATTCGCCGAATGTGCACTGTTCGTAGAAATCGGTGTCCATTCCTGTGACCTGATGTCCCTCTGCAACCAGAAGCGGAACCATGACCGAGCCAATATATCCACGGCTGCCCGTGACGAGTACGCGCATCGTATGCTCCTAGGAAATGACGTGATTAGGTACGCAGCAATCTAGGGGAAAACCGCCGGAGAAAGCGTGTTTTGGGTCACAGGTGCGCCGGACCCAGGTTCTCTCTCCGAGGTGACTCAACCCGGTAACTTCGTGTCCACTTTTTTCCGGGTCCAGAGTACGCTATACCCGTCGTCATACATGGGCGTAAAGGCTCCAGAACGTGCCAGAATCGCCTGCTGAACGGGCCAACGATTTCCACCCCACCTGGATATGAAAACAAAATCTATGCCCAATTGCGAGAGATTCTGCAGAAGAGATGCAGAATCCGGCTCCTTTTCCTCTCCCCACCACGGAATGTCCGCCGGGCGTTCGGCGAAGAGCACGTGCAGGGGTTGGTACGGCTTCCCCGCCGCATCTGTGGGGATTGGTACGATCTCCCAACTCCTCCCGAAAAGGGGATAGTGCTCCTGCTGTTTATTGGTGTACCAGGCGATCCGCGACCCCGCGGGAACGGCACCGAGCGCTTTCCAGCCGGCGCCGACGGGACCCTCAGGCGAGCCGTGATCATACAACCGCGTTGAGGTTTGACGCTGTGCGAAGGGTTCGAGCGCAACAAGGCCGAGCAGGAAGATCGCAAGTCCGGCGACTATGGCCGCTGTGCGGTGTGATCGAAATGCTGTCGAGATGCGAAGCGGGATGTCCCACCTCATGCCGATCAGGAACACCAGCAGGACCGGCAGCAACCCCATCCACGGACTTCCGCTCCATGCCGTGAGGAGGGCGGCAAGGCCACCTCCGGTCATCAGCATTTCCGTTCGTTTATGTCTGGCCGGCATACTGCAGAAGAGAATCACTCCGAGCACAAACGAAAGGACAAGAAAACGAGTTTTCGGATCGAGGGATCCCGACGGATCATTATCGGTGCCGGAGAAAGGCAAGAAGAGAAAGGCCGCGGCAAGGATGAGCCCCAGCACGGCGATGAGCGAGTGAACTGAAGACGGACCTTCCTTTTTCCGCCGCGCGAATGCCAGCCATGCGCCGCCAAGGTAGCCGGCAAACGAAACGCCGAACAACCCCGGCGGCCAGTCAATCAGAGCTCTGAGTATCGTCAACCATTGTTGAACGTCTGTCGGCCGCTCGATGATCCAGGTGATCAGTTTTGTTCTGGCCTGGGCGCCCGGGCTGAAGGGTCCGGCGAACGGGCCGACCTGTGCCGGGAAAAGGGGATTCCCCGTCACGATCCAATTGCGCACGTACCACACCGTTCCCGTTGCAATGACACCGGCGGCCACCGCGGCGAGGCCACGAACTCTGGCCGACCACGGTCCCGGGGCGAATGAGGGAAAGAGAAGCCAGATGCCGATCACGGCCAGCGCGAACACGTAACTGACTTTGCATCCGGCGGCGAACCCGAGGATGAGGCCGATGAAGAGAGCGTGCCCTTGTGGCAGGACCCGACCCCGCACCTCCGGCGCTGTAAGGAGGGCCAATGCTGCCAGGATCATTGCGACGCCGGCGATATCGGGGGATGAAAACCGTACGGCGCTGGCAGTCACAAACGGCGCTGCAACCGCAAGTGCCGCGGCGAGATACGCGGAGAGACGGGTCCCTCCAAGGTTTGTGACCAATCGAGTGGTGGCAAACCAGAGAAGGAAGAACCAGAATGCCCCGGCAACGCCTGCCAGCCCATCGCCATGGAATGGCAAAGCGAACCATGCCGCCAGTGCCTCGGCAGTGAACGGATAGTACGCATGATAGTCGTAGGGGGCAAAGACCACGCGGTGATTGATAACCCATTCAGCTACACTGGGACCGTGGTACGAAAGATCGTCCGATCCGAGATTCATCCCTCCGGCCAGTATCCGTATGAGCGGAAGAATGAGAAATGTCGCTGTGACGGCGATGGCTATCGCAGTCTCGACCGGACCGCGGTGGTTCGTTGCAGGCGCTGCTGCGGGTTCACCTGCCGGCGGTGTTCCCGACAGTGCTTTCCGTGCATCCGGGGTACGCCAGAGAAGGAGGACGGCACAGGCAAGGAGAATGGTGATTGCGCCGCTATACAGCAACCCGAAGAAACCGGTGATCAGAATAGCTCCAACGGTCACCAGTGGAAAGGCTGCAAGCACGCCAAGGATGAACGTCAGGGGATCACGCCGGCCGACAAGAAGGAGCGCAATCCCTGCGGCTGTGCCGACGGCGAGCGTGGTGTTCAGGAGAAACCAGAGTGCAGTCATCGGCGTCGCTACTCTTCAGGAAAGGGCATTCTGATACATGGCCTCGAGGAGGCTGGCACGATCGGCAGGGTTGTGCGCCCGCCGGATCTGATCAAGGGCCCGGACACCTTTGGATCGTACGACCGACGGGTCGGTACAGATCCCGCGGAGGATGCGCATAAGCCCCTCCCGGATCGAGACCGAAAGGTGGTTGCGCTCTTCGGGTGTCCGATGGCGCTGTGTGCCGTGTTCGTCTTTGGGAACGTCGATCAGCCATCCCACGGAATCGTTGTTGAATTCGGGAAGGGCGCAGCCATCGGTAGTGATGACCGGACATCCCGCTGCCTGCGCCTCCAGAACGAAGAAGCCATAGGTGTCGTCATAGGTCGGGAGAAGTCCGACGTGCGTCTGCCGGAGGAGGTCGAGGACCCGCGCGTTGTCCAGCGACGTCAGATGTGTCACGTTGTCCCCCATCTGCGTGATCAGATGTCGCGCGCGGACGAGGTCCGCTTCACTTGTGTGAGAGGCGTAATCGCCGAAGAGGAGTGGTGAAACGATTGTGAGGTGCAGGGGAAGGTGTTCTGCCAGCAGCATCGAAAATGCTTCGAGTACTTCCATCCCACCCTTCCGGAAAAAATCGCCGCCGACCAGGGCAAACGTAATACGGTCGGTGCGCAGGATTTTTTCCTCATAGTCGGAGATCAGCGGATCCTGTGAAGGGGAAAGGACGCTCATCTTCGGGTGGATGGCAGACTTCCATTTCTCCTGGCGGTCGAGGAGGTGTTCCTGAAAACGATGGGCCCATGCACTGATGCCGATGATATTCCGGCATGAGGGTGAGGCTAGACGTTTCCAGCCCAAAGGGGAATCCCAATTCCACCGCGGAAGATAATGTTCGTACGTCACGATCCAGGGAGTGTGCGAAAGACTGATTGTGTTGACCAGGTGATTCAGGGCCATACCGGAGAGCCCGAGGTCGTGGTGGAGGCAATTCAGCATGGACCGGGCAGGGGAGGGACGATAGACGATCCGTCGTGCGGCTGTGAGTGCGTTGAAAATGTCCCGCTTGCGTCGCAGTCGGACCGTCCTGAACGGCAGACTGCTGACGAGGCGATCTTCCACGTAGCCATCGCCATGATAGCCAATCTGCAGAGTGCCCGTGGGGCGACGGTTCACGCCTGCTCCCACTCCATCGCCGGATGAAGGTGCACCCGGGATGGATGCCCCGACCGGGTGCGCATGGATGTGAATGTCCGATCACATTGCAATTGCATATTTTCCCGAATTCAGTATTGGGGAGTGCCGGATGCACTTTGACGCGCAGAGGCTATTCGGGCGACTGCCTGGTCGCCTCCGCTGCGGCGATGTCGAATATACGTCATTGAGCAGGAACTCGCAAGCTCGGCGCAATCGTGGTTCCGGGATGTTTCGACGATGGATGTGCCATGAAGACCACCCTGGCCGGACCGGCAGACATTCCTTGCGTTTCGTACACCATGGTGCTGTCGTCGAGCGGCGCGCCTCCAAAAAGGATGAGGAGTCTCGGTTCCCTGTAATCTCCCCCGGCGTTTTTGCCGAACCGGTACGTCAGGTAGCGGGCAAGATAGCTCTTGCTGGTTGGCGGCCTGAACCGGCGCTCCCCCACGTCCTTCATGTCCACCGGGTTTACGGCCTCCTGCGCCAGGCCGATCGGCTGACCCGCGTACGGTGAGGACTTCCACCAGTCGATGATGGTCACCAGCTGCTCGGTTCTCTCTCGCTCGGCAAGAATCGGGGTGGTGAACCGGGAGAGGAGGGGGACCTCGACGCCTGCACGAAGGACTATCGCGAGAACGATGGCTACGCTGCATGAAACCGCAACCGCGCCGGGCCAGAGGTGCGCGAACTTCTGCTCCATGGTTTCCCACTCATAGCTCACCGCGACCGCGAGGAGCATGCACACGTAGATACTGTATGTCGGCGAGCCGGTTGGCGCAATCGCAGGCAGGAGCGTTGCTACAGCGATCATGGCAGCGAGGCTCCACCGGCGGAGAAGAACCATTTTTGCAATGCCCGCGCCGATCCATGCGAAGAGCAATGGAAGTCCTGCCAGGGCGAGAACGGCCACTGCGACACCCGTGAGTACCAGGAACAGCATACGGCGCCGGCTTTCTCCCGGCGTGCTGGCCGCCGTGAGAAGCGCAAGGACCGCTGCCACTCCCGACACAAGGGGATGGATTTCCGTTGCCCGATACGAGGTCAGGAAACCGGCCCAGCGTTGGTGCATGGTGGCAGGGATCGCGTCACCCGGAAGGAGAACAAGCACAATAATGGCGACGACGGCGGCGAGCGTGGCAGCTGCAAGTCCGAGAAGAGTCCGTCGGGGGAGTACAGTCCACCCCCTGATGCCCGCGCCTGCGGCCGCAGCAATAAACAGTAGAAGCGCATACGGATGGAACATCGCGGCGGCAAGAGCCGCGAGTGTGGCGAGGAGAATGGAACGCCGGGCTTCACCGTATTCGAACAGGGCGACCAGGACAACCAGAAGGAGCAGCACCGGGCTGTAGAAGACTCCGTGGAGATGGAACAGATAAATATAGCCCGAGAAGAGAGTGCCTCCCACAGCCATCCCGGCGACTGCGAACACGCGTCTCTGCTTGACCACGCGAAGCATCAGGGCCCACGCCGCCAGCGCCACTGCCACGTTGAAGATCTGGGCGGGAACGACCGAGTCTCCCGACAGGACAAATGTTACCCAGGCTGTGGCCTGTCCGAACGGCCTGTGGTTCGCAACGGTCACCATTTTGTGGAGCACGCAATCGAGGAACGTTCCCTGATGGAGGTGCACCGCCCAGATGTACGATTCATTGTGATGTTGAAACGGGAAGCCCAGGATGGTCCAGAAGAGGATGCCTGACAGCAGCAGCAGGCCATACACAAGGGTGTGTGGCAGGGAAAACGCAGAGGTATGCGCTCGACCCATCGGGTCGGTCTCCTTCCTCGTCACGATCGGGCGCGGACGATCCACGGGATCAGAGCTCAACAGACGTGCCGCTCTTGAGTGAATCCATCACGGCGAGGGTCGCGCGTGTGGTCGCGACCATTGATGCAAAGGTCAGTTGAGGTTCCTCGTGCCCGCTGACGACACGGATGAAGTGCTCGATTTCCTCGTCGTGGCCTTTCGAGTGATTATACTTCACCTTCCGTTCTTTGCCGTTTGCGTGGAACCGTGTCTCGGCGAAGTCATGCAGTAGTGCGGCTTTTCCGCCACCAAACACTTCGCAGTATTCTTTCGGAAGCGACCCGTCGCCGTTCGCGAGGTAGGCCAGTTGACCCACGGAGCCATCGGAGAAGACGATTGTTGCGGAGACCGAGTCATTGGTCTCGGACGGCTGGTTCCGGGCGGGTGCCCGTTCGGCATAGACACGGACCGGGAGTGCGCCGGTGAGGTATGCCATACAGTCGATGAAATGGCAGGCCTCCCCGACAAACCGGCCACCCTGCGTGGGATCCTGCATCCATCGTGAAAGCGGCATGAACCCCGCGTTCACACGGTACGAGATCACCAGGGGCTCGTGCAGGCCCTCAAAGAACTCTTTCATGTCGCGGAAGGCTTTCGAATATCTCCGGTTGAAGCCGACGGTCAGGTGGGGAATCGTCTTCCCTTTGTGACGCCGTACGACTTCTTCAACTGCCGTAAGTTGCTCGTGCGTGATCGCCAGGGGTTTTTCGACAAAGACGTGTTTCTGTGCAGCGAGGGCCTTGACGACGTAGTCGGCATGTGAATCATGCCGGGACGCGATGACGACCGTATTGACTGTGGGATCATTGAAGATCTCTTTTGCATCGGACGCAGCGTAACCGAAGGCGAACTTCCGAGCCACCGCATTGGCATTCACCGGCGTTCCGGTGACGACGCCCTTGAGCGTGACCCCCAGTTTCTGCATCGGCGGCAGGAGATAGGATTGGGCAAAATTCCCGGCCCCGATGAATCCTACGGCGACGTCTTTGTTCGTGCTTCTGGCGGGCGCAGCGGTGGGCGTGTCGACGCGCCGTGTGGCCTTGATCGGCGCGGTATCGTACGCAATCAGAACGCCGATGTACCGTGCTTTGGTCTTCCCTGTGATCATGTCATAGGCAGAGATCGCATCACGGACGGGGATTTTGTGCGTGATGAGGGGGTCTACGGTGACAGCCCCTGACGCAAGCAGATCGAGAAATGCTTCCATGTTGCGGTTTTCGGTCCATCGGACATACCCGATCGGATAATCATGGCCCTGTTCTTCGTAGGATGGGTCGTACCGTCCGGGCCCGTACGATGTGGCAATCCGCAGATCCAGTTCTTTGTCATAAAACGGCCCCCGCACGACATCCATGCTGCCCGATCCCACGACAACGACAGGGGATTTCTTTCTGGCTATCTGGAGGGCAAGCTCCAGGGGCTCATTCGACCGCGTAGCAGCAGTAAGGATTGCAGCGTCGCTCCCGTGTCCCCGCGTGAATGCTTCCACTTTCCGGATCGCGTCCCGGTTGCTAATGATGCATGTGTCGCAGCCGAGCTCCTTGGCGAGTGCAAAGTTCGCCTTGCTGATATCCAGTGCGGCAACCCGACAGCCCGCGGCTTTCAGGAGCTGAACGGTGATCAACCCGATCAGCCCCAGCCCGATCACGACCACGGTTTCTCCAAGGCGGACGTCGGCGCGGCGGACTCCCTGCATGGCAATCGCCCCCAGCGTCGCAAATGCGGCCTGCTCATGGGTGACACCATCCGGAATGCGGACCGCCAGGTTCTTCGGAATTGAAACGATTTCGGCGTGGTACGCATAGCCGGCGCATGCCACATGGTCTCCCACACGCAGCGTGTCGACATCGGATTCCAAGACCACACCAGCGGAACTGTACCCCAGTTCCTTATAGTTGGCGAGCCTGTTCTGGACTTTCTTGTATGTTGAGACCCACCCCTCCTGCCGGGCGTTATCCAGCACCTGTTTCACCAGGTCGGGCCGGGATCGGGCCTTCCCGACGAGAGAGGCCTGAGCGGTCTCGACTGAGGTGCGTTCGGTTCCAGCACTGATGAGGGAGAATACGTTTTGCACGAGGATGCCTCCGGACCGAAGTGGAGGCACGGGAAGACGCTCAACGGAGATCTTGCCTGTTTTCTGAAATTGGATGACTTGAAGCATTCCTTGGTCTGGCATATCGGGATCCTTAGGTGTTGGATAAATGTACGAAAAACAAAGACAATTCTCCATACATGGTATACACTGTCACCGCGTGGAATGAGCGCGCTTTCAGGTCTCACCATTTCATTGTAGAAGCCGAGCAGTTGAACGTGTAGGTATTGCTGGCAGTTCCCCGGGCCCGTTGCAGAACTGCTCCATTTTGATCAAATGGCGCTGTGTGATCCGTGGCACACGCATTGAACCTCGTCCTGGTCAACTGACAATTCTGTGAACGAGACGAGGTCGCAGCGATGAAGATCGTCATGTGCGGCGTGGTGGTGGCACTGTTCTGCGGCACTGTTCAATCGGGTGTATACCATGTCTCCCCGGCGGGAAACGACGGCAATCTCGGGACCGTCGCGCTTCCCTGGAAGAGCATCGACAAGGCAAACCGGACACTCAATCCGGGCGACACCGTTCGTATCGGGACAGGGGTGTACACCGACCAGATCAATCCGACACGGTCGGGCGTCGCAGGGAATCCGATCGTCTATGCAAATGTCGAAGGTGCGGTGTGTTCTCTGTACGTGAGTAAATCCGCCCTTCTCCTGTCCAACAAATCGTACGTGATCGTCCAGGGTCTGCGTATGCAGATGGCATACGCGGTCAACGACCACGTGGTCAGCATTACAGGCGGCGCGCATAATGCCATTCTGTCGTGCAGGATCTACGGAGGGAGTACGCACAACAATCCGGCATGGGGCGACTGGCCGTCGATCTTTCTCATGAACTCATCGTACAACAGGCTCGTCGGAAACTTTTTCGATCGCCAGGATCATGACATCGTCAACGATGGACTTCGCGGCGACGGGATCGCCATCTATGGAAATTCCCGATATAATATCGTCGAAGCAAACACCGTGGTCAATGTCAGTCATTTCGGGATCGCCGTCCCGTACGGTGTTCAGGGAGACTCCTACAATATCGTCCGTGATAACGTGGTGTACGATTGCCACGTCGGGATCGGGAACACGGACTATTCTTCCCGGTGTCTCTATGAGGGGAACCGCTCTTGGTCGCCCGGGGAAGTAAACACGTACCGTGGTGGAATCTCCTGCGAGTTCAGCCCGAGGAAATCGATTATCCGGTACAATGCGTTCTATGATGATTCCACGAGTGTGGGCAGCGTGGGCATGAATCCGGGTTCCAACAACGGGTTTGTGACCAACACTGCGGAATCCACGCCCATTGACAATCGCATTTACCATAATGTGTTCATGGGGGAGTCCGGGACAGCCACGGAGCGCTTCAGCCTCTATCTGCAAAATGACAGTCCAGGCAATTTTGACTTTGGCCGCAATGTGTTTGTCAACAACATCATTGCGTATCCGAATAGGCGGTCTGACTCCTATCCCATCTCCTGGCAGGACAGGGGGAAGACGTATGCCACGGTCAGCGACACATTCCGCTGCAATCTCATATGGCGCGGGGCTCCGGGCCAGATCATCGCGAACTGGGGTCTTCAGGGTCCTGTCGACTTGCACCTGACGCTCGCTCAGCTGAAGTCACGCATGCCCGGCGTCTGGGCGCCGTCCAATTTTGAGGCATCCCCTCTCTGGGAGGATTCTGTCCGCACCAAAGGGGAGAGGCGTTTCGACCTGTCTTCTGGATCGCCCTGCATCGACCGCGCGATTCCGTTGACCGCCACGGTTCGTCCTACAACGAACGCGCGGGCCATCTACGTCACCGACGCAAGCTACTTTCATTACGCATGGGGGGGGAGTCCGTATGACCGCGGCGACAGCATTGTGGTCGACGGGGTGGGCGCAGAACTGGAGAGCATCGACTACCAGAGCAACATTCTGTACACGACGGAGAACGTCACCGTGCGTTCGAACAGAGGGGTCTATGTCCTCGCGACGTATTCGACAGTGTCGGGGTATCGGAGCCGCATGAAAGGGTGGGCCCCGGACGTGGGACCCCAGGAGCACGAACTCGGCGTTGCGATGACCCAGGCGCCCGAGGCGCCGACTCTTGCGGAATTCGCAAGTGGGTCGTCTGTGTCGCTGTCAGCACCTCTCGAGTGGTCCAATCCTCCCTCAGCCCTCTTCTATCAGGTGCAGGTCTCCACCGCGTCAGGCTTTGGAGCGTCGATGATCGATGAATCCGGGATCACGGGCACATGCTATCCGGCAGGATCGCTGGGAATCAATACGCAGTACTACTGGAGGGTACGGGCATCCAACCCGGTGGGCGACGGGCCCTGGTCTGCGACGCGCCAGTTTGTGACAGGATCCTCCAGCGGCACGCCCGGGAAGACAGGAGCCAATGTCGTGGTGAATGGGGGCTTTGAAAATGGAACAGGTGGGTGGGAATTCTTCTGCAATGGGTCAGGCTCGTTCAGTGTCGGCGCTCCTGCCTACGAAGGCGTGAATGCCGCAACGGTCGTCATCAACCAGCCCGGAGATAACGTCCAGCTTTTCATTGCAGGATTCGAACTGGAACCGTGCACGCTGTACCGCCTCAGATTCTTTGCGCGCTCCAATTCCGGACACGATATTGCGATGAGCGTTCATCAGCACTGGGAACCGTACAAAGACTACGGGTTACGCAATCATGTGATCGATGCCGACACGAACTGGCGTGAGTTTGTGATAGATTTCGTTACCTGGAATTTCACTTCCACGGTCAGTGACGCCCGTCTGCGATTCTGGTTCACGTCGCTGGCATCGGCTGGCGATGTGTACCAGATCGACGAAGTCTCGCTGGTTCCCATCGCGCCGGCGGCGGTCGTACCCGACCTGGAAGGAATTCCTGCAAGATTCGCGCTTGCGCAGAACTACCCCAACCCGTTCAACCCTTCGACGGTGATACGCTTTTCGCTCCCTTCGGCCTCGAACGTCAGCCTGAAGGTCTATGACATCCGCGGAGCAGAAGTCGCTGAACTCGTTCAGGGAACGTTGCCCCCGGGAATTCACGAAACGGTCTTTGATGCACGAACACTCGCGAGCGGCACCTACCTCTGCGTCCTCCGGACCGACGCGTTTGTTGAGACGCGCAAAATGGTCCTTCTGCAGTAGTGCTTCCGGGCATCCGGCCCTGTGGCTACTTATAGACAGGGCCGGACCCGCTCTCACAGCGCATTAAAAACGGTTAACAGGGGCACCGTCGTATTGCATTTAACACATTCCTTTGGTAGGTTTTGTGGAGTTGGAGAAGATGTTGTGTAGACGGATGGATAGCACGTGAGTCTGATGTCATGCATTGTTCCTGCAGTCCGCTACTCTACGCAGTAATACCTCTCCTCCTTCTGTGCTCGTCGTGTGTCCAAAAGGTCCCCGGTGCAGGTGTCACATCAGTCTGGGCGGTCGATGAGAGCGAGAAAGTCCGCCGCGACGATCTCCATCACTGGGCGGAGCGTTCGACGAAGAACATAGTCTGGAACGGCACGTCGATTTCGCTTCTTGCCGCACGGAATGAAGTCATAGGTTTTCAGGTCATCCTTGAAGCAGAAGGACTGGGTGCCGGGAGTGTGAGCGTCCGCATGGACAGTCTGGTGTGTGGGACCTATGCCCTGAAAAACACGCAGACTGCGGGCGATTTTTACAATTTTGTAGGGAAGCGCATCGAACTGTTTCTCGAAAGCTACGTACAGGTGGACGATCGGAGCGAATGGTGGCTCGCTTCGGCGCGTCCTCTGCCTGATGATCTGCATCGCGGATGGATCCCCGATGCCCTGGTGCCCGTCGAAGTCCAGGGACGGTTCGACCATGGTCCCGGCGGTATGCCCTTTCGTATCAATCCGGGGCAGAATCAGGCTGTCTGGGTCGATCTGTACATCCCGCGCGACGCACCCGCAGGGCGCTATACCGGAACGTTCGTAGTGGCGGAGTCCGACACGGTTTCCCATACGCTCCCGGTGTCTCTGGAAGTTGTTGATCTCACCCTTTCGGACACCACGCATCTGCACAATCATTTCTTCTGGGGGTGGCCCACAGTTCCCGAACGGCATGGGCCGGACTACGAGTCGCCCGAGTACTGGTCCCTGTTTCGTACCTATACGAAATTCTTTCACCATCACCGACTGGACCTTACCGACGGCGTCCAGACCCTTGATACGTTCAGGGAGAAGCTTGCGGGCTTTTATACGGGAGAATGGTACACGCCGCGGTTCGGCTACGACGGTCCCGGGGTGAGCGTGGGCAATCAGACGTACAGCATCGGGACGTACGACCAGCCAGCTGATGGGTGGCGCTCAGGATTTTCTCCGGACACCAAAGAAGCATGGCAATCCGCTGCGGATGCATGGGAGGGTTGGTTCGCCTCGCACGCACCCACCGTCTTGCGCTTCAAGTACATGGAAGATGAGCCACCCTACGATCGATGGTCCGAAGTCCGGAAAAAGGCGCTCTGGATCAGGTCCAGCGCAGGACCGGGGCGGAATCTGGATGTGCTCGTCACGACCCGGATCGGGGAAGAATTGTTCGGTGCCGTCACGCTCTGGATGCTCGGTGGACATGCGGGGTGGCGAGACAGCGGTGGGACGACCGGGTATGACATTCGCGCTGTCGCGTCCCGCAAAGCGGCCGGTGACAAGGTAGGGTTTTACAACGGACAACGGCCTTCCACGGCAGATCCGTTTGCGCTGGACAATTTTGCAACCGACGCCCGGGTGAACCCGTGGATCGCATGGAAGTATGGTGCCGATCTCTACTTCATCTGGGAGGTGGCCTACTATGCTTCGTCCGATGTCAACATCTGGGCCGAGCCGGCCGGAGGTTCGCTCGTGTACACAGGCGAAGACCGGAAATACCCTGGTGACAGCCGCGGGCTCAAGGGCCCGATCGCTTCCATTCGCCTCAAGAACCTGAGGAGAGGAATTCAGGATTATGAATACCTCTGGATGGCACGGCAGGCCGGGATTGACGTTTCCGATATCGTCGATGCCGTTGTGCCGGCGGCGCTCAATGATTACAACGGGACGTCGTTCACGTGTCAGGCCGATCAGCCCCTCTGGGCGTCCCAGGGGTATCACTTTGAGCAGGCAAAACGCGAAATAGCAAAACGAATTCTCACGCCGACGCAACAGAAGGGTAAGTGATCCTATGTGGAGAAAGAGTATCATCGTGCTGGGAATGGTGTCGTGCCTGACAGGAATCGGTCAGGCCGGGGTCTACTATGTTGCGCCGAACGGCAACAATGCAAGTCAGGGTACGCTCGCGTCGCCCTGGCGGACGATTAGCAAGGCCAACGCGGATGCCCAGCCAGGTGATACGGTGTATTTCCGCGGTGGAATCTATTCGGAACAGATCAGACCCGGACGGAGCGGGTTGCCGGGAAACCCCATTGTGTTTGCCGCGATGCCGGGAGAAACCGTGGTGGTTGAAGGAGAACCGCAGAACCTCGTGGTAGCTATCGCGTCAGACTATTTCACGATGGACGGATTCACCATCCGCTGCCAGGCAGCCCTGCGGGTGCTAGAAAACGGGGAATACTGGGTCCAACTTGTCGGCAATCACATAACGCTTCGCCGGAGCCGCGTCGTTGCTGACGGTGATCCCGCGTTCAACTACGGGACGCTGAAGGCATACTCACGGGGAATTGTCGTTGCAGGTCAACACAATCTGGTGGAAGACTGCTATGTCCGGGGCCAGATGATCGGGGTCGTCGTGGCCGGAGGACTCCCGCGATTCACCATTTTGCGGCGGGATACCATTGTCAATCATGGCTCCAGCAACGTTGTGATTCTGCCCAATGAAAAGGATTCTGAATTCAAACGCACGATTCAGGGAACGCTCATCGAGGACTGTGTCATCGATACGTCGTGGGATGAGGACAATATTCAATGGGAACCGAACTACCTCGATCATTCACAACCGTATAATCTGGGGACGATTGTACGGCGAACACGTCTGGGGCATGCGGCTGAGAACTGCCTTGACTTCAAAGGAGCAGAAGCCATCCTCATCGACAGTTGCCTCCTGTACGGCTCCAATGGCGACAACAACGGTCTCTTTGATGGTCCGGACGATGATGGAGGAGCGGCAATCGAGCTGGGAGCGGGTGAACAATCCCGCTATGTCATCGTCCGGAGGTCCGTCATCTGGGACAACCACACCGGCGCGCACATGTACGACGGGTACCGGTACTATAATAATGTCTTCCTCAATAACCGGCGGAGTTACAGGGGTTCGAACGGAAACCATTCCGGCAATGACTTCGCCGGCGCGGCGATCTGGAACAAACCGACCCTCCAACGCGCGTTTGTGAACAATATTGTGGGGATGCAGCCGAACAAAGGCGTGTTCCTCTGGAATATGGACTTCGGGGGACGCTTCTACCTGAACAACAATCTGTATTACGAACCATCCGGACCTGTCAAGTTCTTCCTTGAAATGCCCGAGGGGTTTGTGTCACGACAGGGCCTGGCAGCCTGGCGCGATGCTCTGACCACGTATGCAGGGTACGCGTATCTCGGCGGCAAAGACGACCGGAGTCTCGAAACTGATCCGAGATTCGTGAATGTGCCTCAATACCCGGTTGACTACGACGAAGGCTGGAACTTCGGCCTGCAACAGAGTTCGCCTGCCATCGATGCGGGAATGCCGGTGACCACCGCCGTGAACGGCGGCAACGGGAGCACAACTCTCCAGGTCGGTGACGCCCGGTTCTTCTGTGACGGATTCGGCATCACCGACGGTGACCTGATCAAGATCGGTGGCGAATCTCCCGTCCGTATCACTGCAATCGATGTGGTGACGAACGCATTGACCCTCGCGGAGCCGCGGAACTGGAGCGCGGGGGACGGAGTCCATCTTCCGTTCAACGGGTCCGCGCCGGATATCGGTGCATTTGAATACGTCGCAGGATCTGCACAGGCACCCGGGGCTCCACAGCTGACCTCCCCGGGTGACGGAACGACGAACCTGGCCCTCACGGTCGAGCTCACGTGGTCGGAGGTGACCGGTGCCACGGCGTACTACCCGCAAATCTCAGCAAACCAGAACTTCACCGTGCTCGTCCGCAACCCGGGCAGCATCACTGCCCCATCGTACATTGCAAACGGACTTTCGGGAAACACACGGTACTATTGGCGTGTCCGTGCGGGGAACGGCGGGGGACTCAGCGCGTGGTCTGCAGTCCGGTCGTTCACGACACAGCTCACCGGGACCGTCCCCGGAGCGCCATCGACCAATTCCCCGGCTACGGGTGCCCAGGATGTGACGACCAATCCGTATCTCGCCTGGGAGGCCGTTTCCGGTGCGACATCGTATTCGCTGCAGGTGTCGACAAACTCCTCCTTCTCATCCACGGTCCTGAACCGAACCGGGATATCGGGGACAGGTTCCGGTGTCGATGGTCTGCAGAACGGTACGGTCTACTTCTGGCGGGCGAGTGCAACGGGGAGCGGAGGAACTGGAGCGTGGTCGGCAGCGGCCTCATTCAGGACGTTCGCGCCACCTCCGACGGTTGCCGGGAACCAGGTTCCCAATCCCGATTTTGAGAATGGAACCTCGGGATGGGCGTTCTTCACGAACGGGTCAGGTGAGTTTGGCCTTACCCCCCAGGGGTACCAGAATTCCACGGCCGCGGAAATCAAAATCACGGCACAGGGGTCCAATGCACAACTGTATCAAAACAACCTCCTCCTTGTTCCCGATTCAACGTATCGTCTGACCTTTGCGGCAATGTCCTCAACGGGGAACGACTGCGATGTGTCGGTTCTCAAAGGGGTTTTTCCGTTTACCGGCTATGGTCTGACGTCGGAGCGGATCGACCTCCGGACAACCTGGCGGTTGTTCAGCGTCGAGTTCTCGCCGAAGAACATTGCTTCTCCGGTGAATGATGTGCGCCTGCGATTTGCGTTCGGTGGCTATGCCGATGCCGGGGAGGTCTACCGCATCGACAATATCTCGCTCACCCCCATCAACGCATCGACACCCCCTCCGCCGGTGGAGGGAACGCCGGCAGATTTTTTTCTCAACGAGAACTATCCCAACCCCTTTAACCCGACCACCACGATCCGCTACTCTCTTCCCCGTGATGTGCGTGTGACCATCACCGTGTACAACATGCTCGGACAGCAGATCAAGGCTCTCGTCGACGCCTTTCAGAGCGCCGGGACCTATGATGTTGCGCTCGACCTCCAGGGGTATGCAGCGGGGATGTATCTGTACGTGCTCCAGGCGGGGGATTACCGTCAGACCCGCAAGCTGATGTTCATCAAATAGTTTCGGGTGATACCAACTTAAAGTGAGGGTATTCCTGGGCTCGATGAGCCCCTCCTTCCCGATTCGGAGGAAGCGGGTGGATATGGACGATGATTGTCGGAATACTGTCAGGCTTCAGACGGCAGGGTGATGAAACACAAACAGACAGGGCCCGGAGGGATTATCCCTCCGGGCCTTGGCGTTACTGTGAGTATCCAGCGCGGCTGTGCGCCGGTAGGATCCGCCGCCGCGGACAACTACGGTGTGAACTCGATGCTCAGACCGAAGAGGTTCGCAGAGTTCTTGTAGGTGCCCGGGAATTTGTTCAGGTCGCCCGTTGTGGGCCCGGTGACCGTCCGGTCCGAGAACAGAATGAGCTGATATGCGACGTCGACCGACCACTGGTCCGCGAACTGATAGCCGAGACCGATGGTGCCCTCGATCCTGTTAGCGTCGGGAAGGAGGGGTTCCACCGAGAAATTCGGCTGCGGCGTGGCGTCGTAAATGACTCCCAGACGGAGCGCAAGCTTGTCGAGCCGGTACTCGGCACCGGCACGGAGCATGTAGGTGTCCTTCCAGTTCTTTCCCGACTTCGATGTCGCCTGCAGTGGTTTCCCTGTGAGGGGGAAGGCGAGACCGTTCGGTATCGCAACGGTCAACGTGTCATAGGTCGACCATCCGATCCACTGAAAATCGGCTTCGATGGTAAACTCCTTGGAGATGTCGTACGCGATGCCGACCCAGAGCTGGTTTGGAATCGTGATGGTGGTTTTGCCGGTGCCTCCCGGAAAGAAGCTTGTCAATGCCTGGGCCGAAGTGAACTTCGCGGTGCCGTCAAAGTCGGTCTTGGTTGAGTGACGATACGAAGCTCCGATGGAGACTTCCGGGGCCGGCTTGAAGATTGCTCCGGCGTTGAAGCTTATGGCGTTCCCGTCTGCATCAAGTTCGACCAGTCCGTCGGTCGCGGAAGGCGTGGGAGGTGCAAGGCTGGAGTACGTGGGGAAGTTGTACTTCAATGTCACCTTGGAGAAGGTGTAGCTCACCCCCGCACCCAGCATGAATGCGTCGCTCACTTTGTAGGCAATGGTCGGATTGATAGCGAGATGCTGAAGGTCGGTCTTCAGGGCGGTGTAGCGGCCGTCCCACCCTGCCGGCCACTCGGTGCCCAGTCCGAACGGTGCAAGGAAACCGACGCCGAACGCAAGGCCGTTCTCCAGTCCGTATCCCAGGTACACACTGGGTGTGATAAAGGTCTGACTCACCATATCCGTGCTCTTGCCGGCCGGACTGGTGAAGGAACTTTTCGGAAGGAACATTGTGCCACCAATGTACGCCCCGAATCCTTGCTGGTATGCCAGACCTGCCGGATTGAAGAAGATTGCCGAGAGGTCGTTGGCCCGTGCGGCAAATGCACCGCCCTGCGCCATCGCCCGCGCACCCTGTTCATTCAACTGGAACCCCCCCGCAAGAGCCTGCACAGCAAGGATTGCTGTGAGGAGCAACATCGTGGAGAGACTTCGCGCAATGGACATAAGTGTTCCTTTCGTGTGTGGTTATGATGAACAGGTAGAAAAGGCCTAGATCTGAGCTCAGGAGAGGAGCGCATCCCTGACGTGGTTCACTGCGTTGAGGTCGTGCAATACTAAAGAAATCCATTGAGATATGCACGAAATATTTTGATCGTCTCGAGACCGATCAATTGTAGTGTTGAATTTTTCAACAGTCAGCAGGATGTGGCATCTGGCAACAATATCTCGTAAGTTACGTAATAACAAGTGCCTATCAGGAGCGTAGTGCCGCGCATGATCCCACTATTTCGGAACCCCTATTCATCCCGGGCCGCGTCAGGCGCCATTGCTACAATTCTGGCGGTCATTGCATTCTACACGTTCTTCACAGTCGGTGGTCTCCCGACGGACGAAAACATCTTCATCTCGACGCCTTCTTTTGTCATGATCGGCTCCGGCGGCCCTGAAGGGTCTGCGGACCGCCGGCCTCTCCCCGATGGGTTGCACCAGGGGGATCTTGTCATCGGGATGGGCGATGAAATCGTGCGCACGACGGCCACCCTGAACAAAGTCCTTTCATCCGCTCTGCCGGAGTCACTTGGCATCAAAGTGTTCCGTCGCGGCGGCACAGAGAATACAACAGTTCTCGTTTCCCGGCAAAGCATTGATGCAGGAATCTTTCACGAGACTCCGCCCATTGTTGTGGTGACAGATGTCCTTGCAGGAGGCGCATCAGATCGCGCGGGGATGAAGGTAGGTGACTTCATCGTGAAGATCAACGGCCAGACGTTTCGGACTGCCCAGGAGGCGGATCTGATCCTCCGCCGGGGAACAAGCGGAGCGGCAATCGCGTATGAGATCGTACGACAGGGCGAGCCGCTTCAACTTTCTGTGACCCTGGCGCGTTTTGGCTTCCCCTTTCTGCTGCTGGCCTTCTTTCTCACGGGACTGACGTATATGGCTGTCGGGACGTTCTTACTTCTCAAGCGTCCCACCATCCCCGCTGCCCTCTCGATTGGATACTGGTTCCTCCTCCTCGGGTTCGCGCTTTCCGTCGTGACGATGCGCCGCGAGCCCGACCCAACCTGGTTTACGGTCGTGCGTGATGTCCTCGTCGTGCTTTCGGGGTTTCTGGGGACCGTCCTTGCCTTCCAGAGCCATTTTCTTTTTCCTGTCTACCGGATGCAACCGTGGCACCGCCGCTGGCTGCTGCCTGCCTTCTACATCGTAGCCGTGTTCTCCCCGTTAATTCTGGTTCTCACACAGTCGGCTGGTCTGGTCATTTTGTTGCTTCTTGTGTTCATCGTCGTAGGATTTGTCTCGACATTCATCGACCAGAAGCCCCTGACGGTACAACAGAAACGGATGGTTGTTCCGGTCAAGTACACAGGAATCGGTGTTGGTGTCGGTGCCTTCGGCCTCATCTTTGTGCTGAACCTGATTGGATTCGGGCAGTGGGTGGGTGTGGTGGCGGTTACACTCCTTCTCATTCCGCTCAGCTACCTGTACGTGATCGGCCGGTACCGGTTGCTGGATATGGACCTGCGTGTGAGGCGGAATGTCCAGTACACGGCCATCAGCTGGATATGGGGGATCGTCGTCGCAGTCTTGTTGCTGAACGTGTTTGCGGCTGTTCCCGATCTTGCGCTCCACGTTCCGGGAATTACCCTCACGGGGAATGCTGTCGAAATCGGTGACTCGCCGGCATCCCTGGAACAGCGTGTGTTTCTCGAGCGACTGGTCATGATGGTCGCCGGGGCGGTGATATGGCTCGGGCTCTGGCGCTTGCGGAAGGCCGGACAGCAGGTTCTCGACCGGAAATATGATCGTTCGCGGTTCGACTATCGCCGTGCGGCGGCGGAACTTGCCGATGTCCTTGCGACAAGGCTGACCATGGGTGACATCGCGAAGGGGATCACTGCATCGCTTGTGGACCTGCTGAAACTCAAGGGGGCTGGATTGCTGGTCTTTCGTGAGGATTCCGTGTCCTGCTGCGAGGCGGCCGTGGGCATCGAAAACGAACCGTGGCGATCGTTTGCCGGCTCCGTCAGCAGGGCTTTTACCGGCGCAGTGGAGAAGCACCGCGGTCCGTTCCGGGTCGATGACCTGCCCGTGGATCTCCGCACCCCAGTTGCCGCCGTGCACATGCACTCTCTGGTGCCGATCTGGTCGAAGGACCGGCTTGTGGGGCTCCTCCTGCTGGGGGAAAAGCTATCGGAATCGCCCCATAGTTCCGAAGATCTCGCATTCCTCGCCGGCGTCTCGAAGCAGGTGTCTGTCGCCATTGACAACGCCTTTTTGTATGAAGATCTCGCGGAGCAGGAGCGCATGCGTCATGAGCTGGAAATCGCGCGCAAGATCCAACTCAGTTCATTGCCCTCCGTAACACCCCATTTCCCCGGCTTGGAGATTGCAGGGATTTCCGCCCCGGCCCTCGAGGTGGGGGGAGACTTCTTTGACTATCTCAACGGGGACGGCCGCGGGCTGACGGTGGTCGTGGGCGATGTGAGTGGGAAAGGGACCTCCGCGGCATTGTACATGTCGAAAGTCCAGGGGATCCTTCGTTCTCTTCACGGCTTCGATCTCGGTCCGCGCGAGCTGTTTCTGCGCGCCAACCAGCTCCTCTGCAAAGATCTGGAAAAGAGCTCCTTTATCACCGCCCTTGGTGCCGAATTCCTTCCTGAACGGGGTCAGGCAGTCCTTGTCCGGGCGGGTCACCTCCCCCTGTTCCTTTATCATGGCGCGACCGGAACGGTGGAGCGCGTGGTGCCCAGGGGTCTTGGCCTCGGTCTGAACGACGCGGGTGTGTTTGCCAGCGAGCTGGAAGAACGCGCTCTTGCCTATGGTCCCGGCGACATCCTCCTCTTTCTCACCGACGGTGTGGTTGAGGCACGGAACCGTGCGGGCGACGAATACGGGGAGTCCCGGCTGACAGATCTTCTCACAACGCTTGCCTCGCGTACGGCGGTGGAAATCCGCGACGGTATCCTCGAAGATTTGAAGGCCTTCGGAGAGGACACGGACCAACACGACGATCAGACTGTTGTTGTTGTCCGGGGAGTTTGAGACGATTCGAACGTTTCGTCGCAGGTGGTATAGGACCAACGCCCAGTTTTCCCCACCGTGAAGAAAGTCAATGGCGTGATCATATTCTTCGTTGTCGTCTTTGCGGTCTATGCCGCAGCAAATGGCTACGTCCTTCTCCGCGCCTTTCAGGCATTTCCCGCGGGATCGCCCGCCCGGGTCTGGGTGCTTGTCGCAGGCATTGTGCTTGCGCTCTCGGTCATTGCGGGACGCATTCTGGAGAAGGTGTGGCTCTCCACGCTGAGCGATGTCCTCGTCTGGATCGGATCGTTCTGGCTCGGCTTCCTGCTGTATGCATTCCTGTCCGTTCTGGTGATCGACCTGCTCCGCCTTCTGAACCACATCGTTCCGTTCTTCCCTGCCGGGATCGCCGACGATCCGGCACGTGCCGCCCGCTGGACGTTTGTGGTGGTCGGGTGTTTCGTTGCGGCACTCTGCATTGCCGGACACATGAACGCAAGAATTCCGCGGATTCACACGATCTCACTTCACATTCCCAAACGCGTCGACGGTCAGCAGTCAATGCGAATCGTAATGGCATCGGACATTCACATCGGGACCGTCATCGGCCGGAAGCGGCTCGAAGCCATCGTGAGCACCATCGCAGGGCTCAAACCGGACCTTGTATTGTTCCCGGGCGATCTCGTGGATGAAGACCTCGGGCCGGTGCTTGCGGAGAATACCGGTGAGGCGTTTCGCTCGATCCGTGCCCGGTTGGGCGTGTACGGCATCACGGGGAATCATGAATACATCGGCGGTGCCGCAGAGGCTGTTGCGTACCTGGAAGACCACGGCGTCCGGATGCTCAGCGATACGACGGTCACGCTGGATGGCGGCATCACTCTTGTCGGCCGCGAGGACCGGAGCATTGCGCAGTTTGCCGGCGGCGTGCGGAAGCCCCTCGCCCGGCTCCTGGAGGGCGTGCCCCGTGATCGACCGGTGATCGTGATGGACCATCAGCCGTTTCATCTTGCCGAGGCCGAGATGCTGGGTGTCGATCTCCAGGTGTCAGGCCATACCCACCACGGGCAGTTGTGGCCCTTCAACTTCATCACACGGGCCGTCTACGAACAGAGCTGGGGATATCTCCGTAAGGGGCTGACTCAGTATTACGTGTCGAGTGGCGTCGGGACGTGGGGTCCGCCGATGCGGTTGGGCAACAGACCGGAGATCGTGGAACTGCTGGTGACATTCGGCACCCCGTAACGGACCAGATTCGGCCGTTGCCCGCCATGATTTGTCCTTGACATTGGCGGGGCGCGGCTGTATATTCCGTTTGAAAAGAAATTCTCACCTTCACTTCCAAATGGAACCCCTTTTCCATGCCCCCGCAGGCGCTAGTGGACCTTTTCCTTGCCGCAGTTGCAGTAGATGCCCCTTCGCTTCATGAGGCGCCGATGGGGGCTTTTGTGCGGGAGACACTGTCCGGGCTTCCGCTTGATATCCTGGAGGACAGGACAGCACGCGCGATCAACGGGACCGTTGGCAACCTGATCTGTCGTCCCCACCGGTTTGATGCATCCCGCCCGGCGATTGCGCTGTTTGCACACATGGATACGCCCCGATCGACCGCTGGAGTGCGACCGCAGGCGACGGGCGACCGAATTACCAGCGATGGATCCACCATCCTCGGGGTCGACAATCGTGCCGGCACGTCTGTTCTTCTCGATGCATTGCGCCGGCATGCGGGGAACCCCGCTGCGGCGAATGTTGTCGTCGTGTTCACGGTGGGAGAGGAGCTGGGGATGCTGGGGGCCAAGCATCTGGACCTGAGTTCCTATAACATCGAGATGGGGTTTGTCTTCGACTGTTCACGCCGGCCTGGCGTGTACATTACCGCTGCGGTGGGATGTTCGCTCTACTGGACGACATTCCATGGGCGGTCCTCGCATGCCGCCGTTGCTCCAGAACAGGGCGTGCATGCTATTCGCGCGGCCGCGCTGGCCCTGAGCCGCATCCCGATGGGTCGGCTCGCACCGCAGATGACGTCGAATGTCGGCACAATCCACGGCGGGACTGCGACGAATATCATCCCGGATCGCTGTTCCCTCGAGGGGGAAGTGCGGTCCTTTCTGCCACAGGAGATTCATGACCATCTCCGGCTTCTTGAGGAGCATTTCCAGAGCGCTGCGGCGGAAGCCGGGGCCAGAGTAGAAATGCGGACTGAGGTGGATTTCGCTCCGTTCGAACTGAAGGCGACGGATCAGGTTGTGCGCCGCACCGAAACCGCCCTCCGCGCTGCAGGGCTCCAACCCCAAGGGATCGAGTACCTGGGGGGAAGCGATGCGAACATGCTCAATGCAGCGGGCATACCCACTGCCAATCTCGGTATTGGCGCGCAGAACCCTCACGGAAATGACGAGTTCATCCTGCTCGAAGACCTGCAGTCCACATCGCGTATTGCAGATGCACTTTTTCTCGGGAGCGGCCATGGTTCCTAGGGCTCCTCGCAGACAGGGGTACAATCGTCATACGCAAGTGGGTCTCTGGCTCCACCTCCTGCTTCTGGCCTTCCTACCACGGGCCGAAGCCGGGGAAGGAGGGCACCTCTTCATCATCGGGGGTGGACAGCGCGACGAAGCGGTGATGCGAGAGTTCATCCGGCTTGCGGGCGGCGAAGAGCGTGCGGTGATTGCCGTGATGCCGATGGCGAGCAGCATTCCGGAAACCACCGGAAACGATCAGGTCGGGCAGCTGAGGTCCCTCGGCGTTCGGAATGCCAGAATGGTTTTGCTGACGCGCGACCAGGCCCTGACGCCTTCCGGCGTGGCCACGCTGGAAGGTGTTACCGGAGTCTTCTTCTCTGGGGGAGACCAATCCAGGCTTACAGCCGTTCTGCTCGGCACACCTGTACACCGCCGGCTGCTCGACCTCTACCGGCAGGGCATCGTCATCGGCGGTACAAGTGCCGGTGCTGCCGTAATGAGCAAACTGATGATTACCGGCAACGAGCTTCTCAATCCCGACAGCACGAGTCCGTTCACGGCGGTGAAGAAGGGGAATATTGAAATACAGGAAGGGTTCGGGTTCCTGGGAACGGTAATCGTTGACCAGCATTTTCTCCGGCGAAGGAGGCACAACCGCCTTTTCAGCGTCGTGCTCGAGCATCCTTCTCTGCTGGGCGTAGGCATCGACGAGGCCACGGCGATTGTGGTGGACCCGGACAGCACCTTCAACGTCGTCGGCGAAGGGAGTGTGCTTGTGATTGACGCTTCCGCTCCATCGTCAGTGCACATCGATCCACGGGGGAACCTGGGGGGGGCGAACATGCGGGTGCATCTGCTGCTTGCCGGCGACCGGTTTGACATGCGACGGCACCTGCCCGTCCTTCGCGGCGAGGGAGATTGACCGTGCGCATTCAGATCAATACGCTCGTCATGATCTACACGGTTGTGGCTCTGGTGGCGGTCGCGACATGGGTCCTGCCAGGCGGAGAATACCGGCGGGAGGTCAAGGAGGGAAGGACGCTCGTCTTGCCCGGATCGTTCACAGGGGGAGAGAGTAACCCCCAGGGTGTTGGTGCCGTACTCGCCGCCCCCGTGAAGGGTTTCATCGAAGCCGGGCACATCATCGCTTTTTTGTTTGTCATTGGCGGGACGTTTATGGTCATCCAGAAAACGGGAGCAATCACTGCGTCCGTACAGAGACTGGCCTTGACCTTTGCCCGGCGGCCGCATCTGCAGAAGTTGTTTATTCCGGTAACGATGACCATGTTCTCTGTGGCGGGAGGGGTGTTCGGCATGTCAGAAGAGACGATGCCCTTTGTGTTGATTTTTATCCCCCTTGCGCTGTCGCTCGGGTATGATTCGCTTGTAGGCACGGCCATCCCCTTTCTGGGTGCGGCAGCGGGGTTTGCAGGTTCCGTGCTGAATCCTTTTACTGTGGGCATTGCGCAGAGCATCGCGGAGCTCCCTCTGTATTCTGGCATTGAATACCGGCTGGTGATCTGGGTGATCAGCACCGTGTGCATGACGACCTTTGTGATGTGGCATGCCGCGCGGGTCAAGGCAAACCCGCAGCGCAGTCCGGTCTATGCGCTCGACCGGGAGCGCAAGCACGCACTGCACCTGGATGGTGAGAGCGCGAATGCTCTCACGCTCCCGCAGAAGGCGGTTCTGTGGACGTTCGTTGCTGCAATCGGATTTCTCGTGTACGGCATTCTCAAATTCGGATGGTACATCAATGAGATCGCGGCACTCTTCCTCGGACTCGGGATCGTGAGCGGGGCGGTGGGGCGCCTATCGCTCTCTGCGATTGCCGATGCATTCAAAGAGGGGGCACGAGACATGGTCGGGGTGGCGCTGATCATCGGCTGCGCTCGCGCGATACTCGTTGTTGCAACGGAGGGGAAGATTCTCGATGTGATGCTGCACGGCCTTGCCGGGGCGATCACCGGGATGCACCCGATCGTTGCCGCACAGGCCATGTTCGTAACGCAAGGCGTCATCAATTTCTTCGTGCATTCCGGATCGGGCCAGGCGGCCCTGACCATGCCGGTGATGGCTCCGCTGGCCGATGTTGTCGGGATCTCGCGCCAGACAGCGGTCCTGGCGTTCCAGTTCGGCGAGGGATGGATCAACCCGATTCTGCCGACGTCGGGTGTGACCATGGGTGTTCTGGGTCTTGCAGGGATCCCGTGGGACAGATGGTTCCGGTGGATGCTTCCGGCGCAAACGTTTTTTTTCATCCTTGCCCTGCTCCTTCTGATACCACCGTTCTTCTTCGGCTATCACTGATGTCATCGAGACAGTTCTTCACCTACACCACCAAAGGAGGTCTCATGCGCAACGCCATACGCATTGTCGTCCTGCTGGCCGTTTTCGTGGGAATCACGGGAATCGCCGATGCAACCGACAAAGGGGGAAAAGGAAATGAAATACGGCTGGTATCGCCTCCCGCACTGAACTCGGTGCGGGGGACCGAAGTCATCTTCGAGGAAGGGTTCAATGTCGAGACCCCGTTTCCACCAGCCGGATGGCTGATCATCAACCGTGACGGCGAACCAACGCCGGACAACGCGTGGTACTACAGCAGCAACATCGGGACCAGCGCCGCTCCCGTTGCACCCTACGAAGGCACAGGGTTTGCTGCGGATTACTACGGATCTGCGAATGGATTCTATATTGACGATTACCTGGTATCACCCAACACCGGTACGCCCCCGGTAGAAGGCGCGGTGGATAGCCTTGTATTCTATCTTGCATCACGGCTTTCCGACAGCGGCGACTATCCCGATTCCCTCGAAATCCGCGTGTCAACGACGGATCAGGACACTGCAAGCTTCACGCAGGTTCTCGGGTATGTCCAGGCCCCGAAAAGTGTCTGGACCCGGTTTGCTTTCAAGCTGCCCCAGGCGGCGACCCGGCATATCGCATTCCGGTATCTGATCTACGATGGAGGCCCGAGCGGGACAAATTCCGACAAACTCGGTGTCGATGCTATGCAGATTCTCCGTTACACCCCGACAGCGGTGAGCGAACAGGGAACGGAGATCCCCGGCTCCTTTGCGTTGCGCCAGAACTATCCGAACCCCTTCAACCCCTCAACGCGGATTGAGTTTGCCGTGCCGACAGCTTCGGTCGTCCGCCTGACCGTGTTCGACGCACTCGGGCGCAGCGTCGCGACGCTGGCCGACGAGGTGATGCCGGCCGGTGTGCATATGCGGGAGTTCAGTGCCAGTGCGCTCTCCGGTGGTGTCTACTTTGTGCGCATGACTGCCGGCTCCTTCACAGCCACGCGTCAGATGGCCCTTGTGAAATGACTCTTTGGATGGAGCATCATGTCGGCTCCACGATCAGGAAACCCGGGAATAGCGGAGTTGAAGCGTGTCATTCGCAACCGCTATCCCGGGCTTCCGGGTAACCAGCGAAAGGTTGCAGATTTCTTCCTCCAGCATGCCCAGGAGATACCGTTCCTGTCGGTGGTGGAAATCGAACGCCGTTCGGGTGCAAGCAAGGCCACTGTGGTGCGACTCGCTCAGAGCCTTGGGTATTCTGGATTTTTGAAACTCCGGGCAGCTCTGCGAGAGGGGGCGCAGACAGCCCTTCAGGAGAGCGGAGTCTTTCCCATTCCTCCGCGACGGGGAGCACGCGCAACACTGCGGAGCGTGGCGGAACAGGACATCCAGAACATCGCCCAGACTATCGACAATCTCGACGAAGCGGTATTTGCCGATATCGGGCGTCGCCTTGTCCGTGCTTCGACAGTGTATACGCTGGGCCTCGGAATCTCTGCGTTGATGGCCCGCGTGATGGCGTACTCCCTGAACCAGGTCGCTGTTCGTGCCGTTCCCTTCGAACACGACCACGAAACATTCTTCGAACAGCTGCCGTTCCTGAATTCACACGACGTTGTGATCGCCTTCTCCTTTCCACCGTATTCGCGGGAGACTGTCGACGCTGTGCGCATTGCTGCAGACCGCTCCGTGCCGGTCATCGGGATCACCGACCGGGAGACATCTCCGATCAGTTTCGCCTGCACGCATGTGCTGCCGATTCGCAGTACCAACATGTTGTTTACGAATTCTATCTCCGCGATTTCCGTCGTGATCAACGCCCTTGTCACAGAGGTCGCCCTGCACAACCGTTCGCGCGCGCTGCGCATGCAACGGGACGTCGACCGTGTGCTCCGGCGGACCGGCCATTTTGTGCCTGATGTCTAAGCGGTTCTTCTCTTAGGAGGTTGATCCATGAGATCGTTGCTCGCACTGCCGCTCGTTCTCGCTCTGATCACCGCCCCGGTACTGGCCGGGACTACAGGAAAGATTGCGGGGCGCGTCGTCGACCGCGAACGCGGAGAGGGCCTCCCCAGCGCAAACGTTGTTCTCGTCGACCGACAGCTCGGTGCCTCAACCTCGGTCGACGGATCCTACGCGATCATAAACTGTCCCCCGGGAGTCTATCAGGTCCGGATCACCCTTCTGGGGTATGCGCCAATGATCGTCAATAATGTCCGGGTCACCGTGGACCAAACGACCATCCTCAATGCCCCGCTCGCTCTCTCATCCGTCGAACTGGAGGATGTTGTTGTGACGGCGGAACGGCCGTTGGTCCAGAAGGATCTCACCGCGACAATGTCGTCGGTGACCGGCGATCAGATCAAGATGCTGCCGGTGAGGAATTTTGTCGAAGTGCTGCAGCTCCAGGCCGGCGTCGTTGGCGAGGGGACATCGGTGCACATCCGCGGGGGACGGAGCGGAGAGATTGCCTATCTGATTGACGGGATGTACGTAAAAGACCCTGTTCTGGGCGGGCTCGGGACATCCATCAACAATGACGCCATTGCAGAGTTGAACCTGCTGAGCGGTACGTTCAATGCCGAATATGGCAATGCGCTCAGCGGTGTGGTGAATATCGTGACGAAAGAAGGGGCGCGCGAGTACGCGGGCTCGCTTGAGGCGCTCACAAGCGAATTCGGGATCGCGCAGTATCAGGATATCAGGGAAAACCGCGTCAGCGGTGCCCTGGGCGGGCCGCTCTTCTCGGAGGACATGGCATTCTTCCTGAGCGGCGAGCGCGATGCGCGCGGATCATGGTTGCCGTATGGCTACAACAAATCCCTTTCAACATTTGCCAAACTCTCGTACCGTTTTCTCCCCGAGGTGAAAGCAGTGCTGAGCGGCCGGTACACAGCAGGCCAACGACAGTCCTATAACCACCAGTGGAAGTACAGAGGCGACCAGTACCTCCGCATCCGCGAGCAGAGCAGGCACGCCACACTTGCGGTCACCCACAATGTCTCCCCGTCGCTCTTCTACGACGTCCGCCTCTCCGTCTTCGGCCAGTCATACTACAATGGGATCGATAAAGACACCGCCGATTATCTGCCGACAGGGGACCGCGAATACCTTCCAATCGGTAATGGATTCGAGTTCTACAGGAAAGCCGATCCGGTGGAAGTGACGGACAACCGGACCGTGACGCTCAACGCCAAGGGCGACGTGGTCTGGCAAAGCGACAAATGGAATGAATTGAAGTTTGGAGTGGAAGTAAAGAAACACACCCTGGACTATTTCAACGTCTACGACCCGAAGCGCAACTTCCCATATGTTACTGCCTATCGCAAGGAGCCGCTGGAAGGTGCGGCGTATGTGCAGGACAAGATAGAACTCGCAGCCCTGGTCGTCAATCTCGGCCTGCGGTTTGACTATGCCAACCAGCTTGCACCTTTCAGAAATGATCCGCTGGTTTTGACATCGGAGCAGGAGTCGAAACCTAAAACGCAGGTGAGTCCGCGTCTGGGCGTGGCACACCCGATCAGTGACCGCACGTCCCTGCATTTCTCGTACGGCCGGTTCTTTCAGAATCCGGATTACCGGTACTTCTATGAGAACACGCAGTATGACCTGAACGTCCGGGAACCGTTGTTCGGCCAGCCGAATCTTGATGCGCAGAGGACGACGGCCTATGAAGTGGGGTTGACCCATCAGTTCAGCGAGGGTCTGGTCGGCACCTTCACGACCTATTACAAAGACGTTCTCGGCCTTGTGGGGACACGATACTATCTCCCCTATCTGGAGGGACGCTACATCGGCTACACATTGTACGTCAATGAGGCCTATGCGAACATCAAAGGGTTCGAGATCAGCATGAATCTGCGCCGGACCCGTCACGTTGCCGGATCGCTGACGTACACGTATTCCGTCGCGAACGGAAGCGCCTCATCAGAGACGGAGAACTACCCTGGTACGACGGAGTCGACATTGCTGTATCCACTGGATTTTGACAAGACGCATGTGCTGAACGTGAACGTGAGTTTCTCGCTGGGCGAAAGCGAAGGGCCGAAGCTTTTTGGCATCAGGCCTCTCGAAAATAGCGATTGGAATTTCACATTCCGGGCGGCGTCGGGATACCCCTACACACCCGGTGGACGCGACGTCGGGTTTATTGAACGCAACTCGGCCCGGTTGCCAGCCACGTATTCCCTGGACCTTCTTGCCCTTCGTGAGTGGAAGCTCGGTTCGATCACACTGGCCTTTGTTGCGGAAGTGTTGAACCTTACCGACCACCGTAACGTTGTGGCGGTCTATACGGATACCGGTGAGCCCGATTTCACAACGTTGGGGAACAATTCCGTGGAATACGTGAGGGACCCGAGCAATTTTGGTCCGCCCCGCCGCATCCGGCTGGGTTTCCGTTTGCGATTCTGACATCCACCCTAAGGACTGCACCTATGAGACACCGTGGATCGCTGCTGGTCATTGCCCTCGTCCTGGTTCTGGGGGGAGCGTCGATCGCCCAAACGAAGAAGGACGAAGAGCAACGTATGCGGGGCCGTGCGCTCCAGAAATCTGAAGCCCAGAAAGACCGAGCTGGCGGCACGCACGACAAGAGCAACATTGCCATGTTCTTCGAAAACAGGGGGAAACTCTATCCGGCGACCATTGCCCAGGGCGTCTCGGGCGAATGGCCGATCCGGAGCGGTCACGAGTACATCTACCGCGCCAACCCGATTGTGGCCCGGCTAGGCAATGTGATTGCCGGGCGCTTTCGGACCAGCGAAGAATGGGAAGCGGCGGCAGGGTACAAGAACCCCGACTCGGCAAAAATTGCGTTCAGCGATAACACCACGACGTGGCCCCCGACGGGGTGGATCGTGAGAGATGCAGCCGGCCAGCCGGCGATCGTGTCCGACCAGGACAGCTACGCCGTCTACAACGATTCAACGAACCGAAAGCAGGTTCTGAACATCGAGGTGCACCAGATCGGGTACGCGTTCGGTTCGAAACAGATGCGTGACATGATCTTCTACACGTACAAAGTGATCAACCGGTCGACGGTGACATACGACAGTCTGTGGTTCGGCATGTATGTCGACATCGATGTTGGCGATGTCTCGGGCGGGGTGCAGGAATACGCAGATGACCGTATCGGCTTCGACAAGGACCTCCAGTTGGTGTACTTTTATGATGATGGCGTCAGCACAGAATGGCCGGGTGCGAACACCGGGTATTTCGGCCTGGCGATGATCAGTACACCGACCGAAGGTGGCTCCAGCAAGGGGATTACCGATCTGCACTACAATCTCTACGACGATGATGCCCCACTCGAAACGGACAGTGTCCACTTCGGCGTTCTATCGAGCGCTGCGTCATTGCAGGCGTCCGCCCTCGGGCCGAGGTACTTCCATCTCGGCGCAAATCCCACGAGTCTGCATTTTGATGATTTCTCGACGATTCCGGTCTCAGGCTTGGACCTTGTGTCAAACATCGCATCCGGCCCGTACACGATCAACCCGGGGGACACGCTAACATTTGTGACCGCATTTGTTGCGGGCAACACGCTCCAGGAGATCTCTGCGAACACGCAGAAGGCACGCGCGCTTCATGCCGCGAATTTTATCAGTGCACGGCCGCCGGTGACACCGCGTGTCACCGTCACTCCCGGTGACAAAAGCGTCCGCATCAGCTGGGACAACCGGTCGGAGCTGTCGCGAGACTTCGGGTCGGGTCAGCTCGACTTTGAAGGATACCGCCTGTACAAAAGTTTTGACCGCGGGTTGCGGTGGGACCAGATTGACCGCAATCAGTTCCCCCTCGCCGGTGCAGATCCGGTCCCGCTCGAGCAGTTCGACAAGATCAACGGCATTGGGGAAGACGCCGGACTCCAGTACAGCTACCTCGATTCGACGGTTGTCAATGGTTTTGAATACTGGTATACGGTCACTGCCTTCGACCGTGGGGATTCATCAACTCCCAGCCTGGAATCGCCGCGGGGGAGTAGCGTGAGTGCGGAGAACCTCGGAATTGCCGTTCCCCGGACGTCTGCCGTTGGGCGTGCTCCCGTGGCGGCAACCCCGGCGGTGCAGACGGGCACCGGGAGTGCCCGCGTCCGGTTCTCCATCCTTCCCGGCGACTTCTCCCAACTTGCGAGCACGACTCACGAAGTCCTGTTTGCTCCCACTGTTGACCTCCGGCAGGGGAACCCCCGCCCTGTGATCACCGTCGAGGTGGATTCGTCCGGGCCCACCACTGCTCACACATTTGCACTCACCTTCCTTTCTCCCACGCAATATCGGATCCGGGACATGCAGACAGGAACGGTGGTCGGGTCGGGCACGTATGCGTCGGGGGTATCGATCCTCTTTGCCGGGCTGCGACTGACGCTCACCGACACGTCGTCCGTGGCTGATGACCGTCCTGAGGAGGGAGATTCGCTCTGGGTGCTGCCGGGGATCCGGATAACGTCAGGGGGAGGCCAGGTGCTCTCGCTCCAGCCGTTCACGTACGGAACATGGTATACGACCGCGAACGGGATCATTGTGTCCATTGAACTTGAAGATGCGGCCCAGTCGAGCAGAGTAGCGTATCGCGATCGCTTCAGCTTTTCAACCGTGGCGGCGGTGGTAGATCCCGTCCGCGAAGCGAACGAGCTGAACGCGATCAAGGTGGTTCCGAATCCCTATCTCGTCTCGTCGTTGTACGAAGAGGAATTCGGAACGAGGGGGACACGCCGGGAACCGATCCGGCAGTTGAAATTCAATCATCTCCCGTCACGGTGCACGATCTATGTTTTTACGGTGGACGGTGACCAGGTCGCCCGTCTCGAACACGACGGCACCGACGGCACGTATACATGGAACATGCGGAGTGCCGGCAACCGGGAAATCGCCCCGGGGATGTATGTGTATCTCGTGAAGACCGCCACAGCGGAACACCTCGGGCGGTTTGCGGTGATCAAGTGATGCCCGCACGAAAATTCTGGAGCGTGATGCCATGAAATACCTCGTGATGTCTTCACTCATCGTGATCGGCGCGGTGCATCCTGCCGCAGCCCAGAATCCAAACCTTGGGACCAGTGGGGCGCAGTTTTTGGAGATTCCCGTAGGTGCCAGGAACAGCGCCCTGGGGGGTGCGGTTGTGGCCGGGGTTGCTGATGCATCTGCGCTCTTCTGGAACCCCGCGGGGATCGTCCAGGTGCCGGGTGCCGATGCCCATTTTTCCTATACCTCGTGGTGGGCCGGAATCTCGCTGGCACATGCGGGGGTGGTGTTCTCCCAGGAGGGTATCGGGACCTTCGGTGCCGCCATGACCGTCCTCTCGGTGGATAAGATGGAAGTCACGACAGAACTCCAGCCGGAAGGGACAGGTCAGTTCTTTGACGCGCGTGACCTCATGATCGGGGTTTCCTTCGCGCGCCACCTGACGGAGGACTTCGCTGTCGGTATCACGGCAAAATACGCCCAGCAGAGAATCTGGAGCCAGACGGCAAGCGGTATTGCCTTCGACGTGGGGACACAGTACCGTGTGGGTTTCGGAGATCTGACAATCGCCATGAGCATGGCGAATTTCGGGAGCGACATGGAGTATGACGGGCAGGAGCTCTCCGTGAAATACGACGCTGATCCGTCACTTGGATACAATCGGTTGACCCCGGCGAAACTGGATGCCGAGGCGTATCCTCTGCCTCTGCGCTTCTCGGTAGGTCTTGCCATGACGGTGGTCAGGACCGAAACGTTCTCCCTCTTCCTTGCTGCGGACGCCACGCATCCCAACGACAATGATGAACGCGTCGATGTCGGCGGCGAATTGACGTTTCTGGATCACTTCGCAGTGCGGGGAGGGTACCGGTTCGGCTATGATGATGAAACAGCGACGTTCGGGGCCGGCGTTGCAGTTCCCCTGGGAGACTGGAAGGTGAGCGTGGATTACGGATATGCCCTGTACACGCTGCTTCCTGATATCCACAGGGTTTCCATCGGCATCCGGTTTTAGGCACCGGGTTAGCAGCCCTGGACGTGCCTGCGGGTGCCGGGGCTCTCAGGAGCGATCTCCATAACGCGGTTCTGGCTATCCACGAAGACAACTGTGGGCCGGAAGGAATCCACGAGGGATTCCGGAACCTCCGCGAACGCCGCGATGATGATCAGGTCCCCCGGGCCTGCACGATGCGCGGCCGCACCGTTTACACAAATCTCTCCGCTCCCTTCTTCCCCGAGGATCGCATACGTTTCAAACCTGGTTCCCCGTGTGACGTTCCACACGTGAACAGCTTCATACTCGCTGATCACCGCGCTGCGGAGGAGATCGCCGGGGACCGTCAGGCTGCCTTCGTAGTGGAGATTCGCTTCCGTGACGGTAGCACGGTGGATCTTGGATCGGAGCATCCGGCGTGTCGGTTGAGTGCGCATAGATGGTCAGCGGGAAAAGATGCTGAATACTTTGTTGAGAGTGGACTGTTCTGCCGCAAGAATGGTCTCGAACTCCTGTGCATCGAACCAGAGCCCCCCACACGACGAACATTTGTCCAGAGTGATTCCCTTGTAGTCGATGGCAAGCAGGTCCATGCCACACTTCGGGCAGTGCATGAAGTGCAGCTCACGCAGCCGCTGTCGTTCCGCTTCCTGAAGAAGCCGTTGCTTCTCCTCTTCAAGGCGTTTCCGCCGTTCAAATTCCACACGGGCAAAGTATTCTTCTTCTTTTTCGCTTGGGCGGACAGGCATGGAAGTCTCCGGACGTCAGGTGGATGGGGTTTCAGTTTGCGGCAGCACGCAGGGTGAACCGTGGAACCACGACATAAAACACCTCGCCATTCGGGCGCCGCATGAGATACGTTCCCTCCATTGTCCCCTCGAACGTGTCCAGGACACAATAGCTGTTGTACTCGTGCGCACGGCCGGGCAGAATTACCGGCTGTTGACCGACCACACCTTCTCCTTCGACTTCGCGGAGGGCATCGGTCGCATTGCGGATGAACCAGTGGCGGCGCAGGAGCTGGACGGGCTCCCGTCCGTTGTTTTCGATGCGGACGAAGTATGCGAACACGAATTTCCTGCCGATGGCATCCGACTGACCGTCGAGATAAATCGGCCGGACCGTGATCGTAATCCGTTCTGTCGTGGCTTCGTACGGTTGCATGGAGAAAATGTGTTCCATAGTCTTACCCCTGAATGTCAGAATCGAACATCGACGGTGGACGGTGCACGGCTCAGTTGAAGACGGGCGTGCCGGTCATATGTCCGGGTCCTCAGATATTGCCGGTGGCTGAGGAGTGCAGGGCCGGTGCCGCCATCGTCGACGACCGTCACGGTGTAGACCTTCATGACGGGTGCGGTTAGGGCACGGGGCGAACCAACCTGAATGAGACCCGGTGCTGAGATCTGACGCATAGGGTTTTCCCTTATAACAGCGGAAAGCCGCAGAGAGTTCACTACTGTGTGGTCGAAAGATACGACTCGCCCTCCCGAAACACAAGACGCTTGCGTCGGGAAGTGACCATGTGTGAGCTACAGCACATGTCCGGGGCGGGGTTGTAACGCCGAAAATGCTGTGACCGGGCGCACACAGACGTCAGCATACTGTCCTGCGTGCCCAATGGTTCTCCTATCGCATGACTGGCGACGGGTCGCGCGTCAGTCTTCCTTCCCGCAGGACCTCCAGGATTTTATACGTGCCGAGCTTTCGTGCGCGCAGGAAGCCCGCCCACGCAAGTCCGGCGAACAGCCCGTCTGCCAGCTTGTCGAACAGCCACTGGTCGGCATACTCGGGATTCTCCTGCCTGATGCCGGCCTGAATCTCCTGCAGCCAGTACCGGTTGAATTTCTCCTGGGACCCGATGGCGGGGGTCATGATAATCGGGAGACCGAGCGCGGTGTAAAAGGAGAGCTCGCTGGGCTTTGTCCAGAGAATGTCGGTTGTCCGGAGCAGGGCGTTGAAGCCCGCAAAATATTCTGCAAGGGTGTCGGCGGAGACGACGGTGAGGTTCGGTGAGCCCGGAGCCACGCGGCTCTTGATATCGCGAAAGTACGACCGGACAGACGTTTTCGTTCCGGCGACGAGGTTGAGACGGACCTCTCCGTTCAGAATGCGTTGTTGGAGGCTCTGCGCGATCTTTGCGCCAATGTCCGCCTGTGCCCCCGCACCACCAACCGAGAAGGTAATGGTCAGCGGCTGGGGTGCCGGAGCGGCGCAGTTCTCGGAACCCAAGAAATGCTCGACGTTGCGGCCGTGGAGGGGCCAGAACCGATGTTTCGGATCGAGGCGGACGAGCCGCCCGCCGAGGTCGGCCTTCAGGATGGTGAGGTTCTGGCCGCCGAGCAGTTCGGTCGGCAACGGAAATCCTGTCAGGAATATGCGCTCTTCCGGCACTCCATAGGCACGCAACCGCTGCGCGGCCTTCCCGCACGGGGCGAAATACGTCACCCGGCTCTCCCACGGCTCCTTTGCAACCCAGACACGGTTCAGATCGGCGTCACAGATAATGCAGAATATCCGGTGCGTCGCGTGCCGGTCGACTGCAATCGCGGGGGCAAAAAACGATGTCACCACGGGAATGTGGCGTGCAGCAATCGTCTCCAGCAATCCCTGACAGAGCCCTTTCTGAATGAACGACGCCAGCAAGTCCACCTGAAACGTCGACCGCGAGAGGTTCCGGATCGGATAGAACGATGGGATATGCAGGAGACCGTTGAGGATGTTGAACAGCGGTTTGCCAATGACCGGGATACTCCGGGCTCGCGAAAGGCCCTCGTAGGCGGCAAGCATGCGGGACCAGAGCCGGCGCTCCGCCCGCGTGGCAGCATCGTCTCTTCCAACCGAGAGGATCCCGCCTTCCGCAAGATGCCGGAGGGGGTACACCGCGCGCTGGTGGCCGTACCCCATATCGGCCGCGACAACCCACGCGCGGGGGAGCGTGGGATGGACGCCTGTTGTCCCGTCTGCCTCCATTACCGTCCCGGCTCAAAGGCCTGATTACGCAGCATCCTTGTCATGTCGTACGGCGCCGGTTCGCCACCCAGGTATGTGTGGAACCAATCGAGATGGGCGTTATAATAGAACGGCATGGATTGTACACTGTTCGGCCAGTGACCATCGTTCTTAAAGACTATCAGCCGGGAGGGGATACGCATCCGCTGAAGGTCAGTGAAGAATTCGAGACTCTGCGTATAGGGGACCCGGAAATCACGCTCGCCGGTCAGAACGAGACAGGGCGTCGCAAAGTTCTCGACGAAGAGATTGGGGGACCAGCGGGCGTACAGTTCGGATTCCCAGGGCAGGCCTCCCAGATCGTATTCGGGGAACCAGAGCTCTTCTGTGGAACCGTGCATTGCCTTCAGGTTGTAGACCCCCATCATTGACGCAAGCGCTTTGAACCTGTCGGTGTGCCCCTCGAGCCACATCATCATGTATCCGCCATACGACCATCCCATTGCACCCATGCGGGACGCATCCACGTAGGGGAGGCGGGAGAGCGAATCCGTGACTGCCATGATGTCGTCATATACCTTTCCTCCCCAATCGTGGCTGATCCCCGCCGTGAACTCCTGGCCATATCCTGTGGATCCGTGAGGGTTGGGGAAGGCGACCACGTAGCCGGCTCCGGGGTATACCTGCCAGTCACCCCGAAACGCATCCGCCCACTGTGACTGCGGACCGCCGTGGATGTTGAGAATCAACGGATACTCCTTTGCCGGGTCGAAGTCGTGTGGCTTGACGACAAACGTATGGATCGTTCTCCCGGTGGGAGAGGGGATCCAGAGTTCTTCGGCGGGACGGATGTCCACATCACGCGCGACATCCTGGTTCAGCGCCGTCAGCGCCTTCGGGTTCTCTCCGTTCCCATCCGACCTCCACACCTCAGCGGGCTCGCCGACCGAGCGACGGACGAATGCAATCATCGTCTTCTTCGGACTGACGGAGAAATCATCGATAGTCTTGAGATCGATGACCCGGGTGATCGTCCGCGAGCCGATCTCAATCCGATAGAGGGGAACATGTCCCTGGACATCCGCGGTGAAGAACAGTGCCCGGCTGTCGGGAGCCCACTGGATGCTGTTGACCCAGTAATCGAACTTCTCGGTGAGCATGGTGATCTGCCTGCTCGCCCTGTCGAAGAGTGCGATGCGGAACCGGTCTGCTTCGTATCCCGGGACCGTCTGCGTGCGAAACGCGAGAAACCGTCCGTCCGGCGAGTATGCCGGTTCGCCGTCATAGGCCAGGTTCCGCACGGTAATGTTTTCCGCCACCCCGCCGGATGATGGGACAAGCCAGAGATCTTTGTTGGTTGTTTCGGCTTCCTGCAGGTCGTGGTTTGAAACGTAGCACACTTCCTTTCCGTCGGGGGAAAATGCAAAGCCCACGCCACCCAGCGAGAACGACGGTGCGTCATAATCGCCGGGGGAGAGGTCACGGTACTCGTGTGTCGTCAGATCGTAGGTAAGCACGTGTGTGCGTGTTCCGTCCTTCCAGGTTGTCCAGTGCCTGTACAGGAGACGGTCCGTCATATGTGTCTGGAGGGGGCCCTGTTTCATGCTCTTCGAAATGCGTTTTGTGCAATCGCCGTCAGCGCCACACTCCGGGTAGACATCTGAAGCAAAGGCAATCATCGTTCCGGAGGGTGACCAGACGGGGTCGGACACCCCGGGGGCAAAATCTGTAAGCTGTCGTGGCTCCCCTCCTTCAACGGGCAGGAGCCAGGCCTGTGACCCGTCCTTCCGGGTTGAGACAAACAGGAGAGTCTTTCCGTCAGGGGACCAGCGGGGATGGGAGTCCTGGCCCGGGTCCCGGGTCATTCTGCGTAGTGTCCCACCGTCGCTGGTGACAAGGTAGATGTCGGCATTGCTTGTTCCTGCCGCAAGATTGTTCTCCCGGGCGACGAATGCGATCAGAGAGCCGTCAGGAGAGACCTGTGGGTCTTCGACCGATCGAAGGCGACCGAGATCTGCAATAGCGAATGGTTTCTTTTGAGCGGATGCGGGAATGCAACTCCCCGCAAGCAGAAGGACGAGGATACACAAGCGGTACATGGAACGAGTCTCCCGGGGATTATGACTCCAGTGATCGGACCTGTGAGAGGATCCGACGGGATGTCTGGTGCTGAACTTACACACTCGGTAGCTCAATTGCAATTTCTTGAATCTCTTGTAATTCCTGCCGATATTGCACTATGGAAACAGATTCTTCTTCGCTCAGCGCGTATCCCGCCGCGGTCGTTGACACAGGCGCGTTCCGGGATAATCTGCGTGCCGTCCGGTCTTATGTGGGTTCCCGGGTCCGCATCATGGCCGTCATAAAAGCGAACGGGTACGGCCACGGCATGCTCGCGCTCGCGCGCGAAGCGGCGGAGGAAGGGATCGGCGATTTCGGAGTGGCGCGCGTTCACGAGGGATCTGAGCTGAGGGCCGACGGCTTTGGCCAGCGGGTTCTTGTGTTCGAAGCGGCAAGCGGGCAAAACATCGACCTGGCCCTCCGGGACGAGCTCACGCTTACTGTCGTGACTGAGCCCATGCTGGAGGAAGTCGAAGCAGCTGCCCGCAGGCTGGGAAAAAAAGCCGCCGTTCACATAAAAGTAGACACTGGAATGGGTCGACTCGGACTTCCTGCGCGCGATGCTGCCACTCTGATCACACGCGCTGCCCGTTCGTCGGTGGTCAGCCTCGAAGGGGTGTACAGTCATTTTGCCACGTCCGAAGATCCGAACCTGACGTTTGCCGCAAATCAGATTGCCGAATTCCAGAATCTTCTGGAAACTCTCACCCGGGGTGGCGTCGAAGTCCCGCTGCGTCATATGGCCAACAGCGGAGCTATTATCGGCCACCCGTCGGCCCATTTCGATATGGTCCGACCGGGGATCATGCTGTATGGGTATCCTCCGCGGAAGGGAATGCCGGAGCGGTACCCGGTGCGCCCGGTGCTCTCGCTCTATTCCACCGTTGCCTTCTTGAAAACGGTGGACGCAGGGACAAGCATCTCGTACGGACGACGCTATCTGACCAGGAAAAGGACCACAATCGCAACAGTTCCTCTCGGGTATGGTGACGGCTACTCTCGCCTCCTCACCGGAAAGGGAGAGGCGTTGATCCGTGGCCGGCGGTATCCGGTAGTCGGGACGGTGTGCATGGACCAGATAATGGTCGATCTTGGCCCCGAAAGCGACACCCGGCTGGGGGATGAGGTCGTGCTCATCGGGACGAGCGGGTCGGAACAGATCACGGCATGGGACATTGCTGAGCGGATCGGATCCATTCCGTACGAGGTGACATGCGTCCTTACGCCCCGCATCCCGCGCGAGTACCGCATTTGCAGGTAACGAAGGCAAGTTGTACATTGAAAAGACAACGGTTCATCCAGGAAGACGCTGGTCGATACATGTCCGGCCTGAAGAAACCGGAAGACACCAACACGGGGGGTGCGGCAAGGAGCGCGGGAAACCGCGCAAGGCCCCAGGGGGCCACTACCACACCACGAAAGGGTCAGGGTAATGATTATCCTCGTTGTTGATGACGAGCCGGAATATCGGCTCGTTCTGAAGAGCGTGCTGATGACGGAAGGGTTCCAGGTCGTCCTCGCCGAAAACGGTCTGGATGCCCTCGCGAAACTGAAAGAGTCGGCGGTGGACCTTATCATATCCGACATTTATATGCCGGTGATGGACGGGATAAAATTCCACAAGACGGTACGCTCAATGCCGGAGTACGCGCAGCTGCCCTTTCTCTTTGTGTCTGCACATGATGATCAGCATTCGACCGATGCGGTAAAGGACCCCCGGATGGATGGCTTCCTCCGGAAGGCCCGCCCCGTCAACGAATTGAAAGAGTGGATCCAGTATTTGACGTTGCCGGAGGACAAGCGGCCCATGCTTCCTCCCGGCGGCGCGAGGTCCCGCCTCAATCAACAGATCCGCGGCGGACGCCGTTGAGGTGTCCGCCCCCGTTCTCTCCACGTTTCCACAACCCACACATCATTCCGTATGCCTGACACGATACGTACGTCTGCCATTCTCATTACCGGGGCAAACGGCGAAATGGGGCACGGCCTTATTGAGCGACTGGCTCAGGACGGTGCCCAGCACATCATCGCCATGGATGTCCGCCCGATCGACGATTCGTTGCAGAAGATATGCAGCACGGCCCTGGTGGGCGACATTCTCGACACCAGGCTGCTTGAGCGGCTTGCCAGCGAATTCCAGATCCGCACGATTTTCCATCTCGCCGCGCTGCTCTCCACGCGCGCGGAGTTCACGCCCGAGGCGGCCCACCGCGTAAACGTGGAAGGTACGATGCTCCTGCTCAAGCTGGCGATCGAGCAATCGCGCTGGCAGGGGGCTCCTGTGCAGTTCCTCTTTCCCAGTTCCATTGCCGTCTACGGCCTGCCGTCGCTCACCGTGAAAACGAAGGCAGGGAAAGTCCGGGAACACGAATGGACCCAACCGATCACCATGTACGGGTGCAACAAATTGTACTGCGAGCACCTCGGACGGTACTACACGCAGCACTATCGTCAGCTTGCGGCTGACTCCGAGAAGGCCGGTGTGGATTTCCGGGCTATTCGCTTCCCGGGGCTCATCAGTGCGGTTACCCTTCCCAGCGGTGGAACAAGTGACTACGCGCCGGAAATGCTCCATGCAGCCGCACAGGGAAAAGAGTATGCGTGCTTTGTGCGCGACGATGTTCGGATTCCGTTCATGGCGATGCCTGACGCCATAACGGCGCTCCTTGCTCTCCAGTCGGCCCCGCGGGATGTTCTGAGCCAGACAGTCTACAATATTGCCAGTTTCAGTCCCTCCGCCGGCGAAATCCGGGCCATTGCTCAAACTGCATTTGAGAATGCTGACATCCGGTTCATCCCCGATGACAAGCGGCAGGCTATCGTTGACTCCTGGCCGGAAGACGTCGACGACAGCGCCGCCCGGAAGGACTGGGGGTTCGATCCCGCCTACGGCCAGGAACGGGCATTTCAGGAATATCTCATCCCGACCATTCGCGAGCGGTACGGGACATGAGCGAAACACATCGGTACTCGATCCGTCCTCTCCGGGGTAGATCCCTGATTGTACTGCTTCTGTGCCTCTCTTCCGGCGTGGCCGCCCTGCACGCGGGTGGGCAGGCAGACTCGGTCGCCCGCGCGCTGCTGACGAATGGGCTCCGGGAGAATCACGCATATGCTCTGCTGAAAGAGCTTACGGAAGTGGCCGGTCATCGGCTGAGTGGCTCAGACGGCGCGGCGAGGGCGGTAGAGGTTACGCAGCAGATGATGCGGCGTCTCGGGTTCGAGAACGTCCGCGTCGAGTCGCTTATGGTTCCCCGCTGGGTCCGGGGATCAATCGAAGAAGCGGTGGTGCTGAACGGGAGGGGAAAAGCGGTGCGCCGGCTCCATGCGTGTGCCCTCGGCGGCAGCGTGGCGACGCCCCCAGCAGGGTTGTCCGGAGAGCTCCTGGAAGTCCTCTCCATGGATGAGCTCCACAAAGCGGGTGACCGTGTCCGTGGCCGGATCGTGTTCTTCAACCGGCCGATGGATCCAACCGAGTTCCACACGTTTGCCGGATACGGGGGCGCGGTCGGTCAGCGTGCCGGAGGCGCCATCGAAGCTGCTCAACTCGGTGCCGTGGCAGTCCTCGTCCGTTCCGTGACACTTGCACTGGACGACGTGCCCCATACGGGCTCTGTGAATTACCAGACCGATGTGCCCCGCATTCCCGCCATGGCCGTCAGCACACTCGATGCAAACATGCTGAGCGGCATGATGACATCGGGAAAGTCTCCGCGCGTTCGCATGCGGCTTGCGTGCCGGACACTCCCCGACGCACCGTCGGCCAATGTCCTCGGGGAATTGCGGGGGAGTGAACTTCCGAACGAGATCGTCGTCGTTGGCGGCCACCTCGACAGCTGGGACGTGGGGGAGGGAGCCCATGATGACGGCGCCGGATGTGTGCAGGCTATTGAAGCGTTACGCCTCCTGAAGGAGCTTGGAGTTCGTCCGAAGCGGACCATCCGCGCCGTCATGTTCATGAACGAGGAAAATGGGTCGCGCGGAGGGAAGGCGTATGCCGCGGCTGCGGCGCGGTCCACGGAACGGCATCGAGCGGCTATCGAGGCAGATCGTGGCGGTTTCACTCCCCGCGGCTACAGTGTCCAGGGAGATTCCGCAACGTTGGAGCATGTGCGTGCATGGCGCCCTCTCTTCGCATTGCTCGGTGCTGACACGTTCATTGCCGGACACAGCGGCGTCGATGTGTCCCCGCTGATGGAACATGGTGCGGTCGGGTTTGGGCTGCTCGTCGATTTTCACCGCTACTTTGATTACCACCACTCTGCCAACGACATCCTGGCCAATGTCCATCCGCGGGAGCTGGAGTTGGGGGCAATCGCCAACGCGCTTCTCTGCTATCTGATCGCGGAGGAGGGGCTCTGAGATCTGGGAACGACAGCGGAGAATCGGGTTCGATCACGGTCGTCACCGGAACCGGTGCTGCACTGGCGGCATTTATTATTCTTTCCGGAGCCTTCCCTTCGGCCGTGAATTGGGGGACCCACTTCCTCGGTTTTCTTCCGTTCCCTGTTGCACTCGTTCTCGGGGCTGCTCTGCCGGTTCTCCTTTTTGCTTCCGTACAGTACCGGCTGCTCGACCTTCAGGAGACGGGCCTCACGGCGTACCGGCGACTCTCCCCGCCTCTGCGCCGCGTGCTGATCGCAGGAGCCCTCATCGGATTCGCTGTTGTTGCCTGGCAGCTCAGGCAACGAACGTTCTTCCTCGGTGACGGGTATCTCGTTATCAGGACCCTGGATGTCGTGCTTCGTGGCGGCGACATTCCGGGATCATTTCCCACGGCACCCCTCACTGCCTTTATTGCATTACAGATAGCCCGGGGCCTCACGGCCTTCACCGTGCAGAACGCCGCGCAGATTGCCTGGCAGGTGTTGAGCGTGGCCAGCGGCATGGTATCAATCCTCTTCCTCGTTCCCCTGGCACGGATGATCTGGAAGTCGCGTGGTGAACGCGTCTCAGGCTATCTCCTCCTCATCGTCGCAGGCACGACGCAACTCTTTTTCGGCTATGTCGAAACCTATCCGGCGGCGTTCGCAGCACTCATCGGGTTCACGGTGCTTGCCTACCGTGCATGGCGGGGAGAGGGGAGTCTGGTGTGGGCATCGGCGGCATTCGCTGCGCTGGTTGTCTTCCACGTGGGGATGGTGATACTCGCTCCGCTCGTGGTCCTTCTCTTCATCAGGGCCTATGGAAGGGGGGACCGTCGTTCGGTGGCTGTTGCAGCGGGAACCGGGGCCGCTGCTTTGGCTCTGCTTCTCCTTGTGTGCCGCTATACTCCCGGCATGCTCCTGGCGACGTTTCTGCGCGATGGAACGAATCTTCTTCCCATAGGAGCGACCGACCACTGGAGCCAGGCCTATGCACTTTTTTCCGTCTGGCACGGAGTCGACCTTGCCAACCTGTTCCTGATTGTCTCACCGTTCTCGATTGTGCTTGCCGGCGGATTCATTGTTGCTGCCGCCCTCCCCGCACGGATGCGTCTTCCCGAGTATGTGTTCTGGCTTCTCCTTGCCGGTCCACCCCTGGCCTGGCTTCTGTTGAACAATTTCGAACTTGGACTCAGCCGGGATTGGGACCTCGCGGCACCCTTCGCATACCTGGTTCTGATGGCAGGTGTGGTCAGCTGGACAGGCATGACCGGGTCCGGGATCAGGCCCCGGGCTCTCCTGATGATGGCTCTCTTTACTGCGGTCCAGACGGTAGCGTGGATCGGTGTCAATGCTTCGGCAGAAAAGAGCATCCGGAGACTTGACGTTCTCCTTGATTTCAGGACTCTTCCTGTCCGGAGCGTTGCCATCACCTATGAAGAAGTCGGGACGTACAGGCGGGAGCGGAACGATCTCGAGGGAGCGGCGGAGGCCTACGCGCGAAGTGTCGTTCTTGACTCGACCAACGCCCGTCGCTGGGTCCTGTTGGGCAACGCCACCCGGGCTCTTCATAATGAGGCCGCATCTCGAACGTCCTATGAGCGGGCTGTGGCGTTGAACTGCGATGACCCCGATGCATACGGAGTACTCGGCGTGCTGAAATTTCAGGAGCGGGAGTTTGATGAGGGAATCGGCCTGCTCCGGCAAGCCGCAGCGAAAGATACCACCGATGCGCAATGGCCCTATCTGGTGGGAGCGATGTATCTGGAGGGACTACGGGACACCGTCTCGGCACTTCCCTGGCTCCGGCGCGCGGTCCGTCTTGATCCTGCACACCAGGCTGCGGCGGAGCAATTGCGCCGGTGCGAGCGCGAGGGAGCCGATTCGTTGGCAGGGCTCTCCCGGCACCGCACGCAGTAACCCCCAACCATTGTCCGACTTTTCGGAGTCCAGGTATGCACGAAGCCGCGTCGGTTCTGATCATCGATGATGACGCCGATTTCCTCGCATCGATGCAGGGTCTTCTCACGCCTCTGGGCTTTCAGGTCCTGACAGCCCCCGATGGGGCCGCTGCCCTTGCTCTCCTGCATCAGCACATGCCCGATGTGCTCTTGGTCGACTGGAACCTTCCCGACACCGACGGCCTGCAGCTCATCAAAACGTTGCGGAACGATCCGCTGCATCGCGACTGTTACGCGATCATGGTAACGGCACGGAGTGACAGGGCGGACATGGTGAAGGGGATGGACGAAGGTGCCAACGATTACCTCGCAAAGCCTTTCAACAACGATGAATTGCTCGTTCGAATCCGGGTCGGCGTTCGGACTCGGCGTCTCGAACGGGAGCTGGCCGAGCAGGTCCGCCGGGCCACCGTCCTCGAAATGGCCGGGTCCGTAGCCCACGAAATCGGCAATCCCCTTGCGGCCGCAAAGCTGTTGCATCAGAAGATCTCCCTGGACGCCCGCCTCTCGACGCATGCTGACCTCTTACGGGATTTGAGTGATCTCGCCCTGGAACTCCGCCGCATCGAAGACCTGGTCCGCAAGGCGCAGATGGTAACCCGCGTTCGTTCCAAGCCGTATGCGGGGAACATCCAGATTATCGACCTTGGTGCCGGAGAGGAGAAAAATCCGGGGGAGTAGCGAACGTCGGATTTCTCCGCCGCAGGAGGTAATACAGGTGGACCCGCGACCATCAACCACCTCCGGGAGTATTTCATGGCCACCACCAATGCCATCTATTCGAGCGTAATCCGGTCTGGACGGATGACCTATTTTGTGGACGTGAAGGAAGCCAAGAATGGCAAGCGATACCTGAGCATCAGTGAAAACCGTCTGGATGAAGAGGAAAAGAGGCAGAGGGTCACCGTGCGGGTTTTCAAAGAGAGCGTTGACCAGTTTCGTCTGGCCGTGGATGAGGCCGCCGCAGCCGTGGCGGCATAGAAGAGCATCCGGTCCCTGACCCGTTTTCCATCCCGGCGCATCCTACGGTGTAAAGGCACCCCATTCCGGGGGCGCACATCACGCTCAGCAACGGAGGAAAGCACACCATGGAGCACCTGACGCAGGAGACATTCCGGGAGAAAGTCTTCGACTACGAGAACAACAAGGACTGGAAGTTTTCGGGCGAATTGCCCTGTATCATCGACTTCTACGCCGATTGGTGCGGGCCGTGCAAGATGGTGGCGCCAATTCTCGAGGACCTCGCGCGCGAGTATGAAGGGAAGATCCACATTTACAAAGTCGACACCGAACAGGAGCAGGATCTGGCGTCGATGTTCGGGGTCAGGAGCATTCCTTCCCTCCTGTTTGTTCCCAAAGACGGCAAACCCCAGATGGCCATGGGCGCACTTCCCAAGGATGCGTTCAAAGACGCGATCAAGAGTGTGCTCGGTGTAAACTGAGTCGTCCATTTCCCCTTTCACCGAGAATCGGAAATCCGGTCACACGGATTCTGCGTCCGGTTCTCGGTGAAGAGTGAATGGGAGATCGTGTCCCCCGGTCCCTGTTGAGGATTCCCCCCTTTTTTGCTATTTTCCTACGTATCATTCCCGAGAACCAGTAGTTTCACAAACCCACGGAGGAACTCCATTGGTGACACAGCGGCTGTTTGCTCTTACGCTCTCGTTTCTTGTCGTCCTGCTTCTCAACGGATGCGGCAGCTCCAGGACCGTTGAGCGGGTTGAACCGGACCAGACCATCGACCTGAGTGGCGATTGGAATGACACCGATTCACGCCTCGTGGCAGAAGAGATGATAAAAGATGTCATGAACCGCCCGTGGCTTGGCGATTTCAAAGGCGCCACGAAGCGGACCCCTGTCGTGATCGTCGGAACCGTGCGCAACCGGACATCGGAGCACATTGCGACCACGGCATTCATCAAAAACCTCGAACGCGAGCTGATCAACTCCGGTCGCGTGGATTTTGTCGCGAACAAGGAAGAGCGTGACGAAGTCAGAGACGAGCGGACCGACCAGCAGGAGTTTTCCTCGGCCGAGACGCTCAAAAAGTTTCAGCAGGAGACGGGCGCGGACTTCATGCTGCGCGGTGACATTACATCGATCGTGGATCAGGAAGATGGCACCCGTGTGAAATACTACCAGGTGAACCTCGAGCTCGTGAACATCGAAACGAACAAGAAAGCCTGGATCGGCGAGAAGAAACTCAAGAAGGTGGTCTCACAGAGCGGAACAAAGTTCTGACCTTCCCATGGGCATGACTCCCCGCGCCGGCCGCTTCCTGTTGGTTGCCGCGCCGGCGCTGACGTTCTTCCTCGCTTCCTGCGGAGCTTCCACGGAGTTCTACAGGGCCGTGGAAACCAATGTTGCGCAGGGGCGGTATGCAGCCGCCCTCGATGGCGTGCGTGCGAATGCTGACGCCTATAGTGACAAGAACACCGTCCTCTACAAGATGGACATGGGTGTGCTCTTCCACTATGCGGGTGAGCCGGACTCTTCCACGGCATACCTTCTTGATGCTGAACGGGAAATCGACGACCTCTACACCAGGAGCGTCTCACTGGCAGCACTCTCCATGGTCCTGAACGATAACGTGCTCCCGTACGAGGGGGAAGACTTCGAAAAAGTCCTGGTCAATGTCTTTCTGGCCCTCAACTTCGCTGAGAAGGGCCTGCCGGACGAAGCAGTTGTCGAAGCGCGGAAGGTGGACCTGAAGCTCCGCACATACGCACAGCGGTATGAGGGGAAGAATGTGTACCAGGAGGATGCGTTCGCCCGGTATCTCGCCGGCGTGCTCTACGAATCCGCCGGGGAGCTGAACGATGCGTTCATCTCGTACCGGAAGGCGTATGAGGCCTATGAACACTATGCCGCGCACTTTGCAACACGTGCTCCCGGTTTCCTCCTCGATGATCTCGTACGGACGGCCGAGCTTCTTTCGTTCTCACAGGAGGCGCAGCAGTATCGCGACCGTGGAGGAGCGCCGTTCCAGAAGACAAGGCGGGATTGGGGGAGTGTGGTTGTCGTTGCGTATGCGGGCAGGGGGCCTGTCAAGACGGAGGTGCGACCGACCGTTTCGATCGCTGATGATGCGGGCATCATCCACACCTTCCAGGTGGCGCTGCCCAAATTCACGCCGCGCTTCACAGGAGGGCGCTTCTACGATGTCGACATCCGATCGGGCACGGACTCCACGGTGGTCATCGAAGACCGGACCCAGGTTGCTGAAGATGTGACGGTCATCGCTTCCCGCGTTCTGGACGATCGCCTGGGATTGGTCTACCTGAAGAGCGGCGGACGCGCGCTGTTGAAATTCCTCGCGGCGGAGAAGGCGAAATCCGCACTCAGAAAAAAGGGGGAAGACGAAGACGGGAAGAAGGAGGGAAGCGGTACAACGCTTGTCAATATTCTGGGCAGCATAGCCGTGGACCTGGTGGTCGGGGCGACCGAACGTGCGGACGTGCGCACGTGGAGGACGCTGCCGGCCCAGTTCCAGCTTGCCCGCATCCACCTTGCTCCCGGAACGTACAGGGTACGCGCTGCGGCGTCAGATGGAGGATACATCCTCCCGTCTGAAACCGTCACCGTCCGTTCCGGCAAATCCACCTTTCTGATTCTTGATGACATCCGGTAGGACTATGAATACCACCGCCTCTCTCGACGATGTCTACCGCATCATTCACACAGACCACCACGACCCATTTTCCGTCCTCGGACTCCATCGCATCGAGATTGACGGCGCCCCGGCCATCGCTGCCCGGGCATTCCTTCCCGATGCCGATCGGGTGTTCCTGGTTCCCCAATCGAAAGCCGGCGCATCGACGGAGATCGAGCTTCTCAGGATTCACGACGACGGCTTTTTCGAGACCGTCCTCCGTGGCCGGTCAGATGTGTTTCCCTACACGATGAAGAAGATCACGAAAGACGGAAGGGTCGAAGTCTTTCACGATTCATATTCCTTCCTCCCGACGCTTTCGGATGTCGACATGTATCTCTTTAATGCCGGGAGCCATCACCGCGCATATGACAAGCTGGGGGCGCATCATGCCATCGTCAATGATGTGGGAGGAGTGCAGTTTGCTGTATGGGCGCCGGCTGCCAGGAGCGTGAGCGTGATCGGCGATTTCAACGGCTGGGACAGGCGCAGCCATGCCATGCGGGTGCTCGGTTCCTCCGGGATCTGGGAGATCTTTGTCCCCGGGCTTCCAGAAGGCGTACTCTACAAGTTTCAGATCAAGACCCAGACCGGCTATGTCATGGACAAGACCGACCCGTATGGATTCGAGATGGAGGTTCGTCCGCGGACCTCGGCACGGGTCAGTTTTCTCGATGGATTCGCATGGAGTGACGAAGAGTGGCTCGAGCGACGCCGGCAGGGCGGGCAGCTCGGACACGCCGTGGCCGTGTATGAAGTCCATCCGGGTTCGTGGCAACGGGGTGAGAACGACCGCTGGCTGACGTACGGGGAGCTGGGCGACCGATTGATCCCCTATGTCAAATCGATGGGGTTCACGCACATCGAACTCCTCCCCGTCATGGAACATCCTCTCGATGCGTCCTGGGGGTATCAGGTGACCGGCTATTTCGCGCCGACCAGCAGGTTCGGACGGCCGCACGAGTTCATGGCGTTTGTTGACCGGTGCCATCGCGAGGGGATCGGTGTGCTGCTTGACTGGGTGCCCGCGCACTTTCCTCAGGACCCTCACGCGCTCGCCTATTTCGACGGCAGCCATCTCTATGAGCACGATGACCCCCGCAAGGGGCTGCATCAGGACTGGGGGACCTACATATTCAACTTCGGCCGGCACGAGGTGCAGAATTTTCTGTTGAGCAACGCTCTCTTCTGGATCGATCGCTATCATCTCGACGGGGTCAGGATCGATGCGGTCGCCTCGATGTTGTATCTTGACTATTCGCGCAACGAAGGGGAGTGGGTGCCGAACCAGTACGGCGGGAGGGAGAACCTTGAAGCGATGGAGTTTCTGCGAACTCTGAATCGCCTGGTCCACGAATACTACCCGGGTGTCCTGACCATCGCCGAGGAATCGACAGCCTGGCCGGGGGTAACGTCAGGGATTGATTACGGAGGTCTGGGGTTCGATCTGAAGTGGAACATGGGATGGATGAACGATATTCTCGAGTATTTCTCCCATGACCCGATCCATCGCCCATACCACCACAACAATCTCACGTTTGCCCTCCTGTATGCGTTCAGTGAGCGATTCATCCTCCCCCTCTCCCATGACGAAGTCGTTCATGGCAAGCGCTCTCTTCTGAGCAAGATGCCGGGGGACCTCTGGCAGAAATGCGCCAACCTGCGCCTCCTCCTGGGTTTCATGATCGGCTTTCCGGGCAAGAAGCTTCTCTTTATGGGTGATGAGTTCGGGCAATGGGATGAATGGAGGCACGATCAGAGTCTGGATTGGCATCTCCTTCAATTCGATACCCACCAGGGAATCCAGCGCTGGGTGGGAGATGCTCTCAGGCTGTACGGCCAGCGGCGCGCACTTCACGCCGTGGATTTCCACTATACGGGGTTTGAATGGATTGATTTCCACGACAGCGCCAGCTGCGTCGTGGCATTTGAACGGCATGCGCCGGACCCCCACGATACCATCATTGTCGTGTGCAACTTCACCCCCGTGCCAAGGCTTGGCTACCGGATCGGGGTCCGGGAACCGGGATGGTATGACGAGCTGTTGAATTCCGATGGTTCCTCGTACGGTGGCAGCAATGTGGGGAACCAGGGTGGAGTCCATGCCGAGCCCATTCCGGTCCACGGTCGCCCCCATTCGCTTTCTCTGACCCTTCCCCCCCTTGCCGTGCTCTTTCTGAGCCGGGCCGGCTGAGCGGAATACCGGTCGACGCAGACGGGCCACACGGAACCATCCATTGTTCACCGGTTGTTCTATTCATGTACATTGGAACAACCGGAGCGTATGTTTCACCCATGAAACGAGTTGCAGTTATCGGTTCAGGATTCGGTGGCCTTGCAGAAGCCATTCGCCTTCAGTCCCGCGGCTTTTCCGTGACAATATTCGAAAAACGGGAGAAGGTCGGCGGGCGCGCCTACCAGCTTGTCAAGGACGGCTACACGTTTGACATGGGACCGTCGCTGATCACGGCCCCGTTCATCATCGACAGGGTGTTCAGGGCTGCCGGCAAGGAGATGCGCGATTATCTCACGCTTGTTCCCCTCGACCCTTTCTATCGCATCTACTTTCATGACGGCACATTCCTCGATTATTCCGGTGATTCCGGGAAGATGAAGCAGGAACTCGCACGTTTTCACCCTGGAGATGCCGCACAATACGACAGGTTTTTTGCGGATATCAAGGAGATCTACGATGCCGTGATCACGGAGGGTCTTGGCTCCACCCCCTTTGTCAGCTGGAAATCATTCCTGTCGTTTGTTCCCCGGGCTCTCCGGCTGGGGGGCCTCCGCCCGGTGTACTCCTATGCGAGCCGGTACTTCAAGGATGAGCGAATCCGGTTCGCCTTTTCGTTCCATCCCCTGTTTATCGGCGGGTCCCCGTTCCGTGCTCCAAGCATCTACATCATGATTCCGTATCTCGAACGCGAGGCCGGGGTCTGGTTTGCCATGGGAGGGATGTACAGCCTGGTCAGTGCGCTGGAGAAGGTGTTTCTCGAACTGGGTGGCACGATCAGGACCAATGCGGAGGTGGAAGAGATCGTGGTGGAAGAGGGGCGCGCGACCGGCGTACGCATCGGGAGTGAGGTTGCGACGGCGGACATCGTCGTCTCCAACGGGGATGTTCCCTGGGTGTACAAGCATCTGGTCAAATCCGAGCATCGCACCAGGCGCTGGTCCGACAACGCGATTGACCGCCTTCATATTTCGATGAGTTGCTTCCTGTTGTACCTCGGCGTGCGGAAGCAGTATCCTCAACTCGAACACCACACGCTCATTCTGAGCAAACGGTATCGAGAGCTTGTGGAGGATATTTTCGAGCGAAAGGTGTTGCCTGACGATTTCTCCATGTATCTCCATGTTCCGACGCGGACGGATCCATCAATGGCCCCTCCGGGCGGCGAAAGCATGTACCTCCTGATTCCTGTCCCTCATCTCGGGGCAAAGATCGACTGGCGTGTGTCGGCGATCCCGTTCCGGGATCGGATTCTGGACTTTCTGGAACATGACTTCGGCATGTCGGACCTGCAAAAGAACATTGAAGTGCTTGAGATGTTTACGCCCGAAGATTTTGCATCGCAGCTCAACGCGCACCTCGGCAATGCCTTCAGCATAGAACCACGCCTGACCCAGAGCGCGCTGTTTCGTCCGCATAACAGAAGTGAAGATGTGAAGGGATTGTACATGGTCGGCGCAGGGACTCATCCCGGCGGAGGAGTGCCCGGGGTCCTGCTCGGAGCAGAGGCAACCGAAAAGTGTATACTTGAAGACGTCTCTCCCTGATTTTTTTTTGCATCGGACTCCTTAATCGCAGATTTCGCAGAAAACAGACCAAACACGAAACGTACCGAACCATGCACAAAACAGTACTTTCGACGAATGACGTTGCCAGACTCTTCAGCGTGACCGAGACAACCGTCAAACGGTGGGCAGATGAGGGGATGCTGCGCTGTCAGAAGACACCGGGGGGGCACAGGAAGTTTCCTATCCGGAGTGTCGTTGAATTCGCGGAGGCGAACAACTTTGAACCCTGTGGCGCCCTCACGCTCCCCGATACCGACGCCCTCGGTTCAGCGATTCAGGTCGCCATCATCAAGAAAGACTTTCCGGTCCTTCAGCATGCATTCATAGAAAAAGCCCTCTCGCCAGACAGGACCGATCTGTTTGTGTTCTTTTCGTATCTGTACGAACACAGAATTCCACTCTGGGAGATTTTCGACCGCGTCCTTCAGCCGGGAATGGCGGAGATAGGCGACCGGTGGGTCCGGGGGGAAGTCAGCATCGGCCAGGAGCACCGGGCCTCGTACGAGACACTTGATGCGCTGGCAAAGTTGCAGAACGAAATCCTGGTCAAGCCCCCCACGGGCAAGGCGGCAATCTTTGCAGCGGTGGGAGAGGAACTGCACGAGATCGGGCTCCGGTGTGCCGCGAATGTGTTTGAGTCGGAAGGATGGTTCACCCACTATATCGGTGCGCGGACGCCTCCGGAAGCGATCGTCACTGCCGCGAAGGAACTTAAGCCATCGGTCGTCGCATTGTCCCTGACAAGCATACGTCCTGTGTCGGAGTCGCTCCGGGAACTCAGGACGGTGGGGGAGGCGATAGGGGCAAACGGGACCCGGGTGCTTCTCGGGGGGAGCGGCATTCCCCAGGAGATCCGTGGCGAGCGCTGGCTCGCAGCAATTGCCTTGTCCTCGAGGCAGGCGCTGGATTTTATCGTCGATCAAGCAAACGATCAACAGTCAGGACGCTAATTCAATGTCGATCCGTATCCCCGAACCGACGCTCAATACCGTGGAGCAGGCACGGTTGTATACCCGGCGCTATGCAACGACGTTCTACTTTGCATCGCATGTTCTTCCGCCGGACAAACGTGATGCCGCGTATGCGGTGTATGCCTTCTGCCGGTATGCGGACAACATCGCCGATGCCGGAGGGACGGGACTGGAGAATGCGCATGACGCTGCCCGGCAGCTGGTCCTCCTCCGCCGGGAGCTCGACGCACTGTATGGTGATGGCGTTCCCGGTGCCCGCTGGCTGGCTCTCCGGGACACCATTGATCGGTTCGGGATTCCCAGGCGCTATTTTCTGGAGTTGTTGGACGGTGTGTCAATGGATCTCTCTCCGCGTCCCCTGCACACGTTCGAAGAACTTCACACGTATTGCTATCATGTCGCGTCTGTCGTCGGCCTGATCATGTGTTATGTGTTCGAGGCGACCTCCGACGAAGCGCTCGAATATGCCGCGGATCTCGGCACTGCAATGCAGCTGACCAACATTCTGCGCGACATCGGGGAAGATTGTGCGATGGGGCGCACATATCTTCCGCGTGACGAGATGCTGCGCCACGGAATCTCCGAGGAGTCTCTTGCCCGGGGTACCGTCGATTCCCGGTTCAGAACATTCATGGCGTTTCAGATTGAACGCGCCCGGTCGTACTACCAGCGCGCCGAACCCGGAATCGCGCTTGTTCCGCCCGATGGTTCGCGCTTTTGCGTAACGCTGATGCGCACCTTGTATGCCGGCATCCTGGACCGCATCGAACGGAACGACTACGATGTGTTCCGGCGGCGGGCCAGAGTCAGCCTTCTCTCCAAAATTCTCCAGGCCCTGCGCATAGGGATGCGCGGTGGTCAGCGCTCAGGGTGGCGTCACGGCGACCGCATCCGCCGGCCCGGACCGGGAGTCCAGGTGCACAAAGAACAGCAGGGTGTCTCCCATGAACCGCGTTGAGATAAACAGATATTCTTGAGGAACACACCATGCCCACTCCGGCACGACATTTTCTGAGGGAGCAATCGTTCCCGCTCGCCATTGAAAAAAATCTCCGGCACGCAATCGCCGATATTGAACCTGCGTTTCTGCGCCGGGTGATCGAAGACGCTTCCCTTGGGGGGAAGTTCGTCCGTCCGATGCTTACCGCATTGTCCTGCGCCGCCGCAGGCGGGAACGAGGATGATACACTTGCCGCCGGCAGTGCGCTCGAACTGCTTCATGCGTCCAGTCTTGTGCACGATGACATCATGGACCAAAGCGACACCCGCCGTGGTATGCCGACGGTCTATCGCCGGCACGGGACATCTGTCGCAATACTGGCGGGCGATGCGCTGATTGCACTTGCCTTCAGGCTCATCCAGACCATCGACCATCCACGAAAAGACCGGATTCTCGCTGTGTTCACAACCGCCTTTCTCAACCTCTGCGAAGGGCAGTGTGCGGATATCCGAACCGCGGCCAATCCGCTCGAGGAGCACGAACGTCATGGCTGGATGGTCGAACGCAAAACGGCCCGTCTCCTGGAAGCGTGCGCGTCGATCGGTGCCCTGCTCGCGACGGACGACGATGCCCTGGTGGCATCTCTTGCACGGTTCGGACTCTCGCTCGGTCTTGCGTATCAGGCAAACGATGATCTCCTGGATCTGATCGGCGACGAACATGAGGCAGGAAAGACCCTGCGCATTGACGGACGGAACGGCCGGTCCACGTTCCTCACCCTCGCGTACCCGCAAACCGATCACGTCGAACATGTGCGGCAGGCCGTTGTGGCGCATACCTCGGACGCGTGTCGGGCGCTGGAAGGTCTTCCAGTATCACCGGCACGGGAACGCCTGCATCAGCTCGCGTTGACGCTGCTGGAACGACGGCGGTAAGGGATGCGCCCACAAAAACAACACCGGCGGGTCATTGTGTGGATGCGGCGCGCGATGCGGCTGCACGACAATGCTGCCCTCTGGCATGCTCTGCAGGACGCGGACGACGTCATCCCCGTCCTCGTGCTCGATGACAGTCCGGCATACCGGCGCCTGACACACAGGAGGCGATTTGTTCGCGAGACGATCCGGCTTCTTGATCATCGCCTCCGGACCCATAATTCGTTCCTGCACATCAGGATGGGGGACCCCGAGCGGGAACTGCCGGCTGCTGTCCGTGCGTACGGCGCCGGCGCGGTGTACGCTGCCCGTCTCTCCGACAGGCCAGGACGGGAGCGCGATGAGCGTATTGCGGCGGCGCTCCGCAGTATCGGCTCCGATCTTGTGCTCATGAAAGACCGGGTCCTTCGCGAGGAACATGAGGTACTGACAGGCGCCGGAACGCCGTACCGCGTCTATACACCGTACAAGAAGGCATGGCTCGGTTCCTCTCAGGAATTGGAAGAGATCTACCCAACCCCGCGCTTCCCCACAACGGTCCCGCTGGCGGAGAGATCATTGGAAGTTGGCACGCTGGGATGGGAGGTCGACCGCAACACGGGAGCGGGTGAAGAGCATGCTCTGAAACGCCTCGCCGGATTCTTACGTGATCCCGTGCGGCGGTATCAGACGGACCGTGATCTTCCGGGGGTGGACGGGACCTCCCGGCTTTCAGCCCACCTGGCCCTCGGGAGCCTCTCCATACGAACGGTCTTCTGGAAAAGCCGTGACGCCACGGACGGAACCAGGGGTGCGGCACTGAACGGCGTCACGACGTTCATCAGTCAACTGATTTGGAGAGAGTTCTACTACCAGATTCTCGCACACTACCCGTACGTGCTCGACCGGTCGTTCCGTGATACCCTTTCCGGCATCCGCTGGCGGAATGCACCGCGACGCTGGGAGGCATGGCGGGGAGGGACAACGGGATATCCGATCGTGGATGCGGCGATGCGGCAGCTGGATACGGAGGGGTGGATGCATAACCGGACCCGGATGATCGTGGCCTCGTTTCTCACGAAGGACCTTCATCTCGACTGGCGCAAGGGTGAACGGTTCTTCTTCGAGCGTCTTCTCGATGCCGATCTCGCGAACAACAACGGCGGGTGGCAATGGACGGCAGGCACCGGGACCGATCCGTCCCCGTGGTTCCGCATCTTCAACCCGGTCCTGCAAGGGAAGAAGTTTGACCCTGACGGGACGTATGTCCGCCACTATGTTCCTGAGCTGGCGCATGTGCCGGCCCGGTTCATTCATGATCCCTGGACCATGAACCGGCAGGATCAGGAGGCACACCGTTGTGTCATCGGGCGTGAGTATCCCCGACCCATTGTCGACCATCGCGAACAACGCGCAACCACGATGCTTCTCTATCAACAGAAACTGTAGGGTACGTGTATGATACGCTTTATCGCAATTCTGCTGGCTGCCTTCGTCGCCATGGAGTTCTTTTCGTATCTGGTCCACCGGTTTGTCTATCACAGAGTGTTCTGGTTCCTTCACAAGAGCCACCATACCCCCCGCTCGGGGTTGTTCGAGTGGAATGACGTCTTCCCGATGGTGTTCTCTTCGATCAGCATAGTCCTGATCTGGTACGCGGTGGAAGATGCAGGGGGGAATGATCTGCTTGCTTTGATGATCGGCGTCTCGCTGTATGGCCTTGTCTATCTGGTTATCCACGACCTCTATGTGCACCGTCGGATGAAATCGTTGACGTTCCGCGTGCCGTACCTGCAAGCCGTCAAAAAGGCCCACATGGTTCACCATCAGACCGGCGGAGAGCCGTACGGGCTTCTGCTGTTTATGGTGCCGAAACAGGTCAGGGATGCGGCTCCAGACGAACCCCAGGACGCGACAGCGCCGTGATATCTGAGAGGAATCGATGATACACGCGGCGCTCCTGGTCCTTGGCCTGATCCCTCAGGCCGGAGGATTCACGATTGACGCAACCGCCTCGCGGTCGGTGGAAATCCGGTTGCCGGTGGACTCCGTGCGGGTTCTGGTCCATGACCTGTCGGTGGTGGAACGGACCATGCCCGGCGTTGTCGAGATTCTCCCCGCAGATGCCGGCGGATACTGGTACCGGACTGCAAGGGAGATCCCATTTTCCGGGACGATGAAGACTGATTTTCACATCGTCCGCGTGGAAGACGGGCAGGGAGGGGTGACGTACCGGACTCCCGGAACGCAGGCGAAAAATTGGATGTCCTTCCGGTTTTCACCCCGACCTCTTCCATCAGGCGCGACGATGCTTGAGGTGCGCCTCCGCGTGCGTCTGGTTCGCGATCAGGCAACCGATGTCCACGTGCTTGCCCCGTTGCTCGGGGAAGGGTTCCTCAGCGAACACATGAGACGGGACCTGGAGGGCATGCTGCAGGTGTTTGCTGAACGGATCTCGCACACCAATCTCATCAACATGAACATGATGCTGACCCATGAAAAGTGAGTACTTCCTTATCCTTCTTGGCATCCTTCTGTTTCCTCTGCCACTCAGCATCCTGCTGCGCGTGAGGATGTATACGCACTGGAAGGCACTACTCAAAGCGGTCCTCCTGGTGAGTGCCGTGTACTGGACGTGGGATATTCTTGTGACTGCCCGGGGTCACTGGTCCTTCAGTCCGGACTACGTCGTCGGGTGGACGATTCTTGGCATGCCGGTGGAGGAATGGCTCTTTTTCCCTGTCGTTGCATTTGTTTCAGTGTTCACGTTTGAGGCGACACGAAAGGTCCTGAAGCGACGATGAAAGAATACACCATCCTCGCGCTCGTCTCAGCGCTGGCATCTGTCGTGCTCGACCGGATTCTGGGAACCAGAGTCGTCACCAAGAAGACCTTCTGGATCGCGATGGCGATTATGATGTTCTTCAAGATTCCATTCAACGGCTACCTTACCTGGAGGCCGGTGGTCCTGTATAACCCGGTGTATTTCCTGAACGTCCGGCTTGGAACGATTCCGGTGGAGGACTTCTTCTACGGATTCGGTCTTATTACGAGCGCCATTGTGCTCTGGGAGTACTTTCTCAGGAGAGAGGAGCGAAGGGATGAAGTTTGATCACGTCGCATTGAATGTGAAGGATATCAGGCGGTCGGTTCTCTGGTACCGGGAGAACCTGGATGCCACGGTTCTCCATGAAGACGACACCTGGGCGTTTCTGGAAGCAGGGGGGGCGAAGATCGCCCTGACCGTTGCCCATCAACATCCACCCCACGTGGCTTTTGACGTGGGCCCGACTCCTCCGGCCGGGTTTCTCGACAAGGCGCGACTCCACCGCGACGGTAGCCTGTCCCGATATATCGCCGATCCGGACGGCAATGCGATCGAATGGATTCACTACCCACCTGCGAGGGGCCGTGAATGAAGGTCCATACGCTGAAAACCGAACAGTACTTTCCGTATCCGCCCGAGAAGCTCTTCCCGTTCTTTACCCGCCCGGAAAACCTTGCCCGCATAACGCCTCCGGAGCTTGGCTTTCAGATTCTGACGCCATCACCGATTCAGATGAAGGTCGGAACATTGATCGACTACACGATACGGGTTGGGGGTTTCCGCGTGCGCTGGAGGACACTCATCACATCGTTCGAAACACCGCTTGCCTTCGTCGACGAACAGCTGAAAGGCCCCTACAGTCTCTGGCACCACCGCCACGAGTTCCATCCGGACGGTACGGGGACACGGATGGTCGATGAGGTGCACTACGCCCTCTACGGAGGGGCGTTCGGCACCCTGCTCCACGGCCTGATCGTACGCCGCCAGATCCAGAAGATCTTCCGGTATCGTGAAGAGACGATCGGGGGACTTGTCGAAGCGATGCTGGGAGGGGGGAAGTGATGAACGTCGTCCTGGCTGGTGCAACCGGGTTCCTCGGAAAAACGTTGACTGACATGTTGTGCGAGAGCCATGCCCGTGTCACCATTCTGACCCGTTCTGTGGCGAAAATTCCCGCGCACCATTCATCGTGCATCACCGCTGTCCGGTGGGACGGTGAGCATCAGGGAGAATGGTCTCACGCGCTCGAAGGGGCTGACGCCGTCATCAATCTCGCAGGGGCTCCTCTCGCGGCAAAGAGATGGACGATGGACCGGAAGCGGACACTGCTTTCCTCCCGGGTACATTCGACCCGGGCATTGGTGGAAGCAATGCGGCTCCTTTCGTCGCGGCCGCCGGTCCTTGTCAATGCTTCTGCAGTCGGCTACTACGATTCAGAGGAAGACGCACCGGCGACCGAGGATGCAGGTCCCGGCAAGGGGTTTCTGGGTGAAACGTGCGTTCACTGGGAGAACGAAGCACTTGCTGCCGGAGCGCTTGGTGTGCGCGTGGTCCTCTTGAGAACCGGTATCGTGCTGGGTACGGGTGGCGGGGCTTTGCCACGCCTGGTCCTCCCGTTCAGGCTTTTTGCGGGCGGGCCCATCGGACCGGGAACCCAATGGGTCCCCTGGATCCACCAGGATGATGTTGTCGGTGCCGTTCGTCATATTCTCGAACGAAAAGAACTCCACGGTCCGGTCAATCTCGTCGCACCGGAGACCGTGACCAACGCGGGGTTTTCTGCCGAATTGGCCCGGGTCCTTCGCCGACCCTCATGGATCAGTGTGCCAGCCCCTCTCCTCAGACTGGTCCTGGGGGAAATGGCAACCATGGTTCTGGAAGGAAGAAGAGTCATTCCTGTCCGTCTTCATGAGAGCGGCTACACGTTCTCCTATCCTCAGCTCCGGCAAGCACTTCAGTCACTCCTCACCTAAGAGCTTCATTTTCTTGTGATATTTCTCTATATTGATGATTCGGTTGCCCATCTGAACGCAGGGCTGCCACCCCTGCATCGCCAGAGACGAATTCATGAATGATCGCAAAACTGACCCCGGAAGACTCCTCACCGAATTTTCTCCAAGCTCTCCTGCCGAATGGCGTGCTGCCGCTGAAAAGTTGATCAAGGGAGCTCCCTTTGAACAGAAACTGATCACGCGGACCCCCGAGGGGATCGATCTCCAGCCGATCTACAACCCGCCTGATGGATCTGCAGAACGTGACGACGAAGGATATCCCGGATTCCCCCCGTTCCGCAGGGGAACGGCCCCTTCGGGGCATGGGTATGAACCATGGCGAATAGCACAGGAATTTCCATACCTGACACCGGAAGAATTCAATACCGCGTTGCGGAGCGATATTGACCGGGGTCAAAACGCGATATCCATACGTCTCGATGACGCTTCACGCACCGGAGCGGATCCCGATGAAGGTGAGTGGAATTCGGCCGGAGCGGAAGGGCTATCTGTGTCATCGGTGAGCGCGTTGGATCAGGCCTTGGCAGGCGTATCGCCTGACAGATACCCGGCGCTGGAGGACGGTGGTGCTGCGGGTCCTTTTCATGTGGCACTGATGGCGGCTTTTCTCAGGAAGAGACAGATCCCCTCAGACAGAATCTCCGGAACCATCGGAGCAGATCCCTTAGGCCATCTCGCACGGACCGGCACCCTCCCGGCCCCGCTCGGCGTCCTGTTTGATGAGATGGCGATGGCAACGACATGGGCTCACGAGCAGATGCCCGGCGTCAGGACGATCGTCGCTTCCGGGGAGATGTATCATGACAGCGGGGCCTCAGCGGTGGAGGAGCTTGGATGCGTCCTTGCAACCGGTGCGGAGTACCTCCGGGCTCTCGTTTCCAGGGGAGTTGCGATCGAGACCGCCGCCCGTCACGTATCCTTCTCACTCGGTCTTGGCACCCGGTTTTTCACAGAGATCGCAAAGCTGCGCGCCGCACGAGAGGTCTGGACCGCTGTCGTTACCGCGTTCGGGGGCCCGCCTGAGGCCGCTGCGGTGGCGATGCACACACGCACGTCGCGCTATACGATGACCACCCTCGATCCCTATGTGAACATGCTGCGGACGACGACGGAGGCGCTTGCAGGGGCCATCGGTGGTTGCGACAGCATGCATGCAGGGTTCTTTGATCAGGGACTGCGCATGCCCGACGATTTTTCCCGGAGGATCGCGCGCAACACACAGGTTCTTCTCCAGGCCGAGTCGCACGTACACCGGGTGATCGATCCTGCGGGTGGATCCTGGTATGTTGAACAGCTGACTGATGAGATTGCCGCGCGCGCGTGGGCCCTTTTCCAGGAGATTGAGAGGCAGGGTGGCATGGCCGGGGCACTCACGAAGGGCTTTGTCCAACGCCTGATCGAAGGTACAGCTGCCGCGAGGGCAGAGGCGGTGGCCCTCCGTACGGCCCGCATGATCGGAGTCACTGCGTATGCGAATCCGGCCGAGCAGATCCCGGGTGTGCCCCGCATCGACGTCGAACCTCTCCGTCATCATGCTGCCGACGCGGTGCGAACGATGCGCGACCACTCCCGGCATCGCGAGGCCCGCGCACGGCAGGACCGGCTTTCGGCGATCCAGGATGCCCCGCCAGCACGCGTCATGGAAGCGATCATCGCGGCTGCGGCAGCTGGAGCAACCATCGGAGAACTGTCCCGTTCCGCGCGGACCCGGATGACAGGGGGAGCGCCTGCGGTCACGCCCCTTCCTGCCCGCCGCCTCTCCAGCGAGTTTGAAGAGTTGCGCCGTGAGGTCAGCCTCTGGAGTCAGGGGACCGGGTCGCCTCCCGTATTCTTCCTTGCGAACATGGGGCCGGTGAAGCAGCACAAAGCCCGCGCAGATTTCTCGGCCGGTTTTCTGGCTGCAGGAGGATGCTCCGTGATCAATCCGGCGGGTTTTTCCACTCCCGGCGAAGCTGCAAACGCGGCGATCCAATCCGGTGCCCGCGCCATGGTGATCTGTTCGACCGACGAGACGTATCCGGAGGTGGTCCCCGCCCTCTGTGCCGCCGCAAAGGCTGGCGATCCCGGCATGATGATCGTTCTAGCCGGACACCCCAGAGACCATGAGGAGGAGTTCAGGAAGGCAGGTGTCGACGAATTCATCCACATCAAAGCGAATGCTCTGCATCTTCTCCGGTCAATCCTCTCGCGGATGGGGGTCCGCTCGTGAGAACACATCCCGACTTCACCACCATGCCATTGAAAAGGGTCCGCGGCACTGCAACGGCCGCCGCCTGGGAAGCGGCGTTCGAGCATGCGACCGGTCATCGCGTCGACGATCTGCTCTGGGATACCATGGAGCACATTCCGGTGAAGGCCCTGTACACGGCGGATGATCTCCGGTCAGTGGAACATCTGGGATATACCGCAGGGATTCCTCCCTACCTGCGCGGTCCGTACGCGACGATGTATGTGACGCAACCCTGGACGGTCCGGCAATACGCCGGCTTTTCCACCGCCGAGGAGAGCAATGCATTCTACCGGCGGAATCTTGCGGCCGGACAGAAAGGGCTTTCCATCGCCTTTGATCTTGCCACGCACCGCGGCTACGATTCCGATCACCCCCGGGTCGTCGGCGACGTGGGGAAGGCAGGCGTTGCGGTGGATTCAATCCTCGACATGAAAATTCTGTTCGACGGCATCCCGCTTGACCGGATGTCGGTCTCCATGACGATGAACGGTGCCGTGCTTCCGATTATGGCGTTCTTCTGTGTGGCGGCGGAGGAGCAGGGTGTGAGTCTGGACCGGATCACCGGAACGATCCAGAACGACATCTTGAAAGAATACATGGTGCGGAACACGTACATTTATCCTCCCGCCGCATCCATGCGCATCATTGCTGACATTTTCGCTTTTACGTCGCGCCACATGCCGAAATTCAACTGCATCAGTATTTCGGGATATCACATGCAGGAGGCGGGAGCGACAGCCGATCTGGAGATGGCCTACACGCTGGCCGACGGCCTGGAGTACGTCCGCGCCGGACTAGAGGCGGGCATCGGCATCGACACGTTCGCCCCGCGGCTCTCGTTCTTCTGGGGAATCGGCATGAACTATTTCATGGAGATTGCCAAGCTGCGTGCGGCCCGCGTGCTCTGGGCCAAGCTGATCAAGCAGTTCGATCCGCGGAATCCGAAATCGATGGCTCTCCGTACGCACTCCCAGACGTCAGGGTGGAGCCTTACGGAGCAGGATCCGTTTAACAATGTCGCGCGGACCTGCATCGAAGCGATGGCAGCGGCGCTCGGGCATACGCAAAGCCTCCACACAAATTCGCTCGATGAAGCGATTGCTCTTCCCACCGACTTCTCCGCACGGATTGCGCGAAACACTCAGCTCTATCTCCAGGAGGAAACGGGCATCTGCAATGTGATCGATCCGTGGGGTGGATCGTACTACGTCGAGGCACTGACCGATGCGTTGATGCGGAAGGCATGGCAGCACATCCAAGAAATCGAGGGTCTCGGTGGAATGACAAGAGCGATCGAGGCCGGGGTTCCGAAGATGCGCATCGAAGAAGCTGCGGCACGCAGACAGGCGCGTATCGATTCGGGCAGCGACACGATCGTCGGCGTCAACACGTACCGCCTTCTCAAGGAAGATCCCATCGAGATCCTTGAAGTGGACAACAGCGCTGTTCGTGAGGCCCAGGTCAGACGTCTCGCCACCGTGCGCGCGGAACGGGACGACAATCGTGTGCGGCAGACCCTCGAAGCGTTGACGGGTTCGGCGCAATCGGGCGAGGGAAACCTCCTCGGCCTCGCCGTGGAAGCTGCCAGAGCGCGTGCAACGCTGGGAGAGATTTCAGGGGCGCTTGAAAAGGTGTGGGGACGCCACACCGCCACAATTCGCACCATTTCCGGAGTCTATAGCAGCGAGTTCGCCGTGAAAGAAACAGTCCTCGAAGTACGCGCAATGACGGATGCTTTTGCGCAACGGGAAGGCCGCCGTCCGCGCATCCTCATCGCCAAACTGGGCCAGGACGGTCACGACCGGGGGGCAAAGGTCATTGCTACGGCGTTTGCCGATCTCGGTTTTGACGTCGACGTGGGCCCCCTGTTCCAGACACCCGAAGAGACGGCACGCCAGGCGGTCGAGAACGATGTCCATATCGTGGGTATGAGTTCGCTCGCCGGGGGACACAAGACGCTCCTCCCTCAGCTTGTTGCCGCGCTGGCAAAGCTCGGCCGCGAGGATATCCTGGTTGTTGTCGGCGGCGTCATCCCCGCACAGGATTACGAGTATTTGCGTGACCATGGAGCTGTAGCGATCTTTGGTCCGGGGACCGTGATCCCCGAAGCCGCCAGGAAGATGCTCGACGCACTCAATCGCGGGTTGAAGTAGATGAAAAAAGGGCGCCGGAAGCCGGAGTGGACCCCTGAGGATGTGGAGGGTACCTTTGCCTCGTCGATTGTCGACGGAGTACCGGGCGGTCATGACGGCCTGCCTGGCGCAACGCCGCGTGCCAACCCCGCGCCCGGGCCCCACCCCCGGGGCCTTCTGCGCGCGGACGAGTACATTCGGGGCGTGCGGGCCGGAGACCGGGTGGTGCTTGCCCGGGCGATCACACTGATCGAAAGTAACGCATCCTCCCATCGGGCGCTCGCGCAGGAAGTCCTGACCGCGGTGCTCCCCCAGACAGGGTCCGCGTTGCGCATCGGGGTTACTGGCGTCCCCGGCGGGGGAAAGAGCACGTTCATTGAGACGCTCGGCCTTCATCTCACAGCGCACGGCCATGCCGTCGCAGTCCTCGCTGTGGATCCCACCAGCAGCGTAACCCGCGGAAGCGTTCTCGGAGACAAGACGAGAATGGAGAAATTGTCCCGTGAGCCGAGGTGTTTCATCCGTCCTTCGCCCTCGGGAGGAACGCTCGGCGGTGTGGCCGGGAAAACCCGGGAAACGATGTTGTTGTGCGAGGCGGCGGGGTTCGATGTGGTCATTGTGGAAACCATTGGCGTGGGCCAGAGTGAAATCGCCGTGCGATCCATGGTTGATTTCTTTCTGCTCCTGCTGATTACGGGAGCGGGGGACGAGCTGCAGGGGATCAAGAAAGGCGTCATGGAGCTTGCCGACGCCGTTGTGGTCAACAAGGCGGACGGTGAGAATGTAACACGCGCTAATGCCACCCGGGCAGAGTATGCCCATGCGCTGCATTTCCTCGCTCCTGCAACCGAAGGATGGACGACCCCGGTCCTGACATGTTCCGCCCTCACGGGAGACGGCATCCCCGGCCTCTGGCAAACGGTGCTGCAGTTCCGTGAACAGACTTCTGCCGGAGGCGCATTCGCGCAGCGCCGGCAGTCGCAGGTGCTGGAATGGGTCCACAGCATGATCGGCGAACACCTGCGCGGACTGTTCCACGACGACCCGGCCATCCACGAGATGATGCCGCGGATCGAACGAAGCGTTCTGGACGGTTCCATGACGGCTGCGATGGCGGTTCAGGAACTGCTCCGGACTTTTGAGAAACGACACCACCGGACCTCGACATGAAACCAACACACATCGAACACGTCGGCATCGCCGTCCGCGATCTTCAGGAAGCGATTGCGTTCTACGAGAAACTCCTCGGCACGAGCTGCTATGCTGTTGAAGAGGTCCCGGACCAGAAGGTCCGCACGGCGTTCTTCCGCGTCGGGGAGACAAAAATCGAACTTCTGGAGTCGACCTCGCCGGACGGCCCCATCGGGAAATTCCTTGACAAGAGGGGCGAAGGGGTCCATCATATAGCCTTCGCGGTCGATGACCTCGCCGGCGCGCTGGGAGAAATGCAGGCATCCGGTGTTCATCTGATCGACGCTCAGCCCCGGCGGGGAGCCGAAGGGTTGGGTATTGCGTTTCTCCATCCAAAATCCACGCACGGGGTGCTCACTGAACTGTGCGCCCACACGTGATGCACCGTGATCGAACAGGAACTCCACTATGGCAACAGTGAATGACAAACTCCGGGAACTGAAGGAGAAGAACGCGCACGTCAATCTGGGCGGAGGGACGGAGCGGCTTGAAGCCCAGCACAAAGCCGGAAAGATGACGGCCCACGAACGGCTTCACCTCCTCTATGACAACGGCTTCTATGATGAACTGTTCCGGTTCGTCCGCCATCATTCAACGTCGTTCGGAATGGCGTCCAAGGATCTGCCGGCAGATGGAGTCGTGACCGGCCTCGGCGCCGTCCGTGGACGGCTCGTGTATGCGTCGTCCCAGGACTTCACCGTCATGGGCGGGAGCGTCGGGTTAATGCACGCCTGGAAGATCTGTGAGATCATGGGCATGGCGCTCAAGGCGGGGGCGCCGTACATAGCGATTAACGACAGCGGGGGGGCACGCATTCAGGAGGGCGTTGATTCGCTCCAGGGCTACGGGCGGATTTTTTACTTCAATACACTCCTCTCGGGCGTGGTGCCGCAGATCTCCATTATTGCGGGTCCCTGTGCGGGTGGTGCCGCGTATTCACCGGCGCTGATGGATTTCATCGTCATGGTGAAGGGAATCGGCCAGATGTTTATCGCCGGCCCCGAGGTCATCAAGGAAGCCACCGGCGAAACCATCACGGCCGAGGAACTCGGCGGCGCACACGCGCAGGCCGCACAGAGCGGCAATGTGCATTTCATAGCACGCGATGACGCGGACGCGATCGAGATCGTCCAGAACCTCCTGAGCTACCTTCCCAGCAATAACACCGAAGACCCTCCGTTTCAGGGAACCGGCGATCTGACCATCACCGAGGACGAACTCCTGAACAGGATCGTCCCCGATGATCCCCGCGATCCGTACTCCATGTTCGACATCCTGAATCTCGTCTTTGATCCCGGAACACTGTTCGAAGTACATAGTCACTATGCGAAGAATATCATCGTGGCGTTGACCCGCCTCAATGGGCGTGTCGTCGGTGTCGTGGCCAACCAGCCTGCGGAAAAATTCGGGGCAATCGACATCGATGCATCTGACAAAGCGTCACGGTTCATCCGTTTCTGCAATGCGTTCAACATCCCTTTGATCAGCTTTGTCGATGTGCCCGGCTTCCTGCCGGGCGTCGAGCAGGAATTCGGGGGCATCATCCGTCATGGGGCGAAGATGCTCTTTTCCTTTTCGGCCGCGACCGTTCCCAAGATCACCGTGGTCGTCCGCAAAGCCTATGGGGGAGCGTACCTTGCGATGAGCGCCAAAGCCCTGGGGGCTGACCGTGTGGCTGCATGGCCGACTGCCGAGATCGCCGTGATGGGCGCGGAGGGTGCGGTGAACGTCCTCTTCCGCAGTGAAATCCGAGGCGCAGCCGATCCGAAGGCGAAACGGCGCGAACTGATCAATCAGTACAAAGAGCAATTCTCCAACCCGTACCAGGCCGCACAGCAGGGGATGGTGGATGCCGTCATCGAACCCAAAAAGACCCGCGCCTATCTCTCCGTGGCGCTGGAGTCGCTCAGAAACAAACGGGACCTCCGGCCGCAAAAGAAACATGGCCTGATCCCGCTGTAAGGACTATTGAGGGAACGTCATGGGACCGAGCATCGGTGAAGCGGTTCTGCTCCTGGTCGTCGGCATGTCGTCGGTGTTTCTTGCCCTCGCCTTGCTCGGCGCAATGATCCGTGGTATGAAATGGGCGGATGAGGCGCTCAACGCGCGCCGCATCCGCTCCTACGCACAGAAGGTGGAAACCCAGCGCGTGGATGAAGAACTCAACGATGAGATCGTTGCGGTTCTGACCGCGGCGGCGGCGGCGATGATGAAGAAGCCCGTCACGGTGCGGACCATCCGGTTCCTCTCCGGCGGGCCTGCGCCGGCCTGGGCGGTGACCGGTCGCCTGAACATTATGGCATCACATGCGATTGCGAAAAGGAAATCCTCGTCATGAAAAAGCTCTTGATTACCGTCAATGGCAAGCGCTATGAAGTCGACGTCGAAGTTGTCCACGACGATGAAATCATTGAAAACCAACCCGCCTTCCGGCCCCCTCCCCGGACGATGGACAGCTACGTGACACCGGTAACGACACCGTTGCCCCCGACGGGATCGGGCAAGGGGAAAGGCGGATCCGGTGACAAGAAGTCACTGACCTCGCCTATCAACGGGGTGATTCTGGAGATTCCCGTCAAAGAAGGCCAGCCGGTCAAACAGAACGATGTGCTGTTCATCCTGGAAGCGATGAAGATGAAGACCAATATCTCTTCGCCGCAAACGGGGAAGGTGAAGACGATCAAAGTGAAGGTGGGCGATAAGATCGAAGCCGGCCACGTGCTGCTCACCTTTGAATAGCGACGGACGTCCATGATTGAACACCTGGAGAAATTCGTTGAGGGCATGGGCTTCTGGTCCGTGACCTGGGGTCAGCTGGCGATGCTTGCGATTGCCTCGCTGCTGATTTATCTGGCCATCCGTCGCGGGTTCGAGCCGTTGCTCCTGCTGCCGATCGGTCTGGGGGCGTTTCTCGCCAACCTCCCCGGAAGCGGCCTGATGGTTGCACCCCACGGCGAAGAAATCGGCGGCCTCTATTATTATCTGTCGCAGGGCATCGAGCTCGAGATCTTTCCCCCGTTGATCTTTCTGGGAATCGGGGCGATGACCGATTTCGGTCCGCTGCTTGCCAACCCGAAGACATTTCTTCTGGGTGCCTCGGCGCAGTTTGGCGTCTTCACGGCATTGTTTGCCGCGGTGTTGCTCGGCTTCAATCTGAAGGAAGCGGCTGCCATCGGAATTATCGGCGGGGCGGATGGACCCACGGCGATTTTTCTGGCACTCAAACTCGCCCCCCATCTCCTCGGCCCCATTGCCGTCGCAGCCTATTCCTATATGGCCCTCGTCCCCATGATCCAGCCGCCGATCATGCGCGCGCTGACCACCGAGAAAGAACGGCTGGTGGTGATGGAAACCCCGAAGCCGGTTTCACGAAAGATCAAGATCATCTTCCCGCTTGCCGTGACCACGCTTGGTGTTCTCATCGTGCCTCCCGCGGCTCCTCTGCTTGCCATGCTTATGGGGGGGAACCTGCTCCGGGAAAGCGGCGTGGTGGAACGCCTGACCGACATGGCGCAGAATGAGCTGATCAATATTGTCACGTTTTTTCTCGGGACCTGCGTTGGTATGACCATGGCCGCGGACGTCTTTCTGCAGCTGGATACGCTCAAGATCATCGGCCTTGGCGTTATTGCCTTCGGTTTTTCAACGGTTGGAGGAATTCTGTTTGGCAAGCTCATGTATCGTATCAGCGGCGGCAAGATTAATCCGCTGATCGGGTCCGCGGGCGTCTCGGCCGTTCCTATGGCCGCGCGTGTGTCGCATAATGTCGCCCAGGAATACAACCCCCAGAACTATCTGCTGATGCATGCGATGGGACCCAATGTGGCGGGCGTAATCGGGACCGCGATCGCGGCAGGTGTCCTCCTGGCCATCCTGGGGTAATCCCTTCCGGGCATCGATTTTTCACACCATGGAGTTCACGTGAACATTTTCTGGGCAATTGTGCTGGGCATCATCCAGGGACTGACCGAATTCCTTCCGATCAGCAGCACCGCGCATCTCACGATCGCAGGAAAGCTGCTCGGGGTCATCGATCCGCTCCATCCGGAAGCGTGGACGGCCTTCATTGCCGTTATGCAGCTCGGAACGATGGCTGCAGTCCTGATCTACTTTGCGCGTGACATTGCTGGCATGGCTGCCGGGCTTGTGCGCGACCTGGTGTCAGGGCGGGAGGACGGCAACCGGGAACGGTTTGGACAGGAGAGCCGCCTTGCCTTTGCCGTGGTCCTCGGGACCGTCCCGGTGGTGATCATCGGGTACTTCTTTCGTCACGTCATCGAAGGCGTGTTTACGAAGAGCCTGATCGTGATCATGACCAGCCTTGTCGTGCTGGCCGTGCTGCTCTGGATAGCCGAAAAGGCTGCCAGTCACCGCAGAACCATCGGCGCCGTGAACTGGCGCGACGCTCTGATCATCGGATGTGCGCAGGCGTGCGCTCTGATTCCGGGGGCGTCACGGTCAGGCACCACGATCACGGCGGGGCTGTTCCTCGGATTCACGCGGGAAGCGGCGGCGCGCTTCTCGTTTCTGCTGAGTATTCCGGCCGTTCTCGCGAGCGGACTGTATGAGTTGTACAAGATTTATGGCATGGTGCAGACCGGTGCGGATGTCTTCCAGCTTGGCGCGGTGAATCTTGCCGTCGCAACGCTCGTGTCGGGGGTGTCGGGATACGCAGCGATCGCCTGGCTGCTTCGGTATCTCATGCGGCACACCACCCTGGTCTTCGTCTGGTACCGGATCCTCCTCGGTCTTCTTCTCGCTGCACTGCTGGCGCTGAACATCCTTCAACCCTGATGCCGTCGGGCCCTGCACCCATGTGTGATCACACATGGGTGCAGGGCGGTTTGTGCGCCCGGCGGTGACGGACCGCACACTCTTCGTTGTGCATGTTGATTAGATTGGAACCACAACGCTCTCCAACCTGATTGCATGACAAGCCACAACAAAGGTTCCCGGTCCATGACAACGCGCGAATTGCTTCGTCAGGCGAAGATCGATCACTATTTCCGGCATGCCGAGGAATGCTATCGGATGGCCCGGTATACAGCCGCGCGCAGGTACCTGGATACGCTCTTCACACTCGACCCTGATCATGGCGGAGCCTCGACTCTCTGTGACGCCATCACGGGGGAGTTCAGATCCATGATGCACGGTGAAAACGGGGAGCGGGGCAACGGAAGCCCCGGGCCGCGGGAAGGCAAGGAACGGACGGTACTTCTCCTTGTGGACCAGGACGAGCAACTCCTGTGTTCGTTCTCCCCGGCCCTCCGGCGACACGGCTACCGCACAGTCGGAGCGGCGAGCTATGATGAGGCCGTCGAAGCCTTGGGCCATTGTTCGCCCGGGATTGTCGTGTCCGAAATCAACTTCGACACCGGCGCGAGGGGGTTCGATCTGTTTCTCTGGATGCGAACCAACACCTCCTTTGTCAATACCCCGTTTCTGTTCCATGCGACGCGGCTCGACAGGGAAGTTCTCATTGCTGGGAAACGGTTCGGTGTGGACGATTTCCTGCTGAAACCGACCGATGGGGACGTCCTGGCGGCTGCCGTGGCCCGGGCCATCGGGAAGCGGAAGCTGTCTGTCGCCTGATCCGCTGCAGGGAGAGTTGCTTTTCCAGCCGATTCTCATTATTATACCGGGGCCCGCCTTCCTCCCGAGTATGCCTGAACTCATAGTCAACGAAATCTTCCACAGTATCCAGGGCGAATCCAGCCACATTGGACGTCCATGCGTGTTTGTGCGCCTCACGTACTGCAACCTGCGGTGCGCGTATTGTGACACCGCCTATGCGTTTTCCGAAGGCAAGCCCATGGCACTCCCGGCTATTCTCGACGCCGTGGCGGCGCATGGATGTCCGCTGGTCGAAGTTACGGGAGGAGAGCCGCTCTTACAACCCGGTGTTCACGAACTCCTGAATCTCCTCTGCGATGCAGGCTATGAAACGATGCTGGAGACCGGAGGCAGTCTCGACATCAGTGCGGTGGATCCCCGTGTCAAACGTATCGTCGATTTCAAAGCGCCCGGCAGCCGCATGGAACCAAGAAATCTTCTGACCAATATCCAGCACCTGCGCGCGTCCGACGAAGTGAAGTTCGTCGTTCTTGACAGAAGCGACTTTACGTGGGCCGTCGGCCTTATCGAGGAACAGAAGCTGCTCGAGCGGTGCCCGGTTTTGTTCTCTCCTGTCTTTGGTGCCCTCCCGCCTGTGACCCTGGCCGCCTGGATTCTGGAGAGCAAGCTGCCCGTGCGTATGCAGGTCCAGATGCACAAGATCATCTGGGATCCCGCCGAACGGGGCGTCTGATGAGCTCGCATCCGGCAATTGTACTCGTGAGCGGAGGAATGGATAGTTGCGTGACGGCGGCACTGGCCCGACAGGAGCACGCCGGGCTCGCCTTTCTGCACGTGAACTACGGACAGCGGACGGAGCGTCGGGAATTGCAGGCATTTGAGAACATCGCTCGGCACTATGGTGTGACGCGTACGCTGGTGGTTTCACTCGCGCATCTCGGCGCGATCGGCGGATCCAGTCTGACGGACAGAGAGATTCCGGTTGCCCGGGCCGACCTGCAGGCCGTGGAGATCCCGACGTCATATGTTCCCTTCCGGAATGCAAGTATGCTCGCCGTGGCCGTCAGCTGGGCGGAAGTGCTGAATGCACGGGAGATTTACATCGGGGCTGTGGAGGAAGATTCCTCCGGATATCCCGACTGCCGGGAATCGTTCTACCGGGCTTTCAACGAGGTCATTCGCCAGGGAACGAAGCCGGGGAGCGGGATCGTTCTGCGAACACCTCTGATTCATATGACCAAAGCGGAGATCGTGCGCCGGGGTGCCGCCCTGCAGGCCCCGTTCGATCAGACGTGGTCGTGTTACCAGGCCGAAGATCGTGCGTGCGGAGTGTGTGACAGTTGTGCTCTGCGCCTCCGGGGATTTCAACAAGCCGGAATTCCGGATCCCATACCCTATGTGATTCAACACGATTACCGTCACTAAAGGAGATGCTTCATGGAAAAGTTCAAAGAGAGCATGTACACGCTGATCGTCGAGACCTCCACGAATCTTCCCCCGGATGTCAGGAGAGCGGTCGTGGCGGCCCGGGAACACGAGAAGCCGGATACGCAGGCCATGCTTGCGCTGGAGACGATCGCGGTGAATGTGGACATGGCGTGTGATACTGCCGCTCCGATATGCCAGGATACCGGCATGCCGACGTTCGAAATCAAGACCCCCATTGGTGTGAATCAGATCGCCATGCGCTCGGCCATCCGCGAGGCGATTGTCGACGCAACAAAAGTAGGCAAACTGCGTCCGAACGCCGTCGACTCGCTGACGGGGAAAAACAGCGGCAACAATCTGGGCGAGGGGGCGCCCGTCATCCACTTCGAGCAGTGGGAAGAAGGGGATGTCGAAGTGCGTCTTATCCTCAAAGGGGGAGGGTGCGAAAACAAGAATATCCAGTACTCGGTCCCGACAGAATTGCCGCACCTGGGGCGGGCAGACAGAAACATCGACGGTGTGCGGAAATGCATTCTCCATGCAGTGTGGCAGGCGCAGGGACACGGATGCAGCGTGGGGGCAATCGGCGTGGCCATCGGCGGCGATCGTGCCTCCGGTTACCACTATGCAAAACAGCAACTGTTCCGGACCCTGGATGACATCAACCCGAACCCGGAGCTGGCCAAGCTTGAGCGCTATATCAAGGACACGGCGAACACACTCGGGATCGGGACCATGGGGTTCGGCGGTGAATCCACGCTGATAGGATGCAAGATCGGGGCGTATCATCGCCTTCCGGCGAGTTTCTTTGTCTCTGTGGCCTACGACTGCTGGGCCTTCCGTCGGCTCGGCGTCATTCTCGACGCGAAGACGGGCGCCATCAAGCGGTGGCTGTACAAAGACGATACGCCGTCTGTGAAGATGGCGCGGAGCGAGGGGTTGCCTCTGACGGGCCGCGAGATCCGGCTGGCTCTGCCCTTGCAGGAGGACCAGGTCCGGGAGTTGAAAGTCGGCGACGTGGTTCTGCTGAGCGGTCCGATGCATACCGGACGTGACTCGCTCCATCATCACCTGATGACCCACGACGCGCCGGTGAACTTGGATGGATCGGCGATCTATCATTGCGGGCCCGTGGCGTTGAAAAACGGTGACAAGTGGTCCATGAATGCGGCGGGGCCTACGACCAGCGGTCGTGAAGAGCCGTATCAGGGGGACATCCTCAGGAAATTCCGCGTTCGTGCCGTTATCGGCAAAGGCGGCATGGGTGCGAAAACACTTGCCGCGCTGAAAGAGGTCGGTGCGGTCTATCTCAATGCTATCGGTGGTGCGGCCCAGTACTATACGCAGTGCATAACTGATGTCAGCGGCGTGGACTTCCTGGATTTCGGCATCCCCGAGGCGATGTGGCACATCACGGTGAAGGACTTTCCGGCAATCGTCACGATGGATGCGCACGGCAACAGTCTGCACGCCGATGTCGAGAAGGCGTCGGGGCAGAAGCTGGCGCTCCATGCATCAGCCCCGACACTCTAGTCGGCCATCGCACACTCTCCCGCACAGCGAAACTGGGAACCCCATGAACTCTCGTCCCGCCCTTCATACAGTGCCGCAGATCAGCTCGATCCAGGAGATGGTTCTGCGTTCGGCCCGGCATCACGGATCGAAGCTCGCCCTGGAAGACCTCAAGGAGACACCCATTCCGTCTCTTACCTACGGAGCGCTGGTGACGCATGTCCTGAAGTTCGGCACCGCGCTCCGCGAGCTCGGGATTCCGGAACGGAGCCACATTGCCGTCATCGGGGAGAACCGCGTGCAGTGGGGACTGACGTACCTCACGGCCATGTGCTTCAACTACGTGATCGTGCCGATCGACAAAAACCTCACCATCAACGAGATCCTGAATATCCTCCATGAATCGGACGCGGTGGCGATTGTGTATGCCGACACGTTTGAGCCGATTCTGAGGGAACGCAGGATGTCGATGAAGAAGCTCCGGTACTACATCAACATGGACCTCCGGAAGGGGAATGAGGAAGTGTACGGGATGCCGGAGCTGATCAGGGGGAACGATGGATGCAATCCCGAAGATCTCCCCACGATCGATCCGGAAGAGATGGCGGAGGTCATTTTCACCTCCGGCTCGCTGGGGCGCGCGAAAGGGGTGATGCTGAGCCAGCGAAACCTTGCGGCCAATCTGATGAGTATGGTGAGCATGCTTCTGGTGTACCCCTCCGACCGGTTCCTGTCGGTTCTGCCGATGCACCACACATACGAGTGTACGTGCGGGTTCCTCTGTCCCCTGTACGCCGGTGCGTCGGTGCACTATGCCCGCTCGCTGAAGACTGTGGTCGACGATCTGCAGGCTGCACATGCCACGATGTTGCTCGGCGTCCCGCTGCTGTACGACAAAATGTTCAAGCGGATCTACAAGTCCATTCAGGAAAAGAAGCTCACCTCGGTCATGATCGGGCCGCTCATCAAAGCCACCGGGTTTCTGGAGCGCGTGGGATGGAAATCCGCCAAACGGCAGATCTTCCATGAAATCCACGAAAAGTTCGGAGGATCGATACGTCTGTTCATTGCGGGGGGTGCGGCCGTTGATCCCCTCGTGGCCAAAGGTCTGCGGGAGTTCGGTTTCAATTTCGTCCAGGGGTACGGGCTTACCGAGACGTCGCCAATCCTTGCATTGAACCGCCCGGACGCATTTAAAGACGATGCTGCCGGACGTCCGCTGCCCGGCGTGACGCTGAAGATTCACGCGCCGTCGCAGGACGGCGTGGGCGAAGTGTGGGCGAAGGGTGAAAACGTGATGATCGGGTATTACAAGAACGACGAGGCGACCCGGGCCAGTTTCGAAGGCGAATGGTTCAAGACGGGGGATCTCGGGTTTCGGGACGAGGACGGATTCCTGCATATCAGCGGGCGTCAGAAGAACGTCATCATCTCGCGTCGGGGGGAAAACGTGTATCCCGAAGAACTGGAGGACCTGCTCAAGCGCAGCCCGTTCGTCCTGGAGTCGATGGTGTTTGGTGAGCCCGACGAGAAGCACGACGAGATCATCGCCGCCCAGATTGTCCCTGACGCAGAGGCGTTCATCGAACTCGCCGAAACGCGGGGCATCGAAATCACGGGCGATCTGATCAAGGAGGTGATCGGCCGGGAAGTGGAGCATGTCAACAAAGAAGTAGCAGGCTTCAAACAGATCCGCACGTTTACCATTCGCGATCATGAGTTCGAAAAGACCACGACCCAGAAGGTGAAACGGTACCTGGTCACGAAGGCCTGAAGTTGACATTCCAGATCATTCTTTTTATATTGGTGTACATTTTTCGTTTCAATCGCTGTACGGCTCGCTGACGTTCTCACCTGGTTGCTTCCGGAGGTCCCGATTCATGCTCACCGAATTTGGTCGAGTCTTCCTGTTCATTCTTGCTGCTATCGTGTTTACGGCCATCGGTCTGGCGGTTGCATGGGCGCTCCGTCCAAACCGTCCATATCCCAGCAAGCGGACAACCTACGAATGCGGAGAGAACCCGCTGGGTGATACCCGTATTCGCTTCAATATCCGTTTCTATGTCATCGCGTTGATCTTCATCATCTTCGACGTCGAGGTGGTGTTTCTTTTCCCCTGGGCGCTGGTGTACGGGGCCCTCGGGTGGTTTGCGTTCGTCGAGATGCTCATTTTCCTCGCCATTCTCCTTGCGGGATACGCATACGTGTGGCGCAACGGAGATCTGGACTGGGACAAGCCTGCTCCGAGAATTCCGCGGTACGAGCGCGGATTCGGCGTGCGGGAAACTCCACTCACGGAAGAAGAACTCGTCGTCTAGCAGGATCGCCATGGGATTGTTGGATCAGCAGTTCGAAAATGGTAACATCATTCTCACGTCCGTCGACAGCCTGCTCTCCTGGGCGCGGCTCTCGTCGATCTGGCCGATGCAGTTCGGTCTTGCCTGCTGTGCCATTGAAATGATGGCCACGGGTGCATCGCACTATGATCTCGACCGCTTCGGAACGTTTTTCCGCGGATCTCCCCGTCAGTCGGATGCCATGATCGTTGCCGGCACGGTGACTCTCAAGATGGCCTCCCGAATCAAGACCCTGTACGACCAGATGGCCGAACCCCGGTATGTGATCTCGATGGGGAGTTGCTCCAATTGCGGCGGTCCGTACTGGGAACACGGCTATCATGTTCTCAAGGGTGTCGACAGGGTCATTCCTGTCGACGTCTATATCCCCGGGTGCCCGCCGCGCCCCGAAGCGTTGCTGGAAGGTCTCCTGAAGCTCAAGGAGAAGATCCGGCAGGAAAGCCTCGTCAAGAAGAAGACGGCCTGATGCCTTGCTAACCCAACCACGTAACCCGCAGATACCATGATCCCGCAAGAACTGAACGATCTCTTGAAAAGCACCTTCGGAGACGCTGTCCGTGAGGCCACGCTCGAAGGTGTCCTCGATCCGTTTATCCTCGTTGCGCCGGAGAAGACTCTGGATATTGCGCGTTATCTCCGCGACGACGAACGGACGCAATTCGATTCGCTGATGTGTCTCAGCGGCGTCGATCTCACCAAAGGCGCCCTCGCGGTCGTGTACCATCTGCATTCGGCCCGGTGGGGCCACACGATCGTGCTGAAGACGCAGGTGACGGTGGAACACCCCCATGTCGTCTCGGTCGAATCGGTCTGGAAAACGGCAAACTGGCATGAGCGCGAGGCCTACGACATGTACGGGATCATCTTCGACGGGCATCCTGATCTGCGGCGCATTCTCATGCCCGACGATTGGGAGGGCTTTCCCCTCCGCAAGGACTACCAGGTCCCAGAGTTCTACAATGGCATGAAGGTACCGTACTGATGGAAGTGACTGTCACAGATCTCGAACCCGGGCGCCGGCCCGCAACGATTCCCGGGCTGGGTCGTTCGCTCCGGTCTGAAGAAATGGTCATCAGTATGGGTCCGCAACATCCGTCGACGCACGGAGTGTTACGGCTCGAACTGGTGGTCGACGGCGAAATTGTGGTGGACGTGATCCCTCATATCGGATACCTCCATCGGTGCTTCGAAAAACACTGCGAACACATGGCCAATTATCAGCAGGTGATTCCGTATGCTGACCGGATGGACTATGTGGCGGCCATGAGCAACGAGTTGGGCTATGTGGTGGCAATGGAAAAAATGCTCACGATCAAAGTCCCGGAGCGCGTGGAAGTGATCCGCGTGATCATGGCGGAGTTTTCCCGGATCGTGAGCCATCTCATCGCCATCGGCACGTACGGGCTGGATATCGGCGCATTCACTCCCTTCCTGTACTGCATGCGGGACCGCGAGCGCGTGCTGGATATCTTTGAAGAGACCTGCGGCGCCCGCCTGTTGTACAACTACATGTGGGTTGGCGGACTCTCCCATGATGTACAGCCGTCGTTCCAGGAAAAGGTCCGGTCCTTTTGCACGTACTTCCGTCCGAAAATCAAGGAACTGAACGACCTTCTCTCGTACAACAAGATTTTCATCGAACGCACGGCAAACGTCGGCATTCTCCCCGCTGACGTCGCTGTGAACTATGGCGTCAGCGGTCCCGTCCTCCGCGGATCCGGCGTGAAGTGGGACCTTCGCAAGAACGATCCCTACTCCATCTATGACCGGTTCGACTTCGAGATCCCGGTCGGAAAAGGACTGAAAGGCGCCGTGGGCGATTGCTGGGACCGTTACATGGTGCGCGTGCACGAAATGGAACAGAGCACCACCATCATCGAACAGGCAGTGGCCATCCTCCCGGAGGGCAATGTCCAGGAAGCAATCCCGAAACGGATTCGTCCCGATGCAGGAGAGGTCTATGTTCGGACCGAGACGCCCAAAGGTGATCTTGGATACTACATTATCTCCGACGGGACCGCCAGCCCATTCCGAATCAAGGTGCGACCGCCCTGCTTCGTAAACCTTTCGGCGCTTCCCGCGATGTGCCGGGGTGCAATGATTTCGGACGTCGTGGCCATCCTGGGGAGTATCGACATCGTGCTCGGCGAAGTCGACCGGTAGAACCAGTGATCCCTGAATTCTTAACCCCTGAGCCCTGATGAAAGAGACCCTTCTCGACCTCCTCACCAACGAGATCCTCGTGTATGCCCTGATGGCCTTTGTGCCACTTCTCTGGGTGATCCCCTTCGCACTGTTTGCCGTCTGGTGGGAGCGGAAGATCTCCGCGCACATGCAGGACCGTCTCGGGCCCATGTTTACCGGCGGCTGGCACGGATGGGCGCAGACGATTGCGGACATCCTGAAGCTGATCCAGAAGGAAGACATCATTCCCACGGCGGCCGACAGCAAACTCTTCAAGCTTGCGCCGTACGTCGTCTTCGCCGGTTCGTACGCGGCCTACGCCGCCATCCCGTTCAGCGCGGCGTATGTCGGTGCCGAAATCAACATCGGGCTCTTCTATGTCATCTCGATTTCCTCGCTGGTCGTGATCGGATTGCTGATGGCGGGCTGGGCGTCGAACAACAAATGGTCGCTCTACGGCGCCATGCGGTCGGCGGCCCAAATCATCAGCTATGAAATACCCGTTGCACTCTCGCTGATTGCCGTTGTGATGGTGGCCGGGACCCTCGATCTCCAGGAGATCAACCGGATGCAAACCGGCCCGATCTGGAACTGGCTGGTGTTCGACAAGTTTCCCCTCCTGTTTTTTGCGGGGTGTATCTACTTCGTGGCATCACTTGCCGAAGTAAACCGGACACCGTTTGACATCCCCGAAGCGGAATCGGAGCTGGTCGGCGGCTATCATACGGAGTACGGCGGCATGCGATTCGCCCTTATGTTCCTCTCCGAGTATGCAAATATGTTCGCGGTCAGCGCCATCCTCGTCACCCTCTTTCTCGGGGGATGGAACAGTCCTTTCGGCGAGACCCTTGCGGGTCCCTTCTGGGGTGTCTTCTGGTTTCTTTCCAAAGGCATGGTGCTCATCTTCGTCCAGATGTGGCTCCGCTGGACGCTGCCGCGCCTCCGTGTGGACCAGCTGATGTATGTGGGCTGGAAAGTGCTGATTCCGTTTTCCTTCGTCATTCTTCTGGGAGTCGGCGCATGGGTTCTGGTGGCAGGACAGTAGGCGGGAAAGCCGGCCGCCCCTGGAGCACGAACGAGTTCTCTTTGAACAACGAACGGATGTGATGTAATGAGCAGGTACTTCCGCAATATCTGGGACGGCGTCGTGACCGTCCTCATCGGCATGAAGATCACGTGGGCACATATGTTCACCCGCGCGGTCACGATTCAATACCCGGACGTGAAAGTGAAGCTTCCGGACCGGGCGCGGAACCGGCTGTATGTAAACATGGACGACTGTATCGGGTGCGACCAGTGTGCGATGGCATGCCCGGTCAACTGCATCACGATCGAGACCATCAAATCGACGCCGGATGTCGACCTCGGCCTGACGTCCGTCGGAACGAAAAAACGGCTGTATGTGCCGCAGTTCGATATTGACATTGCGAAGTGCTGCTACTGCGGATTGTGTGTCTATCCCTGCCCGACCGAATGCATCACGATGACGGACGTGTACGAGTTTTCCGAGTTCGACCGGGAGAGCCTGATCTACAACTATGCCGTCATGACGCCTGCAGAGACGGACCAGGCGAAGAGCAAGCTGGCCGCCCACGAGAAAGAGCAGGCCGCAAAGAAGGCAGCCGCCGCAGCGGCTGCGGCTGCGGCAAAGGCAGCCGCCCCGGCACCGCCTCCTCCGTCTCCGCCGCCGGCCTCCCCTTCACCAAATGAAACCAAATCCTGACGCCTATGGATACGTTTGCCGTTGTCTTCTACCTCTTTGCGCTGGTCACCGTGATTTCGGCATGTATTGTGGTGTTCTCGCGCAACATCATCTATGCAGCCTTCTCGCTGCTCTTCACTTTTTTCGGCGTGGCAGGGCTCTACGTGCTTCTGCGGGCGGATTTTCTGGCTGTCACCCAGGTCCTGATCTACGTGGGTGGCATTCTCGTCCTCCTCCTCTTCGGCGTGATGCTGACCAACAAGGTCATCAGCGTCGACATGAAGACCGGCACCCTGCACGCGGTTCCGGCGATGGTGCTCGCGGCGATTGTGTTCGGCTCGCTCGCCGCGGTCTTCTATGCCACCTGGAGCACCGTGGCCGCGCCCGCTCCGACACTGCAAACCACAACACGGAGCATCGGGGAACTCCTGATGACCCGGTACGCCCTCCCGTTCGAAGTCGCTTCGGTCATCCTGCTGACGGCCCTGATCGGTGCGGCGTTCATGGCACGGCGAACCCGTAAACTGTAAGCGAGCACACGCGTATGGACATGTCCCTTTTCTCAAATTTTCTCGCCTGGTTGCCCACGGTGCAGCTGGCACATTTTCTCCTGGTCAGCGCCGTACTCTTCGCGCTGGGCCTCTATGCGATCATCACCCGGCGGAACGCCATCCTCGTCCTGATGGGCGTGGAACTCGTGCTGAACGCGGCGAACATCAACCTGATTGCGTTCTCCCGGTACGGGGGCCTGAATCTCGACGGTCAGGTGGCGGCGGTGTTCGTCATCATCCTTGCCGCTGCGGAAGCCGCCGTTGCCCTCGGCATCGTCCTGAATATCTACAGCCGGTTCCAGACGGTGAACGTCGACGAGGTGAGCTCTCTGAAAGAATGATGAACGAAGAAGGAAGAAGGAAGAATTCAGATGTCTTCTGATACCCTGATTGTTGCGTCGCTCGCCGTGTTGCTGATTCCCCTTGTGGGGTTCACGATCCTGGTGTTCCTGGGAAAGAGGCTCCCCCGGCAGGGCGACTGGCTGGAAACCGGACTGGTCACCATCGGTCTTGTCCTGTCGCTCGTGATTCTCTGGCAGAAACTCTCTCTCTACGAGGCGGAGACGCTCGTTCTGAATTTCCCCTGGGTGGACTTCGGGAATGTGTCGGGGATCGGCCCGCTGACGATCGTGCTTGGCGTCGCCGTGGACAATCTGTCTGCCATCATGACGGCCGTGGTGATGCTCATCAGCACCCTGGTGCACTATTTCTCGATAGGGTACATGCACGGGGATGTCCGGTACTCGCGGTACTTTGCCTTCCTCGGACTGTTTTCGTTCTCCATGCTGGTGATCGTTCTCGCCAACAACCTGTTCCTTCTGTACGTCGGGTGGGAGCTGGTGGGTATCAGCTCGTATCTGCTGATCGGCCACTGGTACGAGAAGAAGAGTGCGTCGGATGCCGGGATGAAGGCGTTCATCACCAACCGGATCGGCGATGTCGGGTTTTTCATCGGGATGGCCATCCTGTTCGCGAATTTCCATACGTTCGGTCTGCGGGAGATATTCGACGCTGTGGCTTCGGGCCATCTGCCGTACGGCAGCGAGGGGTGGTTGACGGCTGCCGGCGTCCTGATCTTCTGCGGCGCCGTCGGCAAGTCGGCCCAGTTCCCCCTCCATGTCTGGCTCCCGGACGCCATGGAAGGCCCGACGCCCGTCAGCGCACTCATCCATGCAGCCACGATGGTGGCGGCGGGCGTGTATCTTGTGGCCCGCACGTTCCCCCTCATGACGGCCGATGCGCTGATGGTGATCGCCTATATCGGCATGACGACGGCTTTCATCTCCGCGACCATCGCCATCGCGCAAAACGACATCAAGAAGGTCCTCGCGTACTCCACAATCAGCCAGCTCGGGTACATGGTGATGGCGCTCGGCGTAGGGGCGTATACGGCAGGGTTCTTCCACCTGGTGACCCATGCCATGTTCAAGGCCGGGCTCTTTCTCGCGTCAGGCTCCGTCATCCATGCCATGCATCATGCCCTGCACGAGCAGCATGACCATCAGACCGATCCGCAGGACATCCGGAACATGGGCGGGCTTCGTACCAGAATGCCCATAACGTTCTGGGCTTTCATCATCTATACGCTGGCGATTTCGGGTGTCCCTCTGACGTCGGGGTTTCTGAGCAAGGACGAGATTCTTGCGGGAACGCTGGCATTCGGCGGGCTCACCGGGCACGTCCTCGTGCCGGTGGTGGGATTCCTCGTTGCGGCCCTGACCGCGTTCTACATGTTCCGTCTGGTGATTATCACCTTCCTGGGAGAGCATCGTGACCAGGCGCGTCAGCCTCATATCCATGAGTCTCCGCGCATCATGACCATGCCGTTGATTATTCTTGCGGTGCTCTCGATTTTCGTGGTCTTCAGCTTCAATCCGTTGAGTGGCGCGTCCGGCTGGATTGCGCGTGCGCTCGAACGGCCTGCCGCCGTCGTGCCTGCCACCGTTGCTGCTCCCGACCGGGAGGTATTCGGCGAGACACTGCATCATGTGCACGGCACGGCCATACTGTTGTCGCTTACCGTGGCCGCGCTCGGCATTCTGGCCGCATTTGCCATGTACTACTGGAAGAAAATCAGCGCAGATGCGGTTGCGGAACGCTTCGCGCCGGTCCACCGGTTCCTGCTGAACAAATGGGGCTTCGATGATCTGTACAATGGTGTGATTGTCGAAGGCACCCATGCCTTCAGCCGGGTGCTGCGGTGGTTCGATACCCTCATCATCGACGGAGCGGTGAACGGCACCGGATGGCTCACACGCGGGACGTCGTTTGTGAGCGGAAAATTCGACACGATCGTCATCGACGGATTGGTGAACCTGATCGCGTACGTGTCGGGCTTCTTCGGACTGATGTTCCGGAAGGTTCAGACGGGCAAGGTCCAGACCTATGTGTTTTTCGCTGTCGGCAGTGTTCTGATTTTGTACTTTGTGTTTCGCATGGTGTGATCACGCAGTAACGCGTAACTCCTGGAGGATGGATCGTTCATGGAATTCACATTATTAGGCATCGGGATCCTGACCTGGATCACTTTTCTGCCGGTGGTGGGAATGGTCATCGTGTTGCTCCTGCCGAAAGAGAGCAGGGACGCCATTCGATGGACCTCGCTTGCAATCACCGTGATGCAGGTGGTTCTGGCCATCGTCATTTTCATGCGCTTCGACCGTTCGCTGGCGGGCATCAACACGGAAGCGGGTATGCAATTCGTCGAAAAGGCGACATGGATCAACATCCAAAGCGTTGCCTGGTTCGGCCGGATACATATCGAGTACTTTCTCGGCATCGACGGCCTGAGCGTGGTGATGGTCCTTCTGACCGCGCTGGTGAGCTTCATTGCCACCATCTCGTCATGGACGATTGACCGCTCCCTGAAAGGGTACTTTGCGCTCCTTCTGCTCCTGAACACCGGCATGATGGGCGTGTTCGTCTCCCTCGATTTCTTCCTGTTCTACGTATTCTGGGAAGTGATGCTCCTCCCGATGTACTTCCTGATCGGCGTGTGGGGAGGGCCGCGACGGGAATATGCGGCGATCAAGTTCTTCCTGTACACGCTGCTCGGCAGCGTGCTGATGTTGCTGGCAATGATCGCCCTCTACTTCAGCACCATCGTGTACTTGGATCCCGCGGGCGTGACCTACTCGGTTGCGGAGGCAACGCGCACCGGGATGCAGGGGCTGGAGAAGGTCCACACCTTCAATATCATCGCCATGATGGATCCCGGGAACTTTGTCCCCGGTTCGCTGCTGGCCGGATGGGAAACCTCCTGGCGCTACCTGGCCTACGGCGCCCTCTTCATCGGTTTTGCCATCAAGGTGCCCCTCTTTCCGTTCCATACATGGTTGCCCGATGCCCACGTCGAAGCCCCGACCCCGATCAGCGTGATCCTTGCCGGCGTCCTGCTGAAGATGGGGACGTACGGCATGTTGCGCATCAGCTTCCCGGTGTTCCCGGACGCGATGCGCTACTTCTCCTGGGAGCTGGCGCTTCTGGGAGTGATCAGCATGGTCTACGGTGCGCTGGTGGCGATGGCGCAAACCGATTTCAAGAAGCTGATTGCCTATTCCAGCATCAGCCATATGGGCATTGTCGTGCTTGGCATGGCGTCCATGAATACGCAGGGAATGGTCGGTGCGGTGTTCCAGATGTTCAACCATGGCACCATCACCGCAATGCTCTTTCTTGTCGTCGGCGTGATCTACGACCGCACCCATACACGCGGACTGAACGAGTTCGGCGGACTGATGAACAAGATGCCGCGGTACGCAGGGGTCATGACGATTGCGTTCTTTGCCGCCCTCGGCCTGCCGGGTCTGAGCGGATTCATCAGCGAAGTGTTCTCCCTGCTCGGGGCGTTCCAGACGTTCCAGACCCTGACGATAATCGGTGCCGTGACCATTGTCCTTACGGCAGGCTACATGCTGTGGGTCCTGCAGCGCGTCTTCCTCGGCACGCTCCCCGAGAAATGGCAGGGTTTGACGGATATGGACGGTCGCGAGTCATTCATGCTGGTGACCCTTGCGGTGATTGTGGTGTTTCTGGGGATCTATCCGGCGCCCATTCTTGATTTGATGACGGCGTCCATGAACTCACTCGCCGGATTGCTGCAGCACGCCGGCACGACCGCCATCATGGGTATCCAGTAACGGAAACCCGGTTCAGTTCATCTGTGATCATAACAAAGCCCTGACTCATGACCGATCGTCTTCTTCACGATCTCGCCCTTATGCTGCCGGAGGTGGTCCTGACCGCCACTATCCTGGTGGCGCTGATCGCCGACCTGATCTTCAGGCGGAACGCCGTGGTGGTCTCTGCCCTGGTCCTGATCGGCTTCGCCATAGCCGGTGTCTTCGTCCTCGGCCAGGTTCATGTGGCAGCGGGAATCTTCAGCGGTATGCTTGCCGTCGACCCGTTCGCCTGGTTCTTCAAACTGATCATTCTCCTGAGCGCGATCCTCGTGGTGGTCTTCTCGCTCGGGCTGACGGAATTGAACACCGGCGGGCGAAGGGTTGGCGAGTATTATGTCCTGCTGGCGACCCTGACGCTGGGCATGGTGCTGATGGCGGGTGCGAACAATCTGTTGATGATGTACCTCGCCATCGAACTCTCCTCCATCAGCTCGTATGTCCTCGCCGGCTACACGCGCGAAGCACCGGATTCCAGCGAAGCATCGCTGAAGTATGTGATCTATGGAGCGGTGTCATCCGGATTGATGTTGTACGGCATATCCATCCTCTACGGTTTGACGGGCAGTCTCGGGTTCGCGGAAATCAACGCCGTGCTTCCGGGAATTCTGGCGCGCACGACCACATCAGTCCTCGCCCTGGTCTTTGCTGGCATTCTGATCATTGCCGGACTCGGGTACAAGATTTCGGCGGTGCCGTTTCACTTCTGGGCCCCGGACGTGTACGAGGGGGCGCCCATCACTGTTACGGCCTTCCTGTCTGTTGCTTCAAAGGCAGGTGGATTCGCCCTGATGATCCGGTTCTTCAAGGTGACGTTTATCGACACCAGCGCGGTTGGACTGGCACCAGGGATCTGGGCGATTCTGCCCGGGTTTGACTGGCGGGAAGTGGTGGTGGTGCTGTCCGTTCTGACCATGACCATCGGCAACCTAGTTGCCATCTGGCAGAACAATATGAAACGGCTGCTTGCGTACTCGAGCATCGCCCACGCGGGGTATATGTTGATGGGCCTCGTCATGCTGAGTAACGAAGGTGTGGCGGCCATCCTGCTGTACTTTGTCGTCTACCTCTTCATGAACCTCGGCGCGTTCTATGTCGTCATGCTCCTGGCCAACAAGCTGGGGAGCGAGGACATCGAAGACTACCGTGGTGTTGGCCCCCGGGCACCGTTCCTGACCGTCTCCCTGGCAGTGTTTCTCATTTCTCTGACCGGGCTACCACCCACCGCGGGGTTTATCGGAAAGCTGTATCTCTTCTCGGCGCTGATCAACGGCGGGTGGGTATGGCTGGCGATTGTCGGAGCGCTCAACAGCGTGCTGGCGCTCTATTACTACGTGCGAGTTCTGCGTAACCTCTTTCTCAGGGACGCGGAGCAGGGGCCGGCGATTCCGCTGGGCCGCCTCGAAGGCGCCGTTGTGCTCGTGATGCTGGTGCCGACCCTTCTGCTCGGTTTGTACTTCACGCCGCTTGTGCAGCTGGCGCAGGCCTCGGTGAAGATCTTCGGGACGCCGTAGACAGGTCTGGCAACGCGATTGGCAGGTCCGCCTGTACCCGGTCTCGAATCCGGATGCAGGCGGATCGGTGTTTCAGGGGGTGGGGAGCCCTTTTCCAGGGGCACTACGCTCCCAGATCATGCGGATGCCGTCGAGAACGAGAGAAGAATCGCATTCCTCGATGACGGTTGTGCGGGTTGCAATGGTGCGGGCGAGCCCTCCCGTTGCAATGACCCGCGCAGACACACCAAGCTCCTCACGGATGCGGCGGACGGTCCCTTCCACGGCATCGACCGTCCCGAACATGACACCGGCCTGCATACTCGCCGTGGTGTCCCGGCCGATCGCCTCTTCCGGAAAGCGGAGTTCGACGCGCGGAAGCTTTGCGGCCCTCCGATGAAGCTCCGCGGCCATCGACTCAAGCCCGAGCGAAATCACACCTCCCAGATAGTCTCCTTGCGCTGACACCACATCATAGGTCGTTGCGGTGCCGAAATCGATGATGATGAGGGGTCCGCCGTATTTCGCAAAGCCGGCGATGGCATTGCACAGACGGTCTGCGCCGACCGCCGACGGATCTCTGTAGAGGATTGCGATGCCCAGGTCGAGGGTTCCGGCAACGGTGATCGGTTCCACGTGAAGGTACTTCCGGGCGAGATGTTCATACACGAACGTGAGATCGGGGACCACGGAGGAAATCCCCACGCCGGTGACCGCGGTCGGATCGATTCCCGCATCAATGCAGAAGCTTTTGATCGTGAGCCAGATTTCGTCTGCAGTCCGGTGGGTCAGGCTGGCCATCCGCCAGTCGGCAATGAGGTGTTGGTCGCGGTACACGCCGACGACCGTGTGGGTATTGCCGACATCAATCGCGAGGAGCATAGGGTTCCAGGTCTGTAATGGTGACATCGCCGGCGAAATAGGTCTGTTCGTTCCCGTTCGCGGACACGATCAGGCCACCGTCTTTGCTGATGCCGCTGACGCGTCCGTGGATTTCTGTCGTGTGATGGCGGAGAGAGATCTGCCGGCCGACCATCGGGGCATAGGTACGCCAGCGCGTGAGGACGTTCTGATAGCCGCCGGCGGACGCCGACCGGTACTCATCCTCCAGTGCTTCAAGGATGGAACGGAACAGCGCCGGGCGGTCGATCACGGTGCCGGTTTCCCGTGCAAGCGACGTTGCCCTATCCCGGATCTCTTCAGGGAATTCAACCTGATTCACGTTGATCCCGATGCCGGCGACGACAAACGAGACCCGCTCCTCGGCCATCGAACCTTCCAGCAGGATTCCTGCACACTTCTTTCCATGGACAAGCAGATCGTTCGGCCATTTACACTGGATGCGGACTCCGCAGAATGCTTCGATCCCGCGGGAAACCCCGACGGCGATCAGGAGTGGGAGAAGATTGAGTTGATCCGGACTGATGGAAGGGCGGAGGACGATTGAGAATGTGAGGTTCTCCCCGGCTGTCGCCGTCCAGGTTCGGCCAAGACGACCCCTGCCGGCGGTTTGTTCCTCGGCATGGACGACCGTGCCCTCTGTTGCCCAGCAGCCGGCCAGGACACGGGCGCAACTGTTGGTCGAATCGATCGTTCCGAACGCGTAGGTCTTCTTCCCGAACGACTGTGTTCTTATCCCGCTGAGGAGGGTGTCTGAGGAAAGCATGATGCTCCAATTTCAGTAGAGGATCATACGAAAGGTTCCTCAGAGAATCAAGCTGCAACACGTCAGTAGAAAGTGCAATACTGTCATGTTGTGCGCCAAAGTGGCGCATAACAACCGACTCCAGCCAAAATGGCAGCGCGGCGACCGGATCTTCGAAACCGTTCGTAGTCCATAACTCATTCATTCTATGAGCGTTAATGTCATTCGACACAATGTGCTTCCTTGGCACGAGTCTTGCGACGTTAGCAGTATAGCATTTTGACATCAGAACAGGAGTCTAGGAATATGGGAAAAATCATCGGTATTGATCTCGGAACCACCAACTCAGTCGTTGCGGTCATGGAGGGTAGCGAGCCCATCGTCATTCCAAACGCTGAAGGTGGACGGACGACTCCGTCTGTAGTCGCGTTTGCAAAGAACGGTGAACGATTGGTCGGGCAGGCGGCGAAGCGGCAGGCCGTTACCAATTCGCAAAACACAGTCTTTTCCATCAAACGGTTCATGGGCCGCTTCTTCGATGAAGTCAATGAAGAGATGACACTTGTTCCCTACAAGGTAGTGCAGGGAGACAACAATACCGCTCGCGTAGAGGTCGGAGGGAGAATCTACTCACCTCCGGAGATCAGCGCAATGATCCTCCAGAAAATGAAGCAGACCGCCGAAGACTATCTTGGCCAGAAGGTGACGGATGCAGTGATCACCGTCCCCGCGTACTTCAACGACGCTCAGCGACAGGCCACGAAAGAGGCCGGTGAAATTGCGGGACTGAACGTCAAGCGGATTATCAACGAGCCGACTGCTGCGGCACTGGCCTACGGGCTCGACAAGAAACAGCGACATGAAGGTTGCCATCTACGACCTCGGTGGCGGTACGTTTGACATTTCCATCCTCGAACTTGGCGATGGTGTCTTTGAAGTGAAGGCGACAAACGGCGATACGCACCTGGGCGGTGACAACTTCGATCAGAGAATCGTGGACCATGTCGCCGACGAGTTCAAGAGGCAGGAGGGAATCGATCTCCGGAAAGACCCGATGGCCCTCCAGCGTCTGCGCGAAGCAGCGGAGAAGGCCAAGATGGAGCTCTCGACGCTCATGCAGACCGAAATCAATCTTCCCTTCATCACGGCCACGGCCGAAGGTCCGAAGCATCTGAATCTAAACCTCACGCGGGCCAAATTCGAGCAGCTTGTCGACGACCTGATCCAGAGCACCCTCGGACCCACGGAGCGTGCGTTGAAGGAAGCCGGCATCATGCCGAACCAGATCGACGAAGTGATCCTCGTCGGCGGTATGACGCGTGTGCCGAAGGTCCAGGACCTGGTCCGTGAGATATTCGGGCGAGATCCCCACAAAGGGGTCAATCCCGATGAAGTGGTCGCCATTGGTGCGGCAATCCAGGGTGGTGTGCTCTCGGGCGACGTGACCGATGTGCTGCTGCTCGACGTGACACCGCTCTCGCTCGGCATCGAGACCCTCGGCGGCGTCATGACCAGGCTGATCGAAGCCAACACGACGATCCCGACGAAGAAGAGTGAAGTGTTCTCGACGGCCTCCGACAGCCAGACCTCGGTCGAAATCCACGTGCTGCAGGGTGAACGTCCGATGGCAGTCGACAACAGGACGCTCGGGAGGTTCCACCTCGACGGCATTCCGCCCGCCCCGAGAGGCGTGCCGCAGATCGAGGTCACATTCGACATCGATGCCAACGGCATGCTCCATGTCTCCGCCAAGGACAAAGCCACCGCGAAAGAGCAGTCAATCCGTATCACGTCATCCAGCGGACTCAGCAAAGAGGAAGTCGAGAAGATGAAGCGGGAGGCGAAGGAGCATTCCTCCGAAGACAAGAAACGCAAGGAGGAAATCGATCTGCGGAACCAGGCCGACAAGCTCACCTTCCAGACCGAAAAGCAGTTGACGGAATTCGGCGAGAAGGTGAGTTCCGATCTGCGGTCCAAGATCGAAAGCGCCAACACCCAGCTCAAGGAAGCGATCAAATCTGGGACGCCGGCTCGATCAAGAGTGCCATGGACGAGCTGAATTCCGCATGGAACGAGGCCTCAACCCAGATGTATCAGCAGGCCACCGCGGCGGGAAAGGCTCCCTCGGAGGGTCCGCAACAGCAGGGCCCGGCCGCGGGTGCCAACAGAAGACCGATGGCAAGAAAGTCGAAGACGCCGACTTTGAAGTTATGGACGACAAGAAATGACCTGGGAGTCGTCCTGAGGAACATCCTACGCGTGGTGGTGGTCGACACGGAAGGCGAGGTCATCCCTCGCCTTTTGTATCCTATGGAGATCATCTTCATTCTTGTCAGCATGGCCCTCCTCGCCGTCGTTCTCTGGGCGGCGGTAACGGGACGGTTCACGAGCGGCGGGTACTCACACATCGCGGGGCTGACGGCATTTCACGATTTCCAAAGTCGCGACAAACAGGAGGCGGTGGAGATGATCGTGGAGCAGAACGCCGGGAAGAAACTGGCTGACCAAGCGTCCTCTGAAGGACCGAACAAAGGAACGACGAACAATGAATCTCAATAAGTTCACACTGAAATCACAGGAAGCGCTCCAGAACGCGCAGCAAATCGCGTCAAGTTACGGGAATCCGTCGCTCGAGCCGGAACATCTGCTAGCGGCACTTGTACAGGACCCGGCGGGGACGGTCGTTCCCGTCCTCCAGAAAATAGGAGCAAATGTCAACACCGTCAAACTCAAAGTCCACGAACTGATCGAGCGACTCCCCAAAGTGAGCGGATCTGCACTTGGCAACCAGGGAATGTCCCCCGCCCTGGGGAAACTCCTCGAAAGTGCCATGGCGGTCGCACAGGATCTGAAGGATGAGTACGTCAGCACGGAACACCTTCTCCTGGCGATGAGTGATGCGCCGACACGCCTGCCGACGCCTCCTGCGCGAAGAGGGGGTCACCCAGAAACCGTGCTCGCCTTCCAAGGAGATCCGTGGAAGTCAGCGGGTGACCGACCAGAATCCCGAGGACAAGTACCGGGCGCTCGAACGGTACGGGCGAGACCTCAATGAGCTTGCCCGGAAAGGGAAACTCGACCCCGTGATCGGTCGTGACGAAGAAATCCGGCGGGTCTTTCAGGTCCTCTCCCGTCGAACCAAGAACAATCCGGTCCTCATCGGGGAGCCGGGAGTGGGAAAGACTGCAATCGCCGAAGGTATTGCAGACCGGATTGTGAGAGGAGATGTTCCCGAGACACTGAAGACCAAGCGAATCGTCGCGCTGGACATGGGATCACTGGTCGCCGGGACGAGCTTCCGGGGACAGTTTGAAGAACGCCTCAAAGCCCTCCTAAAAGAAGTCGAAGAATCGGAAGGGGAAATTATCCTCTTTATCGACGAGCTGCACACGCTGGTCGGCGCCGGCGCGGCCCAGGGGTCTGTCGATGCAGCGAACATGCTCAAGCCGGCGCTTGCGAGAGGCTGACTTCGGGCGATTGGCGCAACCACGATCGACGAGTACCGTAAGCACATCGAAAAAGACCCTGCGCTGGAACGTCGGTTCCAACCCGTCCTGGTCACCGAACCGAATGTGGAAGACACGATTTCCATTCTGCGGGGCCTGAAGGAACGGTACGAAGTGCATCACGGCGTGAGAATCACCGACGGTGCGATCGTCGCTGCGGCCCAGCTCAGCGACCGCTACATCGCCGATCGCTTTCTGCCGGACAAGGCGATTGACCTCATCGATGAGGCAGCATCGAAACTCCGCATCGAGATCGATTCGATGCCGGAGGAACTCGATTCGGTCGAACGAAGCATCAAACAGCTCGAAATCGAGCGAGAAGCGGTACGACGGGAGAAAGATGATGCGTCGCAGGAGCGCTTGACGGCCATCGAGCAGGAAATCGCCGAACAACAGCAGCAGCGCTCGTCACTCCGAGCGCACTGGCAAGTCGAGAAAGATCTGATTCAGTCGATCCGCAAAATGAAGGAGGAGATGGAATCAGCGAAGCCGGAGGCCGAGCGGAAGGAACGTGACGGGGATCTCGGGCGCGTGGCAGAGCTCCGCTACGGCGTGATCTCGGATTTCGAAAAACGGATCAGCGAAACCTCTGCTCGACTTCAGGAAGTGCAGACGGAGCGCAAGATGCTCAAAGAAGAGGTGGACGCGGAAGATATCGCTGAGATCGTGGCCCGGTGGACCGGCATCCCTGTCACCCGCATGCTCGAGAGTGACCGGGCGAAGCTCCTTCACCTTGAAGAGCGCCTCCATCAGCGGGTGATCGCCCAAGACGAGGCAGTCACGCAGTGGCGAGCGCCATCCGGCGTTCCCGCGCCGGATTGCAGGACGAGAAACGGCCGATCGGCTCGTTCATCTTTCTCGGGAGCACCGGAGTCGGCAAGACCGAACTGGCCCGCGCTCTGGCGGAGTTCCTCTTCAACGATGAAAACGCCATCGTGAGAATCGACATGAGCGAATACATGGAGAAGTTCTCCGTCTCCCGCCTCATCGGTGCTCCGCCCGGCTATGTCGGGTACGACGAAGGTGGCCAGCTAACCGAGGCCGTCCGACGAAAGCCGTATTCAGTCGTTCTTCTCGACGAGATCGAAAAGGCTCACCCGGAGGTCTTCAACCTACTCCTCCAGGTCCTTGATGAAGGGCGGCTGACCGACAGCAAAGGCCACACGGTCGATTTCAAGAACACGATCATCATCATGACATCGAACCTCGGCTCGCATCTGATCAGCGAACGTATCACGCGGGACTTTGGCCCGAACGGGGAGTGGGAAGTGGCCTTTGCGGATCTGAAGCAGGAGCTTCTCGCCCTTTTGAAGCAGACCATCCGCCCCGAGTTCCTCAACCGGGTCGACGAAATCATGGTGTTCAGACCGCTGGGCGAGAAAGACGTACGGCAGATCGTGACGTTGCAGCTGACACGCGTGGCAGCAATGCTGGAGAAACAGGGGATCAAGCTCGAAGTGAGCGACGAGGCGGCCGATTGGCTGGCAAAACTCGGGTACGATCCGTTGTTCGGGGCGCGGCCCCTGAAACGGGTGATCCAGAAGCACGTGGTGAACCCGCTCTCGGAAAAGATCCTCGAGGGCGCGTTTGCGGAAGGAGACAGTATCCAGGTTATTCTCGATTCGCATGGCCTGGTGACCTTTACCAAACGCACACCCGTCACGACGTGACGCGCATGGCCGGCTTCCCGGATTCCCCGCGCCGCCCCAGCCACGTATCCGGCGGGGCGGCGGCGTGTTGAACCGGAGGCGGCGTTTCCGTACATTCAGTGGCACAACCGGGAACCGTACGTCTCATGGGAGTTCTTTCTCTTGTCCTCCACGGCGGAGCGTGGAACATACCGCCTGACCTTCTTGAACCACACCGGAAGGGATTGCGCGAAGCACTGAAACGTGGCTGGCAGGTGCTCACCCAGGGAGGATCTGCCGTCGATGCCGTCGAGCAGGCCATCATTACCATGGAAGACGACGAAGCGTTTGATGCGGGGCGCGGTTCTTTCCTCAACGCTGCAGGGGAGGTAGAGCTCGATGCAAGCATCATGGACGGGAATGCGTTCCGGGCAGGGGCCGTCGCTGCCATCCAGAATATCCGCAATCCTATCACCCTTGCGCGACGCGTGATGGAGCACGGAGAACATGTGCTCCTCGTCGGGAAGGGTGCCAGTCGCTTCGCCCGTGAACACGGGATCCCCACATGCAGCCAGGACGACCTCATTACCCTCCGCGAAATCGAACGCTGGCGATCGTTGCAATCACAATCCTCCTTTGCCACACGCGACGCTTTTCGCCAGGGGCAGGGTCCCGGCGGGACGGTTGGCGCGGTTGCCATCGACTGTGACGGGAATATCGCTGCCGGGACGTCGACGGGCGGAACGCCCAACAAGTTTCCGGGGCGAATCGGTGATTCACCTCTCATCGGGTGCGGGACGTATGCCGACAACTTCGTGGGTGGTGTATCGACGAGTGGCTGGGGTGAAGCGATGATCAAGGTCGTGATGGCCAAGACCGTGGTCGATATCATGGACTGGAACAACAATGATCCCCTCCTGGCCGCCCGGCAGGGCATCAAAATTCTCGAACGCAAGACAGCCGGCTACGGAGGTGTCATAGCCCTGAACAACGCCGGACATGTTGGCATTGCGTTCAACACCCCGCGTATGGCCCGTGCGCACATGTCGAGCTCCCTCGACGTCCCTGTGATTGAAGTGTAACGGTTCCTCTCCGCGCCCCTCACGATGAAACTTTCCTCCCTGTACGGCCATCTTGCAGAACTCTTTGGGGATCTGCGCGGCAGCAGGAAGCCGGCAGACACGCAGGTACGGGAATTTTTCCGTACCCGGCACTACCTGGGGTCGAAAGACAGACGATGGATATCCGAGCGATTATTCGGGATGCTCCGCCATCATCGCTCTCTTGAGGCCATGGCCATGACCTTTCCCGGGATCGCCGCGCTTCACGGTGCCGGGAGGGAACCTGTTCCGCCCATCATCCTGGCTGCCGCCTTCGGGGTTCTCCACGCCGGGGATCCGCCGGAAGAGGTCATCGATGCGGTGCGCGACCGTTGGAGCTCGGACTGTCCGGAGGTGCTTCCCGGGGACGTGGTGAATGCTCTTCGTGCAGGGATGTCCCTCCCCCAGCCGGCTGACGGCCCGGCGCGGCTGGCGCTGCATCATTCGTTTCCCGATGAGGTGATGCGGGAATGGGTCGACCGCCTGGGCGAGGCCGAAGCCGAGGAGCTCGCAGAAGCCTTGAACCGGGAAGCCCCGCTCAGCATCAGAGCCAACACTCTCCGCTGCACAGTTGATGAATGTGCCCGGGCCCTCCGGGCAGCCGGGCTGGAGGTGACACGGGGATCACTTTCCCCTTTTGCGCTCATGCTCCCCCGCCGTATGCCTCTGGACACGGTACAGCCGTACCGTGACGGATGGTTCGAAGTCCAGGATGAAGGCAGCCAGATCCTCGCGTTGCTCCTGCAGCCCGAGACCGGTATGGTGCTGATCGATGCCTGTGCAGGAGGGGGTGGGAAGTCGCTGCAGCTTGCAGCGCTGGTAAGCAATGATGCAACCATCGTTGCCATGGATATTGAGAGCCGCAAACTCGACCAGCTCCGCAAGCGGGCTGCGCGGGCTGGAGCCCGGATCCGGCAGGTGATTCACGTGCGCGACAACGAGCCTGCCGTTGAGGCGTTGCGCGGGCGGGCGGATGCCGTTCTCGTTGATGCGCCCTGTTCTGCGCTGGGCACTGTCCGACGCAATCCGGCGTTGAAATCCACCTGGACTCCGGCCCGGAGCGAGGAGTGCGCCCGTCAGCAACTGACGATTCTGGACAGCGCCGCCAGGCTGGTTAAGCCAGGCGGCCGGCTGGTCTATTCCACCTGCACATTGGTGCAGAAAGAAAACGAAGAGACCGCGGCAGGCTTTCTCTCCCGTCATCCTGACTTCGCTCTTCTTTCGGCGCCCGAGATTCTGAAGGGTTGGGGGATATCTGCGGATCCCGCATCGCCCACGCTTATGCTCTGGCCGCACCGGACAGGCACAGACGGCTTCTTTGCGGCCGTATTCCGTCGGGTCCACGGATGATGGTTCACATGCTCCCCGGCGTGGCGCCCGGATATTTCCCGATGGAACACATGGTGCCGGATCTGGAGCGCACGGGGCAAGATGCCGGCCGGGTATCCGTGCATTGAAGTTGTGTCACGGTTTTCATAGCTTAGACTACACTTTTCACTCACCATGATCCACCACTGGAGTATACCATGATGCACGCACGTGCCGTCGTCTGTTGTCTCGCACTCCTATTCGCAGGATGCCAAACACGGACTCCGGAAGATCTGTACGCAAGAGCGCAGTCAGCGCATCAAGAGGCGCAGCATGCCCTGGATAGCCTCGGGCGTACGGCCGATGCGAAAGCCCTCTTTGCCCCTACCATCGAAGCGTACGAATGTGTCATTGAAGACCATCCGGCAAGCGTGCAGGCCGAACAGGCACTCATGAAGATTGCAGAGCTCGAGGCGGGAGTCTGCCAGGACATTCCCCGGTCCATTGAAGCGTACAAACGGTTTGCCAGGGTCTATCCGGCGAGTGCGAAAGCACCAACAGCACTCTTCATGGTGGGGTACCTTTACAACAATTATCTTGCAAACATCGACAGTGCGGCAGCTGCGTACCGGCTGTTCCTCCAGCTGTACCCCACGCATGAGCTGGCGACGTCCGCACAATTCGAATTGGAGAATGTCGGGAAGGACCCACAGGATCTGTTGCCGGCGGAACCCCCCACGGCTGCTGTAGGAGCCGATCGTACGCCGTCCGGGAAGCGGTAGTCCGTCCGTGAGCAGTGCAGACCGCACATATCTCCTCCCTCATGTTGCAGCGAAACTCGCCAATATGGAGCTGCGCGCGCGGCTGGTGGTGGAAGGGTTCATCGCCGGGTTGCACCGGAGCCCCTACCACGGGTTCAGCGTGGAGTTTGCCGAACACCGTCCCTACATGCCCGGGGATGAGATCCGTCACGTGGACTGGAAGGTCTACGGGCGGACGGACCGGTTCTATATCAAGCAGTACGAAGAAGAGACCAACCTGAAGGCGTACCTGGTCGTGGACACCAGTCGTTCCATGACCTACGCATCACCCGGTCAGATGCCGAAGATCGACTATGCCGCTTCGCTAGCAGCGTCGCTGGCCTACATGATGGTGAAGCAGCAGGATGCGGTCGGTCTCGCGCTGTTTGATGAGTCGCTGAGGACGTACCTCCCTCCCCATGCAACGCGCGGGTACCTGCAGCAGATACTTGTCGCCCTCCAGAATGTTCGCGGTGGTACCGGGACCGCCGCAGCCCGTTCGCTGCATCTCGTCGCCGAGCGGATCCGCCGCAGGGGACTTGTCGTGATTCTCAGCGATCTATTCGACGACCCGGACCAGGTGCTGGCTGCCTTCAAGCACTTCCGGCACAAGAAGAATGAAGTGATCGTGATGCACGTGCTGGACCCACTCGAACGGAGCTTTGCATTCGGCGATGATGCCACCTTCGAGGATCTGGAAACCGGGGAGCGGATGACCACGCAGCCGTGGCACATCCGCAAGGCCTATGCTGCAGCCATGGCCGCGTTTGCAGGCCGGTTTAAGCGCGAATGCCGCGAACACCAGATCGACTATATCCTCCTCGATACACAAACCCCCTTTGATGTCGCCCTCATCGAATACCTGAGCAAACGCCAGCGGCTCCAATAGCCGGGTTGTTGAAATTCGGGGGGGATTGTGGTAGATTGCTAGCCTTGGCATGCTGACAGATTTGCTCACCTCTCCCACGTCGTTACCCATGGTCGAATCGGACACGAACAACGGGCACCAGGCCATCGTCATCCGCGGCGCGCGCGAACACAACCTCAAGGGGGTTGATGTGGATATCCCGCGCGACCGTCTGGTGGTGATTACCGGGCTGTCCGGGTCGGGGAAATCCAGTCTGGCGTTCGACACGATCTATGCGGAAGGGCAACGGCGGTTCGTCGAGAGCCTCTCGGCCTATGCCCGTCAATTCCTCGACGTGATGGAGCGCCCCGATGTGGACTACATCGAAGGACTCAGTCCAGCCATCTCGATCGAACAGAAGACGGTCAGCCATAACCCCCGTTCGACGGTCGGGACCGTGACCGAAATTTACGACTACCTCCGCCTCCTCTACGCGCGGGCAGGAACGCAGTTCTGCTGGAAGTGCGGTGGGCCGGTCCAGAAGCAAAGCACCGACCAGATCATCGACAGTATCCTGAAACTGCCGGAAGGGACGAGGATTTCCATCCTTGCCCCGGTTGTGCGGGGACGCAAGGGGCATTACCGCGAGCTGTTCGAGGAGATCGCCAAAGACGGATTCATTCGCGTCCGCATTGACGGCGTGGTGCGCGAGCTGGACAAAGGGCTCCAGGCCGACCGATATAAAGTGCACAACATTGAGATTGTTGTCGACCGCCTCACGGTCAACAAACAATCCAGGTCCCGGATCGCCGATTCCGTGGATGTCGCCCTTCGTTTCGGCAACGGCGTCATTATCGTGAGTCCGGAACCGGTGGCAGATCCCACACCACGCGCAGCGACACGGGGGAAAAAACGACCTCAGGCGAAAGGGCAGGGCAATGGGCCCGGAGAGGTCATGTTCAGCCGTCATCTTGCCTGTCCTGTCTGCGACATCAGCTATGAAGATCCCGCGCCGAATGCATTCTCCTTCAATTCACCGTATGGGGCATGCCCCTCCTGCAATGGACTGGGTGAGGTGAAAGAGCTGGACCTCGGCCTCATGATCCCCGACGACACCCTCACGATCAACCAGGAAGGGCTTGCCCCCCTGGGCAAACCGCGCCAGACCTGGGTGTTCAACCAGATCCGTGCCGTCGCCAAGAAATACGACTTCGATTTCGACACGCCAATCCGGAAAATCCCCCGAAAGGCCCGCGACATTCTTCTGAACGGCGGTGGGGACGAACGGTTTCCGGTTGAATACAGGTATTCCAGCGGGCGAACCGTGACCTATACCCACCGGTTCGGCGGGCTGATTGATACCCTCAAGCGGTACTATGCCGATACCTCGTCGAATACAGTGCGTGAATGGGTGGAGGCGTACATGAACGCCCATCCCTGCCCGGAGTGTGGCGGTGGACGGCTCAAAAAAGAACACCTCTCCATCGTTCTCGTCAATGACAAGAGCGGCGAGAAGACCTCCGTCCAGGCGGTCGTCGGGTTGACTATCGTGGACGCCCTGCAGTTCTTCCAGCGGCTTACGTTTCCACCGCGGCAATCCCTCATTGCCGCTCCCATCGTGAAAGAGATCGTGCAACGGCTGCAATTTCTCGTCGATGTGGGGCTCGACTATCTGAGCCTGGACCGGCCGGCGCGCACCCTGTCGGGCGGCGAAGGACAGCGGATCAGACTGGCGACACAAATCGGTTCCCAGCTCGTCGGCGTGCTGTACATCCTGGACGAACCCAGCATCGGTTTACATCAACGGGACAATCGGCGCCTGATCGGTTCCCTTCGTCAGTTACGCGACCTGGGGAATACGTTGATTGTCGTCGAGCATGACCGGGAGATGATTGAGAGCGCCGACTTTGTCATCGACCTTGGCCCGGGTGCAGGAGAACACGGCGGAGCGCTGGTGACGTCGGGATCACCCGCAAATCTTCTGTTGCGGAACGACGCGCTGAGGGTCAGTGGAAACGGCTTCGAACCGATCTCCTACACGGCGCATTATCTGCAGGGGCTCAAGAGCATTCCCGTTCCCCGCGAACGCCGCAGGGGCAGCGGGAAAACCCTCGTTGTTGAGGGAGCGTCCGGAAACAACCTCCGCTCCGTGACGCTGAAAATCCCCCTCGGAACATTGATCGCTGTCACCGGCGTCAGCGGGTCGGGGAAATCGACGCTCATTACCGAGACCCTGTACCGGATCCTCGCAAGGAAATTCTACAAGGCAAAACTCGTTCCGCTGGCGTACTCTTCGATCCGCGGGTTGGAATATGTCGACAAGGTAATTGACATCGATCAATCACCGATCGGCAGGACACCACGGTCCAATCCTGCGACATATACCGGTCTGTTTGGCCCTGTGCGCGATCTGTTTGCGCAGCTTCCGGAATCGAAGATCCGCGGCTACAAACCGGGGCGCTTCAGCTTCAATGTCGCGGGTGGCCGGTGCGACCGGTGTGAAGGTGACGGCGTGCGAAAAATCGAAATGAACTTCCTTCCCGACGTGTATGTCCAGTGTGATGTCTGCAAAGGACGCCGCTACAACCGGGAAACGCTGCAAGTGGTGTTCAAGGGGAAGTCCATTGCGGACGTGCTCGACATGACCGTTGCCGAAGCACTGACATTCTTCACCGATATCCCCGCAATTCAGCGCAAGCTGCAGACCCTATATGACGTCGGACTTGGCTACATCCGGGTCGGCCAGCAGGCGACGACGGTCAGCGGAGGCGAAGCGCAGCGCATCAAGCTCTCTACAGAACTGTCCAAGATCGGGACGGGAAACACGTTGTACCTTCTCGATGAGCCGACCACAGGCCTGCATTTTGAGGACGTACGGATGCTCCTCGGGGTCCTCGATCGATTGGTCGACAAGGGGAATACCGTGATCGTTATCGAGCACAATCTTGATGTGATCAAGACCGCTGACTGGGTCATCGATCTGGGTCCCGGAGGTGGGAACGAGGGGGGGCGGATTGTTGTTGAAGGGACACCGGAAACAGTCGCTGGGACAAAAGGGTCACCGACGGGGGAATTCCTTGCCGTAGAGCTTGCCCGCCCGTAGCCTGACCGGACTGCCGCACCGTTGCCGGGCCGCGACGTGACCCATCAGCTCTCCTCGTGCGGACCCCCGGCTCTTCCGGCTTGTGTATGTCTCCGGGATTTGCTATCCTTTTTCTTACGACTCCACATCATGAACCGTTCCTCCGACATACTCATAGTCCTCGGCCTTCTGGGGCTTCTTTCCTGCGCCGGCCCGGGTCCGCTCACCCATGCGGAACGAGACAAGCTTGACCCACTGTTACAATCACTGTTGGACGATGACTCGCCATCTCGCATCGGAATCGATGTCTCGTATCGGCCCGATGGAACGGCAGCGTACGCAGTGATCGTCCGCTCGCAGAAACCGGACGACATCCGTGCCCTTGGAATCACCATCGCGAGCGTGTTCGGGGACATCCTTACAGTCCGGGTGTCGAAGGAAGAATTGATCACGCTCGCCAGGCTCACGTCCGTCCGGGCGATTCAGAGCAGTGGCATGGATAGTCCGCAGCATCCCTAACATCAGCAAGTAGAGAAAGGTATCATTTATGAACACTCGAGGTCGGATGCTTCTCGTTGCGCTTTGCCTCGTCGCCGGTATCACATGGTTGCGGGCAGCGCCACTAACGGACGGAGAGATGGCAAAGCTCCATCCATTCTTCCGCGAGGTCCTGGTGGAACAGGCGCATATGCAGGGTTCGGCGGCAGTGAAGACGGCCGTTCCGGTGTATGACGCCATTGTGTACACGACATCTCCCGAAGCCCTCCGGGCCGAGGGTGTTCATGTGAATTCCCGGTATGAAGGGTTTGTGACCGTTCAGGCAACGGCAGACCAGATCGAGCGTCTGGCCCGTCTGGGTGCCGTGTCATACATCGACCCCGGCAGCACGAACTATCCCCAGAACGACGTGAGCGTTGCGGAAATCGGCACCACGCTTCTACATGGAGGATTCGTGAATGGCATGCCCTATAAGGGGCAGGGAGCAATCGTCATGGTTTTCGATTCCGGCATCGACTGGAAGCATAAGGATTTCCGCGATCCCGCGGACTCGACCAAGTCGCGAATTCTTGCCATCTGGGACCAGACCCTGACCCCCATCGCCGGGGAGTCCAGCCCGGCCGGTCTCGGGTACGGCGTCGAGTACACAAAAGCACAGATCGAAAATGAACTGGACGGAACGCCGACAGGGTTCGTCCGCTCGCGTGATATCAACGGACATGGCACCCACGTCACAGGGACTGCTGCTGGCAACGGACAAACGTACGGCGGGTTGTACACCGGCGTTGCCCCCGGAGCAGACATCATCTTTGTGAAGGGTGGTGACTACTCGTTCAGCGAGACCCGCATGATCGATGCGCTCACGTTCGCCAATACGAAAGCAATAATGGTCGGGAAGCCGATCGCCGTGAACTACAGCATCGGCGGACAGGTCGGACCGCATGACGGGTCGCGGGCGTACGAGCAGGCCATGACCAGTTTCGTCGGCGCGCCAGGGCGCGTCGTGGTGATCTCCGCAGGCAACGATGGAGGCACCAATATGCACGTCACCGCTGACATCAACAACGGCGTCACCTATAACATGGTGTTCACGGTGCCGGCCTACACTCCGACGGCGGGAACTGAAAACGACGATTTCCTGATGGATGTCTGGTTTGACGCTGCCCCGAACGTGACCGCGACGCTGACGTCTCCCAACGGCGTGGTCTTCACCCGGCTGGCGGGCGAAACCGGCGATGGCCCGAACACGTCGGACGGGACCATGATGCTCTGGAACTACATCAGCAGCCTCAACGGCCACCGCAACGTCTACTGCAAAGTGTATGACAAAACCGCAAGCACTCCGGCAGTCGGCACGTGGACCCTTGCGCTGACGAACAACAGCGGCTCAACGATAAGTTGCAATGGGTGGCTGGCTGACAGGACCATCGGCTCGAGCTCGGTATCGGTGGCGGGTGGTAACAACGACATGACAGTGTCGATGCCCGGGACGGCTCAGGGCGTGATAACCGCAGCCTCGTGGGTCACGAAGTGGGGATGGCCCTCCTATACAGGGTCGAACCGTGTCTATTCCGGAACAGACCGTACCGGGAACATCTCCACGTTCAGCAGCATTGGGCCGACGGCGGACTTCCGGATGAAGCCCGAGATCTCGGCCCCCGGTCAGGGCATTTCCTCCGTACTCTCGAGCGATGCGGACACTGCGGGGCAAATGTTCTGGATCCAGCCGGGTGAGAAGCACTGGCTGATGCAGGGAACGAGCATGGCTGCGCCCCACGTGACCGGAGCTGCAGCGCTTCTTCTCGGCGCAGCACCGTCGCTCAACGCAACACAGGTAAAGTCCCTCATGACGTCGACGGCCGACGTCGACGCGTTCACGGGATCAGCGCCGAACTATACGTGGGGGTATGGAAAACTGGATATCCTCGAGGCTGTGGCCCGACAGATGAACCCATCAGCGCAGGTGATGCGCACGACCATCGCGTATGACATTGTATCCAATAATTCAAGCCTGAAGATCGGAGGAACAGAAAAGCTCGCGGTGCTCTTCTCTCCAACGGTGACGGGCATATTGACCGGGTTGCAGGTAAACGTCACGACGCTGAGCAACCGTCCCATTGTCGGACCAGGCCCGTTGCGTTGTGAGGTCTACACAAATGCCGGCGGTGTTCCAGGCGTCAAGCTCGGCAATACCGTGCTTCACCCCTTTCAGCTGCTGAACTCCGGTGTCAACAACTACATCCCGTTTCAAGGCGCCAACGTGAATATCGCGAACGGAACAGACTTCTTTCTGGTCCTTTCACTCACGAATGCCGCCGATTCACTGGCCGTCCGCAGGGATCTGGCTACTGCATCAACGCGCTCGATTGTGTTCAATGGTTCGTCGTGGGGTGCTGCGCCAAGCAATTTGCGTATCCGTGCGATCGTAACGACGGCCTCAGGCGTGAATGCCGTAGAAAGCGAAACAGGCACGCCGGTCGCGTATGAGCTGAAGCAGAACTATCCCAACCCGTTCAATCCGGCAACGACCATCGGCTTCGCCATTCCGGTGCAGTCACGCGTTTCGTTGCGCGTCTTCAATCTGCTCGGACAGGAAGTCGCCACACTGGTGAATGATGAGTATGCCGCGGGGACATATACCGTGCGGTGGCAGCCGCTCAATCTGGCCAGCGGGACGTACGTGTACCGGGTGCAGGTCCGCCCTTCGGACTCCGTCCTCGGGCGCGACTCCAGGGACGGAGCGGGAGAGTACACTGCCAGCATGAAATTGCTCTATCTCAAGTAGGGGAGGGACGAGGGAGGAGGGTTACGGCGGCGAGCGGGATTGAGGTTCGGAGTATGCGCGAAGAGTGGAGGGAGGCAGGCAGTTGGCCTCTCTTCACTCTTCACCGTTTGTGTGTCCCCCCTCTTCTGTGGGAGACCCAGGGGTTGTCTGCAAAGAAGAAGCGCCACGGGTGTTCCCGCCCGTCGCGGATTCCGATCCTTTCCGACCGCGCGATCCCGCCCGGCCCTGCTCCTGCGGGGCCTTTTTCGACCCAGATCGACGGGCCGCACAGGTCCGTCCCGTTGTCCTCTCCAGTGATGTGAAAGGCCTGGCAGAGCTTTGCCGGACCGTTACAGAGCGAGTGGAGTTCGTCGGCAGACCTTCCTCGATTGCGCGCCATCCGTTGAAGGCCCCGCAGAGGTTCCACGGCCCGCACAAGCACGGCATGGCCGGTTCCTTCTCTCTCTGTGACGATGTTGGCGCAAAAATGCATGCCATAGGTGAAGTAGACATAGAGGTGCCCGCCCTTCCAGAACATTACGTCGTTCCTTCGGGTCCGGCCGCGAAACGCGTGGCTTGCCGGATCATGTGAACCGAGGTAGGCTTCAACTTCTACGATTCTTCCCGCATACACCGTGCGCCCCCATTTCCTGACGAGATATGTGCCGAGCAGATGCCGCGCCACGGTCAGGGTTGGCTGGAGATAGAACGATCGGGGGAGGCGAGAGGGCATGAGAGTATGCCGGCGGCAGGTGGACGTCGCGTGTGCGGCGTCCACCCCCGGCCTGCAGTCAGAGTTGGTTCGTCCGCACTCAGATAAACGTGTAGCTGATTCCCAGCGCGAGTGTTTCCTTTATCTGCGTCCGCGGACTGACGGTCCGTTCGTTCAGGAACTGCACATTGAGCAGTACGACAATGTACTTGCTGACTTTGGCAGCAAGGACGTTATCGCTTCGCATGATGACTTCATCGAGCTTCTTGAATGTGCTGAACAGCTCAAGTTTCGACGAAAAGAGAATATTCTCTTCGACCTTCCAGTTCAGCTCAGTGACCCACTCCAGTCCACCATTCACCGACGTCTTCTCGATCGCGAGTGTCGACGGGTCATCGGCATATTGTGTGAACTCCGAGGTGATGATTTCACGCAGCCCGACGCCGAACCGTGTTTTCAACTCGGCGATGGGCTGATACACCACGCCCGCACTCTGGGTCAGGTAGGCAGGATCAAAGAACTTTGAAACGCCAATTCCATTCCCGTTGCTGTCATACTTGTACCCTTTGGCGAACTGACTCTTGAAAGTCGCGGCCCCGTACGGATTAACCTTCTCTGAGAGTTTGTATGTGAGCATGCTTTCCAGGTCGATCCGGTCATCGGTCTTTTTAATGCCCTGCTCGCCCAGCCGGGTCTGTCCGAATGCCAACTTCGCGCTGTTCGCCCAGTTGGTCCGCTCCAGGTCGTTTACGGATTTGCCGTCGACGCCCAGGGCCCAGGCCAGGGCGTTTTCGCCGCCCTGGGCCCAGTCCGTGAAAGACATCTGTGTCAGGGTAGCACTGCCCACGAGTGAATGCTTCCAGCCATAGACCGGTGCCTTGGCCGTATCTTCCTGTCCGGCAGCCGGCAAGGCAAGGGCGAAGAGAAGCAATAGAGCAATGGCGAATGTCTTGTGAACCATGAAATCAATCCTCTGTAGTGGATGTCATGCCGGGAGTTTCTGCCCGGAGCATGGTGTCAGCGGCCGGCCTTCAGGAGGTCGCGGATTTCCTTGAGAAGGACTTCCTGTGGCGGCGGTGGCGGCGGAGCCGACGGTTGTTCTTTTTCTTTCTTCTGGAGATTGTTCATCCCCTTGATGAGAAGGAAGATGGCAAACGCCACGATGAGAAAATTCAGGATCGCATTGAGGAACAGGCCGTACCCCAGGACCACGGCGGGCGAGCCTTCGCTTGCCTGACGGAGCGTGATTGCGAGAGTGCTGAAGTCGACCCCGCCGACCAGCATCCCCAGCGGCGGCATCAGGACATCGCTGACAAGTGACGAGATTATTTTGCCGAAGGCTGCGCCGATAATGATACCGACAGCCATATCGACAACGTTGCCGCGCATGGCAAACGCCTTGAATTCTTTGATCATGGACATACGATATTCTCCGTGTACAAGTGCACAAACACGCGTCCCGCTTCCCCCGCACTGTTGCGGACGGGGAAGCGGGACACGAATGTGAGGTTACTTTGTGCGGAAGAATTCTATACGGCGGTTCTGGGCACGACCTTCCACAGTCGTGTTCGGGGCAACCGGGCTCTCCGGTCCGTATCCCTTTGCGGTGATCCGCTCGGGGGCGATGCCCTTCTGAATAAGATATTCCCGGACCGCATTCGCGCGCGCCTGTGACAGCGTGATATTGACTGCGGCACTTCCTGTGTTGTCCGTGTATCCACGGATCTCGACGGCAATGTCCGGATTCTGCTCAAGCGTATTGTAGGCAGTCTCAAGAATCGCTTCGGTTTCGGATGAGATATCCGACTTGCCCGTGCCAAACGCGATCCCTTCCAGCACGATCGCTTTGCCCACCTCGGCAGTCAGGGCCGGCTTTTTCGGCACGTCGTCCGACGGGTCGAGGGGGTTGGTGCCTCTCGTGACTTCGGTTCCGTCATTCACGGTGCCGGCGTCGGTGTCGGCTTTGAGAGGATCAGTCTTGTGAGTCTTGACCTCGGCTCCGTCGTTCAGACCGTCACCGTCCGTGTCGGCCTTCAGAGGGTTCGTCTTGTACTTCATCACCTCATCGCCGTCGTTCAGGCCGTCACCGTCGGTGTCTGCCTTGAGGGGATCGGTCTTGTACTTTGTGATTTCGTCACCGTCGTTCAGGCCGTCACCGTCGGTGTCCGCTTTGTTGGGGTCCGTTTTTTCCATACGTACTTCGTCTGCGTCACTCAGACCGTCACCATCGGTATCCATTGCAAGCGGGTTGGTCTTTGTCGTTTTCACTTCCTCCCCGTCTTTCAGGCCATCGCCGTCGGAGTCGGCGTTCTTCTTGTTGGTGCCGAGCTGTTTTTCTTCCGCATTGGTCAGGCCATCGCCGTCCGGATCGGCATTCGGATCTTCGGTCACGAGAGTGAGCCCGGCCACGGCACTCACGTAGGAATCGGTCTTGCTTGCAAGAATGCCGTTGAGATTCTTCCCGAGGCCATGGTTGTAGCCGCCGCTCAGCTCGAAGAGGATGCCGTCGGTAATCTTCGCCTGGAGACCGATGCCGACGGGGATCACCCCCGTCCACCCTTCGAATTTTGTGGCTGTCGGCGTGGCAGGCTTTTCTTCGACCGCATAGTGCAATGCACCGATGCCCGCGTATGCAAACGGATTTACCTGTTCGAGCTTGAAAGGACTGAACACGAACCGGTATTCAATAGGGATGATCTGGGTCTTGTAGTCATCGCCCCCGATAGTGCCGACACCAAAGCCGAGTTCTCCGAAGACTCCCTTGGCAAGGGGTGCGCGGAGAAACCCGCGGGAAAAGAATTTGGCTGTGTTTGTCGTCACGTCGGTGATCCCCAGGGCCGTCCCGGCCCCGATGCCCATGCTCAGGCCCTGATCACGAAGCTGGGCCAGTGAGACGGACGTTGACATGATCATCAGGACGACCACAACGGCTCTGATCGCTCTTTGTTGCATGGCTTGTACTCCTTTGGATGTGAGTGGAAGATGGCAATTTTGAACAAGCTGCTCCCTCCCGCGATGACGCAAAAATCCCGCGGAAGGAATCGATGATTGCACCGTTTGATTGAGAAATATCCCGGGCGGGAACTCGAATCACTCGGGAACGACGATTTGTGCGATTCGCCTAATTGAACACATTTGACCACAAAAGGGTTCCCCCTTGAACCCTGTCGCTTTCTTCTTTTCTGGTGGTTTTTGAGAGATTACTGGGGGGAGCCGAGCGCCCGTTTAGCGGAGACTCTTGCGGAAGCGCTCTATGGCAGCATCAACCTCGGCCGCGGTCATCCCTGCGCCGAATGTGGAGCGGGAGTCCTGAGACCGGGCTCTTTCGCCCGGCGTGGCATCCGTCTGCACGCCCAGGCGCCGTTCAACTGCGTGCATCCAGTCCGACCCGCCTTCTCCTCCTGTTGTTGGAGGATTCAGAGGATTGGTCTCGTAGGCAAGCCGCTTGATGTTGATCAGGTGGCGGGCGGTGACGTTGTCCGACACGATTGAGCCTCCCCAGGTGCCGGCGCCGAGCGTCATCGAGGGGTCGAGGCCATTGGTGTAGCCGACCGCTCCGAGAGCGGCCTGAGTGTTCACAAGAATCCGGAATGCGGGCTTCTCCAGCGCAAACTTCATGATGACATCATTGTCCCGCGAGTGGATCACCAGCGTATGGCCGATCCCTCCGAATTGCAGGAGTTCGATGCAGCGGTGGCACGCGTCGCGCCATCCGTCCACCGTGAAGAAAGCAAGAACCGGTGACAGTTTTTCGCGGGAGAGGGGATATATTCTCCCGACCCCGTCGAGCTCTGCAATCAGGACGCGCGTGGATTCGGGCACGGCGATCCCGGCGCTGCGTGCGATGAACAGTGCGGATTTCCCGACCATGCCAGCATTGAGTGCCCCCCGCTCATCGAAGAGAAGCCGGGAGAGGCGTTCCTTCTCCTCACCAGCCACGATGTATCCTCCGCGCGACCGGCAGAGGTCTGTCACCGTGTTTTTGACGGGAGCATCGCAGACAAGCGCTGATTCTGTAGAACAGAGGGTTCCGTAGTCGAATTCCTTGCCGGAAAGGATGTCAGCGACCGCTTTCGAAAGGTCTGCCGACCGTTCGATGAATGCCGGAACATTCCCGGCGCCGACTCCATAGGCAGGTTTCCCCGAGCTGTACGCGGCGCGGACCATCGCATGGCTCCCGGTGGCGAGGATTACCGACGTGAGCTTGTGCCGCATCAGCTCGGCAGTTCCTTCCTGCGTGGGGCTCGTCAGGCAGGAGAGAAGGTTCCGTGGCGCGCCGGCCTGTTCCGCCGCGTCGCGCACGACATGAAGAGCTTCCAGGGTGCACCGCACCGCTTTCGGATGAGGACTTGCAACCAGCGCGTTCCGGCCTTTGACGGAGATCAGCGCCTTGAACATGACGGTGGAAGTCGGATTCGTCGATGGGATCAGTGCGGCAACAATTCCCATGGGTTCTGCGATCTTCACAACCCGTCGTTCACGGTCTTCCTCGATGACCCCGACAGTTTTCAGTCCGGCAATCGACGCCCACACCTGCTGTGTTGCGAAGAGGTTCTTCTTTTCCTTATCGTCCGGTTTTCCGAAGCCGGTTTCTTCGCAGGCAAGCCGGCCAAGTCTGGCCGCGTGATGTGCACCGGCTTCCGCCATTGCAGCGCAAATACGGTCCACCTGCTCCTGCGAAAAGGATCGGAATGCGGCCTGTGCCTCGGAAGCCGCCCGGAGGAGATCACGCACTTCCTGAAGAGAGTGAAGGTCGGGGTCCATGGTACCTGCTTAGGAGAACAATGAGGATTGAGCCCCCCTCGGGGGGGCGATGCCGAAATGGGTATAGCACAGTCGCGTGGCTTCACGTCCCCGCGGCGTGCGTTTCAGAAATCCCTCCTGGATGAGGTATGGCTCGTACACCTCCTCGATCGTGCCCGGTTCTTCACCCACGGCCACGGCCAGGGTGTTCAATCCCACGGGGCCTCCATCGTACTTCTCCAGGATGCACAGCAGGATGCGCTTATCCATCTCATCCAGGCCATGTTGGTCCACCTCCAGGGCCCGGAGTGCGTGGTCTGCCACCTCGCGAGACACGACCCCTTTGAATTGTGCGACGGCCGGATCGGCCTGTGCAAAGTCGCGGCATCGCCTCAGGAGACGGTTGGCGATGCGGGGTGTTCCGCGTGACCGGCGGGCGATTTCCCGGGCACCCTCCGGGTCGATCTCGACGCGGAGCAGTCGGGACGACCGGAGGATAATCGTGTAGAGGGTGTCGCTTGTATAGTAATCGAGGCGGTTTGTGACGCCGAACCGGGCGCGGAGCGGGGCGGTCAGGAGTCCGGCCCGCGTCGTTGCGCCGACGAGCGTAAAGCGGGGAAGGGACAGCTGGATGCTCCGAGCGTTCGGGCCTGCATCAATCATGATGTCGAGGCGAAAATCCTCCATCGCAGCGTAGAGATATTCCTCGACCACGGGATTCAAACGATGTATCTCGTCAATAAAAAAGACATCACCGTCGGTGAGGTTAGTCAGCACGCCCGCAAGATCGCCCGGCTTGTCGAGCACAGGGCCCGAGCTCACCTTGATGCCCGCCCCCATTTCATTCGCGATGATGTACGCAAGGGTGGTCTTTCCGAGGCCCGGCGGGCCCGTGAGCAGAACATGGTCGAGCGGTTCCGCCCGCTGCCGGGCTGCGGCAATAAACACTCTCAGGTTGTCGACGATCTTGGATTGACCGTTAAAATCCGAGAAGGTCAGTGGCCGCAGCGCCTGGTCGAGTTCCAGGTCTGCTTCCGTGCGTACAGGGTCGGTCTGGTCAGATTTACGTTTCACGGTCATCGGATTCGGGGGGGGAAAGCGATTATTCTATGGAAGGTACGGGATGGGCTGGAGAATAGCAATGGAACGGTGCCGGCTCACGGTGTAGCGTGACGCAGGGCCGCCTTCAGGAGCTCCTCCACGTGTGCGGCTTGTTCGCCGAGTTCGTCGGCCGCGGCTCGCACTGCACGTTCCGCCACAGGCCGGCTGTACCCGAGCGAAGTCAGGGCCAGCAGCGCCTCGCTGCGTGCCCGGCTTCGGGGATCTCCCGGAATCAGCGCTGTGCCGTCCCGAAACTCGGCCTTGCTGATTTTGTCGCGCAGTTCGACCACAAGACGTTCGGCAAGTTTGCGTCCGATGCCCGGGATCGCGGTCAGGGCTCCCGTATTGCCGGCAGCCAGATGCGTGCGCAGATCGCCTGAGGGAATGCTGGAGAGAATGCCAAGGGCAACCCGTGGGCCGATACCGGTCACCGACAACAGGAGCCGGAACAGCGTTCGCTCTTCCTCGGTGAGAAATCCGTAGAGGTGAAGGGCGTCTTCACGGACATGGAGGTAGGTACAGAGGGTAACCACTGCCCCTTCACGGTCCAACTTTTCAAATGTGGACAGGGGAATACTCAGCCCGTAGCCAACGCCCCCGACGTCGAGGACGATCTCGGTGGGTGCCTTAGCCGTGAGTGTGCCGCGAAGGGTTGCAATCATGATCGAACGCGCTCCGGGTGTGCCTTCACGAACGCCCCCCAATCGCGATGCCGGTGTGTGGGGGAGCTCATGCGCTGGAGGTGGCAGATTGCGATGGCGAGGGCGTCTGAGGTATCGTGCAGCATGTGGCCGTTCCGGATTCCGAGGAGCGTCTTGACCATGTACTGGACCTGTTCCTTGGACGCGTTCCCATTTCCGACAACCGCCTTTTTCACCTCGCGCGGTGAGTATTCTGCGATCGGAAGTCCATGCTGAATGGCTGCAAGGATGCAGACGCCGCGGGCGTGCCCCAGCTTCAGGGCGGATTGAGCGTTCTTGCCGTAAAATGCTGTCTCGATGGCGAATTCGTCCGGCTTGTGTTCTGTAATCGTTCCGGTGAGTTCCCTGTAGATCGTTGCGAGGCGTTCCGCAAGAGGGAGGCGTGCGGCATTGATGACCGTCCCGCAGCCGAGGAGACGGTAGGTGCTTCCGTGGCGGAGCACAATCCCGAATCCTGACACCAGCGTGCCGGGATCGACGCCCAGGGCAATCACGCCGGCGCGGCGGGGTCCGGTCCTGCTAGCTGCTGAGCGAGGCAAGTTCCGTATCGTCGATGTCAAAGTTCGAGTAGACGTTCTGCACGTCGTCGTGTTCTTCGAGCGCGTCCATCAGTTTCAGTCAAATTCTCCGCGTCCTTCCCGGTGACCTTCACCGTATTCTGCGGAATCATCTGCAGGGAGGCAGTTTCGACCGCGACCCCTTTGTCTTCCAATGCCTTCTTCACAGGCTCGAATTCCGCCGGGGCAGTGGTGATCGTGAACGTGCCGGCATCGGACTGCAGATCGTCTGCCCCGGCCTCGAGGATAATGCCGAGGATATCGTCCTCGGAGAGGGGAGTGCTCTTGTCCTTCAGACGGGATGACGATCGTTCCCTTTCTGTTGAACATCCACGCCACGCTGCCGGATTGTCCGAGGTTGCCATTGTTGCGGGAGAACATGTGGCGGACTTCGGAGACCGTGCGGTTCGCTGTTGTCGGTGACGACCTCGACCAGAATGGCAGCGCCGCTGGGACCGTATCCCTCATAGGTGATCTCCTCATAGGCCACCCCGGGGAGTTCGCCGGTTCCTTTCTGGATTGCCCGTTTGATATTATCGGCGGGCATGTTATTCGATTTTGCAGTCTGGATCGCGAGTCGGAGGCGGGGATTCCCGTCTGCGTTCCCTCCGCCATTTCGGGCGGCGATCGTGATCTCTTTGATCAGGCGGGTGAACAGGCGGCCCCTGGCGGAATCGGTGGCAGCCTTTTTTCGCTTGATCGTTGCCCACTTTGAATGGCCTGACATGTGCTGGACCTCCTTATCGTAGATCTTTGATTTTCAGCTGCGGGAACCGGGTCGGATCGATCTGTTCCCCGAAGGTGAACGCCACTCGTTTTCCTCGACCGTGTACACGCACTCGAGGTCCCGTCGTCCCTGCGGTACACGCGTCAGACAGTGCTCGCCAAGTCCGAATCCGATGGCGTCGAAGCTTGCCCCGTTCTGTCGGACGCGGAAGCGAAGATGATTGCGGCCCACGATGCGCGGGGAGTCCCTGTCACCTCCAGACCGCGAGTCAGGAACGTCGGCCGTGATGTTGCTCGGGCCGAAGGGGGCGAACTCCCGAAGAATCTTGATGAAGCGGGGCGTGATGTCGGTCAAGAGACAGCTCCAGGTCGATCTTGATCTCCGGCGTTTTCAGCTCTTCCGCCATCAGATCCTTGACTGCCGCATTGAAGGCCTCGCGGAACTCCTCCAGTCGCTCGATTTCCACCGTCAGCCCGGCGGCGTACTTGTGTCCGCCGAACTGGAGGATCTTGTCTTCACACCGTTTCAAGGCTTCATAGATGTCGAACCCCGAGACGCTCCTGGCAGATCCTTTGGCGACGCCGTCCACCGTTGCCATCATGATGGAGGGCTTGTAGTATCGTTCCACCATGCGGGAGGCAACGATACCCACGACGCCCGGGTGCCAGTGTTCCTGATGCAGGACTATCGCGGCGTCGGCTTCGATATCGAAGCATGCTTCGGCGAGCTGCTGTGCGTCTGCGAACGTGTCTTCGTCGATCTTCCGCCGGTTCCTGTTTTCCTCTTCGAGCACCTGTGGCGAGGTCCCGCGCCTCTGCAGGATCGGTGCAGGTCAGGAGCCGCACTGCGCGCATCGCGTCGCCCAGCCGGCCGACAGCATTGATACGAGGCGCGAGAGCGAAGACAATCTGGCCGGTCGTGATTTGTCCCTGCTTCAGCCCCGCCATGTCAATCAGGGCCTTGATTCCGGGTCGTGGTGTTGTATTGATTGCCTGAAGGCCGAGCTTGACGAGCGATCCGGTTTTCCCCGTTCAAGGGGACGATATCCGCCGTGCTGGCCAGTGCGACGAAATCGAGGTAGGGGGCGATCATCTCTTCCGCCCCAGTGCCCGGGCAATGCCCTGGACCAGCTTGAAACCGACCCCGCACCCGCTCAACGGCTTGAACGGATAGGTATCGCCCGGTTTGATGGGATCCAGGAGAGCAAGGGCGCGGGGGAGTGTCTGGCCAGCCTCATGGTGGTCGCAAATGATGACATCCAGGCCCCGTTCGTTTGCATAGTCGACCTGGTCGACCGCGGTGATGCCGCAATCGACAGCAGATGAAGACGCGCACCCCGATGTCCACGGCGTGGTCGATTCCCTGCCGTGAAATTCCGTATCCCTCCTTCATGCGGTCCGGGATATAGTATTCGCACCCGCCCGCCAAGCTCCTGAAGGAAGAGATAGAGCATGGCGGCGCCATTGGTCCCGTCGACATCGTAGTCGCCGAAGACAAAAAACGGCTCTTCCGCTTGAAGTGCATCCAGAATCCGGTAACCGCACGGTCCATGTCGTCCAGCAGACACGGATCGTGGAGGAGAGCTCAGGGTTGGGTCGGAAATACACCTTAGCGCGGTCGTAATCCCTGATCCCGCGAAAGACGAGTACTTTTGCGATGGATTCCGGAACATTGATTTCTTTGGCCAGTGTCTGAACGACATCGGCATCCGGTGGTTCAGCAAACATCCACCGGTGGTCCCTCACGGTAGTCCGCACGGGTAGCTCCAGAACATATGTCCATGTGTCTGCGGTCCCGGATGCCGCGGCGGGACACAACACATGGTGCAGGTCTGTAAGCCGAATTCTGTCTTCCCTCTCCTTTCGGAGAGGGGAGGCAGCCATTTCTCTGGGCCTCGGATTGCTCCTCGGCTCTAGCGACCTACCCGAGAGTTCGCTCCGGCGTGAAGCCGGAGGCGAAGCGAGCAGCTTCTTCTCTCATATTTGGCCTTGCTCCGGGTGGGGTTTGTCGTGCCCCCGGCATTACTGCCGGGGCGGTGAGCTCTTACCTCGCCATTTCACCCTTACCCCGCCGGCCCTGCGGCCGGCGGGGCGGTATGTTTTCTGCGACACTGTCCGTTCCCGGCCGTTTGCACGGTCGGGACCCCCGTTCTTCGCGGGGCACCCTGCTCTGTGGAGTTCGGACTTTCCTCATGGCGCCAATGGCGTCACGCGGCTGCCCGACCTGCATTGTGAGTATGAGTATATGAATTAAGAAAATCCTCTCGAGAGATGCAAAGCCCTGTTACGACACATGAACGGGCTCTCTCGATTCAATCCCCCGGTTCGCAAGCCTGTCGGCCTCGCTGTTGTTTTCACGGGGGACATAGCGTAATACAAATTCAAATGGGGCGTTGCTGCACAGCCGGTGAACCTCCGCATGGCACCGTTTGAGGTCGGGGTCTTTGACGCGGTATTGACCGTTGACCTGACGGACCATCAATTCACTGTCGGACTGCACTTCCAGACGCGTGCACGGAATGTCTGCCATGTGCTTCAGCAGCAGGGTCAATGCCGTGTACTCGGCAATATTATTTGTTGCCCTTCCGATGTAGCCAGAGAGCGACAGCACGGTCGTGCCCTGCTCGTCACGGACGACAACACCCACCCCGCTCTCGCCGGGATTGCCGCGGGAGGCACCGTCCGTCGCGGCATACAAAATCATACGGCCTTTTCCACAATTTCCACGATCTCGTCGGAGACGATAATGCGCCCGCAGCGTTCGCACGTGTACATATGTTCATTCTGCCGCAGCTCGAGCAGCTTCTGCGGGGGAAAGCGGTTGAAGCATCCGCCGCAGGAGCCCTTCCTGACGGGGACAACGGCTTTTCCTTTCTTCGCTTTGCGGATACGCTCATAGGCGGCGAGATCCGACTTCGCGATGCGTGCGACCGTCTTCTGGCGCTGGTGCTGATACTGGAGTTCCTCGTCTTCGGTGAGTTTCGAGACCTCTGCCAGCGCCGCCTGCTTTGCGGCGAGCTGAACCGCCACGATTTCGATTGTTCCTTTGGTCTCTTCCATCTCCGTGCGGGCCACCGTTGCCCGGGCCTCCAGCTGAATCATCTCTTTTTCGAGACGGGCAATCGCCTCTTCCGTAGAGTCCATCTCACGGGTCAGCGCGTCATATTCGCGATTGGTACGCACCGCGAATTGCTGGCTTTTGTATTTTTCCATCTTTGCCTTCAACGAGAGGATCTCGTTATCGGCGTTTTCCCGCATGGAGAAGGCCTGGCGCATGGTCTGTTCTGCAGCCGTGTTGCGCTCCACGAGCGCTGCGTGCTCCTCGTCCAGTTTCTGAACTTCCAGAGGCAGGTCCCCCTTCTGTTCCTCCAGATCATCAAGGCTGGAATCGATCATTTGTAATGCGTACAGATACTGTAGCTTGGTCTTCAAGTGCTGCTCCTCACATGATGTCCTACACGATCCCAATTGGAGATGTCCGCGTCGACGATGCCAGCACCTGCACGCGCGGGTGATGCAGGTGCAATGATTGTTGCAGCCGTCGTGCGACGGCGGCGACGACAGGCAGTTCGGTTTCGTAATGTCCCGCATCGACGAGGCAGATTCTGCCCGCAGCTTCGTGGTAGCTGTGGTACCGGATATCGGCGGTCACGAAGGCCTGGGCACCGGATGCGATGGCATTGGGCAGAAGGTCCGAGCCACTACCTCCGCACACGGCAACCTGGCGGATCGGTGCTCCGGTTCCACGGGCATATCGGAGTGGACCGGCGTGAAGGGCTTTACGGGTCCGCCGAAGGAAGGCCCCGGGAGAGAGAGGTGCGGGAAGCGTCCCTATCGCGCCCATGCCTGCGTCCGGATGAAGATTGTCGAGAGGGTACACGTCGAAGGCGACTTCCTCGTACGGATGTGTTGCTCGCAACGCTCCGAGCACGTCAGAGAGATGGCGCTCGTCAACAAGCATTTCCAGTCGTAATTCCTCAACCCGCTGGACCCTGCCGCGTGCCCCGATCCGGGGCGACGAGTATTCGTCTCCACGGAAGGTGCCCGTCCCGGCAGTTCTGAATGAACAGGCGTCATAATGCCCTATCCGTCCGCCTCCGGCCGCACTCATCGCTGTCGCCACGCGTTCGGTGTCGGCATGCGGGACGAAGGTCACGATTTTCTTGAACGGTGCGGTCTCCTGTGCCAGAAAACGGATCTCCCGCAGGCCCAGCGTTTCGGCGAGCACGAAGCTCGTCCCTCCCCGCGTGAAATCAAGATTCGTATGGGCGGCGTACAGCACGATTCGGTGGCGGATGGCGGTCGACACCATATCCCCCTGACGGGTTGCGGTGTTCACCTGGCGGAGGGGGTGAAACAGGAGCGGATGATGACTCACAATCATGTTCACCCTGCGCCGGACCGCCTCACGAAGGAGATCGGGCGTGATATCCAGCGAAACCAGGATGCGGCGGACAGGAGCATCGGGGTTGCCGCATTGAAGGCCAACGTTGTCTTTTTCCCAGGCAATGGTGCGGGGTGCCCACTCTTCGATGATCCCGGCCACATCCGCAGCACGAAGGGTCATGAGAGCCCTCTGAAAAAAAAGAATCCCGCCAGGGTGCGGGATTGTGAGTTGCTGTCTGGAGTGATGTCCGTTCGCAGAAGCTTTATTTCTGTATGCGGTTTGCGGTTCACGTGTGAAAAAGTGATCGGAACATGTTCTCGTTGACACTGACGGTCAGCCGTCAGGACTTCTAATATACGAATCGGTTCCTCCAGAAGCAAGCAGGCTACAATCGGGCAAAGTCGATCTTCTCGAAGTTCAAATCGCGGAGCCGCGAGATTTCTTTCTCGACCAGATTGACATTTGCGTCGATGCTCTGCACGAGGGATTTTTCCTCCGGATTCAGCTGCTGACGGAGAAGAATATCGGTGCTGATTTTGATCGCGGCCAGCGGGTTGTTGAATTCGTGGCAGACTGTCACGACCAGCTCATGAATGGCATCGGTCCTCTTGCGCGCGATGAGGTCCGCCTTGGCCTGCTGGGCGATGCGGCGTTTGAGCCGGACCCGCTCCAGGATGTTGATGATCGTGCGCGGAAGCACGGAATCCACCGCTTCATCCTTCAGCAGGTAGTCCTCGACATCATATTTCATGACCTCGATGGCAAGCCGGAAATCCCTGTTCGCGGTGAGGAAAATGATGGGAAGGTCGATGTGCCGGCTCCGGATCTGGCGCGTGAGCTCCAGCCCGTTGATGTCGGGCAGATAGTAGTCCACGACGAGAATGTCGAGCGGGGGGTGGGTCTCCAGAAACTCCAATCCCGACCGGGCATCCTGCTTCCAGGTGGTCAGAAAGCGGGCTCCCTGGTACTTCGAAAGGAGGTGCCGGGCGATGGCCATGTAGCTGGCATCGTCATCGATAAACAACAGATGAATGGCGGGAGACGGATCCATAGCATTCTGGCATAACATACCATATCCCCGGGAGAGTTGCAATCTCCATCCGGGTTGATTTTGTGCTCTGCTTTGGGTATACTGCTCCATACTCCGGGCAGAACGAACCCGGTGAGGTGCTGTGAGAGCCGTGGGGCAGGGTGTTCACTCACAATCCGCGGGAGAGCCATCCGATGGCGAAGAAAAACTCTATCCTTGTTGTTGATGACGAAGACGCCCTGCGCAGTGTCCTCAGCAGTGAGCTGGTGAACGAGGGATACGAGGTTCGGACTGCGGCAGACGGCGATGAAGCGATTGCGGAGCTCACCAAGACCCCGTTCGATCTGGTTCTGCTGGACATCAAAATGCCGCGCGTGAATGGCTTTGAAGTGCTCAAGCACATACGGGAAGGCAACAACCCTACCAAAGTGGTGATGCTGACGGGTTTTGCGGACCTGAAAAACGCCATCGAATCCAAAAAATTGGGCGCGGATGACTTCGTCAGCAAGCCGTACGATCTTGTCGACCTGCTGACGACCATCGAACGCGTCCTCAACGAATAACTGCCACTTCCTCCCACCGGACGACTCCCAACCGCGCCGGGACCATGGCCAAGAAATTCCATCTCCTCGTTGTTGACGACGAGGCCCCCCTCCGGCTCCTGCTGGAAAGCGAACTCAACGAGACCGGCGAGTTTTCGGTCGATCTGGCGGCCGACGGCGGCGAAGCCATCAACCTCATCCAGGCCAGCGTCTACGATGTTATCCTCCTCGATGTCCGCATGCCCCGGGTCAGCGGTATCGAAGTGCTGAAATTCGTGCAGGAGTATTCCCCCACCACGCAGGTGATTATCCTCACCAACTACGCGGATATCAAAACCGCCATCGAAACGATCAAGCTCGGCGCGTACGACTTCCTCGCAAAGCCGTATGACATCGAAGAGATCTACAATACCATCCACCGTGCGCTCGAACGCCGGGCACTCTTCATCGACAACAAACTTATGAAGAGCGAGCTGACACGCAAGGCGGGGGGCAGCGAGCTCATCGGACAGAGCCCTGTCTTCCTTTCTCTGGTGGAAAACGCCACACGCTTCGCCGAGAGCGATTCGATCGTCCTGATTCAGGGCGCAAGCGGTACCGGGAAGGAATTGATTGCCAACCTGATCCACCGCCGGAGCCCCCGGAACAGCCGGCCGTTCGTGGCGGTCAACTGTGCCTCCATCCCCGATGCGCTTCTTGAAAGCGAACTGTTCGGCCATGAACGCGGGGCGTTCACCAACGCGTTCTCTACCAAGCAGGGTCTGGTCGAAGTGGCAAACGGGGGCACCCTGTTTCTTGATGAAGTCGGTGATATCAGCCCGACCATCCAGCCCAAGCTCCTGCGGTTCCTCGAGACAGGAGAGTTCCGGCGGGTGGGGGGAACAAACCTGCTGACCGTGGACGTCCGTGTGGTCAGCGCCACGAACAAAGACCTCCGCGAGGAAGTTGCAACAGGCCGCTTCCGCGAAGACCTGCTCTATCGCCTGAACGTCGTTGCGCTCCACATGCCGCTGCTGTCCGAACGGCCGGACGACATCCCCGTGCTCGCGGAGTACTTCCTGGAGCGAAAAGCAAAATCCAAGAACATCAAACGCCTTTCTCCCGCTGCGCTTGCGCTGCTTCGGTCCCACACCTGGCCGGGTAACATTCGTGAACTCGAGCACGTTATCGAAGGTGCGATCCTCCTCTCCAACAGCAACATTATCGAAGAAGGGGACCTCGCGATGTATTTCCACCGCGGAGAGGCGTCTCCCACCCTTCCCCCCCACCCAGCTCACCCGCACCGCCGCCGGCCGGATGCGTAACCCTGGAGGAACTTGAACAGCACCACATCGAGAGGACGCTGCGCGATTTCAAGTTTAACAGGGCACGAACTGCTGAGGCGCTCGGCATCAGTAAGAAAACCCTCTACCTCAAAATCAAACGCTACGGGCTGGCTGTGGAGGAGTAGCGGAGCCGGCGGGCATCCTTGATTTTCTGGGCTGATTTTTGTTCCTTTCTTGAACATTCTCACCGCTCCACGATCTCAACTATGGCGAAATTTCAGGGTTTGGACTATTTCGGTGCCGACATCCTTCTGGGTGAGGAGGAAATTCTCGTCCGGGATACGGTGCGACAGTTTGTCGATGACCATGTCATCCCGGTGATCGAGCACCACTATCGTGCCGGGACGTCTCCCGCGGACCTCGTGCCGCGCATGGCCGAGCTGGGGCTTTTCGGTGCGACTCTGCCTGCCCGGTATGGTGGCGCGGAGATGAACAATGTGGCGTACGGCCTGGCGATGCAGGAACTCGAGAGGGGCGATAGCGCCATACGCAGTTTTGCATCGGTGCAGAGCGCCCTGGTCATGTACCCGATATTCGCCTACGGGTCCGAACAACACAAAGAGTACTGGCTTCCCCTCCTGGCGCGTGGAGAGAAGATCGGGTGCTTCGGCCTGACCGAACCCGATTACGGTTCAAACCCCGGAGGTATGCTGACGCGGGCTGAACGAACCAGGGATGGCTTCGTGCTCAACGGTACGAAGATGTGGATCACGAACGGGACCGTCGCCGATGTCGCCGTTGTCTGGGCAAAACTTGACGGAAACGTTCGGGGGTTCCTGGTGGAAAAAGGGACCAAGGGCTTCTCCGCTCCAGAAATGAAAGGGAAGCATTCGCTGCGGGCATCTGTCACCTCCGAGCTCGTGCTGCAGGATGTCCATATTCCGGAGACCATGATCCTTCCCGGCGGCGAAGGTCTGAAACTTCCGCTCTCCTGCCTTTCGCAGGCGCGCTACGGCATCGCGTGGGGAGCAATCGGGTCCGCCATGGCGTGCTATCATGCAGCGTTGACTTACGCGCAGACCCGCGTGCAGTTCGACAAACCCATCGCGGCGTTTCAGATGACACAGGCCAAACTCGTCGAGATGGCGACTGAAATCACCAAGGCGCAGCTGCTCTGCGTGCAGCTGGGGCGGTTGAAGGACCAGGGGAAGGTCCGATTCCAGCAGATTTCGTTCGCCAAACGCAACAATGTGTTCCACGCGCTGGCCATTGCCCGCGAAGCCCGGTCGATCCTCGGCGCAAACGGCATTCTCGATGAATATCCCGTCATGCGGCATGCCGCTAATCTCGAGTCCGTGCTGACGTATGAAGGGACCCATGAGATGCACACGCTTATCGTCGGTGAAGACATCACGGGATTCCCGGCGTTTACCTAAACCACCTGCTCTTCCACGGCCCTGACAGAGGATCTTCCGTGCCCCCGAAGAAAATCATCGGTGAAGCACTCACGTACGATGATGTCCTCCTCGTTCCTCAGAAATCCAGTGTCCTCCCCCGCGACGTCATCGTCCGGACCTCCCTGACGCGATCCATCACCCTGAATATCCCCCTGTTGAGTGCGGCGATGGACACCGTCACCGAATCGGAAATGGCCATTGCGATGGCACGCGAGGGGGGTATCGGCATTCTGCACAAGAACATGACCCTGCACCGCCAGGCCGAAGAAGTTGACCGGGTCAAACGGTCGGAGAGTGGAATGATTCTGCAGCCGGTCACCGTCCGTGCAGACCAGCGGGTGCGTGACGTGCTCGCACTGATGAACAAATACAAGATTTCGGGGATCCCCGTGGTAGACGACTCCCACCGTCTCATCGGGATCATCACCAACCGCGATCTCCGGTTCGACCCGGATGAAGACCAGCGCGTATCGGCGATCATGACCCGGGACGACCTGATCACCGCGCCTGTCGGCACGGGGCTGGAGCAGGCGAAACACATGCTGTTGAAGCACAAAATCGAGAAGTTGCCGGTCGTCGACAAGCATGGCGTGCTGAAGGGTCTGATCACGTTCAAAGATATCCAGAAGAAGATCAAGCATCCGTACGCGTGCAAGGACGAACACGGGCGCCTGCGCGTCGGCGCCGCCGTCGGAGTGACCTCCGACACGGCCGACCGTGTGGCTGCGCTGGTCAAGGCGGGGGCCGATGTGGTGGTTGTCGATACCGCCCACGGTCATTCGCAGGGCGTTCTCCAGACCGTCCGTGCCCTGCGCAAGCGGTTCCCCGGACTCCAGCTGATTGCAGGAAATGCCGGGACCGCCGAGGCCACACGCGACCTGATCCGGGCAGGTGCAGATGCGGTGAAAGTCGGGATCGGTCCGGGGTCAATCTGCACCACGCGTGTTGTTGCGGGAATCGGGGTTCCCCAGATCACCGCGATTATGGACTGTGCCAGGGTCGCCTCCCGGGCAGGTATCCCGATCATCGCGGACGGCGGGATCAAACAGACAGGCGACATTCCGAAAGCGATCGCTGCAGGCGCGAGTGTGATCATGATCGGCGGTCTCTTTGCGGGCGTCGATGAGAGTCCAGGGGAGAAAGTCCTCTATGAAGGACGGCAGTACAAGATGTACCGCGGCATGGGTTCCATCGAGGCGATGAAAGCGGGAAGCAAAGACCGCTACTTCCAGGACGCGGAGGACGACCTTCAGAAGCTGGTCCCGGAGGGGATTGAGGGGCGCGTCCCCTACAAGGGGCCTCTCGGCGACACTGTGTATCAGATGATCGGCGGATTGCGTGCCGCCATGGGATATTGCGGGGCCCTGACGATTAAAGACCTTCAGGAGAAGGGACGCTTTGTGAAGATGAGCGAGGCAGGATTGCGGGAAAGCCATCCCCACAACGTCACGATCACCAAAGAGGCTCCGAATTACCATCTCCGCTGAGTCGGATCCATGACACGGCGCTCGCACAGGCTCACCCGGTTGCGGACACTTCTCCGGGAACGACAGCTGGATGGACTGATTGTGTCCACCCCTCCCCACGTGACGTATCTTTCAGGGTTCACCGGTTCGAACGGACTGTGTGTCGTCACACGCCAGGGGGCGACGTTTCTTACAGATTCCCGCTACCGCGGGCAGAGTGCTCGACAGGTGAGAGCGATGCGGCGGTTCTGCAGCCAGCGTCCTCTGGTCGAATCGCTTGCGGACGCCGGGGCTTTGCGCCGCTGCAGCAGGGTGGGGTTTGAATCGTCGCACATGACCTACCAGCAGTATCGGTCGATGCGGCGTCATACGCCGGGTGTGACGTTTGTGCCGACATCCAGCCTCATCGAGGAGTTGCTGCTCATCAAGGATGCGTCCGAGGTGGTGGCGATCCGCGCTGCGGCTGCCATCACGGATCGGGTGTTTAATGAAATTCTCCCGCTCCTGCGTCCCGGCATTCGCGAGATGGAGATTGCTGCGGAGATCAGTTACCGGCATCGCGTACACGGTGCAGAGGGCGATGCCTTTCCTCCCATCATTGCAAGCGGTGAACGCGGGGCGCTGCCACATGCCCGGGCGTCGGACAAACGCCTTCGTGCAGGCGAATGCGTGACGCTGGACTTCGGGTGTACGGTGCGAGGATACCATTCCGATTTGACGCGCACTGTCGCACTCCGACGCCTCTCGCGCAGGGGGCGTCGTGTCTATGACACGGTGCGAGAAGCGCAGGCAAAGGCGCTCGCGGCCGTCCGGGCAGGGATCACGGCAAAGGATCTCGATGCCGTTGCCCGGCGCCACATTGCCCAGCAGGGATATGGATCGGCGTTCATCCACTCGCTCGGGCACGGGCTCGGCCTCAGCATTCACGAGCGGCCCCGTGTCTCATCGCTGAGCACGGATGTGCTGGCCGCAGGCAGTGTCATCACCATTGAACCGGGGGTGTATCTCCCCGGCTGGGGCGGCGTCCGCATCGAGGACGATGTCGTCGTCACCAGGACGGGGTGCGACATCCTCACCCATGCTCCCAAAGACCTTCTGGTTCTCTGATATGTCCGCACCCCCGTCTCCCCGTCGTGTTCTGATGATTGCGTACTACTTCCCGCCCATGGGACTGAGCGGCGTTCAGCGGACCCTCAAATTCGCCAAATTTCTCCCCGATTTCGGCTGGGAGCCTACGGTCCTGACGGTCAATCCCCGCGGTTACCTTGCGGCGGATGAGTCGCTCCTCGATGATCTCGTCGGCCGCCCTGTTACCGTGGAACGGACCCATTCGGCGGGGCCGGGCAAACTGCTGTCACGAAAGGCGGTCGTCAGATTCCCGTCTGAGCGCGTCCGAAAGCTGATGAGCCGGCTCAGTGACAGCGTGTTCATTCCGGACAACAAGATCGGCTGGAAGCGAGAAGCCGTCCGGCGCGGTCGTCGGCTCGCGCAGGACCGGCCGTTTGATCTCATCTTTGCCACTGCACCACCATTCACAGACCTCTTGATCGGTGCCGAGCTCAAACGGCACCTTGCTGTCCCTCTGGTCTTCGACTACCGGGACCCCTGGGTGGAGTATCCGTTCAAATTCTATCCGACGCCGGCCCACAAATGGATCCATACGCAGCTCGAACGGAGCGCGCTCAGGACAAGCAGCCATGTCATCACGACGAACAGGCGGGTGAAGGAATTGATCCTCCGGCGTCACCCGTTTCTGACCTATCACGATATTGACATTATCTCCCAGGGGTTCGATCCCGAGGACTTCCGCCGCGCCGCCGCTCTGGGCCCTTCTCCATTGCCGAAACGGCCGCAGGCACTGCGGATCACGTACGCCGGGGTGTTCTGGGAGGACCGCAAGCCGGATTACTTCCTGCGCGCCCTTGCAGAGATCTTCACCAGCCGTCCGCACCTGCGCGGACGAATCGAAGCGATGTTCGTCGGACATTTCCGCGATGAGAACCGCAAGCTCGTCAGCAAGCTCGGGCTTCAGGATGCCGTCATCGCCCCGGGCTATCTGCCCCACCTGGAGTGTATCCGCGAACTGATGGCCTCGGATGTGCTCTGGCTGACGATTGGCGATGATCGCGGCTCCCCGGGGAAAGCCTATGAGTACATCGGAGCTGGAAAACCGATTCTCGCCTGCGCGCCGGAAGGATTCCTCCGGTCAACAATGCTCGAAGCAGGGGGAACAGTGACCCAGCCGGACGATGTTGCCGCGATTCGCACGGCGATCGAGGAGTATTTTGCCGCGTGGGAACGGCATGAACTGCGCGGACCGGAAGACCAGGTCGTGGAGCGGTACAACCGTCGGTCCCTCACGGGATCGCTTGTCAAAGCATTCGAGTCTCTTCTGGTACCATGAAATGAATGTCTTCGTCGTCGGATCAGGGGGGCGTGAGCATGCGCTGGTCTGGGCATTGCGCCGGAGTCCCTCCGTTGAACAGGTCTACTGTGCACCGGGGAATCCCGGTATCGGCGCCATCGCGGAGTGCGTTCCGATCTCGGCAAACGATCCGGATGCGCTGCTCGCCTTTGCGCTTGCCCACCGGATCGGCCTCACCGTTGTCGGACCGGAGCAGGTGCTCGCCGATGACATCGCGACGCTGTTTGAGCGGAACGGGGCGGTACTCTTCGGCCCCACGCGCGCGGCGGCGGAGTTGGAGTGGAGCAAAACCTTCGCGAAGGAGTTCATGCAGCGTCACCGCATTCCCACCGCCGGGTTTCGGCTGTTTACACACGGGCAGCGGGCGGAGGCGGAAGGTTACCTGCGGAACACGACCTATCCTCTCGTCGTCAAAGCCGACGGGCTGGCTGCGGGGAAAGGTGTGGTGATCTGCCATGATTCCGGTGAAGCGCTCCGCTCCCTCGATGAAATGCTGAGCGGAGCGAAGTTCGGCGAGGCCGGTCGGCGCGTTGTTGTCGAAGAGTTCATGGAGGGCGAAGAAGCCTCTGTGTTCGCGCTGACAGACGGGTCCGACTACGTGCTCCTTGCTCCGGCCCAGGATCACAAACGCGTCTTTGACGGCGACCGCGGGAAAAACACGGGAGGAATGGGCGCGTATGCACCGGCCCCGGTCATAACACCAGAACTCATGCGGCGCGTCGAAGTGGAAATACTGCAACCGACCATTCGGGGGATGCAGGCGGAAGGGCGCACCTACCGCGGCTGTCTGTATGTCGGACTCATGTGTATGCCTGACGGGCCGCGTGTGGTGGAGTACAACTGCCGGTTCGGGGATCCGGAAACGCAGGTGGTTCTTCCGCTCTATCAGGGCGATCTTGCCGCACTGCTCCTCGCCGCTGCCCGCGGCGGAATCGGGGCGCTTGCAGGGTCGGGCTGGCAGGCGTCGGACCCGTCGACGGCGGCATGCGTCATCATGGCATCGGCAGGCTATCCCGATGCCTATCCAACAGGGCTGCCCATCCACGGTCTGGACCGGGCCGGTACCCTTGACGGTGTTATGGTATTCCATGCCGGGACGCGGAATGATGGAACCGGGGTGGTGACCGCCGGAGGACGCGTCCTTGCCGTCACCGCCGTGCAACACACGAAAGGGCTGGCCGGAACCCTGCGCCTGTGCTATGAGGCGGTCGGTTGCATCACGTTTCACGGGGCACACTATCGTCGCGATATCGGATACCGGGCCCTGGCACGAGAACATCAATCGAGGAACGGACAATCATGAATATCCTAGTTACCGGAGGCGCAGGATTCATCGCGTCCCACATCGCCGAGGCATATCGTGCGGACGGACACGCGGTTACCATTCTCGACAATCTGTCCACAGGCCGACGTGAGAACATTCCCTCCGGAGCGCTGTTCCGCGAAGGGGACATCCGCGACGCAGCCGTTGTGGACGATCTCCTCGGTAAGGGGCGGTTCGATCTGGTAAATCATCATGCGGCGCAGATGGACGTGCGCAAGTCCGTTGCCGACCCGCTCTATGACGCCTCGGTGAACATCCTGGGTGCGCTGACCCTGCTCCAGCAGTGCGTGCGGCATGGGGTGAAACGGTTCGTGTTTGCGTCGAGTGGCGGGGCAATCTACGGTGAGCAGGACGCGTTCCCCGCAGACGAGCGGCATCCCACGCGGCCGATATCTCCCTATGGTGTTGCGAAACTCGCGACAGAACAGTATCTCTTCTACTATCATGCTGTCTTCGGCCTTGATGCCGTGTGCCTGCGGTATGCGAACGTGTACGGCCCGCGCCAGAACCCCGAAGGGGAAGCCGGGGTCGTCGCGATCTTTGCCAACCGCCTCCTGCGGGGCGCAGAACCCGTGATCAATGGCGATGGAAAGCAGACCAGAGACTATGTTTTTGTGGCCGACGTGGTTCGTGCGAACATGCTTGCCTCACACCAAAAGGGATTCCAGGTTTTCAATGTCGGAACGGGCAGGGAGGCCGATGTCAACCAGCTCTTTCGTGTGATCCGCTCGGCCTCCGGCAGCACGTGCCCCGAGCGCCACGGGGAGGCAAAAAAGGGGGAGCAGCGGCGCAGTGTGCTGGACCACGCGCGGCTGACGGCTGTGACGGGGTGGACCCCCGCCGTCGCCCTGGAGCAGGGACTTGAAACAACTGTCGAATACTTCCGGACGAAGGTAAGCGGTGCCGGCCCGGCGCTTTGACCTGCAGGGAGTCCTGCGCGGCGATCGTGTGGCGGTCAGCCGTGCCATCAGCGAGGTGGAGAATGATCCGTCCCGCGCGGAATCCATGTTGCGCGAGATCTTTCCGCGCACAGGCCGTGCCCACCGGATCGGCGTTACCGGACCGCCGGGTGCCGGAAAGAGCACTCTGACGAACAAGCTTGCCGCGCTGTTCCGCCGCGACGGCCAGAGCGTCGGGATCATCGCCGTCGACCCTACCAGTCCATTCACGGGCGGCGCCGTGCTGGGCGACCGCGTCAGGATGAGCGAGATCGAGCTCGACGCCGGGGTCTTTATCCGCAGCATGGCTTCCCGGGGAAGCCTCGGAGGTCTCAGCCGCTGCGCGACGGAGGCGGCCGATGTGCTGGACGCGGCCGGGAAAGAGATCATCCTGCTCGAGACCGTCGGCGTCGGCCAATCGGAGCTGGACATCGCCCGCGCTGCCGATACCACGATCGTTGTCCTCGTCCCGGAATCGGGAGACGCCATCCAGGCCATGAAAGCAGGGCTGATGGAGATCGCGGACATGTTTGTGATGAACAAAGCAGACCGGGCCGGCGCGGACAGCGCGGTCCAATCGCTTCAGACTATCCTTGGCCTGCGTCACGGGGCGGGACCGACACCGGAGGTGTTTACGTGCGTTGCACAGGAAGGCCGGGGCGTCGCCGAACTCGCCGCCGCGGTCCGCGTGCATCGCATTGCCCTTGAACAGTCGGGTGCGCTGCGTTCGCGCAGGCACGCCCGTCTTGAAGAGCGTATCGCCGATCTGATCGTGGGACGGGTGCGCAGACAGTTCTGGACGCCGGAGCGCCGGGCGGCCCTGGCCCGCCGCACCACGGAAGTGCTCCGGGGGGCCGGAACGCCGTATGATGTCGTTGAGGAGCTGACGCAATCATTTCGTCTCTCAAACGATGAGTGAGGGAACTATGGAAGGGAACGGTCTGGATTTCGCGTTGACAGAAGCGCAGAAAGCAGTGCGGGAGGTGGCGCGGTCGTTTGCAGAAAACGAACTCCGTCCACATGTAGCCCGCTTCGACGAGTCGCAGGAATTCCCCCGCGAGCTCGTTGCGCGCCTGGCGAAGCTCGGATTCATGGGCATGACGTGGCCGGAAGCTCTGGGAGGGGCGGGTCTGACGGCGATGGAGTCCATCGTCATTATCGAAGAGCTGGCTCGCGTTGATCCGTCTGTGGCCCTGACCGTTGCCTCCCACAACAGCCTCTGCACGGGACACATCATGCTCTTCGGGTCGGAGGAGCAACGCAAGCGCTACGTGCCGGCTCTCGCATCGGGCCGTGCGCTGGGTGCGTGGGGACTCACGGAACCCGGATCCGGAAGCGATTCCGGCGGAATGCAAACCCGGGCGGTCCCGACGGCAAGGATTGGCTGCTGACCGGAAGCAAGACGTTCATCACGCAGGGGTCGGTCGGATCGACCTACGTCGATCATGGCCCGCACGGACGAGAAGGCCGATCACCCCGAACATCTCCGCATTCATCCTGGAACAGGGGATGAAGGGCTTCACCGTCGGGAAGAAGGAGAACAAGCTGGGAATGCGGTGCAGCGACACCGCAACGCTGCTGTTTGAGGACGTCCGCATCCCGGGCGACAACCTCATCGGCGCTCGCGGTGAAGGGTTCAAGCAGGCACTCCGCGTGCTCGACGGCGGTCGTGTCGGCATCGCCGCCCTTTCGGTCGGCATCGCACAGGGCGCACTCGATGCCAGCCTTCAGCTATGTGAAAGAGCGGAAGCAATTCGGGAAGATGCTGGCCGAGTTCCAGGGAATTCAGTGGAAGCTGGCCGACATGGCGACGGAAATCGAGGCAGCGCGATTGCTGACACAACGGGCCGCGTGGCTGGAGACCCAGGGCGAGCCCATCACGCGTGCAGCGGCCGAAGCGAAGTATTTCGCCAGCGAAATGGCGGTCCGTGCCACCAACGAGGCTGTGCAGATCCACGGTGGGTACGGCTTCATCAAAGACTTCCCCGTCGAAAAATTCTATCGTGATGTGAAACTGATGACGATCGGCGAAGGCACCTCGGAAGTACAGAAGATGGTGATCGCACGGCAATTGTTCGGACGGAGAACCTGACCTATGCCTCCCATCGGAACGCCCCTCGAACCGTCAGAGCAGACGGCGAAGAACGCCGACCGGATGCGACAGTTGCTCGAACTGCTTCGGGACCGAACCACAGAGGTCCTCGCCGCCGGCGGCGAGAAGGCAATCGCCAAGCACCGGGCACGGGGTAAGCTCACGGCCCGCGATCGGATTACACGCCTCGTGGATCCGGGCACGACTCCGCTCGAGATCGGGCTCTTTGCGGCATACGGCATGTACGGCGAATTCGGGGGGGCACCGTCGTCCGGCACACTGGTCGTCGTGGGAACCGTCATGGGGCGGGATGTGGTCATCGTGGCCAATGACGCGACGGTCAAGGCTGGCGCGTGGTTCCCCATTACATGCAAGAAGAACTTGAGGGCTCAGGAGATCGCCCTCGAGAACCGGCTGCCGATCATCTACCTCGTCGACTCGGCCGGAGTCTTCCTCCCGATGCAGAGCGAGATTTTCCCCGACAAAGAGCATTTCGGCCGCATCTTCCGGAACAACGCGATTCTCTCATCCCTGGGGATTCCCCAGATCGCCGCGATCATGGGCCCCTGCGTAGCGGGCGGGGCATATCTTCCTATTATGAGTGATGAATCGCTGATCGTCGACGGAACGGGAAGCGTGTTTCTCGCCGGGTCACACCTCGTCAAGGCCGCCATCGGTGAATCCATCGACAATGAACAGCTGGGCGGCGCCCTCGTGCACTCCGAGGTGAGCGGTGTTACCGACTACCGGGTGAAGGATGACACCGAGGCGATCGAAACGCTACGGCGCATTGTCGGGACGCTCGCACGCGCTCCCTCGGGCCTGTTCGACAGGATCGCTCCTCTCCTCCCGCGGTTTGATCCAGCCGAGCTCCACGCACTCCTTCCCTCCGACCGGACCCGTCCGTATGACATGATAGAGGTGCTTGCCCGCATCGTCGATGACAGCACGCTGGACGAATACAAAGCGGGGTTCGGCAAGACGGTCATTACGGCATACGCGCGCATTGACGGGTGGGCGGTCGGTATCGTGGCCAACCAGCGCGCAGTTGTGAAGACCCGGCGCGGCGAGATGCAGGTGGGAGGAGTGATCTACAGCGACAGCGCCGATAAGGCGACACGGTTCATCCTGAACTGCAATCAGAAAGGGGTCCCGCTGGTCTTCCTCCAGGATGTGACAGGATTCATGGTGGGGAGCCGGGCCGAACATGGCGGGATTATCAAGGATGGCGCAAAAATGGTCAACGCTGTTGCGAACAGCGTCGTGCCGAAGTTCACGTTCATCCTCGGCAACAGCTATGGCGCAGGAAATTACGCCATGTGCGGGAAAGCGTATGATCCGAGGTTGATCTATGCATGGCCGACCGCGCACATCGCCGTGATGGGAGGAAGACAGGCCAGCGAGACTCTGCTGGCGATCCAGGTACAGGCCACGAAGAAAAAGGGACGCGCACTCTCATCCGAAGACCAGGCGGCGATGCTGGAGGAGGTCCAGGCCCGCTATGAGCTGGAGACCGATCCGTACTATGCGGCGGCACGCCTCTGGGTCGACGGCATTCTTGACCCGATGGACACCAGGAGAGTTGTGTCGGCGGGAATTGGTATGGCATCGCACGTTCCGGTGCTCCCCCGGTTCAACCCCGGTGTACTCCAGACGTGATCGGACTCGGTACGCCGCGCAGTCTCATACGCGTTCTCTGTCTTGGTATCGCCCTGTGCGGAATGCGCCCTGTGGCCTCCGGTGCAGGCCTCAGTCCGCCGGATAGTTCCGTCCTCCCGCCGGATCCCTGTGCCGAACTCCGGTCGCGGCCAGAAGCCCACCCTCTCCTGGAGGCGTGCGCACCGTTTCTGATTCCGAAGATCCTGCAGGACGCAGTCCTTCTCAAAGAGTATGTACGGAGCGAAGAGTTTTCCGGGGTCCGGCAGCACTGTGGCGATAACGCCGCCACCGACATCCTGTTTCGCCGGGCGCTCGCCTCAAGCTGGGACAACCCGTATGTCAGCCTGGCCATCATGTTTGCTGCCGTTCTGGATCACCGGACGTTTGGTGTCCATCTGCCGGTGATCGGCCCGCTCCTCTGGTTCCCGCTGACGGCGGAGTTTTCCGAAGCGTTTACGGAGCGGACGCGGGCGCTTCCACGTCGCCTCTTTCCGGACTCGCCGGCCTGGGGTGACCGGGACAAGTTGCAGCATTTTTTCGGATCCGCTCTCGTTGCGGCACTCTTGGAGTCGACGGACCCATCGGGTCGGTTAGGGGCGTTCGTGGAGTGGGGGGAGGAGCGGTTCATCGTCGAAGGGACGGTGGAGGAGCGCGACCTGGAAGCGAACAGGCGGGGCGCCATGTTCGGCCTGTCGCTGCTCGCCGACCGCGCAGTGCTTCCCTCCGCCTTCATGCGTGAGCCGCTCAGCACAGTACTGCCGGACACACTGATCACCAGTCAGGAGGGACAGCCGTGAAAACGGTCCTTGTAGCCGATGATGAGAAGGCAATCCGCGAGACCGTGCAGATGACCCTGGAGTATGAGAAATTCACCGTCGTCTTTGCGGAAGACGGTCCGGGGGCTCTTGCACGTGTTGCGGCAGGAGGGGTGGACCTTGTGCTGCTCGACATCAAGATGCCGGGCATGGACGGCATGAGAGTGCTGGAAACGCTTCGCGAACAGCACCCCACGCTTCCCGTGGTCATGATCTCAGGACACGGGACCATCGATACTGCACTCGAGGCGACGCGGCTGGGGGCGTACGATTTTCTTCAGAAACCTCTCGACCGCGACAGGCTGCTCATCGTCGTCCGCAACGCGACGGAGCTCAAACGGCTTCGCGAACAGATTGAGACGAAGGGCCGGATCCTCGGTGCAACGCCTGTCGTGCATGAACTCCTCACCCTGATCGAACGGGTTGCTCCGACTGAGGCACGGGTGCTGATCACCGGCGAGAACGGGTCCGGCAAGGAACTCGTCGCCAAAGCGCTCCACCGTCTCAGCAAGCGCGCCTCACACCCGTTGATCGAGGTCAACTGTGCGGCAATCCCGAACGAGCTGATTGAGTCCGAACTCTTCGGTCATGAGCGCGGATCGTTCACGGGTGCCACCAGCCAGCGGATCGGCAAGTTTGAGCTCGCCGACGGGGGAACGATTTTCCTCGACGAGATCGGCGATATGAGCCTGTCCGCGCAGGCCAAGGTGCTCCGGGCACTTGAAGAGGGAAAAATTGAACGTGTCGGTGGGACCAAACAGACCGCGATCGACGTGCGGGTGATTGCTGCAACAAACAAGAATCTCCAGGAAGCGGTTCAGGGCGGACTGTTTCGCGAGGATCTGTTTCATCGACTCAATGTGATCCCCATCCGGGTCCCTCCGCTCCGGGAGCGCCGTGAAGACATCCCGCTGCTTGCCAATGCCTTCGTTGAAGAAGTGTGCACACAGAACGGCATGGCGCACAAGAGGTTCTCCGACGATGCGCTGAGGGCTCTGCAGGGTATGGAGTGGCGGGGAAACGTGCGGGAGCTTCGCAATATCGTTGAACGTCTGGTGATCATGACGCCGTCGGCCGTCATCGAATCCGTCGAAATCCTCCAGCGGCAGCCTGCCGGGCCGGTGGTCGACGATGCATTGATGGCTCCGGGTCTGACCTTTCAGGAGTTCAAGGACCGTGCCGAGGCGGCATTCATCCGGAAGCAGCTGGACCTGCATGACTGGAATGTGAGCAAGACAGCGGAAAAACTGCAGATTCAGCGGAGCCACCTCTACAACAAGATGCGCAAGTACGGTCTGGAGCGCGCATGAGGGATCAGCGGCGTTCCCGATTCCGGACAACTTCATACATGACAAGGGCGCCGGCGACCGATGCATTCAGGGAAGGGACCTTGCCGAAGAGGGGAATGCGGACCAGATGGTCGCAATGCTCCTTGACGAGCCGTCGGATCCCTTTCCCTTCATTCCCGACCACGAGGGCGACAGGAACACTGTAGTCAAGATCGGTGAACAGTCTGTCGCCGCCGGAGTCCATTCCCACCACCCAGAACCCTTCCTTCTTCAGTTCTTCAACGGTCGCGACGATATTCGTTACTTCTGCAAGCGGCATATGTTCCGTAGCTCCGGCCGAAGCTTTCACGACGGATGCGGTCACGGGGGCTGCATGGTGGCGGGGGAAGAGAACGCCATGGACGCCCGCGCACTCTGCCGTCCGGATCAGCGCTCCGAAGTTCTGCGGGTCTTCGATCTGATCGAGGATGAGCAGGAAGCCCGTCTCTCCCGACGTTCGTATCTGTTCGAGGATCGATGCAAGGTCGGTCAGCTGGCGGGTGGGGATGAGGGCGAGCACCCCCTGTGTCGTCGTGCCGGGGGCGAATTCTTCGAGTTCGTGCTGGTCTGCTTCAAGCACCGGGACGCCGCGTTGTTCGGCGAGCAGGCGGAGTTCGTTGATGATGGGGCCCCGCACACCGCGGAGGATCAGAATGCGCTCGGGCGTGCGTCCGGCCCGGAGGGCTTCGATGACGGGTTTGCGCCCGCATACGATGCTGTGCATGGGGCTGAACGGGGTTTTAGCCCGCCTTTGCTGTCGTGGTCGATGACCGGCTGCGAAGGAGTAGGACGCCTACAATGCCGGCGCAACACAGGAGTATGCTGAACAGCTGCGCTTCCGACAGCCCGAGCATCATCTTCGGCTGGAGCCGCAGGAATTCGATGGAAAATCGGAAAACGCTTGCGAGGATAAGGTACACCATAAACACCATGCCGTCGGGGAGCGTGCGGCGACGAAATGCGACGAGCCCCAGATAGCCGGCGATTCCCAGCAGAAGCTCGTAGATCGGCGTGGGATGGAGTGGGGTCACCTCATCAAATCGCGAGTAGAGGTGGCCAAGGCGGTCCTTCCCCGCGATAATGGTCCGGAGGGAATCATACTGCCAGGCCGCCCTCTCGTCCGGGTTCTGTCGAAAATAGTCCCCCAGCATCATGGCGGGCTTGGCCGTTCCCTGCGCATAGATGGTTCCCCAGGGTAATCGTGTCGGCGTTCCGTAATCTCCGTCCCCGGAGAGGTGGCATCCGACCCGTCCAACCCCGTAGGCAAGAATCAGCGCAACGCCCAGGCCATCCCAGACGCGGAGAAAAGGGACCTTCTTTTTTCGAACATAGATCGAGACTGCGAGCAGAGCGAGGAGGAACCCTCCGTACCAGGTAAGACCGCCGGCGGAAAATGCCATCCCCAGAGGATCCAGGACAAAGGCGTTCCAATCTTCCAGCAGGTAGAGGATCTTTGCACCCGCGATGCCGAAGATCACTGCGAGGACAGTAATAGTGTTGGCCAAGGCGGAATCGTGGCCTTTGCGTTTCAGTTCGCGCCCGAGGATGTAGCTTCCCAGCAGGAAGGAGATCCCGAGCATCAGGCCGTAACTGTAGATGCGGAATGGACCAAATTCAAAGAGGACGGGGATCATGGTGTCAGAGCCTGAACGCCTTTCTGTTCATTGTTGGAATTCGGTGGTCAGGACCACAAACGGACTCCGGGGTTTTTTGAGCACCTCGACCTCGCCGGGAGCGAAGCGGATGGTGAAGGTGTTGGAACGACCGTCGATTCCCTGAAGCGTGACAGCATAGGTTCCGTCCAGGTGCTCGAACTCCTTTTCGAAGCGTGCCGACCCGGAGGATGGGAGGCTCAGGCGCGGCGTGCGAAACCCGAGGACCTTGATGTGGATTGCGTCGTCGGACACCTGCGTGTCGACCGAGAGTTCGTACCGGAAGGTTGCGAAGGCCTTCACCGTTTCGAGCTTGAAGAGCGTGGTGCGTCGTTGGGTCCGCTCTGTGACGTGAGGGGTGATGAGGAGTCTGTACTCTGGGTCCTCGCGGGAGCGGGCGACCTTCTGCCTTGGCATGGCGGTCCCTACAATTCGAAGTAGGTTGCCTCTTCGCTCCTGAACATCTCGAGAATGTCTTTGGGGGAGGCCACGGTGAGAAGCCGTTTGCGGAATTCTTCTTTGTTCATGAGCCGGGAGATCCGGCTGAGCAACTTGATGTGCGGGCCGACGAGATTGTCTTTTCCGACCAGAAGGAAGACCAGGCGGACCGGTTTCTCGTCGAGCGAATCATAGTCGATGTCCTTTTCCGTCACCGCGAACGCCGCTACGATGTCGGCGACGGCGTCGGTCTTTCCATGGGGGATGGCAAAACCGTTTCCCACGCCCGTCGACATGATCCCCTCGCGTTCCATAATCGCGGTGAGCACTTTTTCTTTGTCCAGAACTTTCGGTGACGTAGCCACGAGATCGACCATCGCCTCGATGATTTCTTCTTTGGACCCTCCCTTGAGCCCCGCGACGACAAGATCTTCCGTCAGAATGTCGCTGATTTTCATCGTTCTGATGCTCTCCTATGGTTCATCCCGCCACGTGATGACCTTCTTCTCGTACTCGAGGGCAAGGCGGTCGGCGGTTTGCTGATCGTGGGCTTCGGCGCTGACGTGAAAGAGCGGCCGTTCTTTGTCGGGAATGAGCAGCGCGGAAATCCCGCGCTTCGCGTCCTCGAGATAGACCTTGACGCCATCCACAAGGTCGCGACGCACTGTTTCGGTATCAGACATGATGTGCCGCATCACTTTCCCCTTGTGTTCCCATGAACAGTTCACTGTTCGGCGTGCGGCAAAAAGCCTGGGAATGGCGGCGTCAAACGCCCCGAGGCGCTTGTTCGCGCGGGCCATCATTTCGAGGACCTTTGCGAGTGAATACATTGCGTCGGTGGCAAAGAAGAAATCTGTGAAAATGAACCCCCCTTTCGTCCCTCCGATAAAACGCACGTTCTTGTTGGTCGCCGCCTCCATCATGGCCAGGTGGCTGTTGCGGGTCTTGATCACCTTGACGCCGTGCCGGGTGGCGAGCAGGTCGATCTCGCCCGACGAGGTTATCGGGACTGCGATCGTGCCGATATCGGTGTGGGTCTGCAGGAACATGTCCGTCACCAGAGTCAACAGGCGGTCGCTTGCCAGGGCTTCGCCGGATTCGTTCACCAGGAACATCCGTTCCCCGCCACCGTCGATCAGACATCCGATATCGTATTTCAACGATGTCACGATGTGCGAAAGCTGCTTCATCGAGTAATCGAATTCGTATTTGTCCCGGGTCAATTTCCGCGGATCGAGGTGGGCATTGAGTGCCACCACCTGGCAATCGAATGAGCCCAGGATGATGGGAAAGATGGTGGACGCGACGCCATTCGAGTAGTCGATCACGAGCTTGAACTTGTTCTTGCTGATGGCATCGATGTCGAGCGAAGAGAGGAACTTCTCCTTGTAGGCCTCGGTCGTGCGTTCGGGGAACGAGATCGATCCGACCTTTTCCCGGGGAGCCCGGGCGAAGTCCTCGCCGAAAAAGAGCCGTTCCACCGCTTTCGTCTTGGAGGAAGGAAGGTCCTGTCCGTTGGCGTCGAAGAAGATGATATCCGTCAGGTTCTTGTCGGTAGGGTTGCGGCGCACATGGATGCCTCCCGCCTCTTTTCCGGAACTGAGCTCGTGTCGCAGGAGGGGGATCGAGGTTGCGCGGAGGTCGAAGGTATTGACGCCGGCCGAGACGAGTCCGCACAGGATCGCCCGGTTCATCATGCGTGAGACGTTGTCGGCGTCACGGCACGTAACCACGGTCTTTCCGGCGCCGATAAATGCGCCGTACGCCGCGCCGAGTTTTGCGCCGAATTCCGGATTCATTTCGATATTGGAAAGCCCCGTGACCCGTGAATCGGTAAAGAGCTCCCGGAGCCATTTGTCCTCCCACACCAGGCTTCGGGTGAGGACAGCGCCCTCTTCGACCACTTTTTCCGGCCACAGTTTGATGTTTGCGCTCAACCGCGCTCCCCGCCCGATCCAGCAGCCGTCGCCGATGAACACGTTTTCCGCGATGACCGCCTTCTCGCCGACAGAGCATTTGGAGCCGACGACCGCGGACGCGATTTCCGTGCTGTGCCCGATCACCACATCGCCCCAGATGACGGAGTTACTGATGATTGCGCCCGGCCCGATGACGCAGTTGTCTCCAACCACGGTGTTGGAGAGCTTCACGTCGTTGCCGATGGTGCAGTTCCGGCCGATGATGACGCTGCCGCCGAAGTGGACTTTTGCGGTATCGTACCGCGTGCCGTCACCGATCGCAATCGCACCGTCGCGCCGTCCGGCGATTTCGACTTTGACTGCGCCGTTCAGTACGTCCATGTGGGCGTCCTGATACTCATTCAGGTTTCCGATGTCGCGCCAGTAGCCGTCTGCAACGTATCCGAACAACCCGAGATCCTGCCGTTGCAGCAGGGGAAAGAGGTCCTTCCCGAAATCGTAGTCCTCGCGGTACGGGATCATCTCAAGGACCTCCGGCTCGAGAATGTAGATGCCGGTATTGATGGTATCGCTGAAGACTTCTCCCCACGAGGGCTTTTCGAGGAAACGGGTGATCTTCCCGTCGTCGTCCGTGATCACAACGCCGAACTGGAGTGGATTCTTCGCGTGAGTGAGAACGATGGTGGCCCGGGCCTTCTTTTCCTCATGATAGCGCAGCGCGGCTGTGAGGTCGAAATCCGTCAGCACGTCGCCGCTGATGATCAGGATCCGCTCATTCAGTCCTTTTGTGGCGTTCCGGACGCTTCCGGCTGTGCCATAGTCGGCGTCGGCCCTGACGTACGCCATCGTCACGCCGAAGGCAGATCCGTCCCCGAAGAAGCTGGTAATCACATCCGGGCTGTAGAACAGCGTGGAGATGATGTCGGTGAGGCCGTGCTGCTTCAGAAGTGTGACGATATGGTGCATCATGGGTCGATTCATGATGGGCACCATGGGTTTGGGGGTGTTGCACGTGAGCGGGCGCAACCGAGTCCCGAACCCACCAGCCATGATAACAGCTTTCATAGTCGGGCCTGGGGGTGAGGGCAGAGTCTCTGGATCACATCGTGGAACATATCAATATAGAAAACGACTGTCTGGAATTCAAGTCAGAGGAGCGGCAGACTTTCGTGTTCCCCCGCTTTGCTGGTTGATGAGGGCGGCGGCATACCCCGCCCCGAATCCGTTGTCGATATTGACCACGGTAACTCCTGCCGCGCAGGAGTTGAGCATCCCCAGCAGTGCGGAGAGCCCGCCGAAATTCGCTCCGTAGCCGATCGATGTCGGCACGGCAATCACCGGAACGCTGACGAGACCGCCGACGACACTGGCAAGCGCTCCTTCCATTCCGGCGACGACGATAATGACGGCCGCCTGGCGGAGCTTCTCACCCTGGAGCAGGAGCCGGTGGATCCCGGCAACGCCAACGTCGAAGAGTCTCTCCACGGGATGTCCCATCACCGTGGCCGTCACGCATGCCTCCTCCGCCACGGGAATGTCCGACGTCCCTGCGGTCACGACGAGAATCGTCCCGCCCCCGCGCCGCACAGTCCCGGCTGTATTCGCGGTGATGGTCCGGGCAACAGGATTGTACACCGCACGCCGCACGCGTTTCCGGACAGCACTGTAATGCGCCCGCGACGCGCGCGTCACGAGTAGGATGCTCCCCCGTTTGACGATCGCATGGGCGATATCGCGGACCTGAAGAGGCGTTTTGCCTTCACCGAAGATGACCTCGGGAAAGCCGTGGCGGATCTGGCGGTGGTGATCGACCGTTGCGAATCCCATCGACTCAAAGGAGGATGCAGAGAGGTGTTGGAGAAGCTCTTCTTCGGTTAGTTTCCCGTCCCGGAAGCTCGAAAGAAGCTGTTGTACTTTGCGGTCTATCATGCCGGAGAAATATACGCGATTCAGCGTGGAATATCAAGAAATCGTCAGGTTGACTCTCCAGGCCCTTTTTCGTATTTTTAGCCGTTGAGTGCCCCTTTACTCACGTATCCGGGATCTCGTGGAACGCATCGCGGTGAGTCTTGTGCTTGGATACGTCCTCGGCTCCATCCCGACCGCCTACCTCGTTGTTCGCTGGAAATCACAGCTTGATATTCGAGAACATGGGAGCGGGAACGTGGGGACACTGAACAGCTATGAAGTGTCGGGGTCCGCAGGAGTCGGACTGCTCGTCCTTGTTCTGGACCTCCTGAAGGGGGTAGGAGTGGCGGTGCTTTCGCCCGCCTTGCTAGGTGCGACACTCCCTTATTCTGCGATTGCGGGGGTGGCTGCGGTGATTGGCCATAACTACCCCGTCTGGCTCGGATTCCGGGGAGGCCGCGGCCTAGCGCCGGCCGCGGGTGTCGCCATTGTGGTGTACTGGGGATTGGTGCCATTCTGGCTGGCACTGTGGGCGGCAGGATATGCCGTCCTCAGACGCGTCAACCCCGCAAGTGCCGTCGCCTGCTGCGTTGTGTGCATTGTCGTCATTGTCGCGCCGGGACTCCTCCCGGGCGGAGAGGGGTTCTCGCCAACGCTCCGCACACTGTTCACCACGGCGCTTATGGGAGTGATCCTCCTCCGCCTCGCCGAGCCGGTTCTCACGTACGTCTCGGAACGCAAGAATAGAAGGAACAGTCAATGACAAAGCGCTTCGTAGGAATCGTGGCTCTGATGATCGTCCCGTTTGTGGGCGGGGGGTTCATCGGCTATGGTGTCGGCAGGGCCTCCGCCGGGGGATCCACGGGTGTGATCCTCCAGGATGAGAAGCCTACCTATGAGGAGTCATTTCCCGCTCGCTACGTTCCCGCACGGCTCGATTCCGTAAACGAGACCCTTGGCGGATCCCGAAGCAATGCCATCACGCGTGCCGTTGCGGCCGCCAACCCTGCGGTGGTGGGGATTAATGTGATTGAACTCCGGCAGTACAGACAGGTCTCTCCCTGGGGCGACGACCCGTTCTGGCGTCAGTTCTTCGGGGATCGCGTGTACACGCAACAGGTCCCGAGCCTTGGTTCGGGGTTCCTGATCTCGCCCGACGGCTACATACTCACGAATGACCATGTCGCGGGCAACGCGAAAGAGATCACTGTCACCCTCACGGGCGGGCGGCAGTTTCCGGCAACAATCGTGGGAACAGATCTGATCTCGGACATCGCGCTTCTCAAGATCGACGGCAAGGGTCTTCCGCATTTGCGTCTCGGTAACTCCGACGACGTCATCATCGGCGAATGGGTCATTGCCCTGGGCAATCCGTTCGGACTGTTCGATATCAACGACAAGCCCACCGTGACCGTCGGCGTCGTGAGCAATACCGGTATGAAACTGGAAGCGCAGGGGGGACGCGTGTACCGGGAAATGATCCAGACGGATGCTGCCATCAATTCGGGCAACAGCGGGGGACCATTGCTGAACGCTCTGGGCGAGGTGATCGGGGTCAATTCCGTCATCTATACGCCGAACCAGGGAAGCATAGGCCTCGGCTTTGCGATCCCCATTAACCGTGTGAAATCGATCGTGGCCGAACTCCGCACCAAGGGGAAGATCGAACGGAACTTCTGGACAGGTCTCGAGATCCAGACCGTGGACCGCAGGATTGCGCGGTACTTCCGGCTTGACAAGATCCAGGGTGTGATTATCAGCGATGTGAAGCAGGGAAGTCCCGCCGAGCGGGCGGGATTCCGGGTCGGCGACATCATTCTCGAGGCAAAGGGGGAGAAGATCAACAATGAGGCGTCTCTCATCGCGCTCGTGGACGATGCCCGTGTCGGGGAAACCCTCACCATGAAGGTGATGCGCGATCGCCGGGAGATCACGCTCTCGCTCCGACTGGAGAAACGGCCCACATGATCGCCCGATATACTCGACAGGAAATGGGCCGGATCTGGGAAGAGGAAAACAAGTTCCGGATCTGGCTGGAAATTGAGATCCTTGCATGTGAAGGCTCAGGCACGCCTCGGGGTCATCCCCGATGAGGCGGTGAAGGTTATCCGCGAGAAAGCATCGTTCGATGTCCGCCGGATTGAAGCGATCGAAGAGGAAGTTAAACACGATGTCATCGCCTTCCTGACAAACGTGGGGGAGTACGTCGGTCCGGAGGCGCGGTTCATTCACCTCGGAATGACATCCTCGGACGTTCTGGATACGGCGCTCGCGGTACAGATGAAGCAGTCGGGTGAACTCCTGCTGCAGGGTCTGACCCGGCTCTCCGGAGTGCTCGGCCGCCGGGCGCGGGAATTCAAGACGACCATCATGGTTGGCCGCACCCATGGCGTGCATGCCGAGCCGACGACGTTCGGGCTGAAGCTGGCGCTCTGGTATGCGGAGACCCAGAGGAATCTGGCGCGTCTCCAAGCCGCTGTCGAACGCATATCCGTTGGCCAGATTTCCGGCGCAGTGGGGACCTTTGAACACCTGAGCCCCGCGGTCGAGGAATATGTCTGCTCCCGGCTCGGGCTTGCGCCGGCACCGGTATCCACGCAGGTGCTGCAGCGCGACCGTCACGCCGAATTCCTGACCACGGTGGCATTGATCGGCAGCTCACTCGAGAAGTTTGCCACTGAAATCCGTCATCTCCAGAAAACGGAAGTGCTGGAAGCGGAAGAGTATTTCTCCAAGGGGCAGAAAGGCTCGTCGGCCATGCCCCACAAACGAAACCCGATTACATGCGAACGGATAGCAGGGCTCTCCCGGGTGCTTCGCGGAAATGCCCTCGCCTCCATGGAGAACGTCGCGCTCTGGCACGAGCGTGACATCACGCACTCCTCGGTCGAACGGATCATCGTGCCCGACAGTTGTATCCTCCTGGATTACATGCTGGCCCTGACCACGGACGTCGTGGACCGCCTCCTGGTCTACCCGGAGAACATGCAGGCGAACCTGGCACGCACACACGGGCTGGTCTATTCCCAATCTGTCCTCCTCGCGCTGACGAAGAAAGGGATGAAGCGCGAGGACGCCTACCGGATCGTCCAGGCGGCGGCGATGGAGGTCTGGAAGAGCGGCAAGGACTTCCGGACTGTGCTCGAGGCGGATACCGAGATCCGGCGTTTCCTGCACCCTGCCGACTTTACGGAGGTGTTTGATCCCAACAAGAGCATTCGCAGTGTTGATCTGATTTTTTCCCGCGTCGGACTCGACTGAACGGCGCAATAAAAACCGTATCGTACTTTTTCGAAACCAGAGGACGTGATCAATGGCCAGGAAATTCCAGAACTTCATCGATGGGAAGTGGGTGGACGCACAGTCGGGAAAGACGTTTGAAAACAGGAATCCCGCGAACTGGGACGAAGTGGTCGGCACCTTTCCGAAGTCGGGCAAAGAGGATGTCGAGCAAGCAGTCCGCGCCGCGCGCGCGGCATTTGACGCATGGCGGCTGCTCCCCGCTCCCAAGCGCGGGGACATCCTGAAACGCGTTGGCGACATCATGGTACAGAAGAAAGAGGAGCTGTCGCGGCAGATGACGCGGGAGATGGGGAAAGTGCTGGCGGAGACGAGGGGTGATGTGCAGGAAGGAATTGACACCGCCTATTACGCCGCGAGTGAGGGGCGGCGTCTCTTCGGCCATACCGTCCCCTCTGAACTCCCCAACAAATTCAACATGGCCATGCGGGTCCCCATCGGGGTTGCCGGCATCGTGACGCCCTGGAACTTCCCGATGGCCATCCCTACCTGGAAAATCTTCCCGGCGCTGCTGTGCGGCAATACCGTGGTGTTCAAGCCGGCATCGGATACTCCCGCGACGGCGACCGCGCTTGTGGAAATTCTCAGCGAGGCGGGTGTCCCCGCCGGCGTCGTGAACATCGTCCATGGCGGAGGCGGAGAGGTCGGGAATGCGATTGTTGGCCACCCCGACGTGGATCTCGTCAGCTTCACCGGGTCGACCATGGTCGGGAAGAAGATCTCCGAAATGGCGGCAGCCACCCTGAAACGCGTCTCGCTCGAACTCGGCGGCAAGAATGCTCAACTGGTCATGCCCGACGCCAACCTTGACCTTGCGCTGGATGGCGTTCTCTGGGGCGCATTCGGAACCACAGGGCAGCGGTGTACCGCCACGAGCCGGCTCATCCTGCACGAAAAGATCCACGACAAATTCGTCGACATGCTCGTCCACCGCGTGAACGCCCTGAAACTCGGGCGACGGCCTCAAGGACGGCGTCGACGTCGGACCCTGCGTGAATAAAGGTCAGCAGGACACGGTCCAGGAGCTACGTGGAGATCGGATCTGAAGGAAGGGGCGACGATCGCCGCGGGGGGCAGCATTCCCGACGATCCCGGGCTGGCAAAGGGATGGTTCTACGGCCGACCGTCTTCACCGACGTTCAGCCCGGGCACAGGATCGCGAAGGAGGAAATCTTCGGCCCCGTGCTTTCCGTCCTGAAGGTGCGTTCGCTGGATGAAGGGATCCGCATCCTGAACGACACCATTTACGGCCTCTCCTCGTCGGTCTATACCAACAACATAAATGATGCCTATATGGCGATTCGCGACATCAGGGCGGGCATCACGTACATCAATGCGCCGACGATTGGTGCGGAAGCTCACATGCCGTTCGGAGGGGTGAAACAGACCGGCAACGGCCACCGGGAAGGCGGCTGGACGGTGTATGAGTTCTTCTCCGAGTGGAAGACCGTGTACGTAGACTACAGCGGCGGCTTGCAGCGCGCCCAGATCGACAACTACGAGGCCTGACCCCGTGGCGATTCAGCCCCTGTACTTCGTCTCGCTCCTCGAGCACAACGAATTCTTCTAGCGGCTGCTCCTCCCGCAGCACACACCTGTGTCCAACAACGACTTTGGAGGAGCAGCACCCATGGCAGCACGCACAACAACCAGACGCCGCACCGCGCGGCGCACAGCGGTCTCCCGCGTCCGTACGACCACCAAACGGAAAACCGCACGGGCCCGGACCGTGAAAAAGCGGGCGGGTTCCCGCCGGACCGTTGCGGCACCGCGGATCATTCCCGGCGCCGTTCTTCCGACCCTGCGCAAACACATGCTCGTCGACGGCTTCGAGATCGTCATCGATCTGAAGAAGAGCAAAGGGACCTATATCGTCGATGCGAAAGACGGGAAGCTGTATCTCGACTTCTTCACGTTTGTCGCGTCGTCACCCGTCGGGTTAAATCATCCCAAAATGACGTCGCCCGAATTCCTCGAACGGCTCGCATACGTCGCGGTCAACAAACCGTCCCTCTCCGACATCTACACCACCGAGCAGGCGGAATTCGTGGGCACATTTTCCCGGGTGGCGATGCCGGAGGCGCTGCCCCACGCGTTTTTCGTGGAGGGCGGATCGGTCGGCGTTGAGAATGCGCTCAAGGCGGCCTTCGACTGGAAAATCCGGAAGAACCTCGCCCGCGGCCATCGGGAAGAACGCGGGAAACAGGTCATCCATTTCCGCCAGGCGTTCCACGGGCGGACGGGATACACGCTGTCTCTCACGAACACCGATCCGGTGAAGACCGACCTGTACCCGAAATTCTCCTGGCCCCGCGTCCTGAACCCTGCTGTCCGTTTTCCGCTCACGGGGGAAAACCTTGCCCGCGTCGCGCAGGACGAAGAGACAAGCATCCGCCAGATCAAGGATGCCTTCACGGCAAACAAGGATGACATCGCCGCGATCATCATCGAGGCGGTTCAGGGAGAAGGCGGCGACAACCATTTCCGACCCGAATTCTTCCGCGCCCTGCGCCAGCTGGCCGATGAGAACGAATCCATGCTCATTATTGACGAGGTGCAGACAGGTGTCGGGATGACGGGCAAGATGTGGGCGCACCAGCATTTCGTGCAGCCCGACATGATTGCCTTCGGCAAGAAAATGCAGGTCTGCGGGTTCCTCTGCGGCCGGCGCATCGAGGAGATTCCAGACCACGTGTTTGCCGTTTCCAGCCGGTTGAACTCCACGTGGGGTGGGAATCTCGTCGATATGGTCCGCGCCCGGCGCTACCTGGAGATCATCGAACAGGAAAATCTCGTCGAGAACGCGCGCATCGTGGGAGAACACCTGCTGATGCGGCTGACGGAACTTGCGGACGAGTTCCCGGCAGTTGTGTCAAACGCCCGCGGGTTGGGTCTGTTCGCGGCATTTGATGTCGTGACACCCGAGAGTAGGACTGCGATTCGCGCCGCCTGCTTTGAGAAAGGGCTGATTCTTCTTCCGAGCGGGGAGCGCGCGATCCGGTTCCGTCCGCCGCTTACCGTGACGAAGGAGGAAATCGATCTCGGGATCAACATTATCCGAAAGTCGATTCCACGGTAGCATCTCGACAGTACATTCGTTGACCGGACATCATACCGGTCGCCAGCAACGATAAACGGGCAGGTGGGTCGCAACGACCGCCTGCCCGTTCTTTCTGAGATGAGCGGGATACGAAATCTTCGCGCAGCCCCTTCCATTCTACCGTATGAAGTCCAGCGTGGGGGCTCCATTTGTCTCAGCGCAACAACACCATCCGCTTCGACTGTACCGTGCTGCTGCCATCTCTCCCCCGTGCAACGAGGCGGTAGAGATATGCCCCGGATGCCACAGGGCGACCCTCTCCCGTCGTTCCGTTCCAGAGTACTCTGCGCCTTCCCTGCGGCTGCTCCCCGTCGACGAGTGTCGTGATTGTGCGCCCGAGCATGTCGAAGACCGTCAGCGTCACGAAGCCCGGCACCGGGAGATCATACGTGATGGTAGTCCGGGGATTGAACGGATTGGGAAAATTCTGATCGAGTGCGTAGGCGTCAGGAACCGTTGTTCCACCCCCCGTGTCGGTGCCGCTCAGGTGGTTCAGCGCGCTGAGGGCATTCGCGATTCCCCATCCCATGAAGTTGTCGGGCGTGGACGCGCTGCTGGCGGTCAGCTTCATGGCCGCGACGATCTCCATCGGAGGCGCGGTCGGGTGTGATTTGATGAGAAGGGCGGCGACGCCCGCAACGAGCGGGCAGGAGAACGACGTTCCCTGCTGGTAGTAGTAGCCCGAGGGGTTTGTTTCGCTTGCAACATAGACGCTCACCCCCAGTGCCATCAGATCGGGTTTCGTATGGGGAGGGGTGGCTGTGGTCGGCCCGACAGAACTGAACGACACACGCTTCCCGTCGAGTCCCACCGCACCGGCCGCAACAACACTGTCCGCATCGGCAGGTGCGTCCAGCGTGTTGTGAAGCATGTTCGATCCAGCGTTGCCGGCCGAATTCACCACCAGAATGCCCTTCCTGACTGCCATCGCAGCGGCGCGGGTGATCACCGTCGTCCTTCCGTCCATGTCCTCCCATGTCCAGCTCGTGTACGGAAAATCGTAGTCAAGGTAACCGAGCGATGTGCTTGTCACCTGGACGCCGATGCTGTCTGCCCACTCGATTGCCGCAACCCACGTGTCTTCTTCAAGGGGTGTTTCGCTGCTGTCGTTTTCGGTCCGGGCCAGAAGATAGCTGGCACCGTAGGCCGGTCCGATCAATTTTCCCGGTTGATATCCGCCGATTGTCGAAAGGGTGTTGACGCCGTGATCTCCGAACGATGTACTCGGATTGTTTGGGACGACACTCACTTTGTGATCGACAAAATCATAGGTGGCGAGGATCTGCATCGAGGCGAAAGCCTCATGGTTGGGGAGGCGGAAGCCATTGTCGAATACCCCGATGATCACACCCTGGGCGGAGTTGCCCATCGCGTGGATCGGGGGGACGTTGATCTGCGTAACCTGGTTCACCGAGGGTCCGTAGTCGAGAGCATCCGGGCCCAGAGTTTTTGCCAGGCGAGTCAGAGGTGGATCAGCATTTTCCATATCAGGAAGGGTACGTCTCCGGTACCGCCCTGTCAGCTCCACCTCCCGCACAAACGGAAGGGCGGCAATCTGCGCGATCTGGCCTGCTGAAGCACTCGCGCTGACCGCATTGAACCAGCGCGAACGGTGTTGGATGCGTACACCCGTCGTGCTGACCATGTCGATGTACCGGGCGGCGACAGGGAGATCGCTTTCATCCACCAGCGCGTCCGCCGGAAGGACGTTTCTGCGGCGCTGCAGCGAACGTTCGGAGACGACCGTCCCCGGATCGATGGATTTGGCAAGCCCCTCACGTCCCTTGTCGGAAAAGTAGACCCAGACGAGCATCGTATCGGCTCCGGCCCGGCCGCCCGACTGCAAAACGTCCGCAAGTTGTGGCCCGAGCTTCTGCGCAGCATCCACCTGCGAAGCCAGGAGAACACCGAGTATTCCTACCGCTAACGCCCTCACATTCATAGACAATCCTGTGCGCCGGGAACACATATTTTCATCATTCTACAGTAAGAATAGCAATTCGTGACAGGAGAATCAAGTTTGTGCGGTGCCACGGCGATCTTGGCGTCCGGATGTTGAATCCCAGAGGTGCGTTTTGTAGATTTGGAGTATGGAAACTGCAAGCAAAGTCGACCTGGGCGCGCTCCTGAATCCGCGCGTCGTCGAAGAAGTTCTGGTTTCGTTTCTGCGCGACGAAACCGGGAAGGCCGGGTTCAGAAAAGGTGTGCTGGGCTTGTCAGGAGGCGTCGATTCGGCTCTATGTGCGGCACTTGCCGTGCGTGCCCTCGGCCCGGAAAACGTACTCGGAGTGATCCTCCCCTACCGCACGAGTTCTCCGGAAAGCCGGGCGGACGCCGAGGCAGTGGCTTCCGCCCTTGGCATGCGCACGGAAGTTGTGGACATCACGCCGATGGTGGACCCGTACCTCGAGGCGGCGAAGGTCCAGGATAACGTCCGTGCTGGAAACGTGATGGCGCGGCAACGGATGATCGTTCTCTATGATATTTCGCAGCGGGACCATTCGCTCGTTCTGGGAACCTCAAATAAGACGGAATTGCTGCTTGGCTACGGGACGCTGTTTGGAGATACGGCCAGTGCGCTCAATCCGCTGGGTGACCTGTACAAGACTCAGGTGTGGCAGCTGGCCCGGGCCGTCGGGGTACCCGAGCGCGTCGTGAACAAGAAGCCGTCCGCGGATTTGTGGGCAGGGCAGACCGATGAAGGCGAGATGGGTTTTTCGTATGAGGACGTGGACCGGCTCCTCTATGTGATGGTCGATGAACGGCGGACGGACGACGACCTGAACGCGGCCGGTTTCGACCCCGCGTTTATGGGCCGCGTCAGGGAGATGATACAGCGGAGCCAGTTCAAGAGGCGGCCTCCGGTGATCGCAAAGGTTTCTCACCGCACCATCAATGTGGACTTCCGCTATGCCCGGGATTGGGGGCTATGAGCGAGACGGTTCAGCCCCGGACGCTGTATGTTGTGTCTACGCCCATCGGTAATCTTGAGGATATCAGCAACCGCGCGGTGACGATCCTCCGGGGGGTCGATGTGATTGCGGCGGAGGACACGCGGACGACGCGCGTCCTTCTTCAGCACCATGCGATTGACCGGCCCCTGGTGAGTTACTACATGCACAATGAGTTGCGAAGGGTCCCGGATCTGATCGCACGGCTCGCTCAGGGGGGCTCGGTCGCGATCGTGACCGACGCCGGAACGCCGGGGATCTCTGACCCGGCCTACACGCTCATCCGTGCGGCGATCGACAACGGCATCCGTGTTGTTCCCGTCCCCGGAGCGAGCGCACTTCTCACCGCGCTCGTGGCCAGCGGTCTTCCCACGGACAGGTTCGTCTTCGAGGGGTTCCTTCCACACAAAAAAGGGAGGCAAACCCGCCTTACGGCTCTGGCGAAGGAGCCGAGGACGATTGTTCTCTACGAGGCCCCCCACCGCATCGAACGCACGCTCCAGGATCTGGTGACGCACATGGGGGAGCGCCGCGCGGCACTTGCGCGGGAAATGACAAAGATGTTCGAGGAGGTCCGGCGGGGGACTCTCCCCGAGCTCCTTGCCGGCCTCCGGACACAGAAGACCAAAGGAGAAATGGTACTCGTCATCGAAGGACTCCCGCGGAACTCTTCGACGGGAGATGCAGACCAACAGATCGATGAGGATGCACGCCATGGCTAAGAAAAAGCACCAACTGGGACTCCACGACACTGACCATCCGGTCCTGTATGAAGTGAATACCCGGGTTCTCCTGCACGAACTGTCGGCAGGGGCAGCGGCTCCGGTCACGCTTGCCACCATTCCCGAGGAGGTCCTGGATGAATGGGCCGCGCTGGGCATCGACGCGGTGTGGTTGATGGGCGTGTGGAGTACCGGCGATGTCGGCCTGGAGATAGCACGGACCCTGCCCGCCCTCGAGGAGGAGTTCCGTCTGGCGTTGCCGGACCTGACTGTGGATGATATCATCGGCTCCCCGTACGCCGTGCAGGACTTTAAGGTGTCCCGCGCGCTTGGAGGGGGGCTCGCGTTACGATCGCTCCGGACACGGCTGAAGAACCGCGGAATCGGGCTGGTTCTGGATGCCGTCATCAATCATACTGCACGGGATCATCCATGGGTGCGGCAACACCCGGAGTGGTATATGCAGCATGATCCGGCGGGCGGGCCGGCGGGATTTCAGGACGGATTCCTCGCCCAGACGCAGGTGGGGGAGCGGTTCATCGCGTTCGGACGCGATCCGATGTATCCGGGATGGTCGGACACGGCACAGGTCAACATCCGCTCGAGGTCGGCGCGTGCGGCACTTATCGCAGAATTGGGGCGCATCGCACGGATGTGTGACGGCGTCCGATGCGATATGGCCATGTTGTTGCTGTCAGATGTATTTGAGCGGACCTGGGGAGATTTTTGCCGCCCGGTCTTGGAATATAGTGCGCAGGGGGAGTTTTGGAAAGAAGCAATTGACGCGGTCGTTGCGGCACATCCAGGGTTCATGTTCATCGCCGAATCGTACTGGAACCGCGAGTGGGACCTTCAGCAGCAGGGGTTCCGGTACACGTACGACAAGACCCTGTATGACCGGATGTTGCGCGAGGGGGCCTCGGCTGTCCGCGATCATTTGAAGGCGGACCGGGAGTTCCAGCACCGGAGTCTACGATTCATTGAGAATCATGACGAGGAGCGGGCATCGAAGATTTTGCCGGGGGAGCCATGGCATTACGCCGCCGCCGCCATCGTGGCGACCGTGCCAGGGATGCTCCTGCTGCATGACGGGCAACTCGATGGCCGGACCGTCCGTGTTCCCGTGCAGCTGCGCAGACGGATGCAGGAGCCGGTGAACAAGCGCACGAGGGCGTTTTACGAGCAGCTCCTTTCCGCCATCAGTCATCCCGTGTTCTGCAATGGCGAGTGGCGGTTGCTCCCGATGCGTCCGGCGTGGCACGATAATCCCACCTGGCAGAACTTCCTCGTCTTCTGGTGGCATGAGCCGTCCCGCGGCAACAGGTTGATCGTCATCAATTACGCTCCGCACAGCGGTCAGTGTTATGTGGAACTCCCTCTGGATTTTTTGGAAGGTGGGCTGCTCGAGTTCCGTGATCTGATCGGCAGTGCCGTGTACGTCCGGGAGCGGAGTGTGATTGAGGCGCGAGGGATGTACTTTGATCTTGCGGAGTACGGTTTGCACATCTTCGAGGTCAAAGACGCCCGAAAACCGTCGCCGTAGCTGCCGGGGGCAGGTCCTCGTTCCTTCCTGCGATTCTGTCCGGACGTGAAGGGTTTTTTGGTATGGGGCTTGACAAAGCCCCTTTTTTTTGTATATTATTAGCACTCGTTAGAGTAGAGTGCTAATACTGATCGACTCGCCTAAGTTGTTTAATTTCAATACATTACATACATTCAGGAGGTAGTATGAAGATGAAGCCGCTGGCTGATCGCGTCGTGATCAAGCCCTCACGCGGCCGAGGAGAAGACCCATGGGGGATCATTCTTCCCGACACGGCGAAGGAAAAGCCGGTTATCGGTGAGATCGTTGCCGTGGGTCCGGGCAAGGTGTCCGACGACGGCAAGACCGTTCCGATGGAAGTGAAGGTCGGCGACAAGGTGCTGTACGGGAAATACTCCGGCACGGAAGTGACGGTGGAAGGGGAAGAGTATCTGATCATGCGTGAAGCAGACATCTTCGCGATTGTCTGATCCGAACGAACTAGAGAACAGAGAATAACCACAGGAGATGACAGTACCATGTCAGCAAAACTGATTAACTTACGACACCGAGGCGCGCACTGCACTGAAGAGAGGCGTAGATCAGCTCGCCAATGCGGTCAAGGTCACCCTCGGCCCGAAGGGCCGCAATGTGGTGATCGACAAGAAGTTCGGTGCACCGACCGTTACCAAAGACGGTGTCACCGTCGCCAAAGAAATCGAGCTGGAAAACCCGCTTGAGAACATGGGTGCGCAGATGGTGCGTGAAGTCGCCTCCAAGACGTCCGATGTGGCTGGCGACGGAACCACCACGGCAACCGTGCTTGCCCAGGCGATTGTTCGCGAGGGAATGAAGAACGTTACGGCCGGTGCCAACCCGATGGACCTGAAGCGCGGCATCGACATGGCCGTTACCGCGGGTCATTGAGGGCCTCAAGGAACTCGAGCAAACCGGTCGACAAGACCAGCAAGACAGAGATCGCCCAGGTCGGCGCCATCTCTGCGAACAATGATCCGATTATCGGCGACCTGATTGCCGACGCGATGATGAAGGTCGGGACCGACGGCGTGATCACGGTCGAAGAAGCGAAGGGTACCGATACGACGATCGAGGTGGTCGAGGGTATGCAGTTCGATCGCGGCTATCTCTCGCCGTACTTCGTCACCGACGCGGAGACGATGGAAGCAGTCGATGGAGGATGCCGTGATCCTGATTCACGACAAAAAGATTTCCGCGATGAAGGACCTTCTCCCGATTCTGGAGAAGGTCGCTCAGACAGGATCAGCCCCTTCTGTCATTGCTGAAGATCTGGAAGGCGAAGCGCTTGCCACCCTCGTGGTGAACAAGCTGCGCGGCACGTTGCGCGTGCTGCGGTCAAGGCTCCCGGGTTTGGCGACCGCCGCAAGGCGATGCTCGAAGATGTCGCCATCCTGACCGGCGGCACCGTGATCTCCGAAGAGCAGGGATACAAGCTCGAAAACGCGACGCTGAGCTATCTCGGCAAAGCGAAGAAGGTCATGATCGACAAAGACAACACCACGATCGTTGAAGGCGCCGGCAAGAAGGAAGACATCAAGAAACGCATCAACGAGATCAAGGCGCAGATCGAGAAGACCACATCGGACTACGACCGTGAGAAGCTGCAGGAGCGCCTGGCGAAGCTGTCGGGTGGCGTTGCGGTACTCAAGATCGGCGCAGCCACCGAAGTCGAAATGAAAGAGAAGAAAGCCCGTGTCGAAGATGCATTGCATGCAACCCGTGCCGCGGTCGAAGAGGGGATCGTCCCCGGCGGCGGTGTTGCCTACCTGCGTGCCGCATCGAAGCTTCGAGCCTCAAGACTGCGAACGAGGACCAGGCGACGGGCGTCGAGATCATTCGTCGCTCTCTCGAAGAGCCGATCCGTCTGATCGTGGAGAACGCGGGTCACGAAGGGTCGGTCGTCGTCAACAAGGTAAAAGAAGGCAAAGACGACTTCGGGTACAATGCGTACACCGAGCAGTACGAGAACCTGGTGAAGTCTGGTGTCATCGACCCCACCAAGGTCGCGCGTACCGCGCTGGAGAACGCCGCGTCCGTGGCGGCTCTGTTGCTGACCACAGAGGCGACGATCGTCGAGAAGCCGAAGGAAGACAAAGCACCGCCGATGATGCCCCCGGGCGGCGGCGGAATGGGTGACATGTACTAAGCCGTATCCGTTTTCCATCAACGGATTGCCCCCGCCGGCGTTTGGCCGGCGGGGGTTTGCTTTTTGTGATCATGACCGCGGTGACCGCACACTGGTGACAGCGTGGAGCCGCGTACCTGCCGGCTTTCCGCTTAAATCGCGGCTCGTGGCAAGAAGCTGTGGATTGACATTGCATAGGCCTGGTCCTATATTACATCCAGGTTCCACTAGGAGTCTGTCCGAGTAATAGTTTTCCACACATAGTGTAACGCCCTCATCTGTTCGTATATTTGTGGGAGAACCAGTCGATGTCCCACACTGTAGGCGAGCGATGAGTAAGACATACCGTCCGTTTGAGCCCGACCAGATGTTCCTGTTGCCGCCGTCCTTGATCGATTGGCTGCCGAAGGATCATATGGTGTTCTTTCTCAGAGATGTCCTGGAGAAGATAGACCTGAGTCCGATCACCAGCGTGTATGAACGGGAGGAACGGGGATTTCCACCGTACCATCCGAAGGTGATGACGGGGATCCTCCTGTACGGGTATGCAACGGGTATCTGGTCCTCACGGAAACTGGCCAAACGCTGCCAGGAAGATGTCGCTTTCCGGGTACTGGCAGCGAACAATGGACCAGACTTTCGGACGATCAGTGACTTTCGCAAGCGACACCTGACATCATTACAACATCTGTTCAAAGAGATCCTCCTCCTTTGCCAGAAAGCGGGTCTGGTGAGGTTCGGCCACATCGCACTGGACGGGACAAAGGTGAAAGCCAACGCTTCAAAACACAAGGCGATGAGTTACGGTCGCATGAAACAGGAACAGAGTCGTTTGGAGCAGGAGATCGCTCATTTACTTAAAGAGGCCGAGAAAACTGACAGGCGGGAAGACCGCAAGTATGGCCCCGATAAACGGGGAGATGAACTCCCCGAAGAACTCGCCCGCCGCGAGACACGTCTGGCCAGAATCATGGAGGCCAAACGGGCGTTGGAGGAGGAAGCCAAGCGCAACAAGGACGATGATCCTCCTTCCGGGCCGCCGATGGCAAAAGTAAAGAGCGAGAAGAACTCCAAGACCGGTAAGACAGCACCCATGGATCGTGCCCAGAGAAACTTCACCGATCGAGACTCCCGTATCATGCCATACCAGAAAACATTCATTCAGGGGTACAATGCCCAACTCGCAGTGGACAGCGCGCATCAGATCATTGTCGCAACAGATGTCTCCAACAGCCCGACAGATGAATCGCAACTGAAGTACATGCTCTCACGACTTCCCCGAAAACCGCGGGTCTTCTCTGCTGATGCTGGATACGCAAGCAAGGACAACATTATCTACCTAAAGAGACGAAAGATCGATGCCTACATCGCGTGCGGTCGAGAGAAGCATGGCCTGCGAGATGATCCCCCTCCCCGTGGGCGGATGCCGAAAGGGCTCACACCCCAGGACCGCATGCGGCGCAAAGTTCGGACTCTCAAAGGGAGACGGCTCTACGCCAGACGCAAGGCGATCGTTGAGCCACCGATCGGTCAGATCAAGCATGCGCTCGGCTTCCGGCAGTTCAGTCTCCGAGGTCATCCAAAGGTGCAAGCCGAATGGTTCTTGGTGAGCGCGGTACATAATCTGAGGAAACTGTTCACCGCTTGTCTCCAGAAACCTGCGATACGGGACCTGCTCCTGGTCACCTGATCACAAAACGAACGATTGTCAAAGAACTAACCTGGTGAACCATCCAAAAACAGGCTTCACCGGATTCCAACTATATGAAACTACATACTCGGACAGTCACCTAGGGGGGGGCTGGTCTTGAGAAGCTTCAGTACACACAACCTCGGTCGTTTTTCCGGCGGGGGAGCGCGAGCGCTCCCTCATAGCATCCGGCACCCCTCAGTTCTCCCCTCGCTCCTTTCTTTTGCTGTTGCCCTCATATTGTCTTCCTGCGAACAGGCACCGACGACGGTGCGCGAGCCGGACCCACCAGTTGTGACAACCACACCAACAGTGACAGCCGATCAGCCTGCGACGACATTTCCGGACAGCGTGATTGTGCAGGGGACGGTGAATCCGAACGGGCTTGCGACGACGTATTACTTTGCGTACGACACGACATCGGCGTTGCGCTTTCAGACTCCCACGCGTGATGGGGGTTCAGGAACGGCGGCAGTGAGCGTGAAGGCGACATTGTTAGGACTCTGGCCGGGGACGGTCTGTCAGTGGCGGCTGGTCGCGCAGAACTCGTCGGGTGTGTCGTGGGCCGATGGGCCGGGCTTCCTGTTTAGACCCCAGGCGCCCTTGATTGAGAATTGTCGGGGTTCTTCCAGCACCAAGGGAATCGCGAATCTGGTGGCAAGAATCAATCCGAACCGGACTACCACGACGTATCGGTTCGAATACGACACTCTGACACTGTACCGGTGGCAAACTCCGGAGCAGAGCCTGCCCGCGGGGGCGGAGTGGAGGGATGTGGAGGCGGCAGTCACGAATCTGCCCGGGATGGTATTCCACGTCCGTCTCGTCGCAACGAATGAGGGGGGGACGAGCATGCAGGAAGGAGCTCCGTTCAAGGTGTTCGGGAATGCGACGTTTCGTCAGTTTGACTTCCCGCTCGCAGTCGGGAATACGTGGGTCTATCGATATACCCTGGATCAGTACAACCCGGACATTGTGGGCATCCATACCTGGAGAACTGTTGAGCACACATCGGGAGGCTGGCTGTTTCAGGTCACTCGCTCTGACTCCGTGTATTACAGCGGTACGCTCACGTCACTCATACGTGATTCACTCTCCTTCACCATCACCGAGACGTCGGACACGATACAGGTGCCCTTCCCCGAATGGATCGGGACCTGGTGGAGCTCGGCGACCCGATTACCCCGCACATATGTCAGCGAGAGCGACACGCTGGAGATCCGGAATGCGAATCCGGGGCCACAGGGCTCTCCCTATGACAAAGCGGTCTATTGTTCAGGGACAGGACTTCTGCACTACCAGATCTCGGTTTTCGGCATGCTGTCTGGGTCAAATACAAAACTCACTCTCTTGAGCTACAGCCCGCACTGACGATGACGGAAAACGGGATGAACCGGCTTTCAACGATCGGAATGCTGGCGGCAGCCGTTGTTTGCTGCTTCTGGATGACATCTTGCTCTGAGGGCCCTCCCGAACCGGAGCCGGTACCGGTATCCCGTGCGCCTGTTGTGAGTGCCGATCAACCAGCGCTTGTCTACGAGGATAGTGTCATCGTGCGCGGAACAGTCAATCCGAATGGACTGGCCGCTTCGTACTACTTCATGTACGACACGACGACTGCGCTCCGTTTCGGGACTCTAAGCCAGGATCTCGGGTCTGGGACGGAGCCGATCACCGTGCAGGCCACATTGTCCAGGGTGTGGACCGGCAGCGTGCACCATTGGCGACTGTTCGCCCGGAACGGGGGTGGGTCTTCGTGGGCTGATGGACACGACTTTGTATTCAGGCCGTGGCCGCCGACTGTTGAGAAGTGCGAGGGTGTATCGACGGAGGTGGGAACCGCAATGCTCTCCGGGAGGATCAATCCGAACGGAACGACAACAGCATTTCATTTTGAGTACGACACGACAACCCAATACCGCTGGCGTACGGCGGATCAGAGTGCGGGGTCGGGGACCTCCCCGGTGGATGTCCAGACGACAGTGACAAATCTCTTTCACGGGAAGACGTATTACAACCGGCTTATCGCAATGAATGTCCGCGGCTCCACCACGAAAGAGGGAACTGCGTTCAGGGCTTATGGAGACAGCATCCCGCGGGAGTTGGTCTTCTCGCTTGCTGTCGGGAACACGTGGACGTATCGCTACAATGACAATAATACGAACACTGGCGGGGCTTATGGCATCCATACATGGATGTGCATGGGTCAAGAGGCCGGCGGCTGGCGAATTCTTGTGGCACGGAAGGATTCTTTGTACGGGTTCGGACCACAGTACCCAGCGTTCATAAATGACTCGCTCTCATTCTTGATTACCGTGGATGCAAATACGATCCACGTTCCATTTCCAGAATGGATGGGCTGGTTCGAGGCGTCAATTCGTGTTCCCCGGCTCTTTTGGAACGACACGGACACGCTCAGAATCTTGAGTAACAACGGTCCCTTCCTACAGTATGAGACTGTGGAGTACGAATCGGGCGTTGGTTTGCGGTTGTACCACGCTCAGGACCCCGGAATAACTAGTTCGATCGAACGCAAGCTCACCTTGCTGACTTACCATCGTGAGTAAGGCCTGGCTGGAGTTGCAGGCCCCATGGCGGTGAAAATCGCCAAGTAGTTCGAAGGTTGGAAGTATTGCGCTCTGCATTTTTCCCTTGACTTTTGCCCTTACCCAATGTATATTGGAACCATGGAAACGATTTGAGTTTCCTACGGCACCAAGTGTGCCTTTCTTTGTGGAATTGCGGAAACTGAGAAAACCGAGAGGGTTTCCATGGTGTACGTAACGGAAGAAGCCAGCGACGCGAAAAACCGGATCATCGACTACGCTCAATCTCTTGTGACCGCCCAGGGCTTCGCGCACGTGTCCATCGAAGAGATCACTTCCGGCCTCGGCATGAGCAAAAAAACCTTCTACCGCCACTTCGAGAACAAAGACGACCTCATCCGCCAGATCGTTTTCCGGATGACCGGCACAGTAGGACGCCGGATCGATGCCATCATCTCCTCCGGCGATCCGTTTGTCGTGATGCTCAACAATCTCACACGCTTCTTCGGCGAACAGTTCCACCAGGTGAGTACGCCGCTGCTCCGCGATCTGAGCATCCATGTCCCTGACATGTGGCAACACATTCAGGAGTTCCGACGCAACAAAGTCCTTACCGTCTGGTCGAAACTCATCGAACAGGGAAAGCAGGAGGGACTCGTGCGCGCCGAGGTCAATTCCCGGCTCGTCCTCCTGGCAATCATCGGTGTGGTGGAGGCAATTGTGAATCCGAAGGTCCTCACCAACGAGTCGTTTTCAGCCGACGAGGCAATGGAGGGAATCATCAGTCTTTTTTTTCAGGGCGTTCTGACACCGGACGCCATCCGTCAACTCAAGACTCTTCATGTATCACCACAATAACAGGATGATGTATGCGTGGACTCTGGCAATGGATACTGACCGCGTCCCTCGGGGCCACTGTTCTCGGATGCGGGAACACCCACGACGGTCGCATCGAAGCATCGGGAACGATTGAAGGGACCGAAATTAACGTGGCAGCGGAAGTCGGGGGGCGCGTGCTCGAGGTGCGTGTGACCGAAGGTACGCGCGTGACAAAGGGCGATACGCTTGTCGTTCTCAATGATGAAGAATACCGCCTCCAGCTGCGCCAGGCGGAGGCGAATCTGGCCTCCGTGGAATCGGGCTACCGCCTTGCGGTCGAGGGGTCCCGCAAGGAAGACCTCGTCCAGGCCGAAGCCGCCTTCACCAATGCAAAAGCGGACTATGATCGGATGAAGGACCTCCTCGCCTCATCGACCGTGACCCAGAAACAGTACGACGACGCGTACGCACGGTACGTGAGTGCCGACCAGACATTCCGCAAACTCCGGTCAGGCCTGAGGCCGGAGGAGATTGCAGGCGCCCGCGCACGCCGCGACGCCGCCGCAGCTCAGGCCGACCTGCTCCGGAAGCGTCTTCGCGACTGCGCCATCCTCGCCCCCGCAGCCGGCACGGTAACGCTCCGTGCCGTCGAACCGGGAGAGCTGGTCGGCATGGGCAGCCATGTCATCCGGCTCACATATCTCGACAGAGTGAAACTGACGATCTATGTGAATGAGGGGGAGCTGGGACGTGTGACCCTCGGTCAGCCCGCGGATGTCTTTATCGACAGTTTTGGTCCGGACCGCCCGTTCAAAGGGAATGTGATCTACATTTCGCCGACGGCGGAGTTCACACCGAAGAACGTGCAGACCAAAGAAGAGCGGACAAAGCTGGTGTTTGCCGTAAAGGTTGAAGTCGAAAACGCGGACGGTGCACTGAAACCCGGCCTTCCCGCCGACGCCGTGATTCACGTTTCGCCGAAAGGCCGGTGATGCCCGAGGCCATTGTCACATCGTCCCTCTCTCGCTCGTTCGGCCAGATCAAAGCCGTCGATGCCATCGACCTGACCGTTCACGAAGGAGAGATGTTCGGACTCGTCGGGCCGGATGGGGCTGGCAAGACGACAATGATCCGCCTCCTCTGCGGCATCCTCCTGCCGACGGGCGGCACGGCGCGGGTGCTGGACAAGGACATCGTGAAGGAAGCCGACGCAGTGAAGCGCGAAATCGGCTATTTGTCGCAGCGCTTCTCCCTGTACGGAGACCTGACGGTCGATGAAAACATCGAGTTCTTCGCCGAGATCAACAAAGTCTTCGATTTCAGGGAGCGCCGGGAAGAACTGCTCGCGTTTACGCGCCTGACGCCCTTCCGCTCGCGCCTCGCCGAGAAGCTGTCCGGGGGGATGAAACAGAAGCTTGCGCTCGCATGCACGCTCGTCCACACACCGCGGATCATTTTCCTGGACGAGCCAACAACAGGCGTCGATCCGGTGTCGCGGCGCGATTTCTGGAAGATCCTGCAAAGCCTGCTCCGGGAGGGGATCACCATCGTCATGAGCACGCCGTACCTGGACGAGGCGGAACGGTGCACGCGTGTTGCGCTGATGAACCAGGGAACAATCATGCGCGTGGCCACACCCGCCGCCCTCAAGTCTGAAATGACAGGAACCGTCATGGAAATCACGTGCGACCGCGTCCGTGATGCATTCGGCATTCTGAAAACGGCCAGGCCCGACCTGGAAGTCCAGGCCTTTGGCGACCGGCTGAATGTGGTTCTCCAGGATGGGGATGCCGAACTCAAGACCATTACCCGGTTGCTCACCGACGGCGGGATCCGCATCATCTCGAGCCGGCGGATTGCGCCGTCACTTGAAAATGTCTTTATCACTTTGTTGACCCATTCTGAAGGTGTTTCATGAAACGTGGACTTTTGTGGTGCGTGCTCCTCCCCTTTGTGGCGCTGGCCGGACAGGAAGGGGGATTGACCCTCGATGAAGCGATCAGGATCGGTCTGGCCGGCAACCGCACACTTCGTGCCTCCGAGGCGCGTGTTGAGGCTGCCGAAGCCCGGGCAGGAGAAGCGGCGACGTCCCGCCTTCCCATGCTGAAAGGGGAAGCCAGCTATCGGCGGTTGAGCGACGTGGATCCGTTCACCGTCCGGGTCCCGTTCTTGGCGCAGCCAATCGAGATCTCCCCGGTGGTCCTCAATACCTATTATGCCCGCGTGAGCCTGCAACAGCCTCTCTTTACGGGATTCCGGATCAGCAGCACGATCGATATGACCGAATCGGGCGCCCGTGCAGCCGCATTTGACAACGCGAATGACCGGGAGGATCTCGTCCTGAGCATCACCTCGGCATATTGGACGCTCTACCTTACGCGTGATGCCGCGCAAACCGCTCTCGAAAATGTTGCGCGACTTGAACGGTACGTCAACGACGCGAAGAACCTCCTGCGGGCCGGTGCCGCCACCCGCAATGATGTCCTGAGAATCGAGGTACAACTTTCCCAGGCGAGGATCGCGCGGATCGATGCCGAGAATGATGCTCGCGTGGCGGCAATGAATCTGAACATGCTCCTTGCACGCCCCGTGGATACCCCCATTGTGCCGTTGTCCCGGCCCTCGGGGGCCTCCGTGTCGGGCGCGATGCTTCCTGATTCTCTGACGGTTCAGGCACGCGACCACCGGCCCGATCTCCAGGCACTGCGTGCGCGTGTGGAGGCGTCCCGTGCGGGAGTGACCGCGGCTCAGGCAGGATGGTGGCCGCAGCTTGCGCTCAGCGGCAACTACCTCTATGCCCGCCCCAATAGCAGATATCTCCCCACACGCGATGAGTTCAAGGGGACATGGGATATCGGCGTTGTCCTGACGATGGACCTCTGGAACTGGGGACAGACAGCACGTCAGACCGAGCAGGCCCAGGCGTCGCTGCGCCAGACCGAATTCATGGCGGCGCATGTGGAGGATCTCGTTTCGCTTGAAGTCCGGCGCGCATCACTCTATGTCGAACGGTCGCGCGATCGTCTCGAAGTCGCCGGCCTCGCAGTGCAGCAGGCCGGAGAACAGGTGCGGATGACGGGGGAGAAGTTCCGGAACGGACTTGCGACTGCGGCCGATCTCCTGGATGCAGAGGTTGCGTATCAGCAGTCCACAACCACCCTGAGCGGGGCACGGGTCGAGGTGGAAATCGCGCGTGCGCGGCTCACCCGGGCAGTCGGGAGTGCATCGCCATGACGGATCTCGCCATTGAGGTTCGTGGCCTGACAAAACGGTTCGGTTCCTTTACTGCCGTCAACCAGGTCTCGTTCTCCGTCCGGCGCGGGGAAATCTTCGGCTTCCTTGGCGCAAACGGCGCCGGCAAGTCGACCACGATCCGGATGCTCTGCGGGCTCCTCCAGCCCACGTCCGGCACGGCCCTGGTTGGCGGATACGATATCAACACCCAGACCGATCTCGTGAAACAGAACATCGGGTACATGTCGCAGCGTTTTTCCCTCTATGATGACCTCACGGTCCAGCAGAACATCCGGTTCTTCGGAGGCGTGTACGGACTCGGCGAAGCGAAACTCCGGGAGAGGATGGACTGGGTGCTGGAGATGGCTGATCTGAAGGGGAGGGAAGGGAGTCTCACACGCACGCTCTCCGGGGGATGGAAGCAGCGTCTGGCACTCGGTTGCGCCATCCTGCATGAACCTCCCATCGTGTTTCTGGATGAGCCGACGGGAGGTGTGGATCCGATCTCACGCCGCAACTTCTGGGAGCTCATCAACCGGCTGTCGGCCGAGGGGACGACCATTCTCGTGACGACGCATTTCCTCGATGAAGCAGAGTACTGCAACGATATCATCCTCATCAACGCAGGGTCGTTGATTGCGTCGGGGAGTCCGACGGAGCTGAAAACGGAACACATCCGGATGCCGCTGCTCGAGGTGACGCTTGCGGAAGGGGAAGTCGTGGATGCCCTCGAGACTGTCCGCGCGCAATCCTGGGCAATCGAAACCTCGGTGTTCGGGACGAAGCTGCACGTGATGGTCGATGATGAAGCCGCCGGCCGTAAGCGGCTGCGGGAGCTGCTCTCCGGTGAGAGCAGCCGCATCGCGTCTGTCGAACGCATCGTCCCGTCCCTGGAAGACGTGTTCCTGTATCTGCTCGAACACGACGCACAACGAACGGATGCTGCATAGGAGCGCGGAACCCACATGACGCTATGGAAAACACTGAGACCGGTTATCCTGAAAGAATTCCGTCAGATCCGCCGGGACCCAACCTCACTGGGAATGCTTCTGGTCCTCCCGGCTGCGCTCATCATCCTCGTCGGATACGCACTGAACTTCGATGTCAAACACGTGCCGCTCATGATTCTGGATCAGAGCCGCACACCCGAGAGCCGCGACTTCATCGCGATGTTCCAGCACTCGGAGTACTTCTCCCAGGTCGGCTATTCCACGACGTATCGAGAGATCGAAGAAGGGTTTCTGGGAGGGAAAGCCAAAATTGCGATAGTCCTGACTCCGGACTTCGGGCGGAACCTGCTCGCCGGGAGGCAGACCAAAGTGCAGCTTCTTGTGGACGGGGCGGATGCCAATACCGCCGGCCAGGCGATGGGATATGCGGTCCGTATGATCATGGACTATTCCAGCACCATCATCCTGCAAACAATGCGGAGGTCCGGCCGGGAGGCCTATACGCCAATCCAGCTTCAACCAAGGATCTGGTATAACCCCGACCTGGAAACGTCCCGCTTTCTCGTCCCCGGACTGATCGGCTTCATCATCATGCTGACGGGTGTGATCGCCACATCCCTGACCGTCGTGCGTGAAAAGGAGAGGGGGACAATGGAGCAAATTATGGTGTCGCCGTTGCGCCCGATCCAGGTGATCATGGGCAAAACTCTCCCCTATATGGCTATCGCCCTCGTTTCCGCGACGTTTATTCTAGTCCTCGGATATCTCCTGTTCGATATACAGGTGAAGGGAAGCATCCTCCTTCTCTATGCCGGGATCACAATGATCATTCTGGGTTCTCTCGGACAGGGCTTGCTGATATCGACCGTCACCGAATCTCAACAGGTGGCATTCATGGTCTCCGTCTTCTCATCGCTGCTCCCCTCATTTCTGCTCTCGGGATTTGTCTTCCCCATTGCCAGCATGCCTGTGGTCCTTCAGGTTTTCTCGAACATCGCGGTGGCGAAGTTCTTCCTGATCGTGGTCAGGGGAGTGATGCTGAAAGGCGTCGGCTTCGAAGCAGTGTGGGAACAATTTGTCTTCATGGGGATCTTTGCCGTTGTGACACTCGGGGTGAGCGTCAAGCGGCTCCAGAAACGTACCCTTTAGAACAATGAGACTCGGCGGAAAGAGAATTATATGTCACTGCGACGTAGCATAGCGGTCATCGGGAAAATCGTCAGGAAAGAATTGTACCAGGTCCGGCAGGACAGGCGCATGCTTGCCGTTTCCCTGGTTGTTCCGGTCGTCCAGGTCATCCTGCTGGGATACGCCGCAACGACGGACATCACGAACACCGGCATGGTTGTGTGCGACCAGGACCGGTCTGCGGAGAGCAGGGCGTTCGTGGATGCCTTCACCTCGTCGGGGTATTTCATCCATGAAGCGAGCGTCATATCTCCGAAAGAGGTGGACGCACATATCGAGCGGTCGGATGCGACGATTGCGCTGATTATCCCGACGGATTTCGCCTCTGACCTCCTGGGACGAAGGACAGCGGTTGTCCAGGTCGTCCTCGACGGCACGGACGCAAACACGTCAGCGGTTCTGCTGAACTACGCGACACAGATTGTCGCAACATATTCTCAGAATGTCCTGATTGAAAGCTCGACACGGATGGGCGCCGGAGGGGGTGCCCTGGTGCTGCCCGAGCCCCGCGTCTGGTTCAACCCTGACCTCAAGAGCTCGAATTACATGGTCCCCGGAGTCGTGGCGTTGGTCCTGATGATCATCACCATGACCCTCACCTCGTTGGGCATTGTGCGGGAGAAAGAGATCGGGACGATGGAGCAGCTCCTGGTGACGCCGATCAAACCGTATCAGCTCATTCTCGGGAAGCTCATTCCGTTTACGGCGATCGGGTTTCTCGACGTGCTCATCGTCCTCGCGGTTGCACACTACTGGTTCGAGGTGCCCATGGTGGGGAGCCTTCCGCTCTTGTTCGCCCTGAGCGGGTTGTTTATCCTCACGACACTCGGTCTCGGGCTTTTCATCTCAACGATTGCCCGGACGCAGCAGCAGGCGATGCTGATTGCACAGTTCTTCTTCTTCATGCCGTTCATCTTCCTCTCGGGTTTTGCCTTTCCGATTGCGAACATGCCGGAGGTCATACAGTGGATTACGTATGTGATCCCCTTGCGATATTTTTTGGAAATTGTCCGCGGGATTTTCCTGAAGGGATCGGGGGTCCGCGAATTGTGGCCGCAGGGTGCTGCGCTTCTGGGGATCGGTGTGGTCATCTTCTCCCTCAGTGTTGCCCGGTTCCAGAAAAAGCTGGAATAAGAGCGCCGATTTTTCGATGTTTGGCTACACCCGGGCACTGAAGGAGAGCGTATGATCCAGCACCCCCTTGAAGAAGAGATGTATCCCCCGTTTGCAGGGTTTCCTCCCGAAGGGCTGGGATTCCTGAAGCGGCTCAAACGGAACAACAACCGGGGCTGGTTTCAGAAGCACCGCCAGGAATATGAGGACCTGGTGCGCTCTCCGATGGAATGCCTGATTGCATCCCTCGGTCCGCGCATGGCCGAGGTCGCGCCAGACTTCGAATTCCATCCGAGGAAGTCCATTTTCCGCATTTACCGCGACACGCGATTCAGCAAAGACAAGACTCCGTACAAGACCAACATTGCGGCCAGCTTCGAACCCCGGGGTCAGAAGAGGCCGACCGAGTATCCCGGGCTCTATCTGGGCATCGAGATTGGAGAGATCTTCATCGGCGGGGGGCTGTACATGCCGTCAGGCGAGCAGATCAAGGCCATCCGGCGGTCGATTGCAGACCACCCGGACGAGTATCGTGCGGTCGTTGAAGACCGGGCATTCCGCCGCATGTTCGGTCAGGTGATGGGGGAGAAACTGCAGAAGGCGCCGCTGGGATATCCGAAGGACCATCCCATGATTGAACACCTGCGGCTGAAGCAGGTGTACGTCGGCAAGATTCTGGGGGACGACGAGTGTCTGAAGCCGCGGTTTCTGGATACGGTCACGCGCGTGTTGACGCTGACCATGCCCCTTGTGCAGTGGCTGCGCAAGGCAACCTGACGGTACTGATCAGTTCGCGCAGGCCACGACGTTGAGCGGTCCGACGCGCCTGCAAGCTACAGAATTTTCTGCCCCTTCTATGCCGACCGCAGCGCCGCGAGGATGTTCAATCGCGCGGCACGCGCAGCAGGCAGGAACCCGCCCACGATCCCCATCGCCAGCGCAAACGTCATCGTTCCCGCAATAATCCCCGGCGACATCACAAACCCGAAGGCCAGCTCAGAAAAGCTCCCGAAGTTTGTTGTGGAAATGCGAATGAACGACATGAATGATGCGAGACCGATACCGAGGGCCCCGCCGATCAACGACAGGAGAATCGATTCGACCAGGAATGCGCTGAGCACGCTGCGACGGCGGAATCCCAGCGCGCGCAGGGTCCCGATCTCCACCGTGCGGTTGGCAACAGCCGCATACATCGTGATCATTGCTCCGATCATCGCGCCGAAGCTGAAGATGACCGTGACCACCAGACCAAGGTAGCGGATGAAATCGGACATCAGCTGGGACTGCTCACGGTAGTAGTTTTGTTCGCGCCTGACTTCCGCATAGGACGTGCGAGGGTCCTGCTCGATCCGCGTCTTTGCGCGTTCAAACTGCTCGGCCGATTTCAACCGGAACAGGACCGACGAGAAGACCGGTCGACCGAAGGCCGGCATCATCTGCTCCACATCGCCCCAGATCTCCGAATCGAAAGCGGTTCCCTCACCATCCACGTGTCCGACGATCGTCCATTCGGCCTCCCCAAACCGGAGCGTCTTTCCGATCTCACATCCCTGGAACTGCTCGGCAATGTTTGACCCGACGACGATCTCCTGCGACCCGAAGGTGAACCATCGGCCTGAGGCCAGACTCACCTGGGGACGGAGCTGGAGCGCTTCGGGAGAAATCCCGCGCACCGAAACGTTCCCCATATCGTTCGAGCCCTTCTTGGAGAGATTGATGATGATGTAGGTCTCCGTCGAGGCAAACGGCTTGCCGTCGGGCAGCAGGGCCACCTCGGGCATGGCTTTGATCAGGTTTGCGGCATCGCGTTCGATCTGACTCACGAGCTCCGAATTCGCTGATTTGCGGAGGACCAGGGCATTGTCAGCCGATCCGGTTTCGACGAGTGTGTTTTCGACGCCGTTCGAGAGCATCAGCACCGCCGAAAATACGAAGGAGACCAATGTAATGCCCCCCAGCGTAAGAACGGTGGTTATGCGGCGTGCCCACAGACTGCGCCAGGTGTACGTGAACGGGATCTTCATACGGCTTATCCTATCGTTCTCAGACCTTCGGCGATACTCATCCGCAAGGCCCGAATGGTCGGGAAGAGGGCTGCGATGACGCCTGCAAGGGCAGCAACAAGCGCGGCAAGAATGATGGTAACCATTTCGACATTGACAACCGGGAAGAACGTCGGGAACATAGTGGCAAACCCTGCCGCAACAGGGAATGTGAGTGCGAGCCCGATCGCTCCTCCGATGCCTGCAATCAGAAGCGATTCGCCGCTGATAAGCCCGATGACGTGCATCGACTTGAAGCCGATCGTCTTCAACACGGCGTACTCTCGTGTCCGCTCGCGCGCCGCCATCACAATGGTATTGGCCAGTATCAGAAGAATGATGCCGATGATGATGATGGATACCACTTCGAGGGACTGAATAATCGCGCCGGACATCTCCACAAATCCCTGCTGGAACTCCCGTTCGGTTTCCGTTTTTGTTCCTGCGCGGGAGTTCAGGTACATGTCGTCGATCGTCTGTGCGATCTCCGGCATCTTTGCGGGGTCCGACACGATCATCACAAACCAGCCTATCTGCCCGTCGCGGCTGGGCTGAAGTTCCCGGATCCGTTCGTTCAGATAGTTCCAGTGGAAGAACATCTGTGTCTCATCGGTGGCGGCATCTCTTCCTTTGTAGATCCCGCGCACCACAAAATCCCATCGTCCGGGGAAGATGTCCCCCTCAATCGGGATTACATCACCGATCGTGAAGCCGTGTTCGCGGGCGATTTTTGCTCCCACGAGACAGGAATTCCGTTCCTTCTGGAACGCCGCCGCCTCTTCGGGCGAAAGGAGATACTCCGGATAGACCTTGAGGTACGTCTCGGGGTCGACGGCCATCCGTGGAAAGAAGTTCTTGAAATCCGCCGGGTCCTTAAAGGTACCGCCGAACCAGTTTGCCCATGTGATGAGTTCGACGCCGGGAACCCGGGCGATCTGATCGCGGTACGCATACGGCAGAGGGAAGATGAACGACACGGAATTCCTTGTGATCATCCGGTTGGCGGCAGAAGCCTCCACGCCGTAGGACCATGCGGTGACGATGGTGCGGAGGAATCCAAAGGACATCACGGCGATGGCAATGCCCAGGATGGTCAACGCTGTCCGGAGCTTGTGCCGGAGGGCGTTCTTGAGGACGAGTTTCAGGATGAACATGGCAACCTCCTCAGGTCAGCTCGCCTTTGTCGAGTTGCATCACTGTGTGGGCCTTCTCTGCCGCCCGGGGATCGTGGGTTACCATGACGATGGTCTTCTTGAATTCTTTGTTCAGACGGTCGAGCAGCGTCATGACTTCACCGGCAGACACGCGGTCGAGGTCTCCGGTCGGTTCGTCGGCCACGACCACGGTCGGGTCCGTGACCAGGGCGCGGGCGATGGCGACGCGCTGCTCCTGACCGCCGGAAAGCTGTCTCGGGTAATGCCGCATGCGGTCGCTGAGGCCGACCAGTTGGAGCGAGGCCTCCACATGCTGGCGGCGTTCTTTCCGGGAGAGGTGTGTCAGCAGCAACGGGAGTTCCACGTTCTCGTATGCCGTCAGGACGGGGAGCAGATTGTAGAACTGGAAGATGAAGCCCACGTTGTGGGAGCGCCATTGCGCCAGAGCCGATTCGCTCAACGTGGCGATATTCGTCCCGTTGACCGTGACCGAGCCGCTGTCCGGCTTGTCGATTCCGGCAATCAGGTTGAGCAGGGTGGTCTTCCCTGAACCCGACGGTCCCATCAGTGCGAGGAATTCGCCCTCGGGGACGGTGATGCTGATATTCTGCAGTACCGGCACTTCAATTGCATCGCGCTGGTACGATTTGGACACACCACGGACTTCGATCATGGACACTCCGGAGTGAAACGGGGGAACTATTGGGCCCGGACGCGAACGCGGGCGCCGGCCGTCATTGTTGGATCGGGTCGCACAATCACTTTGTCGCCTGCGGACAGCCCCTCCCGGATCACGACACGATCGGCAAGGGGTTCGCCTGCCGTGACGGGCATCTCAACGACCGCGCCGTCGCGTACCATCAGCACCATCGTCTTCCCGTCGCGCGTCGTCAACGCCGAGAGTGGAATGGTAAGGACCGGGAGATTCGCATCGCCGGTCGTCTTCGGCAGCTCGGAGAGGAACATCACCTTTGCGCTCATTTCCGGGAGTACCCGTTCATCCTTGCTCATGAAGGCGACCTTCGTGAGGACCGTGGCCTTCGCCCTGTCTGCCGTCGGGACGATCTTGTGGACAACCCCGGGATAACGCTTGTCAGGATATGCGTCGAGAATGATCTCACACGGCTGACCTGGCGTGACGCGGATGATGTTGGATTCGGAAACATCGGCCTCGACCTGCAGCGAGTTCATGTCGGCCATGGTCACCACTGCCCCGCGCGAATTTGCGGAAGACGCAAACGGGGCGAACACTTCGCCGACATCGGCATTCTTCGTAAGCACCGTTCCGTCGAACGGCGCGCGGATGCGTGTGTTCTCAAAAGCCACTTCGGCTGACGTGACGCCTGCTTCCGCAGCCCTGATACCTGCTTCCACGCGGTCAAACCTGGCCTGCGCGGCATCACGCTCGGCCTGCGACGTGAGGTTCGATGCCAGGAGGCGTTGCTGGCGCTCGAGTGTCAATCGTGCGTCGTTGAAATCGGCCCGGGCAACGCCGAGATTGGCTTTCGCCTGCGCTACGGCCGCGGCGACATCTTCGTCCTCAAGACGAGCGAGGATTTCCCCCTTCTTCACGCGGTCTCCTTCTTCCACGCCGAGATAGGTCAGGCGGCCGGATCCCTTTGTCGCGACGGCGGCTTTCACCTGGGCGACCACGTAGCCGCTTGCCGTGAGGACCGCATTCGCCTGTGCGGGGGAGGTCAGCGTCGCTGTGGTCAGGTCCACCTCCGGGAGTGAGGCGAAGCTCGGGCGAATGACAAAGTAGCCGACCGCAAAAAGGACGACGACGAGGACAGGGACAATGAGTTTCCACGGGGTCTTGGACGAACCCGCGTCATCCGGGCGGTTTCTGTTGATGCGCAGGGCGGAAAGATCGGCTTTGTCGGTAATTGTATTCATGATGATCAATGCTAATAACGAACTGTGCAAAGGGAAAGTTTCACCGGAATCGTATTAATCACCACGACCGGGATTGACTACTCCTCCTTTTTGGGCGGTTCGAGGGACTTTTCGTACGCCCAGGAGATATATGGAAGTTCCAGAACTGTCCGGTCCTCGAGTGCCCGTGCGGGTTTTCGAGCGGGCGCAAACGTGAGCCCGGATCCCCGTTCACGCGGCTTCGGCGGCGGGATGCGTACGTCGGGCGAATTGAACATCGGCTCGCCCGGGTCTCGCGAAACGATCAGGGTGACGCCATCGGGCAGTTTCTTCGACGGCGCAACACTATAGACCGAATAGATCCCCGTCCAGATCCCAAAGGCCAGCCAGAACGCTCCCGCGAGCACCACGACGAGAGCGAAGATGAAAAGGCGCTTGATCCATTTCATGACGAGGCCTCTCTTCCGAGTACGTGAAAAATCACCTCTCCTGCCTTATTCCGGTTTGGCACGCATGGTGTCCATAAGCGCGTAGGCGAAGAGCAGGATGAATGCCACAAGTCCGGCAACCTCCCCGATGGCAGTTTCCGACCATGTTCCTACCTGGAGGTCGAGACCGCCGAACCGGAGAAATGCGCTGAGCACGCCGAAGATCGACCCGCCGGCAATGAAGCCGGAAGCGATGAGGGTGCCGCGCGAGAATCGCGCATTGTTCAGTTTCTCATTCTTGCTCCGGGTGGTTACAAACCAGGCAAGGATCCCGCCCACAAGCAGGGGTGTGTTGAGTTCCTGCGGAATGTACATGCCGAGGGCGAAGGCAAGCGGCGGGACGCCGACCATGAGCAGTAAGAGCGAGATGATTGCGCCGAACAGGTAGAGACTCCAGGGAGCGGGCGTGTCCGACATCAGGGGCTGGATCACGGCAGCCATGGCATTTGCCTGGGGAGCGGCAAGGGAATTTGGGCCCGTGAACCCGTACGTCTCATTCAGAATGAGAATGACGCCTGCCACAGTCGCTGCCGAGAGAATGACGCCAAGAAACTTCCAGCTCTCCTGCTTTTTCGGCGTGGACCCGAGCCAGTAGCCGACTTTCAGATCGGTGATAAATCCCCCCGCCACGGACAATGCCGTGCAGACGACGCCGCCGATGATCAACGCACTGACCATTCCGGCGTTACCCTTCAAGCCGATCTGCACCAGGATGAAGGACGAAAGGATCAGCGTCATCAGGGTCATGCCGGATACGGGATTCGTCCCGACGATGGCGATTGCATTGGCGGCAACGGTGGTGAAGAGAAACGCGATGATCAGCACGATGAGAAGGGCGACAACGGCATGGGTCACATTGAAAACCACGCCGGCGTAGAAGAAGACGAACAGGAGGATTGCGGTAAGCAGGATAAACTGGATGATGAAGAGCATCCGGATGTCGGTCTGTGTTCTGACCGTCGTCTGCTGCGCCCCTTCCTGCCGGTGGAAGATTTCACGGTATGCAAGGGAGAACGCCCCCCCGATGATCTTTGAAGACCGGATGATGCCGATGATGCCGGCCATGGCGATGCCGCCAATCCCGATCTGACGCACGTAGGCGCGGAAGATCTCCTCCGCCGTCATATCAGAGAGGAGCTTCGTCACCCCCGCGCCGAACGGGACCGTCATCCCGCCTCCGAGGTTGGAGAACAACGGAACGAGGACGAACCAGGAGAGGAACGACCCCGCCGCGATGATCGCCGAGTACCTGAGTCCGACGATATATCCGAGCCCGAAGATCATGGCGGAGACGTTGAAACGCGCCACCAGCTTCACCTTGTCGGCGACCAGTTCGCCGATGGACAGCATGCGGGATGTGATGACTTCCGACCAGAGGCCGAGAGCGCTGAAGAGGAAGTCAAACACCCCGCCGATCAGTCCACTCACCACGAGTACGGCGGCCTGGCCCCCCCCTTTTTCCCCGGCCACGAGGATCTCTGTCGTTGCAGTGGCCTCGGGGAAGGGAAACTTGCCGTGCATGTCCTTGACAAAGTATTTCCGGAACGGGATGAGGAAGAGTATTCCCAGAAACCCTCCGAGGGCCGAGGCGAAAAAGACCTGGAAGAAGTCGGCGGGGAGTTTCAAGATATAGAGCGCCGGGATCGTGAAGATGGCGCCTGCGACGATTACCCCGGAGGAGGCGCCAATCGATTGGATAATAACGTTTTGGCCGAGAGCGTTCGACTTGCTGAGGAGGTTGGACATGCCCACCGCCAGGATTGCGATCGGGATTGCCGCCTCAAACACCTGGCCGATCTTCAGGCCCGAGTAGGCCGCAGCAGCGGAAAAAAGGATCGCCATCAGGAGTCCCATGACCACCGAGTACGTGGTGACTTCCTGGGGCCGGGACGTTGGCGGGAGAATCGGCAGGTATTCCTCTCCCTGCTTCAACTCTTTGTATGCGTTGTCCGGAAGGCCTTTTCCCTCTGGTGCCTGGTGATCCATAAAACGCTCCTTTGATCGGGGATAAGAGGTGCTGAATCGTCGTTACGGTGTCTATGATCTTTTAAGCCGTGGTCTTCTCCACCCAGATGCCGGTAAGATGGACGACGGTCTTCACCGACTCTTCCATCCCTTCGACGGCCAGCCATTCCGTCGGGCCATGATAGTTCTGACCCCCGGTGAAAATATTCGGTGTGGGAAGACCTTTTTCGGTGAGGCGCGATCCATCCGTTCCGCCGCGGATGGGAACCCACGTGGGATCCAGGCCCGCGCGTTTTGTGGCTTCCCAGAGGCAGTCAAGGACCCGCGGGTCGCCAAGGAGCCCGTCCCTCATGTTCCGGTAGGATTCTTTGATTTCCAGTTCGATGTGTGCCTTCGGATGGAGCGGGCGCACTTCATCGATGATTGCACGCAGGATCTTCTCCTGCTCTGCAAGTCCTGATGTCTCGAAGTCGCGCAGCAGCAGTCGCAGAGTGGACTTCGCCTCCTCCCCGCTCATCTGATGGGGATGGATATAGGGTTCGTACCCTTCGGTCGTTTCCGGCGCCATGTCTTTCGGCAGCCGGGCGATGACATCTGCCATCACACGAAGCGAGTTTACCATGATCCCTTTTGCGGTTCCGGGATGGATATTTCGTCCGATCACCGTGATGATAGCGGAATTCGCGCTGAATGTTTCTTTGTTCAGTTCTCCCGGAGTGTCGCCGTCGACCGTATAGGCAGCCGCAGCGCCGAAGGCGATAAGATCGAAAAACTTGGTTCCGTTTCCCACCTCTTCGTCGGGCGTGAATGCGATCCTGACGTCGCCATGGAGGAGTGATGGTGTCGTGAGCAGGGTATCGACGGCAGTCATGATGATTGCTACGCCAGCCTTGTCATCGGCGCCGAGGAGAGTGGTTCCGTCCGAGGTGACGATTGTCTTTCCGACGTTCCGGACCAGTTCAGGGTTCTCGGTCGCGCGGATTACCACCGAAGGATCGCCCGGAAGGATAATATCGCCACCCTTGTACTTCTCGATCACCTGGGGTTTCACGTTGGCGCCGCTCGCCGACGGCGAGGTGTCCACATGGGCGATCAGACCGATCGTCGGGACTTTGCCAAACGCGGGATGTGTCCGGGGGAGGTTCGAGGGCACCGTGCCGAAGACATAGCCGTGGGTATCGATGGCGGCATCTTTCACGCCGATAGCTTTCAGCTCCTGGACGAGCGGGTTCAGCAGATCGAACTGCTTCTGCGTACTCGGGTAGGTTGTCGATTCGTCTTGTGATTGCGTATCGATCTTCGCGTAGCGAAGGAAACGATCCAGGGCAGTCTCGCGCATCGGTGACCTCATCTTCTGGTTGAACGATTGGGACGAAAGAACGCCTCAAGATACAAAACGTGGTCCGCAGATGCTTGAGGACGTTATTCGATAACGATTTCGTCCACGGCGATCCATGTGGGTTCACCCGCCATCTTGTGCCATGCCGGCGCTGGTCCGGGGTTCACCATTGAGATCTTCACAAAACGGATGGCCGGCGTCCTTTCCAGGAGCACGCTGTACTCCTGCACCTGGGCCTGCGGGTCTTTCTGAAGAGTTTCCCCGGTGATCTGTGCGACGGGCTGGAATGTCGAGCCATCCAGCGAGCCTTCAATCACCACCAGGCCGGGAGAAAAGGTCAGCGTTGCCGGTTGATGCAGAAACCCGACCGAGACGCGCCGGACCGGAGAGGCGGTACCGAGGTCGACGACGGCTGCTGTGCCGTTGCCCCGCCAGCGGCTCCACCGGGAATCACGGGCGCTGGGGGTCCCCCGCTGGTGGTCCAGCAGTGAACGGCCGCCATCGGCGTTGCCACCGGATTCCGGCGGATCTGTGAGGGTGATTGTTGCCGAACGGTAGGGCGAGAGCAGGATCATCCTGTCGGTCCCCGGTCCGGCCGGAATTCCCCCGGTAAACGCCCTGGCACGAAGGCGGGCGGACGTATAGAGCATGATCGGCGCATCGTACAGCGGCGATGCAGCCGTCGGAATGCTCCCGTTGAGTGTGTACCGGATCTCTTCCCGTCCACTCTGTGTCGTCAGCGTTACAACATGCCGCCAGGCAGCCACATCAAATGAATCTGCCACTGCAACCCGGAAGATGCTGGGGGCTACAGTGATGGAGCGTGCGGCATATCGCTGGAGCTGCACATCGAGGCGCTGGAGGAAATCGGGCCATGACTTCCGCTCCCGGGCCGTCCATCCCACCTCGGCGATCGCTGCGATGCGCGGGAAGATCATGTACTCCGCTTTGGCGGGGTCGGGGATATACTCGGTCCAGAGATTCGCTCCTGCGCCGATAATGTGGGCCGCTTCCGCGGGCGAGAGGCTGTCGGGTGTCGGCTCAAACGAGTAGACGGTCTCCAGCGGGACAAAGCCCCCGATAGCGATGGGCTCCAGCATCGGATCCGCCTGATAGTAATCGAAATAGCAGTTGGACGTCGGCGTCATCACCACGTCATGCCCAGACCGTGCTGCGGCAATTCCTCCTTCGGTGCCCCTCCAGGACATCACGCTTGCACGCGGCGGCAGTCCGCCTTCGATGATCTCGTCCCACCCGATCAGTCGGCGGTTGATGCTCGCCAGAAAGGTCTCGATGCGGCGCGTGAAATAGCTCTGCAATGCTGTTTCGTCCGCCAAACCCTCGGCCCTGATCCGGGCCTGGCACTTCGGGCACCGTCTCCACTCGGTCTTGTCGGCCTCATCGCCGCCGATGTGGATGTAGCTGCCCGGAAAGAGATCGGCGACCTCGCGGAGGACTGTTTCAAGGAACAGGAACGTGCTGTCGGTCCCGGCGCAATAGATGTGCTTGATGGGCCAGACGCCGCCCGGTGGTACGGTGAAGGGGCCGCCGGTGCAGGAGAACTGTGGGAACGCGCTGATGACGGCAGTTGCATGTGCCGGCATCTCGATCTCCGGAACGATGGTTACACACCGTTCAGCAGCATACCGGACGACCTCACGAATTTCGGCCTGTGTATAGAATCCGCCGTATGTGGCTTTTTCCTCCGGCCGCTGGTCCGGACGAACATTCCAATGCACGTCTTCGTGGTCCACCCTCCAGGCTGAAATGCCGGTCAGCTCGGGATACGCTTTGATCTCCACCCTCCATCCCTGGTCGTCGTTCAGATGCCAGTGGAAGGTGTTCATCTTGTGGAGGGCGAGTTCGTTGATGAATTTCTTCACGAAGGAGACCGGGAAGAAATGCCGGGAAACATCGAGCATCATGCCGCGCCAGGCATAGCGGGGAGTGTCTACGATCGCTACGCACGGGATTTCCCATGAGCGTCCGGCGATCCGGCTTTCGCCAAAGACATCCGGAGGAAGGAGCTGGAGAAACGACTGTACGGCATAGAAAAACCCGGGAGCCGCATTCGCTTCGATCCGTACGCCGTCCGGCTGAACGTTCAGGCGATACCCTTCACGGCCGAGGGCGGGATCATCGGCGGCGGCAAAGAGCAGATAGTCTTTGCGGGGCGGGGTGCCGGTCTCGCGAATGCGGAGGGAGAAGCCCGTGGACTGCCGGAGCCTGGTGGTCAGAGAAGCAAGACCCGGTTCCATTTCCTCCGCGCGAGCTGCAAACGAGACGATCGTGCGGGGCGTGAGCACGAACACTCCTCCGGCAGGAGTCATGCGGGCAGGTTGCGGGATGATGTGCGGGCTCGACGTGCCTTCGGCCGGGGATGCTGGATTCACGGGGTGCGTGTGTCCGAGAGTGATTCCAAGGATGCAAAGGCACAGCATGGCTACGGTGCGGGACATCGGTGTTTTCTCCTGGGCTATGGTCTGCGTGAAGGGTCCCTCTTGTGTCTCTCAGGCCATCATTGCCGCCACGAGCCGCGCGATGGCTGGTGATGCCGTAAGGCCGGGGGATTCAATCCCGACAAGATTGATGAGCCCGGGGAGTCCGCGTTCCGTCTCGTGCGTTATGATGAAGTCCCGGACCGGATCGCCCTTGGCCTGGATTTTCGACCGGATTCCGCTCATGTCCGGCGTCAGGTCTTCATCGCGCACATCCGGAAGGATGCGGCGCACAGATTCGGCAAAGGCCTGCCGTTTTGAAGGATCCACGGTGTATTCCAGCGTCCGGTCGGGCAGGTATTCAACGTCGGGTCCGAATTTGAGGCGTCCGCCAAGATCCACGACCGCATGGACGCCGAGCGAGTGTTTGGTCGGGACGGGATAGACGAGCCGGCCGACCATGCGGCTCATGGAGCCGGGAAGAGCGAAATACGATCCCTTGCAATAGTGGAGACGGTATCCGGCCTTGTCAATGTCTATTCCCGCGTATCCTGCAATCGTATCGGCTTCGAGGCCGGCGGCATTGATGACCCACTCGGATGTGAACGAGCTTTGCTCCCCGTTCTCGTCGATGGTCACTCTGTATCCATCGGACTCCCTGTCAAGCCCGACCACGGTACAGTGCATCTGAAGTTCGCCTCCCCGATTCCGCACTTCATGGTAGTAGTAGTCCATGAGCCCGTGGGCGCTGATGATCCCGGTGGAAGGGGAGAGCAGTCCGCCAACGGTAGTCACCTGAGGTTCGAGTGCTTTCACGTCGGCGGCTGTGAGCCGCCGGAGAGGGGCGCCGTTTGCGGTGCCGAGCGTGTAGAGCCGTTCAAGTTCCGGCTCTTCCTCTTTTCGGGTTGCCGTGATGACTTTGGTGATGCGGCGATGAGGGAGCCCGTGTTTCTCACACAGAGCGTACAGCATCTCCCGGCCCTCGACACACAGCCGCGCCTTGAGCGATCCGGTCGGATAGTAGATTCCGGCATGGATCACCTCGCTGTTCCGTGCGGACGTTTCCTGTCCGTAGCGGGGGCGGCGTTCAAGCAGGAAGAGCGGTGAAGCCCGAGGAGCGAGCTCCGCAGCAATGGCCAACCCCACGACACCCCCCCCGATCACTGTGACGGCGACATCCGGCATGGAGCCCTGTATCAGTTCATGAGTATTGTCGGCTTTTCAATAACGATCCACTGATCGTCGGGCGGACTCCCCACAGCCGCGAAAAATTCTTCCGCGCCCCGGTTTCGCGTGTTTATCCACACCTTGACATGGGAAGAGTATTTGAGCAAAGGGATATCGTTGCGTGAATCGCTGGCGACCAGGACAGGGATCCGCGATTCGACGGCACGGAGAGCATGGACCTTTTCTTCCCGGATCGGGATCGGCGTTTTCGCCGTGGGGGAGAGCACCCCGTTGGATGCTTCCAGTGCGATGCCAATGACCCGCTCATGGGGGACGCCGAGAGCGCGGAACACCGGTTCGACACTCCATTTGCTGCTTCCGGAAACCGCCCAGATATCGACGCCGTGCTCGTGGAGGCTCTTGATCAGCGCAAGGGATTCGGCCAGAAATCGTACACCGGTATGGATGCTCCGTCCGCCGATGACGCGGGTCGTGAGCGGCGCCGTGAGCTCGGCGGTGAAACATGCATCCGCAAATGTCCTGACCTCTTCCTCGGTGTAGCCCGCAAAGAGCCGGACGATGTCTGCACAGGCTTTGACAACTTTCCCTTCTGCCAGCTGGTCATAGTACCACGAGAGCAACAGTGAAGCGAAGGTCTCGAATGACGGGTGCTGTGTCCTCCGTCCGTCCGGCGTCCCCGCAATATCCGTAAAAAGCGTATCGAGCAGGTCCCGCTTTGGAAAATCTTCCCAGATCTGAGCGGGGGAGACGCGGAACATGAACTTCTCGATCTGCCTGTGAAACATGGCTTCGCCGATGTCTCCTTTGATCACGGTTCCGTCGCAATCAAAAACGGCAACCGGCCTGTCGTCCGCATGGGTTAATGCGAGGTGCTGGAGGAGAGTACGGAATGAGGGATGCTGCTCGAGTGACATATATGCCGATTGGACTCCACTTCGTGTATATTTCTATAAGATACGAACCCCGGGCGCGAAGCGCAAGAAATTGCAAATGCAGGCACAAAGTGGTATATTGAATGCATTGTCGGCCTGTCCCACGGCAAGTCCGTCCCGTTCCGCGCGACGGATTTTGCGTTCATAGAGAGTTCCATGGATCACATCCGTAATTTCTGCATCATTGCCCATATCGACCACGGGAAGTCGACGATTGCCGACCGCCTGCTGGAGCGGACAGGGACAATTACGGCCCGTGAGATGAAATTCAACCAGGTCCTCGACGACATGGATCTGGAGCAGGAACGGGGCATTACGATCAAGCTCCACGCGGTCCAGATGCATTACCGGGCGCTCAACGGGGAGACGTACACGCTCAATTTGATTGACACGCCCGGACACGTCGACTTCTCGTACGAAGTGTCGCGTTCCCTCGCCGCCTGCGAAGGGGCGGTGCTTGTGGTCGATGCCTCGCAGGGGGTCGAAGCGCAGACCATCAGCAACCTCTACCTTGCGATCGATGCCGGGCTGGAAATTGTCCCGGTCATCAATAAGATTGACCTCCCCGGCGCGATGGTCGATGCGGTGAAACACCAGATCAAGGATCTCATCGGATGCAAGGAGGAGGATATCATCCTTGCGAGTGCGAAGGCGGATATGGGCATGGCGGAGATCCTCGAGGCCGTGGTGCATCGCGTTGCGTCGCCCCGTGGTGATCAGCAGGCCCCGTTGCGGGCACTGATCTTCGATTCGGTCTTTGATACCTACCGCGGTTCCATCGTCTACCTCCGTGTCGTGGATGGCACACTGTCGGAAGGGGAGAAAGTCAGGTTTCTCCACAACGGCAGAGAGTTCGAGGCCGAAGAGGTCGGCGTCCTCGAGCTGAAACGTTTGCGGACGGGAAAGCTCCTGGCGGGAGACGTCGGATATCTCATTGCCGGCGTCAAGGACGTCCATGATACAAAGGTCGGCGACACGGTGACATCCGCCGTTCGCCCGGCCTCGGCGCCGCTCCCGGGGTACAAGGAGGTCAAGCCGATGGTCTTCAGCGGAGTCTTTCCGACCAACGCAGAGGAGTTCGAAGATCTCAGGACGGCCATTGAGAAGCTGCAGCTGAACGATTCATCGCTCATGTATGAACCGGAGACCTCCACGGCGCTCGGGTTCGGCTTCCGGTGCGGTTTTCTCGGACTCCTGCATATGGAAATTGTGCAGGAACGTCTGGAACGGGAATACAACCAGAGCATCATCAACACGGTTCCCAACGTTGAATACCGCGTCACGAAGACGAACGGGACGGTTGTCCTGGTGGACAATCCATCCTACATGCCTCCGCTGGGGGAGATCGAGAAGGTCGAGGAACCGTTCATCCGGGCGCAGATTATTGCTCCGACGGAATATGTCGGAAACATCATGAAGCTGTGCATGGACCGGCGGGGCGTGTACAAGAATACGACCTATCTGGATCCGACGCGTGCCGACATCCACTACGAAATGCCGCTGTCGGAAATCATTTTTGACTTCTATGACAAGCTCAAATCGACGTCCCGGGGGTACGCGTCCTTCGATTATGAGTTTCTGGATTTTCGCGAGTCAGACCTCGTGAAGCTGGACCTGTTGCTCAACGGGGAGTCGGTGGACGCATTCTCCACTATCGTGCATCGCGACAAGGCCCATGAATGGGGGAAGAAGTTGTGCGTGAAGCTCCGCAAGCTGATCCCCCGCCAGATGTTTGAGGTTGCGATCCAGGCGGCGATAGGGTCGAAAGTCGTGGCGCGCGAGACGATTTCTGCCATGCGCAAGAACGTCCTGGCAAAATGCTATGGCGGCGATATCAGCCGTAAACGGAAGCTTCTCGAGAAACAAAAGGAAGGGAAGCGACGTATGAAACAGGTGGGTCGTGTCGAGATACCGCAGGAGGCCTTCCTGGCAGTGCTTTCCATGGAAGACGAATAGGAGGTGGTTATGGCAAAGTCCGCTCCCCCGCAGAAGAAGGAACCGGTCAAAGACTTCTTCAAAGATGTGGTGTTTGTCCTGGTGGCGTTCTTCTTTCTGAACAGTTTTGTCCTGGCCTCGTTCGAAGTGCCGACCGGATCGATGGAGAATGAGATCATGGCAGGGGATTTCCTGTTCGTGAACAAGTTTCTTTATGGGGGGACGACGCCCCGCAATATTCCGTTCACGGACGTCCGCCTTCCATGGTTCCGGGTTCCGGCAATCCGGGACGTCGAACGGGGCGATGTGATCGTGTTCGAGTTCCCGGGGCAGCGTGACGAAACCCGGTCCGCAGAGTTCATGTTCTATCTGAAACGTGCCATGGCTCTCGCCGGGGACACGGTTCATATCGTGAACCGCGTCGTCTATGTCAATGGCAAGGCGGCCCCGATCCCGCGGCACATGAAGTTCAACTCCTATACGATCAAACCGGCGGGATATGCCGACGACCGGATCTTTCCGGTGGGCTCGCCGTACAACGAAGACAACTGGGGACCGGTCGTCATTCCACGAAAGGGTGATGTGCTCCCCCTCTCGGCCTCGACATTCGAACGGTGGCAGACCTTCATCGGACGGGAGGGGCACACGGCTACGATGGACATGCAGGGTAGGGTCCTGGTGGACGGGAAGCCCGTGACATCGTATACCGTGGAGCACAACTACATCTTCGGCATGGGCGACAACCGGGATAACAGTCTTGACGGACGCTTCTGGGGGTTCATCCCGGAGGAAAACATCGTGGGAACCCCGATGATCGTCTACTGGTCATGGTCACCGGACACCCCGCTGACCAATCTCCCTTCGAAACTTGCTTCGATCCGCCTGGGCAGGCTCGGAACACTGATTAAGTAGAGGAGCGCGGGATGCTGACCCGGCGGGCGGGCACGTCCCCTTCGGTTGTGTCGACATCGTTTCCCCTGAAGAGCACTGTTTTCTGGGGGCTGGGCGCGGCTGTTCTCGCCGGCCTCCTCCTCCGCACTTTTGTTGTCGGTGCGATCACCGTGCCTTCGCCCTCCATGGAAAACACCCTGCTGCCCGGTGATTTTGTTCTCGTGAACAAGTTCGTTGCATCCCGCTGGATCTACCCGGTCTTGCCGGGGGGTGCCGTACTTCACGTACCCGTGCGCCTGCCGCCGTTGCGGCGGGTGGCGATCGGTGATGTTGTCGTTTTCTCTCCTCCTGCCAGGGCACCATACTCAGGGACACGCAGAGCGTATTTTGTGAAACGATGCATCGGAACGCCCGGCGATATTCTCCGGTTCGAACGGGGAACGGTAACGGTCAACGGCCGCCCGCTTGGATTTCCTCCCGGGGCCATTCAGGCAACGATGCCGGCCGACTTCTATCCGGAGCCGACGACGATCGTTGTCCCCGAAGGGTCGTATTTCATGGTCGGTGACAACAGTGGGCGGAGCATCGACAGCCGGGAGTGGGGTGCGGTGCCCGAGGAGGCGATCCTCGGGACCGCCATGTTCATCTACTGGTCTCTCGATCTTTCGTCCTCCGGCCGTGACGGGGCCGCCGTGCGATGGTCCCGTGTCGCCACACGGATCTTCTAGCAGAACACAATGGAAATGCACAGGAACGAAGGCAGCGCAGGCATCTACATCCACGTTCCGTTCTGTGAACGGAAATGTCTGTATTGTGACTTCTACTCCGTGGAAGGTGCAGGACATATCGACCGGTACCTCGCGGCGCTCACCGAAGAGATGCGCCTGAGGGCTCCGTCGGCCGGCAAAACCGGGATCACATCCGTCTATTTCGGCGGGGGGACTCCTTCGCTCCTGACAGCGCAACAGCTTGAAGAGGTCCTTGGGGTACTCCGGGGGGCATACCGTGTCACGGCCGATGCAGAGGTGACGATTGAAGTAAATCCGGGAACTGTGACATCGGCGAGCTTGCAGGACCTTCGGGGTCTCGGAATCAACCGGTTGAGCGTGGGGGTTCAGTCGTTCGCAGACACCGAGCTCGGTTTCCTCGGGCGCATCCACACCGCTGCGGATGCGCGCCGGTGTCTTGCAGATGCCCGGAGTGCGGGGTTTCACAATATCAGTCTCGATCTCATCTATTCGATCCCCGGACAGACGGAAGAAGCCTGGGAACGGACCCTTCGCGAGGCCCTCCTGTATCGTCCCGAGCACATTTCTGCCTACAGCCTGATCGTCGAAGAGCACACGCCGTTGCACCGGCTCGTCGGCGAGGGGGTCGTGGTCCCGAACGACGATGCCCGGGAAGCGCTGCTGTACGAGCAGGGCATGATGCTCCTGGCCGCGGCGGGATACGAGCAGTACGAGGTATCCAGTTATGCGCTCCCGGACCGGCAGAGCAGGCACAATGCGTCGTACTGGAGGCATGCGAACTATCTGGGATTCGGGCCTTCGGCCCATTCGTTCTGGTGGCGCGGCCCGGATGCCCGGGCCAGACGCTGGTCCAATTTCCGGCAGCTCGGCGCGTACTGCGATGCGCTTCTCATCGGAGCGGAGCCGGTCGAACAGGAGGAACTGCTCGGAGCCCGTGAGCTGATCGATGAGAGGATATTCCTGAGTTTGCGGAGCGACGGCCTTGATCTGGGCTCTTTGCGGGCAGACTTCGCCTATGAGCCGACGAGCCGCCAGATGCAGACGCTGCGTGACGCCTGTGCTGGAGGGCTTGCAGAGCAGGCAGGAGACCGTTTCCGGCTTACCCGCCAGGGGTATCTACTGTGCGACGAACTCTGCGCGCGGATGCTTGTTTCTTGAATTTGAAACACCGTTCGGGTATATTACAAGGTTAAGAACCTCGGGCCCCCGCCCGGGTTCTCTGATCGCACCTTTGAGGAAATCATGACCACTTCCAGGCTGAACCGAGTTATTGCTATCGCTGTTTTCGGCGCCACGTTTGCCGTCTATCTGATGACCCTCGCCCCGACCGTGGTCTTCTGGGACGTCGGCGAGTTTATCGCAGCGGCGAAGATGCTGCAGGTCCCCCATCCGCCGGGGTCTCCGCTCTTTCTGCTGGTGACCCGGGTCGCCATGATGATCCCGGTGGCCGCCGACATGGCTGTGCGGGCTCACATGCTGTCCGCGCTGTTCAGCGCCCTCGGCGTGATGTTCATGTACCTCGTCATGGTGCGGACCATCCTGAACTTCCGCCCGATCTCTGATCACCTGCTCGATCGCCTGACCGTCTTCGGTCCGGCCGTCATCGGCGCATTTGCTCTTGCCTTCAGCACTTCGTACTGGGACAATTCCATCGAAGCGGAGGTGTATGGCGCCAGCATGTTCTTTCTGGGTGCGATCCTCTGGCTGGTCTTGCGCTGGCTCGACCGGTCCGAGACCAAGGGAAACGAAAAATACATTCTGCTGATTGCGTACCTCATCGGTCTTTCCCTCGGTGTACACCTCCTGGCCCTCCTGGCTATCTTCCCCGTGCTGATGATCATCTACTTCAGGCGGTATGAGTATTCGTTCTCCGGGTTCATAAAATTCAGCATGGTGGCCGCGGCCGTCTTCTTTGTGGTGTATCCCGGGATCGTGAAATACCTTCCCGGCATGATGGACGGTGATTTCATGGGGAAGAAGAGCGCGGTGATCGCCTATCTGCCGTGGCTGATCGTTGCGGCCGTTGTCTACGGCGTCTACGCGTCGTACAAAAAGAAGCAGAGGATGCTGCATTTCGGGTTACTGGCGATGCTGTTGATTCTGATCGGATACACGACATACGTGCAGGTCGTGATCCGCTCGAATGCGCATCCCCCGATGAATGAGAACGATCCAAGCAATCTCGCCCGGCTGACAGCCTATCTGGGCCGCGAACAGTACGGCGATGCTCCGTTATTCCTTCCGCGCCGGTACAGCCAGGAACCGCACCAGCAGGAAATCTATACCAAGTATACAAGCGACATGGATTTCATGGTCCGGTACCAGTTGAACCACATGTTCTTCCGGTACCTCGGATGGAACTTCATCGGGCAGGCGGGTAACGCGCAGGACTCCGGTGTGAACTGGAATGACACGTTCGGGTTCCCGTTTCTGGTGGGATTGATCGGCCTGTATGCGCATTTCCGCCGCGACTGGAAGATGGCCCTGGTGTTTCTTGCAGCCTTCATCATTCTGGGTCCCCTCCTTGCCCTCTACCAGAACCAGCAGGAACCACAGCCCCGCGAACGCGACTATTTCTATGTCGGTGCATTCGCCGTGTTCGCCCTCTGGATATCGATCGGTCTGGTCGCAATCATCGATTGGCTGCGGAGCCTTACCAGGAGCGATTCGCTCAGGTCCACGACGACATTCGCGGTCATCGGGGTCTTTGCCGTCGCCATTCCCGGACAGCTTCTGAAAGTCAACTGGCATGATCACAACCGGTCCGGCAACTACGTTGCATGGGACTATTCGTACAACATGCTGCAGACCTGCGAAAAGGATGCGATCCTGTTCACGAACGGGGACAACGACACGTTTCCGCTCTGGTACCTGCAGGATGTCGAGGGTGTGCGCCGCGATGTCCGCATCGTGAATCTCAGTCTCGTGAACACGCCGTGGTATATCAAGCAGATGAAGGACTCGGCTTACTATCCAGAGGCCAAGCCGGTGCCGATCAGTCTTTCCGAAAGGCAGATTGCCAATATCCAGCCCGTCGTCTGGGAACCACGGCAGCTCGATATCCCGGTCCCACCGGAGGTGTTCGCCCGGTACGGGGTCACCGACACTGCGGTCGTGCATTCAGGCAAGATTTCATTCCTGATGCGCAATACGCTGGAGGTGGGAAGCACCAAAGCGATCCGGACACAGGACATCCTCGTGCGGGATATCATTTACACGAACCAGTGGAAACGGCCTATCTTTTTTGCTGTGACGTGCGCGCCCGACAGCAAGATCGGACTCGACGAATATCTCTGGTTCCATGGCCTGGCGTGGCGGTTCGAGCCGCGGCGCGTGAATAGAGAGGAACTGGGGATTGACAGAAAAGTTCTCGAGGCCAATCTCTACAACGAACCGGAAGGATTCTCCCGGACGCCGGAGTACGGCTACAAGTTCAGGAGAATTGCCGACCCCGACGTGTATCTTGATGAAAACGCGTCCAGACTGATGCTGAATTACCGTTCGGCGTTTATCCGGCTGGCAATGTATTATCTCAATGTCGAGCCCAACCCGGCAAAAGGCGTAGCCGCCCTCCAGCGCATGGAGTCGCTGATCCCCCGGGAAAAGATCCCCATGGGATGGGAATTGACATCAGACCTCGCAAGCGTGTACGAGCGGTTCGGCCAGACGGACCGGTACAATCAGCTTGCGGGAGAGCTCGAGACACAGATGCGGGAGATGATCGATGCGGGTCAGACCAACCTGAACAGCTACTACAATCCGTACCGCGTCCTTCTGGATATCTACGAGACCCGAAAAGAGTATCAGAAGGCCCTCAAGCTGATGGAAGGGCTTCAGGCGCAGTTTCCAAACGATCCCGGGTTGAATCAGCGCGTGGAGTATCTGAAGCAGCAGGTCGCCCTGAGCGGTACGCCCAGGGACACGGCACAATGATGGGCCTGAAGAATCCGGGGCTGCGCCTCCGGTACTTCTGATGCGCATTCTGATCATCAACTGGCAGGACCTGCGAAACCCCTTGTCCGGGGGAGCGGAGGTCCATCTCCATAACATTTTTTCACGCATCGCCCGGCACGGACACGAGGTAACGCTCCTCTGTTCCCGTGCGCCGGGTCTGCCGCCCGTGGAGAAGGTTGACGGGATGACCGTTATCCGCCGCGGCGGGCGGCATCTCTTCAATTTCCATGTTCCCTTCGCATACCGCTCGCTTGTCCGCAACGGCGGCTTCGATGTCGTCATCGATGACGTCAACAAGATTCCCTTCTTCACGCCGCTGTTCGTCCGTCTCCCCCTGTGCGGCATCGTGCACCACCTCTTCGGCCGGAGCATCTTTCTCGAAACCAATCCGCTGGCCGCCACATATGTTGCAGGCATGGAGTGGCTCGGCCTGCGCGTGTATCGCGCCGCATCGATGCCGTTCTTTGTCGTGTCGGCGAGCACCCGGCAGGAAATGCTGAACCATGGCTTCCCCCCCGGCGATCTCGCGGTGGTTCAGAACTGCGTCGATCATCATCTCTACGCACCGGATCCTTCCCGCCGGTCTGCCACGCCCCTTCTCGGTGTCTTCGGAAGAATGAAGAAATACAAATTCGTGGACCATGTTCTCCGGGCGATGCCAGGTGTTCTCCGGCAGGTTCCCGACGCGAAACTCATCGTGGTCGGGGAGGGAGACGACAGGTCGCGGCTGGAACGACTCAGCGTGGAACTCGGACTCGACGGGGCCGTGACGTTCACCGGGTTCGTCACGGAGGCCGACAAAGTGGCGTACCTGCAGCGAATGTGGTTTGCCGTTACAACGTCGTCAAAGGAAGGCTGGGGGTTGACTGTACTCGAAGCGAATGCATGCGGGACGCCGGTCATTGCATCCGATGTGCCCGGGCTGCGCGATGCGGTGCTCCATGAACAGACCGGGATCCTCACGCCGTTCGGGGATATTCCGGCGCTGGAAAAAAATATCCTCCGCATGCTCTCCGACGGGGCGCTGCGCGAGCGGTTCGGAAAGGCCTCGCTGGATTGGGCGGCAACGTTTGACTGGGACCGGGCGGCGGAGAACACCGTTACCGTCCTGGAATCTGTCATCGCCTCACATCATGCCAGGACCGTCGCACCTGCGTAGGACTGGCCCTCTTCCCGTCTCCGTTCCTCCGGCTTACGGTGTGCTTCTCTGCAAACGCTTCAGGATCTGTATCTGGCCCGCATGGTACAGGTCATGCGACGCGACGCCGGTGATGAGGGCTTCGACGGTGAACGACCCTCCCCTGGATTTCCGTGGGAGCATCGATGCCGGGAGCCCGGCCACGGTCCGGCGTAATGCCCGATGCGACTCTTCGAGGATACGCAGGTCTTCCTTCCATTGTGCGGCGGTGCACCCTTTCTGCCGCGGGAAGAAGTTACTTCCTTTCAGTACAAACGAACCCCGCTTCGCCCCTGTCAACCGGCGCTGCACGGCATATTTCCAGTACGCAGCGTGGACGGCGATTTCCCAGATGTTGTGCCGGCCGGGACCGGGGCGCCACAACGCCTCCTCGGGAGTCAGGCCTCTGACCGATCCCCTGAGATTTGTTCCATGCCATGCCTTTCGATCGTAGGACTGATCGAGTAACCGCACCAGCAGAGCGATCTGACGGTCCATTCGGCCTCCAGGTTGTTGGTCAATCAAAAACGTTTATGGTGCCCGGCGGATCCCACGGTCCCGAAGGGCTGTGATACATTCCTCCGGGGTGGACACCAGCGTAACGTATCGTGTGCAATCCGGAAGTCCTTCCCAGGTCAATTCGTCCTGCAGAGTCTTTACTACGCTTTTCCAGAACGTGCCAAGCACAACGATCGGTCTGGTCTTCATCATCCCCTTGTTCATCAATTCCCAGATTGCAGAGAGTTCGAGCAGGGTGCCGGTCCCTCCCTTGAGGACCACGTAGGCGTCGCCGAGTTCAATCAGCGTCAGGAGTCTGGTAATAAAAGTGTCAACGGCAACGGGTTGTTCGATCCACGGGTTCGCCGCCCGTCCTGCAAATACAGAGCTGATCACGCCGACGGTATGCCCGCCGTTCTCCACGGTTCCCCGGGCCGACGCTTCCATGGTGCCGCCATAGCCGCCGTTGCAGACCGAAAGCCCCTCTTTGCCCAGCGCCGTACCGAGTGCATAGGCCAGCGCATACTCATCGTCACCGGGTGCCGGCCGGGAGCTTCCAAACACTGTGATCAATGGCCGCGGCAGGGTTAGTTCAGGAAGTTCCATGAGACGCCGAATCGTAGTAAACGGTCTTGTGCGGGAGTGAATGGCGTGGTGAAGTACTGAGTGTCCGTGACGTTTTCCCACAGAATGTGGATATAGGCATCACCGAGGCGCGCGACCAGCACAAGGTCGAGCGACGAGGCCATGCCGAGGGTGGCGCGCGTGTTGGGGACGGCGAGAAACTGTTCACCGAGGAGGTGAGCCCCGTTGAACGCAGACCGGAAACGCGCCCTGACCCCCGCCTGGAGATCGAGTGCCCCGGCCAGGATCTGATTTCGATAGTACACGAACCCCTGCGCGGATGTGCGGGGGAGGGCGTTTGAGGTACCGCCATCGCCCTCGACGCGCATGAGATAGGCTGCAGTCCCGCCGACCTCGAAGGGACCGATACGGAACGTGACGTCGGCTTCGATGCCGTCGATGCTGGCACGGATCCCCTGATACAGCAGCACCGTCGTTCTCAACCCTCCGCCGGTGACGTCATCGGTCAGGATAGGGTTCTCCACGGTGCGCCGCCAGAGCGCTACGCGGGCATGGGAAATATTATCATCGGCGCTCCACGCGATGGCCGCTTCGGCATGATGATGACGCTCTGCCTCGAGTGCTCCTTTGCGGATGACCGTCGTATCGGACCAGTACTGCTCTGTCAGGGTCGGCGGACGCTGCGATGTTGCGTATGCCGTGCTGGCGGTCCACCCGTGGCCCATGCGCAACGTCACCTCCCCGCCCAGGCCGGCGTTTGCTTTACCCCGGGCCATGTCTGTCCGCCCGTGGAGAGCGAGTGAGAGCCAGGTATTCACATCGGTTGTGGCGCCGATCCAGGCGGCAAACGAAGGACGGCGCTGGCGGCCAACAGTCGGGCTGCCATACACCTGATCCTCTTCTGCCCGCAATCCGCCAAGCAGTACCACCGGCCCCGCGGTTATGCGCTGGCGCACCTGCAGCGCGTACCACGCCAGCCGGTGATCCTCTTGAAGGAAAACTCCATTGGTGGCCTGGACCGCAAAGCTGGTCGAGGACGAGGGGTTTTCTTCGTCGCGGTATTCCCGGAGGAGATGGGTGGCGAAGATCGTCACATCCGTTACGCTGGTTGTATCGGCAAACAGCGTGCCCTGCAGGGAGAGAGCTCCATCATGCCGTGTGAGCTTTTCGTATGCGTCCGGATTTCTCACCAGCGCCTGTTGCGGCACGAAGGCGAGGGCACTGCCCGTTGCCACGAGGTCAATCCCTTCGTTCAATCCGGTCCGCGATTGCGTATACAGGTGGCGGTAGGAGAGACTCCACAGTGTGCTGATGTGGTACCGGACCGAACCACGGAAGTTCCACTGTTCATGGGCGCTGTTGCGGAATCGTCCGTCGGTCCCCTGGAACTGATATCCGAACGCCAGATTCAGCCGCCGAGAGATGTTCTGGTTGAACGACCCGTCGCTGAACGCGTAGCCATAGGATGACTCCTCGTACCGTACCTTTGTCGATGGAACCACGCGGGACGCCTTCTTCGTAACGATGTTGATGACCCCTCCCGGCGATCCTGTCCCGAAGAAAGACGATTGCGGACCGGTCACGATTTCCATCTGCTCAATGAGCTCAAGGGGAATAGTCGAGAGGTTCAGAATTCCCGACATCCGGTCGTTCATCGGGACGCCGTCCATCAACACGGTCGTTCCCCGCCAATCGATGCCGCGCATAGAAGGTTGCACGTACTGGCCGGGACTCGCAGGATCGGCGAGGAACACTCCGGGTGTGAACGCCGGCACCGTTCCGGCTGAAACAGGGATCAGCCATTCCAAATCGTCGGCGGTGAATCCGCTTGCGGTGTCCCGCGACATGCGAAGAAACGACGGTGCACGCAGGAGGGAATATCGGAGCAGGGAATCGGGAGGTGTCGTCCGGATCGAATCTGTGGCGGCCGGCTGGGGTGCCTGTGCCGGGGGGATGGCTTCAGGCGGACGTTCCTGCGCGATGGCGCCGGCTGCAGCTCCGAGAAGGCAGAGAAGTAAACTCCCCGCCTGGGCGGTGCCACGGGTTCGGTGCTTCCCGGCCGGTTTCATACGTCGTCACCCGGCGAAAAATGCGGAGGCGTGATACTGACACCATAGGATTGCCCGAGGAACGCATTCCCGACGTCGCGCGCCTGCCGCTCGTCATGGAACAGGCCGAACACCGACGACCCGCTTCCCGACATGAGAGCATACAGGGCTCCGCCGCTGAGCATGGCTTCCTTCACTGCGCGGATGGCAGGGTACTCAGCAAAGACCGCATCTTCGAAATCGTTGCGGAGGATGCCGGCGAGGCGTTCGGGATGGCGGACCCCCTCCGCCACAGCGCTCTTCAGATCGCGCGGTACGCCTTCGGCCCGGGGTCGGATTACTCCGTACGCCCAGGCGGTCGATACATGGATAGGGGGGGTGCAGACCAGGATCGTCCAGGGAATATCAAGAGGGAAGTGCTCGAGAATCTCTCCCCGACCGCGTCCCACGGCAGAGCCGGGTGAGAGGAAGAAGGGGACATCGGAGCCAAGCTGCGCTGCAAACGAATGAAGAAACTCGTGGCCGACCGAGTGCCCCCAGAACGCTGGCAACGCGCGCAAGACAAGGGCGGCGTCAGCACTCCCGCCCCCGAGCCCCGCGCCGACCGGGATATTTTTTCGGATTGTGATCCTTACCCCTCTGTCGGTCCGCACCTGGTTCCGGATGAGTACCGCAGCCTTATGGCAGATATTCGAAGCGCCGTCCGGGGCATCGGGCGATGATGACTCGACGGTGATTTCCGGGTCGGGCGTGAACGTGATCGCGTCCCAGCAATTGATTCGGTGAAAGACTGTCTCGATAGCGTGGAACCCGTCAGCCCTTCGTTCGACGATGTAGAGGCCGAGATTGATTTTGGCGTAGGCGCGGAACATGGTGGACGGATGTCAGAATAATGAAAAAACGCGACAAATGACACCTCTTTGATTGTGGTCTTTTTTTTTGTACCATGAACAACCAGATCACCAACCACGGTTGCCCGATGGCATTCCGCCTCCCCAAGCTGCAACTACACAACCAGATTCTCCTTGCGCTCCTCCTCGGGGCCGCCTTTGGCGTGCTGTTCAACGTCAGCAAGTACACGCTTGCCATAACGTCGACATCGCCGGAGACGGGAATCGCGATTACGGAAGAAGTCGATCACTGGAGCTCGGTGGAGTTCACGAGCCCGGACGGAACCCTCCGCCGCCGGTTCGGTCCGGAGGACCAGCTCGCGCTCCTCTCGGCGTTCGGTTCTCTCTCCCGGAAGGAAAAAGCATCGACCGATATCTGGGTGAAGTTTGAGACACAAGGGGATGCGGGGACAACAGTGCGCACGGAGCGCAAATTCACCGGGGTAAAAGCGGTTGAAAAGGTCAAGACGGTGGCCGTCCTGATCAAGCCGGTTGGGACGGTGTTTATCCGTCTCCTGATGTTCGTTGCGATTCCGCTTGTGATCTCCTCGCTGATCGTCGGCGCGGCCAGCCTGGGAGATCTGAGAAAAGTCGGCAGAATCGGCGCAAAAACTATGCTTTTCTATGCAGTAACGATCGTCTCGGCCATCACGATTGGCCTCGCCCTCGTGAACTACATCGAACCGGGGAAACGGCTATCCGATGATTCACGCGAGAAGCTCATGGCGGAGTTCAAGCCGAATCTGCAACAGACTGTGGAGGAGTCGGCCGAACTCGATCTCGTGGACACCGTGGTCCGGATTGTCTCCACAAACCCCATCGAGTCTATGGCGCGCGGGGACATGCTCCAGATCGTCTTCTTTGCATTGATGGTCGGCGTCAGTCTGACCGCCATCCCGGGCGAAAAGGCCGCGCATGTCATTGGATTCTTTGACGGGTTCAGTGATCTGACGATCCGCATGGTGGATATGATCATGAAGACCGCACCCTACGGGGTCTTCGCCCTCATTGCCGCGACGGTCGGGGAGTTCGGCTTCGAGATACTCCATACGCTCGCCTGGTATGCGGGAACCCTCCTCCTGGCGTATCTGCTTCATCAATTCATCACGCTGGCCCTTCTTGTGCGGACGCTGGGGGGAATGAGTCCGCTGCGGTTCTTCCGCGAGATGAAAGACGTCATGCTGATTGCCTTCAGCTCCAGTTCGAGCGCGGCGACACTTCCCATCAACATGGAGACCTGCGAACAGCGTCTCGGCGTGCCGAAGGAGATCACAAGCTTCGTCCTTCCCCTCGGTGCGACAATCAATATGGACGGCACCTCGATGTACCAGGCTGTAGCAACCGTGTTTATTGCGCAGGTCTATGGTCTGGACCTGGGTCTCCCGGGGCAACTGACAATTCTCTTTACCGCCGTTCTGGCGTCCATCGGCACCGCTCCGGTGCCGGGGGTTGGACTCGTGATGCTGATCATCGTGCTGCGCTCTGTGCACGTCCCAGAAGAAGGGATCGCGCTTATACTCGGCGTGGACAGGATTCTGGATATGTGCAGGACGGTGCTGAATGTCTCCGGCGACGCCGTCGTTGCCGTGATTATGGGACGACAGGAGGGATTGCGGTCGGCACGCAACGCGAGGATTGTATGAGTGTAACCATCGGAACCATACCCGTCGGTGGCGGAGCCCCACTGGTGTTGATCGCGGGCCCGTGCGTGATTGAAAGCAGGGAGCTGGTCCTTCGTACCGCAGAGGCGGTCCGCACTGCCGCTGACCGCCATGCCATCGCGGTGATTTTCAAATCATCGTACCGCAAGGCCAACCGTACAAGCGGGACAGCGTTCATGGGTCCGGCCATGGAGGAGGGCCTGCGAATCCTGGAGGAAGTGAGAAAACAATTCGGCATGCCGGTCCTGACCGACATACACCGGGAGGAGGAGGCCGCCGTTGCCGCCCAGGTCGTGGACGTACTGCAGATCCCCGCATTTCTCTGCCGGCAGACGGAACTCCTGCGCGCGGCGGGATTGACCGGCAAGGCGGTCAATATCAAGAAGGGTCAGTTTGTTGCTCCGGAAGACATGCGGTACGCGGCGCAGAAGGTGAAGGACACAGGCAACGACAGGATCCTCCTGACCGAGCGCGGCACGACTTTCGGGTACCATAATCTCGTGGTCGACATGCGGTCGCTTCCGGTGATGCGTGCGACCGGCTACCCGGTGGTCCTGGATGCGACGCATTCGGTACAGCTCCCCGGCAGCGATGCGGCAGCAGTCCGATCGGGTGGCCAACCGGAGTTCATCTTTCCACTGGCCCGCGCAGGAGTTGCGGCAGGGTGTGATGCCCTCTTTGTTGAGGTCCACCCCGATCCTGCGACCGCTCTCAGTGATGCCGCAAGTCAGTTACGGCTTGATCTCCTGGACACGCTGCTGGCACAGGTTGTTGCGCTCGACCGCCTTGTGAAGGGGTGGTGAATGCCCCGGAAGCGATCATACATTCGCCAGCTGCGTCGCATCAAGATGGTCCTGCTGGATGTAGACGGAGTCATGACCGACGGCGGGCTGTACTACTCCGCGGATGGCGTGGAGTTGAAGCGGTTCCATGCGCATGATGGCTACGGTATTGTCCGCGCGCTCGAGCACGGGCTCCAGATCGGTATCATCAGCGGCCGCACCTCGCCGGTCGTGGAAGCGCGCGCACGCGTCCTGAACATCACTGACGTGATTCAGGGGTCCATCGACAAGGTTGCCGGCTTGCGGACGCTGCAGCAGAAGTACGGGTTCGCGGATGAAGAGTTTGCCTTCATTGGCGACGAGCTGTTCGACCTCCCCCTGCTTCGCCTGGTCGGCTTTTCGGCAGCCCCGCGCAACGCACGAAAAGAAGTGAAGCGGGAGGTCGATTACGTGACGGTGATGAACGGTGGCGACGGCGCCGTGCGCGAGGTCCTGGATCTGCTCCTTGTTCATCAACGGGGAAGGGGATCGTAATGGCGGGTGGGCGTTTCCCGCGTGGACTCCGGCCGAAAGAGCGGGATTTGCTGGAATTCGTCCTTCCCCCGACCGTGCAGGATATCACGTCTATCGGGAGTTTTTGAGGACCGCGCAGGTACTCGCGCAGGGACGGCGGGGAGCGGGGAACCTCATCCTCGGGTCTGCGTCCGTCGCGCCGGACCTCGGAGCACCTCTCCCGCCTGTCGTCGCGTATGGTATGGTCGAGACGACCCGGGATACCTTTTCGATCACGATTCGTGAGCCTCTGGGCGACCAGGTGGAGGTGGAAATCGTCTCCTCCCATGAAGAGGAAATTCCGGACCACTTCGAGGAAAAGCGGCGATGGACATATTCGGTCTGGTCACCGGGGGACCCGTCACCGGCGAGCGGAGCGCCGCTGCGCGAAGTGGCGGTCGGGTCCGACCACGTCCTGGCCATTGCTCCGGAAGATAAGCGTCTCTGGATCCATGAGCGCCCCTCGGGTCTGAACCTTCTCATTCCGGCAACGGCATTCTACCACGATGTGATGGCGGTCCGCCGGGTCAGGGACCCCCGCATCGCGCTGCAAACGAACCTGTTGTTTGAGGGAGGGATGGAGATCCCGGACGCGGACCTCCGCGCGGCGTTTCTCGCGTACAATGTGCAGCGGCGCAGGCTGTTCATCAGAGATGCCGACGCGGCGAGCGAGCGGCGCGGGCTGGTGGACCGCGTGATGACCGTCATTCGACACAAATTTTCCCGACAGCCATGACTGAACGAAAAACAGCGATCGCAAAAGGGCGGGAAGTTGTCCGGATCGAGAAGGAAGCTGTTGCCGCACTTGAGCTCCGGATCGATCAAGACTTCGCCCGCGCCGTGGATCTCCTTTTTACCTGCAAAGGCCGGGTGATCATTACCGGTGTCGGCAAGTCCGGCATCATCGCCCGCAAGATTGTGGCCACCATGAACTCGACAGGGACCCCGTCGGTGTTCCTGCACCCCTCCGATGCCGTGCACGGCGATCTCGGCATCGTGCGCCAGGATGATGTGGTGATCTGCATCTCGAAGAGCGGGGACACCAAGGAACTGAACGTGCTGATTCCCATGTTCAAACGCCTGGGTGTCCCGATTGTTTCCCTGGTCGGCCGCCTGAGTTCCATGCTCGCGCGTGAATCCACCGTGGCCCTCGATGCATCCGTGGTCGAAGAAGCATGCCCGTTCGACCTCGCCCCGACGTCATCGACCACGGTGACCCTTGTACTGGGGGATGCGCTGGCGATTGCGCTCCTGGACCGGCGTCAGTTCGACGAAGAAGATTTCGCCCTCTATCATCCCGGGGGTGCCCTTGGGAGACGCCTTCTGCTCAAGATCGACGAGCTGATGGTGACAGGTGACGAGATCCCTCACGTCCGCAGCGACGTCCCGCTGCGCGATGCTATCGTGGAAATCAGCGGCAAACGGCTGGGGTGTACCTGCGTCATCCGCCCCGACGGGACGCTTGAAGGGATCATCACCGACGGTGACCTTCGCCGCCTCCTGCAAACGACGAGCGATATCAGCAATATCACGGCAGGGATGGCGATGAACCGGAGCCCCAAAACCGTGCGGCAGGGCTCCCTTGCCGTTGTTGTCCTCCAGGAAATGGAATCCTACAAGATCACCCAGATCGTGATCGTGAACGACCTCCATGTTCCGGTCGGCGTGGTCCACCTGCATGAACTGGTCAATGCCGGCCTCGGAGGGGAGGAAGGACGATGAGACGTCTGGCAATTCTTGTCCTGATTGTAGCCCTGTTCTCCGGGTGCGAAGAAAAACTCAAGCCGGCCGTGGTCCCCGTGCCATCGAATGAACTCCCCTCGCAGGAGAGCTGGAATAGCACGGTTGTCTTCTCCGATTCCGCCCGTCTGAAGGCTGTCCTGTGGGCCGGACATATCGCCGCCTACCCGTCTCAGCAAGTGACGGAACTGAGCGAGAGCCTGCACGTCGATTTTTTTGACATCGAGGAACGGCATTCGTCACTGCTCACGGCCCGCCGGGGAATCGTGCACGACGGAACGCGCGATCTGGAGGCGTACGAGCACGTTGTCGTGACATCCGACAGTGGCACGGTCCTCAAGACAGAACGTCTCTTCTGGAACAACAGCACGCAGAGGATTCATACCGATGCATTCGTGGAGATCATCTCTCCGACCGAGCACATCATGGGCCATGGAATGGACAGCGATCAGGGTCTGAAGAACTACAGGATCTTCCGTGTTACCGGCCAGGCGGTGACGCGTGAGTAGGTATCGCCGGGTGTGGTTTGCCGCGCTCTGGTGCCTCATTGCCAGCGGGCCGGACGCGCACCCACAAACATCCCGCATCATCGTCCTCCAGAACGCCGACAGCCTCGTCGGGCGGGTGATCGACGGGATGAACGCCCGTGAACTTGTCGGCAACGTGCACATCAGCCAGGACCGGGTACAGATTACGTGTGACCGTGCCGTCCAGATGATTGACAACGGGACGGTGGAACTTGTCGGGAATGTGACGGTGCGCGACGACAGTCTCACGATCACTGCTCCGAGGGGAATGTACTATCGCGATGCGCGGCGCGCGGAGGCATTCGGCCAGGTGACGCTGGACGACGGCCTCTCCCATCTGGAGGCGGAATACGGCGAGTATCTCGTCGGCCCCCGTACGGCGTTCTTTCATACGCGGGTGGTCGCATCGGATACTGCCTCTCTCCTCAATGCAGATACGGTGCGCTATGACAGGGAACGGCGGTTCATGGAAGCACACGGACATGTCGTGCTCTACAACCATGCCGACAGGGTGACGATCAGCGGAGGACAGTTCGAGAACGATGCACCTGCTGCGTACAGCCGCATGACCGTCGCACCCGTCCTGTTCCAGCGTGACAGCTCCGGCGGGAGTGTCGATACCCTTATTGTGCGCAGCAGAACCATGGAATCCTACGGGGACTCTCTGCGCCGTCTGGTGGCCACGGATAGCGTGCAGATTGTGCGCGGATCCCTGGCCGGGACCGCCGGCCGTGTGGTGTTCTACACCGCCGGCGACAGCATCTTGCTCCGGAAGACGCCGATCCTCTGGTTCGACCAGACGCAGGTGACGGGAGACTCGATCACCGTCTATCTGCGGCAGCGGGCTCTGGACCGGATCAGGGTTGACGGCAATGCCTTCGCCCTCTCACAGAGCGATTCGCTGTTTGCCCAGCGGTACGACCAGCTGACCGGGGAGTGGCTCGAAATGTACTTCATTGAAAAGAAACTGCAGCGCATTCATGTCGAGTCGCGCGCGACCAGTGTGTACTACCTGTACGAAGACTCCTCCGCCAACGGACTGAACAAGACTAGCGGCGACAGAATCATCATGCAGTTCGCCGAGGGGAGGGCCAGGTCGATTCAGGTCGTCGGCGGCGTGGAAGGCCAGTATGTGCCCGAACCGCTTGTCGGGCGGAGGGAGAGGGAATACGATCTCCCCGGGTTCCACTGGCACACGACACGGCCCGCAGTGATGCCGGACGATCTTTCCGCGGCGAGGACCCTGCGGACCCCACGCTTTCACAAAAAAGGGAGAAGCACCCCGGATGACCGACCCGTCAGCCGTCGATCAGCGCCATAGCCTGCGTGCCGAACAACTGGTGAAGCGCTACAAGAAACGCACCGTGGTCCACCAGGTCAACGTCAATGTCCGCCAGGGCGAAGTTGTTGGTCTGCTCGGCCCGAATGGCGCAGGGAAGACCACGACTTTCTACATGATTGTCGGCATGATCCGCCCGAATGAAGGAAGGGTGTACCTGGACAATACCGAAATCACCACCATGGCCATGTACAAGCGGGCGCGGATGGGCATCGGATATCTGCCGCAGGAAGCATCCATCTTTCGCAAGTTGTCGGTCGAAGAGAACATTCTTGCAGTCCTGCAGACCCGTGACCTCACCGCGGCGGCGCGGAAAGAGATCTGCGATCAGCTGATGACGGAATTCAATATCTCGCACCTCGCCAGGAGCAAGGGGTACATGCTCTCAGGCGGAGAGCGCCGGCGCACGGAAATTGCCCGCGCCCTCGCCGGCGATCCTCGATTCATTCTGCTCGATGAACCCTTTGCTGGCATCGACCCGATCGCCGTCGAAGAAATCATGCGGATCGTTACCCGGCTCAAGGAACGGAGTATCGGCGTTCTCGTGACCGACCACAACGTCCATGAGACGCTCTCGATTACCGACCGGGCGTACCTGCTGTTTGAGGGGGAGATCCTGAAGGAAGGGACCGCGGAATACCTTGCCAGCGACCCCGAGGTGCGGAAGATGTATCTCGGGGAGAAGTTCAAGCTCGATCGTTACAACTGACATTCCGCCGGGGCCGGCTCACTTTTTTTCAGGACCGGAACTCCCCCCCGTGCCTGTGTCCTTCGACGGTGTGGCTTTCGGCGGGGCCGGCTTTTGTGTATCCGGCGATTTCGCGGCATCCGATGACTTTGTGGTGTCTGATGACGTCGGAGCGTCCGACGACTTCTGTGCTCCCTCCGCAGCGGAACTCTTCTTGTTCTTATAATCCGTAAGATAGAATCCTGAACCCTTGAAGATGAGCCCCACTCCGGTGCCCATGATTCGCGTCAGGGTTTCTGCGTTGCAGGCCGGACAGTGCGTGAGCGGCGCTTCGGTGATCGGCTGGAACTCCTCGAGTTGGTGTCTGCACGACGTGCACACATACTGATACGTGGGCATAGATACTCCTGTGTGTGTTTCCTTTCAGCGCTGGGCGCGATATTTGGCGCGCAGGTACCGCTGGACGCTCTTGGGCACGAAGTCGGACACATCGCCGCCCAGGCGGGCGATTTCGCGGACGATGGTCGAGTTGAGATAACTGTAGTTCTCGCGGGGCACGAGGAACACCGTCTCCAGTTCCGGCGCGAGCTTGCGGTTTGTGAGTGCCATCTGGAATTCGATTTCGAAATCCGAAACGGCACGGAGTCCGCGCACGATGACCGAGGCCTTCTTCTGGCGTGCGTAGTCCACCAGCAACCCGTCAAAACCGTCCACCGTGATGCTCCTGCGGTTGCGGAAAATCTCGCGGATCATGCGGATCCGTTCGTCATCCGTGAAGAGCGGAGCCTTGGACGTATTTCTGGCCACGAGAATGATCAGCCGGGGGAAGAGCAGTGCCGCCCGCTGGACCACATCGATGTGTCCGTAGGTAATCGGGTCAAACGTCCCGGGGTATATCGCGATGGTCTGTTTCATGGCTGTCTGTCCTTGTAAAGAACGTTACCACCGTGCGGCCGAACCGCTTGACCGGTCCGATTGCGTAGAGTCCGGTGGGTGTAAACTGGAGCGATGTGGGATGTTCCACGACGAGGAATCCGGAGGCGCCCAGGAGGTGACGGGAGAAGACCATCTCGGGTATCGACGGTGTTTGCGTTGACGCGTACGGAGGGTCCGCGAAGATCAGGCCGAACGGTTTCTGTATCTGGTCCAGAGCAAGCAGTGCATCCATCGACAGGATCACCGAGCGGGCTTCGCAGCCGAGTGTGCGGAGATTCTCCTCGAGCAGTGCTACCGCCTGGCGGTTGCTCTCGACAAAGGTTGCATGTGCCGCCCCCCTGCTCAACGCTTCGATGCCGAGGCTTCCACTCCCCGCGTAGAGATCGAGCACCCGACATCCGTCCAGTTCCATGCGGTGCGTCAACACGTTGAAGATGGTCTGCCGGACGCGGTCCGTTGCGGGGCGGACGGACAGGTCTTTGACAGTGTGCAGCACCCGGCCCTTATACATCCCTGTGGTTATTCGCATGGCCGGGCCTACTCTTCCCGCAGGGCGATGCCAACCGCAGCGGCAAAGCGGTGGGGGGCATTCAGAAAGTGTCCGGCAAGCGGCAGATCCGGCGCGATGGTGAGAGTGGAGAACGGGTCAAGGATCTCGGTTGGCAGTTCTGTTGAGTCAACGATCCGGGTCCGGATCTCCGGGGTGAGGGCAGGGCCGTAAAGAAGGATCCGCTGAACGCCTCCACCTTCGCGCGACGCCGCGACAAGGAGATCGACCACCGACCCCGGCGTCGTGACGACCGTGGCGGCATAGCGTGTTACTGTTCCCCGGTCCAGGATACTCCAGTCCAGCCGATCATCTTTGACGCCCGCGAGAAGCACGCACTCGCTCGCTGCACCGTCATGCCGCTGGAGGGCCAGCGTCTCGGCTCCGAAGTGGTCGGCGTCGAGAACGGCCAGGTTCATGCCTGCACTTTCAACAGACATCCGTATGTTGTGCACGTCGCGTCGGAGGAGCGACACGACAAGATAGTCCTGAATTCCGTCCGGGGAAACGAGGCCGATCGGCGCGATATCGGTAATGTGGTCGTCCGCGGATGCGGCCGGAAAGAACTGGGCGAGCTCCCACGACGCATGCGCACGGATGGTTTCCCGTGGCGTTCCGCTGTTGTCGGGAAATGTGTGGATGAACATCCTTCGCGTGTCGATCGCCACTGCCGCATCCGATGGGTGGGCACCGTTGGCTGCCATGAATGCACGGAGACGATCGCCGAGGACCGTTGCCCCATCGGGTGTTGCGCCATGCCATTCGCCGATAGCCGTCAGCCTGATACCGGGGCCGTCGCGTTCAAGCTCGACCGCCTGAACGAAATCGGAGCTGACACTGAGACCTAAGCGAGTGTTCATCGTCTATCGGATGCATTCATGAAGAATTCAATATGCCAAAAACGCCTTCCGGAAGCAAGAATCTGCCGTGCGGGCGAAACCACACCGTCCTCGATCAGAGCGCAGCGCCGACCGTGCGAGCGTTTGCCGGGTTGCGCGCCGCACACTGCTCGAGTCTAGCGATGCCGCGGCCCGGCCTGAATGAGAGGGCGCAGGCGCGCCAGCGTATGCGGGCCGATCCCCCTGACATGGAGGAGGTCCGCTGCCGATCGAAACCGGCCGTGTGTGGTCCGGTAGGCGATGATCCGCCGGGCAAGCGCAGGACCGATGCCGGGGAGACTCACCAGGTCCGTTTCGGTGGCGCTGTTCAGATCAACGGCACGGGGCATCACCGGAGTCGCCTGCTGCCGCCGGGACTCCCCGGCGGCAGAATTCCGTGCCTCGTGCAATGCGCGCGCTCCGGCCGCAAACACGCTGTCAGCGGCCGTGTAGTCAGGCATGGTTACGGGAAAGGGGGGCGGTGTCCGCAGAGTCCTGATGACGGTGCCGGCGAGCAATGTGCCCGTCAGCAGGAAGACCACGAGCAGTTCGTTGCGGGTGAAGCCGAAGCGCTCCTGGATCGCGCGCAGGATGCGCATGATGTCCTCAGGAGGAAGCTTTGCGTCCGCGGGAGAAGAAACTCTTTTCTGAATTTGCCGACGTATCGCCTTCATGCGGGCTCAGGTTCTCGGAGCCCGAGAGCTGTTTGAGCGAATGCCGTTCCTGCGACGTCAGGGTTTTCGGGACCCAGACGTTCACGCGGACGAACTGGTCTCCCTTCCCGAAACTGTTGAGGTTCGGGATCCCCTTGTCGCGCATCCGCAGAATGGTCCCCGACTGCGTCCCGGGTTCGATCTTCAGGCGTGCGCGGCCGGTGAGCGTCGGGACCTCGATATCCGTGCCGAGAGACGCCTCGGGGAAACTGACAAGAAGATCGAGAACGACGTTGTTGGCATCCCGGGTGAAAAGTGGATGGGGCTCCTCTTCGATGACGACGATGATATCGCCGGGAGGCCCTCCGCGACGGCCCACGTTTCCCTCCCCCCGCAGCGGGATATAATTCCCTTCGGACACGCCGGCCGGGATGGCGACCTTGATCGTCGATTCACCCTGGACCCGGCCATCCCCCTTGCAGGTAATGCACGGCTCCTTGATGACTTTTCCATCACCCTCGCAGTTCTGGCACGTCGCGATATTGACAAACTGGCCGAAGACGGAGCGCGAGACCTGTCGGACCTCGCCTGCGCCGCTGCAGACGGGGCAGGTGGTCATGGCATGTCCTGCCTTTGCTCCGGTCCCGTGGCATGTATCGCAGGGTTTCCACCGCTTGACCTTCAGTTTCTTTTCCACGCCGGAGGCGATATCCTCCAGGGTGAGGCGGAGCCGGAGTTTGAGATCGGAGCCGGGCGACGCACCGCTTTTTCTCCTCTGACGGGTTTGCGTACCGAACATTTCATCGAAGATCGAGCCGCCGAACCCTCCACCGAAGATGTCGCCGAACGTCGTGAAGATGTCGTTCACATCCGTGAAGGGCCGGAAATCCGTCCCCCGAATTCCCTCATGACCGTACTGGTCATACCGTTGTTTCTTGGGCGGATCGCTCAGGACCTCATATGCCTCGGCGGCTTCCTTGAATTTTTCCTCCGCCTCTTTGTTGCCCGGATTGCGGTCCGGGTGGTACTGGAGAGCCATCTTGCGGTAGGCCTTCTTGATCTCCTCGGCCGACGCGCCCCGTGCGATGCCCAGTACTTCGTAAAAGTCACGCTTCGTCATTCGGCATCTCCGCAGCAGGTGGTGTCGTTGAGACGACGACTTTTGCGTGACGCAGTACCTTGTCACGGAACATATAGCCGGGATCTACTTCCTGGACGACGGTGTGCGGGGCGACGTCGTCGCGTGGCACCTGAAGGAGAGCGTCATGATAGCCGACATCAAAGGACTTGCCCTCCGATTCGAAACGGACCACACCGTATCGTTCGAGGATCTTCAGAAATTTTGTGCGGATCATCTCAATGCCGGCGGAAAAGGCCTCGGGATTTCGGTTCTCTTTCTCGGCTGCCAGAGACCGTCCGAGGTCGTCCAGAATGGGGAGAAGGGAAAGGAGAAGTCCTTCATTCGCGCTGGAGACGAGAGCGGCAAAGTCCGCTTCAGTCCGCCGCTTGAAGTTTTCGAAATCCGCGGCCTTCCGGAGCAGCTTGTCGCGGTAGCCCTCTGCGAGGTTCTGAGCCTCTTCGAGTTGTTTCTGAAGCTGCGCCTCAGATCCTCCGGCCGGCTCCGCGGCCGGCGTATCCTGGATGCTCTCTTCCGCTGGCGGGGTGGATGACTCAGGCGTTGTGTCGTTTCTTTCGTCTTCAACCATCAGTATGTGTTCCTCGTGTCAGCATCGCCGAGATCGTCTGTGCCACATAGTCCACCAGCGGAATCATCCGGTTGTATTTCATTCTGGTGGGCCCGATGACTGCCACCCCGCCGCTGACATCGCCGAGTGCGTAGGATGTAGTGATGACACTGTAGGATCGCAGCTTTTCGTCCTCGTTTTCACTGCCGACCTTCACCTGCGTTGAAGGCTGCCGGGCTTCGGTCTTCTGAAGGACATGGATGATCGTCTCTTCGTTGTTGATGAGTTCGATAATGCTCCGGAACTCTTTGGGGTTCATGAATTCCGGTTGTTCCAGCATCTGTTCTGCTCCCCCTATGTGGACCTTCTCGGGCCGGGGAGGGAGGAACAGATTATCCACGGAATCGATGAAGAGGCGAATCAACCCGGACTGTTCGGGTTGTACGTCTTTCACCCGTTCCGCGAACGATTCCCTGATCTGCTGGAGTGTGAGGCCGGACAACCGGTCGTTCAGAAAACGGCTGAGATCCTCCAGCTTTTCACGGGCGACTTCGGTGGCCACCTCCATCATGATCGTTCGTACGAGTCCTGATTTGATCGAAATCACCGCGAGGATCCGGTTCGAGGTAATCGGGAGGAGCTCGATCCGTTCAAACACCCCGCTGCTCAACTGGGGCGAAGTGACGATGCAAAGCTGCTGGGAGATTCTCCCCAGAAGTCGCGACGTCTCACGAAGCAGGTTCTCCATGTCCTGTGTCGGGTCCAGGTTTTCACGGATCGCCTGCTGTTCCGACGTGGTCAGCCGCTCCAGTTTCATCAGGCTGTCGAGATAGAATCTGTATCCGAGGTCGGTCGGAACCCTGCCTGCCGATGTATGGGGGTGGCCGATATACCCGAGGTATTCGAGGTCGGACATGATATTCCGGATCGTTGCTGAACTCAGTCCCAGAACGTCCTCATGCCGCCGGGAAATGTACCGCGAACCGACAGGCGTGGCCGTCTCAATAAAGTCATGCACAACGTAGTGCAGGACAGTCCGTTCTCGATCGCTAAGATTTTCAGTCATGTGACGCCTCTCGGGGATGCACCCCTTACTTACCTATACAGTAAAAATATACGAATTTCGGCGTTTTCAGTCAAGATTCTTCGGCTTCTAGCCGTCGGTCTTACTGGCTGCTAAACGGTCATTTTGCCCACTATGGCGAGAACAAACAAGAAAGGGCCGGCTATTCCGCCGGCCCTTTCGGAAGGGAGGGATATGTCCCCTCTACATACTCCCGACGATGGCTTTTCCGAATGCGGAGCACTTCACTTCTTTTGCGCCTTCCATGAGCCGGGCGAAGTCGTAGGTGACGGTCTTGGCGCCTATCGTTTTCTCCAGCGCGGTGACGATCAAGTCGGCGGCCTCATTCCATCCCAGATACCGGAGCATCATCTCTCCGCTCAAAATGAGCGATCCAGGGTTCACCTTGTCCTGTCCTGCGTACTTTGGCGCTGTCCCGTGGGTAGCTTCGAACACTGCGTGTCCGGTTTCGTAGTTGATGTTTCCCCCCGGTGCGATCCCGATTCCACCCACCGTTGCGGCGAGGGCATCCGAAATGTAATCGCCGTTGAGGTTCAGCGTGGCAATAACGTCATATTCTGCGGGGCGCGTCAGGATCTGCTGGAGGAACGCATCGGCGATGACATCTTTGATCAGCATTTTGCCTGCGGGAGGCTTTCCGCCGCAATCGTCCCAGGAGACTGTCCGGTCGCCGAATTCCCGTTTTGCGAGCTCATATCCCCAGTCACGAAACGCTCCTTCGGTGAACTTCATGATATTCCCTTTGTGGACAAAGGTCACCGATTTGCGCTTGAGGTCGAGGGCATACTGTATTGCCGCGCGGACGAGTCGTTCCGTTCCTTCCACCGAGACCGGTTTTACGCCGATGCTGGCGGTCGCCGGGAAGCGGATCTTCTTGACTCCCATTTCCTCCTGCAGCCAGCGTACCACTTTCTGGGCTTCGGGGGTTCCCGCTTTCCACTCGATGCCCGCGTATATGTCTTCCGTATTCTCTCGGAAAATAACCATATCCACGAGTTCCGGGTGGCGCACCGGGGAGGGGACGCCGTCAAAATACCTGACCGGGCGCAGGCAGACGTACAGGTCCAGAAGCTGGCGGAGGGCGACATTAATGGACCGGATCCCGCCGCCGACCGGAGTTGTGAGGGGTCCTTTGATCCCGACGAGGTACTCTCTGATGGCAACAAGCGTATCGTCATGAAGCCAGGTGTTTTCTCCGTACACCGTATTTGCCTTCTCGCCGGCAAAGACCTCGAACCACACGATGCTCCGTTTTCCGCCGTACGCTTTCTGGACTGCGGCATCCAGGACGAGTTGTGACGCCCGCCAGATGTCCGGGCCTGTGCCGTCTCCTTCGATGAACGGAATCACCGGATGGTCGGGTACGCGGAGCTTTCCGCCGGCCATCGTGATCTTTTCGCCTTTTGTCGGGGGGGTGAGCTTGGCGTAGGTGGGCATGAAGAAAGTCTCCTGACTGGGTCCGTTAAAATGGTGCTTCAAACACAACAATACGAAATAGCACCCCGAAAATCAATAATGCACACGGGCGGGATTGCGGGAGGGCGTATCTTGACAATGGTAGCGGAGTTTGCTAAGATGCCTACATGTCTGGCTGCGTCGTGCCCAGGGTGCGCACTGGTGCGATGCGTCTTCCTATCGTTGGTAGCTTCGGCTACGACCATGGCGCAATACCCAACCTGATGATCTCGTCTGACCGGTACGGCATGCACACAGCCCGGCCGCTCCGACCGCATGCGTACGGGGGACCGACCCCCCGGGGGGCATTCCGGTGTTCTCAATCCGTCCGATCCGCTCCCGTGAACCTAAAGACTCACCTGTCACCATACAGAAGGACACGTCCATGAAAGCTGTGAAATACCTCCTTGCAGCGGTTTCCCTTGTTGCGATATGGTTCGGGTCGGTCGTTGTGACGATCTGGCTCTGGCCCCGACTCGGGGCGGGCGACTCCTGGGAAAAAATCCTCACGTTCGTTATTCCTGCGGTGGTCCTTACCGGTGTCACCGGTGGCTGGCTTGAGCGATTCTTCCCGTTAAAGGGACGACTGATCGGTTCTGTCGGCAGGTTGATCATTGCAGTCTCTCCGGGATCCTCCTTCGGGCGTTCGCTCAGAATGCTCAGAGAATGGCATCTCGGCGACAGTGCGAGCCAGCATTATCTGGACTACACGAAGAACCTGGAGGAGAAGGAAGTGGAAGACTTCACGGGCAAGAACCGGTTCTCGCAATGGATGGTTGCAGAGATTGTTCGCAAGTACGAGAACAATGTGCAGGGCTTCGCCTACCTTGGTGCGGGAATCCTTATTCTGTTTATCGGGTTGCGCGGACTCCAGATCATCGGAAAAGCCGATCCGCTCTTTATCGTCCTCCCTCTCGAGCTCGAATTCACGATCATCGGACTGCTCGGGCTCCTTATTTACTACAAACCGGAAGAGAGTGCAAAGCTCAGGGTGGATTTTTCGCACGTCATGCCGACGAAGGAAATCGAAGGGCTGACACACGAAGTCCGTGAAGCACGCCAGGAACTCTCCGCCGACCGGACCCTGGAGGTCCGTATCCGCCGCCAGAAATCCTGACGTCACGGCAGCCCCTGAGTGCGGGGGCATACCAGCCGTGTCTCGATTCCTTCATTCTGGAAGGGCCCGTCATGAAAATCTCGCTGTACTTCATCTTCTACGTAGCGATGATCCTCGAGCTGCTCATCTTCATCCTCGAACGGGATGAAGCGGCAGACCAGCACCTGCGCGACCTGCACGAGATGCTTCAGCTCTCGGACAACCTGGCGCAGGAATTCGGACAACCCCTTGACCTGAATATTCCTCCGCTGACCACGGCGTTTGTGTACACCACGCCTCTGCAGCGAGCATTGGGTCAGAAGGCCGAGAGCACTCACGTCGTGCTCTCGCCCGTCGGACTCTGGTCGGTGCAGGAACGGGAAGAGGTGACGTTCACGGTCCTTGATTCTGCAGGGAGAGCGATTGGTTCGCTTCCCGCGGGAGGAGGGTGGAGCGGTGCCGTGGCAAAAAACGTCGCCACCGGAAACGCCATGTTCAATGCGCTCTTCGAGCGGGAGGGGTCATACCGATTCACGGCGGTCTGTGAAGTGAAACGGTCTATTCCCGCCTATTACCCCGATCTGGTTCGGGACAGCGTGCAGGCAAAACTCCGCCGGCGTCTGGGCACAGATCTGACGGTGCGGACAGCCCGCGCCGTGCCATTCACGGTCGTTGTCCGGTCGGGTGGCCGGAAACTTCCACCCTGTGAATATTGCGGGCAGGGACCGTACAAGCAATAGGCTGCTCCGGTTTCCACTACACGAGAACGACATGAAAACAACCAGATTGCACTTTCCCGGAGGGATTCTTCTGGGAGCTATGACGGTGCTCTGTGCGGTGGTATCACCTGCGCCGGGCCAGGATCTCGCACGTCGTCTGGGGGTGGACTTCATTCCGCAGAAGCTCGGCGAACGACGGGTTCTTGTCGGCGAAACAGTGACGGAGACGACGTCCGTTGCGACGTGGCATAACCCCCGTGTCAGCATTGATGTCTACGATCGGGGATTCAGCCGGCGCCTCGGCAGCGGGTCAGCAGAGGTGAGCGGCCGCGGACAATCTCGCATCGCTGTTACCTCCTACCGTCTCGATTCGGCCGGATCTTTTGCCATTCTCAGGAAGATTGATGGGCTCGGGTCGAATGACGGTGCGCGTCACCGGTACGGATTCTACTGGGGGGTGGATGCCCACTGGCCCGTTGTGGCAGCGCCTCCTGATTCCGTCTATTACTACGGAGAGAATGCCCTGTTTTCATTCGCCGCCGGGCACATGGACCAGCGCGCATACTCGTATGAGGTGGTGCACGATGGAGAAGTGGTGCTCCGAGGCGAGGGGTCGGTGATTCCGATTGAGCCGCTCTGGCGTGCGAGGCTGAGCGGGATGGGGGAGTTTCAACTGCGCGGATACTACCGCGGATCGCCGTTCATCTTCACCGATTCGTCCGGGTCGGAGCGGCGAGAAAGCATTTGGAGTGTCCGTGTCGAAGTCCCGGCGCAACGCGAGCTGGTGTCGCTCTGGTACGACTCGAGCCAATACGAAGCGCTTCGAAGCGCTGGAACGCCTCCGGCCCTCGACATGCATCAGTCGTCGGCATTTCTGAACCCTCTGCAGTTCCGCTTTGCGGTCAGCGGGCCGTTCTACGAAGGCCTCTATCTGCTTCCTGCCGGAATCTCCCGGGTCGAGGCGACGTCGGACCCTCCGGGCTTTCTCCCGCCCGATCCGACCCGGTCCACCCGGGTGCAAACGGAACGCGACGGGCTCTGGCATGTCATCGAGCTCCAGCCTGTGGAGCTCTTTCTCGAACGCTGTCCGCCCGATGCACCCGTGGAAGTGACCCTGCGACTGCGGGTCCAGGATGAATTCGGACGCATCACGTTGCGAACCTTCAAATCGCGTATCTTTTCATCACGCTACTAATATGGGGAGAGGACGATTCTCATGCATGCCTTCACGGGACTGATTGTTGCCCTCCTGCTTGCGGGCAACGGCCCTGCCGGTGATGACCCCGCCGGCGAGGCCCGGCGCACAAAGGTGAGCGAGCGACAGCTGTTCGACCTCATCAGAAACACGATCACGATTGATCCCCGACATACGAATCTCTACGAGACCGACGACCTCTCATATGAGGATATGGGTCCGCTGAAAGGGGACACCCTTGTCGGGGTGGGCGACCGCCGGCTCATGATTCGCCGTGATGTCGCGACCGGGGGAAAAACGGGGGCGAGAACACTCACCTACCGCTACCGCCTGCTCTACCTCCCGGAAACAGCATCGATGGGGATGCAGGTCATGCGGATCACCGGTACCATCATGGACCGGTCGACCCGGCGGATCTCGTTTCAGGGAATGGATGCGGGAGGCGCCGGTGCAGGACCGGACACCACCGAAGAAACCGTGCAGGTGGTCGAGCTCAATCTCGATGATCTGCTTGCGATGGAAACTGTCGACGGGGAGCAGGCGCTCCACAATGGATGGTCGCGCACTGCTGCGCTCCGGGAGCTTGTGGAAGACCTGGAACGGCGGGGAAAGGTGAGGCCACTGCGCCCGGCCACCAATGGGCCCATTCCCCGGCGTCCGGACTACCTGAGTGCCGAGAGCAACCGCGACTACATTCGCTATGCCCGTGTCAACGGAAACCATCCGTTTGCGGACCTGGACCGGGACGACCGACCGCTGACGCTTGAAGCCACATTTTCGACCCTCGCCCTGAGCCACAAACGTCTCTATGCGGGATCGGAATCAATAGGCATTCACGGGTTCGGCTTCGAAATGGGATTTGGCGACCGGGTCCTGAACCTCGTCTCGTTTCAATCGCCTTCTCTGTACTGGGGGTTACGGTTTCTGGTCTTTTTCAATGATGCGCGTGGATCCCTCGTGGATTCGAGCTTCTTCCTCGACTTGAAGATCCTCGGACGGTCGCCTGTAAACACCGCCGGGCTCATTGATCGATGGCGGCTTGCCTCCGCGTCTCCTGTGATGAGTTTGGACCGGCCGTTGTTGAACACGACACCCGGTGCGACAATTGAAGTGTCGACCGGGTCGGCCTATCACCGGGTGCCGTTCCTCAACTTCCGATACTCCGGGGGCGGCAAAGATTATGAACGCCCGTTTGTGACGGAGGACCGGAACAGCGTGCGCGAGGCATATTTCACGATGCGTCAGTGGGAAGCCTCGCTGGCGTACTTCTGGAATATCGATCGGACGATGTTCAACAGATTCCGATTCGATGTGGGGGCGGGGACCTACGACGTGCGGCGGGTGTCGTATGACGCGGGTGGCGACGTGTCGGGGGACCTCAAGCTGAGAGGCATGAGTCAGGTGCAGCCGCTGCTCGAGCTGCAGTATACTCACGTGTCGAACCGCGCCCGATTCGGTGCGGGGATCCGGATGTTTGACAATCGCCTCACATTTACACCCTGGTTCAAGGTGTTTGAGACCGGACCCCACGAAATCCGGCTCGAAGCCGTCCTGATGCCCAGACCTGTCGGCCGATCGTTGCGGGAATGGGAGACAGATCACGCGCACCTCGTGCAGGTGCGTTACCGATTCGGGTTCGATAAGAATTTCTAGAGGTCTCCGATGAAAATTCTCTTCGTTGCAGTGATTGTTCTCAGCGCTCTGATCCCGGCCGAGGGGAAGGGTGAGGACAGGAGGGGCCGTCTCGACAGCGTCTACACGCAACTGGTCCGGCGTGAAACGGGAATGTTCCCCGCGGAAGAGTGGTCAGTCACCGACCTCCGGGTCATTCGCGAGATCCTGTATCAGGTACACAACTCTTCCAGGATCCCCGAAGCGCAGATCGCTGCCGTTCCGCTGGCCGCTGACGAAGTGGAGGTCGTGTGCCGGAAGCGCATTGATGACGACGAGATCCAGACGCTTCTCCTCTCCTTTCCTGACGGGTCGGGCAGGGACACGGCACGCTTCGATGACTATGTGTTCGTCCGATCGCTTCTGGGTGATCAGCTCTATGGAAGCGTGAAGGGGTATCGGGGGACGGGGAAGGATGACTTTGAAAAAGATCTTGCGCGGACCACGGATCTCACCATTCACCCGCTCCGGCCGTCGTTTCAACTCTGGTCCACCCAGCCCAGTGCAGCCGCTTCCTACGCTGCGGTGTCTGTGTTCGGCCGTCTCGGGAATGATGCACTCGACCTGCCGTTCTGGTTCAGAGGAACGATGGTCGGCGGTCTGGCGTTCCGCTTCATCGACCGCCCTTCGGCCGTTCGTGATCCCGGCTACGATCTGTACGCGATCCGGGTTGGCATCGAAGAGCCCATGAATTTCTCCGTGCCCTACGGCTCCCCACCGTCACCGAACTCCTTTTTCAAGCCACGGAAACTGCAGGGGTCCGGGACAGCGGTGTTTCTCAGCACGAAGTATGCACCCTGGACAGAGGTGCCCTTTCTGGGAATCGACACCGCAGGGTTCGTGCAGTTGACCCTCGAGCTCTGCGTCGCCATTGAGCACAAAGAACGCTTTTCGCCGAGACTCCCGGAGGAGTTCTATTCTGTGAGGAACTCCGCCACGTTCTTCGCGGAAGTGAAGCGTCTGGGGATATTCAATTGCGGGGCCGGTTTCGCCTGGCACGACATGCACCACCTGACGCGGGACGCCCTGAACGACAACCGGGCATCCCGCATTGAGCCTCCCGTGGGCAATGTCCTCGCCTTGCTGGAGCTGGGGGTGGCCGACGATGGCGGCGTGGTCCAGTATGATATCCGGACCGGGATCCATTACAGTCTGACGGACGGCTATGGCTTCTTTGTGGTGAAACCAACGGTGATGGTGAGCAACATCATCGGAGTGGAGGTGCAGTACTTCAAAGCATTCCGGGCAGGGCGGTTGCCGTCCTGGCACTACGACAACTACCTGGTCTTTGCACCGGTTCTCCGGATCAACTTCTGAATTTCTGTTGATTTTTCCGTGTCGTTTTTCTACATTGATACGATCGTTCTTCCCTTTACCCTTTACGCAGGAGCATCCATGAAACGCACCCTCCCCGTCGGCCTCCTTGGGCTCGCGGTGTTCTATTTTGCGACGACCGGTTTCCAATGCGGCTCAGCGGAAACCACGAGTGCCAAACTGTATATGCAGCAAAAACAGTGGGATAAGGCCGAACAGAGCCTCTCGAAAGAGGTCACAAAGAATCCCAGCAATGACGAGGCCTGGTTCCTTCTGGGTCAGGTCCGGCTCGAAATGAAGAAGTACAGCGAGATGAACGAGGCCTACACGCGTGCCCTCGAAGTTTCGGACGTCCACAAGTCGGAAATTGGCCGCAACCGTCTGGCAGTGTGGGCCATGATGTACAATGAGGGGGTCGGGTTGTACAATAAGGGGCGCGACAGCGCCGTGTACTACGACAAGGCCCTCGACCGCTTCAATACGGCCATCACGCTCGTCCCCGATAGCTCCGGCACATACTACGTGCGCGGGCTCACCTACTACTCGAAAGAGGAGTATGGAAAGGCTCTTGCGGACCTGGATGTGGCAATTGCCAAAAAGCCGGATTTTGAGGATGCAGCGCGACTCCTGGGACAGATCTACTACAGTCAAGGACTCGAAAGAAGCCGCGCAAAGGACGAAACCGGTGCTGATGCAGCGTTCGCGAAGGCAACCAAAGGGTTTGAACGGGCCTATGAAGCGAATCCCTCGAACGCAGATAATATCACGAATCTGATCGACGTGTATGAACGGACAAAGAACACCGAAAAAGCGATGTCGCTGACGAAGACCGCAGTCCAAAAAGACCCGACAAACAAAGTCTTCCGGTACGCCTACGGCGTATTCCTGCTCAAGCAGGAGAGCTATCCGGAGAGTATCGAACAGTTTAAGAAAGCAATCGAGATCGATCCGAAGTACACCGATGCGATTTACAATCTCGGTGTCGCGTACCTGAACTGGGGCGTTACGATGAAGGCGGAATCGGACAAGAAGGCGGACGCGGAACGCGCACAGAACAAGGGAAAGGATGTCAAGGCGGACCTCACGTATAAAGAGCGCTTCAAGGATGCCCTTCCGTATCTCGAGCAGGCCGCGCTCCTGCGCGCTGACGACGTTGTTCTCTGGCAGCAACTCGGCAAACTGTACGCCAATCTCAACATGGTAGAAAAGTCCAAGGCTGCCTTCGAAACATATGACAGGCTTACAAAAGGAAAGTAGCCGTTCACACAGGCGTCGGCCCTGCCCCCCGGGGCAGGGCTTTTTTTTTCAAGGAGGCTGTTTATGACGGAACCCGCACAGGCAGGACAGCAGATCAATATCGAACTCGGTGAGAAAGAGGGCGAAGGAGTCTATTCCAATCTGGCGATCATCACCCATTCACCCGCGGAGTTCGTCATCGATTTCACCCGTGTGCTTCCCGGTGTTCCCAAGGCAAAGGTGCACGCCCGCATTATCATGACCACGCAGCACGCAAAACTTCTCCTGCGCGCCCTGGATGACAACATCAATAAATATGAGATGAAGTTCGGGGAAATCAAGATCCACGGCGAAGGCCCCGGCGGCCTGGGATTCCAGCAGATGATGCCCGACGAAAAAGTGCACTGATCGCACCTGATAGTCCATCGGAAGGAGTGCCCGCAAGAGCACTCCTTCATTTTTTTGTAGAATCGTTCCTCTCACCCATGTCACCTCTCTCTCTTCATCGATAACCGCTCCCCATTTCCATCGCCGTAACTCCTGCTGTTTTATGAGGTTGGTATCCCCTATGCGCCCGGCCACATCCGGCAGATGGATGGCACCGCCTTTGTACCACAAGGCGCCAGTGTACAAACACTGGAAACCGAATGTCGCACACGGGACACATCATGGACAGCCACCTGCAGAAGACAACGCTGGTACGAATCTGCGCGCTCATTCTGGCGTTCGGAGCATTTGATTGCGTGAACAAGCCGATGGAACCGGTGATGCCTACGTGGGATGTGAATCTGGCAGCGCCGCTGACGGACCGCACCTACACACTTGAGGAACTCGTCGCCAAAGACACATCGCTCCTGCAGGTTGCGCCCGGCGGGACACAACTCTTGCTCAAGACCTCGGCGGTGGCTGATCCGACACTCGTCGGAGATTGCATTTCTCTTGATCCAATCGCAGCAGGCTTTGATGTCCCGCTCGGAACATTCTCCGTGTCGACAGGCTCGGCCTCATTGAATTTGGAGATCCCCGGGTTCACTCCCGGCCAGACGACCATCATTCCGCCTGTTTCCCATCTCGACCTTCCCCCCGGCACCGGGGAGATCCCCAAAGTGGAGTCCGTGGATATCGAGAGCGGCATAGTCCAGGTAACGATCGTCAATCGGATGCCGGTCGAGCTCACCGTGGATGCGCCGGTTGCAGTGGTCAACGATGTGGGCGGTTCTGTTGCCAGTTTTGATTTTGGCGCCATTCCTCTTGCGCCGGGCGAAGAGAGAACCGCGATGGCGGACCTTGCCGGCAGGTCCATTCATAAACGGCTCAGGCTCGAGGGCATGCGCATCTCCAGCCCCGGCAGCGGCATGACCATGGTCACATGCACCAGTGACGGTATGGCACTCGGTCAAGGTTACGTTCAAGATCGAGGGTTAGTTTTTTCAGCCCGGGCCCCCGGGGACAACACTTAAGGTAGGCGAGCTATGGCAGGCGAGAACATTCAGCTGGCACAGAACACGGACGCGGGCATGGAGGTATCCATTCCCGAAGGTACGGTTCCAGTGGACAGCGCATTGGACCCGAACGCGGCGCCCGTGGATGGTGCAGCCCCCGGCGACGTGGGCGGGGACATGGGCGGAGACGCGGGTCTGCTCGACCTTGCGCCAGTGGAGGACGCGTCACTCGACACCGGGCTGGCGCCCGATGAGGCGGCGAACCCCTACGGACTGGCGGCCTTGTGGGCCCAGGGCGATTTCGTTGCCCGCGGCACGCTGATCATCCTGGTGCTGATGTCCCTGTACTCCTGGTTCATCATTTTCACCAAGCTCTGGGAGCAGGCGCGCCTTCTCCGTCAGGCGAAGGAAGCCGGTCGGGACTTCTGGACCGGCAATTCGCTGAACGAGGGTCTGCAGAAGCTCACGGGCAAGGGCAATGTCTTCCGTGCGATGGTCGAGAGCGGCCTCAAGGCCAGCGATCACCATGAAGGCAAGATCACACAGCAGGTTCCGCTGGCCGAGTGGATCAGCGGTCAAGCTGCAGCAGAACATCGACCGCATGAATAACGACCTCCAGCGTGGCCTGTCGTTCCTGGCTTCGGTGGGCTCCACTGCTCCGTTCGTCGGTCTGTTCGGTACGGTGTGGGGCATCTATCACGCCCTGATCGCCATCGGCGTCGCCGGCCAGGCCAGTATCGACAAGGTGGCTGGCCCCGTCGGTGAGGCGTTGATCATGACTGCCATCGGTCTGGCGGTCGCCGTGCCCGCGGTGCTCGGCTACAACTGGCTGCTCCGCCGGAACAAGGCCATCATGGACCAGTTCCGCTACTTCACGAACGACCTCCACGCGACCCTGATCAGCGGCGGCGGCGTCAGCAAGCCGGCCCGCAAGAAGTAATACCGCGGGATCAGCTGGAGCAGCATCATGGGCATGAATATTCAGACAGAGGGCGATGGCGAAGACGAGGTGCTCTCCGCCATCAATACCACCCCGCTGGTGGACGTCATGCTCGTGATGCTCATCATCTTCCTGATCACGATTCCCGTGATCACCAAGACGGTGAAGCTCGATCTGCCGAAGGCAACCAACATCGCCACGGTGACCAAACCGGAAAACATCACCGTGGCCGTCGACGAGCGCGGCAACATCTACTGGAAGGAATCCCGGGTTCCCAACCCGCAGGCGCTGGCCGACCTGATCCGTGTCGGCTGCCGTTACGGTGCCGCAGCCGGAAATCCACGTCCGTGGCGACCGCAACGTGCGTTACGAGCATGTGGGCCGGGTGATTCTCCAGTTGCGCAAGGGCGGCATCCAGAAGGTCGGCTTCATATCCGAGCCGAATCGTGGCGGCCCCCGCTAGGGTCGCGCGTCACTCCGGTCAATCAGACGGCAGGTCAAAGGACGGAACGATGGGAATGTCAGTAGGCTCCGGCGGCGGCGAAGGCGCCCCGATGATGGAAATGAACACCACGCCATTGATCGACGTGATGCTCGTGCTCATCGTCATGCTGATCGTCACCCTTCCGATCATGACCCACGCGGTGAAGCTCGACATGCCACCGCCACTCGATATCCCGCCAGAAACTGAGCCCGTACTGATCACGATCACAATCGACTACGACGGCACAGTTATCTGGGGCGACACCCCGGTACCCGATTTCGCCACCCTCGAGCGTTACTTCAAGAGAACGGCGGAAGAAGTACCGCAGCCCCAGGTGGCCATCCGGCCGGATGCCCGGGCCAAGTACGATACCGTTGCCCAGGTCATGGCCAGCGCCCAGCGCAACCGCATCGAGAAGATGGGGTTGATCGGCGACGAGCAGTTCGAGTAACGGGCTTCGCGCGGCGACGCGCGGACCACCACTGCAAGTCGGGCGCCGTACGCCAGGGCCAGGTTCTTCCCGGGCAGTATTCAGGGCATATTCAGTCGGTCGGCGGAACATCCGGTTGACACGGATTTGTTGCCTGCCGATTACGGACCACGCGGAGAATTGAGCATGGAAATATCAAGACGTACGGCATGGCTGCTCGCAGTTTCGCTGCTTGCCGGCATTGCGACGCTGCCAGTCCAGATTCCCGCGGCGCAGGCGGCCAAGCGGGAGGCAGCACCCAAGATCAATCCCAAGATCCTCAAGCCACTGCAGGCCGCGAACGAATTGGCCAAAGCCGAGAAGTACGCAGAGGCGGAAGTCGAGATGCAGAAGGCCGAGGCGGTCGGTGAAAAGACGGAAGTCGAGCAGTTCCAGATCGACGAACTCGGTGCTTTCATTGCGCTGAAGCAGCGAAAATATGATCCAGCCGCCAAGGGCTTTGAGGCGGGCCTGCAATCCGGATTGCTGCCTCCTGAACAGGTCAACGACCGGCTACGACTGCTGTCGCAGCTCTTTCTGCAGACCGATCCCCGCGATCTCAACAAGTCCGGCGAGTACGGCAAGCGCTGGCTCGAGGCGACGGGCACCCGGGATCCGTTGATGCTCGGCCTGGTCGGCCAGGCAGCCTACTTCAGCGACAACATCAGCGAAGCTGCGAACTACATGAAGGAAGCGGTCTCATTGACGAAGGCCGCCGGGCAGAAGCCGGAGGAGAATTGGCTGCTGGTGCTGCAGAGTTCGTACTCGAAGCTGAAGAATAATCCGGGCACTCTCGAAACGACCATAGATCTGGTGCGCTACTACCCCCAGAAAGCTCACTGGGTGACCCTGATGCAGGCACAGCTCGCCCAGGCAGCCAACAAAGACCGGCAGATCCTGCAGGTCTTTCGGCTGATGTACCAGGTCGATGCGATGGATCAGGCCGCCGATTTTACAGAAGCTGCCACCGTGGCCATCCAGCGGGGCTCGCCGGGCGAAGCACTCAAGTTCATGGAAAAGGGCTACGCAACAGGTATCCTTGAATCCAGCGGTGACAAGGCCAAGAGCGAAGCCCTGCGTGCTGAAGCGCAGCGCCTGGCGACGGCAGACGAGAAGACTCTGGCCCAGTTTGAAAAAGAGGCACTCGCCGCGAAGGCTGGCGAGGCAGATGTACGGCTTGGAGAAGCCTTCCTGAGCTACGGCCAGCCGGCGAAGGGCCTCGAGGCGATCCAGCGCGGCATTGCTAAAGGCAGCGTCAAGGATGCGGATGAGGCCAACCTGTCACTCGGCAGAGCCTATATCCTCACCGGTAACGGCGCTGATGCGGTCAAAGCCTTCGACACGGTCAAGGGTCCGGAGTTTGCCCAGCTGGCGCAGCTCTGGTCGATCCATGCGGGCCAGCTGTAGTTGTATCAAGGACAGTCGGACATGCTGAAGAATTTCCTGCTCATCATTTCGCTGGCCATGGGCACCAGCCTGGCCACCGGTACCCTGCTGCTGCCAACCTCCGCGCTTGCCGCGGACTCGGTCAGCAAGAAGGTCGGTGACCCGCTGGAGGCCGCGATCGCGGCCGCCAATAAAGGCCAGTACTCACAGGCGCTGGCCAGCGTCAAGACCGCCGACGCGGTGGCCGGCAAGTCCGCACTGGAGCAGCTCAAGGTCAATGAGACCTATGGCTTCATCTACCTCAAGCAGCGCAACTACGCGGCCGCAGCGACCGCCTACGAGCGCAGCCTGGAATCCGGCCAGTTGCCTGCCGGCAAGGTCAACGACCGCCTGAAGCAGCTCGCGCAGCTCAATTTCCAGTCGCCGCGCAATCTCGAGAAGGTCATCGACTATTCCACGCGTTACCTCAAGGCGACGGGCGGACGCGATGCGGCCATGCAGGCCATGCTTGGCCAGGCCTACCAGATGTCCGGCAACGACAAGGCTGCCGTGACCTCCGTTCAGAACGCCATTCGCGTGGCCGGGAAACCGGAGGAAAACTGGCTGCGGATCCTGCTGAAATCCTACGGCAACCTGGGTAACGCCAAGGGCGTCAACGACACGACCCAGACGCTGGTGCGACTCTACCCGACCCAGGACAACTGGCGGCTGCTGTCCAGCGAGCTCCGCCGTCAGGCATCGGGCGACGACCGGACCGCTCTGAACGTCTACAGGCTGATGGGCGAGCTGGACCTGATGGACAAGCCCGATATCTATACCGAAGCGGCGATTGTCGCGATCCAGTCGGGACTGCCCGCGGAAGCCGTCACCATCATGGAGCGCGGCTACACCAACAAGGCGTTTGGCCCCAAGGAAGAAGCCCGCAGCCAGCGCATCCTGGCTGACGCGCGCAAGAAGAGCTGCCGCCCAGCAGGCGTCACTAAGCCAGATCACCCAGACAGCCACGTCCTCGAAAGCGGGCCGGGATGAAGTGCTGCTGGGTGAGGTCCTGCTGAGCTACGGCCATGTCGACAAGGCGGTGGCAGCGGGCAAACGCGCCATTCAGAAGGGCGCTGACCCGGACGAGGCCTGGATGCTGGTTGGCCGCTGCCAGGTTCAGCTCAAGAACGGCGCAGAAGCCCGCAAGGCCTTCGCCCAGGTCAAGGGTGAGGACGCCGCCCCCGTCGCCAAGCTCTGGGGCATTTACGCCTCAAGAATCTGATCCCACAGGGGAGAGGCGGCCTCCGCCGCTTCTCCCCTGCCGGCCTCCTCGCCTCTCCCGCCTTCTCAGGTCGCCAGAGCTGGTATATAAGGGCTAGCACAAGGTCTGTCCTGCAGTTGCCATCCGGGAGAACAACCATGACGCCACCGGTATCCGTGAATTTCCCTGGTCAGTCGATGCTACGTCCGGCGCCTTCTCGCGAAGGGCCTGACAACGGCTGCCCTCGCACTGCTGATAGCGTCCTGCGGCCAGAAGCCTGCAGAGCCGCCGGCGACACCACCGGCGGCCCGGCAGCGGCATCCGCCGCTCTCGATACCGATGCGGAGCTGGTGCTCAACGTCTATAACTGGTCCGACTACATCGATGAATCAGTGATCGAGGACTTCACCAGGGAAACGGGCATCAAGGTCCAGTACGACGTCTTCGACTCCAACGAGGTCCTCGAGACCAAGCTGCTCGCCGGCAGCACGGGCTACGACATCGTCGTGCCGTCGGCCTCATTTCTGGAGCGGCAGATCAAGGCCGGCGTATTCCAGAAGCTGGACCCGGCGCGCCTTCCCAACCTGAAAAACATGGATCCCGAGATCACCCAGCGGGTTGCGCTCCACGATCCTGGCAACGAACACTCCGTGAACTACCTCTGGGGTACCTCCGGCGTCGGCTACAACGTCGACAAGATCAAGGCGGCCATGCCTGATGCCCCGATCGACAGCTTTGCGATGTTCTACGATCCGAAGGTCGTCGCAAAATTCAAGGACTGCGGCGTTTCGATACTCGACGCCCCCTCGGAAGTCGTCGGCACCGTGCTCATCTATCTCGGCAAGGAAGCCAACAGCGAGAATCCCGATGACCTCGCAGCCGCGGAAAAGGTCCTGACGACCATCCGGCCATTCATCAAGTACATCAACTCCTCGAAGTACATTGAAGACCTGGCCAACGGCGAGATTTGCCTGGCGCTCGGCTGGAGCGGCGACGTATTGCAGGCCAGGGACCGCGCCGACGAGGCCGGCAACGGCATCACGATCAAGTACGCCATTCCGAAAGAAGGCGCAGTAATGTTCTTCGACATGCTGGCCATTCCGGCAGACGCCAAGCACGTGAAGAATGCCTACCTTGTTCATCGACTACCTGATGCGGCCCGACGTGGCAGCGAAGAACTCCAACTACGTCAACTTCGCCAACAGTAATGCAGCGTCGTACAGCCTGGTCAGCGAAGAGGTACGGAACGACCCGGGCATTTACCCGACAGCCGAGGTCAAGGCCAAGCTGGTACCCGACCTGGCTGAAACCTCGGAATTCACCCGTCTGTTGACCCGCAGCTGGACCCGCTTCAAGACCGGACAATAGGGCCCGGCACCCATGTCCGAACAGCAGGGCGAGGGCGGACCACAGCGGACGATCAACAAGGCCAACGAGTACGTTCGTCTTGAGAACGTGACGAAGCGCTTCGGCGATTTCGTCGCCGTCGATAACGTCTCGCTGTCCATCTTCAAGGGCGAGATCTTCTGCCTCCTTGGCGGCTCGGGCTGCGGCAAGACTACGCTCCTGCGCATGCTGGCCGGTTTCGAGGCACCGTCGTCCGGACGCATCTTCATTGACGGCCAGGACATGGCAGACACCCTGCCATACGAGCGCCCCGTGAACATGATGTTCCAGTCCTACGCACTGTTTCCCCACATGACGGTGGAGAAGAACGTGGCCTTCGGGCTCGAGCAGGAGAAGCTCCCGCGCAAGGAGATCGACCAGCGGGTTGCCGACATGCTCGATATCGTCAAGCTCCGGGAGCTGGCCCGCCGCAAGCCGCACCAGCTTTCCGGCGGTCAACGCCAGCGGGTAGCTCTCGCCCGCTCGCTCGTCAAACGGCCCAAGCTGCTGCTGCTGGATGAACCACTCGGTGCGCTGGACAAGAAATTGCGTCAGGCAACCCAGTTCGAGCTGATCAACCTGCAGGAGAAGCTGGGCGTTACCTTTGTCGTGGTAACCCACGATCAGGAGGAAGCCATGACGCTGGCCACACGCATTGGCGTGATGGACCGCGGCGAGATCGTGCAGGTAGGCAGCCCGACCGAGATCTACGAATATCCAACGTCCAAGTTCGTGGCCGATTTCATCGGGTCGGTCAACATGTTCGAGGGACGCCTGATCGAGGATGAGCCCAATTACGTCCGCATCCAGGCGCCGGAACTGGCTTCCACCATCTACGTGGATCACGGCATCAGTTCGGCCCCCGGTGCATCGGTGTGGGCTGCGATTCGCCCGGAAAAGATCGAGATCTCGCGCCAGGAGCCTTCGTCCGAAGAGAACCGGGCCAAAGGCGTGGTTCGCGATATTGCCTACATGGGAGACCTGTCCGTCTACCTGGTGCAGATCGACAGCGGCAAGATGGTGCGGGTCACGCTGCCCAACACCGTCCGGCAGATCAACCGGCGTCTTTCCTGGGACGAGACCGTGTGGCTGTCCTGGGATGCGTCGAGCCCGGTGATACTCCCCCAGTAGGCGGACCCGGGCGCACGATCCTCATGGCCCACTCACAGGTGCGACAGCCACAAAAGCCGCCGATCGACGGCTGGGGGGCGGGCCGTCTTGGCCTCATCTTCTCGCTGCTCTACCGCTACGGGCCGCCGCGCTGGTCGCAATACGTGCGCAAGCACTGGGCCGGACAGCGCCTGGTCATCGGCCTGCCCTACCTCTGGCTGTTCCTGTTCTTCGCCGTCCCCTTCATCATCGTCCTGAAGCTGTCCTTTTCCACGGTCAGGCTGGCGATGCCGCCATTCGCCCCGCTGATCGAGAAGGTCAGTGACGTGGTGTACACGCTGAATCTCAATTTCGGCAACTACGCATACCTGCTGTCGGACCAGCTGTACGTCAATTCCTACCTGTACTCGGTCAAGGTGGCGGCCTTTTCCACCCTGTTCTGCCTGCTCATCGGGTATCCGATGGCCTACGCGATCGCGCGCGCAACGCAGACGATGCGCAGTATCTGGCTGATGCTGATCATCCTGCCCTTCTGGACATCGTTCCTGCTTCGGGTCTATGCGTGGGTGGGCCTGCTCAAGACGGACGGCCTGATCAACCAGGCGCTGGGCCTGTTCGGGCTGGGGCCGTTCACGATGATGTACACCGACTTTTCCGTGTACATCGGCATCGTCTACTCCTACCTGCCGTTCATGATCCTGCCGCTGTACTCCAACCTGGAGAAGCACGATCTGACGTTGCTGGAGGCGGCCGCCGACCTCGGTGCCGGCCCGATCAAGTCCTTCCTTCGCATCACCTTGCCCCTGTCGCTGCCCGGAATGATTGCCGGATCGCTGCTGGTGTTCATTCCGGCGGTGGGTGAGTACGTCATTCCGTCGCTGCTGGGGCGCTCGGATCAGCTGATGATTGGCCGCGTGCTCTCGGACGAGTTCTTCTCCAACCGGGACTGGCCGGTGGCGAGCGCGGTGTCGATCGCCATGCTTCTGCTGCTGGTCGTGCCGATAGTGCTGTTTCAGCGCTTCCAGAACCGGGAACTGGCCGGAGCAAAGAAGTGAGCAAGCAGACCTGGTTCCGCCGTCTCGCGCTGTTCCTCGGCTTCGCCTTTCTCTACGTGCCGATCCTTTCCATGGTCGTGTACTCCTTCAACAATTCCCGCCTGGTCACCGTCTGGGATACCGACGACTCCCCCACGCTCAAGTGGTACAGGGAACTGCTCAGCAACGACCAGATCCTGAGCGCGGCCTGGCTGTCCATACAGGTGGCGGCAGTGACCGCCACCGGAGCCGTAATCCTTGGAACGCTCGCGGGCCTCGTGCTGGCGCGCTTCGGCCCCTTCAAGGGCCGGACCCTGTTGTCGGGCATGACCACCGCTCCGCTGGTGATGCCCGAGGTGATCACGGGGCTCTCCCTGCTGCTGCTGTTCGTGTTCCTGGAACAACTGATCGGCTGGCCGAAAGGACGCGGGTTCGCCACGATCGCGATAGCCCACATCACCTTCGCGATGGCCTACGTCACGGTGGTGGTGCAGTCCCGCCTGGCCAGTTTCGATGACTCGCTCGAGGAGGCAGCGCTGGATCTCGGGGCGCGTCCCGCCAAGGTCTTCTTCAGGATTACCCTGCCGCTGATCCTGCCGGCCATCCTGTCCGGCTGGCTGCTGGCCTTTACGCTCTCCTGGGACGACCTCGTCATCTCCCAGTTCGTGGCAGGACCAGGCTCCACCACGTTGCCGATGGTGGTGTTCTCCAAGGTGCGGCTTGGCGTCAGTCCGGACATCAACGCGCTGGCCACGATCATGGTATCGATCGTCGGTCTCGGCGTGGTGTTGTCCGCGCTCTACATGCGCCGGCAGGAGCGCCGGCTGGCGCTGGAGATGCAGCTGGCCAAGTCAGACAAGTAGCCCGGGCGCGCGCCAGACTGCGCCGCGCACCCGGGCTGGCCTGATTAGCCTACTCGGCGTCTTCCCAGGGGAAGGTGGTGGACACGCTGGCGAAGACCTTGCTCTCCGACGAGAAGACGTCATCGATGCAGCCGATGCCCTTGGAGCAGTCATACTCCTTGAGATCGCTGCCGTCGATGTACTTCACGGCAAAGTCGAAGCGTCCGAGTGAACGTGTGACCCCAACGGAGTAGTCGTAGTACTCGTCGCCGCCGCTGAAGTCCGGCTCTTCCCAGTAGTCGCCGCCGTTGTATCCGGCATGCAGCTCAAGCCCGAATTCCGCCGGCAGGGGAATGGCGACATTGCCCTCGACGTACCAGGCGCTTTCGCCTGAATTGCCGTAGTCCCAGGCGTACCAGACCTTGGTCGAGAGGATCTTGTAGTCGAGCCCGGCATAGGCCTCGGCGTAATCAAAATCGTTCTCGCCATTGTCATCGTCACCCAGGTACTTGTAGTAGGTCACGCCAACGTCGTAGCCCAGGTCTTCGGTAAAAGAGTTCGCGTAACCGAGATAGAGATCCAACTCGACGTTCAGGTCCACAGGTGCGACGTAGTCTTCATCCTCAGGGGCGCCATACCCGTTCTCGCCAAAGTCGATATTGCTGCCCCAGAGCCCCGCGTACACGCCGCTCTCGCCCTCCCAGTCGAGGCTGGCCTGAAAGGCCGGATCCAGCCCGGTCTGCGTAATTCCGCGGAAGTCGTAGTCCGAGGCGATGGTGATCGTCGAACTCACTTCCGCCCGCGCAACACCGGAAGCCGCGGCGAGTGCCAGGACACCCAGGCCGGCCAGTCTCGAACTGATGGTGCGATTCATGCTGAAAATCCCCTGAGTTGAAAACGAGAGTAAACGGAGTCTGCCCGGCGGGAGTATAAACGCCAATAGCCGGAATGCGTCGCTCTACAGGCGGTCACGAAGGGCAAACCACAACATCCCCAGCACCAGTCCCGGCCAGCGAAGCAGGGTACCGCCCGGGAACCGTGGCGGTGGCAGGCGGGCAAAGACGTCGAAGCGCTCCGCGGTGCCGGCGATCGCCTCGGCCATCAGCTGGCCCGCCAGGGTCGCTGTGTCCGACGCCATGACCCGAGTAACCCTGGGCAAAGTACACATTTGGTGCAAGCCGTCCGAAATGGGGCAGCCGGTTCATGGAAATCGCCAGGCTGCCGCCCCAGGCGTACTCGACCGGTGCGGGCGCCAGCTGCGGGAACACCCGCAGCATGTGCCGGCGGACGAAGCCCTTCAGGTCGGATGGAAACTTCCGGGTATAGGTCTCGCCACCGCCGAATATCATCCGCCCGTCACGGGACAGCCGGAAGTAGTTCACGACGAACAGGGTGTCATGCACGCAGGCCGGATCTGAGATGAGCCGTGACGCCTGCGTTCCCAGCGGCGCCGTGGCCAGCAGGAAGTTGTTGATCGGCATGATCCGGTCAGCGATGCGCGGCTCCAGCCCTTCGAGATAGGCATTGCAGCCCAGGATCAGGTAACGCGCCCGGACCTCGCCCTGAGCGGTACGTACAAGGACCGGCCCGGCGCCCGAATAGCCGGTTACCCGCGAGTCCTCGTGAATCCGGACACCGGCTGCCACGCAGGCGCGCGCCAGGCCCAGTGCGAAATTCAGCGGATGCAGGTGTGCTGCATCGGCGTCCATGACGCCGCCGTGGTAGAGAGGACTGTCGACGACCGCCCGTAGCTCCTTGCGGCTGAGGGTGCGCTGGTGCGGGTAGCCGTAGTCCCGCTCGAGCTTCGCCGCGCGCTGCTCAAGCCCGGTGAAATGCGACGGTTTGGACGCACAGAGCAATTGCCCCGGCGTCAGGTCGCAATCGATGTCATGGCGGCGAACGAGATCCTTGACCAGATCGCGTCCGGCAATTCCCAGCTGGAACAGCTGCCGTGCCGAGTCCGGTCCGAACAGGGCCTCCAGCTCGCTTTCCTCGCGCCGTTGCCCGGTGCCCAGCTGGCCGCCATTGCGCCCCGAGGCGCCCCAGCCGACATTTCGGGCTTCGAGAAGAATGACGGAATAGCCGCGTCCGGCGAGGTGCAGCGCTGCGGAGAGCCCCGTGTAACCGGCCCCGACAACGCAGACGTCGGCAGATGCCGCTCCTTCGAGGGGCGAGTGCCCTATGAGACCGCGAGCGGTGGCGGCGTACCAGGAGACCGGGTGGTCGTCGACCGGCGCTCTGGACCAGAACCGCCGCAACGATCAGGCCCGCGACTTGCCGAGGGCTCGCCGGGTCAGGTCGAGGGCTTTCCAGGCCTTGTCCACCAGCTCATCCAGCTGGGCGTCCGTCGTGACGAATGGCGGCGCAATGATCATCGTGTCGCCGACTGCCCGCATGACCAGGCCTTCCCTGATACAGAAATCCCGGCAGAGCTCACCCGCCTTCCGTTCCTTGGCAAAGCGTTTCCGGCTGTCTTTTCGCGGCACGAGCTCGATCCCGCCGATCAGCCCGACAGAACGGACTTCGCCAACCAGCGGGTGATCGGCAAGCTTCTGCAGGCGGCTGCCGAAGGCCGGGGCTACCGTGTCACGGACGTGCTCGACCAGCTTCTCCTTGCGCAACACCTTCAGCGTTGCGTGCGCTACCGCGCAGGCAACCGGGTGCCCGGAGTAGGTAAACCCGTGATAGAACTCACCGCCCTTGTCCACCAGGACATCAGCAATCCGGTCGCTGACCATGACGCCGCCGAGTGGCTGATAGCCGGAAGTCACGCCCTTGGCGAACGGCATCAGGTCGGGCCGGATCCCGTAGTGCTGCGAGCCGAACCACTGCCCCAGCCGGCCAATGCCGGTGATGACTTCGTCGGCGATCAGAAGAATCCCGTACTCGTCGCAGATCTTCTGGATTTCTGGCCAGTACGATGCAGGCGGAATCACGGCGCCGCCGGCACCCTGCACGGGCTCGGCGATAAATGCTGCCACCTTGTCCACGCCAGCTTCCTCGATGGTCGTGGCGAGCTGTCGGGCAATCTTGAGGCCAAACTCCGCCGGGTCCAGCTCGCCACCCAGACCGAACCAGTAGGGCTGTTCGATGTGCAGGATATTCGGGATCGGCAGTCCCGCCTGTGCGTGCATCCAGGGCATGCCACTGAGACTCGCAGCACCAACCGTGCTGCCGTGGTAGCCGTTCCGGCGGGCGATGATGATCTGCTTGTCGGGCTTGCCGTTAAGGCTCCAGTAGTAGCGGACCAGCCGGATGATGGTGTCGTTGGCCTCCGACCCGGAATTGGTGAAGAAGACCTTGTTGAAGCCAGGCGGAGCCAGCTCACAAAGGTCTCGCGCCAGCTCGATCGCCGGGGGGTGGGTGCACTGGAAAAAGCTGTTGTAGTACGGTAACTCGCGCAGCTGACGGGCACCTGCCTCGATCAGTTCCTCGCGGCCATAGCCCAGGTTGACGCACCAGAGACCCGACATGCCATCCAGAATCTTGTGGCCATTGGCTTCCCAGATGTACACGCCGTCGGCACGGGTGATAACCCGGGTCCCCCGCTCGCTAAGTTCGCGATGATCGGTGAAGGGATGCAGGAAGTGCTGCCGGTCGTCCTGCTGCCATCGGGTGAGATTGTCAGTCATCGGGTCGTCCTCATCGGGAATTCGCAAGTCAGACGTTCAGCAGCAGGAATTCGCGCTCCCAGGGAGAAATGACCTCGAAGTAGGCCTGGTACTCCTGCCGCTTCATGGCGGTGTAGATCATCACGAAGCGATCACCCAGCATCGCACGGAGCCGGTCGCTGTGCTCGAGCCGGTCGAGGGCGTCCGACAGGCTGCCGGGCAGCGCAAAAGGTCGCTTGTAAGCGTTGCCGCTCTCCTGGATTCCGGGCTGCAGCTCCTCTTCAAGCCCCAGCAACCCGGAGGCCAGCGATGCGGCAATGGCAAGGTACGGATTGGCGTCGGCACCGGCAATGCGGTTTTCAATACGGCGGTTCTCGGGACTGGACTGCGGGACGCGCAGGCCGACAGTCCGGTTGTCGTAGCCCCACGCAAGGTTGATCGGCGCCGACATGTACCGGGTGAAGCGGCGATAGGAATTCACGTAGGGCGCCAGAAAGATCGTCGTTTCGGGACCGTACTTCTGCATACCGCCAATGAAGTTGCGGAATACCTCACTTTCCGAGCCGTCAGGGTTCGAGAAGGCGTTGGTACCGTCAGTGCGCAGAAGGCTGATGTGCCAGTGCATGGAACTGCCCGGCTCGTTCTCCATCGGTTTCGCCATGAAGGTTGCATAGATCTCGTGGCGCATCGCCGCCTCGCGGGTCGTGCGCTTGAACAGGAACATCTGGTCAGAGAGTTCAATGGGACGGCCGTGCTGGAAATTGATCTCCAGCTGGGCTGTTCCGGTCTCATGGGCCAGATTGTCGACGTGCAGACGCTGCACCCTGCAGTAGTCATAGATGTCCTCAATAAAGGGCTCGAATTCGTCCACGGCATCCATGCTGTAGGGCTGGCGCACGGTTTCCTTGCGACCCGAACGACCGACTGGCGGCTCCAGCGGGTAATCAGGATCAGTATTGCGCCTGACCAGGTAGAACTCGATCTCCGGCGCCACAATCGGCTGCAATCCGCGCGCCTGGAACATCTCCTCGATCCGGCGCAGGACCTGGCGCGGTGCGATATCGACGGGCTTGTCGTTCTGCGTATAGCAGTCGTGAATGACACAACAGGTAGGGTCCTCCCCCCAGGGAACGAGGCGAAGGGTGTCCAGATCGGGCTTGGCCACCATGTCCCGGTCAGCGGGATCGACGACGCCCTCCTCGAGATAGTCGTCGATGTACTCGCCGGTGACCGACTGTATGAAAACGGATTCCGGCAGGCGCATTCCGCCCTGCTCGGCGAACTTGCGTGCCGGCATGTACTTGCCGCGCGCCACGCCCGCCATGTCGGCCACCACCGCTTCAACCTCGTCGATCTTGTTGTCCAGCAGCCACTCGCTGAGCTGCTCGTTATTCATGCCTTCTTTATTCGTGCTCTTCGGGAGACTCATGATCGGTAACTCCGGCAGGCATCGCCAAATGCCCGAAAAATCGCCATGGAAACTTCATTCTCCAGAACCCGCCACTCGGGATGCCACTGGACACCAAGCACAAAGCCCGGCGCATCAGCCATC
>CAVQPT010000004.1:0-229631 GCA_963714855.1 uncultured Bacteroidota bacterium | reverse complement strand
GAAAAAAGGCGACATCATCTCCCCCGGGACTTCTGGGATCGTCTGCGGGGAAAACGGAGCGCCCTCACGCCACCGTCACGAATGGTGACGACAATCGGAGGCGGGGACTTCACCAAGGTGGGCATGGAGTTCCTCGATTTGTTCGTGCAACTCGGCAACCTCGCCCCCCATGAGACGGTGCTGGACGTCGGCTGCGGCGTCGGGCGGATGGCTCTTCCACTCGCCGGGTACCTGAATCAACAGGGACAGTACGAGGGGTTCGACATTGCTGCGGATGAAATCCGCTGGTGCCAGAAGCACATCACCCCGCGCTTCCCTAACTTCCACTTTCAAACGTCGGATGTCTACAACACGGTCTACACCCGACCGGCACGACGCCGGCACGTGCCTACCGTTTTCCGTTTTCCGACGCGACATTCGATTTTGTCTTCCTGACATCGGCTTCACGCACATGCTCCCGGCGGATCTGGAGCGGTATTGTGCTGAAATTGCACGAGTGACCAAACCGGGAGGGCGATCGTTCATCACGTATTTCCTGCTCACGCCGGAGTCACGCCGGCTCATGGACGAAAAGAGGAGTTCCCTCGACTTCTCTCATGCACTGGATGGGTGTTGGACGACCGACCCCGCCGCACCAGAAGCGGCCCTGGCCTATCCCGAAGAAACTGTCCGGCAGCTGTACAGGCGGCACGGGATCACCGTAGAGGCAGTACGCTTCGGTTCCTGGTGCGGCCGCAGCGGCGGGACGACGTATCAGGATATCGTTCTCGGGTCGAAAGATTTATGAGGCGCACGGGCACGAAAGCATGGACCGTCATCCTGATTGTTCTCAGTGTCTCTCTTACCAGAGCGGGGACTCCCGTGCATACAGGCGCTGATCGACTTCTCGCAGACTGCCGATCGCTCATCGCGCAGAAGCGGATCGGTCTGGTCACGAATCACACCGGCCGGTTGAGCGACGGGTCATACCTTGTGGATGCTCTGATCAAGGAAGGGATGCGGGTGACGGTGCTCTTCGGTCCGGAACACGGCATCCGTGGAGAAGATGGGGCCGGAGATGCAGTGGGCAACAGCGCGGACCCCATCACCGGTATTCCCATCTATTCGCTCTATGGCAGCACCACACGGCCTACGCCGGAGATGCTCGACAGCATCGATATGCTGGTGTACGATATCCAGGATGTCGGCGTCCGGTTCTACACATATATCAGTACGATGAAGCTCTGCATGGATGCCGCTGCCGCGCAGGGGATCCCCATGGTCGTTCTTGACAGGCCGAATCCGCTCAGAGCCCGCATCGATGGTCCAATCATCGAAGATTCGCTCCGGTCGTTTGTCGGGATCGTCCAGATTCCGGTTGTGTACGGAATGACTGCCGGAGAACTCGCCGTCATGATGAATGAACGCGGGTGGCTGGATGGGGGGGAAAGGGCCACCCTGACGGTAGTCTGGATGGACGGATGGTCCCGTGCGATGGGTTCCGTTCTGTCGTGGGTGCCGCCGTCACCGAATATCAAATTTGCCGAGACGGTCGAAGTGTATCCGGCGACCTGCTTCATCGAGGCAACTGCTGTTTCTGAAGGGCGCGGTACGGATCAGCCCTTCCACCAGTTTGGAGCGCCATGGATCGATGCCGGAAAACTCGTCGCACGGCTGGCATCCGAACGCCTTCCCGGTGTGTCATTCGACACCATATCATTTGTCCCTGTTTCCTCAAAACACAAGGGACGGCGTTGCCAGGGGGCGCGCGTTACGGTCACTCACCCCGAGTCGTTCAGGCCTTCTCTGACGGGAGTGACGATCCTCTCCGTGCTTGAGGGCCTGTATCCTGACAGTCTGCGCCTTTCCCATCGGTCACTGAACCGTTTACTCGGTATAAACAGGGCATATGAATGGATCAAGGCGGGGAAGCTTCCTCCCGGGCTTGAGGAATCCTGGTTGGACGAGCTCCAGGCGTACCGGGAGGCGATCCAGCCATACCTGCACTATCCTTCATTTTAGCTCGTTTTGCTGTACCTTTTCTTGACTTTTCGCCCGATTTTTGTTAGATTTTCATGATCTTGTGTCATCGTACCCACTTTGAAGGCTGATGATGACGGAAGATGGTACCACCACTCCGGTAGCTACGGTTATGTGGAAGGTGTTGGGACTTTGCTTGGTGGCCATCGCCGCGTTTTGTATCGTCGGGGAAGCGAACCTGTTCCCGTCCGGTGGCTTTGCGGGTGCAGGTTTTTTTGCTTTTTTGCGGGGGAAAAGGAAGAAAGACCCCGACACTCTCGAGTCCCAGAACGGAGAGAGTCCTATGGGTGAACGGCAACCCGATCCGCAGCAACCCAATCTTCTTTTTGACGACTACCAGGGAGGCACGAAACGGTACGTGGTCCGGGACGCTGAGGAGGAACGCCAGATTGTTCCTTCGACGCGGCGCGGCAAACCTGCGTCCGATGCAATGGATGCGACGCTCCTGCGCGATGCGGAGAGCATCGACTTTTTCGACATAGAGACCGACACCCCGGCACAGGATGCGGAGCCCCGGGATGAGTTCCACACTCTGCTGAACCGCGTGTTGCTGGTTTTGAAGACTGTCCTGTTTAGCCACACGGCAGCGTACTTCTGGTTTAACCGGGAAAAACAGCAGCTTGTTCTCGAGGGAGTAGCCACGGACAGTGCGAGTTTCTTTCCGCATAAACGTCTTCCTCTTGCTGAAGATGTGCTCAGCAAGGTCGCCCGGAGCGGAAAACCGCAGATTCTTTCAAATGTCAATCCTATGGGGGAGACCGAACTCCTGCGGTACTACGAGTCCCCCGCAGGCGTCAGGGCAGCTGTGGTCGTTCCAGTGTTCTACCGGAACGAGCTGCAGGCGATTGAACCCGTTGGCGTTCTCGTGGCCGATAGTACCGCTGAGGACGCGTACGGAGAGGAAACGGTGGAGACGCTTGGCAAGTTTACGAAGCTTGTCTCCGCTTTGATCAAAAGCTATACCGACAAATACGATCTTCTTCAGGATGCGGAATTACTGTCTGCGATCAGAACGATGCAGGACAGGATCAAGTCGGACCCGACCGAGCAGACGATCCTGGCCGCGCTCGTGGAAGAGGCGGGGCGACTGACGGGGTGGGAACACCTGACGGTGACGATGTTCAGTGAAGAAGTACGGACATGGACGGTCCAGCGCGTCATGAATGCCAAGGGTGGAGATGTCTACGTCCTGCCCTCGCAGGTCGTTGATATCGCGCGTTCGATCGTTGGTGAGGCGATTACGAGCAACAGAGTGGAAGTCGTCCCTGACCTTGCGGGCGATGAGCGGTTCCGCTTCCATCACGAAGAAGTGATCCCGCGTGAAGGTGCGTTCGTCGCTGTCCCCATAAGTTCTGTCAATCGCTGCTACGGAGCCCTCTCGCTCGAACAGCGCAAAGAGGGAAGATTTTCCGGGGCCGAGGTGGAAACACTCTACCGGCTCGTGGAGAACGCCGCGGCCGCCCTCGAGGTCGGCTACATGAACGACCTGGTCAAGGAGTTCGCAGCTGTCGAACACCTGACCGGGATGATGACGAAGAAGTATTTCCTTCGCCGGGTTGAGGAGGAGGTTCAGCGTGCCGACGACACGAAGGCCGAGTTGGCCTATACATGTCTGGCGGTCGATGCAATCGATGAGCAGGTCCGACGGTTCGGCCGACAGGTGACCGACCTTGTGTACCGCGAGATTGTCGGAGTCATCCGCGGATCGGCCCGCGCCTATGATACCGTTGGAAGACAGGACGGACCACTCATCGGCGTCGTCCTGCCGGGAATGACGGCGAGTGACGCGTACCTGTGGGCTGAAAAACTCCGCAAGTCGGTGGCATCGCATGTGATCACGGTAGGCATGCGGACATTCTCGGTGACGGTCAGCCTCGGCGTCTGCGGACTTTCCGAGCGGATGTCCATGCGTGAGCTGGTCACAGGGGCCACACAGGTCTACAACAAAGCGGCGGAGAACGGGGGGAACGTCGTGCGGGTGTTTTAAGACGAAGAAGAATCATGCACATGTCTGATAAAGGGAACACGGTCTCATGGCAAAACAACAATCGTTTGCAGATAAAGCGGCAAAAGCGGCAATGATCAAGGGGTCCAAGTGCCCCCACTGTGGTGAGATCTTTCAGCCGATTCTGATGGTGACATCAGAGAAATCCTCCGCGAAGGCGACGTGGAAATTCAACGAGCGCCGCGTGCAGGTGTGCAAGTGCAACGAGAAACAGGTATACGCCTGAAAGGCGGTAAAGCCATCCTGCTCGTCCTGGACGGCGTAGGCATCGGTGCGCTGCCCGATGCGGACCGCTATGGCGACGAGGGAAGCAACACGCTGGGGAACACCGCACGCTCTGTCGGAGGGTTACATCTCCCGAACCTTCAGGCGCTTGGACTGGGAAACATCGGACCAGTGGAGGGCGTTCCTCCCGTTTCTGCCCCACAGGCGTACTTCGGGAAGATGGCTGAACGATCGGGCGGAAAGGATAGCACGACAGGGCATTGGGAACTGGCCGGACTTGTGCTTGACAAGGAGTTTCCGACCTTTCCGCGGGGGTTTCCGGCGGAGGTCATGGATGCATTCCTCCGCATGTCGGGAGTCAAAGGCTACCTGGGAAACATCACTGCGTCCGGAACGGTCATCATGAACGATCTGGGCGAGGAGCACGTCCGCACCGGGTTTCCGATCGTCTATACCTCGGCTGATTCTGTGTTCCAGATTGCCGCGCACGAAGAGGTCATTCCGCTCTCCCGCCTGTATGAGATCTGCCAGTGCACACGGGATCGTGTGTGTGTTGGAGATGCCGCGGTAGGTCGGGTGATCGCACGACCGTTTGTCGGCGCCCCGGGCGCATTCAGGCGGACAGCGAACCGGAAGGACTTTTCGCTGGAACCGCCCGCTCCGACCGTACTTGACCATTTGCAGAGCAAAGGCATCGTTACGGCAGGCATCGGCAAGGTGGACGATCTTTTGCCAACCGGGGGTTGACGGGATCCCGGCATACCCGCACGAATGCGGAGGGAGTCGACGAGATCGTGGCACGGTCGCAGGGGATGGACTCGGGATTCATTATTGCTAATTTGGGCGATTTTGACACTCTCTTCGGGCACCGGAACGACCCACGCGGCTTTGCCGGCGCGCTCGAGGCTTTTGATGCCGAAGTACCCCGGATAAAGGAAACCCTGAAGGGCGGTGATCTGTTAATAGTGACAGCGGACCACGGGAACGACCCCGGTGATGCCCAGCACCGATCATTCCCGGGAGTATGTGCCTCTCCTGGCTATGAGGGGAGGCCAGAACAATGGGGCTGCCATCGGGACCCGGACCACCTTCGCGGATGTTGGGCGGACTGTGGCTGAGTTCTTTGGCGTGGACACTTCATTGGCTGGAACCAGCTTCTTGTCGCAAATTCATTGAATGTGGTGCAACGGATCCGTGAGGATCCCGTAGCACGTTTTGTAACCACCACAAGGATGCTCCATGGTGAAAATAACCAAGCAGTATACGAATCGGGAGAGCCAGTCTCTCGACAAGTATCTGCAGGAGATCGGAAAAGTTGAGCTCCTCAAGTCCGAGGAAGAGATCGACCTTGCCCGCAGGATCAAAAAAGGCGATCAGTCGGCTCTGGAAAAACTCACCAAAGCGAATCTCAGGTTTGTTGTCAGCGTCGCAAAACAGTATCAGAATCAGGGACTTTCGCTCGGCGATCTCATCAACGAGGGGAACCTCGGGCTGATCAAGGCGGCAAAACGCTTTGACGAGACGCGCGGGTTCAAGTTCATCTCGTATGCGGTCTGGTGGATCCGGCAGTCAATCCTCCAGGCCCTGGCTGAACAATCGCGTATCGTGCGTCTCCCGCTGAACCGGGTGGGCGCACTGAACAAGATCGGCAAGGCGTTCAGCTCCCTCGAGCAGGAATTCGAGCGCGAGCCGAGCGCAAGCGAGCTTGCCGAAGAACTCGATATGTCGCTCTTCGAAGTGTCGGACACCCTTAAGATTTCCGGCCGGCACCTTTCGATGGACGCCCCCTTTGCCCAGGGAGAGGATAACCGGCTCCTCGATGTGATCCAGGACGAACGCCAGCCCGCGCCGGACAGCGAGCTGATGAAGGAGTCGCTGAGCAGGGAAGTGGAGCGCGCGCTCTCCACTCTGAGCGACCGTGAGGCGGAAGTGATCCGACTCTACTTCGGTCTCGGGCGCGAACACTCGCTCACGCTGGAGGAGATCGGGGAGAAATTCAAGCTGACGCGGGAGCGTGTCCGACAGATCAAGGAAAAGGCCATCCGCAGATTGCGGCATGCCTCGCGCAGCAAGCAACTCCGGGCATACCTGGGATAACGCTGATGCGCAGAGTGCGTCCGCAACCGCTCTGCACGATCCTGCTTGCGGGATCAATGCTTCTCCTGCCGGGCCTCCTCCTCATCTCCCAACCGGGATGCTCATCGTCGTCCCCCCGGTTCCGGAGCGAAGGAGGGCAAGCCGAGCGTGAGGACGATAACGAACTTCGTTTCGCCACACGTATCAGAGAAGAGGAATCGCGCGAGGACGATCGCCGCGTCAATATTGAAGAGACACGAAAATATCTCAGCCGCCGCGGTGCCCCCCCGGGGAAACATCAAAATGCGACACCTCCGGGGCTTGATCGGGACCGGGTCCTGCTTGACGTCGTCGGCTTCCTGGGCGTGCCGTATGTCTACGGCGGAAACTCGAAAGAGGGAATCGACTGTTCAGGATTCACAAAGCGCGTGTACGACGGCGCGGCCAAACGGCGCCTGCCCCGGACCACGCGGGAACAGTTCCGGGTCGGTACCGAAGTGGGAAAAGGGGAGTTGCAGTTCGGGGACCTTGTGTTCTTCAATACTACCGGAAGGGTCCCTTCACACGTGGGAATCTATATTGAAGATGATCTGTTCGCCCATGCGAGCGTGACCCGCGGGGTCACCCTGTCATCGATTGAGAGTTCCTACTATCGCAAACGTTTTGTTGGAGCCCGACGGGTCGTGCACGAATGACGAATCCACATACCATACTGCCGGGACCGAAGGTCCTCCCGATCTACACGTACGGTCATCCCGTCCTCCGGAAAAAAGCACGTCCCTTCAAGGGCGTGAATGACACGATTCTTCGCCTCGCGGACGACATGGTGCATACCATGCATAGGGCCAATGGTGTGGGGCTTGCGGCCAACCAGGTCGGCGTGACGCAACGCATCATCACTCTTGATATCAGCGGGATGGACGGGGTGGAACACTTCGAGCCGATGGTGATGCTGAACCCCGAAGTCATCGAGCACGAGGGGAGCTGGGCCGCCGAAGAAGGATGCCTGAGCCTGCCCGAGCTCCGTGATGAGGTCGAGCGCCCCGAACATCTTCAATTCCGTTACCGTGACCTGCACTTCGACGTGCGTGAAATCGAGGTCCACGGGTTTCTCGGACGTGTTATTCTTCACGAGATTGACCACCTCGACGGTGTCCTGTTTGTCGACCGCGTGGGGACGGTCCGGCGCAAATTGATGCGCGGTCGGCTCAACAAGATCAAGAACGGCGAAGTGCCCGTCGAGTACGAGATCGCCTCGAACCCGGCAGGAACTGTTCTGACACTCTAGACCCAAGGCAGCGTGCCCCCTCTGAAACTGGTCTTTATGGGGACGGCGGAATTTGCCGTACCCAGCCTGAAGATCCTCCTCGACGCCGGTTATGCGATCCACGCAGTCGTGACAGGTGCCGACAAGCCGCGAGGGAGGGGTCAGCGGGTGTCCCCTACACCGATCAAAGCGTTTGCCCTTCAACACGACCTCCAGGTTCTCCAGCCCGTCACCGTGAAAGACCCTGATTTTGCTTCGGAGCTTGCAGGCCTGAGCCCGGACCTCGCAATTGTTGTCGCCTTTCGGATTCTTCCCCGATCGGTGTTCACCATCCCCCGCCTCGGAACATTCAACCTTCACGCCTCGCTCCTCCCGAAGTACCGGGGAGCCGCACCCATCAACTGGGCCATTATGAACGGCGAGCAGGAAACTGGAGTGTCCACGTTTTTTCTCGAAGAGGCTGTCGACACAGGTACGATCATCCTTCAGGATCGACTGCCGATCGGGCCTGACGAGGATGCAGGATCGCTTCACGACCGGCTGGCCACGCTTGGAGCGGACACCGTGCTTCAGACTGTACGGCTCATCGAGCGGGGAGATGTTATTCCCACGCCTCAACACGCCGATCAGGCGACGCCGGCGCCGAAGATCTTCAGGGAGCAATGCCGGATCACCTGGGACCGTCCTGCCAGGGCAGTGCATAACTTCATCCGGGGTCTCTCTCCACATCCGGCCGCCTGGACGACGCACAGGGGTGGCCAGCTGAAAATCTACAAAAGTGCTCTTGAAAGTGCCGTTCCCGGGGGGAAACCCGGGTCCATCACGATCCGCGGGGAAACGCTGACCGTAGCGACGGCAGACGGAGCGCTCTCACTCATCGAGTTGCAGCAGGAAGGGCATCGGCGGATTCCCGTGGCAGAGTTCCTTCGTGGATACCGCCTGGCAGACGGCGAACAGCTCACCTGATCTCCCCTGCCGCGTGGGACCTTTTTTCTTGTTCCGAAAAGACGTAACATTAGCGTAACACAGAAAAGCCGGCGAAAGCGTATATTCAGTGGCGCCGGGCGTTTTCCGCTGCGGCATCACATCCTCCCTCCCGAAGCAGATCACGATAGACATGGAATTCTACTTCTTTATTCTCATCATCCTGTTCCTGACGGCAATTGCCGACCTGACCGTTGGTGTTGCCAATGATGCCGTCAATTTCCTGAACTCAGCGGTCGGCTCGCGTGCCGGCCGGCGAACGACGATTCTGGTCGTTGCCAGTCTCGGCGTGTTGATCGGCACGACGTTTTCCGGAGGGATCATGGAGGTTGCCCGCAAGGGGATCTTCAACCCGGAATTCTTCGTCTTTCATGAAGTGATGCTCATGTTTCTCGCCGTCATGATGACGGACATCATTCTGCTCGATGTGTACAACACCTTCGGTCTTCCGACATCCACGACAGTATCCATCGTTTTCGCCCTCATTGGTGCCAGCGTCGGTATGGCAGGCCTGAAGGTGGTCGCCGCCGGCGCGCCGGCAACTGATATCCTTCAATACCTGAATGCAGCGAATGTGCTGGCCATTGTTTCGAGTATCGGACTCTCGGTAGTTGTCTCATTCTTTTTCGGCTCGCTCGTTCAGTTCCTTACCCGGCTCCTTTTCACGTTCAGGTTCGAAAAACGTGTCAAGCGGTACGGGGCGGTCTGGTGTGCGCTGGCGCTCACCACCATTACGTATTTTATTCTCGTGAAGGGTGCCAAGGGGTCCACGCTCCTCTCCTCCGAGAATGTCCAATGGATCCAGGAAAACCCGGCCATCATCCTCGGCGGGAGTCTGGTGCTCTGGACGCTCCTTTTCCAGTTCATCATCCTGTTCACACGCATTAATGTCCTCAAAGTGATCGTGCTTGCCGGGACATTTGCCCTCGCGTTGGCATTTGCAGCCAACGATCTGGTGAATTTTGTCGGCGCGCCGCTTGCCGCCCTCGGGGCATACGACATCGCCTCTGCGCATCCGAGTGTGGATCCGGGCTCGCTGACGATGGAGGGCCTCGCCGGGAAGCTCTCGGTCAGCACTTGGATCCTGTTATTCTCCGGCGCAGTCATGGTGACGACACTCTGGATATCGCGCAAGTCGCGGACGGTCACCCGTACCGAAATTAGTCTCGGTCGGCAGGAAGAGGGCTTTGAACGGTTCGGGGCCACTCCGTTTTCGCGTGGTGTTGTCCGTCTCTCACGAACCGTCTTTGGTCTGTTTCGAGCGTCCCTGCCTGAAGTGGCCCGGAACTGGATCGCAGACAGAGTGAATCCGGCTGAGTTCAAACCGCAGCGAACACCGGACGGGGAAGTCCAGTTGTTCGACCATCTTCGTGCCGCAGTGAATCTTACCGTGGCAAGCGCAATCATCTCGCTCGGCACGGCCTTCAAACTGCCGTTGTCGACCACGTTTGTCACCTTTATGGTGGCAATGTCCACATCGATGGTTGACGGTTCGTGGGGAAGGGAAAGCGCTGTCTATCGCGTGAACGGCGTGATTACCGTCATTGCAGGCTGGTTCTTCACCGCCTTTATGGCCTTTGCCACTGCCGCGTTGTTCGCCATCGGTCTCTTCTTTGGCGGCGTCTTCGGTGTGATTGGAATCGTCGTTCTCGGGCTGGGACTCTTCTGGCGGACGTCTCTGATCCATCGAAAGCGGGAAGCGGTCGACGAACGGATGCAGGCGGAGTCCCCGGAGGGAAAGACGGAGGGAGCCCGGGAAGGGATCAAGCGTGAAGTGGCGGGCATCCTCTCCGATACGCGCCGCTATCTTGACGATATTGTGGATGGTCTGGTGCGTGACAAGCGAAAGCCGCTCCGGGAAGCGCTGAAAGCGTCTCAACGGATCACAAAGGATATCGACAAGGCAATAACGGGAATATTCCGCCTCATCCGGATGGCAGGCGATGAGTCGGCCCTGGGGTCACAGTATGCGCAGCAGATTGCCACGCTGCAGATTCTCGGGGCCAATGTCTCCTCACTTGCCGAAGCAAGTTTCACGCATGTTGACAATAACCACCACCCGCCCGATAAATCGCAGTCGGTCGAGCTGAACGATATCAGGGGGCGTTCATCGCGGATACTGAAAACGTCAGCCGAGACACTCCGGAAGGGACTTCAGGACGATGCCGAAGGGCTTCCCTCCCAACTCGTTGCGCTGAGAGAAAAGGTTCTGGAATACGACCGCAATCAGATGAAGCGGATCAATCTCGGGAAATCCGGTACGCGCAACAGTCTCGCGTTTCTGGGGGCAATCGCGAAGACGGAACGCATCGCCGAGCAAGCCGCATATTTCGTCGAGTTGTCCCGCGACGCAGAATCGGCAACCCTGAAAGTGCTTGGCTGATGTGAGTCTCCGCACACCCGTTGAGGATGTCGTATGGTACGGCTGGGAACGGCCTGTCTCGTATCAGCCGACTTCTCTCTCTGTATACGAAAGCACCCCCCTTCCGGCCTGCCTGGCCAGTGTGTCGATTGGGTCTCGAGCGAATGAGGGCAGGACGTCGTGACCGAGGCGGGATATTTTCCCCTTTGCCAGTCGATTGCCTCTCTTTCGGCCCGCGTTGCTTTGGTGAGGGAAAAGCGTTATCTTTTCTCTCATTCTCATCCTCTCCTGCTTGGACCACGTGGGCAAAATCATTACGATAGCAAATCAAAAGGGGGGCGTGGGTAAAACCACGACAGCAGTTAACCTTGCTGCATGCATCGCCGCAGCCGAGAAAAAGACCCTTCTTGTCGATGCCGATCCTCAGTCGAACGCCACCAGCGGAATCGGCATAGTACCCTCCATGGAGGGTCGAAGCACCTATGAACTCGTTACAGGGAGTGTCACCGCGCGGGAGATCATTCAACAGACCCAGATGCCCTTCCTTTCGGTCCTCCCCTCCCACATCAACCTGGTCGGCGCCGAGGTTGAGCTGGTGGGCATGGACAGACGCGAACGACGTCTCAGCGAAGGATTGTCACCGATCCGGGATGAGTATGAGTTCATTCTGATTGACTGTCCCCCCTCGCTGGGGCTTCTGACGCTCAACGCCCTCACGGCGGCCGACTCCGTCCTGATTCCGGTCCAGTGCGAATATTTTGCGCTGGAGGGGTTGGGACAACTGTTGAATACCATCAACATGGTCAAGAAACAGATGAACGAGCGACTGGACATTGAAGGGGTGCTGATGACGATGTACGATGGGCGGCTCCGGCTCTCGAATCAGATCGTGGACGAAGTCCGCAAGTATTTCGGGGAAAAGGTTTTTCGCTCGGTGATAGCCCGGAACGTGCGTCTCAGCGAGGCGCCAAGCTTCGGGAAGCCGATCATTCTCTACGATGCGGTGTCAGCGGGGACACGCAACTACCTGGACCTTGCCCAGGAGGTTCTGGCCAGGAATGACCACAGCGTTGCCAGCGCTTCAGGCACCGATCGTCCCGCATAGGAACGCGCTTTATGTCCAAGATGAAACCGGCACTCGGACGCGGACTGGCGTCGCTCATCCCCAGGCCTTCGCCTGAGCCCCCGTCGCCGGTATCCGACCGAAGCGACGACGGGACGGACGAGACGATTGTCCACGTCCCCCTTGAGAAGGTCCAGCAAAACCCCTACCAGCCGCGGGCGGATTTCAGCGCGCAGGCACTCGATGAACTCAAGCGCTCCATTCAGGAAAAAGGCGTCATTCAACCGATCACGGTCCGGCGCCATGAGGGGGCATACCAGCTCATTTCCGGCGAGAGGCGTGTCAGGGCAGCCCGGGCGGCCGGTCTCCGGCGCATTCCCGCATATGTCATCCGTGTCCGGTCCGATGAAGAGATGCTCGAGCTCGCCCTCATCGAGAACCTTCAGCGTGAACATCTCAATGCTATAGAAGTGGCGATCTCCTATCGCCGGTTAATCGAAGAATGCCAGCTCACCCAGGAAGAAGTCGCGCGGCGGATTGGAAAGGACCGTTCCACCGTCACCAACATGCTCCGACTCCTGAAGCTTCCTGACGAGATCCAGCACGCCGTCAGAGCCGGCGATCTGAGCAGTGGACATGCCCGCGCTCTCGTTGCCCTTGACGATCGCCAGGCCCAGGTGAAGCTCTTCCGTAAGATCATTGCGAAAGACCTTTCCGTGAGGGAGGCCGAACGGGCGGTACGCGCTCTCGGTGAGAAGAGCACGGGCGCGCGGGGAAAAACGGTCCGAAGGACTTCAACGGCGCTCTCATCCGTCGAGGACCGCATCCGACGCCTCCTCGGCACCCGCGTCCACGTTCGTCAGGGGGCCGGAGGCAAAGGGGAAATCCTGATCGAATACTATTCTCCGGATGACCTCGACAGAATCCTCGAGATATTTGACACTATACGCAATTCCTGATACCCTTCAATCGACGACAGGTCGCCCATGCAACACACCATCATCAGTACACCAAACGCTCCCGGAGCAATCGGGCCATACAGCCAGGGTGTAGCTGTCCAGGGGACTCTGGTCTTCACGGCCGGTCAGATCCCGCTCCACCCGGCATCCGGGGAGTTGGTGACCGGCGACATCGCGGCGCAGACCCGGCAGGTGCTGGAGAACGTCAAGGCGATTCTCGAAGCCGCGGGCGCGTCCCTCGGAAGCGTTGTCAAGACGACGGTCTTTCTCAAGGACATGAACGACTTTGCCGGAATGAACGCTGTGTACGCCACGTTTTTCCGGGAGAACCCCCCGGCGCGATCGACGATTGAAGTGGCGCGCCTTCCGAAGGATGTCCGCGTCGAAATCGAAGCAGTAGCAACCGTCGTCCCGGCCTGACATCTCCATGACGAGGACGTTCCTCAGGTGCCTGCCGGTTCTTGTGCTCCTTCCGCTCGTTGCCGGCATTGCGCAGGAACAGGCCCCCGACAGCATCACTGTCCCGTCCAGAGCGGGGCCGCGGCTCTTGCAGGACGTCCACGCGGACACCGCCTCCCCACCGGCCATCCCTTCAAAGTCTCCGGGTTTGGCGATGCTGCTCTCAGCAGTGCTCCCTGGCGCAGGTCAGGTGTATAACGAATCATACTGGAAGGTCCCGGTGGTTACAGGCCTCGGGATCTACTTCGTTGCGGAATTCCTCGATAACAACCGCAGAACGGAAGACTATCGGGCGAAGTACGCCGAGAGCCTTGTTGCGGCCCCCGGGAGGGCACCGGGGTATCTCACTCTCCGTGAGTTCTATAAGAACCAGCGCGATGCCTTCGCCTGGTATTTTGTGATCCTGTACGTGCTGAATATTGTTGATGCGTATGTTGATGCGAGCCTGTACGGTTTTGATGTGAGTCCGGCCCTGACCCTTCAGGGCAAACCGCAGGCCGGTGTCGGCATCCGCTACACCTGGTAAGAGTGTACAAAGGTATCTTCGTCCATCTGCCGGAGAGTTTATGCTGAACTACATTTGGATCGGCTTGATCATCCTCGGGATATTTGCGGCTCTTGGGAACGACATCACGAATGAAACGCGCAACACCTACAGGAATAACACCGCGATCGAAGCGGTTCTGCACGTGGCCAGGACTCCGTCCGGGCTGCGCGAGACGTGGGAGGGCGAACTCCGGATTCCAGCTGCTGCCTTCAACGCATTCTACGGCGCGCAACGGGCGGACCAGGATATCCGACAGCCCGCTGTGGTGTCGGCCGGAGTTGGGGAAGCAAGGTCTATCGTGCTGCCGATATCCGAAGCCTCGCCCCGGTGGTGGCGCGAGATGGCGCAATCAGCGAATGCACGGGACCGTTTGACGGGCACGGTCAGTGGCATGCGGATCGCGGCAGACAGCACCAGTGCAGTCCTCTCGTTTACCCTGGAGCCCATCCGGTTCGTCAAGCTGAAGGCCGTTACACAGGCGGCACTCGACTACGCGGGCACGGCGGTCACCATTGCGCTGGGCTTGATCGGGATCATGGCCCTCTGGCTCGGCGTGATGAAGGTGGCGGAAGAAGCCGGGTTGCTCCTGGTACTGACCAGAGTGCTGACACCCGTCACGAAGCGGTTATTTCCGGATGTGCCGCCCGAACATCCCGCCGTGAGTGCGATGATCATGAACATCGCCGCAAACATGCTCGGCCTCAGCAACGCCGCGACGCCATTGGGGTTGAAGGCGATGGAAGAACTCAACAAGCTCAATCCCAAGGTCGGGACCGCGACCAACGCCATGGTCACGTTTCTTGCGATCAACACCGGCGGACTCATCCTGATCCCTGCCACCGCAATCGCCGTCCGTGCAGCCGCCGGGTCGGGCAATCCCGGAATCATCATCGGGACATCGATCGTGGGTGCAGGGTGCGCGACGATTGCCGGAATCGTCGCATCCAAAGTGCTCCAGAGGCTGCCCCGGTACAAAAAGGCCATGGAGGTGTCCCATGAGTGACTTCTTCCGGGCCCTCATCTCGATCATTTCCGTCGTTGCGATCCCTCTCGTGCTCCTGGTCTTCCTCGGATGGGGACTGTTCAAGAAAGTGAAAGTCTACGAGGTCTTTGTCGAAGGCGCGAAGGAGGGTTTCACTGTTGCAATCAAAATCATCCCGTATCTGGTTGCCATGCTTGCCGCGATCGGCATTTTCAGGGCAAGCGGGGCCATGGAGATTCTTACGTCGCTCCTCGCGCCGGTGACATCGCTGATCGGGATGCCACCCGAAACGCTGCCCATGGCCTTGATGCGCCCGCTCTCGGGAAGCGGGTCGCTGGGAATCATGACGGAGCTGATGAAAGTTCACGGGCCGGATTCCCTTATCGGAATCATGGCGTCGACCATGTATGGCAGCTCGGAAACAACCTTCTATGTCCTTGCGGTGTATTTCGGCACGGTCAGCATCAAGAATACTCGCCATGCCGTCCCGACAGGCCTGATCGCCGATGTCGCAGGAATGCTGGCTGCGGTCTGGATCGTGAATCTGTTGTTCTAAGGGGCGAAACCGATCACCTTGCATTTCAGGGCATCTCTGGGTATATTGAGACGCAATTGCGGTCTTCTCCTGCGTTCTCTCTCCCGAATCCCCAGGCGTATTGTGATGATGTACGTGTGCCAATCACGTTCTGAGTATCCTGCATGCATCTCCTGAACAAGCTTGTCGTTGCTTCTGTCCCCCTTGTCCCACGACGTGTGATCCGGTATTTTGCCGGACGATATATTGCAGGCGAGACGCTGGCCATGGCCGTGCAGTGCGTCAAGAGCCTCGTTGCCGAAGGCGTGCGTGCCACGATGGACGTGCTGGGTGAAGACATTACGACACGCGACGAAGCCATGGCCTCCCGTGACCAGTCGATCGCCGTTCTGCACGCAATTGCCCGCGAAAGGCTGGATTCAAATCTCTCCATCAAGCTGACCTCGCTCGGCCTCAAGATTGACAGGGATTTCTGTGTCAAGAATGTACGGGACATCGTTTCGGTCGCGTCATCGCACAACAACTTTGTCCGTATCGACATGGAAGATTCGAGTTGTACGACTGACACGGTCGACGTCTTCCGGGCGGTACACCGCGAGGCGCCGAACGTCGGCCTGGTCGTCCAGGCGTACCTGCGGCGGACCGAAGACGATGTCCGCGCCCTGGTAAAGGAAGGGACGAATTTCCGCCTCTGCAAGGGTATTTACAAGGAGCCCGGGGAGATTGCATTTCAGGGACGCGATGAGGTTCAGCGCAATTTTACGAAGCTCCTTGAAATCATGGTCGACGCCGGGAGCTACGTGGGCATAGCGACACACGATACTGTGCTCGTGGACGCCGCGTACGATCTCATTGCCCGGAAGGGACTGCGGAAGGACCAGTACGAATTCCAGATGCTGCTGGGCGTCAGGCCGGAACTCCGCAAGAGGCTTGTTCGGGATGGCCACACGGTCCGGCTCTACGTTCCATTCGGGGAGCACTGGTACGGGTATTCGACCAGACGGTTCAAAGAGAATCCCGAAATCGCCGGGTACGTGTTCAAAGCTTTGTTCACCAGAAATGCCTGAGCGGGGAGCGGCGCAGGCACTGTCATTACTCTTCACCAACGAGAAGGAGCAATAATGGCGGACACGAAGCACACGTCGTACGTGCCCCCTGACAGCATGATGAAGGAATTCAGTATCCAGGCTCTCCTGGTGGGCCTCGTCATGTGTGTCGTCCTGGGTGCTGCAAACGCGTATCTCGGGCTCAAGGCCGGCATGACCATTGCAGCAACCTATCCGGCAGCCGTCATCGGGATGGCGGTCCTGCGGATAGGGCGGGGAACAATCCTTGAAGAGAATTTTGCCAGGACGGTCGGTTCCATTGGTGAGTCCGTCGCGGCGGGCGCCATCTTCACTCTTCCCGCATTCCTCATTGCGGGTGTGTGGGACGAGTTCTGGTCTCCCCAGCATTACATTGAGGCAACGGCGATCATGCTGGTGGGCGGTATCGTCGGTATTCTCTTCGTTACCGTCCTGCGCCGGGTCATGGTCGAAGACAAGGAGCTTCCATTCCCTGAATCCGTCGCAGCGTCCGAAATCCATAAGGCCGGACAGGGCGGGGGCAGTGGAGCCAAGTTCCTCTTCTATGCCATGGGTCTCGGAGCCCTGATTCAGGCCTTGAAATCGGTGAAGCTCTTTGCCGCCGGGTGGGAGCACTACATCCCGTTCATCAGCAAGAAAATCACCTTTGCCAACGGAGCCTCAGTCCAGGCCGGTGGTGGAGCGCTGATCAGCACCCCGGGCGTAAGCCCCGCGTATATGGGCGTCGGGTATATCATCGGACCGCAGCTCGCTGCGTTGAACTTCACCGGCGGATTGCTCGCCTGGGGCCTGTTTGTTCCATTGCTTCTCTATTTCCTCGGGCCCGAACTTGCCGCAACTCTTCAGACTGCGGGCGCCAACGTCGCCAGCGACGAGACCTGGGTGGATATGGCGAATCAGGTCTGGAGGACCATCGTCCGTCCTGTGGCGATCGGGGGCATGCTCATGAGCGCCGGCTTCACCCTTTTCAAAATGCGCAAGAGTCTTGCCTCCGGCATCAAGCGTGCGATCGGCGACGTCAAGAAGTCGGCCTCCGGCAACCGCGTGGATGAGATCAGGACGGAAAAAGATTTTCCGTTCGCCTGGGTCCTTGTCGGCATCGCCCTGGCGGCCGTTGCGACATTTATCATCTATTACTACTTCGCTGGAGACGTTGTCGCCGCTCTGGTTGCCACCGTGGTCATGATCGTCGCTGGTTTCTTTTTTGCGGCGGTTTCGGGAAATCTGGTCGGACTGATCGGGTCCAGCAATAATCCCATCAGCGGTCTGACGATCTCGACCCTTATTATCGCTGCTCTCCTCATGGTAGCGCTCGGGGTAAGCGGTATGCCGGGCGTTGCGGCCGTCCTCGGCGTGGCCGCGGTGATCTGTGTCGCCGCTGCTGTGGCTGGTGAAATGCTGCAGGACCTCAAAGTCGGCCACATCCTCGGCGGCACACCGTGGAAAATGCAGGCCGGGGATATGTTCGGTGTCATTCTTGCCGCCGGCGTCATGTTCTTCCCGCTGCTGATTCTCCATCAGGGAGACATCAACATGGGCGGAACGGGATTGGGCGGTAAACAATACCCCGCGCCCCAGGCAAGCCTCATGGCAATTCTCGCCAAGGGGATCGTCGGCGGCGACATGGCGTGGCCGCTGATCATTGTCGGTATGCTCATGGCCTTTGGCTTCATCCTGCTGCGCGTCAAGAGTCCGATGCTGGTCTGTGTCGGCATGTATCTTCCACTCGAGACCTCTTTTGCAATCTTCGTTGGCGGATTGATCAAGGGGATTCTGGACAAAGTTACCGAACGGAGAAAATTGAACCCGGCCCAAAAAGCCCGCACAGAAAATAACGGCGTCCTGCTCGCGTCAGGCCTGATCGCCGGGGAAGCCCTGATCGGTCTGGTCTTTGCAGGTATGGCGGTCATGGAAATCAGGTTCGAAACCTGGTTGCCCGGGCTATTCGCAGGATTCCCGCTCCCGTTCTGGGTGAGTTCGCTCGTGTTCGTTATTATCGCTCTGGTGCTGATCCGCACGCCGCTGAATAACGCCGGCCGCGCGGACGAGCCGGCACCGCCGAGCGCAATGATGTAATGGTGAAAACGTCTGTTTCAGTGTATCCCCCTGAACGGGGGAGACAAGAGGAGGAAATCATGTCATCAGCCATAGACGGCCTCAGGCCCACCCTGGTGTGGAAGTATTTCGGGGAAATCGCAAAAATCCCTCGCTGCTCGAAGCATGAGACAGCCATTATCAAGTATGTGCTCGGCACGGCAAAAAGCCTCGGCCTTGAAGCAACATCCGATAGCTTCGGGAATGTGCTCGTGCGAAAGCCGGCATCGCCCGGCCGGGAACACGTGCGGAGTGTCGTGCTGCAGGGACACCTCGACATGGTGTGCGAAAAGAACAACGACACAGTGCACGATTTTTCCAAAGACCCGATCGAACTGGTCCGCAAGGGCAATGTCCTGATGGCAAACGGCACAACGCTGGGCGCCGACAATGGCATCGCAGTTGCCACAAACCTGGCCATCATGGAAGACCGGTCCCTGGTCCATGGCCCGCTGGAATTCCTCTTCACGGTCGACGAAGAGACAGGGCTGACCGGCGCCAGCAACCTCGGGTCGGATTTCCTGACGAGCACAACCCTGCTGAACCTCGATTCTGAAGAAGAGGGTGCGGTCTATGTGGGTTGCTCGGGGGGAAAGAACACGCTTGCGTCCTGGACGCTGTCGCTCAATGCGGCGCCTGCGGGCTCGATTGCTGCCGTGCTGCAGGTGGGAGGTCTGAAAGGGGGACACTCGGGACTGGAAATCGACAAGAACCGTGGGAACTCCATTAAGATCATCGCGCGTGTTCTGGATTCGCTTGCCGGTCTCGGTGTGCGGATCGCATCCATTTCCGGCGGTAACAAACATAACGCCATTCCCCGGGAGGCTGACGCTCTTGTCTCCGTTCCACGGAAAAAGTGGGACGAGGCAGTCCAGCTCGTTGCGGCTTGCCAGGAAACGCTGCGCGGGGAGCTGGGCAAGGTCGATCCCGATCTCACAGTCACCCTTACGGAAAAGAAGGGAAAGAAACCGAAGGTCCTCTCAAAGTCGATACAGAAGAAAGTGGTCATGGCGCTGGGGGCCCTGCCGCACGGAGTCATCAAGATGAGTTCGGATATTCCCGGTCTTGTGGAGACGTCCACGAATGTCGCGACCATTGCGACAACCAGAAAATCGATCACGATGGTAACGAGTCAGCGGAGTTCCGTCGCGTCGGAGATCCACGATATCTGCAACACGGTGCGTGTCATCTACGAACTGAGCGGAGCGGCTGTCAAACATACCGACGGATATCCCGGCTGGAAACCAGATATGGACTCCGCCATCCTCAAAACTGCCAGGGAGACGTTCAGGTCGCTCTACGGCAAAGACCCGGAAGTCAAGGCGATCCATGCCGGACTCGAGTGCGGCATTATCGGCGAGCGGTATCCGGGTATGGACATGCTCAGCTTCGGGCCCACCCTGGAAGGCGTTCATTCTCCCGACGAGAAGATCCACATCAACACGGTGGAGAAGTACTGGGAGTTCCTGCTGGGCATTCTGAAGAACGTACAATAGCGGGTTTGAGTCTCCGGCGATTGATTGCCGGACCTTTCCGCGTTCGTAAACACTCGCGCCCGGGGTTGTCGCCCCGGGCGCACTGTATAGTGAGGGATCGACCGTGCGACGTCCCTGGAGCCCCGCTACCGCGCATGCCCGAACAGGCCGTACACTTCCTCCTTGAGGGTGAGAAGACGGCGTGCGGCGGCACGGGAACCGTGTTCTGACGGACTCCGCCACGACGTGTCGAGATCCTCGAGCGCCCGATCCAATTGCCAGCGGTGGAGGTACTCCCGCCCATGAAGTTGCATCAGGGCACGGCGTTGCCCCGATGACATCGCTGTTGAATCGAAACGGGCACCCACCAATGAGGAATCGATGTTCAGGGTGTCCACTGCCGCCTTCGAAAAAACAACTGCGAGGTCGTGTTCGGTCCACTCCCGTTGTTGGTGGACAGCATGACGGACGGATGGATACCCGGAAAACTGTCGGGTAGGAAGGGATCCAAGGGTTGTGGTGTCCACGCCGGCCCGGGCTATTTCGGCGAGGACCTCGCGGTCGAGCGAAAAATGTTGCGGACGGACGACCTGCTGCTCGAAGACATTCTGGACTACGAACAGGAGCACGAAGCACAGGAGGCCTGCGGCGACCGGCGCCGTAATCCAGCCGTACGCGATCCTGAGGAGCACCCTGTAGTTGATCCCATGCCCTCCCCTGGCGATGCCGACGCCAATCACACCGCCCACAACCACCTGCGTGCTTGAGAGCGGCACGAGGGGGATGGAGGGGAGACCGGCATCAAGCAGGACGTTTTCGAGTGTCACGGAGGTGAAGAGGAAGAGGACGAGGGCTTCGGCTAGAACGACCACGAGGCCGGCGAGAGGGGTGATCGCATACAGGTCTTGCCCGACAGTAGCGATGACCCGCTCGCCGTAGGTGACGATGCCGAAGGCGATTGCCAGGCCGCCGAGGCCGAACAGGAGGCCCGTGCCTGAAAGCCGGACCGAACCCCAGAGTGTCAGGTCGGGAAATGGTGAAGCGGAAACGAACATGCCCATGACGTTGGCGATGTTATTGGCGCCAAGCATGTATGCGGCGACCGCTCCGACGACGATCAGCCCCGTCCGGGTATAGGCGTCAATGTGGATGATATGAGACCTGGTTCTGCGGAGCACCCGGGTGATGATCAGGAACAGCAGGAACGCAAAGCACGCAGCAAGGAACGGGCCGACGGCCCATGCGCTGAGAATGGACACAAGGGCAACAGAGTCCGTCGGAGAACCTGTGAAGAGGTTCCATCCGATGATACCGCCGAGAACGGTCTGCGACGTCGAGACCGGCAGCTTCAGGCGCGTCATCCAGGTTACGGTGATCCCGGCGGCGAGCGCCACGGTAAAACAGCCGGCGATGGCATTGACAGCGCCCAGTGTGTTGAGGGTTCGTGTCGTACCGGCGCCACTCAGGATGGCACCGAGGAGAACAAACACCCCTGCAATGATTGCCACCGTCCGAAAGCGCACCATGCGGGATGCAACCGCTGTGCCGAACACGTTGACCGCATGGTTCGCTCCCAGCGACCATCCCAGAAACACCCCTGTGCTGATAAAGAGCCAGTTCATGGTTCCAGCGCTCAGAAGCTTCGTTTGATTGTTGCGATCGCGAGACGGTCGCAGACATCTTCGGCTTCATCAGCGATCCCCTCGATATGGTAGGCAAAATACCGCATATGGATCTTGCGGCTCAGATCGATCTCCATCCGGAAGACCGTCCGCTTGATACGGTCGCTGATTGTCTTCGACTCCCGTTTGTAGAACATCGCCTTCGTGATGTAATCCCGGACCCTGTCCGGTTCCCGGAAGTATGCCCGCACGGCGGCGACCATGGATTCCACTGTTGCCATGGACGCATCCGTGAGATCAATGTACATCGGTTTGAGATCGTCCAGAAGGGCGGGGGCTTCAACGTCGAATTGGGCGAGGGTTTCCGTGATCCGGTTGAGGACGCGGTCGCTGCTTTCCAGGAGTCCGAGCACGTCGCCACGGAGCTCCGGTATGAGCGTTTCCATGTACAGTCGAGTTTCAATCGATCGCCTGAGCGTGTCCGCGTTCGCCTCGGTTTCGTCGAGATCATGCATGTGGGTGGCAAACTCGGCGGCCTGACCTCGCAGAAAGTATTTCATCCCTTCTTTGAATACAAGGGCGCCGCGGACAACGAAGTCTAGATATTCGTCAATCTGGCGTTCGATCCGGCGGGTCTTGCGAAGAAGAAGATCCATGACCGTTGTCCTTTCGTACCGTCTTGTGTTCTGATCCCGGGAGCGCGCTGTCAGTTGCCGAACCGGTCCATGAGCACGCCGTGGCGCAGGCCTCGCTCGCTGACGATGAGGCGCTCGTGTCGGAGCTTTTCCATGACAACGCCGACGATGCAGGCCCCTGCGAGGATGATGTCCGCCCTCCCGGGAGGAAGCCCGGCAATTGTCCGGCGTTCCTCTGCCGAATGTGTTGCGTACAATGCAATCTGGCGAGAAAGCTCCCCGCGATCGAGGAGAGCTCCCTGGACCGCGCCGGGTGAGAACGTACGGAGTCCTTTATGGACTGCTGCAAGAGTCGTGATGGTTCCCCCGACACCAACGAGAACCGGGACGGGAGGCGCAGTATCGAGTCGGCGCAGTTCGTCTGCGATCGCCGTTCGCGCTCCGTCGAGTTGCGCCGGGCTCATCGTGCCCGCCATGCCGAAATCCTCTGTAAGACCAAGGGCACCGATGTTCACGCTGAAACTTTCGGTGATAGCGGACCCCTGTCCGAACACGAATTCCGTACTTCCTCCCCCCGTGTCGAACACCACTGCGGCCTGATCTCTGTCGGGGAGGGTAGACCGCGCAGCACGGTAGGAGAGACGGCTCTCTTCTTCGCCGGATAGGACTGTGACCGAAAGGTTGTACCGGGTGCCGGCCTGCTCAAGAAACGTTGCGCTGTTTCGGGCGGTACGCAGTGCCATGGTCCCGACAGCGGTAATGTCGACGGCGCCAGATCGCTGAGCGTCTCCGACCATGCGGTCAAGGGCGGCAAATGTCCGTTCCATTGCGACGGGGCTCAGCTCTCCTGTCGTCCGGAGCCCTTCGCCGAGCCGGGTGATGACCGCGCGTTCACTGACCACCTTCCATTCTCCGAGGGAGTTCTGCTCGCCAATATGACATTTGACGGAGTTGGTGCCGATGTCGATCACTGCATGAAGGGCCATTGAATGTCCGCCGGTGGCAATCCAGATGTGTGTTTTGAATGTGCGAAAGAGAATTGACAAATTCACTACATATACCATCCGCGACGCGGTCGGCTTCCCCCCGCGGCGATACACGGGCATTGGATTCCGTACAGCGGTTTTGTACATTGTTGTTCATTCGCGAAACATGCACACCCGAGGCTCTATGACACAGATAGAAGCAGGATCTGGTCCTCGCAAACCTCCACCGCCACGGTGGTATCGGTGGATGGTCCTCGTCCTGATCAGCCTGGCAATGTTCGGCAACTATTACATCTATGATAGCGTCAGTCCCCTGGCTGATGTCCTCAAGGCTCAATTGGGGTTCTCGGACGGAGACATCGGCTGGCTGAATGCCATCTACAGCATACCGAACATCTTCATGGTCCTGATCGGGGGATTTGTGATCGATCGGATCGGCATCCGGCGATCGACAGCAATCTTTGCCGTGCTTTGCCTTCTTGGATCGGTGATTACGGTGAGTTCAGGCACGCTTGAGGTCATGGCTGCCGGACGTCTGGTCTTCGGCCTCGGGGCGGAATCGCTCATCGTTGCCGTGACCACCGGCATTGCTAAATGGTTCAGAGGAAAAGAGTTGAGCCTTGCCTTTGGGCTGAATCTCACCATCGCCCGGCTTGGTTCGTTTGCCGCCCTGAATTCGCCCTCCTGGGGGGAGGCATTGTACGGCAGCTGGCGTCTGCCGCTTCTGGTTTCTGTCGGGGCGGGAGTGATCTGTGTCGCCGGCGCTATCATCTACTGGATTCTCGAACGGTCCTCCGAAAACCGTTACGATCTGGGGAAGAGTGCACAATCCGACAAGGTCATTTTTTCCGATATATTCCGATTCGGGACGTCATATTGGTTAATTGTGTTACTCTGCATAACCTTTTACTCCGCCATTTTCCCTTTCCAGACGTTTGCCGTGAAGTTTTTTATAGAGGCTCACGGAACCACCAGAGAAATGGGGGGATTTCTTTCGAGTATTCTTACCCTTTTTGCCATGATTGCCACCCCCATGTTCGGGTACCTGGCTGACAAGCGCGGGAAAAGGGCCTCCTTGATGGTGCTTGGGTCGTTTTTGCTGATCCCTGTCTATCTTCTCCTTGCCTATACACACATCAGTCTTTACGTGCCCATGGCGATGATGGGCACGGCATTTGCACTGATTCCTGCGGTGATGTGGCCCTCAGTGGCATACATCGTGGGACAGGAGCGGTTGGGAACGGCGTACGGACTGATGACGATGATCCAGAATATCGGCCTTGCCGGATTCAACATTCTTGTCGGCTGGGCAAATGATACGTGGGCCGCAAGTGCGAACAACCCGGGGGGATATATCCCGGGTTTGTGGATTTTCAGTAGTCTCGGGGTCATCGGGCTGGTTCTTTCCTTCTTCCTGCTTCGGCGAGAGAGGGGTCCTTCCGCCCACGGTCTCGAGACTATAACGATTGGAAACCAGTAAGCAGCCGGCGTCTGTGAACGGGCTGGCAGGGAGCGTCAGCAGTGCTGCAGGAACAGCATATTCTTGTCCTCGCACCTGATGCAACGGATGCAGAGGTGATCGAGATGCAGCTCCGGAAGGGAAACGTCCGGGCATCGGTGCAACGCATCGTCGCGCGGGACCAGCTCCAGAAGGTCCTGCGCACCTCTCCCCCCGATCTCGTGATCGCTGACGCAACAACGTCCCGCGTGGACCTGAGCAAAACGATCATTGATGCCCGTCAATCGATCCCGGGCACATCATGGATTGTTCTTACGACAGCGGCGACGGACGACATTGTGGTCGGATTCATGAAAGCTGGCGCTTCGGACGTTATTACCAGGAAGAGCATCTCCCGTCTCGGTACCTCCGCTGCCGGCGTTCTTGCTGCCAGTCTGAGTACGCCGGTCTCCCGTGTCGCCGTGCCTCTTCCTCCTGTTCCACAGCGCCGTACCGAACCAGCACCGGTTTCTCCCCGGCCGTCGAAAACTCAACCCGATGACGATTGGTGCCGTCTGATCGTTGAACATGCGGGGGACCTGATTGCGGTGCTCGACATGCAGGGGAAGCGGCTATACAACAATCCCGCCTGCCGCGACGTGCTCGATGATCCCGAAGCACTCCGCGGGACGATGGCGGTCATGGACGTCCATCCTGACGACCGGGAGAGAGTGTCTGACACGCTCCGGACGGGATTCGAGAATGGATCCCCGTTCCGCATGGAGTACCGTCTGATGGATCAGAATGGCGCCGTCCGGGTGTTTGAATCGGCAGGGACGATTGTGCCGCCGGCTGACGATGGCCAATCCCGCGCGATCGTGATTTCGCGTGATGTGACCGGGCGGTCCAGATGGTCGGAGGTCCTCGGGGAGATCAACCGGACGCTGGGGGGACTCACGGGCGAGACGTATTTCCGGGAGCTGGCCGCACTGGTCGCCCAACTGCTTCAGGTGCGCTATGTGCTGTTGTCGGAATGTCTGTACCACCCCTGTGAACGCGTCCGCACGCTGGCGTACTGTGCAGGCGGAGCCCAGATGCCTTCATTCGAGTACGATCTCGCCGGCACAACCTGTGAGGGCGTGTTTGCGACCGGTGAGCCCGTGGTGTTCGGTGACAACATTCAAAAGCTCTTCCCGAAGGAAACGGCCCTCGTCTCCATGGGAGCCCGCAGTTATGTCGGTGTCCCTCTTTTCGGCACTGACAGACGCATCAACGGTCACCTCTTTCTCATGGACGACAGTCCGATGCCTGATGCATCCCACGCCCTCTCGGTGCTGACGCTTCTGGCGCCCCGGGCAGGGATGGAAGTGCAGCGACATATAGAGACGCGGGCGCTCAGAGCGTCTGAAGCTCGATTGCGGTCCATCCTCGATAGCGTGCAGGACGGCGTCCTGGTGATGGACTCCCTCGGCATTGTCACGTACACCAACGATCGCTTTGCATCATTTGCCGGGTACACCGGTGTTCGCATGATCGGCAAGAACATTCACCAGTTTCTCACCATTCCCGGTGTGGACGCTCTGGAGGAATTCGCTACCGTCGTCGACTCCAGAGGCGATCTCCGGTGCCAAGCCGGAGAACGTGTACCGGTCGCTGCCTCCGGATCTGCTCTCCGCGATGCCGCCGGGAGAATCTGTGGAGCAGTGCTCCTGATCCGTCCCGTGGCCAGCGATATTCTGAATCGATAAGCTCCGCTCCTGCATCAGGACTTTCTTCTCACAACGCGAACTTCCATGCCATTCTCTCTCGTTTCGGACTTCACTCCGTCCGGGGACCAGCCAGAGGCCATTCGGCAGCTTTCCGAAGCCGTCCTGAGAGGCGACCGCTATCAGACCCTTCTTGGTGTGACCGGAAGCGGGAAAACGTACACCGTGTCGAATGTCCTGACCCGGATCGACAGGCCCGTGCTCATCATGTCGCACAACAAGACCCTTGCCGCGCAACTCTACAGCGAATTCAAGAGTTTCTTCCCCCGCGACCGGGTTGAGTTCTTCATCAGCTACTATGACTATTACCAACCCGAGGCGTATGTTCCGTCAACCGATACCTACATTGCCAAGGACGCGTCCATCAACGATGAGATCGACCGGCTGCGCCTGCGTGCGACGAGCGCGCTGTTGAGCGGCGACAAGAATGTCATCGTCGTGGCATCCGTGAGCTGCATTTACGGTATCGGCGCCCCCGAAGAGTGGGCGAGTCAAATCGTGGTGGTCCGAAAAGGGGATCGCATCGACCGAAACAGCCTGTTGCGCAAGTTGCTGAATATCTTCTATGTCCGGAACGACTTCGAGTTTGTGAGGGGAACCATGAGGGTGCGGGGGGATGTCGTGGAAGTCATCCCGGCCTCGGAAAACGAGGAGGCGGTGCGGATCGCATTCTTCGGAGACGAGATCGAGCGAATCTCCTACATCAACAAGGTCGACGGGAAGGTCCTGGGGGAAACGGAGTACGAAGTCATCTATCCTGCAAAGCAGTTTGTGACCTCGCGGGAGACCATCGAGAGGGCGTTCCACGGAATCGAGGTGGAGTTGGAGGAGCGGCTCGTCGAGCTGAGGCGGCTGGGAAAACTCGTCGAGGCACAGCGGCTCGAACAACGCACGAGGTTCGATCTCGAAATGCTGCGGGAGGTCGGTTATTGCTCCGGTATCGAGAATTACTCCCGCCACATTGCCGGACGTCCCCCGGGGTCCCGCCCTGCCTGCCTTCTGGATTACTTTCCTGATGACTATCTCCTCATTATCGATGAGTCTCACGTGACGGTCCCCCAGATTGGCGGCATGTATCACGGTGACCGATCACGGAAGACCACGCTCGTGGAGCACGGATTCAGACTTCCGTCGGCGCTCGACAATCGACCGCTGACCTTTGATGAATGGGAACGGATGGTTCCGCAGGTCATCTTTGTGAGTGCAACGCCGGGGGAGTACGAACTGCAGAAATCCGGCGGCGTCGTTGTTGAACAGGTGATCCGCCCGACCGGCCTGATTGATCCGGCAGTGGAAGTGCGGCCGGTGAAGAATCAGATTGACGATCTCCTGGCGGAAATCCGGCTCCGCTCCGCAGTGCATGAACGTGTTCTTGTCACGACTCTGACAAAGCGGATGGCGGAGGATCTGACAGACTATCTCGTGGATATCGGAGTGAAAGTACGGTATATCCACTCGGAGGTGGATGCGCTGGAACGGGTGGAGATTCTCCGCGACCTTCGCCTGGGCGACTACGATGTGCTGGTGGGCGTCAACCTTCTCCGTGAAGGGCTAGACCTTCCGGAGGTGTCGCTGGTTGCCATTCTCGACGCCGACAAAGAAGGGTTCTTGCGGTCGGAGCGGTCGCTGATACAGACGGCGGGACGCACCGCACGCAACGTGCGCGGCCAGGTGCTTCTCTACGCCGACAAGGTGACCGGGTCGATGCAACGGATGATTGATGAGACCGGGCGAAGACGGGAAAAGCAGATGAAATACAACGAAGAGCACGGGATCTCGCCCACGACAGTACAGAAAACGATCAATCAGGTCCTTGCTGCAACCGCCGTGGCTGATGTCAAAGCACAGCGTGACGCCCGCCGCGAGCGAGGGAAGATGCCCAAGGTTGCCGAAAACGTGGTCCGGTATCTCACGATGGAACAACGGAAAGACCTGATCGACGAACTGAAGACGGAGATGGCGAAGGCCTCGCGGGATCTGGAATTCGAAAAGGCGGCGGACCTCCGGGACGAAATTGCGAAACTCGAAGCCATGCCGGATCCGAAGAAAAAAAAGGGGTAGTCCCACCACCGTAAAACCCACCCGGGTGCGTGTACTCCGTGTAGATCATGGAGGATTCCGTATGCGCGTATCCAGATGGGACATGGCCGAAGCTCTCCGATCATTCCTCTTTCCTCCTCTCTGTGTCTCCTGCGGCAGCGTCCTCGAGTCCACCAGACTGACACTCTGCTCCGTCTGCCGCAGCGCTGTTGTGCCGGTACAGAAGGACGACCCGCTGTTCCGTGCCGGGTTCGGGCGGCTCTGTGACGACGGGTGCTGCAGCGGTCTGGCGACGTGCTATCGTTTCACGCAGGACGGACCTGTTCAGGCCCTGCTTCATGCACTCAAATATGAAGGGATGACGCCGATCGGTCGTCACCTCGGCCGGGAACTCGGGAAACGGATCCTCCGGACGGAGTGGTGGCGACAGGCAGAGGGCATTGTCCCCGTCCCGCTTCATCAGGCCAGACTCCGCGAACGTGGATACAATCAGGCCGCGATCATTGCAGGGGGCATTGCTGAAGAGACCGGCCTGCCTCTCCTGAGTCGCCGCGTACGCCGTACGCGCTGGACCGCCTCACAGACGACCCTCAGTTCGGACGCACGACGCAGGAACGTTGCAATGGCATTTGCGGTGCCCGGGCGGCCGGAGGTGACGGAAACCGGGCTGATTCTCGTGGATGATGTCATTACGACAGGCGCGACGATCCGCTCCTGCGCGCAAGCCCTTCAGGCATCGGGAACGCAGCACATCTTCGCAGCAAGCATCGCGCTCGCCGAATGAGGGCGCACCGCGCGTTCCTTGACAATGGTGGCACTCCTTGCTACATTAATAAGAATTTGACGTTTTCCTTTCACCACCCATGCAGACAACCATGTCCACAATATGCATTTACGGAGGAACATCATGGCAATAACCATAGGCATCAACGGCTTCGGGCGCATCGGACGCCTCGTCTTTCGTCGGATGATGCAGACGGGAGGATTCACCATTCTCGGCATCAACGACATCACCGATGCCAAAACGCTGGCCTATCTTCTGAAATATGACTCTGTCCACGGCATCTATCCTGGTACGGTGACAGCAGACGGTAACGCGATCGTGGTTGACGGGAAGAAATATCCGGTCATGGCGGAGAAAGATCCAAGCAAGCTCCCCTGGAAGCAGCTCGGTGTTGACCTCGTCGTCGAGGGTACCGGTGTGTTCACCACGCGCGAGAAGTTGCAGATGCACATGACCGCAGGTGCCAGAGAAGGTGCTTCTGACCGCACCCGCGAAGGATGAGATTGATGCGACGATTGTGCTGGGAGTCAATGACAGCCTTCTGACAGGAAAAGAGGTTTTCGTTTCCAACGCGTCATGCACGACCAACTGTCTTGCTCCGATGGTCAAGGTCCTTCACGACACATTTGGTGTCGACCATGGCTACATGACGACCATCCATTCGTACACCAACGATCAACGCGTTCTCGACCTTCCCCACAAGGATCTCCGGCGCGCCCGGGCAGCCGCGTTGTCGATCATCCCGACCACCACAGGCGCGGCACAGACCGTCGGCAAGGTGATTCCGGAACTCAAAGGCAAGCTGGACGGCTTTTCCCTGCGCGTGCCAACCCCGGATGCGTCAATTACCGACTTCGTGGCCATTCTGAAGAAGCCGACCACGAAGAGGAAATCAACGCTGCCATGAAGAAGGCATCGGAAACGACCATGAAAGGAATCCTGCAGTATACGGAAGACGAACTGGTCTCCTCCGATATCATCGGGAACGAGCATTCCTGCATTTTCGACTCGAAACTCACGATGGCGCAGGGCAGCACGGTGAAGATGTTTGGGTGGTATGACAATGAATGGGGATTCTCCTGCCGGGTCATCGATCTGTTGAAAAAGATCGCCTAACGGCGCGCATGTACCCCGCGGCTGCCGGCATCCGGGATCGGGTACGGCGGCCGCATTTTATTTGAACAACTGGACATCCAACCATGGTTACCAAGTCGATTGATGATGTAACGCTCAGCGGCAAGAAGGTTCTTGTCCGCGTTGATTTCAATGTGCCCATGACAGCGGACCTCAAGGTCGCGGACGACACCCGCATCGTGGAATCGTTGCCGACCATACGGAAGATTCTTGCAGATGGTGGAGCCGTCATTCTGATGAGCCACCTCGGCAGGCCCAAAGGGAAGCCGACGCCGGAATTCTCACTACGGCCGGTCGCTGACTATCTCAGCGGCCTCCTGAAGAAAGAGGTGAAATTCGCCGGTGACTGTGTCGGAAAAGTGGCGCAGGCTGCGGCAGCGGGACTCGCCCCCGGGGATATTCTGCTTCTTGAAAACCTCCGGTTCCATGGAGAGGAGGAAAAGAACGATGCGACGTTTGCACGGGAACTGGCGTCGCTCGGACAGATCTATGTGAACGATGCGTTCGGAGCCGCCCATCGTGCACATGCGTCCACGGAAGGTATCACACACTTCCTCAAACCGGCCGTTGCCGGGTATCTGATGCAGAAGGAGATCGAGTACCTGGGAAAGGCCGTCAGCAATCCGATGCGGCCGTACGTTGCCATTCTGGGCGGAGCGAAAATCTCGGGTAAAATCGATGTCATCCAGAACCTGTTGCCCAAGGTCGATGCACTTGTCATCGGCGGTGGAATGGCATTCACCTTCTTTCAGGCACAGGGGATGGAAGTCGGCGACTCCCTCGTGGAACAGGAGAAACTTGGTCTGGCAAAACACATTCTCGAAGAATCGAAGGCCAAGCGAATGCGCCTGATCCTTCCGGTCGATTGCGTCGTCGCCGACAAGATGGATAACGATGCGCAGCGCAAGGTGGTGCCCGTCAGCAAGATTCCGTCAGGATGGCGGGGACTCGATATCGGGCCGGACACCGTGAAGATCATCAATATGGAACTTCGCCGGGCGAAGACAATCGTGTGGAATGGTCCCATGGGCGTGTTTGAAATGCCGAACTTCGCCAATGGAACCATCGAAGTGGCGAAACTTCTCGCCGAAGCTACGAAGCGCGGAGCCACCACTATTGTCGGAGGGGGTGACTCGGCAGCAGCCATTGCACAGGCGGGGTTCGAGAATGCCGTTTCCCATGTCTCCACGGGCGGTGGGGCCTCGCTCGAGTTCCTGGAGGGCAAGGCCCTCCCCGGGCTCGCCGCGCTTGACATGCGGTGAACCAATCACCGACCTGATATGTTGAAGGTGTAGTAAGGAGGAATCAAAGGATGTCATCACACGGATCCATGCGTTTCGGTGGGTATTACCGACCCGGCTTTTTCGGGGGATTCAGCATGTTTCCGCCAGTCATCAAGGCGCTGATCATCAGCAACGTGGTTGTCTGGTTTCTCCTGGATTTCCTCCTCGCCCCGTTCACCCTCGCCGGGGTCCCGGTGTTCGGGATTCTTTCTGAATACCTTGCGCTCTGGCCTCTCGGCCCGCATTTTTGGCCGTGGCAACTGGGTACCTACATGTTTCTCCACGGGGGATTCTTTCATCTCTTTTTCAACATGCTTGCCCTCTGGATGTTCGGCATGGAAATGGAGAATTCGTGGGGGTCCCGCAAGTTTCTCATCTATTATCTCACCTGCGGCATCGGTGCCGGCATCGCCAACGTCCTGATCGCCCCTCTGGTGGGCCAGGCAGCTCCGACGGTTGGAGCTTCAGGGGCCGTCTTCGGCGTTCTGATTGCGTTTGCCATGTTGTTTCCGGACCGACCTATCTACCTGTATTTTCTCTTTCCGGTAAAAGCGAAATACCTTATTGCGGCGTGGATCGGGCTTGAGCTCTTCTTCGGGGTCACCGGTTCCACCGACGGAGTTGCCCACTTCGCCCATCTCGGCGGCGCAGCCGTGGGGTTTCTGTATATGGCGGTGGAACTCGGGATCATCCCCCTGCGTGAATGGATGATCTCGTTCAAGGGCGAGGAAGCGTATCCCTTCTCCGATACCAGTCGTATCAAACGGAAACCGGATGAGGTCCGTGATGCACAATTCTACGACATCCAAACCGGGAAGCCCGTGGACCGCCACGAAGAGGTGACCCAGGACGTCATCGATGCGATCCTCGACAAAATCAGCACCGGCGGCTACCAGGGCCTCTCCGACGATGAGAAACGCATACTGAACGAAGCCAGCAAACGGATACACTGACGATGGAAATACCTGTCATCAATCTCGCCGATGTGACTCCCTCGCCGGGATACAAGTCAGGCATCCGGAGGGCGACCCGACAGGTGATGATCGGCGGTATCGCGGTGGGCGGCAACGCCCCCATCTCCGTGCAGACCATGACGAAAACAAAGACCTCCGACATTGCCGGAACGGTGGCCCAGATCGTCGCTGCTGCCGATGCGGGGTGTGACATCGTCCGGGTCACCGTGAACGACAAAGAAGCTTCGGATGCAATCGGTCCAATTGTCCGCCAGTCACCGATTCCCGTCGTTGCAGATATCCACTTCAATCATGTGTTTGCCCTCAAAGCCATCGAAGCAAACGTCGCGAAGGTGCGCATCAATCCCGGAAACATCGGCAGCACGGAGAGGATCCATCAGGTCCTGAAAGCAGCCCGGGATAAAGGAATCCCAATCCGGATCGGCGTAAACTCGGGGTCGTTGGAAGACGATATCCTTAACAAGCACGGATATCCCACAGCCGAAGCGCTCTACGACAGCGCCATGCGGCACGTGGGCATCTGTGAGGAATTCGGCTTCCGGGACATCATTATTTCCGTGAAATCGACGGACGTGCGGCTCATGATCGAAGCATACCGCCTGGTTGCTCAACGGACCGATATTCCGCTCCACCTCGGTGTGACGGAAGCGGGCACCACGCGCGTCGGGACCATCAAGTCCGCCGTGGGCATCGGCACATTGCTGGCTGAAGGGATCGGGGACACCATTCGCGTCTCCCTCACCGATGAGCCGGTCAAGGAAGTCGAAGTCGGGAAAGAAATTCTCCGCTCCCTTGGCCTCGCAACGCGTAACGTCGAACTTATTGCCTGCCCAACCTGCGGAAGGTTGGAAGTGGACCTGTTCGCAATCATGGCCGAACTGGAAAAACGCCTCGAGGGGGTGAAGAAACCCGTCAAAATCGCCGTTCTCGGGTGTGTCGTGAACGGACCGGGTGAAGCGAGCGAGGCGGACATCGGGATTGCTGCCGGCAAAGGAGTAGGGATCCTCTACCGCAAAGGTGAAGTGATCCGAAAGGTTAAAGAATCAGAAATCGTGGACGTCATCGTCGAAGAAGTCCACAAGTTCCAACCGCAGTGATCGAGTGAATATTCTCTTCGTCGGTGATATCGTCGGTACGCCTGGGCTCGATCTCGCCGTTGCGATCGTCCCCGGATTGGTGAAGAAACATGCAGTCGACTTCCTCATCGTGAACGGGGAAAATGTTACCGAGGGGAAGGGGATATCGGAAGAGCATGCGAAGAAGATCTTCGAGCTTGGCGCCCACGTCATCACCACCGGCAACCATGTCTGGGACCGGTGGGACAGCAGGAAGGTTTTGGGTGGTGACCGCCGAATTCTCCGTCCCTTCAACTATCCCCGGGACAACGGCGGAAACGGATACATCGTCGTTGACCTTGGCGACAAGGGGAAGGCCGGCGTTCTGAACCTCCAGGGCCGGGTGTATATGCAGGCCATCGACGATCCGTTCCGTGCGGCCGAGTGGGCGGTTGCGAAAATTCAGGAAGAAACCAACGTTGTGGTCGTCGATTTTCATGCCGATGCCACCGCGGAGAAAATGGCGATGGGATGGTTTCTTGACGGCAGAGCGACGGCTGTTCTGGGGACGCATACCCACACACCCACGGCGGATGGCCGGATCCTTCCCCGCGGAACTGCATTTCTGACCGATGTCGGTATGACCGGTCCGTATGATTCCGTCCTGGGCATGCGCAAGGAAGCTGCGCTCAAACGCCTCATTCTTGGGACCCCCCATAAATATGAGGTCGCCAGCCACGATGTTCGGCTGTGTGGCGTGTTGTTGCAGGCTGACTCCACGACCGGCCGTTCTCTCACGATGGAAAGCATCATTTTCCCCTCGTTCGGATAACCTTCCCATGTCGGCAGTGATCATCGACGGCAAGCAGATCGCGGAAGCTCTCAAGAACGAAGTGCGTTCCGGGATCGAGCGGATGGTTCGTGACCGCAACGTTCGTCCGGGTCTCGGTTTCGTGCTTGTTGGCGATAACCCCGCTTCCCAGTCATATGTCCGCTCCAAGGGTAAGGCCTGCGACGATCTCGGTGTCTATTCGGTGACGCGCCACCTTCCCGCGGACACGCCCGAAGCAGACCTGCTTGCACTGATCAGGAGCTGGAATGCAGACCCCCTTCTGCATGGTATCCTCGTGCAACTTCCGCTGCCGCGACATATCAACGAGCAACGTGTGATCGAAGCGATTGACTGGCGAAAGGACGTTGACGGATTCCATCCCGTGAATGTCGGACGGCTCGTGATCGGGCTTGAGTCGCTTCGCCCGTGCACGCCGGCGGGCATTCATGAGCTGCTCATCCGGAGCAGGATCGAAACTGCTGGCAGGCATGTTGTTGTCGTTGGCCGCAGCAATATTGTCGGCAAGCCCATTGCGAACATCCTTCTCCAGAAAGCGGCAGGAGCGAATGCCGTTGTGACCGTTGTCCACACGGGCGCCAGGGATATCAGCATGTTCACACGACAGGCTGACGTGCTGATTGCGGCCGTGGGGAAACCGGAAGGCATCACCGGGGATATGATTCGCCCCGGCAGCGTTGTCGTCGACGTCGGCATCAATCGCGTGCCGGACGCGGGGGCAGCCCGCGGGTATCGCATTGTCGGCGATGTTCACTTCGCGTCTGCTGTAGAAAGAGCCTCCGCCATCACTCCCGTTCCCGGGGGGGTCGGCCCCATGACCATCGCGATGTTGATGAAGAATACCCTCCAGGCGGCGGACCGGCTCACGGCGTCCGAGTAAGGCCCCCAACCCAGTTTCTTGCTAATCCAGGTCATTTTCCGTACCTTATAGTGATCTCTGCCGTTTTGTCCCCAGCGGACCCTTCGAATCGTTCTTCACGAAAATTGCACGAGGCACGTATGGCCCTCTCCAAGTTCAAAAACGAGACATATGTCGATTTCTCAAAACCGGCGAATCGGAAGAAGCAGCTGGATGCGATCGCGAAAGTACGCGCTGAGATTGGCAGGGAGTACCCGATTCTGATCGGCAGCGAACGGATCATGGTCGGCCAGAAGTTCAGTTCCTACAATCCCTCCCGCGCATCGGAGGTGGTGGGTGTGTTCCAGAAGGGTGACGCAAGTCTGGCCAACAAGGCCATGGATGTCGCCCTTGCGGCATTCGAGGAATGGAAGAAGGTTTCCCCGCGCAAACGGGCTGAGTATCTGTTCAAGGCTGCCAGGATGATGCGCAAGAAACGGTTCGAACTGAACGCGCTGGAGATTCTCGAAGTCGGCAAGACTTGGCCCGAGGCCGACGCGGATGTTGCGGAGGCCATCGATTTCCTTGAATTCTATGGTCGCGAGATGCTCCGCTACGGCGTGGAGCACCCCGTGGTGCGGAATCCAGGGGAAAAAGGGAAGCTGGTATACATCCCGCTCGGTGTCGGTGTGGTCATCCCACCCTGGAATTTCCCGCTGGCGATCCTGGCCGGCATGACGTCCGCCGCAATCGTTGCCGGCAATACCGTCGTTCTCAAGCCCTCAAGCGATTCGCCACGGATCGGCTGGGCATTTGTCGAGATCATGCAGGAAATCGGACTTCCGGCCGGCGTGTTGAATTTCGTCTCCGGACCCGGCGCAGCCGTGGGCGATACGCTTGTCATGCATCCGAAGACCCGCTTTGTTTCGTTCACAGGATCCAAAGAGGTCGGCATTCACATCAATGAGGTCGCCGCCACAGTTCAGCCCGGCCAGAAGTGGTTGAAGCGCGTGGTTGCGGAAATGGGGGGCAAAGACAGCATTGTCGTCGACGAAAGTTTTGACCTGGAAACGGCAGCCCAGGGAGTCCTTGTCTCCGCCTTCGGGTTCCAGGGGCAGAAGTGCTCTGCATGTTCCCGCGCGATTGTTGTCGAGAAACAGTATGACCGGTTCGTGGATCTTGTCGCGAAAAAGGCGGAAGCGCTGTCCGTCGGCGATGCGGCAGATCCGACGCACTTTATGGGTCCGGTAATCAACGGTCGCTCCGAGGAGAGTATCCTGGCCTACGTCCAGAAGGCGGTGTCAGAGGGAGGGCGGATCGTCGCAGGAGGCGTCAAGGCAGGGGATGCCGGATACTTCATCAGACCAACCGTCATCGCCGATGTTGACCCACAAGCAACGATCGCACAGGAGGAGATCTTCGGTCCGGTGCTCGCGATCATCAAGGCGCGGGATTTCGATCATGCCATGGACATTGCCAACAATACAGAGTTCGGGTTGACGGGCGCGGTCTATACGCGAAACGCAAAGCGCCTCCGCAGGGCCGAGCAGGAGTTCTTCGTCGGCAATCTGTATCTGAACCGCAAATGTACCGGTGCGCTCGTCGGGGTTCATCCCTTTGGGGGATTCAATATGAGTGGGACCGATTCCAAAGCGGGTGGACGCGATTACCTCCTTCTGTTCCTCCAGGCAAAATCCATAGCAGAGAAAATCATCCACTAATCCAACGGGACCAGTTCGATGAAAGTCCACGAGCATCAGGCCAAAGAACTCCTCAAGAAATTTTCGGTTGCCGTTCCGGCCGGGCACGTTGCCTATCATGTCGACGAGGCGGTACAGGCCGCCAGGAGTCTTGGCGGCTCGGTGTGGGTCGTCAAGGCCCAGATCCATGCGGGCGGACGAGGCAAAGGGGGCGGTGTGAAGATTGCCCGATCCCTCGATGAAGTCCGCGACCTCGCGGGACACATGCTCGGGATGTGTCTTGTGACCCATCAGACAGGTCCCGAAGGGCGCACCGTGAAAAGGCTGTTGATTGAGGAAGGGATCGGCATCGCGCGGGAGTTGTATGTCGGAGTGACTCTGGACCGTTCGACATCGCGTACGGTGGTGATGGCATCCACAGAAGGGGGGGTCGAAATCGAGAAGGTCGCGGCAGAGATGCCGGAAAAGATACTCAAGGTCTATGTCGACCGCGCAACAGGATTCCGTTCCTACCAGGCACGCTCTCTGGCGTTCGGGCTCGGTCTGAGCGGCGATGTTTTTAAGAATGCAGTCAGGTTTTTTCAGGCGCTCTACCGGGCCTACGAAGCGCTGGACTGCTCTCTTGCGGAAATCAACCCCCTGGTCGTGACGCATGACGGCAGTGTGCTGGCATTGGACGCGAAGATGAACTTCGACGACAATGCTCTCGACCGCCATCCGGAGATCCTTGCCCTGCGCGACATCGACGAGGAGGACCCGCTTGAAGTTGAGGCCTCAAAAGCGAATCTGAACTATATCAAACTCGACGGGAACGTCGGGTGTATGGTGAATGGGGCGGGGCTTGCAATGGGCACCATGGACATCATCAAACTTGCCGGGGGTGAGCCTGCGAATTTCCTCGACGTCGGAGGAGGTGCGAGTGCGGAAACCGTGGAAGCGGGCTTCAAAATCATCCTCGCTGATCCCCACGTCAAAGCGGTCCTCATCAATATCTTCGGCGGAATTGTACGGTGCGACCGTGTCGCGACCGGCGTGGTCGAAGCGGCTCGGAAGGTCGAGGTTGACATTCCGGTCGTCGTCCGACTTGCCGGCACCAACGCGGAGCAGGCCGCCGATATTCTTGCGACGTCCGGAATGAACTTCCTCGTGGCATCAAGCCTGAAGGAGGCCGCACAGAAAGTGACAGAAGCCATCGCGTGAAGCACAGCGGCTCATGGGAGCCCGTGATCGGGCTGGAAGTTCACGCGCAGCTCCAGACGGCGAGCAAGGCGTTTTGCTCCTGCTCGACGCTGTTCGGCAGCGCTCCCAATAGCAACGTCTGCCCTGTCTGCCTCGGCATGCCGGGAACACTCCCCGTGCTGAACCGGAAGCTCGTCGAAGACATCCTGCGCGTGGGAATCGCTGTGCACTGTCGCATCATACCGGTGTCGGTGTTCGCGCGAAAAAACTACTTCTACCCTGACCTCCCCAAAGGATACCAGATCTCGCAGTTCGAGGAACCTATTTGTGTGGACGGATACCTGGAGATCGACACAGACGATGGCGAGAGGAAACGGATCCGTATCAAGCGGATTCACATGGAAGAGGATGCGGGAAAATCCCTCCATGACCAGGATGCCGACACGCTTGTCGATCTCAACCGCACAGGGGTCCCACTGATTGAGATCGTCACGGAACCCGATCTGCACTCTCCCCGTGATGCGTACCACGCCCTCGTCGCCATCCGACACCTTGTGACCTATCTTGGGATCTGTGACGGCAATATGGAGGAAGGGAGCCTGCGGTGTGATGCCAATGTGTCGGTCCGACCGTCGGGGTCGACGGTCCTCGGGACCAAAACGGAAGTAAAAAACATGAACTCCTTTCGCCATGTCGAACGGGCGCTGGAGTTCGAGATCCGGCGGCAGACAGAACTCCTGGAGGACGGGGGTCGGGTCGTGCAGGAAACCCTGCTCTGGAACGCAGACAAGGGCGTCGCCCTTCCGATGCGGAGCAAGGAGGAGGCACATGACTACCGGTATTTTCCGGATCCGGATCTTGTTCCGGTCCGGGTCGAACCCGACATGGAAGCCCGGCTCAGGGCAGCGCTGCCTGAGCTCCCCACGGTGCGTCGGGACAGGTTCATTGCGACGCTCGGCCTTCCCCGCTACGACGCAGATGTCTTAACGGCGGACAAGTTGGTGGCGGACTACTACGAACAGGTGCTGGTGAATCTCAGAGAGCGATCCCGCCTCGCGCTTCAGGAAAATGCGAAAATGGCCAGCAACTGGGTGATGACAGATGTCCTCAGGATCATGGGCGAACAAAAGATCGGACCGGCCGAGATTCCGCTCCCGCCCGAGAATCTCGCGGGATTGATCCTTCTGATACAGGAAGGGACCATCAGCGGTAAGATCGCCAAAGATGTTTTCGAGGAGATGCGTGTCAGCGGCGATGACCCCGGCGTGGTAGTCGTTCGAAAAGGATTGATGCAGGTGTCGGATGCAGGGACGATCGGGAGGGCCATCGATCGGGTTCTGGCGGAGCAGGCGTCGCAGGTACGGAAATATCTCGACGGCAACGAGAAGATCTTCGGATTCTTTGTCGGCGAGGTGATGAAGGCAATGAAGGGGAAGGCCAACCCGCGGATACTGAATGAGATGTTGCGGGAAGCTCTTGATCGGCTTCGGAGGTAACATGTACGAGCTGCGGCATATTCTGGTTCCAACCGACTTCTCCAAACATGCAGAGGAGGCGCTGGAACATGCTGTCCTTTTCGGTGCGCGGTATAACCCGGAAATCACGCTTCTCCATGTTGATGAGTTCCCCGTGTCGCCCCTCGGTGCGGGGGAGGTCTTCGATGACGTGGTTGACGGGTACAAGGAGCGCAAGGCGTCATACATCGCGGAGCAGTTCGAGCGCATCCGCGCAGGGGTCGCAAACACCCCGGTCCGCCTTATCCCCCAGGTGGCGCAGGGCCGCGCCTACAAGGTGATCGTCGAAGAGAGCGAAAAGAAGGAATATGACCTTATCGTGATGGCCACGCGTGGGCTTACCCATCTGGCATCATACCTTATTGGGAGTACCGCTGAAAGGGTTGTCCGGTTGTCCCGGCAGCCGGTGCTGACCATACAGGTGGCCCCGAAGCATGAGGGTCGTGTCTCATCGGTGCTCTGCCCCACGGATCTCTCGCCGGCGGGTAATGCGGGATTGTCGTATGCGCTGTCCATTGCCAGACAGAACAAAGCGGTGTTGTACCTGCAGTATGTTTCCGAACTCGAGAAGCCGGAGGCGCGAGAGCAGGTCCTGAAGCGTCTCCCCAACCTGGCCGATCATCATCCACGAGCTGCAGACGTGAAGGTCGAGATAATCGTCGATCGCGATGTGGAGCCGAGCAACTCCATCATCCGGTTTGCCGAGGACCGGGATGTCGGGCTTATTGTCATGTCGACGCATGGCCGGAAGGGATTGCGACGCGTGTACATCGGGAATAACACGGCCGAGGTGGTCCGGCAATCAAACCGCCCCGTGCTCACGGTAACACATCCCTTTCACAAGAGGATCTTTGCTCACCCTCTCACGGAGGGGCATGAAGCGGTGTTTCCCTCCAGCCGTTAAACCCGACCGCGACTATCGCACGGGACCACCAGAGAACGCTGTTCACATAATTGAAGGAACGAAGGATGCGCACTACAATCATTGCCGGCAACTGGAAAATGTATAAGGACCTGCAGGAATCGCATGATCTTCTCACGAGTATCAAAGCGGCCCTGCCTCAGCTGCCGGATCATGTCCGGGTCGTTGTCTGCCCGCCGTTCACGTCACTGGCATTGGCCTCGGACCTTCTCAAGGGGAGCGCGATTCATCTTGGTGCCCAGAACATGTCGCAGCATGATGAGGGAGCGCACACTGGTGAAATCTCCGTACGCATGCTCAAGGCGACCGGCTGTACGTTCGTCATTCTCGGGCACTCCGAACGGCGTCAATACTATGGCGAAACCAACGAGATGGTGAATCTCAAAGCAAAAAAGGCGATTGATGCAGGGATCCGTCCTATCGTGTGTGTCGGCGAAACTCTCGATGAACGGGAGAAGGGGATTACCTCCCAGGTCATTACCATGCAGGTGAAGAGTGTTCTCTCCGGCATTCCTCCGAAAGGCATGGAATCGATTGTCATGGCCTATGAACCCGTTTGGGCCATCGGGACCGGGAAGACGGCCACGCCCCAACAAGCTCAGGAAGTGCATCAACTTATCCGGAAGCTCATTGCCCAACAGTATGAGTGGGCCCTTGCGGAGCGCATTACCATTCAGTATGGCGGAAGCGTCAAACCTGACAATGCGTCAGACATTCTGGCACAGAATGACGTGGATGGAGCGCTTGTTGGAGGAGCCTGTCTGAAATCGGACTCGTTTGCAGCAATCGTTAAGGCCGCACAGGCGTAAATACAGTGTTTTCCATTGCTTTCCACCCTCCATCTCCGTATATTAGGAGGAAGGACCCGATAACCTACCGCATATCACACAGTGGGCTTGATCCCGGTTCACAGGCTGGCCAGCATATACTTCTGTACTCTCTTTCTCGGACTACTCTCCCTACGGGCTAGTTACGCCGGAACCCCAAGATTTCTCGAGAATGGCACACCGGGCCCTCCCACGGTGCAGGGGACATTTCTTGGCCCGTCGGCGACGCGGTTTCGGACGTCGCTGAATGGACAATGGAATTATCTGCACGAGGCAGGCGGGAGTGCTACCATCACCATCCCGGTGGCATTTGATGGAGTCGGCTCGGTCGACTTCCAGAGAACGGTGGAGATCCCTCCGGAACAACTGGATCGTTTCCGTTGGCAACTTGTCGTCTACGGCTCGAACTACGCCACCGACGTCACATTCAACGGGGATTTTCTGGGAACCCATCAGGGAGGATATACCAGCTTCGCCGTTCAGATCCCGCAGGAGTCTCTTCAACCCGGCCGTGAGAACACCCTCCACCTCGTAGTCAACAATACGCTGAATGCTCTTACCACCATGCCTCTTCGTCAACTCGTCTGGGGATGGAAGAACTACGGAGGAATCCACCGGGACATCGCTCTTCTGGCTACGCCCCCCCTCTTTGTCCGCGATGTCAGGGTGACCAGTACCCCGATTGCACCTTCCGGCACCTTCCGGCTTTCCGTCGAGCCGAGTATCGAGGGGCAGATCGACAGCATCAAGCAGATACTCCAGCAGGACAAGAAAGCCGTTCTGGGATTTCACGTCGAGGTGGTGGAGACCCTTTCGGGCGCGGTTCTCGCCCGCAGCCCGATCCAACCGCTCACACAGCAGCGTGGTCTCTGGACGGGTGGCGTTGCCGAGGCAGTTGTGCAGAATCCGAAACTCTGGTCTCCGGAAACACCGGACATGTACACCGTGCGATGCCTGGTGACGTTAACGACGGGCAGGAATATCTCGCTTATCGACGAGTACATCATCCCGTACGGGTTCCGCACCCTGGAGATCGGCGGGGCGGATTTCCTCCTGAACGGCCGGAGGCTGCTCGTCCGCGGCGTCTCATGGTTCGAAGACCATCCTGTGTGGGGGAATGCGATCCCGTACGAGGAACGGGAGCGGGATATTGTCATGATCAAGTTGCTTGGTGCGAACCTGGTGCGGTTCGTCCACCATCCACCGGATCCAGTCATGCTCGACCTGTGTGACCGTTATGGATTGCTGGTGATGGTGGATTTGCCGTTGACCGGGAGCCCGGCGGCTGTTCTGGCAGGGGAGACGTATCTCGAGACGGCAACCAACATGCTCCGTGAGATGATCCTGCGCGACCGACATCATCCTTCGGTTCTGGCCTGGGGAATCGGCGATGAGATCGAGTCCAGCCCGGAGGCGACACGCCCGTTCATGCAGGTTCTTTCCGAGACGGCCCGCGCACTGGATCAGCGGCCTCTCTACATCCCGAGCCGTCTTGGAGTCCCGGACAGCTCGCTTGCCTCTGTTTCGGACATTGCCGCTGTGAACGTTTACCAGCACGACCTGAAAGTTCTGAAGAGTGCACTTGAGGAATGGCGTTCCAGCCACAAGGCCAAGCCCATGCTCGTCACCGCTCTTGGCATGGAAGTAGACCACGAAAACCGGAACGGGTACAATGATCCCCTCTCGCAGCAGGCACAGGCCCGGTTCTTCCTTCAGCGGCTGGACCTTCTCCGCATGCTTGATTTCGATGGTGTGGTGATTACCGCGTTCAATGACTGGCGTGGTGATCGTCCGGCGCTGACTGTCCATACGGGCGATCCATGGATGCACCGGATGGGACTGGTCAGTGACCGGCGGGAAAAGCGACTTGCCTATGACGCCGTGCGTGCAGTCTTCCGTGGCGAGAAGGCGGCTCCCATGCCCGCCGGATCGCACAGCATGGGCGCTCCTATTGTGTACGTGCTCTCCGGTTTTGTTATCCTCATCGCTGTGGCGTATCTGTACAATGCCAGCCGCCGCTTCAGGGAACATGTGAACCGATCGCTGATGAGTTCCTTCAATTTCTTCGCAGATGTCCGGGATCAGCACGGCATTTCGGTTATTCATACGACATTTCTCGCGCTTATCGTCTCTGTTGCGTCGGCGATTGTTTTTTCGAGCCTTCTGTTTCACTTCAGGGACAGTCTCTTTCTTGACAACCTTCTGTCGTACGTGCTGGTGTTCGACAGCCTCAAGGCGTATGTCGTCCGCCTTGTCTGGGAGCCGCTCGACTTCATCCTGCTCTTTGGTCTTCTGTTTTTTGTGGTACTCGTTCTGCTGAGTGGTGCGGTTCATGCGTTACGCATTCTCATCAAAGGCCGTGTCTTCGCTTTTCATTCGTATACGGTCACCGTCTGGTCAGCCACGCCTCTCCTGGCTTTCATCCCCCTGGGTATGATTCTCTACAGGGTCATGGAGGCACGATGGTATGTGGTCCCATCGCTGGTGATCGTCACAGTCTTCTTCGTGTGGGTCTTCGCCCGGCTCCTGAAGGGAATTTCCATCATCTATGAAGTCTACCCCCCGAAACTCTATGCGGCGGGGATTGTTGCTGTTGGCGCACTGGCCGGGTTGCTCTGGTTGTATTATGACATCGTGCAATCCGCCCCGATGTATCTCTCTTTCCTCTATTCGATGGTGGGCAGCGGCAGGTAATGTATCTTTCCAAGCTCGACATTCAGGGTTTCAAGTCCTTCGCGCAGCGCGTGTCGTTGGATTTCGACAACGGCATCTCCGCCATTGTCGGGCCCAACGGGTGCGGCAAAACCAATATCGTGGATGCAATCCGGTGGGTGCTCGGTGAGCAGCGCTACAGCGCTCTCCGGAGCGAAAAAATGGAAGACGTGATCTTCAACGGGACGAAGACACGAAAAGCCCTGGGGATGGCGGAAGCGTCGCTCGTGATCGAGAATACCAAGGGAATCCTCCCGTCGGAGTATACCCAGGTGACCGTCGGTCGGCGGATCTACCGGTCCGGCGACAGCGAATACCTCCTCAACAAGGTCCCGTGCCGTCTGAAGGACATCCTGGATCTGTTCATGGATACCGGCATGGGGGCCGATGCCTACTCGGTCATCGAGTTGAAAATGGTGGAGACGATTCTCAGCGACCGTACTGATGAACGGCGCCATCTGTTTGAAGAAGCTGCGGGGGTGACGAAATACAAACACCGGCGCAAAGCGGCATACCGTAAACTCGAGAGTGTGCAGGCCGATCTGCTCCGCGTGAACGACCTGGTGGCCGAAATCCAGAAAGCGGTGAATACGCTCGAACGGCAGGCCCGGCGGGCTGAGCAGTACAACGAGGTCAAGGCGAGACTCCAGACGCTCGAAGTCGATCTTCTGGAGCGTGAATACGCACAGGTGATCACGCGCCTCGAACCCTTACGTGGCCGCCGGGACAGTCTGCAACAGGAGCGAACGCTCACCGATACCGAACTGGCTGCCGTCGAGACCGACCTGGAGCACCTCCGTTCGCGCCTGCTGGAGGCGGAAAAGGTCCTGGCTGAAGCACAACGTGACGTCAGCCTGCACAGAGAAAAGACCCATAAGGTGGAGGAGAAGAACCTTGTCGCCGGCGAGCAGGTGAAAGCGCTGGAGACGCTTGGCATCCGCCTGGAACGCGAAGAGCAGGAACTCGGTCAGGAACGCGTGAAGCAGGAGCAATTCCGCGGGCTAACACAGCAGAACCGCGAAGCGCTCCGGGTCCGTGACGAAGCGGTGCAGGACGATCTGGCCAAACGGCAGGCAGAATTGGACGAGACGGAACGCCTCCTGGAAGAGAAAAAGGGGGAGATGAAAGTCCGCAACGATCGTATGATTGCGCTGGTCCAACAGATTGCCGGGCTGCAGTCCGAGAGAGACCGCACGGAAGGGCGGATCGAAACCCTTGCTGCTGGAGTTCGCGACATCGACGACGAAAGCCGCCGGTACACCGAAGAATTGACCCGACTGTCCGCCGAGATCGCCGCGCTCACGGAAGAGGACCATGTGCACAGGCGCGCCTTTGCCGAGGCCGAAATGCGGTTCTACGAGGCGGAAAAACGCAAGCAGGAACTCCGCGAAAGCGCAGAGCAAATGCAGCGCCAGCAGGCAGCAGTCCAGGCGGAAAGCGAACGTGCCTCCGCGCGCATCGATTTCTTGAAAGGGCTTGTCGAATCGCGCGAGGGTTTCGCAGAAGGAGTCCGCTTCCTGTCCGGGTCCGACCGCTGGACCCCCTCTCGAAAACTGCCGGTGGCGGATGCCATCCATGCCGATGACCGGTACCGGGTCGCCATCGAGGCCGCGCTCGGCGATGCAGGGGGGTTGATTGTGGTGGACCACGCTGCCGATGCAGAACAGGCCTTCCACCTACTCCGCGAGGACCAAAAAGGGAAGGCGACGTTCGTGTGCCTCGACCGACTTCCGGATATCCGGCGGACGGCGACGACCCCGGCTCTCTCCGGAGTACACGGATGGGCAATCGATCTGGCACGATTCGACAAGGAGTACGAGCCGCTCTTCGCTTTTCTTCTGGACCGCGTGCTTGTGGTGGAAAGCCGTGCCGTCGCCGACCAGGTGTCCCGGCTGACGGTCGGCCTCCGGTGCGTGACGCTGGAGGGAGAGATTGGAACGTCCATCGGTATCCTGCGTGGCGGGAGCCTCCGGAAGGATGAGGGAGGGAGTATCGGCAAGCAGCACCAGCTGGCGGAACTCGAAAACCGGATTGAAGATCTCCGGCATCGCTCCGCTGCGATCGCGGGCCAGCATGACACGCTGCTGTCTGAACACGATGCCATCGACCTGAAACGGCTCACCGACGAGGTGAAAGTCATTGAAAAAGAGATGCATGCGGTGCAAATGCGCATCGCCCAGCTGGCGTTCGAAAAGAAACGCGCCGAGGAGACGATCGAAGCCAACAGGGAGGACCAGGAGCGACTGACTGGTGAGATCGAGGGCCTCCACGCAGATCTCCAGGCTGCCGTCCCCGAGCTGGAGAACCGTCGGGCGGAAAAGGCCGACGTGGATGCGAACATCGAATCAGCGACTCGGGAACTCATCCTGCTCGAAGATGAATGGACCAGACGATCGCGTACCGTTCAGGATCTGGATATCGAACTCGTCCGCGTCCGCAACGACCGGACCACGGCGGAAAACGATCTTCTCAGGGCCGGGACAACCATTGCCGGGATCCTCGAAGCTCTCGAAAACCACCGCACGGATTTGGACCAGGCACGGTCCTCAATCGCCACGCTGGGGGCCGCGATAGCGGAGAATCGTCTGATCCTTGAGCAGCTCGGCCAGGACTCCGCCCTCCTCGAATCCAAACGTGCCGACGCAGAACGCGACACCGGGAAGTTACGGACCACCATCCACCAGACAGAGCTTCGCATTCGCGATCAACGCAGAATGCACGATGATGCACTCACGGTGCTGCACGAGACGGACCTGAAGATCGCAGACCTCGAGGCCCGCGCCACACACCTGCGCTCCCGGGCAACCGAGGAGTTCGCGCTCACGCTCGATCTGAAGACCTATCCGGAAACGGAGTTTGTCGATTTTGCAGCATTGCGCGATGAGATCCAGGGACTCAAGGACAAGCTCCGAAACCTCGGCAATATCAACTTCGCTGCGTTCGAAGAGTATACCACTGAAAAGCAGAGACTCGACTTTATGACGGGTCAACGTCAGGATCTGATTGACGCGGAAAAGACGCTCCTGGCGACGATTGAGGAAATCAATACGACAGCCCAGAAGAAGTTTCTGGAGACCTTCGCGCTTATCCGGACAAACTTCATCGAGACCTTCAAGAGTCTGTTCGATCCCGGTGATGAGTGCGATCTCAAGCTCGAAGACGATGTCGACCCCCTCGAAGCCCGAATTGAGATTGTTGCAAAACCGCGCGGCAAACGTCCGACCTCGATCGATCTCCTCTCAGGAGGAGAGAAGACCCTGACCGCCACCGCCCTCCTGTTCGCCATCTACCTGGTCAAGCCAAGCCCGTTCTGTATCCTTGACGAGGTGGATGCACCGCTTGATGACGCAAACATCGACCGGTTCACCCGGATTTTGCGGAAATTCTCCGACAATACACAGTTCATCGTGGTAACCCACAACAAGCGCACCATGGAAGCCGCCAATGCGCTCTATGGTATCACCATGGAGGAAGAGGGAGTGTCCAAGGTGGTCACCGTGCGCTTCAACCAGGGCTCACAGATCAGCTCTGCATCCGTGGCGACGGCATGACGCGACGGCACCGGTTGTTCGTGGATTTCGATGGAACGATCGCGGTGAACGACACGGGGAACGCGTTCTTCCAGACGTTCGGAGGGAACGGCTGTTCCGATCTCGTTGCCGCGTACCGGGCCGGAGAGATCTCGGCTCAAGAATGCTTCCGCCGTGAACTCCGGGCTGTGGGTCCGGTCGCACCGACCGCGCTGGACGAGTTCATTGCCGGTCAGCCCGTCGACCCTGGATTCTCAGGTCTGGTCACCTGGTGTCGCGATCACGATGTCCCATGTACGATCCTGAGCGATGGTCTGGACACCTCGATCCGGGCCATGCTGACTCGGGAGGGAGTTCCGGATCTCCCGCACTATGCAAACGCTCTCTCCTGGACGCAATCCGGAGACGGCCCCCACGTCCGGGGGACGGTCGAATTCCCGCACAGCAACGGGGAGTGTGACCGGTGCGCATGCTGCAAGCGCAACATCATGCTCGGGATGACCGCTGATGAGGATGTTCTCATCTACGTCGGCGACGGGTACTCCGACCGCTGTCCCGTGGCCTATGCGGATGTCGTCTTCGCGAAGGGGGACCTTCAGACGTGGTGTCGTGAACACAACATCAGTTATTTTGTCTACCGCACGCTGGCCGACGTTCAGGCCAGACTGGAGGACCTTCTTCACCGGCAAACGGTGCGGCCGAGACCGCGTGCAGCACGTCAGCGGAGAGAGGCATATCTGGCTGAAGCATGAGCCCTACGCAGGATATTCGCAGCTGGATGTTCCGGTACCGGAGCTACACGCCGCTTCCTTTCCTCGTGGTCATGGTTGCGTTCGCCCGGCCGACCCTGCTGAGCCTCGTTGCGGGGTTTGCTGTTCTGGTGATCGGCGAGCTGATCCGGTTCTGGGGAGTCTCCATCGCCGGCGCGGAAACACGAACGACCGGCAGAGTCGGAGGGACATTTCTGATCACGACAGGTCCGTTTGCCCATGTACGCAATCCGCTGTACGTCGGCAATATCCTGATGTATCTCGGCGTCGGCATCATGTCCCTGGCCCTGTTCCCCTGGCTCCCGCTTGTTGCGCTTGTCTGGTTCGTGCTCCAGTACTCGCTTATCGTGTCGCAGGAAGAGGAATACCTCTCCGTACATTTCGGAAGTGCATACGATGCATACCGGCGTGGGGTGCCACGGTTTCTGCCGCGTCTGACCGCGTACCGTACGCCCGAGCCTCCTCCTAAGGGTCTGAATCTCCGCGAGGGGTTGGCCTCGGAACGGCGGACGCTCCAGGCGATGTCACTCGTGGTTCTGCTCGTCCTGGCTGTCTTCTTTATCCGCCGCGGAGGGATGTGATGCCCCCCGAGCGCGTGATGTTCCTGGCGGGAGAGGCCTCCGGTGACCTTCACGGGTCCGGCGTTATCCGCGAACTCCTCCATCTGCGGCCCGGTCTTGACGTGTTCGGGATGGGTGGCGATCGTATGCGCGATGCGGGGATGGATGTGATTGTCGACATACACGCAATGGCATTCATGGGATTTGTCGAGGTTGTACGCAACCTCAAGACTGTCTTCAGGGTCGAACGGGAGTTGGGAGACTTGCTGCACAGCCGGAGACCCGATGCGGTCGTCCTGATCGACTATCCCGGATTCAACCTGCGCTTCGCCCGGACGGTCAAACGCGCGGGGATCCCTGTTCTCTACTACATCAGCCCGCAGGTGTGGGCATGGCATCGGAGCAGGGTGAAGGAGATCCGGAAAGTTGTGGCGAAAATGCACGTCATCTTCCCGTTCGAGGTGGAAATCTACGAAGCGGCGGGCGTCCCGGTCGAGTTCGTCGGTCATCCCCTCGTTGAACACGTCGGACCGCCCGTCTCTCGGAGGGAGTGGTTGCAGGAAAACGGGTTTGATCCCGGCCGACCAGTGCTGGGGCTGTTTCCCGGCAGCCGGCTGCAGGAAATAGAAAGGATTCTGCCGACCATGCTTGACGCCGGTCGCCAGATTGCCGGTGCGGCTGGAGCTCAGATCGCCGTCAGCGTTGCTCCGAACCTGGATCGCGCGGCGATTGCCGACCACCTGACGGCCGGACATCCTGTCCGCCTTGTGGAACACGCAACGCACGCCCTGATGCAATGCGCCGACGCTGCCATTGTGACGTCAGGCACGGCGACACTCGAAACTGGCTGGTTTGGCACACCGTTCGTCGTCGTGTACAAAACTTCGGCGCTCACATATGCCATCGGGAGACTTCTTGTGGATGTCCAGCACATCGGTCTGGTCAATATCGTGGCCGGTCGGAGGGTGGTGCCCGAGCTTGTGCAACATCAGTGCACGCCGGCCCGCATTGTTGCTGCGCTGACGCCTCTGCTTACTGATCCCCGGGCAGCCGCGCACATGCGAAGTGACCTCTCCGTGATTCGTGAACGCCTTGGAGGTCCCGGGGCATCGCGAAGAGTTGCCGAATCCATCCTCTCCTTCCGGGGTGCGGCATGAAGACGTGGCTGGTGCCGGCTACAGGCGCGATGCTCCTCCTCGCGGCGGCAGGGTGTGGTCCATCAGGGGAAACGCCGAAGGGAGCGCCACCACCTTCGCCAACGACCAAGGAAGGGATGTTCACACTGGGGCGGCAATTCTGGTTCGAACACAACACCGACAGCGCTGTGGCACTCTTGAGCCGCGCTGCCACCCTCGATTCTCTGTACAATGAGCCCGTGCGGGAACTTGCCCAGGTGCACTATGAACTGGGTTTGAGGGCGGCGGAACAATCCAGGGACCGGCTTAACCAGTTCCGGGCTTCTCGTGCACAGTTTGCCCGCCTGGCTTCCAGGGGGGTGAAGGAAGCAGATGTCTACGACAGGCTCTGTGAACTCTCCATTGCCCTGAGCGACACCAGGAGCTTTGTGTCCTGGGCGAAGGTCAGTGCCGATGCGTATCCGTACGATCGACAGCACTACAATCTCTGCCGGGCATATTTTGACGCCGGCGATTACCAGTCCGTCATACGGGCCGCCAAATCCGACATCGAAACCTTCAAGGTCTCCCCCTATGTGTCAAGCTTTTACAGGATCCTGGGACGGGCCTACATGAAGGTGGACCGTGATCAGACAGCGGAACGCATCCTGAGTGCGGGACTCAAGGCCACGGAGTCAAAACTGGCGCAACTCCGGAAATCCGGAGGGGATGCCGGCATGACCGACGCGTACCGGCGTCTTCGCGATGACAAGATCAACATGCTCCTCCTGCTGAAACAGCTTCATACGACGTATAAGGCAGATGACAAATTGCGGCAGGTGGATCGTCAGCTAAAGGAGGAGGGCTACGACCGCTAACGTCCTCGTGCCGCTCTCCTGGCTGTACGGAGCGGGTGTGTATGCCCGGAATACGCTGTATGACCGGAGAGTCTTCAGGGAGGATGCAGCGGGCGTTCCGGTGATCTCCGTTGGAAATCTGACGGCGGGTGGCACGGGTAAAACGCCCCTTGTCGCATATATTGCGTCATACCTCCTGCGCAAAGGCAAAAAGGTGGCGATTGTCAGCCGGGGGTACGGGCGGAGGAGCAAAGGGGTGCAGGTTGTTGCGGATGCCACCGGTCTTCTGCTCGATGTGGAACAGGGGGGGGATGAGCCGGTCCAGCTTGCAGCGGCGCTCCCGGGTGTAACGGTGATCGTCGGTGAACGCAGGCTGGAGGCTGCGCAGCGTGCTGTGCACGAACACGGTGTGGACGTGGTTGTTCTTGATGATGCGTTTCAGCATCGGGCGATCCATCGGGACCTGAACATCGTCGTCGCGGACGCGCGTCGCCCGCTTCCCGCCGAGCCGATGCTGCCGGCAGGTTTGCGGCGAGAACCGTTGCGAGCGCTTGGAAGAGCGGATGTTCTGGTCTTTTCACATGTCGATGCCCGGAGTCCCGGCGTATCGTGGGAAAGGGAGTTGCAGCGGTGGTTTGCGGGCGAGCGTTTGTTCGGCGTCCGCAGCCATGACGGCATTCTGGATGCGCGCTCAGGTCGCGTGCTTCCTCCCGATGCCCTGAACGGCCGCGCGTGTTGCGTTGTCAGCGGCATCGGGGATCACCGGCAATTTGTCGAGGGCGTCGGCGCCCTGCATGCGGAAATCCGGGCGGAGCTCCGATTTCGGGATCATCATTGGTACACCGCCGGGGAAATCAGGACTATCGGATCAACGGCGGACGCCGCCGGAGCGGATGCCATTGTCACGACAGCCAAAGATCTTGTGCGGATGAAACGGCTTGCCGGGGAGTATAGGGCTCTGATACAGCGAATGGATATCCTGGTTCCGAATCTGGCGATCCAGCTCCACCCCGCCGGGGAGGCTCGAGGCACTGATCGACAATGCACTGAGAGTAACGGAATGAGACCGGTCATCGGATTCACGGACCCCATGAGCAGTTCGCCGGAGAAGAACCGACGGTATCCCGAATGGATCAGACGGTGGATTCCGGATGCGAAGATCGTTTTGCTTTCGGTGGATCGGGACAATGCCCGAGATCTTCAACGCTGCCACGGCATCGTTCTGTCCGGAGGTGTTGATATCAGTCCGGAGCTGTACGGCTATGCGAATCAGGATGGACTTGTCGAGGAAACGCACCCGGCCCGCGACGCATTCGAGGTCACCCTCATCCGTACCGCGCTGGAGAACAAGCTCCCGCTGCTTGGAATCTGTCGCGGGGCTCAATTGACGAATATCGTACTCGGTGGATCGTTGCTGCCGGATGTTGAAAAGGCGGGGTATTCGAATCACCGTGCTACCACCGCAGCAGACACACGCCATCCCGTGACCATCGAACCGGGGTCCCTGCTGCACACGATTGCTGGCGTGTCAGCCGGAGAAGTCAACTCCGCACATCATCAGGCGATCCATCGTTTGGGCAGCGGGCTGCGCACGTGCTCCCGGTCTGCCGATGGCGTGGTCGAAGCTTGTGAATGGGCGGATCCAGTTTCACGGGGGTTTTTGCTCCTTGTCCAGTGGCATCCCGAGCGGATGAAAGACCAGGAGAACCCGTTAGCGCAATCACTACTACTGCATTTTGCAGAGGCACTTGAACGACACACAACACAGAAGGAACATGCATGAAAAAGTACGTTTATTTCTTCGGGAAAGGGAAAGCCGAGGGTCGAGCCGTGATGAAAGGTCTCCTGGGCGGCAAGGGTGCGAACCTCGCCGAGATGACGAACATCGGTCTCCCTGTACCCGCGGGATTCACCATCTCCACTGAACTCTGTACCTACTACTACGCCAATCGGAAGACCTACCCGAAGTCACTGAACAACGAGGTGAAGGCGGCTCTGAAGAAAGTGGAGTCCGCGATGAAAGCCCGGTTCGGCGATGTGCGGAATCCGCTTCTCCTTTCGGTCCGTTCCGGAGCCCGGGCCTCCATGCCGGGAATGATGGACACCATCCTGAATCTCGGGATGAACGATGCTGTGGCGGAAGGGCTTGTTGCGAAGACGGACAACCCGCGCTTCGTGTACGACTCTTATCGTCGATTCGTCCAGATGTACGGCGATGTCGTGCTCGGACTGAAACCCGTGCACAAAGATGAGATCGATCCCTTCGAGGTCATCATCGAAGAGAAGAAGAAGGCCAAAGGTGTGCACCTCGACACCGACCTGGATGCAGACGACATGAAGGAGCTTGTCCTTCTGTTCAAGAACGCGATCAAGGAAAAGACCGGCCACGATTTCCCGCAGGAGCCCCTGAAGCAGCTCTGGGGAGCGATCGGCGCTGTTTTCGGGTCCTGGAACAACGAACGGGCGATTGCCTACCGGAAGATGTATGACATACCCGAATCATGGGGTACGGCGGTCAACATCCAGTCCATGGTCTTCGGGAACATGGGTGTGGATTCCGGCACCGGCGTGGCCTTCACGCGTGATGCCGCCACCGGTGAGAATGTCTTCTACGGTGAGTTTCTGATGAATGCGCAGGGTGAAGACGTCGTCGCTGGTACCCGGACGCCGCTCCCCATCTCGAAGCTGGCGGAAGAAAACCCGACGAATCTACAAGCAGCTCGACGGGATCCGCAAGAAACTCGAGAAGCATTACCGCGAGATGATGGACGTCGAGTTCACGATCCAGCAGGACAAGTTATACATGCTGCAGTGCCGGGTCGGGAAACGGACGGCATTCGCGGCGATCAAGATCGCCGTGGACATGGTGGCGGAACGGCTTATTTCCGACAAAGAAGCGCTCCGCCGTATCGAGCCGGACCAGCTGAATCAGTTGCTTCGCCCGGTCTTCGACCTGAAGGAAAAAGACGTCGCGGTCAAGAGCGGACGGCTTCTGGCAAAAGGTCTGAATGCGGGGCCGGGCGCAGCCACCGGTCGCGTGGTCTTCAATGCTCCCGACGCCGAAGAATGGAAGGCACGGGGCGAAAAGGTCATCCTGACCCGGATCGAAACCTCGCCTGAAGATATCAAAGGAATGAACGCCGCCGAAGGAATCCTGACGGCACGGGGTGGTATGACATCACACGCCGCCCTCGTGGCACGGCAAATGGGAAAAGTGTGCGTGGCGGGATGCTCCGCGCTTGAAATCAACTATGCCACGCATACGATGCAGGTGAAGGGGCGCTCTGTCCGGGAAGGGGATTGGATCTCCATCGACGGCACGACGGGCGAGGTGATCGAAGGGCAGGTCCCAACCCGGCCCTCGGAAGTCCTCGAAGTCCTGATCGATAAGACACTCGATCCCAAGGACGCGCCGATCTACCAGCTCTATGCCCGGTTGATGATCTGGGCGGACAAGTACCGGCGGCTGAGGATCCGCACAAACGCCGATCAGCCTGACCAGTCCCGCAACGCCGTCGCGTTCGGTGCCGAGGGGATCGGTTTGTGCCGTACGGAGCATATGTTCTTCGGGGAAGGCAAGATCGGTCCCATGCGCGAAATGATCCTTGCCGACTCGGTTACGAACAGAAAAGCCGCTCTGTCCAAGCTGCTCCCTCTCCAGCGGACGGATTTCGAAGGGATTTTTGAGGCGATGGACGGCCGTCCGGTCACGATTCGGACGATCGATCCGCCATTGCACGAGTTTGTGCCGCATGACGAGAAGGCACAGCGGGAGCTTGCTGCGCAGATGGGGCTTTCGTATGAAAAAGTACATTCCCGGGTGGAAGGGCTGCACGAGTTCAACCCCATGCTCGGGTTCCGCGGGTGCCGGCTCGGTATCATCTTCCCGGAAATCACCGAGATGCAGTCTCGTGCGATCTTTGAGGCCGCTGCGAACGTCAAACAGCGCGGCATCAAAGTCGAACCGGAGATCATGATTCCGCTGGTCGGCCACGTGAAAGAGCTCGCCCATCAGGAGAAGATCGTCCGGCAGGTGGCCAAAGAGGTGATGAAGGAGAAGGGCGTGAAGTTTCCGTACCTCGTCGGGACCATGATTGAGATCCCGCGCGGGGCCCTGACGGCGGACGAAATCGCAACGGTTGCGGAATTCTTCAGTTTCGGCACCAACGACCTCACCCAGACCACGCTCGGCGTGAGCCGCGATGATGCGGGGCGTTTCCTCATCCCGTACGTGGAAATGGAGATCTACCCGAAGGATCCTTTCGAGGTGCTGGACCGGATCGGTGTTGGCGGTCTGATGAAAACCGCCATTGAAAAGGGTCGAGCCGTCCGTCCGGGCCTCAAGGTCGGCATCTGCGGTGAACACGGTGGAGAACCCTCGAGCGTGGAATTCTGTCACCAGATCAATCAGAACTACGTGAGTTGCTCACCGTTCCGTGTACCGATTGCGCGGCTGGCTGCAGCCCGTGCCGCGCTGGCGGACGCTCCCGCAAAGCGCACCGGTAAGGCGAAGCCCCGCAAGGCCGCCAAGCCGGCGTCGAAGCGGAAGAAATAACACCTCTCTCCCTGTCTGCGCGTCCTGCCACGGCGGGACGCGCAGGGGGATTTTCTTTATCTAAGGAGTGTACGCCGAATGAAACTCTCCGACTTCCGTTATCCTCTTCCACGGAACATGATCGCCAAACACCCGGTACATCCCCGGGACAGCTCCCGCCTGATGGTCGTCGACCGGGAGGATGCGTTGATCACCGGAATGCGGTTTTCCGAGATCACACAATTCTTCAAAAAGGGGGATTGTCTGGTCATTAACGAGACAAAGGTCTTTCCCGCACGGCTCTTCGGCCGCAAGGAGAAGACCAATGCAAAAATCGAAGTCTTTCTTCTGCGCGAGTTGAACAAGGAGGAAAACATCTGGGACGTCATTGTCGATCCGGCGCGCAAAGTGCGCATCGGGAATAAAATCTTCTTTGATGAGGGACGACTCTGGTGTGAGGTCATAGACAATACAACGTCGCGGGGAAGAACCGTCCGGTTCAATGTCGCCGGCGATTTCTTCAAGATTATCGACCGGATCGGAAAGATGCCTCTCCCGTACTATATCAAACGTGAGCCGACCGAGAAGGACAAAAACACATACCAGACGGTGTTTGCCCGGGTCACCGGCGCTGTCGCCGCCCCGACGGCCGGGTTGCACTTCACGAAACGCCTCCTGTCAAACCTGAAGCGCAAGGGCGTCAAGGCGGTTCCCGTCGTCCTCCACGTCGGGCTGGGCTCCTTCAGACCGGTTGAAGTGGAAGACCTCACCAAACACAAGATGGATTCGGAATACTACGAGATTCCGGAGTCCACCGTCCAGGTGGTCAACAAGACCATCGACTCACGGGGCAGTGTTTTTGTCGTCGGTACAAGCACGTGCCGGGCGATAGAGTCGAGCGTCACGACGGACGGGCACCTGAAATCGACCCGGGGGTGGACCGACAAGTTTATCTTCCCCCCCTATGAGTTCAAGATTGCCGATCGCTTGATCACGAATTTCCATATGCCGGAATCGACCCTCCTCATGCTGGCGGCAGCTTTCGCGGGGCGAGACCTCCTCATGAAATCGTACAAGAAGGCGATCAAAGAAGGCTATCGGTTCTACAGCTACGGCGACGCAATGCTGTTGAAGTAGAGCAGCGTCGAAGTCGATCCTATGAAAACGCTGGTTCTCGGACTTGTGGCCCTGACTGTTGTCGGGGTCTTTCTCTGGCTCTTCCGGAAGAAAGACCTCCTGGCGTATTTCAGCGCAGGCCGGTGGTGGCTGACGTGGCTCTCCATCGCGGTGATTACCCTGATGGACGAGCTCACGTCCATCTTCTACGCCCCGAGTGAAGCGTTCCGTTTCATCGGGACGTATGCGATTCCCTTCATTGCCATTACCTCCCTCCTCATGCGGTTTCTCTCCACCCGGATGATCGAAATTGCCGAGATCCTCGAGCACCACAATATCCGGGGGGGAGGGGTCTACTCTTTTTCCTATCTGACGCTCGGGCCGACGTTCTCATTCATCGCGGTTGCCTCGATCATGGTGGACTATGTGCTGACGGCGTGTATCTCCACCGTCAGCGCTGTGGAAAATGGACTCACATTCATGAGTCTCAGTCCGGTCCTCAAACTATTGATCCAGTTCGCCGTGGTCTGGGGTATTGCGGGCTTGAATATCCTCGGTATCAAGGAGAATGCCCGGTTTACATTCGGCGTCTTTTTCATCGTTGCCCTCGTGTTGCTCCTGCTCGTCGCTTCGGCGCTCTATGAGGCCCCTTCGACTTCATGGAGTATGATCGGTCAGTCATACACCGGAGCGGCAGAGCATGTCGCCTCCAAAGGATTCTTCGGGGGGTACGGTTTCCTCATCATCTGCATCTCCAGCTGTATCCTCGCGTATTCGGGGATTGAGTCGGTCGTTCAGACGGCAGGACTGACGAAAAGCTGGCGCGACACCAGCCGCGCCTACATCTTCCTGGCCATTACCACCGGTATTTTCACGCCGCTCCTGTCGTCGCTGGTGCTGAGCTCGGGTCTGAACCCCAATGAACACGAGACCGATCTGATCACGCAGTTCGCCTCCGCGCTGAACGGCGTGCCGTTCGGGCTCGTGGTCGGCGCCATTGCCAGCGTCGCGCTCATCATGGCCGTGAATACGGCGTTCGTTGCGTCGAGCGAGCTGATGGAACGGGTCGCACACCGGTACAACTTCACATGGATCGTCAAGACCAACGAACGCCAGTCGCTCTACCGGGTGCATATCCTCAATGCGATATTCTATTCTCTCATCATCGTCCTGACCGATGGAAGCCAGAAGATTCTTGCAGAGATGTATGCTCTTGGCCTTGTTGCGAGCTTCACGATCAATATGGGCAGCTTGCTGTACTACCGGTACTTCACCGGGACGAAGGAGATCCGTGCGTATAACACGTCCCGGGCTGGCACGCTGGTGCTGTTCGTTATTCTCCTGAGCTGTTTCATCTACCTGGGGATGAGCAAGCCGTATGGTATTGCGCTCTGGTCGGTGGCTGCGGTCTTCTTCCTTATCGTCGGGTTCAGAGTTGCCCGGAAACGGGCCCCGGAGATCGTGCACGTGGCACAGACCGACAGCCCCATGCAGATGGTGTTTGCCCTCGCGGAGGTGCCCAATGACGGCGTTGATATCTATTTCAAACGGCCGCTCGAGGGAGTGGATACGCAGGATCCGCACGTGGCGTTCGTCACCTTCTACTCGCCGCGCCGGGGTATTCCTCACCGCGTGGCAGCCAATCACTACCGCTTCGTCCTCTCCGGACAGTCGCTGTTCGACAGCATCACGGAGCTTCTCTACGTGGTGAAATACGAACTCCCTGACAAGAAGGTAACCGTGCATATCGGGTGGCCCCGGTCGTCGTGGCTCGACCGGCTCTCCATCGGTGTAATGGTATTCAGCATGATGAAGCTCCCGGACATGTTTCCCGAGTTCCATTTCATGATCGAATATCTCCCCCGCCCCCATGGGTGATGTCGCTGTGGTGATACCGGCCGGTGGGACGGGCAAACGCCTCGGGGCGGCAGTTCCAAAGCAGTATCTCCGTGTCGGCCGTCGGACCATTCTGGAGATGACCGTCGGGGTCTTTGAACGTCTACCCATGGTGAACCAGATCGTTGTTGTGGTCCCCCGTGGATACGTCAGTCGGACGCACCGCATTCTTTCGCGTGCAGGGATGAACAAAGTCACGGCTGTTGTCGAGGGGGGACGGGCACGGCAGGATTCCGTGTTTGAAGGCCTCAGTGTGCTCTACGGTGATCCCGAGATCGTTTTGGTGCACGATGCCGTACGTCCATGCATCACGCCGGCAGTGATCCGCGGCGTAATCCGGCAAGCGCGGAAACACGGCGCGGCCGTCGCTGGGGTGCGGGTCAACGATACCATCAAATGTGAAGGGAAAAGCGGGTTCTATGAGCGGACCCTGCCCCGGGAAAAGCTCTGGGCCGTGCAGACCCCCCAGGGCTTCCGGACGCGCCTCCTTTTGAGGGCCCACCGCGCTGCCGCTCGCGCACGGTTCTATGGTACCGATGAAGCGTCTCTTCTCGAAAGGTTGGGAATTCCGGTCAAAATCGTCGAAGGAGAATACGGAAACCTCAAGATCACTACAAAGGAGGACCTTCTGGCGGTGCGCCGACCCGGCAGCGGGAGATGACAGTTTGACGGCTTGCAAGTGGGAACCCACTTATGTATATTGTTACCCAACTTCATTAGGGTCAGACGCTGGAGTAGTATGATACCCATCAGCATCATCGCTATCCTGAGCTACCTTATCGGCTCCATCCCGACGAGCATCATTGTCGCTCGCCAGGCGCGGGGAATCGATATTCGTCACTTCGGGAGCGGCAATGCCGGTGGAACGAATGTGATCCGTGTGCTCGGGTGGAAGCCGGGGGTGCTGGTAATCCTGCTGGACATGGCCAAGGGACTGGTGGCGACTATGGCGATCGCCCGCCTCATGCAAGGCCCGATCCCGTTCTCCAATGCAACTCCGTTTGACGATTTTACCGTGGTGCAAATCATCGCCGGGTGCTCTGCGATCCTGGGGCATATCTGGACCGTCTTCGCCGGCTTCAAAGGAGGAAAAGGGATCGCAACGGCCGGTGGCATGCTTATCGGCATCGCTCCGGTTGAAGTCGCGGTCTCGTTCGGCGTCTTTGCGCTGGTCTTCCTGATCACCCACTACGTCTCCCTCGGTTCTCTCAGTGCCGCCGTGGCATTTCCTCTGACAATGTTCTTCCGCGAAAACGTCTTCATGGTCGACGTTCCCGGTTACGGTACGTTGATCTTCTTCAGCATCGGCATCTCGTTGTTAATTGTCTATACCCATCGGACCAATATCGTCCGGCTCCTGCGAGGTACAGAAAACCGGATTTCCTCAATCCGCCTCTTTCGCAAGAAAGGGGAGGAACCTTCCAGGGCCGGCTAGGGCTCTCGTAACGACATGCGCATTGCCGTTCTTGGGGCTGGCAGCTGGGGTACCACCCTGTCGTGCGTCCTTGCCGAAAACGCACACGATGTCGTCCTCTGGTCGTTCGTCGAAAAGGACGCCACCCTGATCCGTGACACCAGGGAGAATCCTTCCTACCTCCCGGGCATCCATATTCCTGAAGCCATTGATGTTTCCAGCGATCTGCTCGCCGCTGTTGAGGGGAGAGAGATGATCGTTGCCGCGGTTCCTTCGCAGTACCTCCGCGCGGTGATCGCTGCCATGCGCGGGATCCCGCTGGCGGATGTTCTCGTCGTCAATGTGGCAAAGGGGATTGAAAATGGAACGCTGATGACGATGTCGGAGATGCTTCACGACGAACTCCCGGCGATTCAAGCGGAAAACGTCGCCACGCTCTCCGGGCCCAGCCACGCAGAAGAGGTAAGCAGGAAAATCCCCACCACAGTGGTGGCAGCATCAGTCGCGGCGGAAACGGCCAGAAGAGTCCAGGCAGCATTCATGGCCCCGTACTTTCGTGTGTATGTCAGCACGGACCTTCGAGGCGTTGAGCTGGGGGGCGCTCTGAAGAACGTCATCGCCATCGCAGCCGGGATCATTGACGGGGCAAACCTGGGCGACAACACGAAAGCGGCCGTGATGACGCGGGGAATTGCGGAGATTGCCCGCATCGGCGTTGCTCTCGGAGCGCGGATTCAGACGTTCGGTGGACTGTCGGGTATTGGCGACCTGATGGTGACGTGTATGAGCCGGCACAGCCGAAATCGGCACATCGGCGTGGAGATCGGCAAAGGGCGGAAACTTCAGGATATCCTTGCCGGTATGGTCATGGTGGCGGAAGGGATTGCGACCACACAGTCGGCCTTCGATCTTGCCCGCAAGGTCGGCGTGGAGGTGCCCATCATCGAGCAGGTCCACAGGATTCTGTTTGAAGACAAAGATCCCCTTCAGGCCTGCCGCGATCTCATGACGAGGAACCCGAAGGGGGAGGTGTGGTAGAAATGTGAAGAAGGAAGAATGGGAGGACCATTCTTCCTTCTTCGTTGTTCGTTTCGTTCAGACCGCTAGATGAACAGCGGGGCCAGCACCAGCGTGATGGTGCTGAGGAGCTTCACGAGGACATGGAGCGACGGGCCGGCCGTGTCCTTGAAAGGATCACCCACCGTATCACCCACCACCGACGCTTTGTGCGGATCCGACCGCTTACCGCCAAACGCTCCTGTCTCGATGTATTTCTTTGCATTGTCCCACGCACCGCCGCTGTTGTTGAGGAAGAGGGCCATGAGTATCCCCACGATGGTTCCGACCATCAGAAACCCTCCCACCACCTCTGCTCCGGTTGCACCGTTCGGGGGTGCGCCTGAGGCATAGTAGAGCCACTTGAATGCAAGGCCAACAGCCACGGGCATGAGCACGACAAGCAAACCGGGGGCGACCATTTCGCGCAGCGCGGACTTCGTTGCGATATCGACGCACTGCCCGTAGTCCGGCTTGGACGTCCCCTGCATGATGCCGGGATTATTCTTGAACTGTTCGCGCACGTTGTTGATGATGGCCTGAGCAGCCTTCCCGACGGCCTTGATGGCGAGCGACGAGAAGAGAAATACGAGGACCGCTCCGAGCATCGCACCGACGAACACCTCCGGCTTGTTCAGGTTGATAACGGGGTCAAAGGACGGAAGGTAGAACCGCACTTCATCGATGTAGGCGCTGAAGAGCAGGAAGGCCGCGAGTGCCGCGGATCCCACCGCATATCCCTTGGTCAGCGCTTTGGTCGTGTTTCCCACCGAATCCAGACGGTCAGTCCGGTCACGGATCTCCTTGGGCTGCTTGCTCATTTCCACGATGCCGCCGGCGTTGTCCGTAATCGGGCCGAAGGTATCCATCGCAAGAATGTATGCGGCAGTGGCAAGCATGCCCATGGTGGCAACCGCAGTGCCGAACAGGCCGGCATGCTGGAGCCCGGAATGCTCGCCAAGCAGATAGGCGGCGACGATGGCGGCAGCGATGACAAGTACCGGGAACCCTGTGGATTCCATACCGACGGCGACCCCGCTGATGATGTTCGTGGCAGGTCCGGTCTGTGACGCCTTGGCGATAGCCATGACGGGCCGATAGCGGTAATCCGTGTAGTAGATCGTGATCAGCACGAAAGCCAGCGCGGTGAAAACGCCGATCAGCCCACAGAGAAAGAAATTGAAGTAGTATTCCGGGCCGAGCAGCCACCGGGAGGCGACGTAGAACCCGGCCATGGCGATCACCGTTGTCACGTAATAGCCGCGGTTGAGCGCTTTCATCGGGTCTTCCGTATCCGTTGTCCGGACCGCCAGTATGCCGACGATCGAGGCAATGATGCCGAATGCGCGGGCGACCAGGGGGAAGAGCAGCACACCGACCAGGGAGAGATTGCTCGACATGAACACCGCTTCGTTGGCACGAAAGAGTCCGGCAGCGAGTATCATGGCGCCAATGTTCTCGGCGGCGGTAGACTCGAACAGGTCTGCTCCGCGGCCGGCACAGTCGCCGACGTTGTCACCGACCAGGTCCGCAATGACGGCGGGGTTCCTGGGATCATCTTCGGGAATACCGGCCTCCACCTTGCCGACGAGATCAGCGCCTACATCCGCCGCCTTGGTATAGATACCACCCCCAAGCTGGGCAAAGAGGGCGACAAAACTCGCACCGAATCCGTAGCCGACAATGAGCAGGGGAATCTTGCTGACATCATCCGTCACGCCCGATGCGTTGACAATGGCGAAAAGCCCCGCGACACCCAGGAGGCTCAGGGCGACCACAAAGAATCCCGACACTGCACCTCCTCGCAACGCCGGTTGCAGGGCTCCGTTCATTCCCTTCAGCGCCCCCGCGGCTGTGCGGATGTTGGAGCGGATGGCAACCCACATGCCCATGTAGCCCGCTGCCACCGAGCATGCCGCGCCAAGGACGAAGGAAATCGTCGTCCAGAGTGCAAGGAGGCCGGGACCAGCCGGGTCGTGTTCATGATGGGCCCGTGCGAAGGCATAGAGGATATAGATGATACAAGCCAGGGCGAAGGCGAGATAGATGATCGTCCGGTACTGCCGCCGGAGAAAGGCTTCGGCGCCTGCCTTGATGGCATCGGAGATCTCGCGCATGGCGGGCGTGCCGGTGTCGCGCGCAAGCACGTTCCGGATCAGATAAAGGGCAAACAGGAGCCCGATGACGCTGATGCCGAGAATGAGGGTGAGTTCCAGTCCCATGATGAGAAGGTTACTCCTTTCTCTATTGTTTCTCTGTGGTGGAAGGGGTGTCTCTGAGTGGTGTTCGTAACACTTTGATGAAGAAGTAGGTGGCAAATGATGTCACCACGGTCATTGTCAGGACCATCATCACGATTGCTGTCGTGCTCATTCGGATGTCTCCTTGAGGTTGTTCCGCTTGCGTGCAGCGATGAAGACCATCGCGCTGATCCCGATGAAAACGACGGTCAGAAGGGTCCGTGAGGCATTGATGTAAAACAGTGAGTCCTGGAGGTGCGCGAGGACCCCCGGATCCGTGGCGGCTGCGATCTGTTCGTGAAGTCCCGTGTTCAAGAACATCTTGATCAGCGAACCATTGTCGAGGACCCATCCGCTCCCGTTGATCAGTCCGTCCCACGCGGCATACCAGTCACCGTTCCGCGGGGAGAACACCGATCCGACGAAGACGAACAGCAGGAACAGGGGCGTGACGTACTTGATGATGAATTTGTAGGGGGTAGGGACGCGCATGTCCGCCCCGCTGGTGATTTCCTGCCACCCCCGTTTGATGCCGAAGATCCAGGAAAACACGATCGCTTCCGCAAGGGCGAAGAGTACCAGGGAGACGGTTCCCGCCCAGTAGTCGTACTCGGTGAAGACTCCGTAGTTGTAGAACAGCACCGTCGGCATGCCAAGGACGAGCACGACGGTGCCGAACGACCATGCGGACCTTCGCCGGCTCCAGTTGAATTCGTCCTGCATGAATCCCATCCAGGGTGTTCCCATGGCAAGCGATGAGGTAATCCCGGCGAAGAAGAGGAGCCCAAACCAGAACACCCCGGCCAGAGTGGCGAACAGAGGGCCCCAGTTTTCAAACAGGAACGGCATTGTCTGAAACGCCATGCCGAATCCCGCATTTTCTTTCACCCAGTCGAGACCCAGGTACCCGGCGGCGATGGGGATGACGATGGAGCTGCCCAGGACCACCTCCACAAACTCATTCATCCATCCTGCAGACATGGCATTGAGTGCGATGTCATCCTTGGCCTTGACGTATGCGGCATAGCAGTGCACGGTCCCCATGCCGACCGAGAGGGTGAAGAAGATCTGCCCCGCCGCAGCCAGCCAGACTTTCGGGTTGGTCAGTGAATCGAACTGTGGGTTCCACAGAAAATCGAGACCCGCCCACGCGCTGGCATCGGGATGAGCTTCGGTCATCCCGGAATTCCCGAGGGTGAGACCGCGAACGGCAAGAAAAACGCCGAAGATGATCAACAGCGGCATGCCGATCTTTGCTGTCCTTTCCACGCCGCCTCTCAAGCCCCGGGAGAGGATCCAGGTATTCAAGAGGAGGCAGAGCACATAGAAGATCGGCGCTTCAAACGGGATACCGGTTGTTGTTGTGCTGATATCAACGTAGTTCGTGAAAAAGGCCGCAACCTGGGCTTGCGACAGTCCCTCAAACGTGCGACCGAGTGAATGCATCACATACGACATTGTCCAGGATTCGATGTAGCAGTAGTACGCCGCTACCGCGACGTTGGTCCAGATGCCGAAGACTCCGAAGTACTTCCAGAACCGCTGACGTGCCATTGCTTCCATCATCAGGGGGGCGGCATGGTGGCCCGATTTCCCGCCGAACCGGCCCATGGACCATTCAATCCAGAGAAGGGGGATCCCCATGACCAGGAAGGAGACGAGATAGGGGATGATAAACGCGCCACCGCCGTTGTTGATGGCCTGGACGGGAAACCGGAGGAAGTTGCCGAGCCCGACGGCATTTCCTGCCATTGCCAGGACAAGGCCGACGCGTGTTCCCCATTGCTCTTTGTTTGTGGACATACAACTCCTTTCCGTTCCGGGTCCCGGCTGCGGTCCCGCACACGACGGGGGGGCTACGAAGTGCCGGCGTAAAGCCCCTGTCGTACTGCAGTGCGCATGACACATACCGGAAGCGTGATGAACGTGAGCGGTATGACAAGAAAGACTATGACGGACGAGAACAACCCCTCGGCCTCATTGCGCGTTGAGCAAAGAAAAAGATACAGCGTGTACGCGACTGAGTTTGCGAAAAATAACAGCCCTTGCCACCGGGAAATCCTGTGACCGGTGAAAGAGATCGGCAGACATGCGACCGCAACGTCATGCCGGGACGAACTCCGGACGAGAAGGTCCGCCCCTCCCGGGAGAGAGCCCGGGCCGGGAACAGCGAGGAGAACCGTTTCACCGTGCATGCGGGACTAGGGGGTCAGGTTAGTGTCCTGGGCTTCCGCGGGAGAGGATTTCTTCTTCCCGAAACGGTGCTGCAGGTATTTAACAATGAGCGGAAGGATGGAAATGAAGATGACAACCGCGATTACGTATTCAATGTGCCGTTCGATGCCGGGAATGCTCCGGCCGAGGAAGTAGCCCGTGAGCGTCATGCTCATCACCCACGCGATCCCACCCGTAATATTGAAGAGGGCGAAGCGCCGGTACTTCATTTCTGCCACCCCGGCGACGACAGGTGCAAACGTACGGGCAAATGGCATGAAGCGGGCCAGGACGATGGTTATCCCCCCATACTTGTCGTAGAATTCCCTGGTTTTGATGAGATGGTCGCGGCGAAACCACCGGGATTGCGGCTTGTTGTACAGCGCATGCCCTGCCCGAAGGCCGATAAAGTACCCCGTCGCATCACCAGCAATGGCAGCTATGCAGAGAAGGACGTTCAGCCAGACAATATCCAGCTGTCCGCGTGCGGCAAACAACCCTGCAGTTACGAGGAGCGAATCCCCCGGAAGGAAGAAACCGATCAGTAGCCCTGTCTCGGAGAAGACAATGGCGAAGAGGCCGATGTAGCCGCCCCAGATGACAATCTCTTCAAGCGTCGGCAGTTGTTCGAACAAGCACCCTCGCGTTTCTTTTCAATGGTGCACACAAGATAACACGTTTGGGGAAAAGACACAACGTCAAACTCCAGACTCCTTGCGTGTCGTTGCGTTCAATCGTATCTTCAGATGCAGCTCCTGTTTTCGTTCTCCCGGAAGAAGTTCATGGCACAGTCAGGCTGATGATTAACGCCTCCCAGGGTTCGCTCTCGCAGCCGGTACAGTATCTGAAGGGCGTCGGTCCGAAAAAGGCTGCCGCCCTCCACGCTGTCGGCATCGAAACGGTTGGTGACCTCCTCCTTCACGTCCCACGGCGGTACCTTGACCGGACATCGGTCATGACTGTCGCAGAGATCCGGTCGAATGCACGGCCGGAGCAGGAACGGCAACAGATGGACGTGGATATCCGGACAGAAACCACCGTCGTGGGCGAGGTCCGCTCGGTTTCGCCTGATCGGTGCCGGACGGAAAGCACGCTTCATCCTCGTCCTCGCTGATACCACCGGATCCCTTCAGTGTGTCTGGTTCGGTGGAGTCCAGTACTGGAAACGCCGGTTCAGTATCGGAGACGTGCTTGCGGTCTCCGGTACGCCGACGTGGTACGGCTCCGTCCTGCAATTTGTGCATCCCGAAGTCGACTGGTTGACAAAGGCCGGGGAGGCCGAAGGCGGAGGAGGGGACTGGAAGGCATCCCTGCAAGAAGGGAAATTGATCCCGCTGTACCCGGGTACGCAGGAGCTGTCCGGAGTCGGGCTGGACAGCAGAGGGTTCCGCAGGCTGATCGGTCCTGTCGTGCAGGACTCGATGCGCCACCTGAACGACCCACTCCCGGAGGATATTCGGAAGCGCCGCAGTCTTCTCCCTCTTGGTGAGGCGCTTGCCGGCGTCCACAGCCCGGACCGGGGAGACCAGATTCAGGAATCGCTCCGGCGGCTGAAATACGGCGAGCTGTTTGAATTCCAGATCAAGCTGGCACTCCGCCGTTTGCAGCTGCGCCACGAGTCCGGGGGCATTGCCTTTCAGATTCAGAGCCGGCTTGCGCGGCAGCTTGTGGATTCTCTCCCGTTCACCCTCACGGCAGCCCAGGTCCGTGTCATCAAGGAGATCCTCGCCGATATGGGCAGCCCGACTCCGATGAACCGCCTTCTCCAGGGTGACGTGGGAAGCGGAAAGACAGTGGTCGCTCTGGTGGCGATGCTTGTTGCCGTGGAGAACGGCTATCAGGCAGTGTTCCTGGCGCCCACGGAGATTCTGGCCGAACAACATTTCCGGACGATTGCGTCAATGCTCGAAACGCTTCCCGTTTCGCACCGCCTCCTGGTTGGTGCACAACGGTCGCGACTCCGGCGTGACATTCTCGAGGATGTACGGCGGGGTTCGGCGCACATTGTTGTGGGGACGCACGCGCTCTTTGAAGAAGAGGTCACCTTTGCACGCCTCGGGGCCGTGGTGATCGACGAACAACACCGTTTCGGCGTGATGCAACGGGCTCGCATGCGGGCGAAAGGCTCGACGCCCGATGTGCTCGTCATGACAGCCACGCCGATTCCCCGGACATTGTCGATGACCCTGTACGGCGATCTTGATGTGTCGATCCTCGACGCACTTCCTCCGGGCCGGCGTCCCGTGACCACCGTTGTGCGGTATGAGAACGAAAAGGGGCAGGTGCACGCGTTCGTCAGAGAACGGATTGCAGAAGGCAGGCAGGCGTATTTTGTGTATCCCCTCATTGAAGCTTCCGCGAAGCTCGAACTCAAGGCGGCGACGGTCCACTGGGAACAGCTGCAACAAACGGTATTTCCCGATCTCCGTGTGGGGTTGCTCCACGGCAGAATGTCCGGGGAGGAAAAAGATGCGGTGATGAAAGCCTTTAAGGCGAAGGAGCTCGAAATCCTGGTTGCCACAACCGTGATTGAAGTGGGGATCGACGTGCCAAACGCGACCGTGATGGTCATCGAAAATGCGGAACGGTTCGGACTCTCACAGTTGCACCAGCTGCGTGGTCGCGTGGGGAGGGGAAGCGAACAATCGACCTGCATCCTGATCACGGAACGGTGGATTGCCAGGGGAGCACAGCATCTCCGCGACCCCTTCGCTGCCGGCGACGATGCAGACCAACGTCGGAACGCTGAACGGCGGCTTGCAGCAATGGTGCGGACGAACGACGGCTTCGCGATTGCGGAGATGGACCTCCAGCTCCGGGGTCCGGGCGACTACTTCGGCACGCGGCAGAGTGGTGTCCCTCAGTTCAGAGTCGCCGATCTGCTGAACGACGCCGAACTTCTCGCCGCTGCACGCGATGATGCTCTCGCACTTGTGAACGATGACCCTCAGCTCCGTCGCGACGGTCATCGCCTCCTCGCCGACCATCTCCGGTCACGGTTCCGTGACGAGCTCCCACTTCTTCATGCCGGCTGATTTTGCACTTTTTTCTTGACACAGATGCAGAATTGCTTATATTAGCCATCAAGATCATTCAGTCGAACAACACGGATTTTTTCTGGTACAGACATTTGAACAGCTTCCGTCGTCAGCAGTGACGATTGCACTCGTCTACAACGTCAAGGCGGAAGCACCTCCTCCCAGCGCAGCTTCACCCCCCAGGCCTCCGAACCTTCATCCGATGATCCGCCTCTTCATGACCGCGACCACTCACAGGACCTGTACGCGGAATGGGATACCATGGAGACCATTCTTGCCGTGCGCGACGCGATCGCCGAACGCTATCCTGTCGAGCTCGTGGAAGCGAATGCAGATGCATTCGAACGATTGAGAACATTGGGGCCGTCGTTTGTGTTCAACATAGCGGAGGGCTTACACGGGGTCTCGCGCGAAGCGCAAATCCCCGCGATGCTGGAACTGTTGCAGATCCCCTATCTCGGTTCCGACCCTCTGACACTGGCGCTCTGTCTGGACAAGGCGCGCACGAAAGAGATTCTCGCATATCACCGCATCGCGACGGCGCCGTTTGTCGTCGTCACCGCCATGGAAGAATTCGAGGATGCACGTGTCCGGTTTCCGTCGATCGTGAAACCGCTCCACGAAGGGTCAAGCAAGGGGATCTATAACTCCTGCGTTGTGCGGACGACTGATGATCTTGAGCGCGAGGTCCGGACGATCATCGAAACCTATCACGAACCGGCGCTCGTGGAGGAATTTCTTGGAGGGCGGGAATTCACGGTTGCCCTGCTCGGCAACGGGGATGACGTCCGCGTGCTCCCGATCGTCGAAATCTCGTTCGACGCACTGCCCGCAGGCATGAACCCGATCTACTCCTACGAGGCGAAATGGGTGTGGGACCGCGCTGAAGATCCTCTGAAAATTTTCTCGTGCCCGGCGCAGATCGACAAATCGCTCGAAGAGGAAATCCGGGCTCTTTGCACGAAAACGTATCGAGTGTTGCGGTGCCGCGATTGGGCCCGCATCGACGTCCGATTGGACGGAGTCGGCCATCCTCATATTCTGGAGGTAAACCCGCTCCCCGGGATTCTGCCCCGTCCGGAGGACAATTCCTGCTTCCCGAAGGCGGCGCGTGCAGCGGGAATGACCTATCAGAGGCTGATCTTGACGGTTCTTGAGCTTGCGATGGCCCGGTGTGGCGTGCCGGTATCCTCCAACACCATTGTTTCATCCCTGGCACAATAACGGACCATTTATGGGCAAGAAATTACGAATTTCAATACTTTTCAATGAGCCGGTAGTTTCCGATGAAAAGACGCGAAAATTGCTGGCTGAAGTCGCCCCCTCCAACGGGGGAGCTCGCTCCGCTCTATTAAAGACACACGATGCCTCCAAGCCGCTCCCGGCCCTGGACCTGTCAGAAGTCGGCGTGGTCGAAGAGATGGGTGACATCAAGACTGCGCTCGAATCTCTCGGATACAAGTCGACGATCCTGAATGTCGACAGCGATGTCTACCGCCTCATCGATCATCTGCGGAACGACCGGCCGGACATTATCTTCAACCTCGTCGAATGCGTGGAGAATGAATCTCTTCACGAGATGAATGTGGCGGGGATGTATGATCTTCTCAATATTCCGTACACCGGCGCAGGGCCGCTTGCACTGGGGACCGCGCTGAACAAACCCCGCGTGAAAGAGATTTTGACGTACCACGGTGTGCGCACGCCCGACTATCAGGTGTTCCGCGTGGGGGATCGGATACTGCTCAAGGAAGGACTCGGATTCCCGCTGATCGTCAAGCCATCGCATGAGGACGGTAGTGTCGGGATCTCCGATTCCTCCATCGTGTACACTACTGCCGATTTGCGGAAACAAGTCCGGGTCATTCACCAGGACTTTCAGCAGCCCGCGCTCGTCGAGCAGTATATCGTGGGTCGCGAACTCAATGTCGCCATCCTCGGGTCGCTCCATCCTCAGGTCCTTCCGGTATCCGAGATCGATTTTTCCGGTTTGCCGGACGACATGCACAAGATCGTCAGCTACGAAGCGAAGTGGATGCATGGTACGGTGGCGTACGAAGGAACGAAAGGGGTGTGCCCTGCGCGCATTTCAGCGCGGAAGGAAGCGGAGGTCAAACGTGCCGCGCTCGCCTGTTTCCATCTGATCGGCTGTCGGGACTATGCGCGCGTGGATTTCCGTCTTACACCTGACGGCGTAGCCTATGTTCTCGAAGTCAACCCGAATCCGGATATTTCGGATGAGGCCGGGTTCGCCCGTTCGGCCCGCGCGGCCGGCCTGACGTTCCCCGACACGATCGGCAAGATTGTAGACTCAGCACTGGAACGATGGAACAAAGTCTGAACAACGGTACCTTCCGCCCCCTCCGGCCGTCCGACCGCCCGGTCCTTCTCTCGTTGCTGAAGGCGACCGGTGTGTTCACGGACGAAGAGATCGCGATCGCGCTGGAACTTATTGATACGGTCCTCACCCGGCCGGAGCAGAAGGACTATATCATCACCGTCTATGATGCCGGCGATGGAGCCAAGGGATACTATTGCGTCGGCCCGACACCCGGGACCGACGGGACATTTGATCTGTACTGGATCGCTGTGTCGCCCGCCGAACATGGGAAGGGCATCGGTCGCGCCCTCGACGCCCATGCGGAGGCGACCATTCGCGGGTGCAACGGGCGGCTGGTTATCGCAGAGACGTCATCCACACCACGCTATACGCAGACGCGGTTGTTTTATCAGCACCGTGGCTATACTGAAATCGCCCGTATTCCGGAGTACTACCGTGGCGGCGACGATCTTGTAGTCTACGGAAAATATCTTGTCCCACCACAGGGAGTGTAACAGCCACGCATGGAACTCTGGCAGGAAATGTTGCGGCAGAGTGTCGACAGCGGCAAAGATCTTGTTGAGCGATTCGGATTTAACGAGGAACTCGCAGACAGACTCAATCGACTCTTTCATATTCGAATCAATCCGTACTATCTGAGTCTGATCCGCTACCCCGGGGATCCGATCTGGCTTCAATGCATCCCCGACGGAAAAGAGCTGGAGGAGGATGACCTCCCCGAAGATCCTCTCGCCGAGGACTCCCACAGCCCGGTGCCCAGCATCGTCCATCGCTACCCTGATCGTGTCCTGTTTCTGACCACCAGCCAGTGTTCGATGTACTGCAGGTTCTGCACCCGAAAGCGGAAGGTCGGCGACTCGAGCAAAATCAACATGAAGTACATCCAGGACGGCATCGACTACATCGCCGCGCATCCCGAAGTCCGGGATATTATCCTCTCCGGGGGCGATCCCCTGATGCTCACGGACTTCATGCTTGAAAAGATCCTCTCCGGTCTCCGGGCGATTCCGCACGTGGAGATCATCCGGTTGGGGACCAAGATGCCGTGTGTACTGCCACAGCGGATCACGCCGAAACTGGTCAAGATGCTGCGCAAGTACCATCCGATCTATATCAATACGCACTTCAATCATCCGTGGGAATGTACGATGGAAGCGCGCCGCGCCTGCGAAATGATTGCGGATGCAGGCATCCCCCTCGGCAATCAGGCGGTGCTCATGAAGGGGGTGAACGATGACCCCGACGTGATGCTCGAACTGCTCCGAAAGCTGCTCGTGATGCGGGTCCGGCCATACTATCTCTACCAGGCGGACATTACCAAGGGCGCGAATCACTTCCGCACACCCGTCAGTGTGGGCCTCGACATCATGGACAAGTTGCGCGGCCATACGTCGGGGCTTGCGATACCGCACTTCGTGATCGACGCCCCCGGTGGCGGCGGCAAAATCCCACTGCTGCCGCAGTACGTTCTGGGGCGGAACGGCAACCAGATCATTCTCCGGAATTACAAGTACGACATCTATACCTACCCGGACGTCGAAGAGGAGCCGAAGGTTCCGACTCCGACCGTGGAACGGCGGTATACGCGGAAGAAGAAGCGGCCTTTGCCGACGTACGCGCCGGATGAGAGCAAGGTGTAGGGGAGAGTGCGCCGGCCGGCACATGTGCTGTGAGAGAGGTCCTTTGGACGGGCCGCCGGGAACACCGGCGGCCCGCGCATTTCTGCCTGGAGTCGAACTGGACCGGCGGCGGGGCCTTTAGAGCGTGCCGGAGAACATCCGGAGTAAGCGATCGAGTGGGACAGGCTTCTGTAGGAGGAGGTCGCGGTCGGTCGTGCATGCGGCTTTCACCTCTGACACATCCGCAATCCCCGTCACGAAAATAAACGGTGTCTCCCGGAATCCTTCGAGCTGACGCACTCTCCGGTGGAACTCCAGGCCATCCATCTCGGGCATGGCGACATCGGAAAGAATGACGTCCACCGTCTCATGGCCGAGGAGCGCAAGGGCTTCGACGCCGTTGCGCGCGACAATAATCTCGTGCCCGAGACTCTCCATGACCTCCTGTAACATTTCCAGGTAGTCCGATTGGTCTTCGACGGCGAGGATTCTCATGGTGTGGCCTGCTTCATTCCTGGCCTCCACTGCGGGAGGGAGGTGAGACAAGATACTCACTCTTCAAGGGGATGTCAAGGAGTGGCCTGCCGCCGTTGCCTCTCAGACCGCCTTTGCGTAAATTAGGCTCATGCGTATTCCCGAGGCCATCATCGATGATATCCGCAACGCCGCCGACATCGTCGACATCATCGGTGCGCACGTCCGCCTGAAGAAACGGGGAAAGAATTTCCTCGGATTGTGCCCCTTCCATCAGGAGAAGACTCCCTCCTTCACTGTCAGCGCCGAGAAGCAGATGTACCACTGCTTCGGCTGCGGCGCCGGCGGGAATGTGTTCACGTTTCTCATGGAGCATGGCAAACTCTCGTTTGTCGAAGCCGTCAGATTCCTCGCGGATCGCGTTGGTATACTACTCCCCGCCGAGGGGAGCGACGACAGTCCGGAAGCGGCGGAACAGGAGCGCCTCCTCGCGGCTACCCGGTTCGCCGGCCTTCGCTTCTATGATCACCTTATGAACAGCGTGGAAGGAACTCTCGCGCGCGAGTATTTTCACCACCGGGGATTCACCGATGCCACCATCCGGACATTCGGCCTCGGTTACGCGCTTCACTCCTGGGACGATCTTCTGACGTCCGGTGGCCGCGAAGGGTTCAATGCCCATATTCTCGAAAAGGCCGGGCTCGTTGTTCGCCGGGACGATGGCTCGGGGTTTTACGACCGCTTCAGGGGCCGCGCCATGTTCCCCGTCTTTTCTGCCTCCGGTCGCACGATCGCGTTTGGCGCGCGTAAGGTCCGGGAAGATGACCCGCTGGCAAAATACATCAATTCTCCAGAGACGCCTATCTACAACAAGAGCAGGGTCCTGTACGGACTCTCACAGGCCAAGGATGCGCTCCGGGAGCGCGAACGCGCACTCCTTGTAGAAGGATACGTCGATCTCATCACGCTGTTTCAGGCCGGCTTCCACAATGTCGTGGCGTCCAGCGGAACTGCGCTCACCGAAGAACAGATCCAGCTGCTCAAGCGGTACGTGCGCCAGGTTACCCTGGTCTATGACGCGGATTCCGCCGGCTCGAAGGCGACGGTCAGGGGTGGCGACCTCCTGCTGGAACAGGATATCGATGTGCAGGTTGCGGAGTTGCCCGCGAATGAGGACCCGGACTCGTTTGTGCGGAAAAACGGCCCGGAGGCATTCCAGACCGTACTGGACGGGGCTGTCTCATTCCTGACCTTCCGCGCACGCCAGATGCACACAGAGGGGCTCTTCGCGACTCCTGAAGGCAAAGCCCGGGCTATCCGCAGTCTGGTCGGTACCGTGGCCCGTGTTCAGGATGAGCTGAAACGGACCTTCTTGATCAAACAACTCGCAAAAGAATATGATGTGTATGAGCACGTGCTCTTGCGTGAACTGGATGCGGTTCAGGCGCGGAAAGACCCTCCCCGTGCGCAGGCAGGTGATCGGTTCCCCCGGCAGGCAACACATACGGTTCAGCCGTCAACTCCTTCTGCAGCCGCCCCCCCGTCGGCTATGCCCCCGGCGGAGCGTGACTTACTCCGCCTCATGCTCGAGCACGGCAGTGCGATGGTGAAGTATGTGCTGGACCGTATGGACCGGTCCGGATTCTCCTCCCCGGCCGTTCGTTCTGTTCTGGAAATTATTCTCCGGTTCGAGCAGGACGAAGAATTCTGGGATGCCGGCATGGTTCTGGATGCCCTCCCCGAAGGTCCGCTCAGAAGAATGGTCGCGGAACTTGCGGTTTCGAAGCACGAGATCAGCAAAGGATGGGAGGAAATGGGTTCAGGTCCCACCGCCGCCGACCCGCGGGATATGGCGGTCGACTGCATCGTCCGTTTGCAGGTCGAAGGGCTGGATGTGCGGGTGAAAGAGGCATACGCACAGTTGCGCGATGCGGAGTTGCGTGGGGAGGACGTCTCGGCGTATCAACAGACAATCCTGGATCTGCAGCGCGAAAAGCGCGATCTTCTTGCGCGGAAGGGGCTGTGAATGATACGCACTGCCTCCCGCACATTGAAATTGAATGCCGAGGGGGGTATATTGAACGATGAGGCAGCCGGAGCCCGTTCCGTTTGAGTGATCATCCAAGAATCCTTGTCGTCCGCACCGATCGTCTCGGCGACGTCATTCTCACTCTTCCCGTCCTTTCTGCTATCCGCGATGCATTTCCAGGGGCGTATCTGGGAATGCTCCTCCAGCAGTATACCGGCGCAATTGTGGTTGGCCATCCTGCCCTGGACGCAACGATCTGGTATGATCGTGACGGCGTCCTCCTGCCGGTGGCGGAAATTGTCCAGAGTATCCGCTCTCACGCGTTTGACGTCGCTATCGTGGTCCACCCGACCCCGCGGCTCGCCTGGGTCATAGTTCGCGCGGGGATTCCGCGGCGCATCGGAACGGGGTACCGCTCCTATTCGCTCCTCTTTACGGACCGGGTCTATGATCACAGGAAGGACGCCCGATTCCACGAATTGGAATATAACCTCCGGCTGCTAAAGCCATTGCTCCCGGCGATAACGGTGGAGAATGTGACTCCCCGCTTTGATATTCCGGTGGACGCCGCGGCCGTTCGCAACGTGGATACCCTGTTATCACATGGGGGCCTCCTCGTGGGAGAAAAGATCGTCGTCCTTCATCCGGGGAGTGGCGGGTCGGCCCATGACTGGCCACCCGAGAGGTTCGGACGGCTTGCGCTCGAGCTCCTGAAACAGGCCGGACTGCGGGTTGTCGTGACCGGCACGCAACGAGACCACGACGCGGTGGCCCAGGTCCGCGCTGCTACCGGTGGGAGGGCGATCATCCTTGAGGGAGTGCTCACTATGCGGGAGCTCGCCGCACTGCTCTCCCGGGCTTCAGTCATGGTTGCAAATTCGACAGGTCCACTGCATCTTGCTGCCGCATTCGGGACGCCGGTTGTTGGTCTGTATTCCCAGATCACCTCGATGAGTGCCCGCAGGTGGGGGCCGTATTCAAGCTCCAGGCGGGTACTCGAGCCGGAGATGCCCCGGGATTGCTCGCAGTGCCGGAACGCTGCCGGGCGGTCCTGTGCGTGCATGGAAAGCATCACGGTAGAGAAGGTGGCGGGAGCGGTAACGGAACTTCTGGAACTACCCTCACAGAATGGGCGACGGAGAGTGGCACATGCGTAATTCGGGACATCAGACATCTGCACTCTCAGTCCTCCTGATCGCCGCGGTGTTCGCACTTTCTGCAGCAGGAGGTTCACCCGAGGCCGGAGCCCAGCAAAAAATACGAAAACCTGCGCGAAAACCGGAGACGAGTTCCACTGCCGTACTCTTGCGCGCCCGTGCCGACAGTCTCGCGCGGCTCCGCGCGGCCGATTCCCTGATCACGATGGCACGTGCCCGCGCTGTCGCAGATTCTCTCGCCCGGCAGGATTCTCTCACCCGGGCCCGTGCTGCCGACACGCTCCGGGTCCTCCGCAACGAGGCCTTCGGTGTGGGCGAACGACTCGTATTCGACGTCAATTACGGGTTTATCACGGCGGGAGAAGCGGTGATGTCAATCCCGGGTTTCGACTCCGTTGCCGGACGCAAGTGCTACCGCATTCAGTTCACGGTGAACTCGCTCTCCAGCTTTTCGTGGATCTACAAAGTCGAAGACCGGTATCTGACGTTCATCGATGTCGGCGCCATCATTCCGTGGCGGTTCGAGCAACACATCCGGGAGGGATCGTACCAGCGCGATTTTGTTGCCGACTTCGACCACAAGTCCCTCCTCGCGCACACGAGCGAAGGGGATTTTCCCATCCCGAGGTACGTCCACGATATCCTTTCGGCCTTTTACTTCACACGGACGTTCAATTTCAGCGCCTTCAAGCCAGGTGATACACTGTCGATGGCGAATTTCTACAAAGATAAGTCCTACGATCTCATTGTAAGGTTTCTGGGACGCCAGGAACTTGAAGTTGCTGCGGGGACATTCCGAACCATCGTTGTCGAGCCGTTGGTGAAAGAAGGCGGTTTGTTCAAGAGTGAAGGGCGCATCGTGATCTGGCTGACGGATGATGAACGGAAGATCCCCGTACGCGTCAACACCAAAGTGATCATCGGTTCGATCGACACGGAGCTCCGCCAGTATTCCGGGCTTGTCGGTCCTGTCACCTCCAGGATCCGATAATGCCGGGCGGATTGTCCGGGATATCTGCGAGAAAGGAAAGAGGAACTTCCATGACTCGAAATCCGCGCGTGGATCTGGCGCGCATCACGACTCTCTCCATACGCTCGCGTAAAAGCAAGGTTACGCCGCGACAGTTTGCCGCCCGCTTTGATCCACGGCGGGATTCGTTCCGTGCATTCACAGCCGGATTGCCGGATATTCTTGTGGCACGCGACCTGCGCCAGCTTGTGGCGGACATTACCCGGGCACGACGCAAGGGAAAGCCGGTCCTCCTTCTGATGGGTGCCCATGTGGTCAAAGTGGGGCTCTCGCCGGTTCTGGTCGACCTCATCGCCCGTGGTGTCATCACCGGTGTGGCGATGAACAGTGCGGCTGCCATCCACGATGTAGAGACGGCGCTCTGGGGGAAAACCTCCGAGGACGTGGCCGAGAATATGATGGACGGACGGTTCGGCATGGTCCGCGAAACTGGTGAGTTCATCAATGGCACGCTTGCAGAGGCATACCGGGGTTCCGACCTCGGGTACGGCGAGGCGCTTGGTGAACGCCTGCACGCGGCCCACGCACCCAATGCCCGGGTGAGCATTCTGGCGTCTTGCTACCGTCTCGGCGTCCCGGCAACTGTGCATGCCGCAATCGGGACGGACACCATTCACCAGCAGCCGAGCATGGATGGGGCGGCGACGGGAGAGATGTCATTCCGCGACTTCAGGACATTGTGCGCCCTCTGTGGCCAGCTCACAGGTGGCGGGGTGGTTCTGAACGTCGGAAGTGCCGTCATCATGCCGGAGGTCTTTCTGAAGGCCCTCACCGTCGCCCGCAACCTGGGCGCCCGGGCCCGCGGATTTACAACTGCCGTCTTTGATATGAATACTCACTATCGCCCCACCATGAATATCCAGCGCAGGCCGACACAGGACGGCGGCCGGGGTCTTGCGTTCACAGGCCATCACGAGATTATGATTCCGTTGCTGGCCGCGATGATTCTGACGGAATTGCAACATGAGTGAACTTCCTCCCCCGCCCGGACCGGCACCTCATGTCTCAGCGCCGTTGCTGAAGCGGATGCATCCGTACCTCTTTGTCCTCTTCGCCCTCGCCGTCGTGTTCATTCTGTACCAGCTCATTGCCGGCGGATTGACACTCATCATCGCGGGGGGGGTGATCACCCCCGCCAACGTCGGCCTGGTTCGCTGGTCCACGCTCATCGGCCAGCTTGTCTTCATCCTGCTCCCGACTATTATCCTGGCGCGCCTCCGGTACGGGGCCATAGCGCACCCTCTGCGGATCCGCCTTCCGCGCCCCACACAACTCTTCCTTGTCCTGGTTGCAGTGTTTTCGCTCCAGCAGGTGTTGCAGGGGTATATGGTCCTTCAGGATGCGATCCCGCTGCCGCCGGTCGTGCAACAATGGGTGGATATGATCAAGGAGATGTTCGAGGCGACGTATCGTATGCTCGTGTCCGCAAAGGATCCCTGGGAGCTCCTCGGCGTGCTGGCCACGGTGGCCGTGGTTCCTGCCATAGCGGAGGAGCTGCTCTTCCGGGGGCTCATTCAGCACGAGCTGGAGTCTTCCTTGGGAGGGCTGCGTGGAGCCGCGATCGCCGGGACCGTGTTTGCCCTGTATCATATGAATCCGTTCAGTCTGGTCCCTCTGGTGGCGCTGGGAGTGTTCTTCGGGTTTGTCGTCTACCGCTCCGGCACCGTGATGCTGGCAGTGGCTGCGCATTTTCTGAACAATTTTCTTGCAAGCCTTGCCCTCTATCTGCACGTGGACGACGACTTCATCGTTTCCGCTCCCGGTGGCGGCGCTGACGCGTTGACTCTTGCATTCAATACCGCTGTCTTCGCGTTGGTTTTTGTTGCCGCAACTTCCTACTTTGTTCACATCACCCGCCTGCAAGAACCGGACAGGAAGACTCTTTGAGACCGTTGAGTAATCTTACCACACGAATCCTCGTTGCGCTGTTTGGCATCCCGCTGATCATCGGCCTGACGCTGTGGGGGGGGTATGCATTCCTCGGATTTGTTGCGGTCGTTTCGATGCTGGCATTGTGGGAGTTCTACGGCCTGGCGCGTGCACGAGGGATAGCACCGCAGGTCTTCCCGGGAATTGTCATGGGACTCTGCTTCATCGCCGCTTTCTCGTACGACCGGCTCCATCGTGTGCTTCTGACACTTCTCGACACATGGGGATACCAGGTTCCCTTCCCGTCGATGGCGCAGGTGTTTCTCATCATCCTGCTGGTTCTTGTTCCCATGACGATGCTCGTGGAGCTCTTCCGGGGCCGTGCTTCAGCGCTGACGAATATCGCCGTAACGCATATGGGCGCACTCTACGTCTGCTTTTCGTTTGGCGCCCTGGTGGGCCTGCGTGAGCTGTTCGTGCCGGCTGATTTTCCGGTGTATCTGCATTTCTCGTCGACCGGTCCCGCCGTGCCTGACGACATCGCCGCCACCATCTACCGGTGGGGAGGGTGGACGGTCCTGACTCTGTTCGCTTCGATCTGGGCGTGCGATTCCGGCGCATATTTTGCCGGCCGTGCGTTTGGAAGGCACAAGCTGTTTGAACGCGTGAGCCCGAAGAAGACCTGGGAGGGAGCCGTCGCCGGATTCGTTGCGGCCGTGGGAGCATTTTTGCTCATGCGCGCCCTCGTTCTCCCGTATCTCTCGGTAGCAGAGGCCCTGGTCTGTGGCGTGATCGTCGGGTCGTTTGGCCAACTGGGAGACCTTGCGGAGTCCCTGCTGAAACGGGATGCCGGCCTTAAAGATTCTTCAACGCTCATCCCCGGCCACGGGGGAATTCTGGATCGGTTCGACAGCATCATGGTTGTCGCACCTGTGCTCTTTCTGTATCTTGATTTTATCGTGTTCTGAGAAGGTGGAGATGGAGAAACGTATACGGGCCGGGTCAGCCGGCAAGCCCCGCGTCCACGTTATCACGATGGGGTGCGCAAAGAACACGGTAGACTCGGAGAAACTCCTCGCGCAGTTGCGCATCAACAGGATACCGATCGCTGATTCGCTCGATGATGCGACCGTTGCCGTCATCAATACCTGCGGATTCATCGATGCTGCCAAGGAAGAATCGATCGACATGATCATTGCCAGTGCCCGGCACAAAGGTCGCGGCAAGCTCCGGAAAGTGATCGCGATGGGTTGCCTTGCGGAGCGGTATCGTGTCGACCTCGAGCGCGAGATCCCGGAGGTGGACCGCTTTTTCGGCACGCATGAGCTTGGTGACGTGCTGGAAGAGCTGGGCGCCCACCTGCGAACGGACCTGCTCGGAGAACGGGTCCTGACCACGCCGTCCCACACCGCTTATATGAAAATCTCGGAAGGGTGTGACCATCCGTGCTCGTTCTGTGCCATCCCCATCATGCGCGGAAAGAATGTCAGCAGGTCCCACGACGAAGTCCTTGACGAGGCCAGGATGCTCGCGGAGGGGGGGACGCGCGAGCTGGTGATCATCGGGCAGGACACGACGTTCTTCGGCAGGGACACGAAAGGCTCACCGGGGCTTGCGCGGCTGCTTCAGGACCTCGCCGGGCTACCGGGTATCGAATGGGTGAGGTTGATGTATGCCTACCCTGCCCAGTTTCCCGACGACGTGATTGATGTGCTGGCACAGACACCGGGCATATGCCATTATCTGGACATCCCGGTGCAGCATGCGTCTGAGAATGTCCTCAAATCCATGCGACGCGGAATCTCGGCACGCTCGTTGCGGACCCTCCTGTCGAAACTCCGCACCCGCGTGCCCGGCATCGCTCTCCGGACCACCCTCATTGTCGGCTATCCGGCAGAAGGGGCAAAGGAATTTGCGGAGCTTCTGGAGTTCGTCCGGGAAACGAGGTTCGAACGCCTCGGGGTCTTTACCTACTCCCACGAAGAGGGGACCCCGGCATACGCATTGGGGGACCCCGTGCCGCAACACGAAAAAGAGGCCCGCCGGTCGGCCATTATGGAGGCGCAGAAGGAGATCTCCGACGAGCTGAACAGCCGTCTCGTGGGGACCCGCCTCAGGGTTCTGGTGGATCGCGAGGATGGCGGAAGGTATTTCGGACGCACGGAATTCGATGCACCCGAGATCGACAACGAGGTTATTCTCCCCCCGCATCCGGTACTCACACCGGGGAGCTTTTACGACGTCGAAATTGTTGAAGCATATGAGTATGATCTCATAGGAAGGGTGGTATTATGATATCCCGCATCCCGTATCGACATGTGCAAGGATCGCTGCTTCTTGCTGCGATTCTGAGCGTCTGCTGCCCCACACAGGCCCAGGTGGAAGTCGGCGGGGTTTCCCCGGAGTATGCGGACCCCTCGTTCTACATCGACGCCATCGCCTTTGCATCGGTGAACGGGCCCGGGAGTCGTCTCGACGTCTTCGCTCAGGTCGGATACGATCTCCTGAGCTTCGTGAAACGGGAAGACCTGTATGATGCGTCGTATGAGATGACCATTTCGATCTTCGACTCCACGAATGCTCTTGTGAACGAGAAGCTCTGGACTGAAGACATCAAAGGTGTCAGCTTTGAGCGCTCGGTTTCCGCCTCGTCCCTGAGTATCACGCAACGGGTCTTTTCAGTGTCCCCCGGGCGCTTTACACTTCGAGTCGTCATGAGGGACAAGGAGAGCAAAGTCTCCCGTCAGGTGGTGAAGCAAATCCTGGTTTCGGATTTTGCGGCATCCGACTTCACCATGAGCGACATCATGTTGCTCGGCAGAGTGACAATGCAGGGAGACCGTCGGTCCATTACCCCCAGCATCTCTCCGAATATCGGTCTGATTCCCGACGCGTTTTTCATGTACTTCGAAGTCTACAATACGCGCAACCTTGACACTGTGAAGTTCGTCACCAACGTGCGTGACCGGAAGGGTGACGCGGTGATGACGTCCGATACCCTCGTGGCGTTGAAACCGGGCAGGTCCGAGTTGATCCTTCGCGTGGCACACGGGAATCTGGCGATAGGGGACTATCGGCTCATTGTGGGTGCACGCCTTCCTCATGCCACCGACGACGAGCAGGCCCTCGCAACGACAAATCGGATTGTCGTGGTGCGCTGGCAGGGTCTCCCGCGCTCCATTAAAGACCTTGATCTGGCAATCGAGCAGGTCCGCTACATTGCAAAAGACGATGAACTGTCGGTTCTCAAGAGCGCGCAGACGTCGGAGGAGAAACAGGCACGGTTTGCGGAGTTCTGGAAGAAACGGGACCTGAACCCCAATACCGCGCGGAATGAGAAGATGGAAGAATACTATGCCCGTGTCGAATACGCCAACAAGACCTTCAGCCACTACATCGAGGGATGGAAGACTGACATGGGGATGGTCTACATTATCTTTGGCGCTCCGAATAATGTCGACAGACATCCGTTCGAAGTCGACAGTAAGCCGTATGAAGTGTGGTCGTACTACGACATCAATTATTCCTTTGTTTTTGTGGATCAGACAGGGTTTGGCGACTACCGTCTTGAGACACCCATCTGGGAGGTCTGGCAGAGGCCCCGCTACTAGTTCAGGTCACCCGGTGCCCCTTTGCCTGAGCCGTGTCGCGCTTTGCGTCCTGTTTTTTCTGGCTGGTTCGACAGGGCGCCTGACGGCGACGGCCCAACCACTGTTCCCGCGGATCGCGTCGGTGACAATCGAGGGGAATACGCTCTTCACGACACGGGAGGTCCTCGACTGGCTCTCTTCCCGCCCTTCAACCCCCTTCTCAGAACCCGCTGTAGAAGCAGATCTCTCGGCCCTTCGCGGACGATACCGGGAGGCGGGGTATTTCAATGTTTCCCTGAGTTCGCACCACGAGATGATCGGCGGAGACAGCTCTTCAGTCGGCCTGCGTATCACCATCGTGGAAGGGAAAAGGACCGTCTTCGGAGGGGTACGCCTGAGAGGCGAACGGGCCGGTCTCGGAACACCCGGACTCGAGGAATTGGAGCGCCGCCGGGGAGATCCCTTCGACAGCCGCCGTCTTGAGTTAGACATCGAAGCGCTTCTGTCTTCATATGAGCAACAGGGGTACCCGCTTGTCGCTTGCAGTATCGACAGCATTTCGTATTCCCGCGGCAATGATGTCGACTCTGCGATAGTGCATCTGACACTCACCGGCGGGCCCCGCATGACGATCGACGAGGTGCGGGTCGATGGGAATTCCGAGACGTCAGCAGACGTCATTCTCCGCGAAACACGCTTGCGGTCCGGGGAGCCGTTTCATCCGGATCGCATTGCGGCGATCCGCCGGCGGTTGGTCCGGTTGAACATCTTCTCGTCTGTGGCCGAACCGGAGCTTTTTGTTCGCGGGTCGCGCGGAGGCCTTCTGCTCCGTGTACAGGAAGGGAACACGAACACCTTCGATGGCGTTGCCGGATACATACCCGGGACTGTCAGCGGCGAAAGTGGATACCTTACCGGCCTTGTCAGCGTGTCAATGCGCAACCTCTTCGGGACTGCTCGCAAGCTTCAGTTCCGGTGGCAGAAGGAAGACCGCATTTCGCAGGAACTCGACGTGGCATACGGCGAGCCATGGCTTTTCGGCATTCCCTTGAATGCAGCGTTGGAGTTTCACCAGCGCCGCCAGGATTCGAGCTATGTGAAGCAGGGGATTCGAACGCGTGCAGAGATCCTCGTCTCGGAAGAACTCTCCCTGAGCGGAGTCTTCGGGACCGAGTCCGTAATTCCTTCTGCAGAGACGTCCCTCCCAGGAATCTCACGCAGCACCACCCTGACGTTCGGCGCAGAGTTGCTCTATGATACGCGGGATGATCTGTACTCCCCCCGCTCCGGCGTACGGTACCGGGCCGGATACTCCTTCGGCCGAAAACGACTCGCATCCTCTGGCACTACTCCTTCCGTTACCGAAGAGATCCAGAGGTTTGATCTCGATCTTGAGTCGTTCTTCGAGCTCTTCTTCCGCCAGGTGGTGATGGTCGGCCTGCACGGGCGTCAGGTTCAGGGTGGGGGTATCGACATTACGGAATTCTACCGGTTTGGCGGAGCGAGGACGCTACGGGGATACCGCGAAAACCAGTTCCTGGGCTCCCGCGTCGGATGGGCGACAACGGAATACCGGTTCCTGCTCGGAAGTCATTCATTTCTCTACGGCTTTTTCGACTCGGGGTATTACTTCAGGCCCGTGGACCCCCTTCGTGCAGGGTCCGGTGCAGAGGCGTTCTTGTACGGCTATGGTATCGGGTTGCGGTTCGATACGTCGCTGGGAAACCTCGGAGTGAGTTTTGCGCTCGGCAAGGGAGATTCATTTTCCCAGGGGAAAATCCATCTCGGAGTGGTCAATGAGTTCTGATCCCGGGGCGGTCGCGAGGGACCCGCTGGAAAGGGAGCGGCGGATCTGGCATGGAGGGATCATGCATGTTGCAGGAGTGGACGAAGCCGGACGGGGGCCTCTTGCAGGGCCGGTTGTCGCCGCTGCGGTCATCCTTCCGCACGAGCTGTACATCACAGGGGTCAAGGATTCAAAAAGACTTTCTCCGGAGCAACGGGACTGCCTGTACGATGGGATCGTGTCCCGGGCAGTTGCGATCGGGACAGGTGTTGTGGATCATGAACAGATCGACCGTGTGAATATCCTCCAGGCCACGTTTCAGGCGATGCGGCTGGCCCTGCAGGCACTCACCGTCCATCCGGGCCATGTTCTGGTTGACGGCAATCGTTTCGTGGAGTACGACATCCCGTGGACTGCCATCATCGATGGCGATGCGATCTGCCACACGATATCCGCAGCCTCCATCATTGCGAAGGTCACCCGGGACCGCATCATGCTGGAATATGACAATCTGTATCCCGGATACGGGTTTGCCCGGAACAAGGGGTATGGAACGCTTGAGCATCGCACTGCCATCCAACGCCTGGGAACCTGTCCTATCCACCGCCGGACATTCGTTCACCTCTCACCGATCTCCTCCAGCGGAGAAGAGTGAACAAGGAGCGGGGTGATTGGGGAGAATCGCTCGCGCGGACGTACCTTGAGTCTCAGGGGCTCACCGTGGTGGAAACCAACTACCGGTTCCACCACGGGGAGATCGACATTATTGCGGAGGAAGGCGAGATCCTGGTGTTTTGCGAAGTGAAGACCCGGACCAGCGCACGGTTTGGCAGGGCCGAAAACGCAGTGAGCCTTCATAAGCGGAGACAGATACGCCGACTCGCAGAGGCGTATCTGGCTCTGCGCCATGTCACGGACCGGGCATGCCGGTTTGATGTGGTTGCCATTAACGTGGAGGGGGGACGCGCCCTGGTGAATCACATCCGCAACGCATTCTGGTAGTCCAGCACCTCTCTCTTCCCCTCAAAACCGAGCCAGCCTCCTTCTGCGCCCCCGCTCTATCCGCAGATCGCGTATGCGCTCTACCCCTCAGCCGTCACCGTCTGAACGACCGCGTCGCTACGCTGCAAGCGTTTGTAGACTTCGGCGGCGATGATGAGCCCGAGCACCATGAGGACCGCAGCAACCACTCCAAGCGCGATACTGCCGGTCGGAATGTATTCCCAGAAAAGCTGATAGAACAGGGCCGCTTCCGTAGTTATCAACATGAACACGCCCGGGATAAGTGTGAACATCGTTTTGCGCTTGAAGCCGAACATGTACGCGGACACGACAAGCAGGGAGAGTGCGGCGATAAGCTGATTGGCCGCCCCGAACGCCGGCCAGAGCGTTTCTCCGCCGTGACCGGCGGTGAGGAAATAGGCCGCAACCAGTCCGGTCCCGGTTGCAACATACCGGTTCCCCAGGAAAGAGACTTTTTGACCGACGGTCTCGGTGACGATAAACCGGGTTAATCGTGCGCACGTATCGAGGGTCGTCAGGATGAATGCGTTCAGCATCAGGACGCCGAATGCCGTGCCGTAGACCAGGGGAACGCCGATCGTCTCCATCACCCGGCCCATTGCAGTGCCGAACGTGATGTTGGGGCCTTTCTGCGCAAGAAGCGACTGGAAGACGAACTCGGAGACGTCTTCGGAAGGGGGGATCGCCCAGTACAGCACGCTTGACATGAGGAGGATAACGACCATCGCGAGAGCGCCCTCGGTCAGCATTCCTCCGAATGCCACCTTTCGTCCGTCGCTTTCCCGCCGCAGCTGTTTGGCCGATGTCCCGCTTGCAACGACGCTATGAAAGCCGGAAACGGCGCCGCAGGCGACCGTGATGAAAAGAATCGGCCAGAGTGGGCCTTTGGAGCTGTCGAACGCGACAAACGCCGGACCGTTCACTGTCGGGTGCATGATCAAGAGCGAGATGAACCCTAATCCCAGGCCGATGATCAGGATGTACATCGAGAGATAGTCCCGTGGTTGGAGGAGGACCCAGACCGGCAGGGTCGCGGCGATGAAGCAGTAGATCAAAGAGAAGGCGAGCCAGAAATCGAAGCTCGCAGGAATCGGAAGAATGTCGCCCACCACGATCAGGCCGAGCATCAACAGCAGCGCAACAACGGTTCCGATCCAGACATTCATCCCTTTGCGATAGACGGCGACGCCGAATCCGATAGCCAGCAGCATCAATCCGATCGTGGGCACGACGATTTCCGGCTTCTCGGACAACGTCTGGGCCGTGAAGACGGCGAAGACCGCGATGACCAGAACAAGAGCAAGCCAGAGAAACGCCGAGAAGATCCATCGGGCGGTATTGGATACGTGTTTCTGCGCCAGTTCTGCGATCGAAACGCCCCGGCTCCTGACCGACGTCATGAGTGCCGTATAGTCATGCACCGCGCCAATAAACACCGATCCCAGGAGAATCCAGAGCAATGCGGGTAACCACCCGAAGAGCGCGTACGCAAGCATCGGGCCAACGATCGGTCCCGCCCCCGCGATGGAAGAGAAATGATGGCCGAAAAGGATGCCGGGAGAAGTCGGGACGAAATCCACGTTGTCTCTCTGCGCATGTGCCGGGGTCGGGGTGTCATCCACGGGGCGGATAAGCTGTCTGTCGATGACGTTCCCGTACCAGCGGTACATCAGAACAAACCAGGCTGCTCCAAGCAATCCAATAATCGCGGCGTTCTGCATACGGTCGCTCCAGAATGAGTTGTCTGAATCTGTGTCGGTCGGATTGTGCTTCGGAACAAGCTACATCTTTTTTCCCGGCGAGGCAACCCGTCCTCTTTCATGGACGGATCAGCGGTTGACCACATTGCGCGGAGTACCTGCCAGGAACGCGCGGAGATTCGTGGCGACTTCCTCGAGAAGCCGCGCCCGCGCCGCCGTGCTGGCCCACGCAAAATGCGGCGTTATGCTGCAGTTCGGTGCCGAGAGCAGGGGGTTGTCGGGACGAGGGGGCTCCATGCTCAGGACGTCCAGCCCCGCGCCGGCGATGCTCCCGGCATTCAACGCCTCTGTCAGGGCCTGCTCGTCAATCACAGGTCCCCGGCTGGTGTTGATGATCAACGCCGTCGGTTTCATGAGGGCCAGGCGGGTCCGGTTCACCAGGCCTTCCGTCTCCGGTGTGAGCGGGCAATGCAGCGTGAGGACGTCAGAGATACGGAAGAGTTCGTCCAGAGGCACCATCCGGACCTCTCGAGGACAATCCGACGCGGGTCTGCGGTCGACTGCGACGACGTGCATGTCCAGGGCGAGCGCAACTTGGGCGACCGCACTCCCGATGCGTCCGAGGCCAATAATTCCCATTGTGAGCCCCGCCACCTCGGTCAGGGGCCGGTCCCAGAAGGAGAAATCAGGCTGGGCACACCATCGTCCATCCCGAACGGCTGCAATGTGATGCCCCATATGATGGGTCAGTGAGAAGAGGTGTGCGAACACCACCTGCGTGACGGACATCGTGCTGTAGGCGGGCACATTGGTGACGATGATCCCCTGCTCCGAGGCTGCCCGGCCATCGACGATATTGTGTCCCGTTGCCAGGACGCCGATGTAACGCAGCGACGGAAGCCGGGTGAGCGTGTCACGGGTGAGGGGAGTCTTGTTGGTGAGGAGGGCATCAGCCCCCTCTGCTCTGACCAGAATCTGATCGGAAGGAGTGCGTTCATAGATGCTGCAGGTGCCGAGCGAGAGCAACTGGTCCCAGCTCAGGTCGCCGGGGTTGAGTGTGTGGCCATCCAGCACGACGATACGCATGCATGCTCCGAGACTTTTTCTATGGTACAATCTTTCTCTCCAAGCTGCAACAGAATCGCGCGTCGCCCGCATTGCAGAAGACCGCCAGGCTTCGTATATTGAAGTCCAACCACTCAGGAATCCTCCGCGTTGCCAAAGCGTACAGACCTTAAGTCCATCCTCCTCATCGGTTCAGGGCCCATCGTCATCGGTCAGGCATGTGAGTTTGATTATTCGGGTGTACAGGCATGTAAAGTGCTCCGCGAAGAGGGGTACCGCGTGATCCTGATCAACAGCAATCCCGCCACAATCATGACGGATCCTGAGCTTGCGGACCGGACCTATATCGAGCCGATCACGCCCGAGTTTGTGGAACGGATCATCGAGCGCGAACGTCCGGACGCGTTGCTGCCGACCATGGGAGGGCAGACGGCCCTGAACACGGCTGTCGCCCTCGCCGAGAGCGGCGTGCTTGAACGGTACAATGTCGAGCTCATCGGCGCCAATCTGGAATCGATCCACAAAGCGGAAGGCCGTGAGCTCTTCAAGGCGACGATTGACAAGGCGGGACTTGAGACGCCGCGCGGGGGCTTCGTGCATTCTCTGGACGAGGCCGAAGAACTCGTTGCCACGATTGGATATCCGGCAATCATCCGTCCGTCCTTCACGCTCGGCGGCACCGGCGGCGGAATCGCCATGCATGCAGGGGAGTTTGAAGAAAAGATCCTCCACGGCCTTGAAGCCAGTCCAACACACGAGATCCTCCTCGAAGAGTCCGTCATCGGGTGGAAGGAATTTGAACTGGAGGTCATGAGGGACATCAAAGACAATGTCGTCATTGTCTGCTCCATCGAGAACCTCGATCCGATGGGCGTTCACACAGGTGATTCCATAACCGTGGCTCCGCAGCAAACGCTCACCGACAAAGAGTATCAGGCGATGCGGGATGATGCGTTGAAGATCATCCGGGCGATCGGCGTGGAAACGGGAGGCTCGAATATCCAGTTCGCCGTTCACCCGGATACCGGCCGGCGGCTGGTGATTGAAATGAACCCCCGCGTGTCGCGATCGTCTGCCCTGGCATCCAAAGCGACAGGGTTCCCGATAGCCAAAATTGCCGCCAAGCTGGCCGTGGGATATACGCTTGATGAGATCCCCAACGACATTACGCGATCGACCCCTGCCTGTTTCGAGCCGACCATCGACTATTGTGTCGTGAAGATCCCCAGATGGGATTTTGAGAAATTCAAGGGTGTCGACGAAATCCTCGGCGTCCAGATGAAGTCCGTTGGAGAGGCGATGGCGTTCGGTCGTACCTTCACAGAGGCCCTGCAGAAGGCCCTCCGTTCCCTGGAACAGGGGCGATACGGGCTGGGTGCTGACGGAAAAGACCTCTTCGATCCGCAGACAGCGGGGGAAGCTGAGCGGGAAACGTGGCGGTTGCGCGTGCGGGAGTACATCGCACTCCCGCGAACAGACAGGCTTTTCTACCTGCGGTACGGAATTCTCCTCGGCATGAGCGATGAAGAACTGTCAACCCTGACAGGGATCGACCGCTGGTTCATCAGCATGCTGCGTTCCATTGTCGAAGTGGAAACGAGCGTGCGAAACGCGCCAACGCTGGGCAAAGATCTGCTCCTCAAAGCCAAACAGACCGGGTTCTCCGACCGTCAGCTTGCAGTCCTCCGCTCTTCCCGTGAAGAGGAAATCCGTGCGCTCCGCAAACGGCTCGGTGTAGTGCCTGTCTACAAGACGGTCGACACCTGCGGGGCGGAATTCTTTGCGCAAACACCGTATCACTACTCCACCTACGATCAGGAAAACGAGTCCATCCGGTCTAACAGGAAGAAAGTGATTATTCTGGGCGGAGGTCCGAACCGCATCGGACAGGGGATTGAATTTGATTATTGTTGTGTCCATGGCGTTATGGGACTGGAGGAGGAGGGGTATGAAACGATTATGGTCAACTGCAATCCCGAAACCGTGTCGACGGACTATGACACAACGGACAAGCTGTATTTCGAGCCTCTGACGCTCGAGGATGTTCTCAATATCTGTGATCTGGAACGTCCGGACGGTGTGATTGTGAGCTTCGGGGGGCAGACACCCCTCAAGCTGGCGCATGCGCTGGAGGCGAATGGATACGCGATCCTTGGCACCACAACGGAAGGGATCGACCTTGCAGAGGACCGGAAACGGTTCGGCGCGCTGCTGGATGAATTGCATATTGCGTGTCCCGCGTACGGGACCGCATCCGATCTCGCAGGGGCCCTTGATGTCGCACATCGTATCGGGTACCCTGTGCTTGTCCGTCCATCGTATGTGCTCGGCGGACGGGCCATGGAAATCTGTTATGCCGACGAGGGGCTGCACGAATACATGGCGAAGGCGGTGCATGTGTCGCCCGAGCATCCCGTGCTGGTCGATCGGTTTCTCGAAGATGCGTATGAGTTCGATGTTGATGCCCTCTGTGATGGGACGGATGTGTATATCGGGGGGATCATGCAGCATATTGAAGAAGCGGGGATTCACTCGGGCGACAGCGCCTGTGTGCTGCCCCCGTATGCCGTGACTCCGCAGCAGCTCTTCGAGCTGGTCACCCACACACGCAGTCTAGCGCTGGCGCTCCATGTGGTGGGCGTTGTGAATATCCAGTATGCAATGAAAGATGGAGTGGTCAGCGTTCTCGAAGTCAATCCCCGGGCCTCCCGCACTACGCCGTTCGTCAGCAAGGCCACGGGTGTTCCGCTGGCGAAGATCGCCGCGAAACTCAAAGTCGGGCGGACGCTGAAAGACCTGGGTGTGTCGGGATATTCCTGGGCGAAACATGTTTCCATCAAAGAATCGGTCTTCCCGTTTCCCAAGTTCCCGCAGGCCCGTCACTTCCTTGGTCCGGAAATGCGTTCCACAGGAGAAGTGATGGGGATTTCGGATAGCTTCGGTGGGGCGTTTGCAAAAGCGTCGATCGCGGCCGGCACAACACTTCCCGTTACGGGCACACTGTTCGTCAGCGTCAATGACAATGACAAGCATATGCGGGCTGTGAATATCGTCAGGTCGTTTGTCCGTCTCGGGTTCAACATTATCGCAACGGAGGGTACCTCCGCCTTTCTCCGCACCAACGGCATACGGAACCGGCCCGTACTGAAAGCGAGCGAGGGGACGTTGAATATCATCGACATCATCCGGAACGGATGGGTGCAGTTGATTGTCAACACTCCGCTCGGTCAGATGTCGCGGCAGGATGAGCACGCTATCGGACAAACGGCGTATGAATACCGCGTGCCGTTCCTTACAACCCTCTCCGCTGCCGCCTCGGCGGCAAAGAGCATTGAACAGATCCGGGGACAGGAACTCTCTGTCCTGAGCCTCCAGGAGCACCACGACCTCGCCCGGCAGGGTGGGGCTTCGCGTCAACTGGAAACGCTGGAGGACTGCACCCGGCTTGTAGAATACATCCGGTCCTTCCAAATGTGAGCGCAGCCGTGGCGGCAGAGCCCGTGTACATTCTTGGAATCTCCTGTTACTATCACGACGCGGCGGCGGCGCTGCTGCGCGACGGCGTGATCGTTGCTGCCGCGCAGGAAGAGCGTTTCACCAGACGAAAACACGACTTCCGGTTTCCCGAGCACGCCATAGCCTACTGCCTGGATGCAGCGGGCATCCCGGCTTCCAGCCTCACCGCGGTGGTCTTCTACGACAAACCGCTTCTTAAATTCGACCGGATTCTGGAAACCTATATCAGCGTCGCTCCTCGCGGCCTGCGTTCATTCCTCAAAGCGATGCCGTTGTGGCTCAAGGAGAAACTCTGGATTCCCACGCTGATCCGCTCGCATCTCGACTTTGACGGTTCCCTGCTCTTCACGGAACACCACGAAGCACATGCCGCCTCCGCGTTCTACCCCTCTCCCTTCATGGATGCGGCAATTCTCACCATGGACGGCGTCGGTGAATGGGCGACGACGAGCTACGGCGTCGGCCATGAGAATGCAATCACACTGCTTGCTGAACTTCATTTTCCGCACTCGCTCGGACTGCTGTATTCCGCCTTCACCTACTTCACCGGGTTCAAAGTCAACTCCGCAGAGTACAAAGTGATGGGGCTTGCGCCGTACGGCGAACCCCGCTATGTGCAGGCGATCTATGACCATCTGCTGGACCTCCGCGATGACGGATCGTTTCGCTTGAATATGGAATACTTTAATTACTGCGCGGGCCTTACCATGACCGGGCCCAAATTCGACCGTCTCTTCGGCGGACCACCCCGTACGCCTGAGTCTCCAGTGACTGCCCGGGAGATGGACCTCGCCCGTTCTCTCCAGGACGTCACAGAGGAGATCATGCTCCGGATGTCACGGCACGTGCATGGGGTGACAGGGGAGCGGGCACTTGTGCTCTCGGGGGGCGTGGCGCTCAACTGCGTGGGGAACGGACGGATTCTGCGGGAGGGTCCATTTCAGGACGTCTGGATTCAGCCAGCGGCCGGAGACGCCGGCGGCGCTCTGGGTGCGGCACTGTTCGCATGGCACATGTACTATGATCATCCGCGGATGCCGGCTCCTGACGGAGACAGCCAGTCCGGCTCGTACCTCGGGCCGTCGTTCGATGACAGCGAGATCGAACGCTGTCTGCAAGAGGCCGGTGCACGTTTCCAGTGGTATGAGCCGGACCGTCTTGTGCACATGACCGCGGAGCTCATCGCACGGGATATGGTGGTCGGGTGGTTCCAGGGACGGATGGAGTTCGGTCCCCGCGCACTTGGAGCCCGCAGCATTCTGGGGGATGCCCGTTCCGCGACGATGCAATCCGTCATGAACAGGAAGATCAAGTACCGCGAGTCATTCCGCCCGTTCGCCCCATCAGTACTCAGGGAACGGGTGTCGGACTTCTTCATGCTCGATCGGGCAAGCCCGTATATGCTTCTTACAGCGCCCGTCGCGCCACCTCGCCGTCTTCCTCTTCACGCCGATCAGGAAGCGCTGACGGGAATCGAGAAACTGCATGTTGTCCGGTCGACCATCCCCGCGGTCACCCATGTGGACTATTCCGCGCGGATTCAGACCGTCGAACGGCGGCAGAACCCCCTGTACCACGATCTGCTCACTGCCTTCGAGCAGATCACAGGGTGCCCGGTCATTATTAACACCTCATTCAACGTGCGCGGAGAACCGATTGTATGCACGCCCGCGGAGGCATACCGGTGCTTCATGCGCACCGGCATGGACTATCTGGTCATCGGAGGGTTCGTGCTGGCAAAAGCAGACCAACCTCCCTTCGACGAAGGGGAGGGATGGAAGGAGGAGTTTGCCCTTGATTGACAATCATCAGCCGACCGCCGCCGAACTCAGGAAGTTCGGAATTCTGTTTGCTCTGCTGGCAGGCGCAGGCGGACTCACGATGCTCTGGAAAGGGACTGCCAGCTGGTGGGTACTGCTGGTTCTGTCAGGGTTCTTTCTTCTCACGGGGCTTGTTCTGCAACAGGTTCTGCGTCCCCTGTATACGGCGTGGATGCGGTTCGCCTATGTTCTGGGCTGGATCAACACCCGGATTCTTCTGGGGCTGGTCTTCTTTCTCGTGATGACTCCTACGGGGATCGTATTCCGTCTATTCGGAAAGAAACTGCTCGAAACCGGCGCCGACCCGGAGGCGGAAACATACTGGAAGCCGAAATCCCGGGAGCCGTACAACAAACGTGGAAACGAGCATCTTTTCTGAGGTTGAGAATGGGGGAGAAATCCCTTACCTTACCACCCACACATCACATGGCTGCCAAAAAACATACCCGTTTCCTGATCCTCACCGAGCTGTGGGAGTTTATGAAAGCCCGCAAGAAGTGGTGGCTCGGGCCGATCGTCCTCCTTCTTCTCCTCCTGGGGTTCCTCGTGGTCATGACGCAGGGTTCAGCGCTCGCCCCGTTCATCTACACGCTGTTCTAGCCGTTCAGGCCGGCACTTTTTCCAGAAATTCGAGGAGCAGCCGGGTCACTTCCCCGGGGTTTTCCAGCGGACTCATGTGCGCCGCATGGGGGATAATGTGCAGTGACGATCCCTTGATACGGGAATGCATGGACCGGGCGGCATCGGGCGGCGTAAGTGTGTCGTGTTCCCCCACAAGGATCATTGTCGGAAACCGGAACCCTGAAAGTGCGGTCGTGGTGTCTGTCCGACCCGCAAGGGCGAGGAGGTTGCCGGCGATTGCAAGGGGAGGCGTCCGCCCGATTGTTGTGCGTATCATGTCCACGGCGTCAGGGACGCGGGAGGCAGCGTCGGGGGCAAACACCTTCTTGATAAACTCATCGGCAAACCAGAGTGAGCCGTGTGCCTTGACTGCCGTCATGGACGTCGCACGCGCAATGCGCGCCTCGTTCGGGTCAGCCTCACTCCGCGTATCACAGAGAACGGCAGCGGCGAATCGCTCGGGATTTCTCTCAAGAGCACGGAGAGCAATATAGCCCCCCATTGAGAGTCCTACAATCGTGGCCCGTGCGATGCTCAGATTGTCCAGAAGGGCAAGAAGGTCGTCCACATGACCTTCGATGGTATACTGTCCGTCTCCCAGACTGCTCTCTCCCATTCCGCGGATATCATATGCCACGGCACGGTTCCGTTTGCTTACGGCGTCGACCTGGGTGAGCCACATCTTGTGGCTGAAGGGGAATCCGTGGAGGAAAACGACGGGTGGAGCGGAGAGATCTCCTTTCTCCACGACATGGAGCAAACCTGAATGGATCTGGACGTGCATGGAAGTCTCCGCAATAATGATAATCATAATTTACAGAATTGCGGGGTGAATGTCATCCGCCGGCCAGTGTCCGGCCTTGACCCTTGCGGGTAGTTGTGGTATATTGCTATACTTCATCTACTCTTTCCTCACCGTCCGGGGACTCCAATGCACGAAGTACTATCGTATATTCAGGACAATTCCTCTCGGTACCTCAAGGAACTTGGTGCCTTGCTGGCGATTCCCAGTGTTAGTACAAATCCCGAAAATGACGCAGACATTCGTGCCTGTGCCGAGTGGGTGGCTACCCACCTCCGCACAATCGGGATACCGGAAGTCAGTGTCATGCCCACTCCCGGCCATCCGGTTGTGTATGGGGAGTGGCTCGGTGCTCCGGGCAAACCCACCGTCCTCATCTACGGCCACTACGACGTTCAACCGCCCGAGCCTCTTGAGCTCTGGACATCACCCCCATTCGAGGCGACGGTCCGGGGCGACAATCTGTACGCCCGGGGATCGTCGGACGATAAGGGTCAGTTTTTCATCCATCTGAAGAGTCTGGAAGCACTGCTGAGAACAACCGGGACGTCTGCCCGTCAATGTGAAACTGCTTATCGAGGGAGAAGAGGAGATCGGCAGCGTGCACCTTGACGATTTTGTGCGGGAGCATGCCGCAATGCTGAAAGCGGACCTTGTGGTCATTTCCGATTCATCGATGTTCGCGAGAGATATTCCTTCGATATGCTACGGCCTGCGCGGCCTGGCATATATGCAGGTCGAGGTGGTCGGACCGAATCGCGATCTTCATTCCGGGTCGTATGGCGGGTCCGTTCTCAATCCGATCCAGGCTCTGGCCGAAATCATAGCCGGACTTCATGACCGGCATGGCCGCGTCACGATCCCAGGGTTTTATGACGATGTGCGTGCTCTCACAAAGAAGGAGCGGCAGGCTTTTGCAAAGCTGCCCTGGAGCGACCGCACGTATGCAAAGGAGCTTGGTGTCAAGACGTTGTACGGGGAGCGCGGGTACACGACGTTGGAGCGGCTCTGGGCGCGGCCGACCCTAGAGTGTAACGGCATATGGGGAGGGTTCACAGCGGAGGGTGCCAAGACCGTCCTTCCCTCGCGTGCTTCTGCGAAGATCTCCATGCGTCTCGTTCCGGATCAATCATCCAGCAAGGCAAGTGCCCGGTTTATCCGGCACATCCGCACGCTCACTCCTCCGGGAGTTCAGGTCCATGTCCGCTCCCTGCACGGCGGAGAACCGGCGTTGACGCCCATCGACAGCCCCGGTGTTCGTGCGGCGGTTGCAGCTCTTGAAAAGGGGTTTGGGAAGAAACCGTTGTATCAACGCGAGGGTGGGTCGATTCCTATCGTCGTGCAGTTCAAAAAGCTTCTGAAGATCGATACCGTTTTGCTCGGGTTCGGGTTGCCGGATGAAAATGCACACGCACCGGATGAATTCCTCCATCTCCCGAATTTCTACGGCGGCATCCGCACGATCGCACATTTTCTCAACGAACTCCCGACATTCATGGGGAAGGCCCGTCGCTAGAGCGTGCCGACGTCCATGCTGCGTGTCAACCTTCTCATCCATGTGCACACGGCGGGGCTCCGCCGTGACCTCCGCGTTTTCCGCGATGTCTTTCGCGGCCTTCCGGTCCGGCTTACTGTCACCGCCTTCCACACGGGTGCGGCTCAGCGGATCACACGCACTGCCCGCCGACTCCGGTCCCACATAGTCCGCAGGCCGATCTATGACATCAATCTGTTCGTAGAAGATATTCCAGAGCAGTGGTTGCCGACCGCACGTGTGAATTGTCTCGTTCCTCACCAGGAGTGGTTCACCGACGGCCTCAGGGCGCTATCTACCGCAGATCGACTGGGTCCTCTGCAAGACGTCACTTGCTGTCGAGCTCTTCCGCCAGATGGGAAGCCGCACCGCGATGACCGGTTTCACGACGCTCGATAGGTTTGACTCTTCGGTGTCGAAGGACTATGAGGCGTGCATTCATGTGGCCGGCAGCAGTCTGCAGAAGGGATCGGCGGTGGTGAACGGTCTCTGGTTGAAACACCCGGACTGGCCCCGATTGAGGCTCTTCTGGCATGAGCCCACGGTCCGCCCCCGCGGTGGACCGAGCGTCGATCTTGTCAATGCATTTCTGCCGGAAGAAGAGATACGGCGAGCGCAGAATCTGTGCGGGATCCACCTCTGTCCCTCTGAAGCAGAAGGATTCGGCCACTACCTTGTCGAGGCAATGAGTTGTGGAGCGGTCGTGGTGACCACGGACGGTCCCCCGATGAATGAACTCGTGCGACCGGACCGCGGAATTCTCGTCGGGTACAGTAGTACGGACCCCCGCGGTGCGGGACTCAATTACTACGTCGATCCCGGGCTCCTGGAGTCGGCCATGCAGCGCGTCTGGGCAATGACCGTTAAAGAGCGGCGGGCGCTCGGCAGCAATGCGCGCACATGGTTTCTGGAGAACGACCGCGTGTTCAGGCAGCGGTTCTGGGAAGTCCTGCAGGGACTGGCCTAGAATTCCTTGAATACACCCCCCTTCCGCCATGAAATCGACGTAGTCGCATTGGGGAACAAAATAGTACGTTATGGAGTTGGATAGGTATAGTCCGTTCTTTCACGCAACGATTGTCTGAGCTGCAGCTCGGAACTGCGCATGAGGATCTTCATGGCCTTCAGCAGTGCCTGCGCACCACGCGTACCGTTGGTCCGGCAATCGTCTCCCTCCTTCGGTAGACCGAGATTCGTCTCTTCTGACTTCTCCAGGACGACGCAAACCTTCACGAACATCGGCCCCTGTACACGAAACGGGTTCTGCACGTGTACCCACCAGAGCTCTGACCTGAAACCTGCTTATCATGAAGATCGAGTGCTTTCATTGCTGACCGCCACACGGACAGCTTTTCGGCGTTAAGAGGAATTCACTGTTCTTTTACAATCTAATGGAGGATCCCATGGTCGGCGACAAAACCGTGCAAGAGCTCAAGGCAAATCTCCGCGGCGAACTCATTCAACCCGGCGACAAAGGATATGATGACGCTCGAAAAGTCTACAATGGAATGATTGACAAACGACCGCGATTGATTGCTCGATGCGTTGATGTGGCGGACGTTATTGTGGCCGTCAATTTTGCCCGCGAACACAAACTCCTCCTCGCTGTCAGGGGCGGCGGGCACAACGGGGGAGGTCTGGGTATTTGTGACGACGGCCTCGTCATTGATCTATCGCACATCAAGTACACACGCGTCGATCCGGAAGCCCGGACGGTACGTGTGGGAGGAGGAACCACCTGGGGCGATGTCGACCATGCGACGCATCCATTCGGGTTGGCGGCCCCCAGCGGGATCATATCGACAACGGGAGTGGGAGGGCTCACGCTCGGCGGCGGAGTGGGACACCTCACGCGCAAATATGGCCTCTCGATTGACAACCTTCTCTCTGTGGACGTGGTGCTCGCCGACGGCCGGTTCGTGACGGCCAATGCCGAGGAGAACGCAGATCTCTTCTGGGCTGTCCGGGGCGGCGGGGGAAATTTTGGTGTTGTCACTTCCTTTCTCTTCAAACTTCATCGTGTCAAAACGGTCGTGGGCGGGCCGACCCTCTGGACACTCGATCAAGCGGCCGGGGTAATGAAATGGTACCGCGACTTCATCACAAAGGCACCCGAGGAATTGAACGGATTTTTTGCCTTCCTGACGGTTCCACCCGGTCCGCCGTTTCCTGAGGCTCTTCACCTGAAGAAGATGTGTGGCATTATCTGGTGCTATACCGGTCCGGAGAAGGACGCGGATCGGGTCTTCAAACCGGTCAAGGAATTTGGCCCCCCTGCATTGTACGGCATTCATGCAATGCCTATGCCAGGACTGCAGGGTGCCTTTGACCCACTTCTTCCCCCGGGTTTGCAGTGGTACTGGAGGGCTGACTTTGTGAATGAACTGTCCGACGAGGCGATAGCTCTGCACGTGAAGTTTGCACAAGAGATGCCGACACCTCTATCGACAATGCACATGTATCCAATCAATGGAGCGGTGCACCGCGTCAGCAAAAAGGATACGCCGTGGAGTTATCGCGATTCGACCTGGGCAGCTGTCATTGCGGGCATTGACCCCGATCCGGCCAATAACACGAAGATCTCAGCGTGGGCGAAGGCGTATTGGGATGCCCTCCATCCCTATTCTGCAGGGGGCGCGTACGTGAACTTCATGATGGATGAAGGTGAAGAGCGGGTCAAGGCGACCTACCGGGACAATTACGCTCGACTGAGTTCGATCAAGAAGAAATATGATCCGACGAACCTGTTCCGTGTAAACCAGAACATCAAGCCGGCAGCCTGAGGAATCCGGGGGAGCGTTCCCCATCTTTCGGCAATCCAGCACCTGAAGATGGGGAAAATCTCCTCTCCCTGATACGTCCCGAGCTCGAAACCGGGGTGGATCACAGGCCGCATTATGTTGATTTCGAATCTGATCCTCCGTATATTATGCATCAGTCTTGATGTCTGTCACTCTGTCAAGAATGCTGGCGTAGCTCAGTTGGTTAGAGCACCAGATTGTGGATCTGGGGGTCACTGGTTCAAATCCAGTCGCCAGTACACCGCACAAGTGGTACACAGTGTTCCTGTGTACCATTTTTTATTTGACTTTTTCGTGTTCGAACCCTACCGTTGACCACCAGTGTAGACCAGATTGAAGACCATTTCGTACCTCGCCATGCTGAAACTGGAGGACCAACTCCAAAAGAATCTGTGCAAACATAACCATAGGGGATAGGGTGGAGGGGAATTCAAGATGAGGCCTCCTTGTCGAGAGATGGGGAGGCCCTTGTATTGGGGATGGCTAGTCACAGAAGACCGTTGGAAAATGCAATGGCGGCAGGCTACTTTCTGCGGCGCTAGTAGTTTGCTTCTAGTTGTAAGGAAACCAGCCTTCGCGCGTGCCTCGGCAAGGTGTAGTTCACTTGTATTGGCACTGAAGGCAATCTGGTTTGAGCTCTAGGTCGTCCAATTCAAGTCGACGGTGTCCGACTTGAAATGGCAATGAGTTGCCACTTGGTCGTGGCACTGTCGCCGAGAGGTTACGGAATTCGCTCTTTTCGAATCCATTTCGTCATACCTACCACAAATCGTCGAAGGAGGAGACTACAAGCTTTCAATTGTACCCCCTCTGCGCTGGGTGATCACAATAGCGATCCCACTGCTGGTGTTCTTTGCTCGTGGAACGGCACGGGTTCCTACGCATGGACTGGTTGCTTTCTATCCGTGCTAAGGCGATGCCAACGATGGCAGTAGATATGGCAAGGACGGCAACGCAGTGGGTGTTTTAGACTTGGATGAGTGATCGCGTTAGCTTTGTGGAGTATGTGGCATTGTTCAATGGGATGGCTGACTACACTAGGATTCCTCTAAGTGGCTCGTTGAAGACTGTGAACGACATTACTGTATGCCTATGGTTAACATCTACTTCTCCACAGTACAATGCGGTGCTGATTCAGACATCCTACCATAGCGCATATCTTGATCATGGGGTGCAGTCCAGCTTGCTGACCGGAGAATACTGATAACTGAGAGGAGAGCTGCTATGCGATTGCCGTCTTGTCTGACATCTCTCGGCGTACCCAAAAAATCGGCAGAGGTCCTTGCGTTTCTATTGCTGTTTTGCTTTGCGCAATCCGCAAGGGCACAATGGGAGAGAGTCTCAGGAATTGAGGGTGGCATAGTAAGGGCTTTCGCCAGTCACAAGGGGAGCATGTTTGCTGGGACTGAGTATGGTGGGATATTCGTTTCACGCGACAGCGGTGCGACTTGGAGTCTCTGTTACAGGGGAAATTCCACCGTCACTCACGTCTATTGCTTTGCCGAAATGGACTCTGAGATCTTTGCCGGAGGAGATCTCCTTGGCGTCATACGTTCATCTGATGGGGGCCAATCGTGGCAGGAATCGAGCAACGGGATTTCGCTCGGACGACGCGTCTTCGGACTAGTGGCCTACGACACATTGCTTTATGCGACCACCTGGGCGGGTGGGTGGGCGGGCGGGGTTGAACTTATTGGACATGTATATGTATCATCCGACAAGGGGCGTAGCTGGTGGGCCATCGATCCCGGGAACTTCCCAGGTATCACCGCGGTCGCACGACAGGGGAGAACAATCACTGTTGTCTCATACGCCGGCGTATATCGTTCAACTGATGAAGGTGCCACTTGGCAGATTACGCCCTCTGGGCCCTCTGAGTGTAACCACCTGCTGAGTACGGGCGCCCGGATTCTTGCCGGTACACGAGGAGGTGTGTTTTTCTCAAGCGATAGTGGGGCTACTTGGGCTGCGACAACACTCCAAGGAACAAACGTGTGGCAGTTGGCGAAAGGAGATGGTGGCGTATATGTTGCAGCTGAGCCGGGCATCTATCGATCAACCGATGAGGGGGCAACTTGGCAGACTCTAGGACTGCTCATGCGACCGGCGGGACCTGTATCTCTTGCATACCAGACAAATACTGCCGTATGTCCTACTTCACGCTACCATTTCGCCGCTGCCTACCATGGTGGGATATTCCGGTCCAGCGATGGAGGCACATCTTGGATTATGTCAAACACGGGTTTCTCGAACTGTATGGTATATGCTGTGGCGGTCGATCAACAAAGTGTCTATGCATGTGTCCGAGACGTCGGTGTCTTCCGAAGTGATGATAACGGGAACTCCTGGACGTCGAGTGTGCTGGGCTTGACGGATTTTTGGCTCTTCCACATTGCAGCTAAAGGGCAGAATGTCTTTCTGGGAACTCGGTTTGGAGTATTTCGGTCGACCGACCGAGGGTCCAGTTGGCAAGTCTCCGGCGCTGGAGTCTTGTCGGGGGAAGTGAGCACTATCTCAATTCTGGAAGGCAATGTGTATGCTGCAGTCAAGGGGAAGGGCATGTTCACATGTTCTGATGCCGCAGACAACTGGATGCCAATAAACAGTGGTCTGCCAAATCAGACTATCAATACAGTTGCGAGCTATGGGACAAAGCTTTTTGTCGGCACTGATGGGAGCGGCACTTTCTATTCTACCAATGGCGGAGCAGACTGGCTCCCGACTACCGGGACCTTTGTCTCCCCGTACATACGGGTCTTGGCATCGGGACGGAACGGTTTATATGCTTTGCAGTCTGGGAGCAACTCGTTGTTTCCTGGGAATATTTACCGCTCGACAAATGAAGGCACAACCTGGCAAAATTGCGATTCGGGACTTCCCTATCGCGACGCAGTGAATGGACTCTGTATTACAGATTCGGTGATTCTAGCACACAATGGATTCGAGTTTGCTGCATCTACTGACGAAGGGGCAACGTGGATTCCCTTCTACACGTCTTCTCGTTTTCCTGTGACCGGCGGATCGCTCACTCCACTCGCGGCCAACGTCTCATACGTTTTCATGGGAACATGGGGTGAAGGACTACTGCGGCGCTCACTGGATGAGTTGCGGACACCAATGCGGACAGAGGCTTTCACTGTGAATTCAGGCTGGAATATGGTCTCTATTCCCTTAAAGACGGATGACTTAAGGAGGTCGACTCTATACCCCGATGCCAGCTCCCAAGCCTTTGCATACCGCAACGGGTATGTCGTGAAGGACACTCTAGAGCAGGGATACGGCTATTGGGTCAGGTTTGCTTCAACACAGACTATCATGCTCACTGGCATTCCACTGAGCACCGATACGATTCAAGTGACCACAGGATGGAACATGATAGGTTCAATCTCAACAGCAGTACCAGTTAGTAGCATCGTCTCGAATCCGCCTGGACTCACTCTATCACCATTCTACGGCTACGCATCCGGTTATGTCACGGCAACCGCCATCGAGCCGCACAAAGCATATTGGGTGAAGGTGCAGCAAGATGGGCAGTTGATCCTATCTTCAGTTACAGGCGGCACAGGAACAGTCAACATCGTCCCGACAGAAGATTCACCTCCCGACCCCCCATTCCTGACTAGTGTTGCTCATGAACAGCTGCCGATGCAGTTTGAGCTGAGCAGCAACTATCCCAACCCCTTCAACCCTTCGACTACAATTCGCTACGGTCTCCCGAGTCGCTCTCACGTCACGCTGACCGTGTTCAACACTCTGGGCCAGCATCTCGCAACCCTCGTTCAGGGAGAACAAGATGCGGGGTACCACGAGGTGAGACTTGACGGTTCAGGCCTCTCAAGCGGTGTGTACTTCTACCGGATGCAAGCAGGGAGCTTTGTGGCGGCGAGACGGCTATTGCTTCTGAGATGAGCTCATTGCCACCTCAATCGCCGAGAGATTCGTCGTCTTCTGACGGCTGAGGTACTCTGGCGGCCCTGAGACGATGGTCTACAAAAATCGTCGCGCCCAACCATTCGAAATCAGGACTCGCATAGTGTTTACAATGCATTCCTGACATTCGAATTCTGACGCTCAATCGCCAGTACCATTCGAAGTGGACAAGAGCATTTCTCTTGTCCACGTTTTCGTTTCCCCTGTTCACCATCGCCCGCAGCTTCCTGCCGTGGACTTCTACGCTCTATTTAGAGCCACTTTCAGGGATGGGGTGTGGACGTAGCCCCACAGACAAAATGACTCGTTGGCCCTGAGCTGCCAGTCCAGGATGACAGAAACAGAGGCAGATTAGATAGCTGTTGACAATGGTCGCGGCCTGGGGTATATTCACCCAGCCGTGTACACGATGGCTATCTCGGCCATCGAGCCGCCGCTCTGGACCCTGTTCCAGTACCTCTGTTGTAGAGCCCACCACGACGACATGTCGGCTTTAACCACTGAGTTCGTTGATTGATTCTGGACACACAGGTGACTTTGCTCATTGAAGGAGTCATTATGCCGCCGAGTGTTTCTGCTCTATCGTCCTACCCGACGACCCACCGACACCTACTCGTGAGAAGAAAGAGAAGCTTAACCAGCGCGGCCCCTAAAGGAGGAGAAGATGAGAACCCAATTCATCTGTCTTGGATTCGTTATCATTTTCCTTTGTCCCTATACGTCCGCCCAATGGGTTCAGACAAGCGGAACTTACGCTCGACATACCTACGCCCTTGCCGTGAGCGGAACGAATCTCTTTGTGGGCACTCTTGACGGTGTTTTTCTTTGCACCAACGATGGTTTAAATTGGATTGAGATCAATGCCGGTCTCACAGAAAAGGCGGTCACTGGTCTTGTTGCCAGCGGTACGACTCTCTTTGCGAGAACTTTTGGAGGAAGAGCTTTTCTTTCTACTGATAACGGCACAAACTGGACCAGGGTCAGCTCATTGCCAGCAAACACGTATGTCTCTTGTGTTGCTATCAGTGGTACGAATCTCTTTGCGGGGAGTGCATGGGACACTACGGGTGATGCCTTTCTTTCCACCGATAACGGTACAAGTTGGACTCCGGTCAACTCAGGGCTACCGCTTAAGACGCCTGTCTACACGCTTACGATCAGCGGGACGAATCTTTTTGTGGGCACTAGGGACGGTTTCTTTCTTTCCACCGATAACGGTACAAGTTGGACTCTGGCCAACTCAGGGCTACCGCTTAAAAACTCGTTTACTCTTACGATCAGCGGAACGAATCTGTTTGCAGGGTTTGGGGACGGCGGTATCTTTCTTTCCACCGACAACGGTACAAGTTGGACTCAAGTCAACTCACTGCCAACGAACTTGGTTGTCAATTGTTTTGCAATCATTGGTACGAATCTCTTTGCTAGCACTGGGTATGGTGTCTTTCTGTCCACCAACAATGGCGGAACCTGGACGGCGGTCAATAACGGCTTGACGAGCGCTAATATCCGTGCCCTTGCCGTGAGTGGCACGAATCTATTTGCGGGCAGTGAACCTGGAGGTGTGTGGCGTCGTCCGCTAGCGGAAATGATTACTACTGTGGAAAGCCCATCTGGGTTGCCGGAGCATTTCAGTGTTGAGCAGAACTACCCCAATCCCTTCAACCCTAGCACGACCATCAAGTACAAGTTACCTAAATCCTCGGAAGTCAAATTGAGCGTGTACGACATGCTCGGTCGAGAGGCGTCGATATTGGTGAATGAAAGGAGGGAGGCGGGAGTTCACGAGGTCAAGTTCGACGGTGCAAATCTCGCGAGTGGTGTGTACGTCTATCGCCTGGCAGCACGTGACTTCGTTCAGTCGCGCACCCTCATAATACTGAAGTAACACTGTTCACACACATGCGCGCTCTGATTCGATGGAGGAGGTAGTGTGCTGCCGAGTGTTTCTGCAATACCGTCCTACCCGACGACACACCGATTCCTACTTCAAGTCCGAACTCTCCTACAGCGTTTGCGTTGAAAGAAGGACAATATGAAAACCCACGCCATCTGTCTTACAATGGCTATCATTTTGCTTTGTCCCTATACGTCCGCCCAATGGGTTCAGACAAGCGGACCTTACGGTGCGAGCGTCACTGCCATGGCCGTAAGTGGAAATGGCATCTTTGTCGGTACCGGAGGCTTCACGAACGGCGGCGGCGTCTATCGCTCCACAAATAATGGCGCAAACTGGATTGAGGTCACGAACGGCTTGACAAACAAATGGGTCAACACTGTCGCCGTCCATTCCAGTGAGGCAGGTGACACTGCTCTGTTCGCAGGTACTATGGGAGGAGTCTTTCGTTCTACGGATAACGGTACAAACTGGAGTGAGGTCAACGCAGGGCTACCGGAGTACCAATGGGTTACTTCCTTTGCCGATAATGGCAAGTATCTTTTTGCGGGTCTCCATGAATATGGTCTCTATCGTTCCACCGATGACGGCCTAAGTTGGACGTGGGCCGGGCTTGACAAGGGCATAAAGGCGCTTGCGGTTACTCTCGATGGAGCGGTTCTTGCAAGCATTGTAGGAGAGGGCGTATTTCGTTCCATCGACAACGGAATAAACTGGACTGAGGCTTATGCCGGACTTTCGCCGGGATGCTTTGCTATTGCTCCCGGCGCTGGAGGCGGGACAAATCTCTTTGCAGGAATCTGGCTTGGAGGAGTCTTTCTCTCTACAAACGACGGTGCAAGTTGGACCGACGTTAGCAATGGATTGAGCAGTAGATATGTGTCTTCACTTGCTGTTGGCGGGACGGATCTCTATGCCGGGACATGGGACGGTGGTGTCTTCCTTTCCACCAACAACGGCTCAAGCTGGAGGTCAATAGGATGTACGAACAGAGCTGTCAGTGCACTGGCTGTTGGCACGGACATGACGAAAGGAATAAAACTATTTGCTGCCGAAGCGTATGGTGCGGGGGTCTTTGTTTGGACAAATCATGATACACTATGGACTGAGGTCAACAATGGTTTGACGCATACCAGCGTTCTTTCTTTCGTCCTTTCTCCCAACACTGGAGACGGGACAGATTTATTTGCAGGGACAAGCAACAATGGGATGTTTCGTTCTACAGATTACGGTTCGACGTGGACAGCCGTGAATAATGGTTTGACGAATCACCAGGTCAACGCTCTTGCTGTTTTGAAGGATAGTACGAACGGTGTAAGTATCTTTGCAGGTACCTCGGAGGGTATATTTCTATCCAGTGATAATGGCGCAAACTGGACAAACATCTTTCTTTGGTCCGCGGGGATGTCAAACACGTTTGTCTATTCTCTTGCCGTTTCCGGTATGAACCTCTTTGCAGGGACTTACAACGATGGCGTCTTCCTTTCGACCGACAAAGGCACAACTTGGAAAGAGGCTAATGAGGGATTGACTCGCACTGGTGTCCAAGCTCTTGCCGTCTCGGACACGAATCTATTTGCTGGCGGGGCCGGAGTCTTTCGTTCCACTAACAATGGCAAGAGCTGGACGTCTTTAGGGATGTCAAACAAGACAATCCGTTCACTTGCCGCTACTCAGAGTGGGCTAGGGGAGACAAATCTATACGCGGGGACAGCCAGAGAGGGTGTATTTCTTTCCACGGATGGTGGGATTAACTGGACCGCTTCAAATGAAGGAATGCTCAAAACTACAGACGGCAACTATTTCGATGTCGGCGCCCTTGCTGTTACTGGGATGAATCTGTTTGTCGGCACCATGATATCGAATTTGGACCCCTCTCGAAGGCATCACTGTAATCTCTTCCTGTCTTCTAACAATGGTACGTGCTGGACAGAGGTAGACAGCGGTTTGACACCTACTGAGGTTTTCTCGCTTATCATTGTGCCGAATAATGCAGGAGGTGCAACTCTCATTGCAGGAACTAGTGCTGCGGCATGGCGTCGCCCGTTGTCGGAGGTGATTACTGCTGTAGAAAGTTCATGTGAATTGCCGCGGGAGTTCGTACTCCGGCAGAACTACCCGAACCCCTTCAACCCGAGCACGACCATCAAGTACGAGTTGCCCAAGTCGTCAGAAGTCAGATTGAGCATCGTCGATATGCTTGGTCGTGAGGTATCGGTGCTGGTGAATGAGAGGAAGGATGCGGGAGTACACGAGGTGAGGTTTGACGGCCTGAATCTTGCGAGTGGTGTGTATTTCTACCGAATGCTGGCGGGAGACTTCGTGGCAACGAAGAGGATGTTGGTTCTAAAGTAATTATCGACACGGTGTAGGAGTCAGTGTGCCGCCAGGTGTTTCTGCGATACCGTCTAACCGACGAAACATCGACTCTTGTGTCAAGTGCCAGGTCTTCCACAACGCAGTCACAGTTGAGACGGAAAGGAGCAAGGAACAATGAGTAAAGGTGCTCGTAGTGTATTCGTGTTTGGTCTGTACCTGGAAGCGCTAGGCATTGTCCTCCTTGTAGCACCAAATGTCCTACTTGGGATGTTCTTTCTTCCCAGTACCACTGAAGTATGGGTGCACGTTGTGGGAATGTTGGTTCTCTTTCTGGGGTTCTACTACACCCAAGCGGCGCGCAAAGAGATGACTGACTTTTTCCGTTGGACAATGTATCCCCGCTCAACCGTCATTCTGTTCTTCGTTGCCTTTGTATTGTTGGATTTTGCCAAGCCGTCCCTGATTCTTTTTGGGATTGGCGATTTGTTGGGAGTCATTTGGACGGGGTTGGCCTTGCGGTCTTCAAAAACCGAGTGACAGTGTGAATGAGACGAGGGAGGCGGGAGTTCACGAGGTCACAATTGACGGGTCGCTACCCGACGAGCCACCGAGTCCTGCTTCAACCGAGCACTTCCTGCAGCAATGTCGTTGAAAGGAGCACAACATGAGAACTCTGGTCTTCTTCCTCCTGCTCATCAGCGCTCTCCTGTTTCGCTCAGCCTCCGCCCAATGGGTTCAAACAAACGGGCCCGGCGGCGGCTACGTTCATGCTTTTGCCGTCTCAGGCACGAGTATCTTTGCCGGGACTTTTGGCGGTGGCGTCTTTCTTTCCACCAACAACGGGATAACCTGGACCGCAGTCAACAGCGGCTTGACGAACGCCTTTGTTCAGGCTCTCGCCGTCTCAGGCACGAGTCTCTTTGCCGGCACTTTGGGTGGTGGCGTCTTTCTTTCCACCAACAATGGGACAACCTGGACGCAGACCGGTTTGGTGGAAGCTTATCTTTATGCTCTCGCCGTCTCCGGTGAGAATCTCTTCGCAGGCGGCTCTGGCGGCATATTCCGTTCCACCGACAAAGGCACAAGCTGGACACAGGTAGCAACATCCATTACTGTTACATGCTTTGCGGTCTCCGACACGAATCTCTTTGCAGGATGCAGTGGCGGCGTTTTTCGTTCTACCAACAACGGTTCAAGCTGGAGTGCCGTCAATACAGGCCTGACAAATACTAGTGTTGAATGCCTTGCCGTTTCTGGGCCAAATCTCTTTGCCGGGACCTGGAATGGTGGCGTCTTTCTTTCTACCAACAGCGGTTCAAGCTGGACTCCGACGAGTAATGGTCTCCTGAGTACGTGTGTCGTTGCCCTGGCCGTCAGTGGCACCAGCCTGTTCGCAGGGGCAGTCCCCTCGTGAGGCGGAGGCTCGGCCCCAGGTGGGGTCAGTCTTTCGACAGATAACGGAACAAGCTGGAAAACGGTCAATACCGGCCTGACGCACGCGTATATCAATGCTCTTGTCGTGTTCCCGGCCGTCGGCGGGGCAGGTGGGACGAATCTCTTTGCCGGAACCGATGGCGGCGGCATCTTTTTCTCTCCAGACAGCGGAAACAGCTGGACTGAATTCAATATCGGTTTGACGAATACTTGTGTCTATGCTCTCGTCTCCTCTGGAACGAATCTCTATGCAGGCACTAGTCGTCCCTTCCTCTTCGGTCCCAGCGGTGGCATCTTTCTTTCTGTCAATAGTGGCACAACGTGGACGGAGACCACCACCGGTTTGCCAAAGAACGCTGGTGTCGAGGCTCTTGCTGCCTCGGGTACGGATATCTTTGCCGGGACTTATTACGAAGGCATCTTTCTTTCCACTAACAGCGGCACAAGCTGGCGTGCGGTCAATGACGGATTCCCAAGGTCTTCTTATGATACGCTGAAATATGTTGGCACATTTTGTCTTGCGTCGGTCGGTGCGGATCTCTTCGCCGGGACTGATTACGCGGGCATTTTTCTTTCCACTAACAGTGGCACAAGCTGGCGTGCGGTCAATGACGGATTCCCAAGGTCTTTTTATGATCCTTTGAGATATTCTCGAACCTGCTGTTTTGCGTTGAGCGGCACGAATCTCTTCGCCGGGACTGATGAGGGAGTCGTTCTTTCCACCAATCTCGGCACAAGTTGGACGGAGGTCAACACCGGTTTGCCAACGAATACAAATGTTCGGGCACTTGCCGTCATGGGAACGAATATCTTTGCCGGGACTTGGAATGATGGCGTCTTTCTTTCCACCAACAGCGGCACAAGCTGGACACCGGTCAACACGGGCTTGCCAACAGACATCATTGTCGGGGCACTTGCTGTCTCGGGCACGAATATCTTTGCCGGGACTTGGAATGATGGCGTCTTTCTTTCTACCAACAGCGGCACGAGCTGGACAGCGGTCACCACCGGCTGGACGAGCATTGGTGTCAAAGTTCTTGCCGTCTTCGGGACAAATCTGTTTGCCGGGACCTCTCGCAGCGGCGTCTGGAGGCGACCCCTCTCGGAAATGATTACATCTTCGGAAGTCACAGTAAGCAGGCCACCGCAGAACTTTCTGTTGGACCAGAACTACCCCAACCCCTTCAACCCGAGCACGACCATTAAGTACGAGTTGCCCAAGTCGTCAGAAGTCAGATTGAGCATCGTCGATATGCTTGGTCGTGAGGTATCGGTGCTGGTGAATGAGAGGAAAGATGCCGGAGTTCACGAGGTCAAGTTCGACGGAATCGCATTGTCAAGCGGCGTCTACTTCTATCGACTACAAGCAGGCGATTTCGTGGGAACCAAGCGGCTCATCGTGTTGAAGTAGCGGCAGCCAGGGCTAGCCAGCTCAGCAAATCTATGGAATGCAAGCACTGAAGCCGGAAGATATTCCGGCTTCGTGTTTTCAATCTGAAGGCCGTAGTTCATGAGAATCAAGAACCGATGGTCTACAATGTGTAGACCAAATCGTGACTTGGTCTACAAAAAACGGTGTGCCCAACCATTCGAAATCGGGAATCGCCCAATGGTTGCAACTGCTCCTGAATAGTCGTATTTTGACATAGTTTCGCCAGTACACCTCCTCTCTCTCCAAAACGATACATATTCCTGCTTATGGCCGACGACCGGATAGTTGAACCCCGCCTCCTGCGGGGGTTTCGTGACTACCTCCCTGCGCAGATGAATGCCCGCCTGAAGATCATCGAGACGATCCGGACGGTGTATGAGCGGTACGGGTTTCTCCCCCTCGAAACCCCCGCGCAGGAATATAAGGTCACCCTGATGGGGTACGGCGAGGAGAACACCAAACAGATTTTCAGCTTCCAGAATCCGGAAGGGGAAGATGTCGCACTCCGGTTTGACCTGACAGTCCCCCTCGCCCGCTTTGTGGCCCAGAATCCCGATCTGCCCCTCCCGTTCCGGCGGTACCAGGTGGCACCCGTCTGGAGGGCGGACAAACCGGACCCCGGCAGATTCAGAGAGTTTCTGCAGTTCGATCTGGATTCCGTGGGATCGTCATCCCTTGCGGCCGACGCCGAAATCATCTGTGGTATGTACGATACGATGGTTGCACTCGGGCTCCAACACTTCCGCGTCAGGTTCAGTGACCGCAAAGTGCTGAACAGCCTTCTCGACTTCTCCGGCATCCCGCGGGATATGTCCCACCGGGTTTTCCGTATTCTGGATAAACTGGAGAAGATCGGGATCGAGAATGTCGCGGCCGAGCTGACCGCCGGGCGCGTGGATGTGTCGGGCGACAAGATCCCCGGTCTCGGCCTCCCCGTCAGCGCCGTGGAGCGAATACGGGAGTTCCTGGCCATCCCCCGGGGCAGCCGCAAACAGGTCCTCCAGTCACTGCAGACCCTCTTTCACAGTGTGTCGTCCGCCGCGGAAGCCGTAGCTGAACTTGACGTCCTCTGCTCCTCGCTCGATGCGCTTGAGATCTCCGAAGAACATGTTCAGTTGGATCTGAGCATAGCCCGCGGACTGGACTATTACACCGGGCCGGTCTTCGAGGCGGTACTCACGGACGCCCCCGAATTCGGATCCGTATTTGGCGGTGGCAGGTACGATGGGCTCGTGGAACGGTTCCTCGGCCGGAAAATCCCGGCTGTGGGAGCATCCATCGGCGTGGATCGCCTCTTTGCTGCGCTCCAGAAGCTCGGACTGGTCTCGATGGTTTCCTCGACCGCCCAGATCCTTGTGACGATCATGGAACGGGAACGTCTCCATGACTACCAGCGGCTCACGCGGGAGCTCCGTCAGGCGGGCATCAACACGGAAATGTATCTTGGCGATGAGTCCAGTCTCGGAAAACAGCTCCAGTATGCAAACCGGCAGCAGATTCCTCTGGCCGTGATCATTGGCAGCGACGAATTCGCTCACGATAACGTTACCGTCAAGAATCTGAAGCTCGGCGGTCAACTTCAGGACAAGAAGAAGAGTGCCGCCGGCAAGGACCGTGAAGAATGGCTGCGCCAGTCGCGCAGCGTCCAGGCCACCGTGCCGCGTGCAGACTGTCTCGAGCTGATCCGCAGCATGCTCGCGTCGCTCTAGACGCTTTGTATGGTTTTCTGATCTTCCCCGCGGCACTGGAGCCACGGGGTGTGTTCCTCTTCTCTGCTGACCTCGAAAGGATTCTGCAATGTCCGTGGTTCTTGATGGATCATCCCTCACTATTGAGACTCTTGTCAGTGTCGCGCGCCATGGTGAGAAGGTCGAACTCCACCCCGGGGCCGCCACACGCATCACCGCCTGCCGGGAGATGCTTGAGGAGAAGCTCCGCGCTCACGAGATCATGTACGGGACCAACACGGGGATCGGGGAGTTCTCGGAAGTCGTGCTCGATGACGAGCAGGTGAAGCAGTTCCAACGCTACCTCATCTACAATCATGCAGCAGGCATCGGCGATCCCGCTCCCATCGAGTACGTCCGTGCCGCCATGGTGGGACGCATCAACGTGCATGCCCACGGGAACTCCGGCTGCCGTCTTGCTGTGACGCAGACGCTCGTCGACATGCTCAACAAGAACCTGACCCCGGTGGTCTGTCAGAAGGGTTCGGTGGGTGCGTGCGGAGACCTGGCACCGATGGCACAGCTGGCGCTTCTGTTGTTGGGAGAGGGGGAGGCCTGGTACGAGGGATCCCGGCTCCCCGGCCTCGAAGCGATGAAGCGTGCGGGGATTGCGGTTCCCGGATTGCAGGCGCGCGACGGTCTGGCAGTGATCAACGGCTCGAACTTGCTGACCGCCATGAGCGCCCTGCAGCTGTACGATATCAATCGCTGGTTGAAGCAGGCTGAAATCGCCTGTGCCATGACGCTCGAGGCGCTGTTCGCAAACTTGAAGCCGTACGATGTCCGTCTCCATGAGCTTCGTGGATTCCCGGGCGCGGTCCGGTGCGCGCGGGCGCTGACGAAAGTCATGCAGGGGAGTGATCTGCTGAGCGGCAAGATGAAAACCAAAGTCCAGGATGCGTACTCCATGCGCTCCTCCCCGCAGGTGATCGGTGCCGCGCACGATGCCGTCGCCTGGGCACGCAGGCAGGTCGAAACCGAGCTGAATGGAGTCGGGGACAACCCGATCTTCATCCCCGAGGCGAAGCTGACGCTCACCGGCGCGAATTTCCAGGGCTCACCGGTGTCGCTGCCCATGGACATGATCGGTGCCGCAGTGACAATGGTCTGTGTCCTCTCAGAACGCCGTCTCAACCGTCTCACCAACCCCGCCCTCAGCGCAGGACTCCCGGCGTTTCTTACCAGGGGTGCGGGTATGTTCTCCGGACTGATGCTGAGCCAATATACGGCCGACTCCCTCATCGTCGAACAGCGCATCCTCTCCGCTCCAGCTTCCATTCAGTCCATTCCCGCGGCGGCAGATCAGGAAGACTTTGTTTCGATGGGTATGAATACGGCGATCAAAAACGGCCAGATACTGGACAATGCCATGGGAATCCTCGGAATTGAGTTTATGGCAGCTGCGCAGGCCCTCGACTTCCGGAAGTTTGCGCCGGGGCGTGGAACATCGACGGCGAAGAATGTCGTTCGCAAACATGTTGCGCATCTCGACGAAGACCGTCCGCTGTACCCCGACCACAATACGATGAAGGATCTTGTGAAGTCATGCGAGATTCTTGAGGAAGTGGAGAAGGCTGTAGGATCACTCGGATAAGAGAGAGAAGAAAACCGTGCGGTACCTTCCTTCAAGCGGACGATACGATGCCATGCCGTACCGTCGATGTGGACGAAGCGGCATCACGCTCCCGGCCATTTCGCTCGGCCTCTGGCACAATTTCGGTGGTGTGGACTCGCCGGCCAACGCCCGTGCAATCCTCCGTGCTGCGTTTGATGCGGGCATCACACATATGGATCTTGCCAACAACTACGGCCCGCCTGCCGGATCTGCTGAAGAGATGTTCGGTGGCATTCTGCACTCCGATTTTGCCGCCCATCGTGATGAACTTGTCATCTCCACGAAAGCCGGGTACTTCATGTGGTCGGGGCCGTATGGAGAATGGGGCTCGCGCAAGTACCTTGTGGCGAGCCTCGACCAGAGTTTGAAGCGCATGGGGCTCGAGTACGTGGATATCTTCTATTCACACCGTCCCGATCCCGAGACCCCTCTTGAAGAGACGATGGGTGCTCTGGATTCCATCGTGCGCTCCGGCAAGGCCCTCTATGCGGGGATCTCGTCGTACAATGCCGAACAATCGCGGCGAGCCATTGGTCTTCTCCAGAGGCTCGGGACCCCATGCCTTATCCATCAGCCGGTCTACAACATGCTGAACCGGTGGATCGAGGGGGACCTCCTTCGACTGCTCGAACAGGAAGGAGTGGGGTGTATCGTCTTCTCCCCGCTTGCGCAGGGATTGCTGACCGGAAAGTATCTTGACGGTATCCCCGGGAATTCCCGTGCGGGGAAGCCCCACGGCTTCCTGCGTCCGGAACACGTCACGGAGGAAAAACTCCGGAAAGTGCGTGCCCTGGTGGAGATTGCCCGGCGCCGCGGTCAATCCCTGGCCCAGCTGGCGCTTGCCTGGGTGCTCCGGCATCCGGGGGTTACGTCAGCCCTCCTGGGGGCCAGCTCCGTGGGCCAGCTCGAGGAAAACCTCAGGACCTTTGACCATCCCGGATTCGAGGACGAAGAACTCCTCAAAATCGACGCCATTCTGGAACCTTTGTAACAGGTTGTCCGGGAACTCTTTCACCATACCCTCTGTTGGAGAATTCATGGGAACTTTAATCTGGTTAGTGTGGGCATTCGTGCCTCTCCTGGCCATGGGCCTGGGGACCGGTGCAGTCACCGGCCAGCGCATCCGCGTCTACTCTGTTGCCGCCGGGGAGTATATCCAGGTCGACAGGGTTGAAAAGACGGACGCGGAGTGGAAGAATCAACTGACGAATGAGCAGTTTGACGTGACCCGCCGACAGGGGACAGAGAGGGCGTGTTCCGGTGCATACTGGACCAATCACGATGCCGGTGTCTACCAGTGCGTCTGCTGTGGCCTTGACCTCTTTACTTCCGATGCGAAGTTCGATTCCGGAACAGGGTGGCCCAGCTTTTTCAAGCCCGTGGCGAAAGAGAATATCCGCACACAGATCGACAGGAGCTTCGGAATGGTCCGCACGGAGATCCTCTGTGCGCGGTGCGACGCGCATCTCGGCCATGTCTTCGATGACGGTCCGGAACCGACCGGAAACCGGTTCTGCCTCAACTCGGTTGCGCTCAACTTCATCCCGGCCGAGAAGCCACCCTCCCTCTAACGGCTGCGCGTTTCGCGCCTTGCTTGTTTAGGAGGTTTGGAGTATCTTCATGCCAGTTCCCCTCGCATGGACGATCCCAGACCTGATTGTGTCCGTTTTGAAGATACTGTTCACCACAACCCTCACCACATCGTTCATCCGGGAAGATCTCCGGCTCCTCCAGAAACACCACCAGGTCGACCTCCTCAAGGGGTCCGGCATCCTCGTTCCCTTCAGGGTCGCCCTTCGGATTCTCCGCTGTGACGTCACGTACACGTGGTTCGCGTCAGTATACTCCTTCTTTGTCGTACTGGCGTCACGCATGTTCCGACGACCGTCGGTCATTGTTATCGGGGGTGTGGATGTCGCAAAGATCCCGGAGATTCGCTACGGTGTCTGGCTGACGCCGTGGAAGGTCCCCTTTGTCCGGTGGGCCCTTCGTCATGCCACTCGAATACTCGCAGTTGATCCCTCAATCCGGCAGGAGGCAATCCGTCTGGCCGCGTACCCCGGAGAGAATATCGAGTATGTACCGACGGGTTATGATGCGAGCTTCTGGAAACCGATGGGCGAAAAGGAACGCTTAGTCCTCACGGTGGCCGGATGCAACGATCCCTGGAGAATGAAGGTGAAGGGAATCGACATCCTCTTCGAGGCGGCCCGGCGCTCTCCCGATCTCCGTTTCGTCGTGGTGGGTGTTTCCGCAGGGCTGATCGGGAAGCTGCGGGGAGCGATTCCCGAAAACGTCGCCATGGAGCCTTTTGTCGACCAGACGGTCCTCCTCCGATTCTACCAGAGGGCGGCCGTATACTGCCAGCCATCGTACACCGAAGGACTTCCTAACAGCCTCTGTGAGGCGATGCTGTGCGAATGCGTCCCCGTGGGGAGTCGGGCAGGGGGGATTCCCACCGCGATAGCGGAGCATGGATTCCTGGTGCCGTATGGCGACCCGGACGCCCTGGCGGAGGCCCTTCAAGAGGCTTTCGAAGCCCCACCCGGCGCAGGGAGACAGGCACGCGAGTTTATCGCGAATACCTTCACGGTGGAGAGGCGAGAGGCAGCACTTCTCCGTATTCTGGAAGAGCTGACGCGGGGGGCCGCTCTGTGAAACGACTTTCGCGAAACATTCTCTCCGTGTTCTCCGGTGACATCGCCGGAAGAGCTATCGGCTTTGTTATTACGGTGTATCTTGCTCGTGTTCTCACACCCGCGGGTTTTGGTATGTTCGCGATCGGGTTGGCCGTTCTGGGTCACCTCCAGTTGATTGCCAGTCCAGGCATTCAGCTCATTGAGATGCGTAATGTCGCTGCGGGGTCAGGTGCGATAACCGCACGCATGGGTGGCGTCCTCGTCGTACGCCTGATGCTCGCGACCATTCTCGCCATGCTGGCAGCGATCGTTCTCCCCTTTGTCGTGCATCCCAGGGAACTGGTATACTGCATCCTGCTGTCACTCCTTTCGATGTTCCCGCTGGCACTGTTTGTTGATTGGGTCCTGCAGGGAAAGGAGGAGTTTGTCCCGATCAGCATCTCACGCGTCTCGGGATATGCCGTCTATGCCGTCGCCGTTTTCCTGTTGGTGCGCGCCTCGACAGATCTGCTTGCGGCACCGGTGGCATTCTTTGCCGGCAACGTCGTCACGGCGGCGATACTTCTCGTGAGCCTTGGAGCACGTCACAGTCTTCCCCGGCTGTCGTGGACTCCTGCCCTGTGGGGTTCCATTGCCCGGGAGAACGCCCCGACCGGCATAGCGGTGTTTTGCGGCCAGCTGGTCTTCAATCTTCCCCCGCTCGTTGTCGGGTATGTCCTGGGCACCTATGAGACTGGACTATACGGGGCTGCGACAAAGTTGGTCTTCCTGCTGTTGATGGTGGACCGGATTCTGAACGCGGTGCTGCTGCCCGCGCTGACCAGGATGATGAACGAGCGTGCTGATGAAGTCCCGGAGATTTTGACGCTCACTCTGAAGTTCCTCTGGCTCCTCGGCCCGCCGTTCATACTTGGCGGCATCTTTCTTGCGCCGCCGGCTGTCGGGATCATCTTCGGAGACGCCTACAGTGGCGCCGGATCCGTTGCCCAGGTGCTGGTCCTGTACGTCGGCCTTACCGCGCTCAACTCCGTCGCGGCCTGCACGGTGATCGCATCGCGTAATGAGAAGGCTTTTGTGCGCAGGATGATTGCCGGGTCAGTCGTACTTGCCGTTGCCGTCATCGTTTTCACGCCCCTGTTTGGAATAGTTGGCGCTGCGATTGGCGCAACGCTTGGCGAAGCTGTAACACTTCTGATGATGGCGCGGAAAGCGATGCAAACCCAACCGTTGGTGAAGTCGGGACTTTCGCCCCGTGTTGTGCTGGTGATTATTCTGCCATTTGCGCTTGCGTGGTGGATCCACGCTCTCCCACCCCTTGTCGCCACAGGGAGTAGTGTTGCGGTCTGGGGAATCGTGCTTCTGGCCACGGGGGCTGTTACCGCTCATGATCGCGCGCGGCTGCGCGCCCTGCTGATATGATTATTGCCGCCGGCCTGCTCTCGCCGTCTCCTGCGTGGGAGACACTGCTCGCCCAGGAAGGACTCCCGTGGAAATACCTCACGAAGGACGAGGACTGGGCTGAGGCCTGCAGCGTGATCATCGTGACCCGCCGTCTCGAGGGAAGCGAGTTCTCGAGGGTGGAAGGTGTCATGCGAGGCGGGGGCGCGATACTGGGATCCGCGCATCATATGGAAGGGTTGGGTGGAATGAGCACTCGCCAGGCCACCATCCGCTATATCGTCTCCGACGGTGATCCGGTCTTTTCGTCGGTGCGGCTGCTCGATCTTGCCCTGAAGGGTCATATTCCGCGGGAGGCCAATCGTCTCCGCACCGATGCGCACGAGCACGCCGTGTTCGCGGGTGAGCTCGGGGGAGGATTTGCCGTTGCGCTTCCATTCGACGTCCAGGTGGCAATGGCCGACGTGAGGGTATCGCCCAAGGCGTTCTACTCCCGGCGCGACCGGCTTCCCTCGGAACGTGTCTCGCTCGTTGCGAAAGGGGAAATCAGACATCTTGTGCGTTCAGCCCTCGCGTGGCTCCACCATGCCCGGGGGATACCCTATGCACACCTCTGGTATTTCCCGGGGCAATCCCGTTCGGTGGCGTGCCTGCGCGTCGATACCGACGGTGCCCCAAAAGCAGACATCGATACGTTATACAGGATAATGCATGATGGTGGTGTCAGAGGGTCCTGGTTTCTTGATGTCGGTGCCCATGAGCCGTGGCTGACGCATTTCCGTATGCTGGACGGTCAGGAGATCGGTCTGCACTGTTACGAGCACCGGTTCGGGTCCGATATCAGGGCGGACGAGGCAAACATGAGGCGGGGGCTTGAATTGCTCCGGGCCGCCGGATGGAAGGTGCCCGGATTTGCTGCACCCTTTGGCACCTGGACGCCGGCGTACGGCGCACTCATCGATGCCGCGGAATTCATGTACTCCTCCGAATTTGCGTTCGCGTACGATACGCTCCCACTCTATCCGGCGCAACAGACGACAGTCTTCCGGACGCTCCAGATCCCGATCCATCCCATCAGCATCGGAAGCTTAAGACGCTCTGGAGCCGGGAGTGCGGCCATGCGGGAGTATTTCACGACGACTGCTGCTGACCTTCTTGCCCGCCAGATGCCGCTCTTCTTCTACCACCACCCCATGCATCGCCACTGGGACGTTGTAGAGGCAATTGTGGGCACATACCAGGGTGCCGGGGTTCTGAAACTGACACTGGAGGAGTATGCCCTGTGGTGGCGCACGCGCGAACTCCTTGAGGTGGGGTTCGACGCCGTGCGCAACCATATTGTCGTGAGGAACGGCGACAGGGCGGAAGCTGCAGACGTGACTGTCCACGTTGTCCTGCCTGATGCGCGGGAGGCATTCGTGCCGGCGGGAAGTCCGATCGTTCTGACAGGCCTGCAGTGGGGAACGACACACGCCCCGACCATCCCCCATGATCTGCGGCGCACGAGAGAAATCGACGCCCGGCGCCTCCTCGGCGATATTTATTCCACCATGCTCCGGAGGTTGAAGTGACCGTCTACGTTGCGGGATACCAGGCCGTTTCGATACTTCATGGAGGGCCGCGGACACAGATTGCAGAGACCGTCCGTGCACTGGGTCAGGCTGGTGTTGAAGCCCGTCAGTTCGACCCGTGGAGTCCGTTCCGGCCAGCCCCCGGGGATATCTTCCATCTGTTTGCGGCGAACATCGGAACGTATCACCTTGCGCGTGAAATTCACACGCTGGACATTCCCTGTGTCGTGTCGCCCATTACATTCAGCCGCCATTCCCCCCGCTCCGTGCGGACCGCTCTGGCCGTCACAAGACTGGCCCAAAAGGCCGGACGCGGGATCTGGAGTGACTACGCCTTGTGTGCGGATATCTGCTCGTGGGCGGACAGGCTCCTTCCCAACAGTATCGATGAGGGCAGGTTGCTCGCCCGGGGTTACGGTGTGCCTCAGGAGAAGATCACCGTCATCCCCAACGGGGTTGAACCTCGCTTCGGTGATGCGGACCCGGCATTGTTCAGGCAAACATACGGACGTGACAGGTTCATCCTCTCCGTCGGACATACCGGTCATGAACGGAAGAATGTCCTGCGGCTGCTGAAAGCTCTGGGCAGGATCGACCACCCTTCGGTGGTTATCGGGCGGATTGTCAACAGTCGATACGGGGAGGCATGCGTCCGCGAAGCCGAGCGGCACAAACAGATCCTCCTTCTCGATGGCTTGGACCATGCATCGCCCATGCTGGCCTCGGCATATGCCGCATGTGATGTGTTTGTGCTGCCTTCTCATTTTGAGACACCGGGTATCGCAGCACTCGAGGCTGGCCTCGCGGGGGCAAAAGTGGTGATCACACCGTACGGCGGGACGAAGGAGTACTTCCGTGACTACGCGGAGTACGTCGAACCGACCTCGGAAGAGTCGATACGGAGGGGGATTGTTCGGGCTTTGGACCGCACAAAGGACGGGGGGCTGCGCGAGCATGTCCGTGCCCACTACCTCTGGGAGCACGTCGCCCGCATGACCGCCGCCGCCTATCGGGAAGTCCTCGCAAGACGCCGTTAACGGTCTTTTTCCCCGGACGCAGAGTCCGTGGCAGTGGTTCCGGAAGGGTCAAAGAGGAGGGGAACCTCCGTTCCGCTCAGGACCCCGACCATCAAATCATACCGGTCACCGTCGATGGTGAACGTTCCCCACCCCGGCATCGTATATTCACCGGATGCCGGATTTCTTGTAAACGTGATCACGATGCCCCTGCCGAAATCGACGGAAAGCCAATCTGCGCCCATCGCGACGGCCTTCCCCGGGTCCGTCCTGGCTACAGTGTGATAGCGTCTGCCATCTTGTTTGAAAGGGCCCTTCTCTTCGACGGGGTCGAGGATCTGTAGCGACCGGAAATCGAGCGTCGTCCCAATATAGAAACGAACCGTGGACAGGTCTATGCCAGTCCTTATGACTTCTGTGAAGGTCCCGTAGGTGGAAGCGCATCCTGACAGGAATACAAGAAGCACTCCTGCAAGTGTCCAGAGGAATACTCGGGTCATCGTAGGTCTCATATGGTACATGGTTGCAGACCGATCCATTCCGACGAAGGGGCGCACAGGTGGTGCCGGACTACTCCAATCCTGATGTGCGCGGATGCAGCGCAGGAGTGAAGGACCAACTCCCTCTGAACGGTTACCGCGCGGCTGGTGGAGTCTCCCTGAAGTCAGGCAGCAGGGCAATATCGATGCGACGGTTCTGGCTTCGTCCTTCCGGTGTCTTGTTGCTTGCCACGGGATGGAATTCCGACAGACCGACCGCTTCGAGATGTGCGGCGTCGATACCGACCTTGTCCTGAAGGAAGCGCACCACGTTCGTTGCCCGTGCTGCAGAGAGCTCCCAGTTCGTCGGAAACGTCTCCATCAGTTTTGTGCTGATGGGTATATTGTCGGTATGTCCTTCGACACGGATGATCTTCTTCTGTGTGTTCTTCAAGACCGCTCCCACGCGTTCCAGCACCTTCACTCCCTCCACACTGATCCCGGCCTCACCTGAAGGGAACAGAATCCGGTCGACCATACTCACGGAGAGGCGGTCGGCGAGTTTTGTGATGGTGATCTGTCCCTTGTCAATCTCTCCCTTCAGATTCGTGACGAGAGTATCGTACGTGTTCCGCAGGCGGTCGAGCTCCTGTTCTTTTTCCTTTGAGATACTGCTGATCTGCTCTTCGAGCTGTCGGCTCAGGGCGGCTTTTTCCTGCTGGAGATTGTCAGCGCGGACCTGAATTTCATCCCGGGCGTTCTTGAGTGTGTCCCGTTCCTGCTCGGCGGTCCCCAGGGTGCTCTTGAAATACAAGGTTGTGATGGCCAGAGCGATGGCGACGATAACGCTGATGATCGCGGTGACTTTCATCTGGTCCTCCAAAGGGTGGTGAATTGGTACTCGAGTTCCTGCTGATATTGAACATGCCGAATCGTTGCCGGGGAGGAAGCAGAAGTCCGATCCACAGGACGTCCTCCCTGATTGATAGGTGCCGAAGATCTGAAGATGTGTGTGGGAAATACAGGGGAATGTAGCGGATGACGAGGGAAAATGCAAGGGTCACCCATCTCCGTTCAGCCATCCGGGCGGTGGTGTTCCAGGCCGGAAACGGCACCATGGCATTGACTTTCAGGTGGGAAGTCATTTATTGGAAATGAGAATCATGTGATGACGGACGGAAGGTGAAGGCGCATTCTCTGTTTTTTGCTTTTCTCATAGCTTTGGCTCTCCTGGTCCCCCTCGCGATCGGCCTGCGGGGGTGCGACTATTACCGCACACCCCTTGGCGAGCGCCCCTTCCATCCGCAGTATGAACGGCTGAAACCGTCCGGCATCGAAAGCCACGGATACGGCATTATCGGATCCCTCCTCATTTTTACCGGCGTGGTTCTCTATTCATCCAGGAAACGACTGCGCTTCCTGCGCGGGGCAGGGCCCATCAGTGTCTACCTCCAGTTCCATATTGCCGTTTGCCTGCTCGGCCCCGTCCTTGTGCTGTACCACACGACATTCAAATTCGGTGGTCTTGTCGCAGTAAGTGTCTGGAGCATGCTGGCCGTCGTGTTCAGTGGCGTGATAGGACGCTATCTGTACAGGCAGATACCGCGATCGCTGCAGGGGCACGAAATGACCCAGGCGGAGATGGACCACGAGAGCGCGCAGATGCGCGCAACGCTCCTGAGCACCAGCGGCATGCCTCCGGAAACGCTCGACCAACTCGACGCACTGGTCCTTTCCCGGGAGTCGGGTGGCGGACGCGGTTTCCTGGCCTATCTGCGGCAGGTCGTGACGTTTGACCTTCGCACGCGGTGGCGCGTGAACCTCTACCGCGGAGAATTGCGCCGGTGGGGCGTCCGATCATCAGACCAGCACATGCTGGTTCAGCTCGCACTCCGCCGCTCGGCTCTCCGCAGTCGTATGATTGCCCTCGAACACTCGCGCCGGATCTTCCATCTCTGGCATGTCATCCATTTGCCCTTTGCCACCATCATGTTTGTGATCGTTCTCGTGCATGTCGGCGTCGCCGTTGCACTGGGTTATTGGTGGATTTGGTAGGGGAGGCCGCATGAGGAGGGGCATGACAATAGCAGTAGTGGTTCTTCTCACCGGATCGGCTCGCGGACAGATATCTCCGGGAGAGTTGTCCGCCGCCCATGCCGGTCTGGAGGGGGTGAACCACTGCACGAGCTGTCATGCGATCGGGCGATCGATAGAGAATGCCGATTGCCTCGCCTGTCATGGTGAGATTCAGGTGCGTATGCAACGCCGTACTGGACTGCACGGCAGCTTCACGGCGCGCCGGTGCACCGAATGCCACAAAGAGCATCATGGGCGGGATTTCGACCTGATCAGGTTTGACACGACCCGGTTCGACCATCGGACTGCGGGATTCGAACTGAAGGGAAAACACGCAAGGGTACCGTGTGTACAGTGCCATCAATCGTCTCATGTCAAGGATCGGGCCGTGCGCGAGAACCTGCAGCGCGTGAAAAACGGCACTTATCTTGGGCTTGGCTGGGAATGCGTGGATTGTCACAACGACGTGCACAGGGGTCAGTTCCGAACCGGATGCACGGACTGCCATGGCATGCAAGGATGGAAGCCGCTCGTGGGGTTTGACCATACACACACCCGCTTCCCCCTGACCGGCAGCCATGCGCAGGTGGAATGCGGCAAGTGCCATCGTGCCACAGGTCCCCAACAGAGCGTGCAATTCACAGGAGTCCCATCAGCATCGTGTTCTTCCTGCCACAGCGATCCGCATGCGGGAAAGTTCAAGAACCCCTGTGAGAGTTGTCACACAACGACCGGTTGGAGCGCAGGTGCAGCATCACGGTTCGATCACCGCACTACAAATTTCCCCTTGAAGGGGAAGCATGCCACAGTCTTGTGCGCAAAGTGTCACGGTGGAGCCGCGACGGGAAAGGAACGGTTCCGTATCCGGGAGTTTCAGCGGTGTGCCGACTGTCACCGGGATCCGCATCGTGGGCGGTTCGTGCCGGCCGGAAGTTCCGTGCCGTGCGAGCAATGCCATGTGGAAACCGGCTGGAAGACAGGCCCGGCAGGAACGTTTGACCACGATAAAACACGATTCGCTCTCAGGGGGAAACATCAAACTGGTGCGTGCGACGGATGCCATGGACCGGTGCGTTCCGGTGCGGAAAGCAAGTCCATCGCCCGACGGCAGCTATCTTACGCATGCAATGATTGTCATCTCGATATGCATGCCGGGGAGTTCGTTGTCAGAGGAGTGCAGGCAGCCTGTGACCGTTGTCATACCGAAGACTCCTTTGTGCCTGCGGCCTTCGGGTTTCCAGACCACGCACGGACCCGCTTCCCCCTGATGGGGGCACATCGTGCGGTTCAATGTGTAGACTGTCATCCCACGAAAAGACAGAACGGTGTGTCTGTCAGACAGTTTCGTCGGGAGGCTCTGCCAGAGTGCGGGCAATGTCATACGGATGTCCATAGAGGGAAATTCGTGACGGTGAGCAAGCAGGGGTGTCGGGATTGCCATACTGCCGGAGCGTGGGCGGAAATACAGTACAACCATGATCTCCCGACGTTCAAACTCTCCGGTAGGCATCGTGGTATTGCATGCTATCTCTGCCACGGCCCCGGAGGAAGGCACGACCGTTTGGATCGATGGAAATTTGCCGGAACGCCGACCCGATGTGCAGACTGCCATGCTTCGGGAGTACGGGGGCTGTAGCGGCATCAACGGTGATTGAAGACGAAGGATCCCCTACACGGTGGAGGACTGGAAATGATGAGACAGTGGCTGAGGATGCTGGTCATAGCGGGTGGCCTGAGTGGCGTCTGTCCACAGGTCCACCCCCAGGACTCCCCGCATGGAGACCTTTCGGTGTCGTGCGATCAGTGCCACCGGACCGATTCCTGGAATGTGCTTGCTTCGAAAATGACATTCAAGCACACGTCAACAGGATTCCCGCTCGATGGCCGTCACTCGCAGGTGGCATGTCGCCAGTGTCATACAACGCTCCGGTTTGCGGAAGCCGGCGACCAGTGTTTTACCTGCCACCAGGATGTTCATCGCACAGAACTCGGGTCGATATGCGAACGATGCCATACAACGGACTCGTGGCTTGTTCCAGACATGCCCCAGCGTCATATTTCCACCCGCTTTGCTCTCCTCGGGGCTCATCGGATGGCACAGTGTCAATCGTGCCACGTGAATCAGCAGAAGCATACCTATACGGGGGTCCCTCTCGAATGTGTGAGTTGCCATCGTGCAGACTATGATGCGACCGTGGCTCCGCCTCACCGCGCATCGGGGCTGAGTACGGATTGTGAATCATGTCATTCCGTCTCTGCCCTCTCCTGGGGTGGCCACTTTGATCATGGGACGACCGGATTTGCGCTCGTCGGTGCCCATGCTGCGGTGCCGTGCGCACAGTGCCACTCGAACAAGGTCTTCAAATGGCTCTCGCAAGAGTGCTACTCCTGTCATGCCGCGGAGTATGCTGCCACGAAAACACCGCCGCATAGCGCCTCGGGGCTCGGGACCGATTGCCAGAACTGCCATTCTGCCGCCGCGACATCCTGGGGGGGGCGTTTTGACCATGCGACGACGGGGTTTGCACTGCAGGGAGGCCATGCCGGAGTTCCCTGTGTGCAATGCCATGCCAACAATGTCTATGCCGGCCTCCCGGCGGCTTGCGCCTCGTGCCATACACAGGAGTATAACGCAACAACCAACCCTGCCCATGCACCATCAGGATTTCCGACGACATGCGATGCCTGCCACACGACTGCGGCATGGACACCTTCTACATTCAACCACGACGCGTCATTCCCGATCTCCGCGGGAAGCTCACACCGTCCGGGGAGGTGGACAGCGTGCGCTGACTGCCATACCTCTTCTGCCAATTTCAGGGTCTTCTCCTGCCTGAACTGTCATGAACACGCGCAGAGCAATGTCGATCCGCGGCACAGGAACGTCTCCGGCTATCGGTATGAAAGTCAGGCCTGTTATTCGTGCCATCCGCGGGGGCGCCAATGAGAATCCGTGCGAACCGCATCGTTGTTCTCGCTGTGCTGCTCGTACCCGGTGCATGCGCGCCCGGACAACAGGCCGAACCTGTCCTTCAGATCTTAGGCGGGAGCGTGACATATGTCTCCGGATCGTCTGCATACATCGGCGTTGGAAGGGAACGAGGTGTACAAGCTGGGGATACGGTGACCTTCATGCGCAGGGGGGTGGCCATTTCGGCAGGTACGGTAGCCGCAGTTTCTGCCCGCTCATCGGTGGTACCGATCGCCGGGGATGGCACAAAAGTGTCAATAGGGGATAGTGTTACGATCCGCAGCTGGCGACGTCCTGAACCTGCTGCTGGAACCCCGGGCGGGCGCACCCGCGCTGCAGGCTCCTTGATGGAACCCCCGGGAGTGAGTGGCCGTGCCGCGCTGCAATACTTTGGCACAAGGGATGGCAATGCAGGGATGGCATCATCGCTGCCGGCTGTGCTCCTGCAACTGAGCGTTCCCGCGTTGTTCGGAACCGGAGTGACGTTCACATTTCATGGTCGTGCAACGAGAGAGCTCGGCGGTCCGGAGCCGCTGATGGCATCCCGCTCACGGTCCAATGTGAGGGTGTACGAGCTCGCCTTTTCTTCGCAGGCCCCGGGGAATCGTTTCGGGTTTAGCCTCGGCCGTGTGACCTCGCGGTATGTTGCCGGCCTCGGACCGGTTGACGGTGCCGAGGCGTTTGTGCGCGCTGGCAACCTGACTGCGGGAGTTCTCGGCGGGTTCCAACCGGATTATTCGAACTCGGGCCTTGATATGCATCGTCAGAAAGCCGCGCTGTTCGTCAATTACGGATGGCGAAGAGGGCAGAATAGCGGCGGTGATGTCTCCCTCGCATACGGGCGGATCATGTTCAACGGCAGACTTGACCGTGATTTCCTGTATCTCCAGAGCAGTACCCGTCTTGGTGGGGCATTCTTTCTCTATCAATCCACGGAAGTTGACGTGATGGGTCTGGAAGGTGAGACCCGGAAGGGGAAGCCGCGATTGACCAATACTTTTGTCAGCGCGTCCTATGCGCCGCTGGCATGGCTGACCGTGGATGCGGGGTACGATGCGACCCGCGCGGTGTACTATCTTGAGTCAATGAACCTGCGGTCCGATACGCTTCTGGACAACACCCTCCGGCAGGGCATCCGGGGAGGGGTGGCCGTCCGTCTCCCCCTGCGAATCCAGCTTGGAGCGCGTGTGCATGTTCGCCCTGCAGTCGCTGAACTCCCGCCCTCGCGTACTGTTGTGGGCACGCTCAGAATGGCAAACATCGCGGGAACCGGGGCGAGTCTCGGCGTGCAGGCGTCTGACATCAGGGGGGTCTATGCCACAGGTCTGAACGTTTCGGCACACGCTGAATACGGGTTCGCATCTGGCACAGTCATTTCAGCAGCCGCTGAGCGTTACGGCTACACACTGCTGCGGTCGGAGGACCGGCAGACAAGCACCACAGCGAGCATCATGGCCCACACAATGATCGGGAGGCGGTGGTATATCCTCGGAGGCATAGATCAGGTCTGGGAAAATAATCGCTCCCTTCAAAGAGTCTTTGGTGAAATCGGCATCCGCTTTTAGAGGCTACGTTTGGAAACAGTATTCACCATAGGCATCACGGTTCTGCTCGTCGCGGGCACGGTCATTCCCTATTACGTTCGATTCCGACGTCGCGAGGAAGCCGCGCGCAGTCGGTTGGGTGAGTTGCGGATGACAGGTCTTGACGTGGCGAGCGGTATGCATCCCCGGATCAATGCGCTCGTCTGCATCGGGTGCGGGAACTGCGTGCCGGCATGTCCGGAGGGGGATGTCCTCGGAGTGGTAAACGGGACCGCCGTTCTCCTCCACGGTGCAAAATGCGTGGGGCATGGGCTGTGTGCAGACGCCTGTCCTGTTGAAGGGATTCAGTTGGTGATGGCCCCTCCCGGTCGAAATGCCGAACTCCCCCTCCTCAACCCCCAGCTTGAAACAACGATGCCCGGGATCTTTGTCGTGGGGGAACTCGGCGGTCTGGGATTGATCCGCAATGCGGTCACACAGGGAGCGGCGGCAGTCCGTACGCTGGCGTCCCGGCCGGCGCGCGCAACCGGACGCATACATGACGTGATTATTGTCGGTGCCGGACCGGCCGGACTTGCTGCAGCCCTGGCGGCGCAGGAGGCAGGACTCCGGTATGTGGCTCTCGAGCAGGAGACAATCGGGGGATCAATCCTCCACTACCCCCGGAGGAAAATTGTCCTGACATCTCCTTTTGAGCTTCCACTCTGGGGAAAAGTCAAGTTCACCGATGTCTCAAAGGAAGAACTGCTCGCGTTGTGGGAGAAAATCCTCGCCGAGACACAGGTCAACGTACGGACCAGCGAGAAGGTCATCGGGATTCAGAGGGCCGCCGAAGGCTACGAGGTGCAGACATCGGCAGGGTCGTATGCGACGCGGCATGTGGTGCTGGCAATGGGGCGGCGCGGCACCCCCCGGAAACTCGGGGTGCCCGGTGAAGACAAAGAGAAGGTGATGTATCGCCTCATCGACGCGGAATCATACAAAGGGCTGAATGTCCTTGTGGTCGGAGGGGGGGACAGTGCAATTGAAGCAGCGATAGGATTGTCGTTGCGCGGCCGCAATCGTGTGACGCTCTCCTACCGCCGTGAGGAGTTCACACGCATCAAGGAGCGAAACCACAAAGGGGTCGACGATGCAATGAGAAAGGGTCACGTTCGTATCATGTTCAACTCTTCGATCCACGAAATAGGGCAGGACGTCGTGCTTCTCGAGACGGTCGATGGCGTGAAGACGGTGAAAAACGACCTGGTCTTCGTCTTCGCCGGAGGGGAAATGCCGTTTTCTTTCCTTCAGGAGGTTGGTATCGGTTTTCAGGTGCAGGAGGCGTAGCTCGGTTTCTGCACTGCTCGCCCCCGGAGTCCTCTTCGACGTTGCCGCATTGATAATCAACTTCAATCTCGATACATTCCTTCCTATCGGTGCATTCCTCTCCTCCGAGTGGGAGGATAACCTCCTGCACTCACTCAAAAGGGAAACTCGCCATGATGATACATCCTCCGCCCAGCGGGTTCTTTCGCCTTTATTCCTCAAAGAGGTCTGCGCCGAAACAGGCACTTGTGTTGTCCATCATCCTCCTGATGGCCCAGTCCGCGCCGGCGCAGAGCGTGGGTACCACAACCCCGCCGCGCGACCTGAATGTCGACCGTGCTGTAGATTCGATCCTGTCGGGTTTGACACTCCCGGAGAAGGTCGGTCAGCTTGTGCAATATACAGGGAGATGGAGTACCGGTCCGGCCGGAGAGCGTACGGTCGACGATGACCTGCGGGCTGCTATCAGGCGCGGCGGGGCCGGATCGCTGTTGAATGTGTTTGGTGCGAAGGAAACGCATGAGCTCCAGCGTATCGCCGTCGAAGAGTCGCGTGCAAAAATCCCGCTGTTGTTCGGACTCGACGTCATTCATGGCTTCAAAACGACATTTCCTATCCCGCTCGCGGAGGCAGCGACGTGGGACCCGGCAGCCGTGGAACTCTCTGCACGGGTAAGCGCGACCGAAGCGGCGGCGGCGGGTATTCATTGGACGTTCGCTCCGATGGTGGATATCGCGCGGGATCCCCGATGGGGCCGCATTGCCGAAGGGTCAGGGGAAGATCCCTACCTCGGCTCTCTGATGGCAGCGGCTCGGGTGCGTGGATTTCAGGGGGTGGACCTGGCGGACCCGTCCTCGTTGCTGGCCTGTGCGAAGCACTATGCCGCGTATGGTGGAGCCGAGGGGGGCCGGGACTACAATACGGTTGACATGTCTGAGCAGACCCTCCGGGACGTCTATCTGCCGCCGTTCAAAGCTGCGTTGGATGCCGGTGTGGGAACGTTCATGGCATCATTCAACGAGATCAATGGAGTGCCGAGCTCCGGCAGCCGATTCCTCCTCACGACGATACTCCGGGATGAATGGAAATTTGATGGGTTTGTCGTGAGCGACTGGAACTCTATCGGCGAACTCATCCAGCATGGCTACGCAGCGAATCCGGGCGAAGCTGCTGCAATCGCCCTGCGTGCAGGGCTGGATATGGATATGGAATCCCGTTGCTATCGCGACAGCCTGCCATCGCTCGTCGCGGGAGGAAAGGTCAGCTTGGCGATAGTCGACGAAGCAGTCCGAAGGATCCTTCGTGTGAAGATGTGGATAGGACTCTTCGCCGATCCTTACAGGCGATGCACGCCCGAACGTGAAGCAAAGGTGTTGCGAGCCGCCGAGCACATCGAGGCTGCCCGCAAGGTCGCGCGTGCCTCGATCGTTCTTCTCAACAATGACAAAAACGTGCTTCCGCTTTCATCTGGAACGGAAACCATAGCGATCATCGGACCCCTTGCCGACAATCGCAGGGACCCGGTCGGGACCTGGGCCGGTCCGACCGATACCAACAATGTTGTGACGGTGCTGGAAGGGATTCGGGAAGCGGCTCCCGCAGCTCGCGTCCTTTTTGCCTCCGGATGCGCCATCGACGGAACGGATACCTCCGGTTTCGCGGCTGCCCGATCGATTGCGCGGCAGTCGGATGTAGTGTTGATGGTCATGGGTGAGTCCCGGGACATGAGCGGTGAGGCCTGCAGCCGGACATCGCTGGAATTACCTGGCCGGCAACTGGATCTCATCCGGGCGATGCATGCAACAGGGAAGCCAGTGGTGCTTATCCTGATGAATGGCCGCCCGCTGGCGATCAGCTGGGAAGCAGCGCATGTGCCTGCCATTCTCGAAGCATGGTTCCCGGGACATGAATCCGGCCATGCGATTGCGGATGTTCTGTTCGGGATTCACGCTCCGACTGGCAGATTGCCCGTCACGTTCCCGCGCGTCACGGGCCAGATCCCGGTGTACTACAACCATAAGAATACCGGCCGTCCGGCCAATGATACCCTCCACTTCACGTCACGGTATCTGGATGTTCCGTCCACGCCTCTCTTTCCTTTTGGCCACGGAGTGACGTACACCACATTCTCGTACACCGCTCTCACGATGGCGTCGAGGAATCTGCACACCCGTGACACGCTTGTCGTCGGTGTGACGCTCGCGAACACGGGGCCGCGACCGGGCGAGGAGGTTGTACAACTCTACATTCGCGATGACGTTGGAAGCCTGACCCGTCCGATCCGGGAACTCAAGGCGTACCGGCGTGTGCTGCTTCGGCCGGGCGAAACGCGGTATGTTCCCCTGACGGTGCCGATTGCCGACCTGGCATTTACAGGCGCGGATATGAGGCGGCGTGTGGAACCGGGAACATTTACCGTGTATGTCGGCCCCAATGCCGGGGAGGGGCTTGAGGGGCGATTTACGGTGGTTGATTGAAACCCGCGCCGCGATTCCTCTTGACAGGGAGTCGGCAGTCTTGTATATTGATATATGTACATATATAGATATGTCCGTTCGTGAACTCCTTTGCAAAGCTCTTCAAAGCCCTCGGTGACCCCACCAGGGTGATGATTCTCGATCTGCTTCGGGAAAAGGATATGACCCCGTCCGAACTGCTTGCGAGGATGGACATATCCCAGCCAACCCTTTCTCACCATTTGGATGTGCTCAAGCGGGCGGAGTTAGTGGAGTCTGTCCGCGAGGGGCAGTTCATCCGCTACTCCATCAACATGAGTGTCTTTCAGATGATTGTGCAATTCGGCAAAAAAATGACTTCCGGGAGGGCCTGACCATGAAGTGGCACTGGAAACATCATCTCGTTGCCTTCCTCATTCTGGCAGCCGTAGGTGTGACAATGTTCGTTGCATTCCCTTCGCTTCCCGACAAGGTCCCCACGCATTTCGGACTCGATGGGAATCCGGATGGATATATGAGCAGGAATGGCTACGTCGTATTTGTTCTGGCGGAAATTGCGGTTGTCGGACTTGCCCTGACATTCCTACCCCTCATCGATCCCTTCTGGAAGAAGATACAGCCGAAGTACGGATTGCTCTTGCTCATTCGCGACCTTGCGCTGGCCTTCTTCCTTTTTGTACACCTCCTTTCCCTCAATGCAGCCGCCACAGGTGTTCTGAACACCCGTCTCCTGGGCGCCGGTCTGGGACTGCTGTTTGTCGTCCTCGGAAACTATCTCCCCAAGATCCCCCGCAACTGGTTCTTCGGCATCCGTGTTCCCTGGACGATTTCCTCGGAAGAGGTCTGGAAACGGACGCATCGGCTGGGGGGGTGGTTATTCGTAGTCGGAGGAGGCATAACCATCATTCTTTCGCTCGCAGGTCTCTCCACGGAAATCGCGGTTGCGGTGCCAATGGCACCGGTATTTCTGATCGTTGCGCTTATCTATCCCTACATGCTGTTTCGCAAACTCGAGAAGGAGGGAAGTCAACAATGAACGCACTCTGGTGTCGTTCTCTCTTCACGGGGGTCGTGCTTGTCGCTCTTGCGTCCATGCTCCCAGCGCAACCGCTGCCGTCGGGCCGCTGGGACGGAGCGATCCGGATCATGAATCAGGAACTCGGCATCCGTGTGCATTTTGCACCGAAAGGGGATTCGCTTGCAGCCACGATCGATATCCCCATGCAGAATGCATTCGGCCTGCCCCTCAGGGACGTGCGCTTTGATCCCCCTGCGCTGTCTTTTGATCTCCCTGCCGGGCCCGGGCTCGCAACATTTCGGGGTAGTATGGTCGCGGATTCCATCGGTGGACTATTCGAACAGGCTGGCATGGCGGGGACGTTTTTCCTCCGGCCGGTGCTCGAAGATTCTGCCGCTGTGGCGCGCTCAGGGTTGCAGCTCCCGTATGAAGCACACGACGTGACGTTTGCGAACGATTCCCTTGTTCTTGCCGGCACGTTGACCATACCCACAGGGAAAGGTCCGTTCCCCGCAGTCGCGTTGATCACCGGAAGCGGTCCCCAGAACCGGGATGAAGAAATTTTCGGCTTCAAACCGTTTGCGATGCTTGCGGACCATCTTACACGAAGCGGCATTGCCGTCTTGCGGTACGATGACCGCGGCGTGGGTGCATCCGGAGGACGGTTTTCAGATGCAACGACATCGGATTTCTCCGCTGATGCTGAGGCAGCGTTGGTCTATCTGCGGAAGCACCCCGGGATACGAAAGGATGCAGTGGGGCTGCTCGGTCACAGTGAAGGAGGCATTGCTGCGGCCATGGTTGCCATGAGGCGGAAGGACGTGAGTTTCCTTGTGCTTCTCGCGACGCCTGCAATATCCGGCGACAGCGTGATCGATTTTCAGGTGATGTCAGCGGCCCGACGGTCCGGTGCATCGCAAGAGGATTTGGATCGCATCCTGGACCTTCAGCACCGGGTCTATGAAACCGTCCGTCGAGGCACAGGCTTTGAAGAGCTTGAAGGGCTTTTGGTCGAAGAAGGAAAGAGGAGTCTGAGTAAGCTTTCGGAAGAGAACCGCAGGTCTATCACGAACCCCGACTCACTCGTCAGGTCACGTGTCGGTTTGCAGATTGCGTCTCTCAAGAGTCCCTGGTTCAGGGAGTTCATTATGGTCAATCCGGCGGATGCCCTCGGGAAGGTCTCATGTCCGGTCTTTGCGCTGTTCGGTGAAGTGGACCAGCAGGTGCCACCGTCGTTGAACCGTGCGGCTATGGAGAGGGCATTTGTTCGAGGGGGGAACCGGGACGTTGAGGTGCGTACCGTTCCGAAGGCCAATCATCTGTTTCTTACGTCGGAAACCGGAGACCCGGCGGAATACGGGAGCATGAAGAAGGAGTTCGTTGAGGGGTTCCTCGGTAGTTTCAGCACATGGCTTCGGACGCGGTATGTTCCGTAACAGTGAACAGATGGGTTGAATCGATCTGGGGTGTTCCGTATATTTGAGCAAGTACTACGGTACAGTCGTGGAGAGCTGGCAGAACGGCTATTGCACCGGTCTTGAAAACCGGCGCCCGCAAGGGCTTACAGGTTCGAATCCTGTGCTCTCCGCTGGGGGTCCCGTCCCGCCCTGTGGGCGGGACGTGGATCCCGTGGCGCCATGGGTGCCACGGGATTCGAATCCCTCGCTCTCCGCACTTCTTCGATAAGTTGTTACACACCAATGAGATAAGCTCAAAGATTTCTGACGCGTGTCAAAAGTGTGCCAGTTTTTCAGTATACTGTAGGGCACAGGAGGGATATCCATGGCAACCCCGCGCGTCACACTCCGCCTCATCAAACGCAAAAAGCAGTCGCTGTACCAGCTCGACTACTCCGCGGGTGGAAAGCGAATAAGGGAAACTGTCGGTCCCAACAAGAAAGAGGCCGAACTTATCCGGGCGAAGATTCAGTCAGACCTCATTCTCGGTAAGTACGGAATCCCCGTTTCAGGCAACAAATCCCTTTCGCTTGCAGATCTGATCAAAGCATTTCTGGACAAGAAGAAGAACCGGGTCAAGAAGACTTCGCTTGCTCGATACAGAAACTACTATGTGCGTCTTGAATCGTTCTTCCAGGATCTATTTTCCACTGCAGCATCGGACATCCAGCGGATACAACTGCACTATCTCGAAGAGTTTTTGGATTCTGCTCTCAATCCAAGTGAAAATGGTGTGAAGGCGTGGTCGGAGGGCACTGCGAATGATAGTGTTCGGGCGATCAAGGCGCTGTTCGCGTTTGCTGTCGAACAGAAGCACTTGAAAGAAAGTCCGGCAGCAGCGTTGAAAGGTGTTCGGGAGAAATCTCGCGGCAAAGCAAATTTCTTCAGTGATGACGAGCTCGCGAAGATATGGGAGAAGCTGGATCCGCACTGGGTCGATCCACTGAAGTTTATTTCGGAAACCGGATTGAGGAAAGGTGAGCTGATTAGCCTCAGATGGGACACGGTGAACCTCACCCAGGGTCAGGAACAAATCACGGTCGAATCAACGGATGATTTCGAGACGAAGACCGGCAATTCGCGAACTATTCCTCTCACTGCAACTGCGATCGAGATCCTGAAGAGAAGGCAGGGGAAGGATGGGACGCTCGTATTCACGAGCAAGGAAGGGATGACGGTTCATCCGGATAAGATCTACCACGCTCTGAAGTCCTCGTTGGCTGACCTCGGTCTGGAAGGGGATGTTCATAAGTTGAGGCACACGTACGCCAGCCGACTCGCGATGAAGGGAGTTGATTTGCTCAGCATAAAAACGCTGCTCGGGCACACGGACCTCAAAACGACCCAGATCTATTCCCATCTCGCGCCACAGCACTTAAGGGATGTGGTGAAAGTGCTGGATAGGCCCGCCCAACAGTCAGCCTGAGATTTCAAACTGATACACGGCTTGCAAAAAGCCCCGAGGTAACTCTCGGGGCAATTTTGTGTCTTCGAGCTTTCAGATTGGAGCCGCGATATCTCCGTAGCTCACGCAGTACTCCAGAGATAACAACAGCCATTGACGAGTAAACCCGATGAAACACCAAAGCCTGTCGCCAGGAAGGTTCAAACGTAACAAATTGGATACTTATGGGGGGAAACGAAATACTTCGAGAAAAAACGAATGATTCATTTGAAAAGGAGCATTGGGAGTTCATTTACAAGAACATTTGACATCGAAACTCAAATGAAATATCCCGGAATGCAGAAAAACCACTAAAAACAGCCAATATTTCTTCGGAATCTATTGATCTTTGCCCCATGTGAGCAGAAGCTCCACAAAGCATTCGTCTGCGTAATTCTCCCGTTCCATTTTAGGTTAGCGGCTCCTCCAGAAGAGGGATTTTCTACCCGAACTTCATTATTTTGGGTGTACTAAACCCCGGGAAGGCCATGTCTAATCCTGACAAGACGATCGAAGCCCTGCAATTGCGCCTCATTGAGGTGGAAGCTGAACTCATTAGTCCGACGAATGATGACCCTTTTACGTTCATGACATCCGGACGTCGGAAACTGGAGTATGAGCGCGATGTGATTAGGAAGAAGATTGCATTCATCCAGGCGGGACGAACTCGTAAACAGAAGGGGAATGTTCGTGCAGGTAGAAAGCTTTCGCCGACGAAGCAGGAAGCGGTTTACAAGAAAGTCGAAGCGGAACAGAAGCGACATCCAAACCTGACGAAGACGGCAATATTCTCAAAGCTATCTGACAAGATGACGGATTCGACTGAAGAGAGCATCAAGAAGGCCTACTACGCCCAATCGGCCAAGCTGACCGGTGAACGCAAAAAGAAACAGAAGGGTGACGCTGAGAGCAAATCGGACCAACAGAATCAAGGAGAAACAAAGTTACCAGAAAAGTGAGGTGACAACGAGGTAACGTTACTGATATCCGCTGAGATTAAGAGTATAATAGAGCATCGGTCGGGAGAGACCCGGTCGGTGCCTTTTCATTTTTGGAAAGGGGGTGTCGGAACGATGCCTTGTGAAAAAGTTAGATTTAGTGATGGAGATAAGAGAAGTGGGAAAAGGCTTGAATCAAATAAGTGATGCGAAATGGAATCCAGTGACCGGATGCACGAAGTATAGCGATGGCTGCAAGTGTTGCTACGCCCTCGATCGACTGATACCGCTTATGCAGGATGGTAGTGCGAAATATCGAAACGGAGGCATGGTCACGTGTCACGATGACTTGTTGGACGTGCCTCGCAAGAGGCGTCCGCCAACGGTGTTCTTCGTCAACAACATGGGTGATCCCTATCATCCCGATGTGCCGTTGGATTTCTTGAAGCGGATGTTCCACGTGATGAACGAGTGTCAACGCCACACGTTCTACATCCTGACCAAACGAACGGATCGGTTGCTTGAGAGTGCACCGGACCTTACGTATAGCCGAAACATCTGGCTCGGCGTGACGGTCGAATCAGGAAAGTATGTTTCGAGGATTGATGACCTGCGAAAGATTCCTGCACACCACCGGTGGTTGATGTTCGAACCGTTGATTGGTCCGGTCGGCAAAATAGATTTGACTGACATTGAGTACGCCATGTGCGGCGGCGAAAGTGGCATTGGTTTTCGCCCCATGGAAGCGGACTGGGTGAGAGAGATTCGAGACCAGTGCATATCTGCAGGTGTGAAATTCAATTTCATGCAGTATGCTGCTGTCGATCCGCGTCCGCTCGGGAGGATGCTCGACGGGCGTGAATGGAAAGATCTCCCGAACGATAGTCCACAGTTGGAGTTGTTCTGATGGAACGCATCATTCCCATGGTAAAAGCGAACCCCCTGTTCAACGTCAACTATTATTCCCGGTCAACGACAACTATTTTTCCCGATGGATTGCCCCCTCTGATTTAGGGGATTTCTTGGTATGTAGGGCTCGTTTGTCCCGGTTTTTGATGTCCCTGGTGAGGCCTGTTTTCTTTGCGTGTTGAGCCTCTTTGCCGGGACTGGCTGTAGCTGGTGTAATCTGTGCGTCTCGCTTGAGATGTTGTTCTGATTCCTCCAGGCGGTAGCTTTCCAGGTTGAGTTCGATGATGATGCTGTGATGGACAAGCCGGTCGATGGCAGCTGCCGTGGTGGTCGGATCCTTGAAGATCTCGCTCCACTGCGAGAAGGGCAGATTGCTGGTGAGCATGACGCTGCCCCGTTCGTATCGGTCAGCAAGGAGGGTGAACAGGACCTCCATCTCGTCACGACTCTGCTGGATGTATCCCACTTCGTCGATGATGAGGCCGTCGTAACGGGCCATGCGCTTCAGGTATCGGGCGAGCTTCAGGTCGCGCTTGGCCACCAGCAGTTCCTGTACGAGCAGACTACAGGTGGTGAAGCGGATCCTCCGCTCGTGCGTCTGGATCAGTTCATGAGCAAGAGCGCAGAGCAGATGGGTCTTCCCGCTGCCTGAACGTCCGAAGACAAGCACGTTCTCCTTCCGGTCCAGGAAGCTGCCGTCCAGGAGGCTCGTGAGTTGTGCGTTCTGTGCGCGGGGAAGTCGGTCGCGTTTGAAGATCTCGAAGGTCTTCTCCAGTGGAAGCCCTGAGTCGCGAAGGATGCGGCTGATCCGGTTGGTGCGGCGCACCTCGCATTCCCGTTCTACGACATGCAAAAGATACTGTTCGTAACTCAGGTGTTCAGCCTCGGCCATGCGAGCAGCTTCATCGAAGACTTCCTTGACCGTGGGCAGATGCAGCTCGGTGAGATGCATGCGGAGCCGGTTCTGGAGCGATCCCTGGGAGATGGCGATAGCAGTACTCATGCGCTGACCACCTCCTGCTCGCGTGCCGTGAGCAGACGATCGTACATCGAGAGATCGACGGGGATGATCAGGGCTTCACGGCGCGGAGCATGATGACCATATTCTTCGCTCGTGATCTCGACTGCGAGGCTCTCCACGCTCACGACCTCGCTGCGGCCCAGAAGCCGTTCCAGAGCCCGATCCACGGCTCCTTCACCGATACGGGCTGCAAGCTGGAGGATCGCGAGGTAGTTCTTGGCTGTTGCCATGCGGCTCACGCTGCGCCCTGCACACTGGTCATAGGCCATGCGGAAGCGATGCGTGGGGAAGAGATCCTCGCGATACCGGTAGTTTTCAAAGGCTCCGGGCTTCCTGACGAGCCAGTCGATGATGTGCCGGTACTGGATATAGTGCCCGTTCTCTCCGCGCAAGCGCGGGATGGTGTCCACGCACTGGCCACCGTAGTGGATCTCCAGATGTTCGCTGTGGAGCCGGACATCGACATGTTCGCCGATCAGTCGGCTGTGGATCGAGTAGGTGTTGTGGTTCACACGGATCGTGCTGGCAACACTCACCCGGACGCGCATCCGCTTCATCGCTTCCAGGCGTGTAGCCGGCAGACTGTGGCACACAGCAAGTTCTTCGGCCAAGCGTTTTGAGCGACCGGCGTTCATGCGGCGGAAGAGATGGCGGAGGAACTCCGCGTACGAGAGGCGGCTCTCGAAGTCGCGGCTCCCGCGGAGCATGAGTTCCTGATCCACAACACGCTTCAGACGGTAATGACGTTGTTCAACATCACCGTTCTCATGGGGACTCTCGCCGTTGGTCTTCTTTCCCTGGAGACCGTAGTGCCGGAGCAGTGCACTGTAACGAGCGGTGAACTCCTGGATGTTGGGGAGCTTGTGAACAGCAGCTGTGAGTCGGTCTGTCTGGTGAGCCAAGGGCACGGCACCGAGTTCCCAGAGCGCGTTCTGAAGCCCTTCACTCAGGCTCTCGAAGCTCTCGGAGAAGCAGATGGTGCCATCTTCCCAGTTGGAACACGGAAGCACGAAGTGATAGACCAGATGATCAAAGCGGCTACCGCCGATGGTGATCCCCAGTTCTGTCATGTGGGTAAAATCTGATTCACCCAGTTCACCTGGGCGGTGTTCCTGTGGGAAGAAGATCTCGTGACCGGGGCCTTCCAGTGCTCGCCAGCGTTTGACGCGGCGCTGTAGCGTTCTGAGTTGGCCATCGTCATAGACACCGGGGTTCTGGCGTTGGAGGTACTCGAAGACCGTCTTGGCCTCAAGTCCCGGGTTCAGTTCAAACATCGGCTTGAGTTGGGACCAGACAGCATCAAACGGATCCTTCCTGGTCCGCCACGCGTGTGGGGTCTTGATCTCGCTCGGGAGCTTGCCGAGCCTGACCCATTTGCGGGCTGTTTTCTCATCCATGCCGGCTTTGGCCGCTGCAATGGCTTTGGTGGGTTCTGATTGCATCAACTCGATGACCTTCCTGGCCTGCCGGTCACTGACCATCCTTGGATCCTCATGGGTTGAAGGAACAACAAGGACGGCAGTGTACGACAAATCCCGCTAAAAATCGGGAATTATAATTGTCGTCAACCGGGAAGAATAAATGTCGCTAAACAACCCCCTTGAACGGACGTTGGTTATTGTATAGAATAGAGTAAGGCCCTCGTGTGAAGGCCATTATGGAGATATGAATATGTACTCGACTACGGATTTGTACCTGACTGCCTATCTCGTTGCGAGAGGAAATCCTCTGGATTCCTACGAGCGGAATAACGGGAAGACGACGTTCAGGTTGATTGAGAAGGATGGTCTCGAGGAGACCATACAGGAGTATTTCGCCGACTGTGGGCTCGTATCAGGTCTACGGATGAGCAATACCTTGAAGAATTTGAAGAATCTTTTGCATACGAATATGGATTACAATGGAAAACACACAAACACTAACAACCGTGGAGCAACAAAATGATCTGATTGGTGTCGGCAGTAGCCTCACCTCGAGTTGTTCCTTCCCAAATGCTGAACACGCCGCGATCGCTTATGCGAAAGCAGGCCTGTCGGTTCTTCCGCTGAATGCGGACAAATCTCCCGCCGTGAACTCCTGGATAGAGCAGAAGTCCAGGATCGCAACCCCCGTTGAAATCAATCGATGGTACACACCGACAGTAAGCGGAGTGGGCATCGTCTGTGGCGGCGTCTCTCGTAACATCGAGTGCCTCGACATCGACGAGAAGTATAATGTAGGAGACGCTCCTCTACTCGATCAACTTACCCCAATCGTAGATGTACAAGCATCTGGCCTTCTCTCCCGCCTCGTACACGAAACGAGCATGAACGGTGGGCATCATTTCGTCTACCGATGCAGCACAGTATCCGGCAGTCGAAAACTTGCACGACGAGAACCAACTGAAGCTGAATTGAAGGGAGAACCCTCCATCAAGTCGAAGGTTCTCATCGAAACGCGAGGGGAAGGTGCCTATTTCGCATGCGATCCCACACCTGGTTACCAACTGATTAGCGGGGATTTCACTGCAATCCCGGAGATCACGCCAGAGGAGCGGAATCTTCTTCTGGAGTGTGCACGTGCGCTCAACCGGTATACGAAGGACGAATTTCTGCACACTGGCATGCCCAAGAAGCGCATGGTGTCAATCGCGCGTCCGGGAGATGACTTCAACCTCCGGGGGGAAATTTCGCCAGTCTTGCGAGAAGCTGGATGGTCACATGTTTTCGACCGGGGAGGTACACAATACTGGAGGCGTCCCGGGAAGAATCGCGGAATCAGCGCGTCGTACAATAACCAGCCGAACATGTTCTATGTCTTCTCCAGCAATGCAGATCCCCTGCAACCCGAGACGTGGTACACGAAATTCGCACTCCTCACTCTTCTGAAATACGCAGGTGATGCGACAGCTGCAGCTAAGGATCTCGCTGAACAAGGATATGGAGAGACAACCGTTGCTTCAGCCGAATCCTTTCTGAATGAGCATTACGACTTTCGATTTAACGAGGTGACGGGGAGAGTGGAGTTCCGGAGCAAAAGGGACAAAATGTTTTCTGTCCTGCAGGAGTTCGACCTGAATAGCATTTACCGGAAGCTCCGGCACAGTCACATCGAGATCGGCCTGAATACGCTTGCGAGCCTTCTGTCATCGGACTTTGCCTCTTCATTCGATCCTTTCAAGGAGTATTTCGAGTCCCTTCCTCCGTGGGATCGCAGTACGGACCACATTGCGGAACTTGCATCGACAGTGACGTTGAGAAATCCCGCACACGCGGAATCCTTCAACACTATATTGGCCCCAGTTTCAAGTGAGCAGTTTTCTGTCTTAATTTCATATGGTAGTTCTCACAAGACTGGAGGCTCGGGTGGAAGAGAAACACGGACGTTGGAGTTCCCAGAAGAAGGGCGAAGTCGTGATGCGTCTTCTCCGGGGTGAATCGTTGGATGCCGTCAGCCGGGAATGCATGGTGACGGTAGAGACGCTGTCACGTTGGCGCGAGGAGTTCATCAGTGCCGGCATAGCTGGACTGAAGGGTAAGACGTTGGACGATGTACGCGTGGCCGCACTGGAAAAGAAAGTTGGGAAGCAGGCGATGCTGCTGGAGTTATACGAAAAAAAAGACCAGTTCCTCAAGGCGAGAGGCGGTCGTTTGTCGAAATGAGACTTCAGGAACAGTCGGTGCAGACCGGGAAACCCTATCCCGTTCGCCTGGTGCTCAAGGCAGCTGGGCTGTCGTCTGCGGCCTGGTATACGGAGAGCAGAGCGAAGCAGGAGAAGCAGCGTCCTGGTCCGAAGCCGGCGATTGACGATGAGACTGTGCTGGCAGCGGTACGGGCAGATCTGGCCGCGAGCCATTTCCACTCCGAAGGTCACAAGAAGGTCCGAGCCCGGTTGCGTCGGAAGGGCCTCTGTGTTGGGCGGAAACGGCTTTTGCGGATCATGAAGACTCATCACCTGCTGGCACCGATACGGCCGAAGTGGAACGGATCGAGTCGCAAACACGATGGAACGATTATCACGGAGCATCCGAACCGCATGTGGGGGACGGACGGGAAGCAGTTCTGGACGCGCCAGGGTGGTCTGAGCTGGTTCTTTGGTGTCATCGATCACTGTAGCGACGAGATCCTGGGATGGCACGTGACGGCCATCGGCAATCGTTTCGCCGCTCTGGAGCCTGTCCATCAAGCCATTCTGAAAGAGTTCGGCGCCTTCAGCAAAGGTATTGCTCGGGATACAGGATTGTTTTTGCGGAGCGATCATGGCAGTCAGTACGATTCAGACGATTTTCAGAGCGAACTGAAGTACCTGGGTCTGGCACACTCGCCGGCGTTTGTGCGCAGCCCGCAGTGCAACGGAGTCATTGAGCGCTTCAACCGCACGCTACAGGAACAGGTCTTCGATCTTCACTGCTTTGAGACGATCGAGGAAGCAAGAGCAATCATTGCGAAATTCATCGATGACTACAATCGCTTCTGGCTCATCGAACGACTGGGGTATCGATCGCCTCTGGAGCTCCGAGAGGACCGGCAAAATAGTCTCTTAAAAAGTGCTTGACTAATTGGGGCCTATACAAACACCTACCTCCGAAAATGGTTGGTTGCGGCTGTCGGCTGCGCCATCAATCCCGAAACCGTCAACCACAATTGTCTCGTGCTCGTCGGGCCGCAAGGGAGATACAAGACGACATGGCTAAACAAATTGGTCCCCGATCGACTATCGAAGTACATCCACGTGGGAACGATCAATCCGGGGGACAAGGATACGCTGATTCATCTCTCCGAGTGCTTCCTCGTGAACTTGGATGAGCTCGAGACCCTGAACAAACACGAGCTCGGGACGCTCAAGTCAATCATGACGTTCAAGACCTCGCGACTTCGTAGACCGTATGCTCATTTCGCTGAAACGCTCATTCGAAGGGCGTCGTTTGCAGGCTCCATAAATCGGGATTCTTTCTTGACGGACGAGACCGGCTCAAGGAGGTTTCTTGTAGTTGAGATCGAGTCTATCAACACTGACCACGGCATCGACATGGACAAGGTGCACGCGCAGGCGTATCACCTCTACAAATCGGGGTATCGTCACTGGCTGGACCAGGGGGAGATCGTTGAAGTGAACGAACGGAACAAGGAGTTCTCGGTGCAGACTACGGAGGACGAGCTGGTTAGCAAGTATTGTTTCCCCGCTACCGTAGATCATGAATGGCTCTCTGCTACGGAGGTTGCAAAGAAAATAGAGGTTGAGGTGGGCTATAAAATGTCGAAATCCAGTGCAAGGGACTTTGGCTATGCGTTGAAGAAGGCGGGGCATCAGTCAAAGAAGCTCGACGGGATAACGCGCTACTTCGTGAAGGTTACATCACCGCTACGATATGACCCCCCTTCAAGTGGGGTGGGAAGTGGAGTGAAAAGTGGAGTGGGTTCTGCTGAAAGTGGTCAAATTGAACTGTATTAATAAAAGTGGAGTGAAGTGGAGTGGATATAGTAAGAAGATGTTCATAACAAGAACGGTGTTGGATCGTCACGTATACTTTTTCACCCCCACCCCACTCACCCCACTTGACTCCACTACCCCACTTGGGAAAATAAAAAAGATGCGCTCTCCGGCTTCGCCGGGGAATCCCTCAGAACCGGGTTGGGGAGAGCGAAGCTATTTTTTTGGTGGGGGTATCGACCTGACTGAAATGACTGTAAACGTGATAGAGGAACCCCACCTTACAGTCAGCGGAATATGCACAAGGATTATGACTGTAATGACCATAATGACTGTAAGAAAACAAAAAAAGAAAAAAGCAGATGCCTCTCCTCCCCCACACCAGGAGAGAGCACACGCGTTAATAGAAGTTTTCGAAAACTTACAGTCAGGACAGTCATTACAGTCAGCTCCTGGGGAAAGCGAAGCTATTTTTTTATTTTTTGGCTTGGGATGCGACCGAGGAGAGGGTTTCGTATGAGATGGAGGAAAATCTACGTCCATTCCAATGGGGGAAGAGTTGGCTTTTTTGCTTTTTTTGTTTTTGAAGGAGACATACATATGACAAACCATGAATACACAAAACTGATAGAAACCAATCCCAGAATCACGCTCTCTGGGTTCAAGACAGGCCGCAAAGGTTTCGACAAGGACGCATGCGATGCGTTTCACAGTGTGGGGATCGAAATGTTGAAGAAGCTCCGGATCCTATGTGAGGATTGTTGCCAGTACCTCCGTTGGAGGAACAAGCTCGAACGAGGTGTACACCTGAGTGATGTGAGGGATGCTTTCCAGAACTACAACCTGATGTCGTCTAATCCGATACTGGATATTCCACTGGGAGTCGTCATGCTGGCTGCCATTCACGAGGGTTATCGAATACGGCAGGTGAAAGGCAGCTTTCAAGGGCGAATCATTGGGAAAAGGAGGTGATTGCATGAGCAAGAAAGCGAAACGAATATTAGCACTTCTGAACGATCCCCGGCAAAGGCAGAGACTCATCGACGAGCTCAACAAACAGCATGCACCAGAAGGAGCTCCTGTGAGCAATCATGAGATGACAATCTTGAAGGACATGAACGAGATGGATGAAGCACATGATCGTTTCATGGACTCTCTCAAGGGCGTAGGGGATAGTTGACAATGCAACACGTCCCGCTTACCTTCAAGGTATGATCGGGGGAGATGAGAAGACAGAAGGCCTCTCGATGGTGGGAGGCTTTCTGTGTTTCAGCACTACACGTCGAAGGAACGGGATGCGGAGAGCGGGTATGACTACTTTGGGGCGAGGTACTATGATGCGAGGATTGGACGATTCCTTTCGGTTGATAGATTTGCAGCGACAGAGCCAAGTCTGTCCCCGTATCAGTATGTTGGCGGAAATCCGATGAGATTCTTCGATTCAAATGGTGACACCATCGTCCAATACGGGCAGGATAGAGCTGGCTCGCTTGGCGACCTTCAGGAGTTTGTTGGCCAGTCGGATGCTTCACGGCTCACGTTCGCGGAGAACGGATCTCTTGTTATTGACCAAAAAGACTACGTAGGAGGAACTAATCTCAATATGGATTTGCTGATCACCATGAACAACGCGACGCAAGTCATGGGTTACGGAGTGACAGATAACGGGAATGCGCTCACTCTTGATGCCAACGGAAATGTCTATGAGGGAGCCATATACAACTGGTCAAAGACGGATAGAAACCTTGACATTCCCGGCTCTCACTCTAACTTTGATCCTCTGCCAGAGGGATTTCGGGGCAGTGGATTGACAAAGATTGACAAGGGCATCAGATTCCTGCGTGGAAACAAGGAAGTTGAGCGCAGGGAAATCGTGGGCCACGAACTCAAGGAACAGTATGCGCGAACGGTTTGGGGTCTCAACTATCGCGTGGCTCATGCGATTGCAAATCTCATGTATTTTGGAGGAATCAGTGAGACAGATCCAATAACGATTCGAAGAAAGTAGGTGGAGAATGAAATCAATATGCGCGGTTCTACCTCTCTTAGTCGTACTGTTTGGTGCCACACGATCTCAGACGTCCCTTGACAAGACGGTGTCTTGTACTACGGACAGCGTAACCTTCCAACTGTCGTATGTTGACGCAGTTTACAGGACTGGCGATACCCTCTCACTGACGCGCCGGATATCAAATCTCAGCTCGACAGAGGCCTATGCATTTGCTCTACCGATGAACTCCGTTCTCCCCCTGGAAAATTGCGAGGCGGTAATCAGGTGGGGGGGGAGCTGGCTCATAAACCTGGGATATGTGCAAGCAATGAGGCTCTCCCTAATCGCTCCAGGCCGGACTGTATTAACGACAATCGAGTACATTATCAGCGCAGATTCAGGTCAATGCTCGACTCCATGGGAGCTTGTGACCCTAGCGAATCCCAAAGCGAAGCTTGCGAACGTGTATTTCGATGTCGGCTTGTACATCTCATCCCTGCGTGAAACAGAGTTCACTGTCGAAGATTCTGGCGCTTTGAAGTTCAAATCGGTCGAGAATGAAATAGCGTTTGAGAGTAGACTCAGACGGTTCGTTTTGGGTCCTATCGCTCTCCGAATCGCCGTGGAGTAGACATGGATGCCCTCACTAGCATATGGCATACACCGGTTCCTGTGCGATACACCTAAGTTCAAGGAGATTGACATGACCCCCTTGATTCGGTCCAGGGTTTTCATAGACAAGGAACCGCGATCAACGTCTGCAAGCTCTCCCTGGATCCCTGAAAAGGGGGCAGTGATTTGGATGAGGAGGAATCTCGACGCCGGAACACATGCTTTCGTCAACAGAGCTGATGTTGATATCCAGCTCCTCATCCGTGCGATAGGAGGTGAGATCCTCTGCCTTTGACGATGAAGCATTCTTGGGTGGCTATCCACAGGTGTTGCTTGGCACTCTTGGCCTTCGGACTTCCTCTGGGCATGGTCTTTGGCCAAGTAGACTCAGTTGTTCGATCGAGCAGGACTCCGGCACTTCGTGCCGTTGGGCTTCCGTTGGGCGCCGCGGGCACAACAGCCTTGAGCTTCAAAGACACCGACCTCCGCGACGTATTTCGGGCGATTTCTCGTCAACACAGTCTGAGCCGAGAATCTCCACTTGACAATCGCGAAGCGCTGTTCTATCTTTGATTAGACCCGGGGGGGCATACGGAAATCGAGTTGAAGGCCTCTTCGTCCGGTGGATGGAGGGGCCTTTTTCGCTTGTGGGGGGCCTTCATCGCACACGTCCTCTGGGGCAGAGAAGCAGGCTGTGCGCCGTCTCCATGCTTGATCTTGCCATATCAATAGGACTTGTTGATCAACTCCAAGGGACGAATCATGAGTTCTGAGCGACTGTGGCCTGAGCATATTGTGGCTGGCTTCTTCCACTTGACATGGTTTTGTTCTTCTAGCATTATGTCTTGCCGATATGGATCCTCGCGGTCTTGCCGCCAGTGTAGCCTTTGGATCGGAGTTCGTTGATGATCCGCGATGTGCGGAAATGTTTGATGTTCGCCATCTCAAAGATCACTTCACGAAACGGATCGAGCTTTGGATTGGCCTTGTTCCCCCGATTATACGCCGGCGGATCTCCGCTCGCAAGCGCGGTCTTGACGGTGTGATGACTGATGCCGATGAGCCGGGCAATCTCCCGGTTGGTCATCTTGGGGTTCTTGGCTTTGAGGGTTCTGATGGTTACCCAGTCTTCCATAGTGATCACCTTTCTGTTCCTCCTGGAGTGCGCGTCTAGCACGATGTAAAATCCAGGAGTAAGTCTACCCACATTATGCGTGGGAAAGGTGGGCAATTTTCAGACGGAAAAGTGGGCAGTTTTCAAGCGGAAAGAACAAATATTGATCGTGCGCAAGAAGAGCCGACAGTTCTCTACTCAGACGGCATTGCGAGAGACCCTTTGGAGTGCTCACTATCGATGAGGCAAATCAATGAAGGCAACCCAATCTTCCATGAACCTTCAATCGTCATTGTGGACTCTTCTCCTCCTTGCTATATGGAATTGTCCCGGCAGCGCTCAAACCAACGGACCTGTGGTTCAAATCCGTCCGACCTTCGGGATGCTCTACCTGACCTCGCCTGAATTGTCAGGATTGCCGGCTTCGCAAGGCGGTCGATACGAAGGTCCGGGATGGAGTCCAAGCGGGAGCCTGAGCGTGTTGTACCACGTCGCCGATCGGGTAGCGCTGGCGGTTGGAGTACACTACGTACGTTTCCGGGTTCGGTACGCCCCCTTTCCTCAGAACACGCCTGCCTCTGCACGTTGGGAAATCACTGGCATCACACCGGTGATCAGTTGTGAGTATTCGGTTCCTCTTCGGGTAGGATCGGTTGATCCATTTATCGGGATCGGACTGGGGTATTCGTTCGGCTCGGTCGAAGAGCAATCAGACATCGTTGTCAGCGGGACGGGCGAGGTGCCATTCCGCCACACGGGCAAGCAGGAACCGCTTGCACTTGCGGCGAAGCTAGGGTTCGTCTTCCCGGTTCTGGATGAAGTCGAAGGTGTCGCCGCGTTTGAATTCTGGCGAACGGGCAACATCAGGCCGATGGCCGTTGAGCAGGGACACGACGTGGGGATGTACGTTACCGGAATTGGGATTACACTGTCCGCACAATTTTAGAACAAACAGTTCCAAACAGTCCTGCATTTGACATGTGGTCGAGTGCATGGGATCAAATACCACTCAACAATTCCAGGGGGTTCCAAATGGTAACTTTCCGCCGTTTGACAGAGGTGCTGTGTTTGGGAACAATGCTGATGTCTGGCTTAGGCCTATGTGGACAGAAGGACTACGTCTACTCCTTCAATAAGCACGTGGTACACGCGAAACCAACCTTCACTAAATTCTTGGTGAAGCTCGGGGATGCTTCTTCGTATGACAATTCGCTTCGGATCCTGGAATCCTCCGGGCTTGTACGCACGGGCACAATCATGTCCGGCGATCAAAGTGCGATGTACGTTATGGAAGCTCCGACTCGCGATCCTTCCTTGCTACTATCCATCAAGTCAGTTCCGGGCATCCAATTTGCAATGCCGATATTCCAGGATGAATCAGGGTTGGAACATACTGTTGGGAATCAACTCGTGGTCGTAATGAAGCCGGGTGTGCGGCCTGAATTCCTTGAGGCTTTCGGTTCTTCGTTTGGCATGACAGTGAAAATGAGGGATGAATGGGCTACTGATGGAATGCGATTTGTTCTGTGCATACCGTGGGATTCTGAAAAAGATGTGTTTGAGGTCAGTCGAGAACTCGAAGCGTTGCCGGAGGTTAGGTTCGCCACTCCAGATTTTATCGTCTTCAACTCCAGTTGCGGGGGGGAGGAGGAACCAGATGATGAGTACTACCCCAACCAGTGGTACCTAGATAAGATAAACGCAGTCGGTGCTTGGGAGCACACCACTGGTTCCTCGTCAGTAACAATAGCGGTGATCGACAATGGAGTTGATCTCGATCATGATGATCTGGATGGACAGTTGGTCCAGGGGCGCGACGTGGTGAATTCTGACGACGTGCCGACTCCCGATGGGACCACCACCGCTTACGCTCATGGGACGGCATGCACAGGAATCATTGGTGCAGTGGCGAACAACCAGATCGGAATTGCAGGGCTTGCCTCCGGGTGTGTGATCATGCCGATTCGAGTCAACACTGGAGACTATGGCTTGACGTCGAATCTTGTGACCGGCATCAATTGGGCGGTTGGGCACGGCGCAGATATTCTGAGTATGAGTGTGAATGGCGCCGGTTCCGATGATCTCGTGACGGCACTGAACAATGCAGCTAACAATGGGAGGAACTACAAAGGATGCGTATTGGTGGGATCATCTGGGAACAATGACGTCAACCCAGGTCAGATGACCTATCCCGCAATTCATCCCAACGTCCTTGCAGTCGGAGCATCGAATGCGAGCGACCAGAGATGGAGTTTCAGCTGCTATGGGGAGAACCTTGATGTGATGGCCCCAAGCAGCGATGGGTCGGATTTCTACACACTTGATCTCTCTGGACAGGCAGGTGCTCAATCTGGTGACTACTGGCCCTATTTCGGCAAGACCTCTGCAGCTTGCCCTCAGGTAGCAGCTCTCGCCGGCCTCATTCTTTCCGAGTATCCGGACCTGACCCGGGAACAAGTCTACGGACTCATCGCGGAGACTGCCGACGACATTGCACCTACTGGGTGGGACATGTATACTGGCTGGGGTCGCATCAACGCAGAACGGGTATTTCGGAGAACAACCTCGGGTACTGTCTCAGATAAAGAGGTGTGGTTTGGAACGATGAATGTTCCTGCCGGTCTTACCATCGCCTCGGGAGGACATGTTCACATTTGGGCCAACTCGACTATAAACCTGGGTGGGAACATCACCATCTCCCCGGGAGGCCAACTCACGATTGACGCAGGAAGCTCCTTTAACGTTCAAGGGAACTACAAACTCCGTGTCGAAGGGAGACTGGTAGCCACTGGTACCAGCTTCACGCGCTCCAGTGGACAATGGTATGGTATCGAGTTCTATGCTGGAACCACTGGCAGCACTCTCTGAGAATGCACAATCCAGAATGCTCAGTATGGCGTCTTTGTCTACAATACCAACCCGACCATCTCACATTGCACCATCAAGTACAACGGAACGGGGATCTACGGGAGCTATTTCTATTCCCCTTCAGTGGATTGGAATTTGTTCGAGGACAACACCTACGGAGTCTCGTGCAATCAATATTCCGATCTCGGCATTTCGGCCAGCAATATCCTTCGCTACAATGGATGGGCCGTCCATGCCGATGCCAGTTCAGCCCCTTGCCTGGGATCAACGACAGGGTACAACAGCCTCTACTGGAATGACTACTACGACATCTATTCATTGTACTCCGGGACACTCTACGCCCGTGGTAACTGGTGGGGAGATTATCCGCCCTATCCAGCCATCCAAGGAAACGTGGACTACTCATCGGCTCTCTCCGTGGATCCTAACAGTTGGGCAAAGGTGGCAGTCCGCCCGGTGGCAGAGACCGGGGTGAGTCCGAACGGCACCACCATCGATGGGGTGGATACGCTCGGCCTCGCAGAATTCGACCGAGTACGGCTGTTCTATTTGGAGCAGAGTGCTCCGTCGACCAGCAGCGCTTTGGCTTCTCTGGTTTCTCGGTACCCAAACAGCCTTGCCGGGGCAAAGGCCCTCGTGCTACTTCGTGCGATGGATGAAGGAGCGAACACCGACTCGAAAGCGATGTTGAGTGCGATTGCCACAGAAAAGGCCAAGACTCGGCTTGGGGACTGTGCGGCTCTGCTTCTCGTTGGCGCACACGCGAGAGAAGGTAGCTATGCCGAGGCGCTTGCGATCGCACAATCACTAGTCAGCTCGAGCGATCCGAGTGTAGAGAAGCACGCCCTCTACAACGCTGGGAACATTGCATGGTGCTTCCTTGGCGACAAAGAACTCGGAGCGAGCTACTTGCAGACGCTCGTCAAGAAATACCCCCACGACCCACTCTCCATATCGTCTGTAGCTACAATGGATCTTGCGCCGGGATCTCCTCCCAAGGCTTCGCCGCTTGAGAAAGCCTCCAAGCCGATCGTAAACGATCTCTCCGCGGCCTACCCGAACCCTTTCAATCCTCAAACAACGATCAGTTACCAGCTTGCTGAGCCGGGATTCGTGACGCTAACGGTGTACGACGTGATAGGCCGGACAGTGAAGACGCTCGTCTCAGAGCTCAAGGATGCAGGCTACCACCAGGCCTCATGGAATGGGACGTCCGTGGCCAGTGGAGTATACTATGCCCGCTTGAGTGTGACCAATGAACTCGGCAACACGATCTTTTCGAAGGCATCGAAGCTGCTCCTTGTCAGGTGAGCGCTGACTAAAGGCCAGTGCCAGACGCCCGGCGGGGAGACCTGTCGGGCGTTTCTACGGTGGCGGATCAGTCCTGGTTCGCCGATTCGGTCACGCCAAGATAGCGAGATGCGGGCACAATTGAAACACGACACTAGCACCCCACGACGTGACGTTAGCTAAGAACCGCCTTCACAACTCTTACGACCCTGTCCCGTTCTTCTTTTGTGAGTGTATATGGAGAGACAACCGTTGCTTCAGCCGAATCCTTTCTGAATGAGCATTACGACTTTCGATTTAACGAGGTGACGGGGAGAGTGGAGTTCCGGAGCAAAAGGGACAAAATGTTTTCTGTCCTGCAGGAGTTCGACCTGAATAGCATTTACCGGAAGCTCCGATACAGTCACATCGAGATCGGCCTGAATACGCTTGCGAGCCTTCTGTCATCGGACTTTGCCTCTTCATTCGATCCTTTCAAGGAGTATTTCGAGTCCCTTCCTCCGTGGGATCGCAGTACGGACCACATTGCGGAACTTGCATCGACAGTGACGTTGAGAAATCCCGCACACGCGGAATCCTTCAACACCTACCTCCGAAAATGGTTGGTTGCGGCTGTCGGCTGCGCCATCAATCCCGAAACCGTCAACCACAATTGTCTCGTGCTCGTCGGGCCGCAAGGGAGATACAAGACGACATGGCTAAACAAATTGGTCCCCGATCGACTATCGAAGTACATCCACGTGGGAACGATCAATCCGGGGGACAAGGATACGCTGATTCATCTCTCCGAGTGCTTCCTCGTGAACTTGGATGAGCTCGAGACCCTGAACAAACACGAGCTCGGGACGCTCAAGTCAATCATGACGTTCAAGACCTCGCGACTTCGTAGACCGTATGCTCATTTCGCTGAAACGCTCATTCGAAGGGCGTCGTTTGCAGGCTCCATAAATCGGGATTCTTTCTTGACGGACGAGACCGGCTCAAGGAGGTTTCTTGTAGTTGAGATCGAGTCTATCAACACTGACCACGGCATCGACATGGACAAGGTGCACGCGCAGGCGTATCACCTCTACAAATCGGGGTATCGTCACTGGCTGGACCAGGGGGAGATCGTTGAAGTGAACGAACGGAACAAGGAGTTCTCGGTGCAGACTACGGAGGACGAGCTGGTTAGCAAGTATTGTTTCCCCGCTACCGTAGATCATGAATGGCTCTCTGCTACGGAGGTTGCAAAGAAAATAGAGGTTGAGGTGGGCTATAAAATGTCGAAATCCAGTGCAAGGGACTTTGGCTATGCGTTGAAGAAGGCGGGGCATCAGTCAAAGAAGCTCGACGGGATAACGCGCTACTTCGTGAAGGTTACATCACCGCTACGATATGACCCCCCTTCAAGTGGGGTGGGAAGTGGAGTGAAAAGTGGAGTGGGTTCTGCTGAAAGTGGTCAAATTGAACTGTATTAATAAAAGTGGAGTGAAGTGGAGTGGATATAGTAAGAAGATGTTCATAACAAGAACGGTGTTGGATCGTCACGTATACTTTTTCACCCCCACCCCACTCACCCCACTTGACTCCACTACCCCACTTGGGAAAATAAAAAAGATGCGCTCTCCGGCTTCGCCGGGGAATCCCTCAGAACCGGGTTGGGGAGAGCGAAGCTATTTTTTTGGTGGGGGTATCGACCTGACTGAAATGACTGTAAACGTGATAGAGGAACCCCACCTTACAGTCAGCGGAATATGCACAAGGATTATGACTGTAATGACCATAATGACTGTAAGAAAACAAAAAAAGAAAAAAGCAGATGCCTCTCCTCCCCCACACCAGGAGAGAGCACACGCGTTAATAGAAGTTTTCGAAAACTTACAGTCAGGACAGTCATTACAGTCAGCTCCTGGGGAAAGCGAAGCTATTTTTTTATTTTTTGGCTTGGGATGCGACCGAGGAGAGGGTTTCGTATGAGATGGAGGAAAATCTACGTCCATTCCAATGGGGGAAGAGTTGGCTTTTTTGCTTTTTTTGTTTTTGAAGGAGACATACATATGACAAACCATGAATACACAAAACTGATAGAAACCAATCCCAGAATCACGCTCTCTGGGTTCAAGACAGGCCGCAAAGGTTTCGACAAGGACGCATGCGATGCGTTTCACAGTGTGGGGATCGAAATGTTGAAGAAGCTCCGGATCCTATGTGAGGATTGTTGCCAGTACCTCCGTTGGAGGAACAAGCTCGAACGAGGTGTACACCTGAGTGATGTGAGGGATGCTTTCCAGAACTACAACCTGATGTCGTCTAATCCGATACTGGATATTCCACTGGGAGTCGTCATGCTGGCTGCCATTCACGAGGGTTATCGAATACGGCAGGTGAAAGGCAGCTTTCAAGGGCGAATCATTGGGAAAAGGAGGTGATTGCATGAGCAAGAAAGCGAAACGAATATTAGCACTTCTGAACGATCCCCGGCAAAGGCAGAGACTCATCGACGAGCTCAACAAACAGCATGCACCAGAAGGGTATCCCGTTAGCGGAAACGGGCAGGAAATGACGATCTTGAAAGACATGAACGAGTTTGACGACTCGCACGACGCGTTTATGGATTCTCTCAAGGGCATGGATATTTAAAACCACTTGACAATGCTGGTGCGTTTCGCTATGATACCCGCATAGAAGAACCTCCTCGGGGAGAGGCGTGTGGGGGGAAATGAGATGAGGCCTCTTCGCCGGATGGTGGGGAGGTCTTTCTATCTTTGGGGATGCCTTCACTCATCTCTCGTGTACAACACCCCGATGCAGATGCTGCAGGAAATAATCAGCACAAAGCGGCTTAACTCGCTGTCTACAAAAGCAGGGGAACTTCAGAGTGATGAAGGGGCTTTTGAGGACTTGAAGAGTGGCGGAAATTCGGATTGACGTTGACTTTTCGAATCCGGAAACCATATTGTATCCAAGCTTACATAGGTCGAATGCGGATGATCCCGCGCCAGACCTGGAAGCGCACCTGATCTTTGCCTCTATCTGCACTCCCTCTTCGAACGCGGGCTTCGACTTCTGCATGTTGTCGTAAGGTCTTTCAGAACAGTCTCGTATTTGATTATATCATGGCTCACTCAGCCATCGGGCCGTTGGCCTGGACCCTGATCCTGTTTCTCCGCTATAGAGCCCACCACGACGACCGTTTGCCTGCGAGGCCTCGAACAACACGTATTTGTTTACGGCAAAAGATTTGATTGACTCGGAATAGGTGTCAGTGTGCCGCCGAGTGTTTCTGCAATGTCGTCGTACCCAACAGCCCGTTTGTGACACCACAAGCTGTTACCCAAGTTCTATGGATGAACCGGAGGTGGTCAATGAATAGAGCGATGTCCAGATTCAGCAGTCTCCTGCTGGCATCCTTCCTCTCGTTCGGCGCTGTAAAGAGCCAGGATATTGGCTGGATGGCGGGTGGATTCGGAGATGACGTAAATTGCGTCGACTTTTCACCTGACGGCACGTACTTGGCCATAAGCGGCTGGGACGGTGTGATCCGATTCTACGACAGAGTCACATTGAATCCATTCCGGGAGTTTCGTAACCCCTCCAGCGCCTACATGTTCGACATTTCTCCCGACGGGAAATATCTCGCCGCCGGAAGGTATACCATCAGCATATGGGATGCGGCCACGGGTACGCTTGTGAGGACTCTCGCGGGGCACAGCCAAAGAGTTGCGGCGCTCAGCTTTTCGCCGGATGGCAAATATCTGGCTACGGCGAGTTACGACAGCACGCTGAAACTGTGGGAGGTTACTTCTGGCGATTCGCTGGCCGCGCTCGTCGGGCATCGGGGGAGGATTGTTGATTTGGCGTTCTCGTGTGATGGGAACTCCATCGTCACCACGGGTGCGGATAGCACCATCCGGGTTTGGAATGTGCCGGGGAGGAATCTCACTCGCACGATTTCGGTAGGCAAATGGGTTATATCAGCGATGTTCTCTCCCGATGGACAGCACATCGCAGCCGGGGTAGGAGACAGTACTGTTACACTTTGGAATACTGCAACCGGATCCGTGTGGAAGAAATACGGTCCAAGCTTGAATATTTACAGAGTACGTTTCTCTCCCGACGGTCAATACTTCTGCCACGGCGGAGGAGCGGATAGCAATATTACCGTCCGGGAGGTCGCAACCGGAAGCGTCGTTAAGGTGTTGAAAGCAGGTGTCTACGGGTTGGCAAGTCTTGCATATTCCCCGGATGGCAAGTATATCATGCATAGCGGGAGACTTGCGAATCTGTGGAACGTTGTCACGGGGAGCCTCGAGTCGATTGTGGCGGGACACATCGGGCAGGTAAATTCCGTGGCGTTCTCAACTCTGGGGCAGTACTTCGCATCTGGAGGCGACGACGCACAGATCATCGTCAGGTCTGGTGCGTCGGGACAACATGTTCGTTCCTTCCATCTTGGTTCGTTCAAACGCATCTACTCCGTTGTCTTTTCTCCGAATGAGAAACTGCTAGCGGCTGGAAGTATCTCGTCAGTGTACCTGTGGCGCACGGGAACCTGGGACACTGTCAGGACTATTCCGCGCGGGGTGAACGCCATTGCCTTTGCCCCTGACGGAAGCCTGCTCGCAACCGCGGAGAGGTACGCTCCGGTTCAATTGTGGGACGTCGCGACAGGCGCATTCGTGCGGGCATTCAGTGGACAGACAGGAGAGATCCGCTCAGTCAGCTTTTCTCCTGACGGTAAGTACATTGTCGCCGCGGACGTAGGGATTTCCCAGAGTTCCTTGCGGGTCTGGGAAGTGGGTACGGGCAATAAGGTAAAGGCGTTCGTGTTTGATCCCAGTCAGGAGGGAGTTAGCTCTGCAGTTTTCTTGCCTGACGGGCAAAGGCTTGCAGCTGTTGTTGGCAGCGGTTCTATCAGAATCTGGAGGACAGTATCGTGGGATACACTATTGACCATCAATGCGAAATCCTCGGTGATGAGCTTTTCCGCGGATGCAAAGTATCTGGCGACTGGATCTGATTCGGGGTGGGTTCAGATCTGGGATGTGAGGACTGGTGCTCTCCTGAAGATCTGTGACGGATACCGTCAGTACAATTGGTCCCTGGCGTTTGCACCAGATGGCCGGACTGTTCTCTCAGGGAAAAGCGGAGGGTGTGTAATCCGCTGGAATACAGGGCTTGTGTCGGAAGTCCTGCCCTATCATAACGCGTTTCCCGGCCGGCTAGAACTCTCTCAGAACTATCCCAACCCCTTCAACCCTTCAACCACTATCCGCTACGGCCTCCCTGCGAGGTCACACGTGACCTTGACAGTCTACAACACCCTCGGCCAGCAGGTTGCTAAGTTGGTGAACGGCGAACAGGAAGCAGGGTATCATGAGGTCAAGTTCGACGGAAGCAAGCTCGCAAGCGGAGTCTACCTGTACAGAATGCAGGCGGGATCGTATGTGGAGACGAGGAAGTTGTTGCTCGTGAAGTGACGTTCTTCCCCGCTTGACAATATCGAAACGCCGCTCTATCTTTGAATAGACCCGGGGGGGCATGTGGATATCGAGTTGAAAGCCTCTTCGTCCGGTGTGATGAAGGGGCTTTTATGTTCTGCGCCGCCCTCCACCTGCACCAGGAACGTACGCCTTTCGCCAGGTGGCCAATCCCTGAAGAAAGTCAAAAACTAACTCAACATTGACTGCAGAATAGGGGTCTGTTCAGTTGAGTTCTACATTGTAGCTGACTGAGAACGCTCTCACTACCATGCTCTTCATACGCTGATTACGGTTGTCAGGCGGTTTGACGAACCAAGGAAGGAGCGTGAAATGGCAGACATCATGATTTCCGGTACAACGAAGCTTGGCGGTGCTTACGGCAAGACGGCTAAAGTATACGTTGACAAACCCGGGGTGACGAAGGAGTATATGGGAATGTCAAATTCAGACGGATCTTTTTGCTTTTATCCAACTACGGCTGGTTTTGGGACGTATCGGATCTACACGGAAAACTCAAATGGGCTGGAGGGGCCGAAGTGTTCCTGGGCTTTTGATGGGTCGTCCTTTGAATGGGAGGTTGGCGATGTGACAATTTACGGCTTCCGTTTGGCTGGGACGGCGAAATACAATTCCATCGCAGGAATCTCAGGCCGTCCTGTCTTGTTCAAGTATCCGGGGGCGGGCTCATATGAGAGCCTTGGAATTTCGGGGAGCGGAGGTGTCTTCAGCTATGACGTTGAGCCGGGAAGCGAGGGCACATGCTACGTGAAGTCGAAGAACCCATATGATGAGGAAGGATCTGCGTCAAGTTTTGGGTATCAATTCTCGTCTTACCTATGGAACGTTGGTACCCTGAGCGTACCCATACTGAGGATCAATGTCGGTGGGAATGTTTATGTGAGTTCGGAGTACGGGGATGACCCGTACACGGACATGGACATTCAAGTCTCCGTTGCCGAGGAATGCTCCACCGAAACAGGGACTGCAGATGGGGATTGGAAGAACACTCTGCAATTCCCCACGCACGATGTGAACGTGCAGAATCCATACTACAGCAGGATTGGCTTTTCCGGTGGGGCGCTGTACCTTCCGACGACTCGTCTAAATACAAATCTGTATGTTTACTCGCGCGATCACGAATGCCCTTCAGGACCTGGAGATGTTCCCATTTCGAACATCGTTACGACGAGTGCTACATCGAACGAGCATGATCTAAGTGGGTTGACATTGAAACATCCACCGGACTTAGTGATTTGAAGGGGGAAATATTGACGATAGACCACAGGCGAGGAGAATATGCATGACTGATTTCATTCCCGTGGGAATGTTGCGAGTCTTGCTTTTCAATTTGCTGCTATTCTCTGGCTGCTCCAAGATTACTGAGCCGGCAGCGGAGGACTTCAGCGATAGGACCGGATATGTCTTGATCGTGAGGGGAGATAACGCTCTGTATACAATTCGGGGTGATGGTACTGGACCTGAACGCATCGGAGAGGGCTACTCGCCCGTGGTCTCGCCCGACGGCAGGCGGGTGGCATTCCGGCAATCCGGCGCTTCCTCAGATTTGTTTGTTTTTGACATTTCATCGGGACTTTCGCAACAGATCTTGTCAGCTGAGAACTGGGATCGCTACGCCTGGTCACCAGCCTCGGATCGGATAGCCTTCTGCGGCTCGAGGGGGACGACGGGATACGCCATCCGGATCGTAACCATCGCTTCTGGAGCCGTCGATTCCCTCACGGATTCCCTTGCCGGGAGCCAACGCTATCCGCATTGGTTGTCGGACAGTGTGACGATCACCTATACCCAAAATCCAGGCGTACTCTCTCCAACGACGATCTGCAGCTATTCGCTGAAGAACGGTACTGTCACGGAAACGCAGCTTCCATACGGTGTTAGGCAGTGGTCTCCGGATAGTAGGATGGTGTTTGCGGGGGGACACATAGTGGCGTGGCCCAGTCTTGGGTCAATAGAGGAGTTCCCTGGCGTGGCGGGAGGGGTCTACTCCTGTAAGTGGTTTCCAGACAGCAAACACATCTTTATAAGAACAAGCACGGGCACATATCGGTTTAATATCGAGACGAAGGCCTGTGAGTGGATATCGGACGAGAAGCCAAACAACGAAGAGTTCACCGTATCCGCCGACGGCATACTCGCTGGCTACATCCCTGCGCCGGGGAATCATTTGGTAGTGATGAACAGTGACGGGCAGAGAAAAAGCAGAATCACGATTCCCGGTGTTGGTAGCTATACGTACATGCTATTTGCGGGGGATACGATCTGGTAGTGCTTTCATTTACAGGACAGAAACTCGCAGACTCTGTGGAAATCTTGATGGCAGGGAAAGGGGGAAGAAATGGCTTCCCCCTGGATGGTTAACAAAAATGCCCCGGTGTTTTGGGGCATTGTCATTTCACGCACGCGCCCTCTGAATGAAAATCGTGAGTGCGATGGCACGAATTGATTCCACATCCCACTGAATGGAATTCACGGCTTTCGTGGCTTCGATCGCATCCTGGAGCGATTTCTCCATCAGCTGCCGATATCCATCTTCACCGTTCACGGGGGGAGTTGCTGAGGGTGGGGCCTTGCTGATCACGTCGAAGTCGACCCTCGCTGTGACCTTTCGTCCGTTCTGAACACCCACTTTTCTGATCCGGAACTCATCACCAGACTTCAGCCCCGCCTCAGCGATCTTCTGATGCAGATCCGGGTTCGTGAAGAAAGCCTTCTCGACTCCTTCATGTGACACGCTGTAGAGATAGTACGCCCCGAAGGAATTCTCCCCTGAGTAGGGCTTGTCCTTCAGGAGCTTGAGAGTAGCCGAATCGCCGAGGTTCAGTTCAACTTTCGGCTTCTGTGTCCCGTTCGTTCCGTTCGCCATGTGCGTCTCCATTTGTGGAATAGGTGAATTTGACATCTGCAGGAATGAACTCGACCCCGGCAGGAATATCTCCCGTGGACTTGATCCTGTTCAGAATCGCTTGGTTGTCAGGTGCGATTGACTCTGGAATGCTCCGGATGAGCCCCAGTTTCCCGGCGATCTTCAGAAAATCATCCATTGCTACTACTGCAACTTTGTCTCTGCCTTTCCTCAGCTTCAGGATGCCGTGGGGGAGACGCATAGTCTTCTCCCCGGTAGACCGGGCAAAGGCTTCGAGATTGAACACCAGCCAGGATCGCTTCTTGTCCAGACGCGAGAGTTCGTTTGACCGGTACTCTTCGAGCAGCCTCGTTTCCTTCTCCACAAGCGTGTTCACATCGGCCATCTGTCCCTCGAGGACCGCAATAGCTGCAAGGAGTTGATCAGCGCGAAGGCGGTCCATTTCGATCCGCTTCTCCTGGTCAGCTTCTTCAGATTCCCTGAGAAGTTCGGCTATGAAATCAATTCTCTCCGTCACGGCTTCCTCCGCCGGGTCTCCAGAACGACACGCACGCCCTCGACCGCAGCGCTGATTGCACTGAGAATGAGAATGACAGTTGTGGGTTTCGGCAATTTCATGATTTCTCCTTTCATCAAATGAAGAAGGCCAGCCCCTTTGAGAGAGAGAGCTGGCCTCCAGTGTATGTATGATGAGCGTTCAGTTGTTCAGCCAGGTACGAGCCAGATCGAATGCCCGGAGCTTGAGCTTCTCACCAGACCCGAACCACACCGAAGTGAGTCGCTTCTCCGGAATGGCTCCACTCTGCACGTGATCAGTGTACTCGGTCACGGCGTTGTACGCACCCCAGAGAGATCCGCGTGAGTATTCTGCGCCAGCCCCTGTTTCGCTCAGCTCCAGGATCTTCGAACGGATATTCTCCGTGCGGGTGTTGAACGAGGCATCCTCATTGTCCGGCACCAATTCCTTCACGAACTGAATCAGCTGGCGCTCGGTGATTCGCTTGGAGTTCATCCGGTTGAAGATCAGATCCAGTTCCTGATACAGCTGGTTGGTAAGCCCGAGTATCTTATGAGCCTCAGCCAGTCGATCAACTGCCGATGGTGTATGGCGAATCCGGACTTCCTGCTCTGCTCCTTCGAGAGCTGCAGAGAGCGTATTGTTGCACACGACTCTGACAGGTGTGAGCTTGGCACGGACCATTGACTTCCCATCATGGGAATTGGTGAGAAGAAGATACTTCTTCACCTCATCATTCCTCCCAATCCGGATGTAGCCGGGGAGTTTCGCCAGAAGCCAGATGGTCTCCCCTTGACCCAGAGCTCCAGCTGTTTCGAAGATTGCCTCCCTCTGATCCCACGAGACGAGTCGAAGAACGTGAAGGCATCCTTGTTCTGAAGCACAGTGTATCTCTCTCCCACGAGTCCGAGGACCGCTTCCGTATCGGTCCGAATTGTACAGAAACCTTTCGGTACTTCTACCAGCTGCCGGCCATTGGGTTTGCAGAAGAGGGGCTTCTTCTCCACTTCGTAGTCCAATCCAGCAGCCTCAATTGCCTCAGTTGATGTGGCGAGCTTGGGGAGTTTTACTCCCAGCTTATGCCAAGGGGCAGTCACCCACATACATCATGGATGGCTTTCCCGTTGGTGATGTTGATGTTGTGTGACATCTCTACTGATTCCTCCTTTCATTGAGTCGAATCGGCATGATGAGGCCCAAGGCTCCTTCTCCGTTTCGAATGGGCCGCACGAGAATCGCTTCAGATTCTCCTCCACACTCGAGTACGATCTCCTCAGACCCGAGGGCATCAGCCAGGTCCTTCAGGTATGCGGCGTTGATCCCGATCTCGGTACTTCCTGTTCTCATGAGCCTTTCGGAGAAGCGGATAGACTCTCGGTGGTTTGTTCTCCTCCGGCCGTGTCATAACTGTTCCATCGGGCAGTATCTGTGCTCCATTCAAGCCGATGCGAATCGAATCCAACCCTTTGCCGGACACTCTTCTTGCATGTTTCAGCGCGTCAGGTGTCAACCACCCGGGCTCATCATCCTTCTCAGCTTGCACTGGAACGATTGCGAGGATCTTCCCATCGGTTGCCATTGCATGACGCCGGGAAATGAACACATTGTGGAGAACCTCCCTTGTGGAATCCGAGGAGACAGCTTTCTCGATTCTGTACTTCCTGTCAATCTGCATTGAATCCTCCTCACGAGTTGATGGCGGTCGAAGCCTCATTCACCGCCTGTTGGAAAGATGCTACCGATTCTGAGAATATGCGGATCACCGAACGAGACTTTTTCTCGTCTCCATCGATCCTGTTTTCGGTGATGGAGAGATACCGCTTTCCGTTCTTCGCCTCCTTCACGTCCAGGAAATAGGTCGTGCGACCGGCGCGGATCATGGTGCTGTATACGGCATTGTTGGACATGGGACCTCCGATTAGTGAGTAGATGTACGTCTACTCTCTTATGCCCGAAAAGAGGACCCAAATGAGCCTCGTCGGAATCACCGGTACCTGGTGCCATCATGGGGGAGTCGCTTTCGACGTAAAGAGACCGGGAGATGCCGGAGGTAGGAGTGTGAGATGATTTCCAGATAGGAATTCGATTTCTGGATTATTTTTTTGGGATTGCATTCAGGTCCATTGAGGCTTCTCAAGGGATCGAAGGAGGATCATCGATAGGTCAGTAGGGGATCGACAGAGATTGACAAAGGGTAGCCGAAGGGTCACCAAACGATCACGAAAGTGAACAGTACGCAACTCGAGCTCTCGCAATCGCTTAGCCTTCGCGTTCAACAAATCCAGCCGTGATTCTGTTCATTTGGCTTAGGAAAGCTCCTCCAATAGCGATTTTGAACGAATGAAAGGCATTCTGGCAGTCGATTTGGTGCAACTACGTTGACAATCCCGAATTTTCCGGTAAATTGAACTGCAGTTGGTCAGCCTCTCCTCAGTTTTCGGGGGATTCCGATTGAAATGAGATGAAAACCCATTGGATGGTGATGTAATTGTCGCCGGATGATGGTTTTTGGTGTTATTGGAGGGTCCACTTTGCACTTGAGGGGTGTATATATGTGAAAAGGGGGGCTCGTGGGTAGGCGCTCACAAGGAGGTGCGCGGTGCCTAAACGTTAGCTGCAATGGCGCCCCCACGTTATTGAGTGCGTAATTCGGATATAGCGGAGATGGACGAGTGGCTTTCAATTCCCAAGATCTCGAAAACTGGTTCCGTGAACGCCCGAAATGGCTTCAAGATGCTGCGCGTCGATTGGTACAGGTCGGCCAGCTTTCGGACGCTGACTTCGTCGAACTGTAACTGATATGGATGGCCGAAGCCACTAGGCAGCCTTTCACGTTCGTTGGCCTGCCGCCGGGTTCTCTTCAAGTCCAAGAAACAACTGCACCTTTGCGCCTCGAATCGCTTGGGGACGTCAAGGGTGTCAATGCTCTCTGTCCCTCAAAGCCACTGCTCTTTGGCACAACGCAGCTCTGCGTCGTCTATGGTCGCAACGGTGCCGGCAAGTCCGGCTACGTGAGACTTTTGAAGCATGCTTGTGGTACCAGAAATCCTGGAGATCTCCTTGCCAACATTTACGAAGACGTCGCGCAACAACAATCCGCAACGATCACCATCAATGACAACAGTCAAACAAAGACTCTTTCGTGGTCGGGAAGCCCGCTTCCTGAGCTTCGGGAAGTTGATATTTACGATACAGCTTGCGGGCTTGTGTATGTCAACGAAGAAAACGAAGTCGCATTTGAGCCATGGGTCTTGCGATTGTTCACTCTGTTGACCGCGGCTTGTGAGGCCGCAAAACATCGCATCCAGGCAAAGATCGTATCACTTGCCTCCAACAAGCCAAACTTGCCTCCCGAATGCGCGGGCGCTCAATCAGGGATTTGGTACAATAGTTTATCGCATCAAACCTCGAGCGCCGAAGTCGCCCAAAGGACCAGCTGGACGCCGGAAGATGAGCTTGCTCTCCAAGCTCATATTACAAGGCTCGCCGAAGCAAATCCAACCGGTAGAGCCATAGCATATCGAAGGCAGCGCACGGTTCTGGCGCAACTCTCCATGGAAATCAAGCAGAAACGCGATTCGTATTCCGATGACAGATGCCGCGCATACATCGAGTTGAAGTTGGATGCCAAGATCAAACGTAAAGCAGCTGATCAAGACGCGAAGAGGGTATTCGACGGCGCGCCTCTTGCAAGTGTTGGCTCTGAAACATGGCTATTGCTCTGGGAGGCCGCTCGTAAGTACTCGGGGTAGTTCCACTCTCAGTTGATTTTCTTTGACGAGTTCTGAGGTGACGTCCGCATTGTGGTTTTACGCTGCTTCTGTTTCTTGCTTGCGATAGTTGTCGAGCACAGTTACGAGGACCGGCATGTGGTCACACCCTCTGATGCGGCGGAAGGACCGAGCAGTCTCCAACAGGCTCGCTGCCGTCCATCGCTCGACCTGTATGCCATCGCGCCACCGTTTCACATTTCGACTCCGGTCTCGGACCCCATTGTTTGCCGACTCGATGATGTTCGTACTCCTGAGCGATATCCGTAGTTCTTTCGGCAGCTTCAGACGCTGGACGGTCAACGTCTCATCGAGACCCTCCAGCAGACTCTTCGCTGCATCAGGATTGATCCGCTGCAGTTGGTCGGCCAGCGTGGTCAGGATCGTGCGCGCCTTCTGTTCGTTGCTTTCGTCGTATGCCTGCGACATGCGCCGGCTGACCCATGCACGCTCGCCCTTCGGCAGATATTCGAGAACGTTCCGTTTCTTGTGGACCGTACAGCGCTGCACTGGGGTATCAGCACCCAGAACATCGTTCACAGCCCGGCGCAGGGCCTTTGCGCCATCGATCACCACCAGGATCGGACGATCAACTGACAGACCTCGCTCAACGAGTTCTTCCAAGAGTCCTTTGGCTACGGCCGCGTTCTCCGTGGCCCCCTGGCGAAGCCCCAGGATGTGTTTAACTCCTTGCGTATCAATGCCCAGAGCGATCAACACCGTATGACCGCCAACATCCACGCCATCGAGCATCAGAACCGCCAGATCCACGGCCGAGAGCGATCGGGTGAACAGCTCTTCCACCTTCTGGGCTGTTGCCTTGATCATATGCCGGCTCACGGTGCTGGCACTGATGCCGTGTGCCTCGACGAAGTCTTCGACGCCCTCCTGGAAGCGCCGTGTGCTGATGCCGCGGATCAGATCCAGGTAGGCACGTTTGACCACCTCCCGAGCCTGCCGGAACTTCTCGTAGGTCGTCAGGGGACGGGCCTTCATGGTCTCTTCCTCCACGACCCGGGGCACCTGGCAACGAACCTTCGTGCCATTGATCACGACGGATCCGGGATTGTATCCCCAGCGAGTATGCTGGCGGCCCCAGAGATGCTTGCCCTTCGGGCCGGCAATGCTCGAGACCTCGAACTCCATGACGGCCTGCATGACTTCCAGAGCCACGCCGTGCAGTTCGGCCGACAGATGCGTCTGGGCATCCGAAAGAAGATTAAACACGATGCCTCGGACACGGTCCTCCAGGCCACGGAGAATGCGCTGATGGTCCTTGAGAACGTCCGTGGGATTTGCTATGTTGGTACTACGCATGGCGATAGTCCTCTTCTTTGGTGAACGATTTACCGGTCGTCACCTTCAGAGTACTACTCGCCATGTCTTATTTCAAGACCAAAGTTCAACTAAGAATGCAACATCCCCTAAGTACTCCGAAGTACATGCCTACGCTGCAGTCCCGTTTCCCAATGTCGGCCAGGACGCTCGATGTGTTTTGTGCCAAAGGGAACTTGACCAACAGGCCCAGTCACGACTTGAATCATTTGAGAGATTCGTGTGCAGCGAGCTCCAGAAACAAGCCAACGAGGCAGAGCGACGCGTCGGAGAACTCGAGTCAGAGTTCTCTCAAGTCTTGCCTGACGATCTCCTTACAGCAAGGATCGACTCGGTGTCAGGCATTGACGATGCGCTCAGAAACAAGATTATGCTCCATGAAACTGCTCTTCTTGCCCGCAGAACCTCATCTCTTTCCGCAGCCGCCCTAGGTGAGGTAACTGCGCTTCCATCTGATGATTTCTTCACTGACTTCGACCTCCTATCGTCTGATCTTGAAAAGAAAGCACACGCCTGTGACGAGGATGCCAAGGGTCAAAACCGCCCCAAGCTTGAAAGCGAGCGGCGGGAGCTCGAGACCCGTAAGTGGCTAAATCAGCAACGGTCGGCGATAGACAATGAGATCGCTCGCCTCATTCAAGTACACAACTTGCATCTAGCTGAAGACCTGACCAATACAGTCGCGCTTTCCCGCCGCAAGTCGAGCATTGCGGAAGAGCTAATTACCAACGCATACATTCGTCGCTTTAACGATGAACTCAAGGCCCTCAACGCCGGAGGCTTGAAGGCTGAAATACGCAAGACGAGGGCGGAAGTTGGCAGAGTCTATCACCGCATAGTTTTGCGCGATGCAAAAAGGCAAGTGAACACCTCGGATATCCTCAGTGAAGGCGAGTTTCGCATTGTGTCATTAGCTGCTTTCCTTGCCGACACAGAAGGCCGTGGAGCAAAGACAACGTTCGTTTTTGATGATCCGATATCATCGCTCGATCACGTATTCGAAGAAGCTGCCGCACAACGCTTGGTGGCCCTTAGCAAGGGGCGACAAGTTCTCGTCTTCACGCATCGCCTTTCCCTGGTTGGCCTCCTAGAAAAGTATGGTGATAAGGAGGCCGTCTCCAGCAACGTAGTATCTCTAAGCAGCATTAGGACTGGTGAGATCTCAGATCTAGCACTCAACCTGAAGCCTAGACAAACCGCAAACAAACTCTTGAACGACGGACTCAAGGCGGCAAGACAGGCTCATGAAACCAGCGATGCCCACTATGAATCTTACGCCAAGACTCTGTGCCGGGATATTCGAATACTACTCGAGCAGGTTGTCGAACTCGAACTTCTCAATGGCATTGTTCGTCGATTCAGCGCTGAAGTCAGAACCAAGGGCAAGCTCGAGCATCTAACAAAAATCACTCCCGGCGACTGCAAGTTTGTCGATGATATGATGACCAAGTATTCTCGGTACGAGCACTCTCAACCCGAGGAGGCACCAATACTGTTCCCTACTCCCGACGCCTTTGCTGCTGATTTGAATGCCATCGTTGCATTCATCGACTCGATTAAGAAACGGTAGTAGGCCTATGTCATGGGAGGGGCGCCACTGCAGCGAACAACCGGCACCACATCGCTCGCTCTTCGTGGAGGTCTTGAATTGGGAAGGTGTTGAAGTACAGAGACGGCCAATGTAAGTTGAGCTCGCTCACTCCATTGCTCGCGCCCGGATGGCGCGGGGTATTTGTCAGCGCTCGCATTGGGGTGCATGGTGCGGCGAGACCTTATGCGCAAGCAAAGATTCATTTTCTAGGCGTTTTGGGACACATCTAATCAACCCAGAGAGCGGTGTTCTCTGGCAACCGTATACTTAAATGGTGTTCCCTTCTTGCTGAACGCTGAAACAGGAGGCTTTATTGAAAAACCAAAAGATGCTTTTCATAGTGGGCGGTATTGTTATAGAACTTGTTGGAGTTGTCTTCATTGTTATGTCTTTTGGGTCTGATTTATCTCCCATGACTGGCATTTACATCATGATTATTGGAACCGGCGTTTTGGTCACCGGAATTCGCACAAAATCTCAAAACCGTGAGTGACGACCAAAGTAAAGTTGAGTATCTCAACAACTAACGCCATCTAAACGGTCAAATCAGTTGATGAAGTGAACGGAGGGGCGGATCCAGGCGCCAAGATGAAATTGAGTGCCGCAAAACGCGGCCTAGTGAACCTTGCGTGCGCAGAACAACTATCGCCAGTGGGGATACGATAATGCCCATCAAGCTGAAGGAAATCCTCTTCCATATCGACTGGGGGACGTCGTTTGGTGAAATCCGATTGCGTTACGAGACGCCCGTCGAGTCACCATACCATCTGGCGTCACTGTCTGAGATGCTCCCTCCACCCGAACACCTGGAATCCGAATCCGTAGAATCGATCCAATTCTTTTCGTCAGGGGGCGTTTTCAAAGTCATCCCGGAGGTAGGGAAGTCGGGTCTGTATTTACTTCGCCTGCGCCCGCATTACCGGCTGAAGAACCTGATAGTCGAGCCTGAGGAGATTGTCGTTGACGTTTATGCGAACACGAACGAATCGATCACATATTCGTTCTACAATCCGACTCGTCGATCGTCGATCAATGTTAGCGGCCAATTGGTAGAAGATATTGATGGGTTCTACCGGAAGATCACGACGTATCCGGATGATCCAGTTTGGCGTCAATCAATCGTTAAGAGATCCATGGCTCCCTTCGGCGAAACCTCCGATGGCAGCATGTCCGGGAGCTATCCGCCATACATGACCGCGGAACAGATTGCTGATTACCTTCAGGTTGAGGTGAAGACTATCCGCAAGTGGACCAGCGAAGGGCGAATACCACACTCGAAGTTGAGCGGTGCGGTCAGATACCAGAAGGAGGAAATCGACGCGGCAATCAAGGCTGGAACGTTTCAGGTGAAACGGGCAACATCTCAGAAAAAGAAACGAGTGCCAAAATCGAGCCACAAGTCTACCCCACAGTCTTGACTTTCATCGGCAAGTAGAGTAGACTACTCGCACCATTCGTTGGCACCGGATGCGTGTCAGAAGTGTGCCAACTTTTTGGAGAACTGTGGGGATATGGAGGGAACAGGGGGAACGAAATCGGCGAAAAGTGTATCGAGAAAGCCGAAATCGCCGAATGCAGATCAGATAGAAAAGTGGTTTGCCGAATCCCTCGCTCTCCGCAAATGGGTAATAGCATTGCTACAAGCTTCCGCACGATTCCGTCTTCCCCAATGTCTGCGTGAACATCTTGAGTCGTCTTCTCACTAGCGTACGTACCGGATCGCTCAACAGGAGGTAATGTCATGACCGCTACGGCCATCCTTCCATTGCATGTCAAGAGGGGGAAAGGGAAAAGCGCATCATGAACAGCCACAGAGAGAGGGAACTCAATGCCCACCGTCCGCTTCAAATCGTCCATGCATTTGAATCCTGGGCCGGTACCACGCAGGAGTCGATTCGGGAAAAGATCCGCGTCCTCCAGGAGGCGGGGCTCGGCGGCCTGGTCACCAACGTCAGCCTGCGAAGCTACCTTCAGGATGAGAAGGCGTGGGATGTCTTCAAGTTGGGCGTCACAATCGCCCATGATGCCGGGCTCCGAGTCTGGATTTACGATGAAGAGGGATATCCGAGCGGTGCGGCGGGCGGACGGGTGCTGGAGCAATATCCCGAGGGAGAAGCCCGGGGTCTCATCCGCACGAAAGACACTGCCGGGCATGTCCACTACGAAGTCGTAACCCTCTACGAAGCCACTCATGCAACGGAGAATTTTTACCGGAAGCGCCCCTACATCAACATTCTCGATCCGGAGGCGGTCAAAACATTTATCGCTGTCACCCATGACCGGTATGCCCGTGTCCTTGAGCCGATCGGAAAGTACGTGGAAGCCTTTTTCACGGACGAACCGTCGCTCATCTCCGCGTATATCCCGAAAGAGAGGACCTATCCGCTGACACTCCCCTGGCATAGCCGCCTCCCGGAAATCTTCCGCGCCCGGACAGGGTATGAGCTATTGCCGAACAGGGAACACCTTTTCGTAGATGTAGACGAGAGGGATCGAAAGGTCCGGTGCGATTTCTACGAGATGGTCGCCGATCTTTGTGCGGAAACATACTTCGGACAGCTCCAAACCTGGTGCAAATCCCACAACGTTGCATCGAGCGGGCACCTCCTCGGAGAGGAGACCATGGTCTGGCAGACGGATTTCAACGGCAGCCCGTTTCGGTGCTATGGGAGGTTCGACATCCCGGGAATCGATATGATCCTCTCCGACCCGGAGAAGATCATGGCAAAGGAGTATTTCCTTGTTCCGAAAATTGCGGGTTCCGCGGCTCGCGTGCAGGGGAAAAGCCGTCTGATGTGCGAGATCAGCGATTTCTTCGGTCATATGGACCGCCACCCGGCCTCGATTGAGCAGATGCTCTGCACTGCCGGTATCCTCTTCTCCTTCGGCGTGACGGAGATCCTGAGCTACTATCGTCTCTCGTTCGCACCGGAAACAGAGATGAAGCCGACTGATTTTGCTCCGGCAGACTACCGGCGGTATACGGAGTATGTTACGCGGCTGCACCAGCTGTTCACGAGCGGGAGCATTTCGAACCGTGTCGCCGTTCTCTATCCGATCACCTCGCTCTGGGCCCATTTCAAGCCGTCCGATCGCTCGATGTACGAACCGCATCCTGATCCCGTCGTCCGTCAGATTGACGAAGGCTTTGCGAGCCTCTGCCGTGATCTGCTCCAGTCTCAGATCGACTTCGATGTCGTGGACGAAGGGAGTCTTGCGGAGGCGCGCGTCGAGGGGGACACGCTGGCGGTGGGATGGCGGCAGTATGATGTTCTCCTCCTTCCTCCTGCGGACACACTCCATGTGCGGACTATGGAGGTTCTTTCGGCATTCGCCGAGAAGAACGGAACTGTTCTGGCTTCCGCGCTTCTCCCGCACTACGCCGCGGAGGGGCCCACCGAAGATGCGCGCATCAGGGATCTGGTGCATTCAATGCGCGATGCGGGCGCTCTTGGGGAATTAACTGTCGGGTTGCCAGGCCTTCAGTACCTTGTACGGTCCCGGCGCCTGCAGGAGTGTGTGGCCGATCCTGCTTCCCCGAACCTCCTCTGCACAACCATCGTGAGACCCGAGGGTCCGGCGTACTTTCTCGTGAACGTGTCGTCGTTGGCATACGATGGGTGGTTCACCTTCTGCGCTGGCGGCGAGGCGAAAGTCTTTGATCCTGCCGATGGCAGTGAACGACGGCTTGCAGTGGAGAAGCACGCAGATGATCGATCGCGGGTGAAGCTCCGTCTTCAGCCATTCGGTGCCCTCTGCGTCATCTTCGCGCCCGGAGACTAGGACGATCCTCACCTCGTTGTCATAGAGGAGACCCTGACTGCGCGTCCTCAGGACGCGCTGTCGCGAACTTGACCTGACCCCCAAACAGACAAGGTATCAGGGAGGACTTGACATTTGTCATGGCGTTCCTTAAGTAGTACTACTTTACGCGGAGGATCCTCTATGACCCGACCTCTGTCGCGCCGATGGCGGCATCTGGTCTGCCTCATTCAGATTGTGATGTTTGCCGCCGCAACGGGAACCCTGCACGCGCAGGAACCCGTGACGGTCCGGTTGCGCCAGCCTCCCCCCAATCAGCTACGCTATTCCGACCTCTGGGAAGTTGATCTTCTTAACCCTACACGCACTACCTTCAGCGTCCGCCTCGTATCGACCGTCACTGTAAACGGCAACGATGGACTGGTCCTCACGGCGACCTCGTCCGTCTTTTCGCTCCCGCCGGGGATGAAGAGCTTCACGGCGGCAACAGCGAATCAGCTCTCACCGGTCCAGACCCAGTATCGTATCATTCGGTACCGTGATGCCGTCACCCGCACGGGGGAATTCCCTTCGGGGGACTACACGATCTGTGTCGCGGTGACCCCGGTCTCCGCGGCAACGGGCGGTGTCCTTGCGACGGATTGTGTTGACCAGCGTGTGGAAAACACCATTGCGCCGATCCTGTTGACCCCGGTGAATGAATCAGTCCTGGAAGAGCCTTTGCCCGTCTTCACGTGGACCTGGGGTGGCGCAGGGCGCCCGGATATCCGGATGGGGTACCGTCTGCGGATCGTTGAGATGCTCGGCCGTCAACCCGCACAGGCAGCGATGCAACGGAATCTCGCATGGTTCGAAGCGGAAAATCTCCGGACCTCCGTCTTCCAATATCCACCCCACGCACGCCCATTGCAGACCGGTCACAGGTATGCGTGGATGGTCGTTGTCTACCTGTTCGATCAGGTGGCGGGACAAAGCGAGGTCTGGGAGTTCACCTACCAGCCCCCGAAGCCGGCCGTTCCTCTGAGCGCAAAGCTCGTTGAAAAACCCCCTGGCGTTCAAATTGATGTGCTGCAGGAATTGCTCCGATCCTGTTCCGAAACACCCTGACCAATCAGTAGAGGGATACGCGCGTGAACACTTCCTGCCTCAACATCCCGGCCCTTCGCTCCGCATCCGGGCTGAAGTCCGCTACCGGGTCTCTCTCGCGTCGTGCCTGGCTTGGCATGGCGGGGTCTGCTGCGGTGGTGACTGCACCAGGGCTGAAGAATGCCAGCGCACTTCTTCTTGACCGATACGAAGTGCGCGCCGAGCGGGGACGTGTCACCTTCCGGCAGGGTTCGCAGAACCGTTGGGTCATCGACGTCCGGATGTTCGCAGGTGCCCCGCGCCTGGAGTACGAGCGGAAGGACGGAGTCATACACATCCTGCTCACCGGAGCGCTCTTCCCCGGCACGTTGTTGCCGGCCGACGTTGATGCCACTATCACGCCAGCCCTTCTCGGGTCCACCCTCCGTATGCAGTTCGCTCTTGGTTCGAGCGAAGGTGAAGCGGGCTTCGAACGCTGGCTTGCAGGTCTTGAACCTCTCCGCCTCGCAGGTGCCTTCGACAATATCTGCGCGTTCTCGTGTCCGTCCAGCGCCCTCCATCTCAACGGTTCCTTCTCTGCCGTGTTCACGCCACGCTGGTCCTTCGACTGTGACGGCGACACGTTCGCAGACCTCGCTGCACCCGGCATGCGCACAAGGTCGCCATTAACCGGGATCCGTCTTGCCGGCACGGGGGACGGAAGCTTCTTGAAGGCACCGACGCGCTCGCGCACGGTCCTGCTGGTGCGCCGGGGAGACGGTCCCTGGTCGGTGCACCCCTCGGTCAATGGTCGCTCGGCAGTGAGCTTTGTCACCGGTCCTGCATCTTTCGACGTCATTCAGATCGAATGCGCGGCCCCGGCTCGGGGCGGGATTCGCCAGGTGATCGTTGCCGGGCAGGCTGCAGATCGCGCACTGCTGTTGGCTTCTCTATCGCATCCGGCGCCGGGGTTCACCGGAACGCTGCCCCTCTCGTTCCCCCAGTACGCTGTTGGCATCGACAATGGGATCGTTGAGCACTCCGTGATAGCCACGCTCGCACCGCAGCCGGTCTGGCTTTCCAACGGCGAGGTCGGAATCGAGGTGGCCGGGGATGTGTCCCGCACTCCCTTCGAGTGTGTCTGGCACACTGCAGAAGATCTCACGCTCCGGTGCATGCCGTCGATCCGCAGGACCCTGCTCCCCCTGCCGGATGCGATCGCGGATGCGTCCCCTCTCCGGTCAGCCAAGACCATTTCGCTGGACGCCGGTCAGGAGGTCAAGAAAGCGAATGCAGGGATGCAGATCGGTCAGATCGCACCCGTCTATGCGTTCGCATTGAACTCGGTCGTATCGGTCATCCGTCCCGATGATTTTGTACGGATCGATTTCGAATTCCGCAACCTGAAGACAAGCGGGAGCGGGGTGAAGACGCTTGTGAAGGATGATCCATCGAAGCCCGCGTTCCTGATTGCACATTTTCCTCCGCAGCATATCATGGAGAGAGCGTATTTCGAAACGGACAACAAAAACTTCCCCGTCACGAATTCACCGGGCAAACCTGCGGATCCGGACAAGGGGAAGTCTTCTGACGAGAACCCGCCCGACCCTCCGGTGCCGTCGCAGATCGCGGGGCCGAGCCGGCTGGTCTTCAAGGTGCCCAATAATGCTGCGCCGATCGAATACACGCTGAAAGGGCTCCTCGAGGCGTGCCGGACCCTGCCTCTCAATGTCACGGGCCCTGCTTCCGTCTTGACGAAGAAACAGCAATCGTATGTTACGATGCTTCAGAATCGTGCCGCACTCCGGAGCGGCGTATCCGGGGCGCGTCAGGCCGCCGGTGCAGCGCGCGATGCGCTGCGCGACACCACACCCGGAGCGGCCCCGGCGAAGAGAAACGTCACGCGAGGTGCTTTCAAGGCACTGGATGACAACATCAAAGTGCTGCAGATCTCCATGAGCGCGGGCCAATCTGATCGATGGGTGTTCAAGCGCATCGAGACCCTCCGAAATGCCGCTGCCTTCGAAGCTGATACCGATCCCGATCTCGCGGCGATTCATGCCGCCTCACTTCAGCAAATCCTTGCGAATGTTGAACTGACCGGTGTCCTAGCACCCGCTGCGCCAGCGATTTCTCCCGGACTTCTGGGACAGATTCTCAAGCCGAATCTCCCGGGTGAGACAGATACATCCCTGGAACTGCCGTCGGCCCTTTTCATGTCCCCCAACGATCGTGCAGCCTGGATGCATCGAACGGAACCGTCGCTGTCCGACGGGCGTGTGGAATTGTGGCACACGCGTCTGGGGATCCGTGATGCGCAGGGGAATTCATCCGATGGTCCACAGCAGCTCAGAACATTGCGTGCGCTCTGGTCCCCGGACTATAATGAAAAGCCCGATCAGGGTCCGGGTCACCTGCCGATGGTTCCCTACCGCACATCTCTCGACCGGCAGGACCGGCACGAGGTCGTGCACCTCACGGCCGGGTTCCACGACACCGGCTTTGAGCCCGTGCCGGTGAATGCAGAGCTTCTGATGCTCTCGGGGCTCGGAGGCTGGATGAATGTCGTCGGCGACTGGGCATGGCCTGTCCCGCCCGGCCTGTCCGTTGAGCACTGGCGCCACCGTGCAACGCTGGGCCGGGACCACTTTGTGCGTGTTGTCTACGCCGGGTTCCTGTTCCCGTTCGGGCACAAAGCGTCCCTTATCAAGATCACCGAACGCAAGTTCCAACTCAGAAAACTCGGCCTCGGCGGCAAGGCTGTTCCGGTGGCGTACCTTCGTCAGCGTATGTATATCATCCTCAAGGAACGTGAGAAGATCTATCCCGGTGCGGGCCAGAACGCGTTGCCCGGCGGGTCCGAAGCCCGCCGGATGCCGTATCGTCGGATCCGCATCACGACCCTCATCACGCCGAATCTGGACAAGCCAGAAGACTCTGATGTCGCAAACAAAGGGCAATCGGCATTCTGGCCCCTGGTGGGTGGCACGCCGTTTGGTTTTCACTGCATCGGTGAGGACTGGGAAGGGAGACCGTCGGAATTCACAGCACCGGTCCTGTTCCTGGATCGGGGCGTCACGTTCGACGGGTCAACGGCTGCCGCTGCGCTGTCCGATTACATGAAATGGAAAGAGAGGCGCAAGAGCGCCATCGGCGGCCAGCGTGTGGCCTTCGCGGACCCGGTCACTCCCGGCGACACGTCGTTCGAAACTGAGATGCTTCAGTTCGGCGGTGAAGTGAACATCAACGGAATGTCCGCGCTCCAGTCCAGCAACGATCCACCCTTCTATCCAACGATAGAAGAAGCCTCCGTGCACATCTCGCCGGCGGAACAGCTTCTCGGCGCCGCTGCAGCACAGACCATCGTGCTTGATCCTGCGTACATCCAGAACGGCTTCGACGGGAACAAGAACAAGGGCGAAGTGTTCGTCTCGCTCAAGAAAGAACTGGCGATCAACTTCGCGGCAGACTCGAAGAAGTCAGGCGGACTCGTCACTCCTTCGCTGGGCATCACCGGGTTGTCGCGGAAGGTCGGTGCTTTTGGCGGAAGTGTGTCTTCTGTCGCAACCGGCGTCTTCGACCCCATGGACTACTTCAAGTCCGCGCTGTCGGACGCAAAGATCCTCGGCGGGATCCCGCTGTACACGTTGATCGATATGATCCCGGATATCGCAGCCGAAGCGGGACGCATGCCACGCATGGTGACGGAATCGTGTCCGGAATACATGCGGACGACGCTGACCTGGACTCCGCGACTGAAGAAAAACGTCGCGCCGTCAGGTTCTCCGGATGCGGTCTTTGACGGCGTGTTCGTCCCGAAGAATCCCGCCGGCGGACTCTCCGTGACCGTGGAACTGCGCGTGCCGAAGAACGGTTCCGCCCCGGTAGCGACGGTCCGGAGCGAGCTCAAACAGTTCGAACTCCGATTGTTGCCGAAGGTCCAGGAATTCATGGCGATCGAATTCAACCGGGCGGTCTTTACCATCAAAGCGGGGAACAAGGTGGATGTGGACGTCGAGATCAAAGACCTCCGCTTTATCGGCGCCCTCTCCTTCGTGAATCAGATCCTGACGGTGGTTGACACCAAGGGATTCAGTGATCCGCCATTCCTCGAGGTGAACACGTCGGGGGTGACCGCCGGGTATTCGGTTTCCGTTCCCACGATTGCCGTCGGCGCCTTCAGTCTGCAGAATATCGCTCTTGGTGCCAGACTGGGGATCCCGTTCAACGGGAATCCGTTGAATGTCGGATTTGATTTCTGTTCCCGTGAGAACCCATTCCTCCTCACCGTCTCACTGTTTGGCGGCGGCGGTTTCTTCGGCATCTCCATTTCCCCGCGGGGAGTGGAAGTACTCGAGGCATCCCTGGAGTTCGGCGGAGCCATCGCACTCAACCTCGGTGTAGCGAAGGGTGGGGTTGTCGTGATGGGCGGCTTCTACTACATGAAGTCCTCCGACACGACGAACTATGAGGCATATGTCCGCCTGGGCGGGGCGCTGGCGATCCTTGGATTGATCACGCTCTCCGTGGAGTTCTATCTGGGTCTGAGCTATACGTCGAACGGAAAGATGGAAGGGAAGGCGACGGTAAAGGTGAAGATCGAGATCGCCTTCTTCAGCAAATCGGTGTCGATGTCTACGTCGCGACAATTCAAGGGGTCGGCCGGCGACCCGCTGTTCAAGGACACAACGAGTGCGGATGAGTACGGGCGGTACCGTGCCGCATTCACGGCGGAATAATCATTCGGGGACCTGACATGAACACGCAAACAGTACTCTGGACGGCTCTCCCGAACGGCAAGGCGACCGGAGGTGCGCTCAAACTCTCCGTGTTCGTCTCATTCCGTCTGAGTACGGATTAGATCTCGCCGGACGCCGATCGCAACCGTGCCCGTCGTCATGAAGACCCTGAATGATTTTGCCAAATTCCTGGCATGGACGGAACATGTTCGCGACGTCCTCCGTTTGTCCGTGGAATTCGAGAATGGTCCTACGATACCGTTCGATGATCCCAAGCTCTGGAATACATCGCTTGACCCTGCATACTGGCAGGCCATGTTCACATCTTCATCTCCCGTGAAACCCTATGCGATCGAATCACTCGGCAAGGTACCGATTCTCTCGTATCCGGTGAAAGAGATCGAACAATTTGTCAAGGAGAAGTATGCGACCATAGCCGCCGGATTTCCGGGCAGCTATCCTCCGGTTCAGGAGGTGCTCAAGACCTTCGAAGATGTTTCTCTCTATGAGTTCATGAGCAGTACGGCGACCGGCAAGACCCCCGGTGCAGTGTCTCCGGGCCTTGATGTCAAATCCCTCCAGATGGTCCAGCCATCCCTGAACACGATGAGTGCGCCGGTCCGGGCCCGCATGCAGCGGAACATGGAGAAGCTGGTGAAAGGACCCGGGATGCGGTTGAAATCCGGTGCTGCAGCCGGGCTCCAGAGCATTCTGAAGGACCTGGCTGCTTCGCGGCGTATCCTCACGAATGGTCAGAGCGCAATGAAGAATTTCATGGCGTTCAGCCTGTTCCACACACCGATGGACCCGGCGAAACCGATGCAACCCGGGAAAGTGTTCCCCACGCTGCCCGAAGTCGAGTTCCATGAGGCGGTTTCTTCCCTCGGAGATTACCCCGAGCTGATGCGCAAACTCGGCCTTGTCATCGATATCACCATTCCGGCCGGGACGGGCATCCCTGCGTCATCATTCGTTGCGGTAAAGGCGAACTGGAAGAGTGTGTTCACGGACAGTGCAAGCCTGAATTTCTCGGCGAAAACGAAATACACACTCACTACGGATGATTTTCGCGCGGCACCCCGTCCGGGGGTGAGTGCGATCAAGAACGGCGTGTTCGATCTGAGCGATCCGACAAAATTCGATGTCGTCCAGCTGGACGTGGACGGTGCTGCGATGAAGCTCAAGGCGCTCATGGGAACGATCGAACAGGGGTCGTGGGATGAGGCACTGCCGGAGCCCGTGATGCTCGCGTCGGCCGGCGGGCTGGAAAAGATTTCCGGCCTGCTGAAGGCAAGCGCTGTTCCGATGCTTCCCTTCATTTCACTGCCGTCGCTGCGTACCCAGGGAATTGCCCTCGTCCGCCGTGATCATAGTGGGGAAGTACTGAGCCGCATTGACGCCCAGGCGGCCTACAACGTCAATCTCACATATGCCCAGCTTCACCCTGCTGTGCTGACAAACCCGTCGCCGCCGAAGTCGGAATCCGACAAGGCAGATGTGCGGCTGTATGCTGAGGATCTGGTGCGGGGATACAGAGTGGATGCCTGGTCCGACATGACAGGGAAGTGGCTTTCGCTCTGCAAACGAAAGACCACCGTATCCTTTGGCGGGAAGCCCGGTCTCTCTCATGCCGAAACCGCGGAGGGGTATGTGAGCATCGCTCTTACCGCCCCGCCGCCCGCGGACGGTGAGACCGATGCAGGGAGTCCCGATGAAATGCGGCTGAGCGAAAACATCTGCCGGTGGGATGGGTGGAGTCTTGTAGCGCCGCGGCCCGGCAAGCGGGTCTCGGATCTCGACGAAGTGGAGAACAATGATAATCCGCCTGTGACCTTCACGAAGTTGTCCGCGACCACGGAAGCAGAGAGCGGGACCCTGCCGCGGCTTCGGTTCGGACGGAAGTACCGTTTACGGGCGCGCATCGCTGATCTCGCCGGAAACGGGAGAGATCTGACGCAGCTTCCCGTGAACGATGTGTCCATTGCAACGCGCGAGACGACCTATCTCCGGCTCGAACCGGCGGCTTCGCCCACTGTGGTGTTGCGCACGCCGGCCAAGCCCGGCGAGTCTGTGGAGCGTGTCATTCTCCGGAGCAACTATGATGCGACGGTCGCCGCGTATCTCAGTGCGCACGACCTGGACGACCCGGTCCCGGAGCGTCATGTCCTCGCACCCCGATGCAGTCAACAAATGGCAGAGTACCACGGCAGGTTCGACGGGCTTTCCGCCGCCGATGCCTATGCATTGATCGTATCACGCGAAGGATTCCCTGCAAAGATCTACACCGGAGAGACTGTAACGGTGCCGTACCTTCCTGATCCCCTTGCGCGTGGGGTTGCACTGTCTTTCTTCTGGAACGGTCTCCCGGTCGGGCCGGTGCAATATCTTGAGTTTCTCCCGGGCGGCACGGGATGGCCGAATGTGCGCTCCTTCCGGATCCGAGTCGAGGAGCACACGGATGCTGTGACAGTCGAAAAGAGTGCCGATACGCTGGTGATCGTGAAGGTCCCGAAGGCCGGCGTGGTGACCGTGCGGTACAGTTCGTATGTGGATGATGCCGGAGCAAACCTGCTCGGGATCGCCAGCTGGGTTGGGGAGACATCCACCGCCGCTTCGGCCAAGGTGAAAGAGGAAGCGAAGAAGGGCCAGCACTGGATGATTACGCCATATCGCGAGCTGCGTATCGTGCATGCTGTGCAGCAACCGCTCCTTGAACCATCTGTTGAGAAATGGGTCCCGATCAAGACCTATGGTGCGACGTTCGCGATGATCCACGGGAAGATCGGTGTGCATGGGCGGAGCACGGATCGGTTCGACGTCCGCGCCGAATGGAGCGAACCGTTTGACGATATCACCATGTCCGAGTGGGCCATGGTGGATGGCAAAGGGCAGGCCTTCTCCCTGCCGGTGAAGGAGACTGACAAGTCGGTGTTGATTGGCGACCAGAACGTTGCGGTCCAGTCTCCGGGAAAGGAAGCCGGCGGTCAGGTGAGCATGGCGCTGGTCCTCCCCGGCGCACAGCCGCCGGTAAGCGCGACACCCGCTCCCGCGCTTCAGAGCCCGGTGAACCTCGATGCGACCACACACGCGGACCAACGGCATGATTTTGGCGATACGAAGTATAGGAAGGTGAGATACACTGTTGTCGCGGTCTCGCGGTTCCGCGAATGTTTTCTGGATCTGCTTCCGACTGCGGGCGACTTGAAGAAGGCGAAAACCCCCGTCCCGTTCACCCGTGACCGGTCCGTCGAAGCGGTGGTGCTGAATTCGGCACGTCCACATGCACCGAAGGTGAAGTATTGTGTTCCGACCTTCCAGTGGGAACGGAAAGAGGATGCCCGGACCATCATCAGCAGGCGATGCGGGGGCGGAATTCGAGTGTTCCTGGAGCGGCCATGGTTCTCCTCGGGCGACGGCGAGCTCCTCGGTGTTGTCGTCCGTCCGGGCGGCAAGCCGCTCGATGAGAACGATCCGGACGACAACCGTCTGCGGCCGTACGTGACACAGTGGGGCCTCGATCCCATCGTCAGGTCCGGTGGGGCGATCAAGGCTGCGCCGACACTGGCGGATTTCAAGAACACGGAGCGGAAACAGGTGGATGTGACACTGGAGGAACTTCCTCTGGCTGTCGGTACGGCGAATATCGGAGCAGGGGTCCCGCTGCATGTTGCCGGATACAAACCGGTGTTCGACAAGGAGCGCAACCTCTGGTTCACGGATGTGGTCCTCGATCCGGGTCAGGCGTACTTCCCGTTCGTCCGTCTCGCGCTCGTCCGCTTCCAGCCGAATTCCATTGTGAATGCCCATCTATCACGCGCCGTGTTGACGGATTTCATGCAGGTGGTGCCCGACCGGGTTGCAGCAGTGACCTTCGACACGGACACGAAGATCACCGTGCAGGTCGCCGGTGTGTATGCCAGCCGGTATCCGGGTGAGGTCAAGCCCCTTGCGGCGCTGAACAGGAGTATGTACCTCACTGCCACACTCGAGAAGAAGGTCGGGGAGGGGGACCTGACGTGGATCCCGGTCTCCGGCACCATGATCCCCGGGCCGGCCGATGAGCCTGACGCGGCTGACCGTATGGTTCCCACGGAGTTGCATGAGACGAAGATGCGCTGGGTGAGGGAGATCACGCTGAGTGAGCCCGTGGCCAAAGGCAGCAAACAGTACCGCATCACTGTCCGTGAATTCGAAGTGCACCATGATGCTGCTGGCGAGAGAGTCACCCGCCTGGTGTATGCCGATGCTATCGAACTCTGACGAGGATCGCATGAGCCGGTCACCGTTTGTCCCGTTGCTCTTCGCGCTCTGCTGCCTCCTCGTGCTGGTGGCACCGGTGCATGCGCAGAGCGACCGTCCCGTGCAGTTCAACGGTGTCAGTCATCTGACCTGGCAGACCGCAAACCGTCAGGGTTTCGGACAGGAACTGCCGCCCGCGTTTCTTCGATGGGACCTCAGTTCCGTACTGAATGTGTACGGACTTCCGTTGTCGATACAGGCACTCGCGACAACGGAGGAGGGAAGCAGTCTCCAGCACATCAATGCCTTCAGCATAGGACTCAGCAGGAGCGACCTCCAGGATCAGATCCGCCGGCGCATCGATGGGCGCATCCAGGATCTCTCAGCGCTCCAGGACCGCCTTGCCGGACTGACACCGGAGGCCGCGAAGGACTCGCTACGGTCGCTCGGGAGTTCGGTGACCGGAGGGGAGGACCCCGAAGCGCTTCTGACGAAGCTCCAGGAACTGCGGGACCTGAAAGAAACCGACCTGCAGGCACGCATGGATGAGCTCGAGGCGATGGGTCTTGCGTCGGCGACACAGAGCTTCGCCTCTCTCTTTCCAACGGTGGTCCTGGGTGTAACGTATCCCTCGTATTCCCGGCTCACGCTGGATGGGACCGCGCTGACAGGGCTGCAGCTCGAATGTACACCCGGCATATTCTATTTTGCGGTTGCAGGGGGACAGGTCCAGACGGCAGTGGGAGCTTCACAGTCCTGGACCTCAGCGTTCGAGCAAGCCGCATACCGGCGAACTCTTGCGGCGGGGCGGGTCGGAATCGGTGCGAAGGATGACACGCATCTGTTCATCAATGCGGTGTACGGTGCGGATGATGCCGGGTCGCTTACGCGTGACTCTCTTCACCGTCCGGTGACCCCGCAAAAGAATGCTGTTATTGGTGTCGATGGCCGTTTGTTCCTGTTCGATGATCGCCTCGACATCGGCGGCGAAGTGGCATACTCGGTCCTGACTGCCGATATCCAGGCGCCAGGGCCTGCTGAATCCGACATACCATCGTGGCTCGGATCGTTGACAGATGCCAACCTCACCAGTGTTGCGGACATAGCCCTGAGCTTCGATGGCAGGTACCGGTTTCCAGAGAGCGGTACTTCCGTCTCCACAAGTTTCAAACGTGTTGGTGCTGGCTATGCGTCTCCCGGTGTTCCGTATCTGCGGAAGGACAACATGCGCTTCGAGGGAAAAGCAGAACAATCTTTTGTACAACGCCAACTTTCGGTGGGAGCGTTCTACAGGAGGGACGAGGACAACCTTTCGGATACGAAGGCATACCGAACCACGGTCGATGCCTTTGGCGCTCAGCTCTCTTTGAATTTCCGGAACCTGCCGTACCTCCGGATCAGTTATGCCCCATTGTCGCAGGTGAGCCGGATCATGGCGGACAGCCTGAACATCGAAAGTGACATCCTTGCAGTCAACGGTACCACGGGGTACACGTTCCGGACGGCCGGAGGGCTCATGTCGTCCACGATGTTCTCCATCAATTATCATGAGGGGAAGACCCAGCTTCCGGGTGGCCGGTACATCTCGCGCAATGCGATGTTCTTCCAGAGCGTCGGGTTTGTGGTCCCGTTGTCGCTCAATCTGGCGGCGGGACTTCTGAACACCGGGATCGGTTCCTCGATCTCGACCATCGTCAACTGGGATATCTCCGCAACGTATTCCACGCCGCGCAATTGGCAGACGACCGCGGGTGTATCTCTCTCCCGCGACGCGGTCATGCGTTCGGGGGTCTATCTCCGATCGCTTTTACCGGTGTGGACCGGCGGGACGGTGGAAGTGTACGGCGAGTGGAGCAAATATGTCGAAATAGTCGATGCATTCAATGAATCGGTGCTGCGTGTGGTGGTGACCCAGACCTGGTGACGGGGCGCGACCCCCTTCCCCCTCTCCTCCTTTTGCGTATGGTATTCCGCTTTCCTTCGGATACGGAAAGTGGAACCCGCGCCTGATACCACACCGGTCGGCATCGGACTTGTGCAAAAGTTGATGACGTGATCCACGCCGGGCACCAAATGACGCAATTGGAGCTACTTGAGATACAGCATTCTCCCTGCCTGTGAGAGGGAGCCGGTGCGCAGACGACATACATAGACACCACCGGCGAGCGTCGGATCGCGGAAATCTATCTGATAGGTTCCGGCTGCACGGATATCATCAACGAGCGTCCCAACGAGTTCCCCCAGGATGTTGAACACTTCGAGCACCACACGGTCCTCGCGCACGGTCCTGAAGATGATGCGCGTGCCTCCGTTAAACGGGTTGGGATGGTTGCCGAGAAGCCCCGACCGGATCGGGGCGGTGGGCCCCGGGTCAACAGATGTGGTTCCGTGTGGCTTTGGTCTGATCGCGAGAGCAGCATAGTTCTCGAGCGCATCGGTGTTCACAGGTTCACCGAGACCTGAGGACTTGTCGATACGTACCAGAAGGTTGGCAGCTGTGCCGGTTAAGCCGTAGAGCGCTCCCGTTGTGTCAAGTGTGAGCGACGAAGTCACAATCCACAAGCCGGTCGAGCCGACTAGTGTCGAGGCCCCGTTGCGGGGATCGATGGCATAGAGACTGTCATTGGTAAAGGGAGGCACGTATGTACTTGCGAGGATCTTTCCCTGCCGGGCGTCATAGCAGATCCCTCCGAAGCCCATCCCATTAAAATTCATGATGTCGGAGACGCTCCGTTGGCGGAGATCGACACGCACGAGACGACCTGTCGTTGTCCCGCCATAGAGCGTGTCACCCAGGCCGAACGCGATGGTGCGCAATGAGGCGATCGGTAGCTTCCCTCCTGACACGGCAGCGCCGGTCTGAGCATTGACCAGGACAAGCGTGCTCTGGGGCGAGTCTGGCCTCACCGCATAAAGATCCCCCGTCGTCGGACATACGGCAAGTCCTGTCATTCCGGCAAAACCCATGGATCCGATCGTCGACGGCACTGCGGTGACCAGATCAAGTTTCCCGAGAAGATCTCCACCGGGGCCTCTAGAGATCGTGAAGCACGGCCCGAGAGCTGCAGGCGTGAGTGTGCCCACGGCGATGCCGCCAAGGGGGATCCTTGCCGTCGGCCAATGAGGGTCATCGGTGGTGACCGTGATTGTATCGGTGATCTCTCCTTCGCGCGTGGGCGAGAAGACGATCCGGAGGGTCACGGATGCGCCGCGCGTCGTGAGCGTTACTGGCAATGCCGGGCCGGGCAGCACCTCAAACTCGCCCGTCTGCGGGATCACGCTGAGAACAGTCACCGGCTCGAGCGAGAGGCTTGTGAGTTGAAGGTCCACGGTGTCGGAACGTCCGACCAGAGTGGGATTGTGCATCAAGGAACGGGGATACCCGAGCCGAGGTGTAGAAAACGTGCTCACGACGGCGTAATGGTCGGAGCAGTAGGCGTCTGTTGGATACGGGAGATCGCATTCCACGATCGACGTCACGGGCATCAGGCGCCCGGTTCGCTTGAGAAGAACGTAGTCGATGCGTGCGTCAGCGGCGCCGGCAGGGGCGGTGTACCCTGGGAGAGTGGGATTGGTCTCGGCAAAAGTATCGATGTAGCAGGAATCGTCGGTTTCCGCCACGAACAACCGCACCACATCAGACGTTGGGATGCCGTTAAAATCTCCGGTGACGATTGATGCGATGGCGCCCGAGCCGATCTCCTTCTCCGTCACAAATGCCTTCACCTGGGCACCCTGCCGGGCGCCGATGGTCGGTTCGTTGGCAGAGAGATGGGTGGTGAAGAAATGCACCGCGCCAAGGGGAGTATCAATGAGATTATAGTAGACTTTGCGAGGAAAGTCCGTGCTCACAAGACTCTTCTCATCCATTGCCAGAATGTTGTGTTTGGTCATGATGCCGATCGATTCCGTGAACTGGCCCCACCACGCTTCGTGGGTTGCCACCGCATGCCAGAAGTAGGGAATCCCGAAATGACTGCTCAGCGCTTCAGAGATCCTTCTGGCCTGGTTGTCGAGGCCGTTCCCGCCAAGGGTTTCATTGATTTCCTGCAGTCCGATAATGTCTGGATCGATGCGCTTGAGATTCTCGATAATGTGGTAGAGGCGTGTTTCGGGGTCGCTGCCAGGGCGCATTCCCTGGATGTTGTAGGTCATGACCTTGAGTACCGGCTGACTGCTGCCCGGGGCGGGCAGGGCGCAGAGAAGAGCGGCGGCACAGGCGAGCACCGTTGCTGGTAGTCCACAGGGCTTCATATGCGCTTCCTCGTTCCATTGCTAGATGAAGTATTCGTGAAAACCTCGAGCATTGTCAAACCGTTACGAATGAACGGGATTCGACTATTGTGTCTGGAACCGTGAAGGTGAGATCGGAGAGGCATGAAACCCTGACCAGGGGTATGATGCCGTCCCGGCAAAGACAATCTGCGGGACTCGCCCATGGAGCGACATGCCGGTCAAGTGGAGATGACCGGAAGTCACGGCGATCACCGAGGAGTGCGCATCGAGGATCTCGGCGATCTCGGGTTCCCACGGGCGGCGGTTTGCCGCTTGTTATGTGCCGTTTCTGGTTGGTCGGTCCCGTGGGAGCGTGGGGCATTTTCAGTACGGTTGACTTCAAATCCATCCGAAACGTATGAGGGTCTTATTGGCTCTCCAAGAAAACAGTCCAGCCAAGGCAACAAGTCCGAGCGTCAAGATTGGATCAAACGGTCCGTAGACCTGTACTCCGAGAATGATGATTGTGATCAAGACAAAAAGGCAGAATGTTGCCAATCGTTTACGACGGACCCGCAAGGGCTTCAGTTGAGTCATCAACTCCGCAGGCAGAACGGAGTCAGGACTTGCATCCGCAAGAAGAGCTTCGATGTTCGGCTGAATGACCAAGTGGACATATGAGAGCAAACCCATGAGACCAAAGAGCAGGATTGTCTTCACAAGTATAATCCAGTTAGTCCAGATGGATTCAACGCCAAGAGGACCAAGTAATAACAGCAATACTCCAGTTATGAGCGCGGTTAATTGGAATACGAAACATCGGTGAGCGCCACGCCGGATAATGTTCTCCATATACCGGTCAGCATAATATTGGAAAGTGGGCCCGAATGAGGCTCGCTCATTGACGACAATCAGATTGAACAGCGGGATAGACATGAAGACAACGCTAATCACGTGGAGAAATTTCAAAAGATCATACAAGGTGTCCATTGTGAACTCCGGTTAGGTTGTTCAATAAAGAAATGGCCATAACGATTTCTATATTACATTCGTAGCCAGTAATAGGGAGGGGTGTCCTACGACGAGATCGGCGGCACCACGCACCCTGTTGCAAACGCCTGATCTCATGCTCCCCCTTTTTCACATATATACACCCCTCAAGTGCGAAGTGGACCCTCCAAAAAACAAAAAGAACCCGTCATCCGGGGACAATTACATCACCATTCAATGGGTTTTCAACTCATTTCATTCGGAATCCCCCGCAAGACTGAGGAGAGGCTGACCTGCTGCATGTCAATTTACCTGATAATTCGGGATTGTCAACGTCGTCCGACGAAAATGGGCAACAGGATGCCCTCCATTCGTTCGATATCGCGATTGGAGGGGCTTTCCTACGTCAAATGGATAGAAACACGCCGGGATTTGCAGCGAGCGAAAGCTAAGCGATTGTGACAGCTCGAATTACGTGCTGTTCACTTTCGTGACCGTTTGATCACCCTTCAGACACCTTCACGCCACCCCTGACGACCCCTTCGTCAATCTCCGTTGAACCCCAACTAACCTTTCGATGATCCCCCTTCGACTCCCATCGAACCCTCAAGAGACCAAAAACAAATTCCAAAAAATAATCCAGCAATCAATTTCCTCCTCAGAATCACCTCGCGCCCTAACTCCGGCAACTCCCCGCCTCTTTAGGTCGAAAGCGACTCCCCCATGATGGCACCAGGTATGGCTTAAAGTGATGGGACCCAAAACGGTAAAAAGGACGACCGGTGCTTGGTCTTTCGTCCAACTACATAAGATGCTCGATCGCTTTCTTGGGACCTGTTCTTTTGTGTCGCCAACAGTTATATTGACTTTCAATCCATATGGATAAAGGACACAAACGGAATGGCACATGAAAACTAATTATGCACGGCTATTACTGGTCTCACTTCTTGCACCAATCCTAGAGGTGAAGTAGGAGACTTTAACTCAGTTGTCATGCGAATCTGACTCAAGGAAAGCTATGATCGGCTCAACTATCAGCCGCTATAAGATTCCCGAGAAGCTCAGTGAGGGCGGACCTGCCCGCTGAAGCTCTATTTCTCACAGACAAGGCACATCATGATTGGCTCAACCATTTCTCATTATAAGATCATTGAGAAGTTGGGCGAAGGCGGAATGGGCGTTGTTTACAAAGCCCAGGACACCAAGCTCGATCGTCTCGTCGCGTTGAAGTTTCTCCCGCCTCATCTCGCTTCGGATGCACAAGACAAACAACGCTTTATTCTCGAAGCAAAGGCTGCGTCTGCTCTCGATCATCCTAACATATGTAATGTTCACGAAATCGATGAAACTCCTGGTGGACAAGTCTTCATCGTCATGGCGATCTATGAAGGTACTCCACTCAACAGAAAGATCGAGAGAGGCCCCCTCAAGATCGACGAGGCACTGGATGTTGTCATTCAAGTAGCCGAAGGGTTGCAGGCTGCACATGAGAAGGGTATTGTTCACAGGGACATCAAGAGCAGCAATATTATGATGACAGACAAAGGGCGCGCTGTCATTATGGACTTCGGCCTGGCACAAACCGACGCGGCCCCGAAGCTCACCAAGACAGGCTCAACCCTGGGAACAGTTCCTTATATGTCGCCTGAGCAGGCGCGTGGACAAAAGGTTGACCACCGAAGCGATATTTGGTCGCTGGGTGTGGTGCTGTATGAGATGGTCGCGGGACGATTGCCGTTTCAGAGTGCATACAGTGAGGCGATTGTCTACTCCATCCTCAACGAAGAACCTCCTCCATTAACGTCAATACGCAGCGACGTGCCAATGGAGCTGGAACGCATTGCCAAGAAAACAATGCAAAAACAACGAGACGAGCGCTATCAGCGCGTTGAGGACATGGTTGTTGACGTTCGATCATTGAGAAAGGAAAATGAAAGTCGAATCCAGGAAACACGAGCACCAAAGATGTCCATTCGAAAGAAGAGGCTCGCATACATCCTTGGTAGCCTCGCAGTCGTGATCATTATTAGCGCGGTGTTTGGGGTCTTTCTGTTCTCTCCGAAGGTATCAAAACAAGAACATAATTCCATCGCTGTGCTTCCCTTCCAGAACCTGGGAGCTGGACAGGACTTGGACTTTCTGCGGCTGTCACTGGCGGACGAAATCTCGACCTCGCTCAGCTACACTCCCAATCTGCACGTTCGCCCATCCGCCAGCAGTCGAAAGTATGCGGAATCAAGTGTCGACCCACAAGCTGCAGGCCACGAACTCGGAGTCGCCACTGTCGTTACCGGGCTCTTCACGAAAGAGAGCGACCGACTGCGCGTGAACCTGCAACTGATCGACGTGGAGAGCAATCGTGTGATGTGGGGGGAAACGTTCCGGATGCTGGCACAAGACTGGGTAGGCATGGAAGCACAAATCCAGAAGAGAGTTCGAGAGCAAATGATTCCGCTCTTAGGTCTTACTATTACTTCAACAGAAGCTGGTATTCGACCCAGAAATTCTGAAGCATACGAGCTGTATCTACGCAGCGTTGTGTATCCCAATTCGAATAACAAGCAACCAATTACCATGTTAGAGCGAGCAGTTCTCCTGGATTCTTCCTACGCTTCCGCATGGGCTGCCCTCGGCAGGAGATATTATTTTCGCGCAACTTTCGAAGACGGCGGCGATGACTTTTATAGGCTTGCAGAGAGAGCTTACCAGCGAGCCGTAGCGCTCGACCCCAACTTGGTGGAGGCGACTCGAGGTTTGATTTCATCGACCGTCGAAGGAGGACAGTTGACCAAGGCTTACGATATGGCCCAAGAATTAGTACGGCGCCGACCGAACAACGCCTTGGCTCACCACTCTTTGAGCTATGTTCTACGCTTCGCTGGACTCTTTAGTGAGGCAACTCGAGAATGCGAAACTGCTTTCGCTCTTGATCCTCACGAGCCTGCCCTGCGCAGTTGTGGCTTCGCACTCATGATGGCTGGCGACTACGAACGGGCATTAAGCTACTGGCGGAACGGACCTGAAAGCGAATGGTCAAACAACGCGATTACCTTCATTCTCCTCCGCCAAGAGAAGTATGAGGAAGCCCTTCAAATAACCGCCAAGCTCATTCATAACCCAACCTGGCCGGCGCGTTTCGTGGATGCGTTCCTGCGCAATCGCCCGGCCTCGGAAGTGAAGAGACTTGCAGACGAATACGTCCGGAAGACCTTGCGATTGCGACGGGATCCAGAATCGGCCTACCTAGACGCTGCGTTACTCTCCTTTTGCAAACAACGCGGCAGCGCACTAGAACTGCTGCAATTAGCCGTTGCAGGAAATTTCTGTATGGCAGAAGTACTGGACACTGACCCGTTGCTTGAAAACATACGATCGACATCCGAGTTTCGCACCATCCGCGCCATCGGGATGGAATGTCAGAACAGATTCCTGGCTCACCGCTCACGGTAAATCGTCGCTGACTTGACTCTGAGAAGAAAAACAGGGTCATCCATGATCGGCTCAACTATCAGCCACTATAAGATTCCCGAGAAGCTCATTGAGGGCGGACCTGCCCGCTGAAGCCCTATTTCTCACAGACAAGGCACATCAGTCTGTGAAGCATTACGTGGTGCCCTGTCGAGTCCATCGCCCGGCCGGCCGCTCTTTCAAATTCGTAGATTCCAGAAGTGCCAATATTGGGATGTGTCGTACGCGCTCCCCCATATACATATATTTTACCATCAACAACAGTACTGGCAAGGACTGCACGGGCCACTGGCATTGGGGTTTCTGTAAACCACATGTCCTGGTCGGGATTATACACTTCAACGTTATCATATACGGGACCATGACTACTCTGTTTCCATCCTCCAATTGTGTATATGCTGCCCTCCAATGAACAGGCAATGAGGCAATATCGTGCAGTGGGCATGTTCGAAATAGCAGTCCAGGTATTCGTCTGAGGATTGTAGACTTCGGACGAATAGACGTTCCAGCCTCCCAACGCTGATGCCCCTCCAAAAACGTATATCAGGCCATTCAGAACAACGGCCGAATGACCCCATCTTCCTGTAAGCATGTCTGCTGATTGCGTCCAGGTGCCACTGTTTGTATCATACACTTGAACACCCGCAACCAGGTTTCCACCAATTGCCCCAACACGGCAGCCTATGAGATTAGGTGGGAGTCCTGAACTGGCTGATAGCCAGCTCGTGCCGGTATCTGTGGAGACAAAGACCCCGTGGTCTGAACCTATAAAAAGGCGTGTGCCAGCAACAGCGACATTCCGAAAATTACTGTGCGGCAGACCTGAATCAGCGGTGTGCCAGCTTGGGCCATTGTCCGTGGAGTGATAGATGCCTACTCCGGCGGCAAAGATATTCGTTCCGCTCACAGCAAGGTCATTGACGCCATAGACCCCCACGATTTCCGAACCCGCCACCAAACTCCACGTGGCACCGCTGTCGAGGGAACGAAAAACACCGTTCTCCCTCTGCCATCCCCCCCTCCCTGCAAAGAGGCTGGAGCCACGCACAGCAAGGCAGCTGACTTGAGGGGAGTCCAGTGTCGTGCGAACCCATTGCGCAGACGCACATGGACAAATCAGAACGATGGCGAGTGCAAGACAGATGGTATGAGTTCTCATCTTCTTCTCCTTTCAACGCTATCGTTGCATGAGACTGCTGACGCAAGGCATGGCTCGGTGGGTCGTCCGGTGGGGCAGTGGACCAGTAGCGCTCTGCGGCGCATCGACTCCTATTCCGAGTTAGTCACCTCTTCCACACCTAAGCAAATAAGTACTGTTCGAGGTTTCGCAGCCAGAGGGTCGTCGGCGTGGGCTCTACAACAGAGGTACTGGAACAGGGTCCTGAGCGGCGGCTCGATGGCTGAGGAACCATAGAGCGTTACTGCAAATATGGTCCAGGACAGATGCACTGTCAAATGGAATCGGTCAATTGTCGCATCTCCCCTAGGCTCCTTGCACCCCTTCAAATGTGCAAAATGTAATGATGATCGACATCTCACTTGATGAAAAGGACGTTTGGAGCCCTTTTCTATCTCCTTTTCACTCCCTAAGATGCCCCATTTCACTCACTTCCCTTGCTCATCACGTCGCTCTCAAACTCCTTGAGCACTTTCATTTTCCTGATCCCCTCCACCGTCCGGTGGCACCTCAGAAGAATGCCGTCATTGGCGTCGATGGCCGTTTGTTCCTGTTCGATGATCGCCTCGACATCAGAGGCGAAGTGGCGTACTCGGTCCTGACTGCCGATATTCAGGCGGCAGGGCCTGCTGAATCCGACATCCCCTCGTGGCTCGGATCGTTGACGGATGCCAACCTCACCAGTGTTGCTGACATCGCCCTCAGCTTCGACGGCAGGTACCGGTTCCCGGAGAGCGGTACATCCATCTCGACGAGATTCAAACGCGTCGGCGCGGGCTATGCCTCTCCCGGTGTTCCGTATCTGCGCAAGGACAACATGCGCTTCGAGGGGAAGGCAGAACAATCCTTTGTGCAACGCCAACTGTCGGTAGGAGCGTTCTACAGGAGAGACGAGGACAATCTTTCGGATACGAAGGCATACCGGACCACGGTCGATGCCTTTGGTGCCCAGCTCTCTTTGAATTTCCGGAACCTGCCGTACCTCCGGATCAGTTATGCCCCATTGTCGCAGGTGAGCCGCATCCTGGCGGACAGCCTGAACATCGAAAGTGACATCCTTGCGGTCAACGGTACTGCGGGGTACACGTTCCGGACGAGCGGGGGGCTCACGTCGTCCACGATGCTATCCATCAATTATCATGAGGGGAAGACCCAGCTTGCGGGTGGCCGGTACATCTCGCGCAATGCGATGTTCTTCCAGAGTGTCGGGTTTACGGTCCCGTTGTCGCTCAATCTGGCGGCGGGACTTCTGAATACCGGGATCGGTTCCTCGATCTCGACCATCGTCAACTGGGATATCTCCGCAACGTATTCCACGCCGCGCAATTGGCAGACGACCGCAGGTGTATCTCTCTCCCGCGATGCGGTCATGCGGTCGGGGGTCTATCTCCGATCGCTTTTACCAGTGTGGACCGGCGGGACGGTGGAAGTGTACGGCGAGTGGAGCAAATATACCGATATCGTCGATGCATTCAATGAATCGGTGCTGCGTGTGGTGGTGACCCAGGCCTGGTGACGGGGCGCGACCCCCTTCCCCCTCTCCTCCTTTTGCGTCCAGTGGTTCCCGGAAGTCGCAGTGGGGGCTTAAACGTTTCGGGAACAAAGTTGACGTGGATTTGGTTCTAGTTGTAGTAGTATGGCATCGCATGGAGGGGATCTGTTTTCTGATCTTTGCGAAACGTGGGATTCATCTTCCTGCCCGCCTTTCGCAGAAAACTCGACTTGAGCCTGCAGGGGGTGCAAACAGGCTGCGATGTGGTGGAACAGTAGCTGCAACATTTCTCGAGCAATGAGAATCCTGAACAACCATATCGCCGGCTTCGGCCGCCTCTTCGTGGTTCTCTTCCTCCTGACGAATTCAGGCTTCACGGTTGTCCTTCACCATTGCACGATGACGGATCAGACGTGCGGAATGCCGTGCTGCGCGGGGACACAGGATTGCCCGGGCGGATCCTGCGAGGATATGGATGGACCACAACCTCCTCCGGCGCACATTGTTATAGTGGAACAGCCGTGCATGACGGCTACCGTGGTTGGCGGGTATGAAACCGAGCCAACAGTCGTAGAAAAGGTCGCCGACGGCCGACAGAACACAGCCACCAACGTACTGCCACCTTCTGTTCTTGAAAGCGCAGTCGATGATCGGATCGATCTGCCCCCTTTCCACAGCGCTACAGCTTCCCCGAAAGTCTCTCCATCATCGGTGGAGACGTACGTCCTCAACTCGACCTTCCTGATTTAGTCTCCACCCCTTTTCCCCTGAGCGTGCGCGGACGTGTTTCGTTCTGCGACGCAACCATTATCCATTGTGCATTCAACTGTTCGCCCGCATCTGCGGGCATCTCAGGTATGTCTTTCATAACGGAGTGAAGCGTTCATGAGAACCACCCTCGCATTGTTCTTATCCGCTCTGCTGAGTCTGGCATTGTCTCAGACGGCACCCGGACAAGAAAATACTCCGCTTGTCCTTGATAGCCTTGTTGCGGAAGCGCTGCGAAACAACCCGCAGCTCCGGGCTGCCCGATACCAGACGCGCGCTGCCGAGGCGAGGATCGATCAGGTGACATCGTGGAACCCACCGGAAATAGGTTTCGAGTTCTTCCGGACTCCGATACAGTCCTTTCCCAATCCAGCCAAGAACTCGATGGAAAACGACTACTTCATCCAACAGATGTTCCCATTCCCCGGCAAGCTCTCGTCAAAGGGCATGGCCGCCGGAAACAATGCGAAGATGGTGGGGGAGGGATACAGGGCCCTCGAGCGAAGGGTCATTCAGGAGCTGAAGTCGGCGTACTACAAACTCTACCTTGTCCAGCGGAAGATCGAGGTAAACGCGGAGAATCAGGACCTGATGCGCAGATTTGTCGACATCGCCTCCAGGCAATATGAAGTGGGTCTGGGGAAGCAGCCTGATATCCTGCGTGCACAGACCGAGCTGTCGACGCTCATAACCGATGGGCTCAACCTGCAAAGCGAGAAAACAGTGGTTGAGTCCATGCTCAATACCCTCCTCAGCCGTCCTGCGAATGCCGCTGTCGGAGTTGTTCCGGAGATTGAAGCGAGCATCCCCAACTGGACATTCGAACAGCTCAGCCCGTTAGCTCGTGAGAACCGTCCGGAAATCCGGGCAATGAACTTTAATGTTGAGATGAACAAAGCCGAGCTCTCGGGCTCACAGAAAGAGTATTTTCCCGATCTGATGGTGCGGGTGATGTACAAGAATATGATAATGACAACAGATGACTTCTGGTCTGCCATGGTTGGCATCAGCATACCGATCGCTCCCTGGGCGAGCGGGAAGGTGGTATCAAAAGTAGACGAGAATGAGTTGAACGTGAGGCAGGCCGAAGAAGAGTTCGAGAACATGAAGAACATGACACTGTTTCAGGTCCAGGATGCCCTTGTGAATGTGCAGACGAATCAGAACGTCGTGCGATTGTACAGGACCACAGTCGTTCCTCAAGCCGAGCAGACGTTGCAGTCTACAGTTTCTGCCTACCAGACAGGCAAAACGGAATTTCTCATGGTCATCGACGCCTATCGCACGTTGCTGAGATCCAGATTGGATCAGTACACGGCGGTGATGAATTTCATGGCGAGCCAGGCCCAGCTTGAGCAGGCCGTTGGACTGGATCTTGCCGAGATCGAAACCAGCGTGTTGTGATATGGACAGAAGGAGTACAGACAGATGAAAAGAACGATTATTACTGTGATTCTGAGCCTCATCGTCGGTCTCGGAGCGGGCTGGCTCATCTTCATGCCAGGCGGTGAAGGGGGAAAGTCGGGGGAGCGAACGATTCTGTACTACCGGGACCCCATGAACCCGCAGAACACGTCACCCACTCCCAAGAAAGCCTCCGACGGAATGGACTTCGTTCCGGTGTACGCTGAGAGTTCAGTTGATTCGAAGGATCGGAAAATCGCGTACTATCAGGATCCGATGCATCTCTGGTACACCTCCGACAGACCCGGCAAGGCTCCTGATTGCGGAATGGATCTCGTCCCTGTGTATGAAGGTGAGAGCAGCGCCAAGGGCATCAAGATCGATCCGGTCACCGTGCAGAACATGGGGGTAAAGGTCGAGGATGTACGGATGCGACGATTGACCAAGATCATACGCTCGGTCGGCAAGGTGCAGTACGATGAGACAAAAATCACCTCGATCAATACGAAGATCATGGGCTGGGTCGAAAAGCTCAACGTGGATTACACGGGCAAATTGGTTCGCAAGGGAGAGGCTCTGCTTGACCTGTATAGCCCGGAGCTCGTCAGTACGCAGGAGGAATATCTCCAGGCGATCCGCTACGACAAACAGCTGTCCGGGAGCAGTAGTGACGAAGCCCGGAAAGGAAGCGCAAATCTGGTGGAAAGTGCACGGCGGCGCCTCCTCTATTGGGACATTCCGGAATCTGAAATCAGAGCGCTGGAACAACGCGGCACGCCGAAGAAGACGATGACATTGTATTCCCCCGTCGACGGGTATGTCATGGACAAGATGGTCTTCAGGGGTCAGCGCGTCATGGGGGGAATGGAGCTGATGAAAATTGCAGACCTCTCTACAGTCTGGATCATTGCAGACATCTACCAGTACGAGCTGGCGTGGGTGAAAATCGGACAGAAGGCCGATATCGAGCTTTCATATCTCCCCGGACGCACGGTCCACGGGACAGTGACCTACATCTATCCAACGCTCAGCATGGAGACCAAAACGGCAAAAGTCCGCGTCGAGGTGCGTAACACTCCCATGCTTGAGTTCAAACCGGGAATGTTCGCCACAGTTGAGATCGTTTCACCGGTTGTCCTGAACGCGGTTGCAGTTCCTGACCAGGCCATCATTCGTTCCGGCGAGCGTACGATCGCGGTCATTGCGCTGGGTGGGGGCTACTTCGATCCCCGCGAAGTGAAGCTCGGCGTGACAGCCGATGGGTATGTTCAAATCCTGGAAGGGGTGAACGAGGGGGAAAAGATTGTCGTGTCGTCTCAATTCCTCATCGATTCAGAAAGCAACCTGAAGGCTGTCATCGGCCAGATGTCAGGCCACGCAGGATCTGACACGTCAAACGCGACGGGGGATACGAAACCGGCGGGCGAAGAACACAGCGGTCACGACATGGACTCTATGCCGGTGGAAACAACCTCAGAGACGCAGGCGACAGATACGCAGAAGGTTGATCGTGCCGACAAGGGAGCAACACAAAGCCAGAAGGTTGTCGATCCCGTGTGCGGGATGACAATCAGTCCGGACGAAGCCCTCGCGTACACATACAAGGGGACGAGGTACTACTTCTGCAGTGAATTCGACGTGGTGAAGTTCAAGAACACTCCTGAGAAGTATGTGATGCCCGGGCACCAGCATTGAGAAAACGCACGGCGGGGCCCCGTCGCGTGGCGATGGTTGGAGGGGCAATCCGACGAGTGAACACAACGTAAGGGCGACGATATGTTAGAAAAGATCATTGAGTGGTCCATTCACAACAAGTTCATGGTCATCCTTGCCGTCCTGTTTCTTATCGGCTGGGGCATTTACTCGATGCTGGGAATCCCGATCGATGCGATTCCAGACCTGAGCGACGTACAGGTGATTATCTATACGGAGTACTCGGGACAATCGCCGCGCATCATTGAAGACCAGGTAACCTATCCTCTGACGACAGCAATGGTGAGTGTGCCCGGCTCCAAAGTGGTGCGGGGATACTCCTTCTTCGGCTATTCCCTTGTCTACGTCATCTTTGAGGATGGAACGGACCTGTACTGGGCGCGTAGTCGAGTGCTTGAGTATCTCAATTATGCCCAGAAGCGGCTGCCGCCCACTGTCGTCCCTACACTCGGCCCGGATGCGACTGGTGTTGGATGGGTCTTCGAATACACGCTCACCTCTGACAAGCGATCGCTGCAGGAACTGCGGTCGATTCAGGATTGGTATCTGAAGTATGAACTGACGTCGGTAGAGGGCGTCGCTGAAGTGGCAAGTATCGGCGGCTTCGTCAAGCAGTATCAGGTGACGGTTGATCCGACCAAGCTCCTGGCGTACAACATCTCCCTCACCATGGTGGAAATGGCGATCAAAGAGTCGAACAACGACGTTGGCGGTGAGGTCGTTGAAATGGGTGAGACGGAATTCATGGTACGAGGGCTCGGCTACATCAAATCAGTGGAGGATATTCAAGACATCCCGCTGATGGTGGACGTGAAGAGCGGGACTCCCGTGTATATCAGAGACGTTGCGGACGTTACGATTGGACCGATGATGCGGCGAGGGCTCGCTGAAAGTAACGGCGAAGGTGAAGTAGTCGGGGGGATCATCGTGATGCGTTACGGCCAGAACGCGCTGGCCGTGATTGATGGAGTGAAGAAAAAGCTCGAGGGTCTGAAGCAAGGTTTGCCGGAGGATGTGCAGATCCACACGGCCTATGACCGCTCGGGACTGATCGATCGGGCAATTGAAACCCTGAGGGACAAGCTCACGGAAGAAATCATCATCGTTGCTATTGTGTGCTTCCTGTTCTTGCTGCATGCGCGTAGTGCGTTTGTAGCCATTTTTACCCTCCCGACAGCGATTCTCATATCCTTCATCGTCATGAAGGGGCAGGGTATCAATGCAAACGTCATGTCGCTGAGCGGTATCGCCATTGCGATTGGCGCAATGGTCGATGCGGCCATTATCATGATCGAAAACGCACACAAGCACATAGAACACGAATCGCTCAAACCCCCTGAACAGCGGCGGGACCACTGGGAGGTCATCCTCACTGCATCCAAGGAGGTCGGACCTGCACTGTTCTATTCCTTGCTGGTGATTACTGTGTCGTTTATCCCGGTGTTTACGCTTGAGGGGCAGGAGGGGCGGTTGTTCAAGCCTCTGGCCTTCACCAAGACGTATTCGATGGCGGCTGCGGCGATCCTTTCGATCACCATCGTTCCCATTCTCATGGGCTACTGGATTCGCGGGAAGATCCTTCCTGAAGAGCGCAATCCCATCAACCGTCTTCTCATCCGGGCCTACGCGCCTGTGGTCGACTTCGTGTTGAAGCACGGCAGAGCGGTGATCGTCGGTGCACTGGTCTTGCTGGCGGTGACGATTATTCCGTTCTCGAGAATTGGCTCCGAGTTTATGCCGCCGTTGTACGAAGGCGATTTGTTGTACATGCCCACCACTATGCCGGGCATGTCAATCACGAAGGCACGCGAACTGCTGCAACAGACTGACAAGATTATCCGTCAGTTTCCTGAAGTACACAATGTGTTCGGTAAGATCGGTCGAGCAGAGACCGCAACAGATCCGGCCGGACTCGACATGATCGAAACAACGATCATGCTGAAACCTGAGAGCGAGTGGCGGCCAGGAATGACGGTTGAGAAACTTGTTGATGAACTGGATCAGGCGATACAGTTTCCCGGACTTACGAATGCGTGGACAATGCCGATCAAGACTCGCATTGACATGCTGAGTACGGGGATCAAGACGCCGGTCGGAATCAAGATTTCAGGGCCGGATCTCAATACCCTGGAAGAGATCGGGAGGGAAGTCGAAGCGGTGATTCGGACTGTCCCCGGGACATTGAGTGCCTTCGCGGAGCGGGCGGTCGGCGGGAACTATCTCGATTTTGACATCAATCGAAGAGAAGCCGCGCGCTACGGCCTGACCGTAGGGGACGTGCAGAAGGTGATTCAAACCGCTATGGGTGGCATGAGTATTACGAACACCGTTGAGGGTCTCGAGCGTTATACGGTGAACCTCCGGTACAGCCGGGAGTTACGTGATAATCTGGAGGCGCTGAAGCGCGTGCTTGTTCCGACGCCCGGTGGAGCGCAGATCCCCATAGGCCAGCTCACCACGATCACGACGCGCAAGGGACCGATGGTGATCCGGAGTGAAGACACCCGTCCGAATGCATGGGTGTATGTGGATATCAAGGATATCGATGTCGGTACCTACGTGCACAACGCCAGGCAGACTGTGGCCCAGAAGGTCACGCTCCCCGCCGGCTACAATCTGGTCTGGAGCGGTCAGTACGAATACATGCAAAGAGCAGAAAAACGGCTCATGCTCGTCATCCCCATGACGCTCTTCATCATCTTTATTATCATCTATTTGAACACCCGCTCGGTGACGAAAGTGGCGATTGTGTTCCTCGCCGTTCCCTTCTCGCTTGTGGGAGCATTCTGGCTGCTGTACATCCTCGGGTATAACCTCAGTATCGCAGTGTGGGTGGGGATCATCGCTCTTGCCGGTCTGGATGCCGAGACCGGGGTGGTCATGCTTTTGTACCTCGACCATGCATACGACGACTGGAAGAAGAAAGGGATGATGCGAGGATTGCGGCAGTTGAAGGAAGCTATTCATCACGGTGCGGTACAGCGCGTACGGCCAAAGATTATGACCGCATCAGTGATCATCGCTGGTCTTGTCCCGATCATGTGGAGCCACGGAACGGGCGCCGACGTAATGAAGCGCATCGCGGCACCGATGGTCGGTGGCGTCGTCACATCGGTGATGTTGGAGCTGGCCGTCTATCCGGTGATCTACTTCTTCTGGAAAGGGTGGCAACTGAAAAAGGAAGCGAAAGCGAGCGGCATCGCACTCGACAATTGAACAATGACGATCCTGGCTTGTTGATTCAGCAAGTCAGGACCGTCTCCGGATGTTGCAGCTCTCGTTCTGTCGCAGTACATTGAACAAGCCCACACTGCGCCCATGGCTTCAGGGAACACCCAATGACCTCCAAAGACCGCCTCATGTGTGCCCTGCACCGCGAGAAGCCCGACCGGCTTCCCGTCACTGTTCACCAGTGGCAGGGGTATCATCTCGACACGTACCTCAACGGCGCGACGCCCCTCGAAGCATTTCAGCGGTTCGGGATGGATGCTGCAGTCCAGTATTTCGAAGACATGGGTCAGTTCTGGCTGGTGGATGCAGATTTCGCGAAGTTCTCGACGCCCGAATGGCGGGACGAGGTCACGGTCGTGAGTGCTGATCCCGACGCAAGAATCAATCATCACCGGATCGTCACGCCCGAGGGGAGCCTCTCATACAAAACCGCCGGAGACCGCAAGACCACCTGGATCACCGAATACCTCATCAAACATGATGACGATATTGACCTGATCCGCAAATATATGCCCGTTCCGGCTCTTGACCTCCTGCCTCTTGCGCGGGTTCATGACGAGGTAGGGGACAGAGGGATTGTGCGGGGTTTTGTGTGGGGCGATCAGGCCGGATGCTGGCAACATGCTGCCTGCCTCATGGATATCACTGAACTCATCTTCAAGGCGATGGATTCACCGGAGTGGGTGCATGCTCTGCTGAATATCCTGCTTGAAAAGAAACTGCGCTTCATCGAGCAAATGAAGGGAGCCAGATTCGATCTGGTTGAAACCGGCGGAGGGGCCTCATCCTCCACGGTGATTTCTCCGGACCTGCACAGAATGTTCTGTCTTCCGTATGACCGCGCCCTTCATGACGCGCTGCATGCGCTGGGGTTTGCCGTGACCTACCATACGTGCGGAGGGACCCGGGGAATTGAAGATCTCATCGTGCAGAATGGAACGGATGCATCTGAGACACTTGCCCCGACCTCCATCGGGGGAAATCAGGAGCCATGGGAGGTGAAAGAGAAGATGCGAAACCGGATTGCGCTGATCGGCGGAATGGACCAGCATTCGGTTCTGACGACCGGGACCATAGCCGAAATCAAAGCGCAGGTCGAAACACTCTTCCGGAGGGTCGGTGCTGAGGGCGGTTTTATCCTTTCGTGCGCCGACCATTTCTTTGACACCCCTCTCGAGCACCTTGCGGCGTACGCCGACGCGGCACGGGAATGCACGTATTGAGCAATCCCAGGAATGTGACATGCCTGCCGTGTCCTGGCCATATATCACGAACAAGGATCTGATGGGATGAAGTATTCACCTGCTCTTCTCCTGATCATCTTCATTGCTGCCCCGACTTTGCCTCTGTATGCGCAGTCCGTACAGTCTCCCTACCTCCTCAACCCCGATCTGGCAATCGGATACGTCGACAGTTGCGCTCACTTCTGGCTCACCGCCTATGACTCCGTCCAGGGCGGATTCTACATGAATATCGATCGTACGGGAAAGCTGATCAGTTCCTGGGGGACGGGGAAGAACACGCTGAACCAATCGAGAGATGCGTACGGCTTCCTGCGGGCCTACATGCTCACCGGCAAACAGGAGTATCTTCTGTATGCCCGGCGCGCGCTCGATTTCCTCTATGCATCGGGATGGGACAATTCCTCCGGCGGGTGGTACAACGAGGTGGACCGGTACGGAGTGCCCTCGAACTCCTCTGCCGAGAAGACTGCATACTATCAGCACTATGCCATGCTCGGCATCGCGGCATCTGTCGAGGTAAGGGATGACAGCCTCGACAGGGCTTTCCTTGGACGAAGCCTGGCGCACACCGACGCCCATTTCTGGGATGCGCGGCCCGGTGTTTTCGGATACTTCGATCGGACCCGTGCCGACGGGACACAACCTTCCGGCAAAAGCTTCAATGCAACCGTCGATGCGGTGACAACACACCTCCTTTCGCTCTATCTCATGACGGAGGATACGGTCTACCGGAAACGCCTGATGGACGTTGCGGATAACATGGTGAACCGGCTTGCAGCCTCTGTGCCCTCTCAGGCAATCGGCTTCGCAGAAGGGTATGATACCGAATGGAACCCGGACCCCGCGAACACCATGACGATTATGGGTCATGTCCTGAAGACAGCCTGGTGTCTGGGGCGACTGTACTCCCTGTTTCATGACGACACGTACCTCGATGCAGCTGAACAGCTCGTCCAATCGGTCCTTCAGAAAGGATATGATCATCAGAACGGCGGGCCGTACAAAGACTATAACCGTGTCACCGGGGCGATGCTCATGTGGGGCCAGCAGGACACCGCAAAGGCCTGGTGGCAGATGGAACAGGCTGTCACCGCAGGACTGATGCTCTACAGCCTTACCGGGAATTCAGCATATCTGCAGATGGCTGACGAAACGCTGAACTTCTTTATGACGCATTTCGTCGACCATGTGTATGGCGAGGTGTATGAAAACAGGACGAAGGTAGGGGGGCAGATCTGGGAAACAAACAAGGGGAGCAGCGGAAAGGCTGCGTACCATTCCGTGGAACTCGGCTACTACGTCTATCTCTACGGGAACCTGCTCGTGAAACGCTCTCCTGCAACCCTGCATTATGCGTTTACCCCGGTGCAGTACCAGCGGACCGTCAGGCTGGCACCAATTGCCGCCGATCTCCGGATTGCCTCCGTTCTGCTCGACGGGCTACCATTCGGCAGTGTCAATAATACAAACTGCACGCTCACGATTCCACCCTATGTCGGCGGGGAGTTTGCCGTAACGTTTGAGCGCCCACTCACCGGCGCGCGGGAAACGGCACTCGCTCACCTTCCCGGGGTGATCCACCTGGATCAGAACTACCCCAATCCGTTCAACCCACGTACGACTATCCGCTACGGCCTGCCCTACCGATCGCAGGTGACCCTTACCGTGTTCACCACCCTCGGTCAGCAGGTCGCGACTCTCGTCCAGGGAGAGCAGGAAGCCGGATATCACGAGATCACGTTCGACGGCGGCGGGCTGGCGAGTGGAGTGTATCTATACAGGATGCAGGCGGGGCCATATCGAGAGACGAAGAAGCTTGTGCTGACGCGCTGATCCTCGGCAATGCAAGCAAATGGACTTTGCATTCATCACTGTACCCGTCGTTCTTGATTGACATTGGTTGAGCCGTTTCTTATCATGCGCCCATCGAAACACGCCCTCGGCCTTAGACATGAGGGAGAGGAGTCGAGAAGCAGGCCTCTTTGTCCGAAAGGATGAGGAGGTTGTGCTGTTTGTACATGGATGCGCCGCTCTGGACCCTGATCCAGTCCCTTCGTTGTAGAGCCCACCCCGACGATCCCTTGGCAGAAAGCGGTGAGACCCAGCCTCACCTGTCGAGGAGGAACTGCCGTGACTTCACTCATCGGTCAGACGATTTCTCACTACACGATCCTTGAGAAGCTCGGCGAAGGAGGTATGGGTGTTGTCTACAAGGCCCGGGATCTCAAGCTCGACCGACCCGTGGCGCTCAAGTTTCTTCCTCCCAACCTCACCCGCGACTCTCAAGCAAAGCAGCGATTCGTCCACGAGGCCAGGGCCGCCTCCACACTCCAGCACAAGAACATCTGCACAGTTCATGACGTCGATGAGACCGATGATGGACAGATATTCATCGTCATGGACTTCTATGAAGGTGTGACGCTGAAGACGAAGATTGAGACGGGTCCGCTGTCATTCGAGGAGGCCAGAGAGATTGCCGCCCAAGTAGCCGCCGGATTGGTGGAAGCTCACCGGCTCGGTCTCGTGCACCGCGACATCAAACCTGCGAATATCATGGTCACGTCCGGGGGCGAGGTGAAGATCCTGGATTTTGGGCTCGCAAAGCTGGCGGGCCAGACCACGCATACCAAACCCGGCGTAACATCGGGCACCATCGAGTACATGTCCCCCGAACAGGCCCGGGGGGAAAAGACTGATCAGCGCACGGATTTCTGGTCACTCGGAGTCGTTCTCTACGAAATGCTTACCGGCCGGCGCCCTTTTCGGGGTGAACACCCAATGGCAGTCCTCTATGCTGTTCTTAACGAGGAGCCGGATGAACTGACAAAGCTCCGGGCCGGTATTCCCCAGGATTTGAAGGCGTTTTGTGCGCAGTGCCTTGAGAAGGATCCCGCCCACCGACCCAGAGATTTCGAGGCGATCACGATACTTCTGTTGGGCAACGCTCCGTATGCCGTTCGACTCTGGCGGACGGTGCGGACTTCACCCGCTCTCCGCTGGGGGAGTCTGGTCCTGGCACTCGTTCTTGTTGTGGTCCTGGTGCTGTATCTTTCTCCGGCCAGTGGCATGAGACTTGAAGGCACCGACTACGTGGTGGTGGCGGATTTTGAAAACAGGACGGACGAGCCCGTTTTCGACCATTCTCTCACTGAGGCGATCCGCGTGTCACTCCACCAATCGACCCAGTTCAATTTGTTGCCCGCCGAGCGTGTTGCCGCTGCTGTGACCTTGCTCCAGCTCCCTGCAGACCGTCCCCTCGATCAGCCGACGGCAATAATGGTGGCCCGACGTGAAGGAGCCCGCGCGGTCATCGCGGGGAGCATCAGTCGGCTCGGTACGATATACATACTGATGTGCGGCATCATCGATGGTGGCACGGGAGAGACGGTCTGGATCCTTCGCGAAGAGGTCCCGAGAGTTGAGGCCGTCCTCGCCGGAATGGACAATCTGTGCGAAAAGCTCCGGGAAAACCTGGGGGAGTCTCTCGCGCACATTTCGACAGCGCGTCGTCCCCTGGAGGAGGTGACAACCCATTCACTTCAGGCGCTTGAGTACTACTCCCGTGGCGACCGTTTCTCCAGTGAAGGACAGTACAAACAAGCTGCTATGATGCTGGAGCAGGCTCTCGCCCTCGACTCGACATTTGTCATGGCAATCAGCGAACTCGCATATGCCTATCGAAAGATCGGCAACGACAGCCTTGCCGGAATCTACCATAACCGGATCCTCCCGCTGGTCGACCGCGTCACCGAGCCGGAACGTCTCGAAATCCTCGCGATGTACTACGGGCCGTCTTTTGAGATCGATTTCCGGAAGGCGTATGAACTGATTCAGCAACTCACAGTGAAATATCCGAGCGATGCGTACGCGGTTGCCACACTGGGGCACCTGGCGATGTTTGCGGGCGATACAAAAGTGGCGCTTGAAGCGAACGCCAAGGCGGTCGCCCTCTATCCGGGCTACGATAGAACCTGCTTCAACAATTCTGGCTTTGCGCTTGCGCTTGATGGAAGGCCGCAGGAGGCTATGAAATGGTTCCGCAGGGCAAAGGCGCTCAGGCCGACGTATGTTGCCATCGACCTGTATATCGCGTTATCGCACTGGATGAATGAACAGTATGATTCCTCTGAGGCAGTTCTCCGCGATGCGTTCTCGAGAGCCGAGCCCCAGCAGCGGAATCAGATTCGCGTCGTCCTCAGCTCTCTCCATCACTTTCGCGGAAACCTTTCGTCTGCCCGCACCCTCTGCCTCGACGGCGTGACAGAGTGCCGGGCCATGAACCGGCCAGGAGATGAAGCGTATTTTCACCTGCTCCTGGGCGAGCTTGCCGCGGCCGGCGGGAAGACCGCAGAGTACCGGTCACGAATCAAGACCGCGGCTACGCTGAGCAGGTCGCCATTTTGTGATCTCCCTCTCATCGCGAGGAGCTATGCGCGGCATGGGATGACGGCTGACGCAGAACGGATTCTGCAGCGGATCGGCGCAGCCAGGACGTTTGATCCGTTTTTCGTTAGGCGACGCAACGGCTTTCTCAACCTCGTGCAGGGAGAAATCCTTCTGGCGCGAGGTCGGTATCGAGAGGCGCAACGTCGGTTCGGCGCCGTAGAAAAGATTCTGTCCGGCGACCCATTCTACTTTCTGGCAAGAAAAGGGTTGGGCGATTGTGCAGCCAGGATGGGTGATACGACGACGCTGGCTCTATTTGACTCAATTCTTGCATGGAGGGGGGAGGTCATGATGGGTGGTCTCTCGTCTGTCCGCTCCAGTGGTTTCTGGACTCGCTGGCTCTGGCCGGAAGTTCATCAGGACCTGGGGATCTTCTGTGCAACACACCGGCGAATCCCTTCGGCTGAACGCCATCTGGCTGCAAGTGCCGAGTACTATAAAGCTGCTGATGCGGGGGATCTCCGGGCCACCGAGACCCGCATGCTTCTCTCGCAAATCAAGAAGCGCAGGTGATCGGTCTGCGTTCCTCCTCAACTTCTCGAAAGGACCAAAATGATGAAGTCCCTGAAACTGATTCTGGTTGCCCCACTACTCTTCTTGCTTGTCCTGCCAGCATGCAGGACGACGGTCAAGCAGGCGGCCACGGAGCAGATTGCCGCATGCAACTGGCCTCCGGACACGCTGATGATTTCAATCCAGGGATCAGGCATGATCACGGTACGATTCCTGTGGAAGGACCCGTCAAGAAGGGCAGCGCCATGTCCACCCTCGACATTCGTGTTGACACGGTCCCAGCCCCCCCAGGCTTCGATTCCCTCGGCTCTCAGAAAGGACAGCCACGCTCCGCAGGATACGACGCCGGCCGATAGGGTCGCAATGGTTCTCGAATTCCCGGAAACCCCGACAGGCGGGAATGACCTCTACCTCACGAAATGGCCTCAGGACACGACTTCCGGAGGCGGCAAATAGCGGTTCTGAGACCTGGCAGATCCCGTTTCCCAGGAGGGCAGCCACTAGCCCAACGATGCCCTGGGAATGAGTTTGAATCGAGTCCGCCCCCCCCCTTATGCGACATTGCGCGCTCTACTCATGGGGAGCCAGAAACACGAAGGCCCGGGAATCCCGGGCCTTCTGTGTTCATGTCCGTACTTCTTTCTTTGGTGGCGTTGGCGAGTTCAGAAATCGCGCATTGCCCTGGTGCCCGAAGGCAGGCGAAGCCAACGGCATCGTCAGCCCTGCGTTACCGCCGTTTGTAGGCCGGCTCCGCTCCGGGTTTCGCCAACCCTGTCGTGGACAATTTGGCATTAACAGGGGTTACCTTCCCGTCGGGGTAATGAATCGTGCACACCTCATAGATGTCGCCACCCCTGCTTGCATCATTGAGTAAGGCATACGGTCCAAAACTCCCGATCGCTCCTCCGCGTACCGACACCGATACAAAGGCCGTCGTCGCCGTTGTTCCTGTGGTGTGGTCACTATAATAATGAATGAAGAGTCGATAGGTCCCGGTGTCTCGCACCGATGGTATTGTTATGTGCTCCGGACCGTACCCGTCCACGTCATCCACATCAAGGAATCCTCCCCAGCCTGGCGACTTATTGTTATAGTAACAGTCGGTAGACGTCCAGAACGATCCCGGATAGCTTGCCCCCGGCGGGAGTAGATGGAAGTCAACGTCGGTGTTGTTGGTATTCCAGCGGAGTTCTGTCCAGAGACTGAGGGCGGTGAAATCGCCGTTGATCCTGTAGACCGTGTCGGCATACGCGCAGAGACCATTTGCCAGTTTGCCGCTGCAGGACAGATGAATAATGTTCGCTCCGCTGTCAATGACAATGGGCTGGGAGAACGATTTGCGGTCGTTCAGGATGGTCATTCTGGTGGCGACCCCGTTGACTTCAACGATGCCAGTCACAAGTGTGTCGGCACTCGGCACCGATCCTGTGAGGGTCAGGTTTCGCGTCGCATAGGTCGAGTCAGGCTTCGGGAACGTCAGAACGAACATGGCCTTTGCTGAATCGACGAGACGGAGAGTGTCTGCGCTTGCGGGCCAGTACACCAGATTTGCGCCGGGTTGAACGGCGCAGGGGTCCAGCTTTGCCTCGGCAGGGAGCGACCGTACGGCATCCCGGATGTTCGCCCCGCACAACAACGTGGTAAACAGCTGCTTTCCGGTCGATTGGCCGAGACAGTTCGTTTCATCCCAGCCGATAATTCCCCGCGCACCTTTGTTCTTGAACGACTGTGCGACCTGTCTGCCTGCCTCTTTCATCCCCTGACAGGCGACGAGGTAGATCATTGATCGCGGGAAGTCGGTTGCGCCTGTGTACATGGAATCAACGTAGCGCTGTGAGAACATGTACAGCTTGACTGATTTTTGCACTCCTCCCCGTGTTTCCTTCACTGTGGCAATCGACAACTGCTTTGCCTGCCACGCGCTCGGATATTTGGACATCACGCTATCCAGGGACCCTTCCTCACCGGTTGTCTGCCAGGTGTTTGTTCCATCAAAGGTTCCGTGGGAGATGTAGAAGATCACGCCGTAATCCTTGAGTCCTGCGGCGAAGAAGGCGACATTTGCAGCAGAGCCGTTCTTTGTCGTCACGGTAAATCCTCGTTGCTGGAACTTGGTTGACAGATAGTCGACAAGATCCCGGTTATACTGCCTGCTTTCATCGCCGTACTGCGTATTGATGAGCAGGGCCTTGGTATTCCCGATCAGTTCCGATGGCTTGAGCAGGCAGCTTTGGGATTCGATCGCAACCGCCATCGGGCCATCATAGGGGGGTATAACAGTGCTGGGGATCACACTCCAGCTTATGGTTCCCCCGTTCTTGAATTTCACGAACAGCGATGAATTCGAGATCCAGGCTGCTTCTACGGCCGGGTTACTCTGATAGCTTGCGAGGCGGGATTGGAACGTGGAAATAGGATCTATCGCAAGGAGCCCGCTGTCGGCCGATGTCGCAATGGTTTTGTATGCTTGCGAGATCTCCGCCTTTTGTGCATCGGAAAGAGGGGAGGGGGGTGCCGGGGTCTCTCCGGGGCCGGTGACTTCATCTTTCTTGCAGGAAAAGATCACCAACCCCAGAAGGAGCACAATACCACTCCATCGCAGTATTCGCATGATGAGTCTCCTACGCTCTGGTGATTACGGGTTCTTTGGCTCAGGCGGGGCAGTCCAGCTGACAAGCCCCCCTTGCGTATACATGACAAAGAATGTGTATCCATCCGTCCAGGCACTGTCGACCGACGGAAATTCGCGAACCTTCGCAAGCGCGTTCTGGAATTCGCGGACCGGTTGCTCGCTCAGAATTGCCGCGTCAAGAATCCGGCTGATAGATTCATGATCGCGGCGTATGTCGGTGGTGTGTGATGCTTCGTGCACACATCCTCCGAGAAGGGTGACGAGAAGGATGACGGTGTTCAGGTGAATACCATAATCCCTTGCATTTGCAGCGGGCGGGGGAGATTGGTGCAAGGGATGAACGACATGCAGGTGGTGACGCATGGTGCCCCGGACCTCTGATCGTCTGAGGGTGAAGATACGCAAGCATATCGCCGATGTCAAGGCGGGAAAGCCCGTTTGGCGGTCGTCGCAAACCCGGTCCTCATTGAGGCCAGTGAATATCCCCGAAAATGGGTTTTCTGGTTGACATTCTGGAGGGCGACCAGTAGATTGTTCTCGAAGCACAAGATCTGACACGGTGTTGACACCGAGGTGCAGATCCGTGTCGTTCGTTGGACTCTCCGGCTTTTCTGCCTCTCGGTTGCACCTACAACTGTTCTTGAACAGCACCATCGGACACGGGTTGAGTCGACGGGTCGACCTGGTTCACGTGTCGAGTTCGAGAGCGCATCGTTCTCCTGCATAGAACGCCCTCCCTCCCTTCCTCCCCCGTGGCGCAGCGCTCAGAAGTCGGTTCCTGAAAGAGCCGCTATAATCTCCCAGCAGCTGCGCAAAGTACGTTTCAACACCGCGTGCCATCCTCTCAACGACCACTACTCAAGGAGGAATCGCCATGCACACCCGCCTGCTTCTTCTGTTCGCTTTGGCTCTTGGTGTCAGTTTTTCAAACACGGCCGCACAACTCAAGACAGTAACGAAACAGAAGACCCCCCAGACCATCCAACAACCGCTCGTCCGGTCAAAGGTCGATGTGTTCCTTGACGTCGTCCGGAAGGCAAGGACACTGAAGGATGTCCAGCAGGCCTTCGAGGGCGCCGGTTTCACGAAAGACGAGGTCCTGCAAGTCCAGAAGCAGATCGAAAGCACGTCGTCTTTGAAGTCGAAGGTCGACGCTCTTACGAATGCGGCAACCGCCCAGGCCAACACACAACTTGCCCAACAGGAACGCCAGTCGAAGAGTCAGGCGAAGACACTCAGCACGCAGCTCAATGCACAGCGCATAGCAGAGGTCAGACAGTTGACGGCTGCAGGCGCACGCAGTCGCGCGACGCAGATGCTCGATCCAGAAGTCCGCTGCAGTGCCGATGCACCGTCGATCAGCGGTGTTTCCAAGGTGACTCCGGGTGTGGAATTCTTCATCGACGGGAAAGGGTTCGGGAAAGAACCGGGCACTGTCGACCTGATGCTGGCCGGACGGATCTATCCCGCTCGAATAGAAAGGTGGAATTCTTGCATCGTTACTGCGCAACTGGCGGACAATATTGAGGGATTCAGAGCCGATGACCAGGCAACGATCTCACTGCGAACGGGGACAGGCAAGGAGGCCCGTGCCGTCGCTACGTTCAGTCCGGTTATTGACGTGCGGCATGAGTCTTCCGCCGAATATCTCGCTGGCGGCTTTTTCGGTGCCAGTCGTGACTATTACATCTTTCAGTATTCGCTTAAGAACGATTGGTATGTTGTCAGTACGACTCTTTCTCACTACTATGACGGGCACGCTGAACTTAAGGGAGTGCCCCCGGTCAACGTCCCAAACGGTGTTTGCCACACCAGAGTCCATGCTGGTGTTGCCGCCTTTGGGAAAGGCCTTTGGAGCGTGATGCAGACGATCGCCGGCCCCAAGGGCTTGCCGCATAAGTAACGAGGGACGAGAGATGGAAAGCGGACGTGCTGGCCGGCGAAACAGTCTGCTGTGAGTCTAAAATCTCGGGGAGACGTCTTGGAACACGTCGGTTCCATCGTTACAGCGAACTGCCTGGCCATGTTTCTGCACACTCTACAATAGGAGGGCATCTCATGAAGAGTCACCTGCGTTTATCGTTGTGCGTAATCGTCTGTGTGTGCTTCTCAGATTTGTCAGCACAGGTACAGAGACCGACGAAACAGAAATCCCCTCAGACCATCCTTAGACCTGCCATTCCTTCCAAGGTCGATGCTTTCATCAAAACCCTGCAAGGCGCAACGACGCTGGAGGAGGTTCAGAAAGCATTCTCCGGAGCCAACCTCACCAAGGCCGAAGTGGACCAGGTGAAAAACCGGGTTGAATCATCCGCGGCACTCAAGCAGAAGCTGGATCAACTCCAGAACGTGGAGGTTGCCGCGGGCAAAGCCATCGCCAATGAGTCGAGCCAGGCAGAGAATGCACGGCTGACCACGCTGAGGAATCAGATAAACACGGAACGACTGGATTCCTACAAGAAGTCCATCCTCACGATCCGTCAGGGAGTTGCGGCGAGACGAATTGACGTAGCCGTGACATGCCAGGCGGATGCTCCGCTCATTACCTCCGTCTCTCCTGTGACGCCGGCTGTGGAGTTTGCCATTCAGGGGAGGGGATTCGGCGACGTCGCCGGAACCGTTGAGCTCGTGACCGCAGGGAAGGTGTTTGTCGCCCATGTCACCGGGTGGAATGGCTGCACGATCTACGCCGAGCTGGGTGACAATGTTGCCGGTGTCAGGGCGAATCCGCAAGCCGTCGTATCGGTGACGACGAAGGAGGGGAAGAAGACGAGAGCGAATGCAGACTTCAAGCCGACGTTGGTGACGTCCCAGGAAACAAAGCATGACTTTGTGGCTGGTTGGTACTGGGGAGGGAGCAAAGACTGGACGTATTGGAACTTTGCACTGAAGAATGACTGGTATGTCGTGAGCACAACATTGACGCACTATAGCCAGGGGCATGCGGAAATTACGTCGGCTCCGGCGAGAAACGTCCCCAATGGATCAGCGCGCACACGAGTCCACGCAGGTGTTGCTGCACTGGGGGTTAGCAGCTTCAATGTGTACCTCACGGTTGCAGGTCCCAAGGGGCTGTCGTATAAATAGTGTGCCTGCATGAAACAAGAGTCAAAATGTGTATTGGACTGCTATCAGACGCCATCGCAGTGAATACCTGCTTCCGTCGGCCGAGGTGCTCAACATGATGAAAAGAGCTGCCATGAACCGCCACCTTGTCACTTGCTTTCTCTTGCTTTTCGGTGTCTGTCCGCTTTTGATAGCTCAAGGGGCCGATGTGCGTATTCCGCAGAGACTCTCATCGGGAGCCAATGAGGCTGCTCTTACAGCTGATTGGTTCCCGATTACCGCCGGCCCGTTCACCTACGGAGAATTCGACGAACCACGGATGATTGACTACGACTATGCCGTGATGAAATGCCCCGTCACGAATGCACAGTATCTTCAGTACCTCCAGGAAGCTCTCGTTGCCGGGACGATCACCATTTCGGGCGATTCGGTGTTCGGGACGTACCCTGGAGACGCAAACTGGCCAGCAGGAACCTACCTGATGTATCTCCTGGGGGACAGGACTGAAGGCATCTATCATTTCGGGGGAATCAACTACTCCGGCAGTACGTTTCAGGTCGTCCCGAATAGTTCGTACGCGAACCACCCCGCTGTCAATGTTTCATGGTTCGGGGCCTGGGCCTTCGCACAGCACTACAACCTTCGCCTTCCCACAGAACAGGAGTGGGAAAAGGCTGCCCGGGGGAACACGGGGTATTCGTACCCGTGGGGAAACAGCATCAGTTCCGGCGACGCTAACTACGATGGAAGCGGCGACCCGTTTTCCGAAGGGACAACTCCTGTGGGCTACTATAATGGCTCACAGTACGGTGGTTTTCAAACGAACAATCGCCCGTCGCCATACGGCGCATATGACATGGCCGGGAATGCATGGGGATGGACAGACAACTTCTATGGTGGTTCGTTGCCCACCGATCGTGTAGTCCGCGGAGGAGCCTGGGACAACACGACAGACCTTCTTCGGAGCTGGAACCGCGGGGCTCTCCCCCCGACCACCGGATACAGGGGCGTCGGGTTTCGGTGCGTTCTGGGTAATCCTTTGAGTCCGGCAATCGATTCGCTCACGGGGATGAACGGGTACGACGGCGCCGTTCCCCTTACCTGGAAACGGCCGGTAGGAAATATCCTCTCGTACAATGTGTACAGGGCCAATTCCACAGGAGGGCCATATCAGCAGATCGCAGGGCGTCTGACACGGTCTTGGTACCGAGACGAATCGGTGGTTGATGGCACCACCTACTACTACGTTGTTACTGCAGTTGATGACAACGGTGAGAGCGCTTTTTCCGAGGAACGCGCAGGTCAGTCGCGGGCTGGCGGATATCGTGTACAGACTGGCTGGGCGACGGCTGCCCCCACGCTTGACGGTGTTCTGTCCCCGGGGGAGTGGTCGGCAGCATCGCCGGTCATCATCACGTACCCGGGAAGTGCCGACACCGTCAAGATGTTCATCATGAACAACCAGACACAAATCTACATCGCCGTAGACGACCAGAAGACACAATCCCTCCCGCCGGGTGGCGGGATTGGGCTCTTTTTTGATACCAATCATGACCGGTTCTGGACCGGCGGCACAGAAGGATACCTCCAGTGGAACTGGGACGGGGGAACGAGCAGTGTCCTCAAACGATTCTCTGCCTACTCTGGCGTGTGGCCGGACAGCATCACGAGCAGCAGTGCAATCGATCCTGCTAACGTTGTGACCGGCCTCTCCAACAGCGCAGGACACCTCCAGTATGAGGCAAGCGTCGCCATCTCAGGTGCGTTATTTCCCATCGTGCCCGGTGACGAATTTGGCATTTTTGTGTACGCCATCGACTTCAACTCGGGGGAGTTCACAGCCGCCTGGCCCCAGGAGAATGTCACAAAACTGCGCCCTTTCTTCGGCGATGCTGGCTATCGATGGGCCCACGGCCCGTTCAGCTTTGGCGATATCCGTCTGGCGACCGCACAAGCTGTTCCCCCTATGGCGCTCGCAGCAACAAACGCCACCACGACGACCTTTGTCGCCAACTGGTCTGCAGTGTCAGGGGCGACAGGGTACAGACTGGATGTGGCTACCGACGTGTCATTCACAGCGGTTGTCTCCGGGTACAACAATGTCGATGTTGGCAATGTCACGAGTTCCTCGGTCACAGGATTGACGCCCAATACGACATACTACTACCGCGTGCGGTCCGTGGGGCCAGGCGGGACGAGCGGAAATTCAAACGTCATCACCGTTGCGACACAACCGACAGCGCCCGGAGTTCCCACGGCACTGGCCGCAAGCAATGCCACAATCACGGGGTTCACCGCCAACTGGTCTGCAGTTGCAGGGGCGACGGGGTACAGACTCGATGTTGCGACGGATGCCGGATTCTCGGCGTACGTCAGCGGGTACAGTGATAACGACGTAGGCAACGTGACATCGCACCCTGTTACAGGACTTAACGCTGGAACAACGTACCACTACCGTGTTCGAGCTGTGAGTGGGGGAGGGACAAGTGCGAACTCGAATATCATAACCGTTGCCACTGTGCCGGCCACTGTCGCTGCACCGGTCGTAGGTCAGCCAAAATCAATTGAGGCTGACGGGTTCACGGCGACCTGGGAGGCGGTGGCTGGCGCCACGAACTACCAGCTCGATGTCTCGGCCGACAGCTTCCTGACCTTCGTCAGCGGTTATGAACGTCTTTCCGTTGGCAACACCCTGCGATCGCTCGTCACCGGCCTCGCTCCGGAGACACAGTACTTCTATCGGGTGTATGCAGAAGTCGGCGGAAACGCGGGACCTCCCTCCGATGCGGTGTCGTTAATCACCTACGCGACAGAGTACACGGTCTTCCATTCAGTCTCCTATCCATCAGCGACCTCGCTCACAGACTACACACAGGCGGACTATCGCCTTGTCGGGCTGCCGGGAGCGGATGGCTGGGATATCGGCACCTTCCTGTGGGGTGTGTGGAAGGAAAACTGGCAGCTCTACTGGGACAATGGGAAACCCGGTTCTCCCCAGGATTATTATGTGGAGTATGTGCAGGGGAGGGCCGATTTTTCGACTACTGCCGGCAAGGCCTTCTGGATCCTGAACCTAGGCGACCTGACACTCAGCGGCACTGTCGCGACAGCGCCACTCGACACAAATAACGAAGCGACGATTCTCCTGACGCCAGGTCAGAAGTGGAACCTGATTACTAATCCCTTCGACAAAAAGATATCTTGGACCGCAGTTGCAGCCTACAACAATATCGCATCTGCGGCACTGCGCGCCTGGATGTCCGGCTGGGTCAACGTCACAGAAATGTCCCCCTACGAAGGATACCTGTTCGCAAACGATTCCAACAAGACCAGCTTGAAGGTTCCGTATCGTCTCACCATGCCCGGTGTTGCACCGGTAGCCCTCGCGCGAAGGGCGGGATGGAGTGTTGACCTCATCGCCCGGTCGGGTAAATTCCAGGATCGCACGACAACGTTCGGCATCGTCTCCGACGCGGAGATCGGCCTGGATGACTACGAACAGGCCAAACCCCGGCACTTTGCCGGTGTGCCCGATGTGTATTTTGACCAAGTGGACTGGAATCCGGACTACAGGGAATTCGCGACAGACATGCGTCCCGCAGGAGGAGAATTGGAGGTATGGGATATTTGCGTTCGGTCGGAGGGGAAGACGAAAGTGGAACTGGAATTCACCGGTGTTTCTGATGTTCCTCAAGACCTCGCTGTTGTTCTTGCTGATCCTGTGGCCGGAAGATCGCAGGATCTTCGAAAGGAACGCTTCTACACGGTGGATCCGGCCACTGCCATCACCGTGGTCCATGTGCTGGTGGGTGCGCACGAGAAGGTTTCGAAAGAGGCGGCAAAAGTCACAACGCAGGAATATGTGCTTGAGCAAAATTACCCGAATCCCTTTAATCCGACCACAAGAATAGATTTTACAGTAGCAGGTGTGGGGTCTGGTTGGGTGCGGCTGGCCGTGTACGATCTCCTTGGGCGTGAGCTCAAGGTTCTCCTGAATGAGAAAAGGGAGCCGGGGCGCTACGAGGTCACATTCGATGGAGCCGGTTTCTCCAGCGGCATGTACATGTATCGGTTGCAGACAGAAGGGGTCGTCAAAACCCGGAAGATGACGCTGGTCAGGTGAGTAGTCCGGCAGCTCTCACCGTAGCGTGCAGGGAAGACCACCATCGTGTTGATTGCAGGAGGGAAAAGAAACAGATGAACTATTTCCGATATGCCTGTCTGATGCCCATGTTCTTTGCCTTGCTTTCGGGCACGGTCCGGTCTCAGACGGTCAGGGTAGAAAATGTCCAGGCGGCAATGGGGAGCGGGGGCATGGTGGTGATCACCTATGATCTTCTCGGTGCTGCGGACGAGGAATACGATGTCGAGGTGTTCCTCGTCATGGTGCAACAGGGAGCTCCTCTGAGACGAAAACTCGCGCAGGTGACGGGCGATGTCGGGGAGGTTCAGGGGAGCGGGAAGGGGCGGAAGATACTCTGGAACATGAATGCTGAACTCCGGGACCCCGTACCGGGGCTCGAGTACCAATTCGAGGTCTCCGCGGCAATCACCGGTGGGGGGCTGAGCTGGTACCTGTATGCCGGCGCAGCTGTGGTCGTCGGGGGTATAGCCATCCTGGCCATCAAACCTCCTGCAGAAGTGGCAGAACCGCCGGCAATTGTGAAAACGATCCCATTGCCTCCCGGCCGATAGAGCGTCGAGGAGAACGTCGTCCATGAAGCGTAGCTATTGGACTCCATCACACGTGAATCCCGAAGGGAAGCTAAATGCCATGACGATCTGCAGGAAGTTGCCTCCGTGGAGGATTCTGGCCATAGCCTGGTTCGGCCTGTTGTTGGTTTCGGCCTTCACACTGTTTGCACAAGAACGGGCAACCGGCAGGAGTAGTCCGATTATCCTGCTGGAGAAGAAGGATGTGCGTCCTCCGTCGGTCCGGCTGCTGACACCGAAACTCGATGAGGGGGGGCGCACAGTCGTTCAACGTGACCAACTCCTCGTCGGCGGCGCTGTGACTGATGAGACTGGCGTGAGGCGCGCGGACATCAACGGGCGTGTCTGTGCCATACGCGCCGACGGCACGTTTTCGGCAGCACTCGATCTGCATGAAGGAGTGAATCTCATTACCATTACAACGGAAGACACAGAAGGCAACTCTGGGACGATGCAGTTCGAAGCGGTGTTCGATTCTCGCCCTCCGACAATTGAGATCCTCTCCCCCGGATCACGGGAACGCGGGGTATCTACAATGTCGCCGAAGAAGTTCTCCCCCTGCGCGGGAAGGTTGCCGACGAAAGCGGATTACAGAACGTCTCGGTGAATGGTCTCACGGTGATGTTGGATGCGGACAGTACATTCACGCAAGAGCTCTTAACCAGGGAAGGTGCAGACACCGTCGTTGTGGCTGCGGTTGATCTTGGAGGACACAAGACCGAACGACGTATCATTCTGCGCAAGTCTGCCAGGGAACCATCCCCTGCATTCCTGACCGGAAAGTCCTATGCGCTGGTGATTGGGATTGATGAATACCGCGGGGCCTGGGACCCGCTCAAGAACGCCGTCCGTGACGCAAAGGCGGTTGAAGAGATGCTGTCAACGCGGTTTGCCTTCGAAAGGGTCTCTACCCTCTACAACGAAAAGGCCACCAGGGGTGCGATCGTGAGGGCAATGGAGGAGATGGGACGGACCCTGTCGCCGGAAAGCAGCCTGCTCATCTACTATTCAGGTCACGGCATCAAAGAACAGCCCTTCAACAAGGGATTCTGGGTCCCGGTCGATGCGACAGAGCGCTCGATGGCGAGCTACATTTCGAACGACGATATCCAGACTCTCATACGAGGGATGCGGCCACGGCATGTGTTGCTTGTTGCCGATGCGTGCTTCGCAGGCGACATCTTCCGCGGCCCTGCACAGATGATTGAGAACGATGGTTCATTGCATTACTACACCGACGTGGCGCAGCGGATGTCGCGGAAGGGTCTGACATCCGGGGGAGACGAGCCTGTCCTGGACGGAGGGAAAAACGGCCATTCGGTGTTCGCCTACTACTTCCTCAAGGCACTTCAGGATGTCGAAGGTAACTACTTCGATGCCGGCCAGGTCTTCGAGAGACTCAGAATCCCGGTAGGCAACAACTCCGATCAGAAACCCGAATTCCATCCCATCAAAAGCACCGGTGACGAGGGTGGACAATTCATTTTCGTGCGGCGACAGTGAACTGTTTCGGTCATTCGTCAGTCCCACACTGTTGAACAACCAGGCCTGCCTCTATGCGAAGGACACGTGTTCTCTCGGATGGCTCTCACCGTTCGGTTCGTGCCTCACGGTCACTTCTCCTCGTTCTTGCCTTCGCCTTGTGCTCTGGCACTCTGTGCTCCCAGGTCTTTACGTACAAGAGACAGAGCAGGCTGCAGGCCGTTCTGGTCCCGAGCCTGGGTCTCTATGCGGGGCATACCGGTGTGGATGGTGTATCAGGGACCTCCGTCAACGATGTGCTCCGGTGGGGGGCGGGTCTCACGTTTGATGCGGGCATCACCTACCCGCGCTTCACGTTCAGCAACCGCTTGCGGCTGGAGTACCAGGAGAGCCACAGCACGGGGCAGCTCCCCATCAAAGGCCCCAGCACATTTGAATTCACCACCCGGCCTCTTTACAAGCTCCTGCGTGACTCCGGGTTCGATCTCGATCTTGCCCTTCAGGCGGGGTGCTACTCTGCGCTCCTTCCGGAGACTAACTCGGAGGGTGATGTTCTCCGTCGCTTCTTCGACCCTGCATCCCTGTACGAAGGGCTGTTCCTGTCTAAGGAGAATAGCTACGGAGAAAAACAGGAGCTTCAGATCAGCTTTCAGATCGGGTATGCTTTCCAGCAGTTGGTGTACAAAGAGACTGCACCTAACGAAATTTCCAACGCGCCGGAATGGGCAAACAACGTATCGTCGCACGGGAACGGCCTTGCGTCTTTTCTTGCCATGGATTTCACGCCGCTGAATCTGATAGACCAACACCAGAAAACCATCCTGGCCTTCTCGGCCAATCTCATGATAAAGGCCTTCCGGAAAGGACCGGGGACTCAAGATCTGAGCGACTCGCGCGTAGAGGCGTTTCTCCGGACCCGCCTCTCGGTCTTTGATCTGGTCGATCTGGTCAGCGGGCTTGAAATGATCTATGACAATGCCATCGCTCCACGCCGCGAACTGCGGACGACCGTGTCCATCAACATCAGGTACAATATCGATCTGTCGAATTAGCGCGCCACCGGCCGGCGCACCTGGTCCGGGCGTGTTCTTCCGGGGAGAACGGTACGTGGTCACTGCCATGAGGATGCATCAATGAAGAACGAAAGCGACAGAGAAGCTCATCCGGCCAGAGTCCACCGGTTGCTTGTTCTGGGGGGGGTTCTCCTGGCGGTGAGTACGGTGGGCCTTGCGCAGCAGCGGAAATTCGGGCTCGTTGCTGACGGGGCGCGCTACAGTCAGCTCCCTCCCGCGACTGCTCTCTTTCGGGGGCCATCCAGCCGACCACTCCCCGCGCAATCTTCTCTGAGGCAGTATACCCCCACACCCGGAGACCAGGAGGACTACAACACCTGCCCGGCCTGGGCTGCTGCGTACTGTGGGTTCACCTGCCTGATAGCGTCCCAGCAGCGTAAAACGTCCAGAACCGCCATCGACTCCATGGCGTTTTCCGCTCCCCTGGTGTATCGGCTTGCATGCCGCGAGGGGGATGAGGGGTGCCAGTCCGGCATCTCCCTTATTGATGCCCTCGACGTGCTTGTGAACACGGGAGCTGCCCCGTTTCTTGAGGAGGAGAACGGCTGCCTGGAATCTGTGCCGTCCGGACTTCTCTCCCGTGCCGGCGAGATGCGCTTGAGTGGCTATAAGAAGCTGTTTGATCCGGACGCTGTGGAAAAAGCGACTCCCGTCAAACGAAGCATCGCTGCCGGGAAGCCGGTGGTGATCGGACTTTTTGTTGCGCGGTCGTTTCTGGAGGCGGACGAACAATGGGTTCCCGACGCGTATGAATATCAACGGTATCCAGGCCCGACAGATACCGCCCATGCCGTGACGGTCATCGGGTACGACGATGGCAAATTCGGCGGGGCGTTTGAAGTCATGAATAGTTTTGGAACGTCGTGGGGGGAAGACGGATATACCTGGATTACGTACGGCGACTTCACCACATTTTGCTTCCAGGCATTCGAGCTGATTCTCGATCCCGTCGGGGACGAGACGGTTCACCTTCCAATCTCTGAGGCCAGGTCTGGCGGGGTGGCACCTGATGTCCTGGCCGGGTCGATAGAGTTTTCTTTCCTTCCGCAACGACCCGTTGTGCCGGCTGTGGAAGATGGCCGTTTCCGGTTCGACGAGCCGTTCACCTCGGGGGATATGTTCCGGCTGATTGTCACAGCTCAAAGCGAGGGGTACGTCTATGCGTTTGCCTCGGACGATACATATCACCGGGCATCACAGATCTTCCCCGATCCACAGCGACGCACAAATCCGCATATCGTAGCCGGCGCTGCGTTCTGCCTGCCCGGACCGGGACCGGGCTTTTATAGCGCGCTGGACTCGACCGCAGGAACGGATTACCTCTGTTTTCTTTTCTCACGGCATATGCTTCAACCCAATGAAGTGATGGCTCGCATGAATGCGTTGAGCGGAGATTTCCTGTCTCGGGTGAAGACTGCGCTGGCTAAGGAAGGGATACGGGAAGCCACGCTGACTGTTCAGGACGGGGTGACAGCCTCGTTTGCGGCCGTGGGGGAGGGGAGTGTCGTGCCGATCCTCTTTGAGTTGCAGCATCGTGCCGCCAGCGGGCAACGGTAAGTACGTTTCACGAAGAGGTCAGCGCGGCGTTCGTGCACACCGTTCGAGTGCTCCTGGAAGGTGTGGCAATTGGTCCTCACAATCCGGATCCCCCCGGCCGAAAGGACCCTCCCCTATTTGCAGACCTGCTTGAACACCCGCAGGGCGTTTCCCCCGAGGATCTTCTCCACATCGGTCACACTGTACCCCCGCCGGAGCAACGCGGCAGTAAGGTTCGGCATTTTTGAGACATCCTCGAGGCCGACGGGCACCCGCTCGATTCCATCGTAGTCGGAACCGATGGCGATACAGTCAACGCCAACGCGATTCCTGATGTAATCGATGTGTTTGATGACGGTGTCGATTGTGGCCGAGCCTGTCGACGAAAGAAACCACGGATAGAAGACCACACCAATAACTCCGCCTCGCCCCGCAATGCTGTCAATCTGCGCGTCGGTGAGGTTCCGGTAATGATTGTTCAGCGCACGCACGCCCGAATGAGTTGCGATGATGGGGTTGTGCGTCGTTGCCAGAATGTCCTGGATGGTTCTGATGCCCGTGTGGGAAACATCAATAAGCATTCCCAGCGTGTCCATGGTCCGTATGACCGTCCGTCCGAACTCGGACAATCCGACCGTTGCAGAACGCGGATCCTGTGCTGAGACAGCCCAGGGCGTGCTATTGTTCCACGTGATGGTCAGGTAGCGTGCGCCAAGGGCGTAATACTCCTTCAGCTTTCCGATGTCATCTTCGATTGCATGTCCACCTTCGACGGCGAGAACACCTGCGAGTTTTCCTGAGGCGCTGACCTGCATGATTTCATCGTAGGTGCGCGCCTGTGCAAGTTGGGATGCGTTCTGGGAGATCTGGCTGTTGAACGTGTCCACCATCGCGAGGGTGTAAGAATGGGCTGGATGGGCGACAGTGTCCCGCCAATCGACCCAGAGTGCGAACATCTGAGCATCCACACCACCCTCGCGGAAACGAGGGAGGTCGGATTGCTCCTGTGTGTGGCGTGGGCCGAGTTGATAGCCGAGGACCGCTTTTTCCAGGACATCGTTGTGCAGATCAAAGAGAAACGCATGGTGATGCACGGTCTCAAGAGAAAAATCCACGATCGTGCTTCCGGTGACAAGCACCTCCAGCGTGTCGGGAACGTATATCAGGTTCGATGCAACGATTCTGTACGGCGTGGCAGTTCGTTTCCCTGCAGAGACGACCGTCGATCGCCCCCCGTATGTAGTAAGCTGTCCAAGCCCCCCGTTCCCCTGCCCGTCGAGTTGAATCATTCTCCGCGTGATCCGTGTTCCGCCGAAGTCGATCGTGTAAAACAAAACGCCGGCGGCGCCTTTTCCCGTCCATCCCAGAGCATGGCTGCCGGCCGCGACACTGTAGGTCTTCTCGTCGAGGAGCTGGCCGAGCGCCGTGTGGACGCTCACCGCGACAGGCCCGGGACCCGGTGTGGTGAACGTGATGGTGGTCGATGGATTGAACGGATTCGGAAAATTCTGGTCCACGCTGAATCCCTCGGGGACCGACGATTCATTGCCCACGCCCGTGAAATCAAAGGAATAGGCCCACTGACCGGCCGGATTCGTAAAAACAGTGTAGTGTTCGGTGGGTTGAGCGGCATTCGTGATGTCGATTCGCGCCGAGTCCACCGGTCCAAGCGAGATTTTATCTTTAACGGATCCGGAGAGAGTTATCGTCTCCGCGGGAACGCGAACCGCACACAGGAGGGCGCCAGCGGCGAGAAGGGATCGGCTGAGGTGCCTCGCGAAGGCATGCATGGTTCAGTGCCTTCGCGCGAGGGCAAAATCCACGATCATGCGAAGCGTTTGGGAGAAGGAGAGTCCGGCCTTTTCGGCCGAATCCATGTACGACACGCCTTCGGTAAGATCCGGATTGGGATTGACTTCAAGAACAAAAGGACGGTTTTTGGCGTCGAGACGCAGGTCCAGACGTGCATAATCCCGGCATCCAGTAACCTCATAAGCGCGCAGGGAAATCTCTTCAACTTTCTTCAGGGCTCTCTTCGAAAGCTTCGCAGGGCAGACGGTATGGACGCGGTGATACGATTCCTCAAGCGGGTTCCACTTGGCCGCATAGCTGATGATCGCCGGATGGTCATCCGGGAGTTCGGAAAAATCAAATTCGATGGCCGGGAGAACGCGGGGTGGAGAGTTGCCGAGAATCGAGATGTGCAGCTCCCGGCCTTCGATAAACTCCTCCACGATGATCGGAGGCCCAAATTCCGCGAAGGCATGCTCCACCCGCAGGAGCAACCCGGCGTAGTCGTACACGACAGACCCTTTGTCGATCCCTGTACTTGCGTCTTCCCGCGCCGGCTTGACAATCAAGGGATAGTGCAGCCCGTGCCTTTTCGGAAGGACCGTATTGGTCAGCATTCGAAAGCGGGGGGTCGGGACATCGTTGGCAAGCAGTACCTGTTTGGTCAACCCCTTACGCTGGCAAAGGCTGAGCGCAAATGGGGGAGCCCCGGTGTACGCCACCCGTGAGAGATCGTAGAGCCCGGCAACCATACCCTCAAGCCCCGGGATATCGTGAAAAAACTCCACGAGATTGAACACCACGTCCGGCGGGTTCTGCTGGAGGAGTTGCTGAAGGGCCTGGAGGTTTTCCTCGATGTTTACGACCCGGGCCCGGCACCCTTCCCGGTCAAGGGCATCCGCGATGGCCTTTATTTCCTCGGCTACCGTGGAAACGCCGATCGGATACTGGGGTGTGAATCCCAGGGAGGTGGGATCCACGTCCTTGAGTTTCTCGAATTCGTCTTCACCAACGTGATTATAGAGAACCAGTACGTCGGGAGACAGGGATGCCTTCTGCTCGTCTGAATTTTCCATGACCCAATGTCTTGAAAATCCCGGGAAATCGCAAGCGTTGGGGGTGAAACGGTTGCAGGTTGATTGCAAATTCGGTAGGTTACATGAAAACCAGCAACGAACTCCTTCATGGGGATAGATCCTCAACCAAACCTCTGGCAATGTGGTCCTTTCGCCCTCAAGCATGCCCTCATCACACTGGGTATTTTTGCGGATGAGCGGTCTATTACCCGTGTCACCCGTACGCGTGCGGACTCCGGAACGGACGAGGTCCAGCTGGGCCGTGCTGCACGGGAGTATGGGTGCACCCTCCAGACTATCCGGCGCCACGATCCCGAACGAGCACGGCGGGAACTAATCCGATATCTGCGGCGCGGCATTCCTGTGCTGCTCTGTATCTACGGCTGGAACCACTGGGTCGCTGCAGTAAAGGCGGAAAGCGGTCGGTTCATTCTCCTGGATAGTCATGACGACGCCGTTCTTACCATTGTCACCTGGGGAGAACTCCGGAACCGCTGGGTCTACCATGAACAGGACGACTCCGACGAGCATTACAAAGAAACCATTTACGACCTCCATCCGCTGATCCCCAAATCCAAAACGCGGACGAATGCAAATTTCTCCCTCGCACGTGCACGACATTTGCGCCGCGCTGAAAATAGGGGTCTCTCACGTTTCTGGGACCACTACCTGGCCGACCTCATGGATATCGCGCGCCCCCGCACCTCGCTGAGCCGGCAGGTCTTCTCGCTCGGTGAGTTCCTTCGCCGGCATGAACAGATGATCGTTACCCAGGTGGACTTCTGGCATGGAAACGTGGAGAAACGGCACGCACTCAAAATCCTTGAGAACATGCACCTCGTTGCGGATACCTATGGCCTCGTCATCCCGAACGATGGGGAGAAACGGGCCATTGCTGCAATCAGCAGCATCCTCACACTCTGGGCCGCGGGAAAGTACGGCGCCGGACCAGTGTACGAGGGATGATCTTTCCGGACGGTGCGATCACAGCGTAATCCACGGAGGGTGTATGCAACGCCTGTCGACTAAGAGGATCACGAGAACAGTGCGGGGTCACTCCCTCTGCGCGCTCCTTGGACTCGCCATCAGTATCGGGTCCGCTCCTGATGGCCGCTCAACATTCGGCCGGGATCCTTTCTTCAGGCGTGACCGTCGACGAGCTTCGGACAATCCTTTTTCCGGCCAACGCCTGGCACCCGTTTCCCCGTGTGGGCGAGCGGGAGGGGTGGTTGAGCATTCGTGCAAATGTGCGGGAAGCACATATCGGCGCGGCAGAACCCATGCTGCACGGTAACTGGCCGCAGCCCAAAGCCACAGACCTCCTCGAATTTGTCCGGACGGGCAACCGGTCCGGCTTCCAGAAAATCTCGTTCGACCGTCGCGGGCAGCTTGCGACTCTTGTCCTTGCAGAATGCATGGAAGGGAATGGCCGCTTTCTGGACGATATCGTCAACGGTATTTGGACGATTTGCGAGGAGACATACTGGGGGGTCCCTGCGCATCTCAGTCTGCAGAAGGCGGGGTTTGGACTGCCCGATGTGCGGGAACCAACCGTCGACCTGTTTGCAGCGGAAACCGCAGCCCTCCTGGCGTGGACATCCTATCTCCTGAAAGACTCTCTTGACAGAATTTCTCCGCTGGTCTGCGACCGGATACAGTATGAAGTCGAACGGCGTTTGCTCAGAGTCAATGGTGAACGGGAAGACTTCTGGTGGATGGGTGTCGGACAGAAGGTAAACAACTGGGTTCCGTGGATTTGCTCCAACTGGCTTGCAGCAGTGCTGATCTTCGAACATGACCCCGCCCGCAGGGCACAGGCCGTCCATAAAATTCTCGTGCTCCTCGATCGATTCCTCGCTGAATACGCCGATGACGGTGGATGTGATGAAGGACCCGGATACTGGACGCGTGCCGCGGGGTCTCTGTTCGACTGCCTGGAGCTGCTTCGTGCCGCGACGGGGAACAGAATTGACGGGTTCTCCCACCCCCGGATACAGGAGATGGGCCGCTACATTATACGGACCCATATTCAAGGACCGTATTTCATCAACTTTGCAGATGCAGCCGCCAAAACGTCACCGGATGCGGGGACGGTGTTCCGGTACGGACAGGCCATCCAGGACAGCACGATGATGCGGTTCGGCGCCTTTCTCGCGATCGATCAACGCCTCGGCCAGGGTGCCCTCCGCGGTCAGTTCGGAGTCCTCGGGCGCGTGCTCCCCGGGTTGTTCGGCATGGAAGAGCTCCTCCGCGCGAGACCCGCGGAGCCCCTCCTCCGCGATTTCTGGCTTCCCGGCGTTCAGGTGATGGGTGTACGCTCCATCGCCGGATCGCGCATGGGACTCTATCTCGCCGCACAGGGCGGTCATAACGATGAAAGCCATAACCACAACGACGTGGGGAATTTTATCGTCTACGCAGACGGGATGCCCGCGATTATCGATGTTGGAGTGGAAACGTACACGGCGAAGACGTTCAGCAAAGACCGGTACAGCATCTGGACAATGCAATCCGCATATCACAACGTCCCCACTATCAACGGATATTCTCAACAGGACGGGCGGGATTTCGAAGCACGGGAGGTGCACTATGTAGCTGACGATTCTACAGTAACGTTCTCTCTCGACATCGCCGGTGCATATCCTCCGGCCGCCGCCGTGAAATCCTGGACGCGGACGCTGTCTTTTGTCCGGGGCAGGACGGTAACCCTGCGCGACGTGTATTCTCTCGGGAAGTCTGTGGGTCAGACGTTTCTCACTCTCATGTCTTTCAGAGAACCAGTGATCGTATCCCCGGGGCGCGTACTGCTCGGCCCCGCCGGTACAGAAGAGGGAACCCGTAACCTCCTTGTCTCCTACAATGCTGCTGTCCTTACGGCAGAAGCCGAGCCGATTCCCATCCGGGACTCACAGCTTCAATCTTCCTGGGGGGAAACGATTTACCGCCTGAAGCTCATCATGGCAAACCCCGGGACGAGCGGTGAGATTCGTATCGACATCACTCAGGACTGAGACCTGCCTGGCGGAACGTTGTCCTGTACAGAGGCCCTGAATGCTGAAATCTCCCCACCCGGGATCATTTCACTTGACACAGGGTCTCAAAACAGTATATTGAGTGCAACGACGTAGAACAACACCACATGGAAGACAGCCTTCATCGCGCCCAGAGAAGTTCGGTCGGCGTTGCCCCGGGCAACGTACGGACGATCTGTGCTGTTCTTCCCATCCTATCCATCGGCATTCGTTACGGCCTCTTCCCGTTCAGACGCTGATTAGTATCAGCTGACTGACGCCGGAGGCCAACAACGCGCACCCCATACCTCGAGTAGTACCCTCACAGTAAGGTAAGCGAAGTCCGGCCCCGGCGGGAGACCGTTGTCATGTGCCCTGGACGATGTATGAGCATCTGGCCACGTCGATTACGATGTGGATTTCACACTGTACACTCATACTCCATGGTGACTGCCATGCACAAGGTCTTTCTCTACGACACGACGCTCCGTGACGGCACGCAGGCCGAAGATGTGAGTTTTTCCGTCGACGATAAAGTGCGGATCATCCAGGCACTGGACGAGTTCGGTATTGATTATGTTGAAGGGGGATGGCCGGGATCAAATCCCCGCGATGCCGAGTTCTTTGCCCGTGTGCGGCGGCTCCATCTCCGGCACACAAAACCTGCAGCCTTCGGCAGCACCCGGCGTGCTCAGAACCGGCCAGGCGATGATCCCAACCTCCGAGCGCTTCTTGAATCGGAAACGCCGGTCGTCACCATCTTCGGCAAGAGCTGGCTCCTTCACGTCCGTACCGCGCTCCGAATCAGCGATGACCAGAACATCGAACTCATCGGTGACTCCGTACGGCATCTGGTCGAGCAGGGGCGTGAGGTGATCTACGATGCGGAACATTTCTTCGATGGGTACAGAGACAATCCGGCGTATGCGCTGCAGTCGCTTGCCGCGGCCAAACACGGGGGTGCCAATATGATCGTGCTGTGCGACACCAACGGTGGATCGTTTCCCGACGATGTCGCCCGGATCGTGCACGAGGTTCGTGCGGTTCTCGGTGACCCCGTGGGTATCCACACCCACAATGACGGTGAACTGGCGGTGGCCAACGCCATCGCTGCTGTGCGCTCCGGCGCCGTCCACGTCCAGGGTACAATCAACGGATACGGAGAACGGTGCGGCAACGCGAACCTCTGCTCCATCATCCCCAACCTCCAGCTGAAACTGGGGTTCGCCTGTGTGCAGGATGATCAGCTCTCACGCCTCACCGATCTCTCCCGATTCGTCGCAGAGCTCGCGAATCTCGCGCATGGAAAGCATCTACCGTACGTCGGGCAGAGCGCTTTTGCGCATAAAGGGGGCGTGCACGTGAGTGCGGTGATGAAGGAAAGCACGACGTACGAACACATCGATCCCGCCCGCGTCGGCAACCGGCGCAGGGTCCTTGTGTCGGATCTGTCCGGGAAGAGCAATGTGGCCTACAAAGCGGAAGAACTCGGCATCCACCTCGAGGAACGGTCTCCTGACGCCCAGAAAATCGTTGATGCGATCAAGGCCAGGGAATTCGACGGATATCATTACGAAGATGCGGACGGATCGTTGGCGGTGCTCATCTCCCGCATACGCGCCGAGCGGCGCGACCTGTTCGAACTCGGAGGATTCAAGGTGATGATCCACAAGGACTCATCCGACGAAGAACCGGTGTCGGAGGCGTCGATCAAGGTCCGTGTGGGCGGGCAGATGGAGCACACCGCAGCGGAAGGAAATGGCCCCGTGAATGCGTTGGATAACGCATTACGCAAGGCTCTGGAGAAGTTCTATCCCGATCTGAAGAAGACTGTCCTTGCCGATTACAAGGTGCGGGTTCTGGACGGCCTCGACGGCACGCGGGCCAAAGTGCGCGTGTTGATCACCACGAAGGACGAGACATCGTCGTGGAACACTGTCGGCGTTTCGACCAACATCATCGAGGCAAGCTGGAAGGCGCTGGTCGACGGCCTCGTCTATTACTTCATGAAGGAATCGATGAAACCGGTGCCGGCTTCAGAACCGCACTGACACGCCCAGCTGGATGATGAGGAGGTCGGTCTTGGATTTAAGGACGTCATAGACGACCCTGCCGCCCACGTTCCGGATCGATCCTTCTTTGAGGTACTCCGCCTCACCGCCGAACATGTAGCGCGCGCCGATGTCGATAAAGATATCTTTCACGCCTCCTGCGTCCGGGCTGTAGACCAGGAACATGATCCCGCCCCCGCCGCCGTAGCTGAATGCCCAGTCCGAGATATTGTTGCTGCTCGCGACCTCCTGACCGGGCACATTGATATTCTCGATCTTCGTTTCCGTGAACAGGTAATGAAAGCCCACCATACCCTGGAGATAGGGTCGGAACGAACCGGCATTGGGCTGGAGCCGGATCATGAAATGCCCGGTGAGCAGATTGTTCGTTGTTGAGACGTTCACGAAGACGTCCGGTATCGTAGTGCTGAATGCTTCCCGGCGCTCGGCGGATCCATAGTTCATGAAGCTGAATTCCAGACCGATCATCACCGGTGTCTGCTCCGGGGCGAAGCCGATGTTTCCGGCGAGGCCAAACCCGGCCTTGTCGACATTCTTCTTGAATTCCGCCTGTGGCAGGCCCAGAAGAAGGTCAAGCCCTCCCTGGAACGCCTGTGCCCGCGCGCCGGTCGCCGGGAGTGAAAGGGCGATGAATAGCAGAAAGAGAGTACGTGGTCGCATGGAAAAATCCTTTTACCGTGTCTTCATGGAGTCAACGCACAAGAGCCTTCCCCCCGGGCGGCACGTCAGTCCCGGGCGGAGTCCAGCAATGCATACGAAAAAATCTCGTCGGTGTTCCACCCGAATCCCCGCACTCCCCCATTTTCTCCATGATAACATCTGCGCAGCGAAGAATCAACGGACGCGGCGTCTAAAGATTGAGCAGATTCTGCCGATAATAGAGGTACATGCAGAGAATACTGCACTCCTTGTGCCCGCAGTTGCATCGACAGGGAGGTCGTGGCAACAGAAATCAGGCGGGCACGAGGAGACCATGTCTCTACCGCACTTCCTCAGACTGACGAGACGTCATCAGCCTTTTTCTGCGTCTCTTCCTGACCCTCCTCAGGAAAACCACTTGCACAACCAGTGGCGATGTACTATATTAGTCCAACTTTCCCGTGCTGTTCCCGTTCGCTTCCGAGGTAACCTGGATCCCCTTACAACTCCTTCACCATCCCATCACTTCAGGAGGTCATATGAATCTTGTTGATCGCGCAAAAAACATCATCATGTCGCCGAAAACCGAGTGGCCGGCCATTGCTGCTGAAGAGGCCAATGCCAGCCAGATTATGATCGGTTATGTCATACCCCTGGCACTTATACCGGCAGTGGCAATGATCGTCGGGCACGGGGTGATCGGCGGTACGATAATGTCCTCAATGAGCTGGGGGATCGGGATGGGGGTCGTATCCTTCGTCTCGACGGTCGTCGGGGTGTATCTCACCGCCTTCGTTGTCAATTTTCTGGCTCCGAATTTCGGCTCACAGAAGGACTTCGGGCGCGCGATGCAGACCGTGGCATACGCGTTCACGCCCGCCTGGATCGGCGGCATTCTCAATCTCGTCCCTGCCATCAGCTGGCTCGGGTCGCTACTCGGTCTGTATGGCCTGTACCTGCTCTTTCTGGGTCTGCCCCATACCATGAAGACCCCTGCGGATAAGGTTGTTATCTACCTTGTTGTCACGATCATTGTTCTTGTTATTGTGTACATGATTCTCGGCGCGATTCTCACCGCAATCCTGTTTGCGATTGTCGGCTTCGGCGCGATGGGAATGA
>CAVQPT010000003.1:145000-279748 GCA_963714855.1 uncultured Bacteroidota bacterium | reverse complement strand
TCTCGACAGCAAGACAGGGACATCCCATGAGAACCATTACCTTCCTCGTGTCTGTTGCGCTTCTGCCCGCTCCGTATGCCTGGGGTCAGACGGACTCGACCGACGAGATGGATGGACGTTCTCTCGACCTCACCATTACGGGCACAGGCCTCAGTTTCGGCAATGGCCAGAGCATGAACGGTGTGCGATTTTCCTGGCGTGATGGTGATTTCAAGCGAGTGAACGGGATCAGTCTCTCTGCCTGGCTTCCGTATGACAATCCCGCCGGCGAGGTGAACGGTGTTGCCTTTGGGCTGATCGCGCCGGCCGCCCGACGTTTGCACGGGCTCTCGATTGGCCTGGGAGGGGTCATTGCTTCAGAATCGATGGCGGGAATCAATGTGGGCGGGCTTGGTCTCGTGTCGCAAGGTGTGATGGCAGGAATAAATCTGGCCGGCCTGGGCCTGGTTGCGCAGGGGGACATCCTCGGCCTGAACATCGGAGGCCTCGGGACCGTGTCACAGGGATCAGCGATCGGAGTCAATCTGGCAGCGCTTGGCCTTGTGAGTCAGCAGGACCTGATTGGCTTGAATGTCGGGGGCCTGGGGACTGTGGCCCAGGGAAGTGTTCTCGGCGTGAGTGTTGGAGGACTCGGTCTCGTTGCGCAGGGAAGTATTACGGGGTGCACTGTCGCCGGATTGGGGTTGGTCTCTCAGGGATCCATCGAGGGAGTGAGTATCGCGGGGCTCGGGGTTGTAAGTCAGGGAGGAGTCACCGGGATCAACATCGCAGGTGTCGGGTGTGTGACGCAGGATGCGCTCACCGGCGTATCCGTCACGCTGGGAATGGCCCGTGCAGAACGCTCGATTACAGGGATCACCATCGCAGGATACAGAATGAAGGCGCCAGAGATTACTGGCTTGAATCTTGCGATCGGCTGGACCGAATCCATTGAACTAACGGGCCTGACATGCGCCGCCTATAACCGCACGTACGGTGTACAGAAGGGACTGGTGATCGGAGTCTTCAATCATACAGAAGACCTTCTCGGTATCCAGATAGGCTTGCTGAACTACGTAGAGAACAATCCCCCCGGACTGAAATTCCTACCGCTCATCAACGCATCGTTCTGACGACACGGGCGATGCTGATTTCCGGGCGGTGCGTCGTCCCCTCCCGTCGACCGATACACGCGGCAACCAGTACAGGCAAGAGTCCTTCCGCAATTAGAGGTAGCTCAACCATGGTTCTTTCCGCCTTCGTTTCAGGTCTGCGAACCACCGGCAGGGAAGGTAGAGCAAAAGAATAACCGTTACCCATACCAGATACACTACCCCCAGATTGAACCCGTATGCTTCCGGGTACTGGTCCCAGAGCACGTTAGAGAAGAGGAAACTGATCTCGTTTACGGTCATCCAGGCCGCGAGCACGGCAAGACCGTGAATGAGATACAGGTGCACGACATAGTAGAAGAGCGGAACCCGGCCGAACACAGTCAGGAAACCCGCGAAGCGGCCTTTCCATCGCTCGAGAACGGGGAGCACCGCAATTGCAGGGCCGAGGGTCATCATCAGGTAGAGAAGCGATGGGGGATACTTGTGCGTGTCGATGAACGAGAGGACCGTCTTCACGGCTGAATCCTGAACGCTCCAGGGGTGGGGATCTCCGTACACGTTGAGCGCGCGAAGAAGAACGAACCCGCCGATGAGACTGAAGCCGAGCCTGAACAACGCTGTCCGACGCGGTCTCTCTTCCTTTTGTAGTATCTCTCCGAAGACATACCCTGCGGCCATCACACCGATCCACGGGACGAGGGGATACGCGACGAAGAACACATGGTTGGTGGCGTACAGGATGGGGCTCTGGACATGGAGGACCTGCCACAACCACGCGAACGATCCCAGGGCCGAGGGGTCAACCCCATCGAAGGCGTTATGCAGAGCGATCATGGCGATGGCCAGGACAGCAATGACCCTTCGTGGCAGGAACACCAGGCCTGAGAGCGCGACCATCGACCATCCGATGGCCCAGATTACCTGCACAAAGACGAACGTATAGTCGACGTTGAACATCCATGCCAGGCGGACGACGGAGAATTCGAGGAAGACTAGCCAGAGTCCGCGTGTCAGGAGGAACCGGGAGAGTTCGGGGATGGTTTTGCCGCGCGACAGGGAAAGGAATGCCCCTGTCCCGGCGAGAAAGACGAACGCCGGAGCACAGTGGTGCGTGATCCAGCGAGTGATGAACAGCAGGGGTGTCGTTTGTGCAAGATCGAGGGGGTCAAAGCGCGCGCTGTGGAAGTAGTCGCGCACATGGTCGAGGGCCATGACAACCATGGCGATACCGCGGAGAAGGTCGACGGAATTCAGACGGACCGGTTTCGCTTCGGCCATGGGCCCTCCTGGAGTGGAAAAGAACGAACAGATCCAATCTTACGAATTTCAGAGTTGGAATCAAGGGAGACGTTGGTCCCGGCCGGGGAGGGCCTTGAGGGTGAGAGGCTCGCAGGGGGATCACGCCGAACTCCTTGCTGTTTCCCCCCTACCCATGTATATTACTGGTACCCACCGATACGGCACGCAGAGGTCCAGCGTCTCCGCCGAACGCAAACCGGTTTGAGACAGGTTGAACGCACAACGAAGGAGGTTCTATGAAGAGGTTGGACATGTTGCTCACCTGCACCGCAATACTTGCACTCGGGGCACAGACAGCCGGATCGCAGAGCATCACCCTGGATACTAATGATGTAAAGGCGATGTTTGCCGTCGGGAATGTCATGTCGTATCATATCGATACCCTCACCGTGTCCGCCAATATCGGCACGCCTGGCTCCACAGCATGGGATTTCAGCGGTCTTGGCACCACGTCGCTGACCAATCTGGAGAGCCTGCCTGTCGCTTCAACACCCTACGCCGCCAACTTTCCCCAGGCGACGATTGCCCTGCGTGACACAGGATTTACCTACTCCTTCTACTATGCGACCGTGGGATCCGACGTCACTCTCAAGGGGACAGCATTTATCTACCACACACTTCAGGACGATCTTACGAATCTTGGCCTGAAAGGGGCCGGGAATGCCTATGGCATTGGCGGCCCCCTTCCAGCGCAAGGCCAATGGGTCAACACGCCGGCGTCTGTAGACTACGATCTTCCGCTTCAGTTCAATAAGTCGTGGGCAAATAACTACTCGGAATCGATTTCCGGCAGCGTAATGTTCGGGACATTGGAGATCAACTTCGGCCCGATTGTGACCACGCATGCCATCACCTACACAGTGGATGCCTACGGCACGCTCACCCTGCCCGGGGCACAGGTGCAGCAGGCTCTGCGCATCAAGAAATCAGACAGGTCAGTCAGTGGCGGCGTGACCAGCTTACGGGTCGGGTATCTCTTTTTTGCAAAGAACGGAGCCTCAGTCCAACTCTCCGTCAGCGATACGAACGCCACCAGCGGCGCCGTCGGTGTATATGCCGTTCGATGGTCAGAAGGCGTGGATGTCCAGGTCCCCATTCAACTCGCGAGTTTCACAGCTTCGTTCAGCGGCGGGGAGAGTGTCACGCTCACGTGGATGACCATCTCGGAAACCGAGAACTTCGGATTTTACGTCCAGAAAAAAGCCGTCGGTCAGACGGCCTTCACCGACGTCCCGGGCGCTTTCATCTCGGGACACGGCACGACCGTGATTCCACAGAACTACAGCTACATCGATCATTCGGCAAGTCCCGGCGCCTTGTGGTATCGGCTGAGGCAGGTTGATCTTGACGGCGCCGTCCATTACTCAGAACCGGTTCAGGTTTCAGTCACAACAGATGTTGGTGAAACTCTTCCAGACGCTTTTGCATTGGAACAGAACTTTCCGAATCCCTTCAACCCGAGTACGATAATCCAGTATAGTGTCGGTGGGAATGGGCATGAGACGCAGGGCACTGAGAACGGCGGGGGACGTGTGGAGTCCGGGGTCGTGCGGCTTGTCGTGTATGATCTTCTCGGGCAGCAGGTGGCGGTGCTGGTGAACGAACGGCATACACCGGGACGGCATCAGGTCACGTTTGACGGGAGCGGGCTCTCCAGCGGTGTCTATTTGTACCGGTTGCAGGCCGGCGGGTTTGTCGAGACGAAGCAGCTTTTGCTTGTGCGGTGAACGACATGAAGAGCCGCCCCGACTTGCACGGGGAGGCTCTCCGTCTCACGGATCACGGTGCCAGTACACCCAGTCAGAGGAGGAACAATGAAACGGCGCGGTTTTTTGGCTGCAACAATGCTGGCAACTGCGTTTGCGCCTCTCGCCCGATCGAAGCCAATGACAGGAATAATCCACGGACATTCTGACAAACCCCTTCCACGTCGGAGGTACAGGGATGATGTGGACCTGTCCGTGATCGGTCTTGGGGGTATTGTTCTCATGGGTATGCCACAACAGGAGGCGAATCGAACGGTTGCAGAAGCGGTTGATCGCGGTGTAAACTATTTCGATGTCGCGCCGTCATACGGCAATGGCGAAGCTGAGGAGAAGCTCGGCCCGGCCCTCGCCCCCTTCAGGAACAATGTCTTCCTTGCCTGCAAGACGATGGAGAGAGACGCCAGGGGAGCTGAAATGGAGCTTGTCCGGTCATTACGCAGATTGAAAACGGATCGCCTGGACCTGTATCAGTGTCATGCCGTCACCCGGCTGGAAGAGGTTGAACAGATCTTTGCCTCCGGTGGTGCGATGGAGACCTTCGTCAAAGCACGCGACGAGGGAAGGGTACGGTATATCGGGTTCTCCGCCCATTCGGAAACGGCCGCCCTGGCAATGATGGACAGGTTTCCATTTGATTCGGTCCTGTTCCCATTCAACATGGTCTGCTATGCACGGGGGAATTTCGGACCGGCCGTCATGGAAACGGCAAAGAAGAAGGGCGTTGCCCGACTCGCACTGAAGATGCTTGCCCGCGGGCCATGGCCGGAGGGGGCAACGAAGGTGTTTCCGAAGGCCTGGTATCAGCCTCTCGATGATCCCGACGAAGCGCGGAAGGGGGTACGCTTCACGCTCAGCGAAGATGTGACTGCTGCAATTCCGCCCGGGGAGATCCAGCTCTTCCGCCTGGCCGTGAATCTGGCAGCAGAGTTTGAACCTCTCTCAGCAGATGAGCGCGCAGAGATCCTTGCCGGAACAGAGGGAATAGCGCCACTTTTTGCGTCGTGATGGACTGTGTGCCCGGCGGAACGCACGGTTCACCAATCCACGATCCGCGCGCGTCGCCGTCCGGATCGTGGATGGATGAAGGCTCCTCTATTTCACGGCCTGTGCGCCGCTTCCCGCAACAGCCCCGAAAAGCTTCAGCGCCTCGTTTACGGGGTACCTGTTCATGAACATCGTCACCTGTGACGAGATCTTTCCCTGCTTGTTCAACCCCATGACTTCCCGCCACACATTCGCAGGCGAATTCGGATCAAAATCAATCTTCTCTGAGTACCGTGCGCTGAGGAACCCCTCGAGATAGGCCTTGTCGACGCTCAGCCCTTTCGGGATGCCGCCTTTGTTCCCCTTCGCGCTGGCGACTTCGAGGTCTCCAAACTGGCTCACCTGAAGGTTGAGCTTTGTGTTGCTGGCCGGACTGTACTCAAGATCGGCCTGCTTGTTCACAAAGAATGTGTTGTTGTCGATCGTTACCCATTCGCTCTTGTTGAACCGAGAGTGATCGATACCGGCAAGAACGCTTCCGCCGATGATGTTGTCGTGGATGTTGTACCGGCATTTGGTCATGATCCGGATGCCGTATCCCATATCTTTGAAATCTTTCAGCCGGCTCCAGGTGAAGAGGATCGTGTTGTTGGCGATTTCAACATCGCCGCATAGCGACATGGTCCCCGGTCCGCCCGTACTTGCACAGGTCCCGAAGATTTCTATGGCTGCCATCCGATTGCCGACGAACACGTTGTTGATTACGCGGAGCGTACCCTTGCGGTGGCCTGCCTGGAGCCCGAAGCTTGCACCGTTGGCAAACACGCAGTTGGTGATGGTGACGTCCCCTCCTGTACAGGCACTCACGAACTGAATGATGGGTTCTTCGGCGGTGCTGTTCCCGCTCGCAGGGCGTTCTGTGGCGCGGAGCATCCGGCCAGTCGGTACGCCGGGGACCTTCCCTTCGGCGGGACTGTATGAGTTGCGGAACCCCATGTCGAAGACGAGTCCATCAACGACCGTTCCATCGACGTTCTTGGTGAATTTGAGAAAGGCTTTCCTGGCCTTTCCGCCACTTGCATTGTCCGGCTGAAACAGCGTCGGTGTTTTTACGATGTTGCGTGTCGCAAAACCCTCGTCGAAGCTCCCATAGATCTTGAGTGGTTTCGCGGTCTCAAGGTACCCGATGCCGAACGTCCCGCTGTACACCCCACCGGCAATGCGGATCTCGTCACCGGCTTTGGCTAGTGCAATGGCTTTGTCAATCTCCTGCACGGGACTCTCTTTCGTGCCCGCGTTTTTGTTGGAGCCTTTGGCCTTGGAAACATAGATGACTCCGGCAGCCGTGAATGTGGAGAAGGCCAGACAGAATGCCGCGAGCGTACAGATCAGGAAGGGGGATCGTTTCATGTGTGCTCCTCTGGGAGGTAGTGGGAAATGTGAGCACATCGCGGAGAGCTATCGGACGCCGGGAGCTGGCCAGGTGCCGAGGCAGCGCGGATCGAAGGCTTCTCCCCGAAGGGGTGTCTGCAGTATAGTGAATCGCATATGCTCATGCAACCTTTTGCTGCGAGACGGAAAGCTCGGCTACTGTACAGGAGGATGCGGAGATACGGAAGTCTGGGATGGAGCAGCAGGCAGCATGCAAACAGCTTGATTCTGGAAAATCAAGGCGCTATCTTAGCCGGATCGAAATGCACCTCATCGACCTCTCCATCATCCTCACCTATCTGGTTCTGGTGATTGCCACGGGCGTCGTCCTCTCCCGCCGTGCGTCACAGAGCATGGACAGCTACTTTCTCGGGGGACGATCCCTTCCCTGGTATGTGCTCGGCATTTCCAACGCATCGTCGATGTTCGACCTCAGCGGCACGATGTGGCTGGTGTATATGGTATTCGTGTACGGCCTCAAAGGCATCTGGATGCCCTGGATGTGGCCGACCTTCAACCAGATTTTCTTCATGATTTATATCGCCATCTGGGTCCGCCGTTCCGGAGTCCTGACGGGGGGCGAATGGATCAGCACGCGGTTCGGCACCGGCAGGGGCAGCCAGCTTTCAAGTATCAGCGTCACAATCTTTGCACTGGTCAGTGTGATCGGACTCCTGACATATACCTTTCAGGGGATCGGTAAGTTTGCGACGATTTTTCTTCCGTGGGAACTTTCGGCAAACACGTATGCAATCATCCTGATGACGATCACCACGGTCTATGTCCTGCTTGGCGGCATGTACAGCGTCGTCGTGACAGATCTGGTGCAGTATGTTCTGCTTTCCGTGACATCGCTCATCATCGGGATCATCGCCCTCACCAAAGTCTCGCCCGCAATGCTGGTGGCTGCAGTGCCTGACGGATGGCTGGATCTCTCGATTGGCTGGCATCTCGATCTTGACTGGTCGCGCCTCATTCCTGCAGTCAACGACCAGATCGCATCCGACGGCTATTCGCTCTTTCTCATTTTCTTCTTCATGATCGTATTCAAGGGGATCCTGAACAGCATGGCAGGCCCGGTTCCTACCTACGACATGCAGCGCATTCTGGCGGCACGCACGCCGAAAGAAGCGGGACTCATGAATGGCATCGTCTCCGTGGCGCTGGTGCCTCGCTGGATGATGGTGCCCGCGGTGGCCGTCCTGGCGGTGGTCTTCTTCGGCCCCGAGCTGAACGCGATGGGCGGGAAGATGGATTTCGAGCTGGTACTGCCGCTTGTGATCAACAAATTCGTTCCGGTGGGCCTTATGGGCCTGTTGCTTGCAGGGTTGCTCGCGGCATTCATGTCCACATTCGACTCGACGGTCAATTGCGGGGCGGCGTATGTGGTGAATGACATCTACAAGAAGTATATCAACCCCGACGGCACGAACAGGCAGTACGTCGCGGTAAGCTACGCCTCATCCGTCCTGCTGGTGCTGTTGGGTGTGCTGTTCGGACTGATGCCCAATTCCATTAACGCCATCACCGAGTGGATTGTGTTCGGACTGGCGGGGGGGTATACCGCGCCGAACATTCTGCGCTGGCACTGGTGGCGGTTCAACGGGTATGGGTATTTCTGGGGGATGATGAGCGGCGTGGTTTTTGCGATTTCCTTCAGTCAGCTGTTTCCGGGCATTTCCGCGGTCAACAGCTTCCCCCTTATCCTGGTCGTGTCGGCGGTTGCCAGTGTGAGCGCAAGCCTGCTGACCGCGCCGGATGATGAGGCAACGCTCAAACGGTTTTATGCTTCGGTTCGACCCTGGGGCTTCTGGCAGCCCGTCCTTGAGAAGGTCATCAAGGACAATCCCGCCTTTGTGAAGAACACCAACGCCGCCCGCGACCTGACCAATGTCGCTATCGGGATGGTATGGCAGACCTCACTGCGGCTCATTCCCGTTTTCTTGATTGTGTTCCGCCTGACATCGATGTGGATCGCGGTCGTGCTTGTCATTGTTACGTCGATTCTGTTGAAAAAGAACTGGTATGACAAGCTGGAAGACTCGTAGCGGGCACTGCTCCGTGCAAGGGTGGGTGTGCAGGGACATTGACCGGCGATCCCGGGAGGGTGATGCCAAATCCAGATCTATGGCTCCAGGAGCTTCTGCTTCGCCTCAAGATAGTAGCGGTAGTTGTCAAACGTCACATCGGGGGGAACTCTGTGATCGACACAGGGAATAAACCGTCCCTGATCGATTAAGGGACGCAGACGCTGCAATTCCGCATCGATGGCACTTCTGCCCGCAATGAGGGCGAGCTTGTCCACGCCGCCAAAGAGCAGCACCGACGGATGCTCCTTTCGCAGTCTGTATGCATCGGTATGAGCAACCTCGAGCGGGAACATGCAATTGATGTCGGCCTCGAGCCATCCCGGTGCAAGTTCGTGAATACGCCCGTCACAGTCGAGCACGTTGATCTCGATGCCTCGCGTGCGGAGGGCCCTGGTAATCTGTGTGTATCGGGGAACCATGAGTTCGTGAAACAGGCGTGGAGAGAGAAGCGGCCCCCTGTTGTAACACATATCCTCCCACCACCACGCGAGGTCCACGCCCCGGTCCGGGACGCCTCTCTCGATGAGCGTGAGGGTGAGAGCGGTGAGATGGTCCATCATCTCTTCAACCCACGGCCTGTCGGTCATCAGCACCAGCGAGAATGCCTCGACGCCCATCCAGTTTCTCAGCCAGCCGTACAGCGATCCGGCATGGAAGAAGACGGAGCGGCCTGTTCGTTGGGCCTGATGAAAAAAGGCTTCGACATTGCCAATCCTTCCTGTGGCATCCGGATCGAGACGCTCCGAACGAAGACGTTCCCAGTCCTCCCGTGTCTGCAGACCGAATCTGACATAGCGCGGCATTGACGTATTGTCGGCCAACACCTCACAGAGGTTCCCGTCCTCGTCCGTGATGAGTTCACGGTCACCCGATCTGGAAAGGACGGTCCGTTCAAAGGGTGGATAGAGCCCGTTTCGAATCGGAAGCTCTTCGAAAATGGTGACCCCGTCCAGGCCGAAGTGGTGCTCAGCCGTGGCATCCGACGTTACGGTTGGGGGAAGTCCCTGCGCATGCCAGGTGACAAGGGTCTGGGTCCAGTAGCCGAACTCCACATTGGGAATACGGTCGGTGTTCCGGCCCGTGAACACAGCCATGAGTTGTTCGCGTGCAGTCACGTGATTTTCGGATCGTGAGTGGAGATGTGAGGGAACAAGAGATGCAAGCTTCATGCGGGAAGGGAAGTCGTCGAAGCTCCCGTTCCGCATCCGCGTCATTGGTAATGATAAAGAGTATCGATGCGAACTTCAAGCGCGATCGGCGGGATGGACTCCCGCCGTGCTTCAGGGGAGGGGATTCAGCGCAGGTACACCTTCCGGTGTGCGGTCACGTGCCGATGTACCGCATCGCCAGTATGGTAATATCGTCGGATTGTGTCGCTTCGCGCGTATGGGTCTTCAGGTCCGCGATCGTGCCCTTGATCATGTCCTCAATGCTCGAGCCTGTGCAGGATTCAAGAAAACGTTTCAGGCGCGCCTCTTCATACTGATTGAACTCCGGGTCCATTGCCTCGCTCACCCCGTCGGTGAACAGGAAGAGCGTATCACCGTTCAGGAGCTTTATCTTCCCGGTATCATAATCGAGATGAGGAATCTTTCCCAGGATTGACCCTTCGGTGAGAGGGAGTTGTTCGACCTCGCCCGAGGCCCGGACAAGGTACGGTGAGTTTTGCGCCCCGTTGCTGAACTGCAGTTCGCCGGTGCGTATGTTGAGGACGCCGAAAAACACCGTTACAAATGTCGCCGATTCGCTTTCCGGGATAAGCAGGGTGTTGAGCCTCCGGAGGACCTCCCCGGGATTGACGATCTGAAACGCAATCGCCTTCAGGAGCGTGCGGCTCACCGCCATGTAGATGGCCGCCGGAATCCCCTTTCCCGAGACGTCTCCTATCGTGAACGCCAGCCGGTCTTCATCGATGAAATAGAAATCGTAGAAATCCCCGCCGACTTCCTTTGCCGTCACCATATCCGCATAAAGGTCGATCTCCGGACGGTGGGGGAAAGGAGGAAATGTCTTGGGAAGCAGTGACTGCTGGATGCGGGTCGCCGTGCTCAGGTCCCGCTGCACAGCTATAAGCTCATCCCGTGCCTTCAGGGCATGCCTGATGATGTCGAGGTGCTGCATGGTCTTCCCGACCGTCAGCTCCAGATCGGCAAAATCGATGGGCTTTGTCAGGAAATCAAAAGCACCGCGGTTCATCGCCGTGCGGATGTTCTCCATGTCGCCATACGCAGAAATGATGACGGATTTGATGGTGGGATTGTTTCTCTCGCCAACTTTCTCAAGCAGTGTGAGGCCGTCCATCTCGGGCATGTTGATGTCCGAAAGAATCAGGGTGATATCATCATGCTCGTCGAGTTTCTGGAGGGCCTGGATCCCGTTCTGTGCGAATTCGAACCTGAGCTGGTTCTCCCTGATCTGATGGCGGAACCGCTGCCTGATCAACACTTCGAGATCCGGTTCATCATCAACGACAAGAATTTTTGGTGCTCCGTTGAGGGCGTTCATGGACATCACTCAGGATCCTCCGGGATTGTCTGTCGCATCGGTCAGCACGTTCTTCTTGACCTGATCGAAATCGATCGGCTTGGTGAAGTAGTTCTCGGCCCCGGCCGACATGGCGGTCTTGAAATTGACCTCATCCCCGTATGCCGTGATCATGGAGACCCTGATGTCAGGGTACTTCTCCTTGACAACTTTTAGAAGATCGAGGCCGGTGATTCCCGGCATATTGATGTCGGAGAGGATGCAGACCACATCCGGAGGGCTGACGGTCTGGAGGTAGTCCAGCGCTTCCTCGCCGGAGAACGCATAACAGAGCTCAACCTGTCCATCTTTGACTTCCCGGCGGAACTGCTGGCGGAAGAGGATCTCCACATCGCGTTCATCGTCGACAATCATTATTTTCATACAGTCCCCCTTTCGCTCGTTGCCGGATTCTTGGGAATGGTAATGACAAACTCCGTGTACTCGCCCTCTTTCGTGTCAACTCTGATCTCCCCCTTATGCTCTTGCGTAATGATGTCGTAGGAAAGTGAGAGGCCGAGTCCTGTTCCGACCCCTGCCGGTTTGGTCGTGAAGAACGGGTTGAAGATCTTGTCGAGGACGGATTGGGGAATGCCGTTGCCATTGTCCCTGATGCGGATTTCGATCCCGTCAGCGAGGTTCTTCGCACTCACCCGAACAACCGGCGAGAAACCGTTCTTCGAGGTTCGTTTCTTGTCGTTTGCGGCGTAGCAGGCGTTGTTGACAATGTTCAGGAACGCCCGGCTCAGGTCTTGGGGCACCACACTGACCTTTCCGACCGCCGGATCGAACTCGGTTTCGATCTTCACATTGAACGACTGGTCCTGAGCGCGCATGCCATGGTAGGCCAGGTTCGTGTACTCAGCCAGCAGGGCATTGAGATCGGTGTCCTGGCGTTCTCCTGCCTTTCCGCGCGAGTGGAGCAACATGCCGCGCACGATGCTGTCGGCCCGTTTGCCGTGTTCATTGATCTTCCCGACATTTTGCTCGAGGTCACTCAGGAGACTTTCGATTTCCATCGCCCGTTTCGGATCAACGCGGTCGCGCTCCGCAGCGAGCTCTTTGCGAAGGTCCTTTGTGAGGTCGTGGGAAAGGACGGAGAAATTGGTAATGAAGTTGAGAGGGTTCTTAATCTCATGCGCGATCCCGGCCGTCAGCTGTCCCAGGGACGCCATCTTCTCGGAGAGGATGAGCTGGTTTTGCGTGTCCTTGAGATTGTCGAGAGTCTTCTGGAGCTCTCCCGTCCGTTGGTTCACAAGCTGCTCGAGCTCAGCCCGACGCTTTTTCATACTGCGCATTCTGTAGATATAGAACGAAGGCCCGATTGTCAGCAAGGCGAATATCGCGAGGCCGATGAACCAGGCGGTCTGATAGAATTGGGGCTCCAGCACGAAGCTCGCCGAGGCTCCTGTCTGGTTCCAGATCCCGTCGTTGTTCGCCGCAAGAACCCGGAAGGTATAGGTGCCAGGGTCAAGATGGGTATAGTACGCGTCGCGACGTGATCCTGCGTCGATCCAGCCTTCGTCCAGTCCCTCCAGTTGATACTTATACCGGACTTCTTTGGAACCGACAAAGCTGATTCCGGCGTAATGAAATTCGAACCGGGATTTTCCCGCAGGGATCCGGACGGATTCCGTCGATGGTTGTTGTTGTCCTTCAACAACGAAACGGTCGATGACGACGGGTGGGGGGAGAGTGTTGATCCGGATGTCGGCCGGATTGACGACGGCGAGACCCCGGGTTGTGGCGAAGCAAATCCTTCCGTCGCGCAACTGGCAGCCGGAAGGGGCATACCCGCCGTTACATTCCGGACTCTCCATCCCGTCAGCCGTGCCGTACGAGGTGCAGGTCACCGTCTGCGCTTTCCCGTCGGCAACATCGTTGAGTTCTTTCTTGCTGACCCGGTAGACGCCCCTGTTGCACGATGCCCAGAGATACCCTGCGTTGTCCTCGAAGATCGTGAAGGCGAGGTAATCGAACAATCCCTGGCGCGGAGAGATACTGAAGAACTTCCCGTCTTTGTACCGGAAGATTCCTCCGTCTGAGCCGCCAATCCAGACAACACCATCCCGGTCCTCGTAGATGGCATTCATCGAAATCCCGGTATATCCCTGGGCCGGGCCGATTTTTTTGATTTCACCGTTGGCGTACCAGTATGAACCATTCTCCGTCGAAATCCAGAGTGTGCCCCGGCTGTCCTCAAACAGCCCACCGATGAAATCGGCAGCCACTTTCGGCGATCCGACAGACGTCACTGGGGTGAATTTCCCGTCTCGATAGGAAAGCAGGATATTCCGGTTGCCCAGGAGCCACTCGCCCGACTTCTTCAGAAGGAATGCACCAGAGAGGAGATCCGGAGCCCCATCCACCATCCGGGAGCGCATGGTGAGCGTTCCGTTCTTGACGGTGAAGAGCCCGCTCTGCGCACCAATCCAGATAGTCCCTTCCTTATCCTCCCCGAGCGCACGGGTTGCAAAAAGGCGGGGGCCCTTCGTGTTGTCGAAGACTGTGATGACGCCGTCTTTGAGCCGGTTCAGGCCTCCGTAGGAAGTCCCGATCCAGATTGCTCCGGTACGGTCCTCGATGGCAGTGTTCACCATGTCATAGTTGAGACCTACCTTCGAAGAAAAGGTGACAAACTTCTCATCCCGGAAGCGGTCGACGCCACCGCCATTCGTTCCAACCCAGATACTTCCTTCCCTGTCGATCATCAGATCCTGGACCGAGTTGTCCGATAGGCCGTCGTTGTGGTCGAACCTCTCGAACGTACCATGCGAGAACCGCGCGATCCCTTTTCCGGTGGCAAGCCAGAGACTCCCCTCACGGTCTTCCTGAATCACAAATAGATTATTCTCGTTTTCATCGACAGAGATCATGTGCTTTTTGAAGTGTGTGCCGTCGAATGAGGTCAGCCCCCCGGCCGTGGCGAACCAGAGCGTTCCTCGTGCATCTTCATGGACTGCCTGGATGTTTGGGTGTGAGAGGACGCTCTTTTTTTCGTATCGCTTGACCCCCCCACCGGAGTATGCCAGGAGATCGGTCTGGGTACTCATCCAGCGTGTCCCATGACGGTCTTCAAAGATGTTGGCGGCACCGTTCATGCGCAGAAAGAGTGTGTCCGGGAATCCGGTCTGGCCGGTCATTCGCTCGATCTTCCCATCAGCGAGTCGGGCCAGTCCACGCGACGTGCTGATCCAGAGTTGTTCTTTACTGTCCAGACCCAGACCGGATACGGTATCGGAGGGGAGACCATCGCGAACGGTGTAGGATTTGTACTGCCCCCCGCGGGATTCAAAAAGTCCGCCCAGGGTCCCGATCCACATCGTACCATGGTTGTCAATTTCCCACGAGATAGCTCGATTGTGCGGGAGGAAATTCGATGTGTCGAGCTCGGTAAACGCACCCTTGTAAAAGCGAACCATCCCCGGTGCATACCCGATCGGTCGCAGCCAGATGGCACCGGCGCTGTCTTCTTTCATGCGGACAAACCAGGACGCGGAGAGTTCTTTCGTGTTCCGTCTGTCAAACACCCTGAACTCTACGCCGTCGAACCGGGCTATCCCTTCCTGGGTGGTGAACCAGATGTACCCATCACGGGATTGCACGATGTTGGAGGCAGAATTCTGTGGGAGTCCATTCTCCGTCGTCCACCGTTCATGGACGTACTGTTTGATGGACTTGCGCTGGGCAAATCCAGTGATCGAGGCGAGACAGAGGACCATCAGAAGAGCGTACGATGTCCAGAGGCGGATAGGAGCGGGCCTGGTGTTCCGCATGGGAGAGTATCCCTCACGATGTGGGTGTCGATATGGTGGATTCAAGGGGAAAGGCAGCGAACGGGTCGGGACAGAAGGGAGCGAGAGGCCCGGGGAGGAGTGGGAGGGGATGGAAAGGGCCATAAGAGATCCGGACATCAGATCACGCTCTCGAGAGTAAAGAACAGGGTTGACGTTATCTACTATTGTATATGCGCAAGTTTGCACTCAGAATCAAGGGGAGTCGCATTCGTGCTGAGAATCCTCTACATTGGGGCTGGCAACTCAACCGGCTTCCGGACAAATCCGGACTTTGCAGGCTGACGGACAGCACCTGGAGGACTCCACTCATGCGCCGAACATCCCGCTGCGGGTTCAGAATTCTCGGAGCACTCATTGTGTCGATCGCAGTTTCTTTTCCCCTTTCCGCCCAGCATCCTCAGTCACAGCGGGTCGATGTGCGCCTGAATTACCTCGCCCGTCACCCGGGAGGACTGGGGAAGGGAGTCCCCACCGCCGCCGTAACCATCCGGTTTTTCAGTGCGCCGTTACCTGACCTGTTGACGAGGCTTGAGACGCTCGGTGTCCGCTTTCTGGAGGAAGACGGCGTGCGCCGCGGTACGCGGACCGTATACCCGGCAGAGATCCCGCTGGCGGCCCTCTCCACGCTCGGGAACGTCCCGGAGATCGCTTCCATCCAGCCACAGTGGCGCCCGTATCATGTCCCGCCGCTCGACGATAGTCGACCCGCCATTCAGGCGGATTCAGTGTGGAATCTGCGGGACAACCTCGGCCAGGCCATCACCGGAAAAGGGGTCCTGATCGCAGACTTCGACACCGGCGTCGATTTCTTCCATCCGATGCTCTGGTTCGCCGACGGAGACACGCTCTCGTGGCTTGACGCAAACGGGAACCTCGTCTTCGATGCGGGGACCGACGGCGTGGACAGGAACCGAAACGGTGTCCTCGACCCCGGAGAAATCCTCCAGGCGGTGGAACTCTCGTACGCGACAAACACTGCAGGTATCTACAATACCGATCTGGATTTCCTCTATAATGATGTCAATGCGAATGGCCTCCGGGACTACGGGACCGGCAGCGGCTTTACGGAGTCGTCCCCATCCTACGGCGAGCAATGGTATGTCACGATCGATCTGAACGGGAACAAGCGGCTGGATGTTGGTGAGCTCGTTGTCGGCTTGAAGACGAGCAAGATCCGTGCGATCCGGGAGACTGACGGGACCGCCCGGCGGAGGGGCGTGGACCTGATTACCGCACGTCCCGATAACGGTCCGTACGGCGGGCACGGCACATCGGTGACGGGTATTGCCATCGGCGGCATCCCCGGCATCCACCGGCTTGCAGGGATAGCGCCCGATGCCGAGATGATCATCGGATCGATCGAATACAACGCCGCCCCGAGGTTCTTCACCGGACTTCCCGCCATGATGCTCTGGGCGGAATCCGAAGGGGCCGACATCATGCTGTATGAAGACGGTGAATGGGTATGGGAGTACCTCGACGGGTCTTCGAACGAAGAGGTGATGATCAACGAAATGGCGGCCAGGGGGATCCTGCAAATCTGTCCTGCGGGAAATCTCACGGGTGGAGGGATGCAGAAGACCGTGATGGTCCAGGCGAACGATTCGGTTACGGTGTCGTTCACAGGAGGTGCATCCTCCACGGTCTGGCCTTCGCTCCGGTGGGTTTCGAACCCGGGAGACATCACCGTGCGCCTCCAGGTGGACGGCTCAGGGTATGTCACCCTTCCGGCCGTCGACACCTCCTTCACCATCGGCTCAAAGCAGGTCTTTTCTGTTGCCGGGGTCTCGTCCCGTGGGACCACCATGCTGGTGATGCGCATCGACGCGAGCGGCGGTTCGACTGTCGATATGCACATTCTCAATTCCACCACCGGTGCATTGCGGGTCGACGGCATGCTTGGCGACGACGGCATGAGCTGGGGCGGACTGGCGCGCTGGACCGCAGCGAGCGAGGACAACACCGTTACATGGCCCGCCACTGCCGACAGCGCGATCGGCATTGCGGCGTACAGGAACAAGAGTTCCACGACGGACATCAATTCATTCAGCGGACGGGGGACCCGGATCGACTCCCGTGCCTGTGTCGATATCGCCGCGCCCGGAAGCACCGTCTACACCATCGGCAGAAACGTGCGCTACGCGGCCTTTGGCGGAACGAGTTCAGCCGGCCCGCATGCCGCGGGAGCAGCGGCGTTACTCCTGCAGGCAGACTCCCTGCTTACCCATGGCCGGCTGCGGGAGATTCTCCATGCGGGAGCGGCACGTGACGTCTACACAGGCGCAACGCCCAATACTACCTGGGGATGGGGTAAGCTCAGGGTGGCGAATTCTCTCGGAGCAGTCCTGACTTCAGTACCACGGAGCGGGCAAACGGCCGAGGCGTTCATCCTCGATCAGAACTATCCAAATCCCTTTAACCCGAACACGACGATACGATATACTGTCCCGTCTCGGCGGCAGGCGACGGGGGATGAAGTCGGACGCGCAGGAGGGACGGGGGGGCGGGGTCCTGGATCCGGGCATGTGAGGCTCGCTGTGTATGATCTCCTCGGGCGAGAAGTAGCTGTGCTGGTGAATCATGAACAACTGCCGGGCGTCTACGAGGTATCGTTCGATGGGAGCGGTGTATCGAGCGGGGTCTATCTCTACCGGCTTCAGGCCGGTGACCGCTTTCAGACACGCAAGTTGGTCATCTTGAAATAAGCGCACCTGCAGCGCACGGTGGCACAGGAGATACCACGTGACACAGACTACCTCATGCTCACGCTCCAGTATGGTCAGCTATTCTGTCGGGGAAGGCGCCAACTCCCTGATCATGAATTCCCTCTTCGGGTTTGCAATGCTGTACTACACCGATGCGCTGGGCCTGCCCCACGCAAGGGCCGGGATTGCGATGGCGCTGGCGGTATTCTGGGATGCTATCACGGATCCCGTTATGGGACATATCACAGACAACACCAGAAGCAGGTTCGGGCGAAGGCACCCGTATATCCTGCTGGGTGGATTGGGGGCTGTTGCCACGTACGTCTTTCTGTGGCATGTCCCCGACCTGTTCAAGGCCGACGTGGAGCTGCTCTTCTGGTATCTCGTTGGTATCAACCTTCTGCAACGGACCACGATCACGGTGATGTACATCCCCTACACAGCGCTCGGCTTCGAAATGTGCACCGACTATCGCGGCAGGGTGAGGCTTCAGGGGATCAGGTCGGCGATGAACATGCTTGCGAACGTCCTGGGTCCGGGACTTGCCTGGTCGATTTTCTTCGCCAACAACGACGTTGTGCGGGCCACGTCTGTCGAGGAGAACTATCTGCTCATGGGGATGAGTTTCGCTGCCGTTTCTCTCCTCTGCATTCTCGCCGTTGTGGTGCTGACACGGAAGTACATCAGGGACAGCAGGACGATGGCGAGAGAGGCGAACGGCGTGGCAGGGTTCTTCAGGGACATGAAGGAAATAGTGTCGGATTCGTATCCCCGCTACGTGTTCGGGTTCATCGCCCTTGTCACGGTGGGCATAGCGCTCGTCAGTTCGCTGCAGATGTATCTGTATGAACACTTTATGAAATTCGGCGGTATTGAAAAGTCCGTGGTCCATGGAGGATCCATGGTCGGCTTTGGAGTCGGGGCCTTGATTGCATCATTGCTGACACGGCGGTTCGACAAAAAGGGGGCAGTGATTCTTGCGGGGTCCATCAGTGTCGGGAGCAATTTTCTTCTTGCGGCATTGTTTCTCCCTGCCATCCTGAGCCCCGGCCAGACCGTTACAGTCTTTTCGACTGTGATTCCATATGCGTTCATCATCTTCGCGGTCTTCCACGCTCTCTACTGGATGGGCAATGGGGTTCTGTTTCCCACCGCGACCTCAATGATGGCCGATGTATCCGAGATCAATGAAATCAAAACAGGAATCAACAAAGACGGCGCATACGCTGCCGTGTTCAGTTTTGCGCAGAAATGCGCAATATCTCTGGGTGTCCTGATCAGCGGGTACAGTTTGACGCTGATCGGGTTCGAGCCAGGGAAGGAGATTGCACAGAGTGCCGCGACCCTCTGGAGACTGTGTGCGGTGACCTTGTTGGCGGGTCCTGTCATCTCGCTGATCTCACTTGGCCTGATACGCCTTTATCCGGTCGACGGCCGGGTGCTAACCTCGCTGCGATCTGGAAAACCCGATAGCTGACCGGAAGGTGCGCTCGAGTTTCATTCGTGCATGTGTCCTCCTCAGGAGTCCGATTCGTCGATTTTGCTTCACATGAACTCCAGCGGCCCCGACATTGTTCCTATAATAGTTGAGAGGAACATGACAGGAGTTGAATCGGTTTTCTCCAGGGAGACGATGCCATGAATGAGTATATGATTATCATCACCTTTCCCGCCGTCATCGACGAGGGATTCATTGGGCTTGTTCCCCGCCAGCGCGCGATGGTCAATGAACTCATAGCGAAAGGGGTCATCAGTGGCTACAGCCTCTCTGCGGACCGGCAGACGCTGTGGATCACAATGGTGGCCAACTCGGACGAGCTCGTGCACGCGACGCTGGAACAGATGCCCCTCTTTTCGTACATGACGTTCGAAGTCCGGGAACTGATGTTTCATAACAGTCCCGTCTATGCCAAGCCGGCAATCTCGCTCAACTGATCGCCTGCTCCCCGCCACAGTTCAGCGTTCACTGCGTTCATGCTTTTGAAATCTCTCTCCCTGACCAATTTCACCATGGATGGCGCTCGCGTGGAGGGCAGTTCAAGCTTTTCTGCCGCTTGCTTTTTGCAAAAAAAATCCATTTCTGTGCGGGAACAGCCCGAGGGAACCACATGGAAATCCCGCTCCGTCCGTCACTCACACTGCTGACACCCCGCTTAGCTACCGCGATTATTGACGAAGCAATGGATGTCCTTGCCAGGGTCGGCGTCTATGTTGAGCATCCGGAAGCGGTTGCTCTCCTTCAAGAGGCGGGGGCTTCCGTTGGGACAGGGGGAGGGAGGGTGCGTCTCACCCGTCAGCTTGTTGAACGGTCCATTTCGACGGCACCATCCGATATCCTCCTCTATGATGCGGGGGGAGAGTCCTCACATACGGTCGGGGGCGACTCGGTCCACTTCGACCCCGGATCGGCCGCTCTCAGAATTTTTGACCACGGATTGAACGAAGAGCGAGAGGCACACACGTCGGATCTGGTCCGCTATGTACGCCTTGAACAGAAGCTTGAGCACCTTCATTTTCAGAGTACCGGCATCATCAGCAGTGATGTGCCGGTTGAGATTTCTGATTGTTACCGTCTGTACCTCGGCTTGCGATTCTGCTCAAAGCCGGTCGTCACCGGGATCTTCATGGTGGACGGATTCAAACCCATGCTGGAGATGCTGGTGGCTGTCAGGGGAAGTGTCGCAGGGTTGAAGCGAAAGCCGATGGCCATCTTCGATGCCTGTCCCTCGCCGCCACTGAAGTGGAGTCACCTCACGACAGAGAGCGTTGTACAGTGCGCCCGGGCCGGGATTCCCTCGGAGTTTGTTGCAATGCCGCTTACGGGTGCAACGGCGCCCGTCACACTGACCGGAGCACTCGTCCAGCATACAGCGGAAAATCTGGCAGGTGTGGCAATTGCCCAGGCGGTGTCCCCCGGTGCGCCGGTGATATTCGGAGGATCTCCCTCGGCGTTCGATTTGCGCGTCGGCCTCCCTCCGATGGGTGCGATCGAAACCATGATGATCGACGGTGCCGCCGCACAGATCGGCAAGCAGCTCGGTCTGCCCACGCACGCATACATGGGACTCAGCGACGCAAAATGTGTGGATGCCCAGGCGGGGATGGAGTCGGGAATTGGCGCCATCCTTGCCGCGCTGGCGGGGATCAATGTGATTTCCGGAGCGGGAATGATGGATTATGAGACATGCCAGAGTCTCGAAAAACTCGTTCTCGATAACCAGGTATGCGGGATGGCGTACCGGTTGCTCGAAGGCATCAGCCAGCGCGAGGTCCCGATGGCGCTCACGCTCCTGGAAGAACTGGCGGGGAGTGGTGAGTTCCTTTCCCATCCTCATACCGTTTCATGGAGCCGGAAGGAGCACCGGTTTCCACGGGTTCTCGATCGCGGGAACCGGGAACAGTGGAGGAGCGCAGGCAAGCCAACAGTCACGGACCGTGCGCACGCGGAAGTAGAGTCCCTCGTCGCGCAACCAGACGAACCGGTGCTTGCTGATGCCTTGGGGCGCACACTTCACGACATCATGAGTGCGCATGGAAAGAGGTATGGGCTGGAGGAGTTGCCGGAGACGAGCCGCGCACCGTACTAATCCGCCGAATGGACGGCATGATGAGAGGGACAGCCATGGCGCGGCACGCTCATCCGGCGTGCATCGCCTCGACCTTTTCCGGGTGAAACCTCGTAAGCTGAATGATGACGGCCTGGCCGCGGAGGAATGTCGGAACGCTCAGCATGGCGTTCGCTTTGTCCTCTGCCTCCAGGATGGCCCAGCCGGTGTGGGCGCCGTCTTTGCAGCCCCAGTCGAAATGCGTAAGATACCCTATGGCCAGCGTTTCCTTGAGGGCCTTGACGCAGTCTTCCCCCGTGTGATGCGAAACGACGAGGAATCGTTTCATCCGTAGCACTCCTGTGATGTGATCATGACGTTAGTAGTTTAGACGGTGTTAAGATACCGGTGGATAGAATAGATGGCAGCTGAACCCTCCCCCACCGCAGCGGCGACGCGACGGTTTGCACCGGAACGGACGTCTCCAGCGGCGAAAATCCCTGGGATGTTTGTCTCAAAGAGAAATGGGTCCCGGTCCAGGGTCCACCCCCGGGGCTTCCCACTCACATGCGGGATATCGGGGCCGGTGAGAATATATCCCTTCTCGTCCCGTTCAATCAGGCCAGCAACAATGTCTGAGTGCGGTGCAGTCCCGATGCAAATGAACATCGCTGCCGTCTGCAGGGTGCGCTCTGCCTCCGAATCGATATTTCGTATCACAGTCTGTTCGAGGTGGCCGTTGCCGCAGACTGCCGCCACTTCAACGCGTGTAATGACGTCAATGTTCTCCGTGGCACTGATGCGTTCGACGAGGTAATGAGACATCGCAGGGGCAAGGGCTTCTGCGCGGATGAGCATGGTCACACGCCGGGCATACCGGGAAAAGAAAAGGGCTGCCTGACCTGCGGAGTTCGCGCCACCAACGATGCAGATGTCGCAGCCGCGATATGCCGCCGCTTCGCTCAAGGCCACACCATAAAACACGCCAAGACCGTAGAGGGAATCGATCCCGGGTACCTCCAGCTTTCGGACCGCCATCCCCGTCGCGAGCAGTACCGCAAAGGCGGAAACCTCGGTCCCGTCGGACAGCCGCACAATCCGGTAGGGGTCTTTCCGCTCAATGCCGACCACTTCCCGCGCGGTCAGCAGCTCAGCCCCGAACCGTCGTGCCTGTGCACTTGCCCGCTGTGCAAGTTCGGCACCCGTGATGCCGCTGGGAAATCCGAGATAGTTTTCGATCCTGGAACTTGTGCCTGCCTGCCCCCCAGGACCGCTCTTTTCGATCAACACGACACGCATCCCTTCCGTCGCGGCATAGAGTGCGTTCGCGAGACCTGCCGGCCCTCCACCGATCACGACGACATCGTAAAACGGACGATGGGCTTCCGTCTGCAAGCCGATCTTCTCGGCAAGCGCCAGATTCGCAGGTGCGCTGAGGTGGGTTCCATCAGGAAAAAATACAATGGGGAGTCTGGCCAGGCCGTCAGGGAATGCGGCGACGAGTTCACGCATCGCGGGATCTTCATCGATATCGATCCATTGATACGGAACCTGGTTGCGCGAGAGGAAGTCCCTGACGGCGTAACTCTGCGGGGAAAATCTTGCGCCGGCAATCCGGATTCCGTCATACGGAAGGTGCGCCCTGGTTTTCCATTCGGAGAGCAGATCATCGAGGACCGGGTAGAGCTTCAGGTCCGGAGGATCCCAGGGTTTCATGAGATAATGATCCAGGCCGATCTCATTGATGCCCTCGATTGCCACCTCCGTATCGGCGTACGCCGTGAGCAGGACCTTCCGGGCTTCCGGGTGCAGGGTACGCATTTCGGCGAGGAGCTTCGTGCCGGACATTTCGGGCATGCGCTGGTCTACCAGAAAAAGCGCGATAGCATTTCCCCGCTGCTTCAGTTGGCGCGCCGCGTCCAGAGCTTCTCCCGGCGAGCCGGCCTTGACGATTCGATAGTCACTCTTGTAGTGATGCCGCAGATCGCGTTCAATCGCCGAAAGCACCTGCGGGTCGTCGTCAACGCTCAGTATAACGGGTCGGGCCATAGGCTCCCCCTTTCTGGTATCGTTCGGCACAGAGTCCTGGTCACGGACAGCGAAGTGTGACAGCTCGGCCCGTGCCAGCCAGCGGGAGCAGGGTGTCGAGCTTCAATACATGTGTTCACCGGGAGCAAAACAGAGACGAAATACGTTCTCGAGAGGGAGGAGGGAGGACGTGCATTCACCGGAGCAAAGGTACCGCGAACCAGGGGGAAGGAGTCTGGGTGATACATTGGGTCTCCGGGTAATGTCACAAAGAACAGTTGCCACCTGGCTGCTCCCTCATGTCTCATGGGAACAGCCGCGACTGAAACATAGGTATTTCCAGAAACAGGCACAAGAGCGCTCGACCGTCACGCGCTGAGACACCACGGAAGCCTATTGAAAGCCACTGCAAACAGAGAGAAGTGATGGAAGACTCCAATCGTATGACGACTGAAGAACTTGTTGACCGCCTGAGCGCCCACAAGACTATCGGCAAGGCCCCCAGGGAAGAGCTCGTCTGGATAGCCACACACGGGACGTTTACGCATTTCCAGGTGGGGGATATCGTTACGCGCCAGACGAAAGTGGTTGATCGACTCGTTTTCTTGCTCTCCGGGCGGGCTTCCATCTCCGTCGCCCGGGGAAATCGAATGCGGCGAGTCATGGAGTGGCAGGGCGGCGATGTTACCGGCCTCCTTCCGTATTCGAGAATGCTCAATCCGCCCGGAGACACGGTCGTTGAGGAAGCCGGCGAAGCCGTCATGCTCAGCAGGGATGACCTGCCGGGCCTGATCCATAACTGCCATGAAGTGACAGCGATCCTGGTCCATGTGATGACCGATCGCGCCCGGCGATTCACGTCGACAGACCTCCGCGATGAAAAGCTGGTATCTCTCGGAAAACTTGCGGCGGTTCTCGCGCATGAGCTGAACAATCCTGCTTCGGCCGCCATTCGGGATGCACAATCGATGGCAGGCGCTCTGGCGGCATCCGAAAAGGCCGCGCTTGCGCTGAATGCCGCCGGCCTCACGGATGCCCAGCGTGAGGAACTTGAGAGGACGTACAGGTTCTGTATGAATGACCCAAAGAGCCGGTTGATCTCCGGCCTCGCTCTGTCGGATTGGGAGGAGGAAATCGCCGACTGGCTCGGGTCACATGCCGCAGATACAGGCATGGCTGAAGACCTGGCCAGGACCCCACTCTCGAAGGAGGGGCTTGATCAGCTTGCCAGAGAACTGCAGGATACCACTCTGGACGCTGCACTGCGCTGGATCTCAGCCGGATGTGCGGCCCGCTCACTGGCGAACGATATCAAACGCTCCGTCTCACGAATTCACGCTCTCGTCTCAGCAGTGAAGGGATTCACGCACATGGACCGCGATTCCGACCGTGGCCCCGTGGACATTCAGTCGGGTCTGGCGGACACGGTTTCTCTGTTGGAGGGAAAGGCGCGTGCCAGGTCAGTGGCGATTACCCTCGATATCGAATCTCGGTTGCCGTCCGTGTTCGGGGTCAGTGCCGAGATCAATCAGGTCTGGATGAACCTCATTGACAATGCTGTTGATGCCGCGCCCGCGAACGGCCATGTTACCGTCACTGCGGTACACGGTGGAGGGGATGTCGTCATTCGCGTTGTGGACGATGGGCCCGGGATTCCTGCCGAGATCCAGGGCACGATTTTCGATCCGTTCTTTACGACGAAATCTGTCGGCGAAGGGACCGGTCTCGGCCTGGACATTGTCCGGCGCATTGTGATCTGGCACAATGGCGGGATTGAGCTGGTGAGCAGACCGGGGCACACCGAGTTTTGTGTGCGTTTCCCCGTTCGCAGTGGGTCCACGGACCGGTAGTTCTCGCCGGTCCTGCATTTCCCCGGGGAGCCGCCCACGCCTGTACGATGGTTCAGGATTGATATTCCCCTTTCCCTTCTGTATTTTGATATTATACCCTCCGACGTCTGTGCAACACATTCATGGGTCCCTGTATCTGCGGAAGTCCAGACGAAGGTTTCTCAGAACATGATGTTCGTACGCTCACCGGTTCGTTCTATGAGACTCGCTCCTGAGGCAGGCGCCTTTCCACTGAGAATCCAAGCCAGCCGGCAGAATCTCCGGCTCATTGGATTGTTGTTGATTGTCACCGTCGTTCTCGTTGCGGTCTATTCTGTTCTCTTTCAGCTCGCGATGGCACTTGAGGGACAGCACCACAGCTGGGTGACAGCGGTCTACTGGGTAACGACGAACATGTCAACGCTCGGGCTGGGCGATGTAGCGTTCACCGGTGATCTCGGGCGCGCGTACACCGTCGTCGTTCATGGGTCTGGCCTGATTATTCTTCTCATCCTTATTCCGTTTCTGTTCGTTCAGATGTTCCAGTCGTCTGCCCGGGTTCCACGCCAGCTGCCGGCCGGCATGAGGGGACATGTCATTCTGACGAACTACAACCCTCTTACCGTGGTGCTCATCAAGCGACTCACGAGATACCGCCATACATATGCACTGATTATTGAAGATCTCGCAGAGGCCCTCCGGCTTCATGATCTCGGCTTTCGTGTGGTCGTGGGGGATCTCCACGATCCGGATTCGTTTCGACACGTTGGGCTCACCGGTGCCACGCTCGTTGCGTGCACCGGAACTGACCAGGTCAACACCAACACCATTCATACGATTCGCGAGGTGTCGCAGGAGATCCCGATTATCTCCACGGCCAGCACCGCCGTATCTGTCGACGTCCTTCGCTGTGCTGGAAGTACCCATGTGCTTCAGCTGGCAGACATGATGGGCCAATCACTCGCGCGACGCATTCACGGTGCTGATGCGATGGCACACGTTGTCGGGCAGGTCGATGACCTCCTCATTGCTGAAGCGACCGCTGCGGGAACACCGCTTGTCGGTAAAACTCTCCAGGCGAGCAAGTTTCGGGAGGTTGCGGGGATCACCGTTGTGGGATTGTGGGAGAGAGGGGAGTTTGTCACTCCACAGCCGGAGACGATGATTCATCAGAATTCGGTGTTGTTGCTTGCCGGGTCACAGAGCCAGGTCGACCGATACAACGAACTCTTTTGTATTTATCACGTTTCTGACGCCCCGGTTGTTGTCGTCGGTGCAGGGCGAGTCGGGAGGGTGACAGGACGCGCGCTTTCGCAGCGCACCATTGCCCATCGATTTATTGAACAATCCCCCGAGCGTGCCCGGGGTCTCAATGACTGTGTGGTTGCCAATGCAATGGACATGGGGGTTCTCGAGAATGCGGGAATCCGTAAATCGTCGGCCGTGGTCATGACGACACACGATGACGATACGAACATTTTCCTCACAACATTCTGCAGAATGCTCAGGCCGGATATCCAGATCCTGAGTCTCTCAACGCATGAACTCAACGTTCGGTCTCTGCACCATGCAGGAGCGGATTTTGTCATCTCCGATTCGTCGATGGGAGCCAATGCCATCTTCAATGTCCTGAAGCGGGGGAGGATCCTGATGGTGACGGAAGGGCTCAATGTGTTCGAGGTGGCTATTCCGCCGGCCATCGAAGGCAAGACTATTGCCGATTCGCTGGTGCGGAAGACCACCGGGTGCAGCATCATCGGCGTAAATATTGACGGCGCTTTGCATGTCAATCCGGATCCAAGGCTGGCACTCCCTTCAGGCGGAAAGATGATCCTCATCGGAACCGTTGAAGCGGAAGAAGCGTTTCTCAAACTCTATACGCACGGGTAATGCAGGGCGGGATCGCCGTCGGCGTGGTATAGGGAGTTTCCGTCCACTATCCCGGGTGTCTGCGCGGATCGTCATTATGGCACGGAGGAAAGTCAAGCACCAGAACGAATCGATCGACCTGAAGCTTCGCCGGGATATACGCGAACTCAGCACGATGCTTGGCATCGTTCTTGCTGAGCAGGAGGGCAAGGCTCTGTATGAGTCGGTTGAGACGATTCGGCGAATGACGAAGGCCTTTCGCAAACGACCGACACGGGCCGTCGCTGCCCGGATAGAAGATTTTGTGAGAAGTCTCTCCGTTGGCCAGGCGCACCACGTCGTCCGGGCATTTCACCTCTACTTTCTTCTCGCGAACGCAGCAGACGAGGCGCATCGCATCCGGCTACGATCTGAAGGGGCCGAGAAGCCGCCGGCGGGACTCGCGGCCCCGCTTCAGCTGGCCCTCAGCACGCTCAAGAGCAAAGGGACTGTCTCCACTGCCCTTCGCTCGTTCCTCGAAGAGGCCGATATCTGTCCGGTCTTCACCGCGCATCCCACAGAAGCCACACGTCAGACGGTGCTGCAGAAACTCTCGGTGATCACCCGGCTGATCATTGAAAAGGACCACTACGGGGGCCAGCCATCAAAGCAGGCGAATATCCGGGATCAGTTGATGGCACAGGTGACACTTCTCTGGCAGACGAGCGACCTGCGCTCGAGCAGAGTCACTGTGCAGGATGAGGTCCTCAAAGGACTCTACTTCTTTTCGGATGTTTTGTTTGATGCCGTGCCGCGCCTCTGCGAGACGATAGACCGGGCGTGCGACGATTTTGCTCCGACTGCCACGCTGACCGTCCCGCCGGTACGCCTCGGGTCCTGGATGGGTGGCGATCGCGACGGTCACCCATTTGTCACTCCCCTGGTTACACGCACAACGCTTGAACAGCACCGACAGGCAGCCCTGGAGCGTTTTGAACAAGCAATTGATTCTCTCTACCCCATCCTGAGCAGCTCTGAACGAATTGCGCGGGTCCCGGCGACGCTGAGACGCTGGATGCGCCGCCAACTCCGAACGGTAAAGTTGCCGGCCTCTTCCCTGCGGACCGAACCATCCGAAACATATCGGTGGGCGCTGCGCGTGATTCATGCGAAACTGAAACTCACAGGCAAGCACAAACCAGGCGGCTACAAAACGGCAAACGATTTTCAGCGGGATCTTGAACGTATCGATTCAGCTCTCCGGCTCGGAGGTGCAGCCAGCGTCGCAGACTCGTACGTCAGACCTCTCCTCTGGGCAAGCCGGGCCTTCGGATTTGCCCTGGTGAGCCTGGACGTCCGCCAGAATTCGTCGCTCATTCGGACGTGTATCGCATCACTTCTCAAGCATGCCCGCGCACGCCAGCCATATGCCCTTCTCCCGGAGGAGGAGAAGCGGGTGCTGCTCCTTCGGTTGTTGAATCGCAAAGCCAGACTCCTTTCTGCGTCGTATCGTGGAGACAGCGAATCCCGCCGGGTGTTGGAGGAGTTTCGAACGATCGCGTGGGCACGGCGGACCTTCGAACCGTCTGCTGTCGGCTCCTTCGTTCTCTCGAACACTGAAGATGTCAGCGACATCCTTTCCGTTCTCGTGCTGGCCAAGGAGGTCGGACTTGTTACCGTTCGAAGAGGTGTGGTGACTTCTTCTTCTCTGGATATTGTTCCGCTGTTCGAGACGATAGCAGACCTGCGCCGGTCGCCGGACACACTGCACTCACTCCTGTCTCTCCCCGTGTATCGTTCGCAGCTCCGCAAGAGGAAGAATCGCCAGGAGATCATGATCGGCTATTCCGATAGCAGCAAGGATGGGGGGATCGTTTCCGCTGCTTTTGAGCTTTACAACGCACAAATCCGCCTTCACGCCGTAGCACGCAGGTCTGGAATTACGCCGGTGTTCTTCCATGGCCGTGGAGGCAGCATTTCGCGCGGCGGCGGTCCAGTCTACGAATCCATTCTGGCACAGCCGCGCGAGACAATGTCGGGCGCAATAAAGATCACAGAACAGGGAGAGATGATCGCGGCCAAGTACCTCATACCTGAAACCGCGTTGTACAGTCTGGAGGTGATGACCGCAGCAGTCCTGTATAGTTTCGGTACCCCTTTGCGGAAGAAAGACCTCGCGGTTCGGGAGGTCTCTGTCCGGCAATTTCAGTCAATCTCCGCAGCAGCGCGGGAGGCCTATGTGACCTTAACCCGTCATCCCGGCTTCTGGGATTTCTACCGGTCCGTAACGCCCCTCGACATTATCGAAAAAATTGAAATTGGGTCCCGCCCTGTCTCCCGCACCCCGAAGACGAGCCTCGACACCATGCGCGCCATCCCTTGGGTCTTCTCCTGGACGCAGTGCCGGCTTGCAATAACCGGATGGTACGGCTTTGGGACCGCCGTGGACTTCGTGACAGGCCGTCGCACGATCTCGCTGGCAACTCTCCGGCGCATGTACCGGGAGTGGCCGTTCTTTCACTCCCTTGTCGACAATATCGAGATGGTCCTGGCCAAAACCGACCTGACCGTTGGCGGGCGCTATCTCATGCTCGGCGCACAGGCGGATTCCGGAGATGCTCTTGGATCGCGCATACGGGAGGAGTACCTAAACACCCGACGGGTGGTCCTCGACATCAAAAGGCAGAAAGAACTCCTTGAGAACGACGATGCGCTCCGCCAGTCCCTCCAGCTACGAGATCCATATCTTGACCCGATACACTTTATCCAAATCCGATTCCTCCGGGAGTTCCGTGCCTCCCGCCAAGGCTCTGCGTCCGGGTCGGCAATGCTCGACCTGCTCCGGTCGAGCATCAACGGTATCGCGGCCGGTGTGAGAAATACGGGCTAGATGTGTCCGTGACAGGGGACATGTCCCCTGGTGATCGGTACACAGTGTCGCGTTCCAACAGTCGGAAGGTCAAAAGAATGTCTATGGACTCAATTGGCCAGCAAGAGGCCCGTATCACCGAGGCGATGATCACGTTCGAGCTCGAACACATGGGGCGTGGGCCAAAACGTGCACGCACATATATTCTCGATGAGATAATTGTCGTGCGGCTTGAGGGGGTTCTCACTCCAGCAGAACACCAACTTGCAAAAGATGCGGAAGGAGTGAGGCTCATCAAACAGATGCGCCTCACGCTGGTTGAGAATTCCAAGATGAAACTGAAGTCGATCATTCACGACATCACAAAGCAAGAAGTCAAGAGCATGCACTCGGACGTGAGCGCCAAAACGGGTGAGCGGGTACTTGTCTTTACCCTCGAGAGAACCGACTGATCCATTGACTCTGTTCCCGTCTTGATACTTTTCAGGAGATTTTGTATATTGCATCTGTAGCTAATTGTGCTTGGTAGACAGATGACAGAACAAGCCTTCGTTCACTCGTAAGAGGGGGTTAGGTCACCTGTAAACCGGCGGTCATCGTGAGAACGATGAGTGCTGGTTTTTTTTTGGGGGGGGGGATGGCGAGACTCGATGCAAGCGTGGGACCATGCGCTCCTTCATGCGAAGAAACACAACGCCAAAATCATTACTTATGGCGCGTTACTTTTACAGTTCCCATCAAGTCCAATGTAGTATAGAGGCCCGCCATGTTGAGATCTGATCGCGGAGAGGAAAGGGAAGGCCTCCCGGACGAGGATCTTGTTCGGCGATGCTGGCATGAGCTCCCGGGAAGGAGTGCATCGTTCGACGTTCTGGTAAGGCGACACAAAGAGTATGTCTTTCGGATTGCGCTGAACAAGCTCGAAAATGCTGAGGATGCAGAGGATGCCGTGCAGGAGACGTTCGTCCGGGCCTTCTTTGGTTTGCACCAATTCCGCCTTGAATCGACATTCAAGACATGGATCACCCGGATTGTGCTCAATGTGTGTCTGACGATGGTCCTTAGCCAGAAGAGGAAGTTCTGGAGGTCGCTTATATCCCTCAATGGAGACCCCGACGTGGAAAATATCTACGATTCTCTTCTCACAAGCCAGCAGGAGAAGGGTTTCTGGTCCACAGTGGGAAACGTGCTCCGAAAAATGTTCACAGAGTACCGTAAGATCTTCATCCTTCGATATTTCAAGAACGAGAGCCTTGATCATCTCTGCACCCGGCTTCAATCGACTCTTGGCGCGGTCAAAATGAGGATCCAGAGAGCCAAACATCAGTTTATTGCAGTCCTGCGGGGTGATGAGTAATGGATACCCAAACAGACACTAGACTTCCGGATGATTTTGAGGTGAAGCTGTACCGAAGGGTTCGGAGCGATCTCAGCGTGAAATTGGTTCTCGATCTTATAATCATTGGATTGATAAAGGTCATTGTGGTCTTTGTGGGCTTGCTCTCTACTCTCGGATCGCAGCACGGTCATTATCATAAGGAGGGACATCATGAATGAGTGGATGAACGTTTTCATACAATCTACACAGACTGCTCTGGAAGGGCTCCTTGCTTTCTTGCCAAGACTTCTCGTTGCTGCGTTGATTGTCATCGTGGGATGGATTGTTGCCAAGGTAGTGCAGAAAGTGACGCACAAGCTTTTTGAAATTATCGGCGTCGACCGCCTTGCAAAGAAGGCGGGTCTTGAGGCGTTCTTGGAAGAGTCCGGTATCAAGCGAACTACGGCGTGGATGTTCTCGAGGATCTTGTTCTGGACCATATTACTGATAATGTTGCTGCCGATCTCGGATATCCTCGGGCTGCCTATTTTTGCTGAATTGGTGAACAAGATGCTTGGGTACATCCCGGACCTTGTCGGAGCGTTGCTGATCATCCTTGTCGGTTCATGGGCAGCGAAAGTGTTCAGCGGCATCCTGCGGGGCAGCTCGGTTCGTCTTGGGTCGGAATACGCGGAAGTCCTGGGGACGGTAGCACATGCCCTGCTGATGGCGATTGTGTTTGTTCTGGCTCTGTCGCAGTTACACCTCGACTCCTCGTTGCTTTCCTCTATTTTGCTGATTGTACTCGGCGCAATTGCATTTGGTCTTGCAGCGTCATTTGCGGTCGGCTCCATGGGCATCATGAAGAATGTGATTGCCGGTATTTATGTCAACCGATACTTCTCTAACGGGAGCCATATCAAAACAAAGGATTTCGAAGGAACAATTGTGGAGATTGGCCCGATAATTACCATCATCGAGACTCCTGACAAGAACAAAATGAGTATCCCCAACAATGCGCTGATCGTGTCTCAGTAGACGTTGGGGTACATACAGACTGAAGAACACACACAAGGAGGCAGACATCATGAAGTCACGATTCGTTGTGCGCCTGGCGTCACTTCTGGTCACCGGTGTGCTGGTGTTTGGCACCACCAGCGCCCAGGGCATCAAGAAGGATTTGTTTGACGAAACCGACAATCTGGTCCGGCAGGCGAAGGAAAGGAATGCACACCTGTACTCTCCGGGGGCATATGAAAGGGCAATGGAGTACTACAACGACGCTGAGTCGGATTATATGAAGGGAGGCAACCTGGAAGACATCCGTTCAAAACTCAAGGGAGCACGTGCTACCCTTCGCAAGGCTATTGACGGCGTCAAACTCGGTGAGGTGACGTTCTCCTCGACCATGGCCGCCCGAAGTGACGCGCTAAGCGCGGATGCAATGACGTTTGCCCCCGCCACCTGGAAAAAGGCCGAAGAACAATTTCGATCCGCTGCAGAGCAACTGGAAGATGGCGATGTGAATGATGCACAATCGGAAGGCGGGGAAGCGGAGCGCCTCTATCGTGCCGCAGAACTTGAGGCCATCATAGGAAATTACCTGAACCCGGCAAAAGCTCTTTTGAAGCAAGCCGCCGATATGGACGCCGATGATACAGCGCCGAAGACTCTTGCGAAGGCAAGGCAGCTTGCTCACAATGCTGACGCGTTGTTGCAGCAGAACCGGTATGATACTGATGAGGCCCGCCAGCTGTCGCAGGAAGCGAAATATGAAGCTGCCCACGCAATCTATCTCCACAAGACATTTACCGCGATGGACAAAGCTGACAAGGGACTTGAGGATCTCCGTCTGGTTTCAGAGAAGACCATGCAGCGAATCTCTGGGAGTCTTGACCTGCTCGCACGGTTCGATAACGGTCTTGACGACGAGGCCGGGCGGATCATCCAGGAACTAAAAAGGCGTGAGAACAAGAGCGCTGATCAGGCTAGAACGATTGTGAGCCTCACCGATGAAAATAGTATGCTGAAGAGGCAGGTGGAATCTATGACCGGCCGACTTGGCACCCTGACGAAGGCGGAGAAAGATCTTCAGGGAAGCCTAGAGCGCCGGCGTGAAGAAGATGCACGCATTGCGGAGGTAAACAGCCTGTTCAGCGATGTCGAAGGAAAGGTCCTTCGCGATGAGCAGAACATCATCACTCGTCTCTACGGGCTATCGTTTGCGGTTGGCAAAAGCGAAATTGAGCCTCAGTATTTTTCACTCTTGACGAAAGTTCAGCAGGCGATCAAGAGTTTCCCCGGATGTCAGGTCGTGATCCAGGGACACACGGATTCGCAGGGGAGTGACGCGATTAACCAGCAGTTGTCGGAAGAGCGTGCACGCGCGGTGGAAGAGTATCTTCGCGCGAACATGGGTTCGAGCCTGGTCGTTTCATCGCATGGATACGGTGAAAGCCAGCCGATTGCGAGCAATGATACAGTCGAGGGTCGGGCAAAGAATCGACGGATCGACGTCGTCATTGTCCCCGCATATGCACTGATGACCAAATAGCAATGAATGGATCCGGCAGAACGTGGCTCTCGCTGCCACAGGGACTACCTGCAGTAGCGATGACGAGTATGGAGAAACACATGATGGCGAAAGGGTGACGCGTTCCCTGCAGAAGTATGCCGACAACTACAGACAACACGCAGAGATGAGGAGACGCGCAGCTCAGCGGGACAAACGGACCGTGAAGCTGGGGCTTGCCACGTATCGTCATTTCAAGGAGTGACAATGCGTCAATCCGAAACAAGGAGGACAGCCATCCATGAAATACGTACAGAGGGCAGCACTCGCAGTACTTTTTCTCGTCATGGTCTATTTCGCCATCTTCAATTGGGATGTATTCACCGAATCGCTGACTGTCAACCTGGGATTCGGGTTGGTTGTAGTCCCTCTCGTGGCGACAATATTCCTGGTCGGATTGTTCTTTGTGGGCCTCCAAACCGGCCTCACCTACTTCATCGATTCCCGCCGGAGACGGGACCGGACCGGTCAGGAGAGTAAGATCAGCGCGCTCACGAGGGAGAAAGATCGTGAAATCGGTGCTCTCAAGGCGACGTTCTATGAGGAAGAGGCTGTGCAAATCAAGCACAATGACGTGAGAATCGCCCAACTCGAATCCGACATGGCAAAAATAAAGGAATCCGAGAATAGCAAGGTCGAGAAACACGGTGTCGCAGGAGACGAAGCGCGCGACATCGGCAGAGAGGAATCGATTCGGTAGCGGGTCGGGCACCGTGCTTCTCGACCGCCGGAGCACCAGCTATCACGACTGGGGAAGGGACAACTGAAGGAGGAATAGGAATGATACTACATCCATTTGCGAAGCGGACCAGTGTGCTGTTGCTGGCGGCCATATTCCTCTGTGGCTGTGTGACGGAGAAGAAGGGCAAGGATGCAGAGGAGTTGGTACGAGTACACAAGCGGGCAGACTCCCTCAAAGCCTCACATGAGCGGCTCGCGCAGGAAAAGAAGGAGATCGAAAAGCGTCTCCGCACATTGGAAGAGGACAAGAACATCCTTGCAACCAAGGCAGACGTTCTCAGAAAGGAACTGAAAGAGGGGAAGAGAAAGGCGGCTGTGACCGAATCCAAGGCACGCCAAGATTCTCTTGTGGCCGCAAAGGTGGTGCTCCAGGCATCACAGGACTCACTGCAGAAGGAGGTGATTACGGTTGCCGACTCGATTGAAACGGTGAAGGGTCTGCTTGTGAAGGCCGAAGAACAAGCGAAGCATCTCGCGAAGCAAACGAAGTACGCCTCGGGGTTAGAGGAGAAAGCGGAGGTCACACTCCGATCGGGCGTGACGCAGATTGATCTTACGCTCGATGAACTCGGGAAGGAGAAACGACAGGCGCAGGAAAGGATCGCTCTGAACGAGAAGCGGACAGCAATCGCACAGAAGAAGATCGCAGCATTCGAGGAGGAGCGGAGCCTCTATTTGGAGGAGAAATCCAGGCTTATGCGGGAGAATGCCTCGAAAATCAAAATGCGTAAGGTCGAACTCCGGATAGCCGAAATCGACAATGAGATCGCCGGCGAGAAGTCGCTGATTACCGAGACCGCACGTAGTATCGCGAATTCCCGCAACCACATCCAGGGGATCGATGCCACCGTTGACACTCTGCAGAGGAAGATTGAGAGACAATACGACAGGAAGGACATCCTCGCAGATTTTGTTCTGGACGACATGCAGAGACTGAAGGCCGAAAAGGAAAGGGTGGTCGCCGATAGGCAGCGTCTTCTTGCAGAACAGAACACCCTGATGGCCGGGAAGCAGGCGTTGGAGCGTAAGATCGCTGGGCTCGGCGAGGAGATTCAGCTATTGGAGGGGAAAGGAATCGCAGATATTGAAGGACGCAAAGCCTTTCTTGAAAAGGAAGAGGCTGATGTGGTGGCGGAAGAGGCTGCCATGCTGGAAGCCGCAAGCAAAGAACAGGAAGAAGCCGCCAGGGCGAGACAGGATCAGGTCGATGAGCGCGATACCAGCGCGGAAGGCCGTCTCGCGGATATTTCCAGACAGGTAGCAGCGGAGAAGGCGGAAGTTGCGAAAGAGGAAGCCGGGTTGGCAAAACAACGAAAGGATGTTTCACAGGAAGAAGCCGAGGTCGCACAGAGGAGAGCGGAGGAGAGTTCCGGGTGGGCCTGGTTGCCCTGGGTCATCATCATTATTGTCCTTACCGTTGCGGCGTCTCTCTACTTCATCGGCAAGGTGGTGCGCTCCAAACGGGTTTCAGCCTGACGCACAACAATACCCTGACAATCGTGCGCGTAGCAACTCAGACCATGAGAAGAAAGGACGAAACAATGGGAGCGAAAAGGAAGATCAGACCAGGAAAGACAGAAGGCCATTCACAGAGACGATCTGGCGCGCTCGTGGAAGTGGCCGAAAACGTACAAGAGGGGGCGGGGGTGGTTGGGGAGAAGATTTCCATTATTGCCGAGAAGACGGCTGACGCGACAGGTAATGTCCTGGACGTCCTGAAAGATCGCATCTCGCATGCTTACCAGGTCGGAGCTAAAGCCGTTGACGATGTAACAAGAGTGGCACAGGAGTACGCGCAGAAGCACAAACAAAACTCGGAAATCAAGAGGCTTCGCGGACAACAGGAGCAACTGATGGCGCAACTGGGGTATGTCGCCTACCGAAAGTTCAAGGACAAGAAGTGGTCCCTGGAACTACTCTCACAGGAAGAAGAAGCCATCAAGATGTACGAGGAGATCGAGAGGCTTGACAGGGAAGTGGTCAAGGTTGGACGGCAGCTCGAAAGCGTCGATTAGGGCACTGTTCCCTTTTTTGTTGAGAATACCACGCTGATGCTGTTCCCGACTTGATACATGCCCGGGAATTCTGTATGTTATAACAAGGGCCAATCGTGCGTGGTAGACAGGTGACGGAACAATCCTTCGTTTGCTCGTACGAGGGGGTTCGGTCAGCTGTAGACCGGCGGTCATCGTGAGTACGATGAGAGCCGGTTTTTTTGTTGGAGAGAGGGCCGATTTCCATGAGTGATACAAAGGAGAAAGCCACAATGAAAGCCATTCGGACGATACTGTTTCCTACGGATTTTTCAGAAAGCTCGATGCAGGCGTGGGACCATGCGCTCCTTCATGCGAAGAAACACAAAGCCAAAATCGTTCTTCTCCATGTTGTCCAATTGATGCCGAGCGATTACCAGTTCCTTGCAGTAGCCATGACACCTGGTCGCATCCTTGCGGCATTACGGGCGACTGCAGATGAGAAGATGACGCTCATGGTGCGGTCAGCAAAACGGGCGCACGTCGCGTGTCGTATGGAGATGCGGGACGGCATGCCGTTCGTCCAGATTATTCGGTGTGCGAAGAAGGTGAAGGCAGATATGATCGTCATGGGAAGTCACGGTCGTACGGGACTGGCGCAGGCATTGATCGGGAGCGTGGCGGAGAAGGTGGTTCACAAAGCGCCCTGCTCCGTGTTGGTCATCAAGCATCCTTCGAGAAAATTTCGAATGCCGTAAAGCGTGATTCTTCGGGTGTGTCACAAGACCGCAAAGGAGGGATTTGTCATGATACTCTGGCATGGATATGACGATACACCGCGGCTTCCGGAGCAGGTGCCGGCAGGAAGCACTGTGCAGATTTGGATTGGCACCTATCCCATTGAACCGGAACAGGATATAGCGGTGAGTTATGAGGTGTTCCGGAGCGGCGTGAAAAAAGCGTCCGACGTGTTGCCCGCACACTGGCACCACAATGATGACAACAGGGGCAACAGCCATTGGCTGGCTGAGCTCGGTCCGTTCAAAGCGGGTGAAACCGTTGAGTACTCCATCGCAGGCGTCGGGCCAGACGGACCGATCGAAGAGCAGTCATTCACGTTTTCGGTCGTTGCTCAGGCTGTCGACGGCCCTGATGGATAATCACCAGTGTCAGAGACTACCGCTTCATCACACCAGGACAACGGAATCGGGCTCGTGAGGGCACACCGGGAAATGTGGAGAGGAGCAGTCTCTGCTGGCACTGCTGTTATTGTGTTGGTTGGCCTCACGAGTTCCGTTGGTTATTCGTGGGGGTCAACGGGACACAGGACGATCAATCTGAACGCGGTACAGCACTTGCCGATGTCAATGGCGGCGCTGAAGGCTGACAGCGCATTCTTCGAAGCTCATTCGACCGACGCCGACAACCGGAAGAATTCGAGCGACACATCCTTTTTCGCGGAGGCGCAACGGCATTTCATGGATATCGATGCATACCCGGACTATCATCATCTTCCTCACAACCGTGATTCGGTGATTGCCCTTTACGGCCGGGAGGCAGTACGGGCGAATGGCACGCTCCCCTGGGCTACCCTCCTGGTTCTTGATTCGCTCACCGCGCAATTGCGAAGGGGTGATGCGATAGCGAGATATACGATGAGCGATCTCGGCCATTATGTCGCCGACGCGCATCAACCGCTCCATTGCACGCTCAACTACGACGGCAGACTAACCAACAACAGCGGCATCCATTCCCGATATGAGACCGGGATGATCAATGCCTATGCGTCTCTCCTGCGCATCCATCCCGATTCCATTCAGTACGTCAGCGCACCGCTGGACTTCATCTTCACATACATCCTTCATGCCAACACTCGAGCCGACTCGATACTGCAGGCGGACACCTATGCAAAAGCTGTGTCTGGTTGGAATGGGAGCGGTAGTCCACCGTCGTCGTATTATGCGGCGCTCTGGGAAGAGACACAACAATGGAGCGAAGACCAATTTCAGCGGGCTACGGTTGCGCTGGCGTCTCTCTGGTACACGGCATGGATCAATGCAGCCGGAGTCACTCCGGTTCATGACGTCGCGGAGATCCTTCCAGAGGACTTCAGGTTGGAGCAGAATTTTCCAAACCCATTCAACCCGAGCACGACCATCAGGTATCAGGTGCCCGTGGGTAGCGATGTGAAAATGGTGGTACTCGATGTGCTCGGACAGGAAATCGCTACACTCGTCGATGGGCGCGAAGAGCCCGGGACCAGGTCGATCCGGTGGAATGCAGGCGGGCTCGCGAGTGGGGTGTACTTCTATCGACTTCAGGTCTGCCCTCTTGATGCCACTTTCGGACGCAACTCCTTGAGTGGAGCAAGAGAGTACGTCCAAACCCGCAGGCTTCTGCTGCTCCGCTGAGCGCCAAGGTAAGGTGCTGTCATTCTTGTTCTGTGAAAATCAGAACTGCGGTAGAACCCTATCAACCGCATAGCAGGAGGTGGTCGTCAGCAGAAATGCGAAGCGATAAGCCACCCGGCAATGTAGCCAATTTGGGCGCTATGCAAACGAGCGGGCTGCAACGAAAGTGAACCCACATGTAGCTTCGTAAAGAGTACTGAGAGGGACGAGCCCGTAGCGTATGGGCGAAGTCGGCAGTGATGATCCGATAGATAGGGAAATGAGGATCATCGCCCTCTCCGGAGTATCAGGGGTGGCACGCTCGGACAGATGACAGTGCAACTTGGGAGACCCTACCCTCGCAAGGGAGACCGGGAGAAGGCAGTGCCTATAAGGCAACGAAGTGGCACTGACGGGGGAGGGAGTCGGACACGATCATAGTAGCGATGATGGCAGAGACAGCATAACTCTGCCGGAGCGAAGGGTCGTGACGTGAATGAGGTCAACAACGAAGGAAAGAGCTGGGTGATTGTCCCGCAGGGGACTCACAACACCCAGTTGAAGCTCAGAGATCTCAGCGTTGACTATGCCACTGAACGAAAGCGAAGTTCCTTGGCAGATTGTTCACGGAAAGCCGTATGAGGGAAAACTTCACGTACGGTTTGTTGAGGGGTCACCAGAAACGGGGTGGCAAGTCACTACCGCGCTGGTGACCTACTCTACGAGGCGATAGATCCGGCGTGGGCGACTGAAACGGCGTGAGGACGGTTGTTTGATGTCCAATCATGTGGAATACCAATGAAGAACGTTGGAGGTCTTCTTAGATTACTGCGATTCGAGTTGCCCCTCTCAGCGGCCATCTGTGTCGTCATGGGTCAAATGCTTGCGCTTGGTGCGTTTGCCCCTATTGTTGAGACACTGTCGGGCGCCTTGTCGATATTTCTTGTCTCCGCTTCGATCTTGGTATTGAATGACTATTTCGATGTTGATACTGACAGGATCAATGCTCCCCATCGGCCCATCCCTTCCGGCATCGTTTCCCCGCGAGAAGCCCTGGCGTTCTCGATAGCTCTTCTTGCTGGTGGGCTGATCCTGAGCGTGTTGATGAGTCTCCCTGCGTTTGTCTGCATGATTGCGGTGTCGCTTGTCGGTTTTCTGTATAACCGGCACTTCAAGAAGAAAGGTCTCATGGGAAACGGCATGGTGAGCGTGTCTGTCGGAATGACATTTATCTATGGTGGCATAACGGTTGGACAATTCTTCCATCCAGCAGTCTGGTTCTTCGGTGTTATCGCCGCACTCATAGACCTCGGGGAAGAGATTGCTGCCGATGCTATGGACATGCAAGGGGATCGTCTTATTGATTCACAGTCCCTCGCAATCACCTATGGGAGAACAGCGGCACTCAGAACGAGTGGAGGCATTTTCCTCGTTGTTGTTCTGCTGACATGCCTTCCGTTCATACTCAAGTGGTTTCCAGCCATCTATGCAATTCCAATTGTACTCATGGATATTGCGATTGCATATCCCTCGTGGAAGCTCTTGACGTCGAATGATGAAGAGGGAAGGAAGTATATACGCTGGATTTATCTCGGGGCGACGGCGGGACTAGTGGTGTTTATTATCATGAGACTCTTTGACGTGTGACAGTCCGCAATTGATATTCGCTCATGATATCGCTACCTTCGTACGGCGTATCGCAGCTGAACCATTGTCATGGGGAGGCGCGTTGTGATTGGACAGGTAGTATCGCACTACAAAATCCTCACAAAGTTGGGAGAGGGCGGCATGGGCGTCGTCTACAAAGCCCTGGATACCGTCCTCGATCGGACCGTTGCATTAAAGTTTCTCCCACCTGAGATGACCCGGGATGATGCCGCCCGGCAGCGGCTTCTCCACGAAGCCCGGGCTGCTTCGACGATCGATCACCCGAACATTGGCACCATCCATGAAGTCAGTGAAGTCGAAGGCCGTGCCTTCATCGCGATGGCGTACTATGAAGGAGAGGATCTGAGATCTGTCCTTGACCGGGGTCCACTCCCGATCAGTGATGCCCTTGCAATCGCCCGGCAGATCGCCTGCGGTCTTGCGAAAGCCCATTCGAAGGGTATCATCCACCGGGACATAAAGCCCGCCAACATCCTGATCACCGAAAACCAGCAGGTCAAGATCATCGACTTCGGTCTGGCAAAGCTCCGGGACCGTACGGCGCTCACGAAGACAGGAACGACCATCGGGACCGTTGCCTACATGTCGCCCGAACAGGCCCACGGAGAGAATGTGGATCAGCGGACGGACATCTGGGCGCTGGGGGTCGTTCTGTACGAGATGCTCACAGGTCGGCACCCCTTTGCAGCGGAGTATGAAGAGGCGGTGATGTACCGGATTGTGAATGAAGACCCGGAGTTCGCGACGAAGAGCCGGCCGGAGATTCCGGCAAGACTCAATGATATCATTGAGCGCTCCGTAGCCAAGAATCCCGCGCGGCGCTATCAGACGATTGATGACCTCTGTGCTGACCTTGAAGCCGTCTCTGGAGAGCGTGCCGGAGGGAGGAAGGGTGTGTCACTGCTCGGTCGTCTGGGACGACGACAAAGGAAGATCGCATGGCGCGTGCTCCCCCTGGCGCTCATCCTCATTGCCACCACAGTGTATTTCCTCCTCCGGGAGGGCCACGGTCCGAGCTCGGTCTCGATCGTTCTCCTGCCCCTCGTAAACATGGCCGGGGGCGAAGGCCAGGAGTGGTTCACCGATGGGATGACCGATGCTCTGATTACAGATCTTGCCCGGATCAGCGGATTGCGGGTGACCCAGAGGCCGTCCGCCATGAAGTATAAAGGAGCCGACAAACTTGCATCCGAGATTGCCTCCGAGCTGGGGGTGTCGTACGTTCTGGAAGGCTCGGTGGTCCGATTGGCTGATCAGGTGAAGATCTCGATTCGACTTATTGATGGGTCGACAAACGAGTAATTGTGGGCCGAAGAGTACACACGCGACTTCACCGGACTCCTCGCCCTGCAGGGAGAGGTAGCAAAGACGATAGCAGGCCAGGTTCAGGTGACGCTCACCCACGAGGAAAACAAACTCCTTACGCAGGAAAAAACTGTCAACCCCGAGGCCTACGAAGCCTATCTGAAGGGGAATTTCTTCTGGTACAAGCTCACCCGGGAATCCCTCGTGATGGCGCTGCAGTACTACGAGCGCGCGGCTGAGATCGACTCCCTGTACGCCCCGGCCTATGCGGGCATCGCCCTCGTGTGGGGGGGGCGGGCACAGATGGGCTATGTCCCCATGCAGACGGCGAACAGGGAGGGTGAGTGGGCAGCTGCCCGTGCCCTTTCCCTCGATTCCACACTTGCCGATGTGCATTATATGGTGGCCGTTCGGAGAGCCTGGGGGGAGTGGAGGTTCGACCTTGCCGCGCAATCCTTCGAAAAATCCATCTCGCTCAACCCGAATCTGGCGGAGGCGCGCGCGTACTTCTCTCACCTGCTGTTCACGCTCAACCGTCCTGATGAGGCGATGAGACAGATTGAGCAGGCATTGAAGCTGGACCCGTTCAATCCCTTGATTCAGAGTATCTATGCCATGGATCTGATGTATGCCAGGCGGTATGATGAGGTCATTCATCTCTTACGCAAGACCCTGGCCGTAAGCCCCATGGAGCCAGTCGCATTGTCCACCATCCGCTCTGCCTACCATCAAAAGAAGATGTACAACGAGGCGCTGGAGGCGTGGACGCTTTCCTATGCGGCCAGGGGGGATCAAGAGGCCATCCAGGCGCTCAACCGTGGGCGTGCTGAAGGGGGGTATTCCCGGGCGTTGCAGAGTCTGGCCGAGATGCTCATCAGCCGCTCGAAGTCGTCGTATGTTACGCCCTGGCAGGTCGCGACCCTCTACACGCGGGCCGGGATGCCCGAGAAAGCCCTCGACTGGTTTGCGAAGGCGTACGATGCGCACGACCCGAATATGCCCTATCTCAGCATCGATCCTATTTTTGACGACTTGCGCGGCAACCCGCGCTTTCAGGCGTTGCTACGGAAGATCGGGCTGTGAATGGCTTCGGCCCTGCAACTTTCTCTGCCCCAGGCGTACAACAGAGGGGGGATCTTTGTCCTAACCCTCAACGCAAGGAGCATATCATGAGATCGAGTCAGTTTATGCCTGTCGTCGGACTACTGTTCATCTGCTCCAGCGTCCTTCTCGCAATTCCGCCCCGGGAGAAGGCGCTCTGGATCGATGTGAAGGAAAAGGGAGAGCACAAAACAACGATTGCGATAACAGAATTCGTCGCGCGGCAACTGCTCGACTCAGATGAACCGGGAGTTCGCCTCGCCCAGAAGGGAAAGAAAGACCGTATCACACGTGAGATGCTCAGGTTGGTGCTCGATGGACAAGAGGAGTCTGTCGAGGCACGGGATGAAGACGGCTCAGAGGTGAGACTGTACATGGCGGATCTGAACGTGCCAGGTCACCATGCCGCGAATGGAAAGCTCGTTTTCGAGACGTACAAGTCGGGCTCGCGGATGTTCCGCATAGCCATTCCCGAGATCGAATTAGAAGCCTCGGATGAGGACATCGGAGGCGTCGGAAGCATTGAGATGAGCATAGGATGGAAAGGCCTTCTTCCGTTTCTTGCGAAGGAGGGGGGAGCAATCTATATCGGTTCTGGCAAGGACGAGACCGAAGTATGGCTGTATGTTGAATAAACGGCCCGAATCATTCCCGCTTCCAGATATATTGCTCCTCATGTTCCGGTGATATGAAGTCGTATGTCCCGGCTGTCTGGTATTTGACTCTGACTCCCGGGTGCAGTAGTTTACTGCACGTGATTCGCCATTTCCGGGAAGCCAAAGAGCAATGCCAGGCAGCCGCAAACTCACAGCTGAATCGAAGTACGAACTCCTGCGCGACATTTCCTTCAGGATCCGCAAAACGTTCGACCTGGAGGAAATCCTGAATCACCTCCTGGACACGGTGGCTACGATCATCCCGTACGATGCGGCGGGCATTTTCGTCCTGAACAGAGACTTCCTCCAACCCCGGTACCACGATTCACAGACGATGATTGCCGGAATCGTCCAACGCGGATTTGATGCGCGTCCGCCCGAGACGGATCCAATGCTTACGGAAGCGAAGGGCATCATCGGCTTTGTCATTACCACCGGTGAATGTCTCGTCATCCCTGATGTCAGGCTTGATCCCCGCTATATCGAAGGACGCAGTCAAACACGGTCAGAGATCGCCGTCCCGTTGATTCAGGACGGCCGGCCGTACGGTGCTCTGAACCTTGAGAGCGACGCACGTAAGGCATTCGACCAGAGCGATATCGAGATCCTCCGCTTCCTTGCAGATGCAGCGTCGATGTCTATCGAAAAATCGATGCTGCACGATCAGATTCTTGAGAAGGAACGAATTCAGGACCAGCTGAACATTGCACGTGAGTTCCAGGAGCGTCTCCTCCCGGCCGGGCCGCCCCGCGTGACGGGGTACGACATCGCGGGCGTCTGTCTTCCCACTTTTGAAATCGGAGGAGACTATTTCGATTACATCCCGCTGGAGGAAGGGAATACGGGGATCGTTGTTGCTGATGTGGCGGGGAACGGCATTCCAGCCGCCCTCCTGATGACGGCTTTCCGCACCCTCCTCCTGACAAGCGCCAGGAACCACACGGTACCGTCGACACTGCTGAAAACCATGAACCGGGCCATCCCTGAATTCACACGAAAGCGGGATTTCATCACGGTATTCTTCGGCATCCTCGATCCCCGGGCGCACACTCTTGTCTACGGGAATGCGGGGCACAATCTCCCCCTGGTGATCCGGACCAGCGGGCTCATTGAATCCCTCCCTCTCATCGGGCCGGGTTTGAACATTGTCGAGAATCCCGAGTACGAGACAGGCACGCTCTCCCTTGCACCGGGCGATTGCGTGGTGATCTACACCGATGGCGTCGTGGAGGTATTCGACAGGCACGGAAGTGAATTCGGCCCCGACAGACTCGAAGAGACGCTCCAGCAGACGGCAAGTCTCTCGGCCACCCAAATCCTCGATCGAATAATCAGCGCAACAGCAGAGTTCGAGGGGGCAACAACATCTGCAGATGATTCGACGATCGTTGTCGTCAAGAGAAGCCCTGCACCGCCGTCGGAGTAATTCTCTCTCGTCGTCCGAATTGCCAGGCCCGGCCATTGCCGCCCGGACCTTTAGTGTTTCACCAATGGCACTTCCGGTGTGTCCCCATTCTCCTCTTGGTTTTCAAAAACCGATTGGCTACTATTTCAGTAGACGACAGGCAATGAAGGAAGCCGGGGAGAATGAAACTTGCGTTCTCAACCCTGGGTTGCCCTCGCTGGAACCTTGAAAAGGTCATCCGGGCGGCCAGGGAATGTGGTTTTCAGGGTATAGAGGTCCGGGGACTGGGAGACGATCTGGACATTACCGGCCGCACCGAGTTTACCACCGGGGCGAATCTGACACGCGGACTATTGCTGGAGCACGGTGTTGAGATCTGTTGCTTTTCCAGTTCGGTAGTGCTGGGTGGTCCCGACGCAGAAACCAGCGGTACGTCGCTTGATGAATTGAAACGCTATGTGGAGCTTTGCGTCACCTTCGGAACGCCGTTCATTCGCATCTTCGGCGGCAGAATTGGACCATTGCCCCGCGAGTCGGCCCTTGAGACGGCTGCCGCACACCTGCTGAAAATGGCGGAGATCGTCACGGACACCCCGGTCAAGATTCTGGTGGAAACGCACGACGATTGGATGCGCGCTGATCATCTACGGTCGTTGATGACGGCGGTATCCAGCGAGGCCGTTGGATTGCTCTGGGATGTCAACCATCCGTACATGTTCCTGGACGAAGCGCCAGCAAGGACCTGGGAACACACCGGTCCCTGGATTCATCACACCCACTGGAAAGATACGAACCGGAAGCCGCTGGTCCGGGATGGGCTCGAGCCCTGTTTGATGGGAGACGGGCAGGTACCACATCACGAGATATACCAGGTATTGAAAAAAGGCAACTACTCCGGGTATCTTTCGCTGGAATGGGAGAAGCGCTGGCACCCGGAAATCGCCGAACCAGAGATTGCCCTGCCACAGTTCGTGGAACATATGAAACGCCTCGATTCAACCATGCTGAACACAACACCATTCGACCAAACCACAAAGCCTTCTCGATGATCTCCTGTTCTCCTGTCAAACCTCCTCGTGACAACACCTCCGGCAGACTTCGCACGGTTGCAGATATCGGACCGAAAGAGAACTCTCTATGACAAAACTCAACACTGCATCACTTGCGAAACTCAGGAAGGGCGGAGTGTGGATTCCGAGCCCGCTGGCACTCGACAGGGCCAGAAGGCCTTCAGAGAAGTGGCAACGACTTCTTACGCTCTATTACATCAGGGCTGGCGCACGGACGATCGTGCCGGGTGCACATACCGGCGAGTTTTCCGGGGGGGATCTCGAAATCTACCGGTACTGGCTGGGACTCATCAAGGAAATGGTGGCGCAGTACGGCGGGAAGGAAATGTTCCTGATGTCCGCTGTAAGCGGCAAGAACTACATGAAACAGGCTGAGCTCGCAGCGAAGTGCGGGTACGACATTGTCATGCTTGCGCCGACTGCGTTCACGAGAAAGAGCGACGACGACGTGGTGCGGATCTTTAAGGACGTTGCAAGCGTGATACCCGTGTTCGGCTTCGAACTGCAGAGGCTCGTTCCGGGAAGCAGGGAGTTCAGCTACGGTCTATGGGAAAGAATCTTGTCGGTAGCGTACGGGGCAAAGTCAGCGTCTTTCAATACGTACCGTTCACAAGTGATGCTGCAAGCAGCCGCGAACAGCACGCGAAGAAATGCGCTTGTTCTGGTGACGGGCAACGACGACAGGATTGTGTCGGATCTTGGAGGAGTGTTTCCGTTCAGGGTGGGATCAACGATCGTGAAGATGACATATTCCGGTGGCCTGCTTGGTCATTTTGCGACCGATACGTATTCGGCGGTGACGTGGTCTGGAGCCGTGCTCGAAGCGAAAGAGGGAAAGAAATGGCGATTCGCCGTTCCCGAAAAAGAGCTTGCACACATCGTCAACATGTGTAACGGCGCTCTCTTTGATGCAAAGACCGACTTTGCAAATTCCGTGTGGGGGGTGAAATACCGGTTCTACTCGCTGGGTCTTCTGCCGGGGCCGTATTGCTTTCATGAGAACGGCACGAATGGGGCTGGCTGGAGAGATCGACAGGGCGTACAGCTTCAATCCCGTCGTCAGTGACAGAGAATTTCTGCTGAAGAACCTGAAGACCATGAAACGAGAAACAGGAATACCACCGTGAACATAACTGAAATAACAAACAGCGGTCAGCTCAGAGAGTTCATGAGCGCTCCGACTGCCGGCGTGATTGAGTGTGTCGGGAAGGTGCAGGGGGATATTCTGATACTCGGCGGAAGCGGCAAGATGGGCCCAGAACTGACCGACATGATCGTGCGGGCGGATGCCATCGGAGGTGTCAAGCGAACCCTATCCGTCGCATCGACGTTCTGCAACCCCAGGGAAAAGACGGCGGAGATGTTCAGAGAGATCGGTGTGCATGTATTCAGGGGTGAATTGACCGATACGGAATTCCTGGGCGGGCTCCCGGACGCGGAGAACATCGTCTACATGCCCGGCTTCAAATTTGGCTCCTCAGACAATTGGGAAAAGGCCGTCCAGGTCAACTGCATCCTGCCGTACCTTGTCGGCGAGAAATACCAGAACTCCCAGATCGTGGTGTTCTCGTCTGCGAACGCGTATGCCTCTACGACCCTCGCATCAGGCGGTGCACGCGAAGGCGACGCGCTTGACCCCAAAGGCATCTATGGGTGGAGCATCGTGGCGAGGGAAAGCTCCTTCGCCATCACGGCGAAAAGACACCCTGCGCAACGTTCGTGCTATTACAGGTTGGGCTACGCCCAACACCTCGTCTATGGGGTAGTCGTAGACCTGGTGAAGTACATTCGTGAAGGGAAGGAAATCTCCGTCTCCGTCCCCTACGTGAACCTTGTGTCCCAGAGAGACGCCATCGACAGAGCAATTCGTGCCCTCGAAATCTGCTCGAATCCGCCGTCAATTCTCAACGTGTCGGGACCTGTTGTCGCAGTACGGGATATTGCAGAGAAACTCGGTGCGATCCTTGGTAGAGAACCCCTCCTCGTCGGGGTGGAACCGGAGTTCTCCCCGGTGATCAACGACGATTTCTGTGTGAAACAATTCGGTCCGTACCATGACACTATTGACGACATCATGACCGCTGCGGTACACTGGGTGCAAAACAACGGGGAATATTGGGAAAAGCCAACGAAATTTGGAGAAGCCAAGCGCGAATACTGATCCAACATCGAGAGACCATGAACCGACGAGAATCGTTGAAGTCACTGGGGTCTTCCCTTGCTGCCCTGTCGCTAACCGGCGCCCTTCCGGCGGGCGTGTTCGAGCATATGACCGTCACGCTCGATGAAGGCGTGTTGTCGCAACTGGACCGGCTGCGGGCAGAAGCACCCTGTCGCTCTGCGATCCGGATGGAGCGGGGGGGGGCACGGTTCTTTCTTAATGGCAAGGAGGAGTTTCCGTTCTTTGCCGTCAGCTCCAGTCCCCTGCGCACGGCACAGAGTTACCGGGAGGCAGGGATCCGATTCCTCCATCCGTTGATCGGACTGGAGGACGGCTGGATCGCGCCGGGGACGTACGATTGGAGGCAGTACGATAGGTATTTCGCGAAGCTCCTTGAGCTTGTCCCCGATGCGTACATTTTCCCCCGCATCCATCTATACGCCCCGGGCTGGTGGAAGAAAAGCCATCCTGAAGAGCTGATCACCTGCGGCCTTCCAGTCCCTCCCGACGAATACAACGTGCCGGCACAGTATGTCGACAAAGAGTCGGGGCTCAACTGGTCGCTGAACGATCCCTACGGGGCATCGTTTGCCTCAAAACTCTGGAAAGAGGAAACAGGTGAAACGCTTCGGGATTTCCTGAGGCACATTGAAGCGTCTCCGTTGAAGAATAGGATGATGGGGTATCACGTTTCCGGGATGCATACCGGCGAGTGGCACTACCTCGGGTGCCGGTGGTTCCCCGATTACAGTGCACCGATGGAGCGGGTTGCCGGGCCGATCCCTTCTGTGGAGCGCCGGATCGACAAAGAGGGTCCGTTGTTGCGTAACCCCGAGACCGACAGTGATGTCGTCGGATTTCTCCGGAAATACCATGCCAATACGGCAGAGACGGTTGCAGCGTTTGCACGAATTGTCAAGGAGGAGACAGAACGGCGTGTGATCTGTGGAACGTTTTTCTGCTATGTCCTGGAAAATGTGATGATCCAGGAGGCAGGTCATCTCGTGCCGGAGCCGGTGCTCCACTCTCCAGACATCGACTACATCGCCACACCGTACACCTACCAGCGGAGCAACGTTCCTGGCAACCAGCGGTGGGACAGCGATGTGATCGATGACGCAGGCAACTGGCTCGGTCGTGCCCGGGGGGTCGGTGGCGATGGGGCATACCGTGTGCTGAGCGAATCGATGCGACGGAACAACAAGATGTTCATCTCGGAGATCGACTGCAGCACGTACCTGGAGCCATACCGGCGAAGTGAGGGCGGATCGGGTTCGGAGACCGTCGAGGGGACACTCAAGATCCTCCGGCGCGACATCGGCCAGGTGTTTTCGACGGGTCATGCCGGGTGGCTCTTCGACTTCGGTCACCTCACTCCTCCGTTCAAGGCCAACAAGAGCTGGTACGATGACCCGCCAATGATCCGGGAAATCCGGTCACTGATGCAGCTGGGGGACACGCAGCGACCGAACCTCGACATCAGTCCGGTTTCCGAGATTGCGGCAGTCTATGAGCCGAAGTCGTGGCTTGCGACGAAGAACTGGAAGGCAGAGGACCCATGGGAACACCATGGCATTGTCATCAGCGATTTTGTTGGTCACTGGATGGTCAACTCGGGGGCGCGGACGATAAACCGGATCGGCGCGCCGGCGGATTTTGTCTACCGCTTTGACCTGACGCCGGAGGACCGTTCGCGCTTCAAGCTCTATCTGATGGTGAACACCTTCTTTTTGACTCCTGCTGAGGTGCAACAGCTCCAGACACTATTTGAGGGGAGCGGCGCCACGGTCGTCTGGTTCTACGCACCCGGGTATATCGGCCCACGCACGTTCGAGCCGACGCAGATGGAGAAACTGACCGGATTTACATTCAAGAGGATCGATGCTCCAGGCCCGATGATGATACGGTGCAAGATCGAAGAGCATGACCTGAAGTTCTTCAGGGAATTTGGGGTCGCGAAGCCGCATTACCCGCGCTTTGCTGTCGTGCCCCGAAAGGGTGAAACGGTCCGGATCCATGGGACTTGGAGCGATAGTGACGAGATTGCTTTTGCGAGCAAGGAATACAAAGGCTTCACGTCGGTCTACGCCGGAACGGGCCCGATGCCCGTTGAACTGCTTCGCTGGATTGCCGGGAGAGCGGGCGTGCGGCTATGGAGTTCCAAACCCGACAACGTCCGTGCAACCCGGGACGCGACCATGCTGGTTGCCACTGATGAGGGCGAACGGGTTCTCCGGCTTCCCCGGGCTATGGCTCCTGCGGAGGGAGGTGCGGCAGCGACTGAGCACAGGCTGTCAATGGAGTTTGGGGAAGTGAGACTTTTCGTGAAAGCCTGAGGTTGCCCGGGGCATTCGATTTCACCTCGCCATTTACCGTTCTTGGCCTTGTACTGCTTGTGATATTGTCACGGAACGACGTATAAGCGATCCACTACTGTCAGCCCACAACCATTATGGCTCGATTCTTTCGAAAGCGCGATCAGCTGAAAGGTCAGGTGCCCGGTTCCCTGATTTTTGTCGGCACAAAGAAAGTTGAACAGACGTCGATCCATGTGATCGACTACGATTCGGAGCGTCTGATCGAGCGGGACTTCACCGATGTCAACCAGATCAAAGACCTGCATTCCTCATCCGCCTGCAGCTGGATCAACATCTATGGACTGCACGATATCGAGGTAATCAACCAAATCGGCTCGCGGTATGGTCTCCATTCTATGGTGCTCGAGGATGTGCTGAATACGGGTCAGCGGCCAAAGCTGGAAGATTTCGATGATGTCCTCTTTCTTGTCCTGAAGATGTTTCGCTACGATCCGGAGGAAGAAATCGTCCATGCGGAACAGCTGAGTATGGTGATAGGGAATGGTGTTCTCATCACCTTCCAGGAGCAGAAAGGGGATGTGTTCGAGGCTGTCCGGGAGCGTATCCGGAAAATGAAAGGACGGATCCGCCAGCTGGGAGTCGATTATCTTGCGTATGCGCTCCTTGATACGGTCGTCGATAATTATGTCAGCGTGATCGAAAGAATCGGAGAGCGTGTCGAGGAGCTGGATGAGAGAGTGCTGGAGGATCCCGACAAAGAGATCATCGCGGATATCAGCCTGGCAAAGCGCGAGATCAACTACATGCGCAAATCCATTCGTCCCGCCCGGGACGCAATCCTCCAGCTGGGAAAGCTGGACACCGATCTCATCCGTGACTACATGGTTCCCTTTCTCAAGGATTTACAGGACCTCACAACACACGCAACAGAAGTGGTGGAAATCTACCGCGAGATGCTGACTGATCAGATGAACGTCTACCATTCTTCACTCAGCAACCGCATGAACGACGTCATGAAAGTGCTGACGATATTTGCGGCGATTTTCATTCCGTTGACATTTATCGCCGGCATCTACGGGACAAACTTCGAGTATTTTCCGGAGTTGCACTACCGGTACAGCTATTTCGTCTTCTGGGGGGTCATCATCGTTGTTGCGTTGGGTATGCTCATCTTCTTCAAGAAGAAGAAGTGGTTCTGATCGTAGATTCATGGGAGCGTCGATGAAGAGTAGGGAATTTCGTTAGCCCGGTCTTGTGCCGGCCAGCTGCGCACAACTGCGAACGAAGTCCTTCGATGTTGAGGTGTAGCCCAGGAACGCTTCGACGTGCCGGACGATATACCGGGTGATGAGTTGTTCCTCCATCGTGTCGTGGTATTCCATCGCTGCAGTACAATCACGGAGCAGGACGGTGCGGTAATTGCGGTACAGCGCATCGTTCAGAGTCCCCTGCAGGCAGGCATTCGCTGCAAATCCCACAACCACCAGGTTCTTGATCCGAAGATTCCGCAACAGGGTCTCAAGGCAGGTTTCGAAGAAACCGCTGTACATCTGCTTGCGTACGAGGTACTCGCCCGGCTTCGGTTCGACCACCTTGCTGAAACGGAACTCCACCGGATCCGACTCCCAGCGCTCTTCCACCGTAAGGCCGTGCGTACGCACCAGCACCGAGCCAAACTCGCTCTCCTGCGCAGCTACCATCTGATTGGCATTGTTCACATAAATGATCGGTAAGCCGATCCGGCGGGCCGCCTCCAGAGCCGGGGCGACGTGATCGACCATCACGCGGCGCTCCACCTCTGTGGATCCTATATAGAAGAGGGCTGGACGATCGGGCTCGGGCTCGCCAGGGCTGTAGCCCAGCCCGTACACGTCGATCAGCATGAACGCTGTGTCATCCAGCGACAGCTTCAGCATCTCCTCGGCATGGCCAAGGTACTCCTCAGGTGGGTACATGCGATAGTAGCGACCGGAGATTTGCAGGTCCATACGGGTCTTCTCATGATGTGTGAATCGATTGTTTTACGCTGCCACCGGGCAGATTTCCCCGCCCATTCCGAGAATGATCACGCGTGATGTCAGCCCCTTGCGCTGCGCAGCCTCATTCAAAGCATCCTGCACCGAAGCGAACGGCGTGAATCCCAGGCGACGGATATCGTCGGCTGGGTTTCCCGGCGACACCATGAACGCCTGCGTCCGTTCAACCAGTCTGCCACCCTGAACGATATTGTGCGCGGTTACTTTGTCCAGCCGCCCCGACTGGACAAGCTGTGATGTGGCCTCCAGGCCGCGGTATCCCACTGCGAGAACGTCGGGATGCTGCCGGCTCACGCCTTCGGGGCTGGGTGTAACGACAATGACCACCGCGCCGTCGGGCACGATGCAGTCCAGTGCACACATGGCTTTGACCCCCTGCCACAGGTCCTGGTCAAGCGGATGGGTGTCGATGATAAAGATGCCGGCTGTTTCCGGTCTGTCAACGGAGACGCGGTAGAGCTGTCCGGCCCAGGCGCAGCCCTCGCGATGGGCCTCGACCGGATCGCCAGTATAGCAGCGTACGATTCTGCACGAACCGTCGAGGACGACATTGACGATGGCTGTGAGGCCGGCCAGCCGTGCCATGGCGTCGATGCGCCGGCGCATGAGATTATCACGCACACCCAGAACGTCTTTCTGCGCAGAGTGTACACTGCGCCAGTGGAATTCCCCCACGGCCTCTCCGGTTGCCACGCCCGGAGCTATGATCTTTCCCCCTCCAGAAAAACCGGCGGCCGGATGCGGGGCGATACTTCCCACCCCGATAACGGTATCTGATTCGTGCATGGCGCGATTGAGCACAACGCGTGTGCCGTCGTCGAGCGCGCCGTAGTCGTGCAGCGCGGACGGGTCTTCCCCGGCATGGTTGAAAACGGGGAATCGCGCGGCTGCATCAGCGCCGATTTTGGTGGCGATTTCCTGTGCGGTCATTCGACGGTGTGTGCCGAGCGCCACGAGGACGCGTATGTTGGCGTCGCGCGCGCCGCCGAGGGCAAGTTCGCCCAGAAGCGCGGGGATGATCTGCCGGGCAGGCGTCGGCCGGGAAATGTCGTCGACGATGATAAGAATCCGTGACTCCGAGTTGATCACCTCCGAGAGCCGCGGCATGCCAATTGGCGCGGCCAGGCTGGCTGCCACAATGGTGTCGGGAGATTCCAGAGCACCGTCGATGGCCTTGACAGAGTAGACGCTGACCGGATGTGATGCGGGGATGTCGACCGGCGCGATAGTGGCGTATGGAAATGTGTACCTCACGTGAGTCGCTTCGACCGTCATTTTGTGTACTCAAAGTCCCTTTTTGTCTCGAAGGAAGCTCCCGGTACGCCGGCGATCCGAAATTGTGCGACATTCGAGAACCCGGCATAGCCAACCTCGCCGGCGGTACTATTGATGCGGACGCACGTGAAATCGCCTTCGATCGTATCGGTGAACTTCCGGTACTTCCCGTCGGAGAGGATAATGATGTCTTCACTGTTTGCGATTCTCACCCTGTATCCGGCTGCGGTCTCATCTTTCAGATCCAGCTTCTCGACAAAGACAGAAGCGGGGTCTCTCTGTCCCTTCGATGCAAATGGGTAGATCAGCGTCGCCATTCTCTCGGTCCGGTGATTGTCCTTTAGTGCCTTCCGGAAGATCAGCCAATCGATATCCCGGTGGGAAGGCTCATCAGGCAGGCCGCGGAGGTCGGCGCTCCCCGCAGACTTGATCCTCCTGATGGCGGACGCGTCCCGGCGATCCTGCTTGATCAGAAAGCCGTTGTCCTCCGTCGAGATGAATCCGTCCTCGGTCTCCGTCATCGAACATGGGGTGTGGAAATTGAAGTCCATCTCCTGATTGGTTCCCGCAGTGAGCACCTCGTCGACAATCAACCAGTAGCTCGCCTTGGCAAACACGATGTGACGCCGGTGCCGGGCGTTCTGATAGCGAAGGTAGCCGTCGTGCGTTGCGGCGAAATACTCGGTATGCCGCTGCGGCGACCAGATTTTGTCATATCCCGGCATGTCCATCTTTTCCGGCACTACCTGGTTGATGGTGAGCATGGTGTGGGACAGCGGATGCTTGTACCAATTGACATGCTGCGGATCCAGGTATCCAAGTTTTCCGAGACCCGCATCAAGGGCGATCGGTTTGCCGTTGGCATAGATTTCGAAGGAGAGTGCATCGTAATGGCAGTGGTTCTGGAAATCACCATAGTTGACAATCATGAAGTACGATGCAGGATCCCACGAATCCCGCATGACCACGAAGCGTGAATCCGGAAAATCGACGGATGTCGTCCTGGGTACCGTCACGGTCACCGGCAAGGATGCCAGTGCTTCCGGGGAGAACTCGTTCCTGACTGCGCCGATAAAATCGCCGCGATTGAAGAATACTCCCATCTCTTTGAAGACTCGCACCAGGGCTTTACTCCTGGCTGCGTCGTTGAACGGCGCGTTGACACCAAGGGGGGAGGTGGTCAGGGTGAAGAATTCGATATACTTCTCGATTCTGTTCAGGTATCTGTCGCGCAGCGAGGGGTCATTGTTGAAATACTGGAGCATCAGCATGTACTTGTAAAAGACGGAGAACATATATTCCGCATAACTGGTCGTGCGCTCCACATATCCGCCGTCATCCAGAATGTCGTTTTCCAGATGCAGGATCATGTTGCTTCTGCCGCGGTCCAGCCATGCGCCGGATTCTCTGAACTCCGGGAACGCCACAGCCGCGTAGGAGAGGGTCAGGGCGGTATGCGTCTGCCAGTTGTACGGGTGGAATGGCGTCTTCTCCAGGCACTGGTTCAGCCACCGGGCCGACCCGAGGATGTTCTTCAGAAGGCGCGTCGTGGTCTCGGGTGAAACGTGTTTGCGGAACACACGCTGTGCATTGATCAGTTTCTCGGTTCTATTGGCAAGGCCAAGTTCGTACCAGACGAAGTCATATGATTTCTTGTGATTGATCACCGCTTCCTGTTTCACGCTGTCCAGTTGGTCGTACCATTGCGTAAACACATCGTCGAAAGCCCTGGCGGTCGCAGGATCCCGGGTGAGGAGGTAGGAGGTGGTCAGGTCGTCGAGAAAAGAGAGATAGTGTACACCCCATTTTGAGGTTTGAGGATAGCTGTGGTCGAAGTCGATGCGCTTCCCCCACTGTACACCGTACAGTGTGAACCCTTTCTCCGGCGTATAGAACTGGCGGACTGAACTAAGGATGGCATTCGTGCGGGCGGTGTCGGCACGGACCTCGTGCAGAAAGTCCTCAATGGTTCTGAAGTACTGTTTGTTCTGACTGTCGTAGAGAGACAGCCGGTTGTTGTCCGGTCGGGTGGCAAAGTAGTCGTGCAGGATGGCGGACATGCGGCCGTGGTCCCGGGCGCTCAGCGCTCTCCGCAGGGGAGGGTCAATCGAGGGGATATCCAGCGAATTGACCAGCTCCTCATCGGAAATGTATCGGATCTTCGCATCGAAATAGTCCTTGTCGATCAAGACATCGTGCCATTCGGACAGGCACAATTTCAGATCGAAACCGGACCGGTCCCCATTGTCGACTGCCTGCCTGCAGAGGGGGCAATACCACGTGGAGCCGATCTGATAGACGTCCGAGTGAAGCGAGATTGTGGGCCCGGAGCGATCTTGTTGTGCCGGCAGGGTGATTGGTAGAATGCATGAGACCAACAGCAGAAAGCTCAGTAGCGTCTTGATGCCCCTCATTTCCGACTCCTTAGTCTGTTGCACCATAGAATAAAGCCAGAAAAGAGTTCATTTGAAACTGAAGCCGGCAAAATTCCGCTGTGTGGTCTGACACGGTGAAGCACGGTCTTCTCCGCGGCTTGTGATGACGGTTCCTGCCTGGGTCCGTATCCACGGCAAATCGTGCGAGTCCGTACTTGACAATGGCGTCTCGCAAGGATATCTTTTCGAGATCCGTATAGTTATTGTCAATAGACGCCCGGTTCGATGCTCGAAATCAAGCACCTCAATATTCTTGACCATCTGGTCATCGGCGGATATCTGCTGATGGTCCTGCTTACGGGGTTTTACGTCTCCCGGTTCAACAAGAAGTCGGACGACTACTTCAAGGGTGGCGGCCACATCCCGTGGGGGCTGTCGGCCGTTTCGCTGTTCATCTCCGGATTCTCGGCATTCATGTTCGTGGGTGCCGCCGGAGTCACCTATCAGAATGGCGGCGGTGCGCTGATCCTGTTCAGCCTGGCACTCCCGGCCTACATGCTCGGGTTCTTCATCTACGGACCGCTGTGGCGGAGAACCCGGATCGACACGCCGATGCAATTCCTGAACCGGCGCTTCTCTCCCGGAACGACCTATTTCTACACTCTGCTGTCGGTCATCCCGAATGTGTTGATCCTCGGGACCATGATCTACACCCTCTGCATCTTCGTCTCATCTGCCCTGGGGTTCAACACGCTGACGGTGGATCTGGGGGTGGCGACGATGAACGGGTTCGAGCTCTCCCTCCTGGTCATCGGTGCCGTTATGGTCGTCTACACGATGCTCGGCGGACTCTGGGCCGTCATGGTCACCGACGCGCTGCAGTTTCTGGTGCTCTTCCTCATCACGCTGACGATTTTTCCGCTCGCCTACCTGATCCTTGGTGACGGGAACCTTGTTGACGGATTCTCCCGCCTCTTTTCGGACGCTCCGAAAGGATATTTTGCCATTGACATTGTCGACCGCCCCGGCATATTCTGGCTCGCCTACGGCATGAACATCATTCTGGGGTACAACGTCAACTGGCACGTCGCTCAGCGGTACTATAGCGTACCCGACGAACGCGACACGAAAAAGATGGCCCTCTGGGTCGGGATCGGTAGCTGGGTTCTTCCCATGATGTGGATTTTCCCCGTGATGGCCTCCCGCGTTCTGCTGCCAGACCTGGAGAGCATGTGGCCGGAGCTGGCCAAGCCGTCGGAGGCGGCCTTCATCACGCTGGCGCTTTCGATCCTTCCGCACGGAATGCTGGGCGTGATGGTCGCCGCCATTCTTGCCGCCACCATGAGTTCGGTGGACACGACGTTCAACTGGCTTGCCGCGGTGCTCACGAAGGACGCCTATGTTCCTCTCAGCAAGCGTTTTTTTCACCGCGAGCCATCCGATCGTGCACAGTTGACGTTCGGCAAGACGAGCGTCGCTCTTATGGGTGTGATCGCCATCTGGATCGCTTTGAACATGGGACGCTTCGGGGGAGCCTTCGATGTGTATCTCCGCGCCGATTCGCTTTACAAACCATCGATGTTCGTTCCCGTGATGCTTGGTTTGATCTACACCCGCACCCCCTGGTGGTCGGGTATGATCGCCTTCGGGGCGGGTGTTGTGGCCATCCTCATTGCCGGCGCCGTGGCCAATGTCGCCAATGGAATCCCGCTCGAGTCCATCGGTTCGATTTTCGAACCTCTGAGGGTCACAGTTCTCGGGATCGAGCTGGGCCGATATGAGATGAACACGCTGGTGGGCATTGGGACGAGCGCGCTGGTCTTCTTCATCTCTGCTTTCTTCAATAAGCGGGAGGGCGCCTTTGCTCAGCGCGTGGAGAGTCTTGAACGGGATCTGGCGACACCGGCCCACGCCATCCCGGGCGACGTAGACCTCCGGGGATACCGCGCCTACTACTTCGCCGGACGCCTGGCGGTTGTCGTCGGGGGGTTGCTCGTTCTCCTGGCCATCCCCGCCGACGGAGGCGTGCTCAATGCGATCGCCGGCCTCTTCGCCATTGCGCTGGGAGTTCTGGTGGTGATGCTGACCCGCCGGGCTGCGCGGATTGCCGGCCAGGCCACTCCTCACGCCCACGAACAAACGAAAGGCACCGTATGACAATCGTCCGGAAGGTGACCTCGGGCCGCGCACTCTGTCTTCTCGCGGCGATCGCCTTCGCCGGCTGCACAACTGGCGGACCGACTCCGGAGCGTGCCGTAACACAGTCCTTGCCGCACGTGCTGGCGGCAGCCCGCAAGGGCGTCGTCGCGGGCGATTCGGCCTGGGGCGCTCTGGCGCAGACGATTCGCCGCAGGGCTGAGCGCGCACTCAATACACCCATTCGGTCGGTCATGGACAAAGAGGACGTCCCGCCCAGCGGCGACCGCCATGATTTTCTCAGCCCGGCGCCGCTCTGGTGGCCTGATCCTGAACAGGCGGACGGCCTTCCATACGTATGGAATCGTGCGGGGCAGATCAACCCGGAACACTACGAGCGGGGAGACCAGAAAGCGTTCAACGAGATGGCCCGGGCTGTCCAGCAACTCGCCCTGGGTTATTATCTGGCGAGAGGGGAAGCCTATGCCTCCCATGCGCAGAAGCTTCTCCATGCGTGGTTTCTGGATGACAGCACGCGCATGAACCCCAATCTCAATCATGCGTGGTACGAACGCGGAAGGAACAGTGGGACCCCCTTCGGCATCATGTCGCTTGAGCAGCTCCCCTTCCTGCTCGATGCCATCAGAATGATCGAGGGCTCGCATTCCTGGACTGACGACGATGGCCGCGCCATGCAGGCGTGGGTGGACGCATACCTTGCCTGGCTCACGACGAGCAGGATGGGAACAGACGCCGCCCGGATCTGGAACAGGTTCGGGACAGCCTATGACGCACAGGCCGCTGCCTGCGCCCTGTTCCTCTCCAGAGACCAGCTCGCGAGGCAGATCCTGGAGCGGAGCACGATGGAGAGAATCAACCGGTTGATCCGCCGGGACGGTCGACAGCCCTATGCCCTTGAACGAGAGATCACTTTCTTCAACAGCGTTTCAAGTGTTGGCTACTTCTTCCAGCTGGCCACGATGGCCGACGGGCTGGGGATGGATCTCTGGCATTATGCCGCACCGGACGGGGGGTCACTCCGTCGCGCGCTCGAGTTTGTGGCGCCCTATGCCGACCCTGACAGACGCTGGCCATTCATCCTCGAAGTGCGCCGCGAACTTCTCTCTCCGGTTCTCGCGCAGGCTGCAGTAGCCTACGACGACGGCTCTTACCGGCGCCACCTGGATCTTCTCCCCGAAGACGAGGTACTTCAGGCACCGATCTTTGAACTGTACCCCGTCTACTTCGACCGGGAGCAAGACACACTCCGTACACACCTCATGGTACTCGATGAGGGGGTTCTCGGATCATCGGCCCGACGCCCGGACGACCATGTGCGGGCATTAGCCCTTCTCCGCGAGGCGGCCGAGGAGGCACTCCTGGTTGCGCCGGTTTCCGTCATGCAGAAAACTATGATTCCCCCGAGCGGCTCGAAGCATGATTTTCTTTCCATAGGCGGTTACTACTGGCCCGATCCTACGAAGCCCGGCGGGTTGCCCTGGATTTACCGTGATGGCAAGGTGCACCCTGACTATACGATCACCGGAGATGGGGAGCGGCTCCGGACGATGATGCGGGCTGTTCCCGTGCTGGCGCTGGCATTCGCCATGACGGGCGACGAGCGCTACGCCGGGCACGCCACCCGGATGCTGCGGGAGTGGTTCCTGAATCCTGCGACCCGGATGAACCCGAATCTCCGGTACGCGCACGCTCACCCCGGGGTGGTGAATGGCTCCTACTATGGCATCATCCATCTGGGACCGATGCCCATGGTGATGGATGCCGCAGTGATGCTGGAACGATCCGCCTCGTGGACCGAGGACGATCGGCGCGGTATGACTGCCTGGTGCGAAAAGTTCCTGGACTGGATGCTGCACGATGACGACGCCCCTGAGGCAGGCCGGGTCTGGAACAACCACGGGACAAACTACGACCTGGTGGCCGTGAGATTTGCCCTGATGGCGGACCGTCGGGGGCTCGCCAGGGAGATGATCGAACGCGCCAAACACGAGAGGATTGACCGCCAGATCCGGGGTGATGGACGTCTTCCCTTCGAGCTGGAGCGCAACCGGGCCTGGACCTACACGGTATTAACGATCGACAAGTTCGTGCAGCTGGCCACGATGGGGGACCGCATGGGTATCGACCTTTGGAACTACACGACGCCTGAAGGAGGTGGAATCCGCGCGGCGATCGACTATCTTGCGGTGTATGCGGATTCGTCTGCGGTCTGGCCATTCGCGGACCTGGATTTTCAGCGCAGCGGCCGCACACCGCTCGCCCGATTGCGGAGCATCATGCAGCGTGCGGCGCTCGCATACGACGAGCCACGGTACGGGGAACGTGCAGCCCTGCTTCCGATTGACCGAGATCTCTTCCGTGAGGCTGATCTCGTCTATCTCTTCTACCCGTATGCCCCGACCGAGGGAACGCTGGAGGCGATCCTCCGGTGACGCTCTGATCCTCGTCTTCATTGGAGCTTGTCGGTGTCAGCCTTCGCCAGGTCAACGAGAAACTCGCTGATCGCGTTCGTGACGGCCTCCAGAAAACGCTTCCCTTTGTCGGCAGATGCGGCGGCAGGGTTTCCCGCGCCCGTGTCGTCGGTCGTCTTCGTCCATGTCCGCGGCGTCCAGACCCACTTCTCCCGGAGCCCCTTCAGTGTGAAGGGCTTAGCCCTGCCGGGACCCGCTTCGCTCAGAGGAAGGACGAGGTCCGGTCTGAGAGCGAGCATGATACTCGTTTCCATCTCCCCCGCATGATCGTCCTGGTGTTCGAAGTAGTCCTTTTGTGGAAGGATCTGCCACCAGTTGATCGTGCACATGAACATCTCAGGTTTTGTGCCCTGAAGCTCGCGGATCATCTGCTTGAAATCATTGCCACCGTGGCTGTTCAGGAGGACGAGTTTTCGAACGCCGTGACCGAGCAGGGAAGTGACAACGTCGCCGAGGACAGCCGCCTGGGTGCTCGGGTTCATGTTGATCGTTAAGGGGATGTCAAGCTGGCCCGTGTTCACGCCGAATGGAATCGTTGGAAGCACGGCCACCTTTGCGCCGGCTTGCCACGCCAGTCGTGCGGACTCTGCCGCGATATGGTCGGCTTCGAAGATATCAGCACCGAACGGGAGGTGATAGTTGTGAGCTTCGATGGCTCCCCATGGGAGGACTGCGAGGTCGTACTGCGTTTCACGAACCACTTTCCAGGGCGCGGTTGATAGAACATAGGGTTGCCGGGGCATATCTCTCCTTTTGCGGGCCGATGGTGATGACGAGAATGAGGTCAGCGATCTCCAGGATCTCTGACGAGCGTGATACTCGTGACTTCCGCGGGAGCGTGGTATCGTATCGGAGCCAGCGTGAGCCCCACGCCGTTGGTGACCACGACCTGCATCGATCCCACGCGATGCACGCCGCTGTAATACCGGGTCTCGCGCATACTGGGCGTGAGGGGGATTCCCAAGGGGTGGAAAACAATCTGTCCGCCGTGTGTGTGACCGGCGAAGAGCAGATCGTATCCCCGCCCGGCTGTACGATGGATGACCTTCATCGCAGGTTGATGGACGAGGAGTATCCTGAGATCTGCTTTCGGGGCATCGGCCAGAAACTCGTCCAGCGCAGCATCGTCGAGGCGGTCGGAGTAGATATGCGTCAGTCCGCTGACGAGGATGGTCTTCCCGCGGTATGTGAAGATCGTGTGTTTGTTCTCGAGAAATTCCCATCCGCAGGTCTTGTGCATGGTACGCACCGCGTTGGGGGCCGACCAGAAGTCGTGATCGCCCATCACGCCAATCGATACGACCGACCCCTTCATCCCGCATAACGCCCGTTCCGCTTCGGAGAGAAAGCCGGTCCCATCGGTGACGATGTCGCCGCCAGAGAAGAGTATCTGGGGGCTTTGCGCCCTGACAATGTCGTGCATCTGCCGCACCTTTGCGTCACCGGTATACCGATCCACCTGTACATCACCCACAACTGTAATCCGCAGGTTCTCCAGTTCCGGCGGCAGACTCCCCAGGGCTACCTCCGTGGTGGTTTCTCTCACGTGGGCGGTGTCCATTGCTGCGCGGAGTGGAACATACGCGAGAACTATGACCGCCAGGACCAAACGGGCGTAGGCGAGGATCTTTCTGAGCCGCGGCAGGCGCGACGGCGTGAATATCCCGGCAAGTGCCACCATGTCAAAGAGAAGGAACGGACCCAGGAGTTCGACCACAACGATCAAGGCTGTCCAGATGGGATAGAGGAAAAGGATATCCACCCACCCGGGGAGGACGGCCACTGCGGGGAGGGAGGCGGAACCACCGGACACCCGTAGTGCCAGAAGTGTGAGAGGGAAGGAAAACAGCCATGCGAGTATCAGGTAGGCGACTCTCCGTGCGGGTCGCTTCGCCGCCGGGCGGAGGAAGCCCACCGATGCCGAGATTCGGAGCGCGACATAGAGAAAGAGGGGGAACGAAACGGCACTGATGGTCAGAAGTGTTCGGAATGCCCAGGACATGGATCAACCCAATGTGTATTCTAACAATTTACGAAAGTTCTCCATGATTGGAAAACGCTGTGCGAAAAAGGGGGCAAAGTGCAGAGGCTCTGCGTGTACTCGGTTGAAGACTTATGGCTGCCACAGTTCGACCAGGCGGACCATGGCTTCGTAATTGCGCAGGGTGACAGATGTCAGTGTACGCCCGTACGGGCTGGCGGAAGGGAGCAGCACGAAGCCGCGTCCCTCGCCTGCAGTACCTTCATCAAGCGCACGTTTCACAAGCTCCGAGAACTCGGTCGTGGGCAACATCTCTATGTCGGCGATTTCCAGGTTGCCGAACAGCACGATCTGCCGGCCATGGCGTTGCCGGACCTCACGCAGTGTTACATCGCCGTGCGGAGGAGGCTCGATCGGATCCAGTGCATCCGCGCCCATTCCTGCGATCATGTCGAGGATATTTTTCAGCCGGCCGTGGCAGTGAACGCGCGCGAATCCGCCATGAGCATGGATGTCGTGAATCATGGGAGCCACGTAGCGGACGACATATTCATCGAACAATCGTGGCGGCAGGTAGGGCTCGGAGGCATATTCCGGTCCGTAGATGCGCCAGAGCCTGCCGGGGAAGAGACGGCTGACCTCGGCTGTGCGCGGCTGGATGCGACGAGCCATTTTCTCAAGCAGTCGGTGGAACAGCCCTGGTTGCGTAAACGCGAGAACTGTGTAGTCTTCCATGGACATCAATGCCGCCGCCGCGCAGAGTGGATCCTCCGTGTCCACCATCACGATTCCCCGGTCTCCGAGGGCGACCTCCTCGGCTTCGAGCGGCGCGATATCGATCCGCTCCGCGAACACCTCATCCGGAACTGTCAGATATGCTTCCACGTCGTCGGCGTTTTTGAGCAGATGTTCGACGGTCCACACCGTGTTCACCTGCCTCTCGCGTTTCGTAACCTGCGTCAGCGTCCGGCCGGCGACGGTCAACATGGTGAGCGTGATCCGTGTCTCGCCGTCGTCCTGCATTTCTTCCCGGAAGAACTCGTGCCAGCGCCCACCGATCGCCGAACCGGTCGGGTCAATCGAGCTGTCCCTCACCGGGCTCATCAAGCGAATGATATCTGTGTGCTCTTCCGCGAGCTGTATCAGTGGCCGCCAGTCGGGCGAGTTATAGACGTTGTAGGGATCGGGATCGAGCGGATCGATCCTGAACCCGCCGATCTCGTAGAAGCTTACGGGCGGCCGGTCAACGGATTCGCCGCGCAACGTTGCCATTAATCGTTCACGTCGTGTCATGGCGCTACGCATGATCCCAGGGGAACCGAGAGAAGCATCAACATCGTCGATTGTCCATTCGTCATCCACCGTACGGGGTGAGTCATTGCAGAGTCTCAGGGGGCGAACCCATCTGGGTAAGGACGTTGAAATAACTGCAGGATAATCTACGACTGAAAGATCACAAAAGCACACATACCCTCGATTTTCCGGACCCTTCGGAGATTAGACTTGTTGCCTCACCCCCCAAATCGAGTCGAACGGAGATTCGTGACATTGACTTTCCCTTTCAGTTTCTTCATCTTGGATGTCATTATTGCGTTCTGTGTTCACAGAGATCTGGACCCTGGATACTGACATCTCACATATGTACACACGCCTTCTCATATTGGTTCTCCTCCTTGCTGCTCTTGGCCCCGCAGCTCTCTCGCAGGTATATCCCACTACAACCTACACAACAGCCGATGGACTCGCACAATCTGCCGTCTCAAGCTTCTTTCAGGATTCCCGGGGCTACATGTGGTTCGGGACGTGGGGGGGGATAAGCCGGTATGATGGACGGACGTTCTGGAGCTATCGAAACAGCTCGTTTCGTGTGATGAGCATCGGTGAGGATAGCAAGAACACTCTCTGGGTTGGGACGACGACAGGGCTTGTCCGACGGGCTTTGGGTGACTCCACTTTCAACTGGACAGGCGCGTCAGACAGTACACTGCCTTCCAACTACGCCCGCACAATCCTCAAGGACAAAGAGGGCAATATGTGGGTAGGGACCGACAAAGGTCTTTCTGTCTTCACTCCCTCCGGCGTCCGCATCACGTTCGATAAAGAACGGGGTCTGCAGGACGATTACATCTCCGCCTTGAGACAGGAAAACACAGGTGCAATGCTCATTGCTTCCGGCGGGGGGATCATGCGCTGCCGGCTGAAACAAGGGAAGCTTGTCGAGGTGGAGGAGCTGCTGAAAGGAACCATCGTCGGTCAGATGATTGTCCTGCGCAACGGAGACATCTTGGCCGGCTCGGTGACAGAGAGAACGGTCTTCCGATACCACGAGGACAGATGGAAGACCGTCTTATCCTGCAGTATCCTCGGTCCATCGGTGCACGTACGAAGCCTCGGCGAGGACGAACAGGAAAACCTCTGGGTCGGTACAACATTCGGGTTGGTGGTCGTGGAAGCTGGACACGTGACCCGGATCGCCAGCAGTCAGCTATTATCCAATCAATACATCGGCGCCATCTATCGGGACCGTGAAGACGTCCTGTGGTTTGGGACGGAAAGCGGAGCGTTCAAGCTGACGGGCACACCGTTTCGCAGCTACAACTCCTCCACGGGGATACGTGGTGACCATATCATCGCGATCTTTCAGGATGCTGAACGGAACTGCTGGCTTGGCACGTATAACGGTGCGGCGAAACTGCAGCCGGACGGCCGGACGACGTCCTTTTCTCTCGGCGATGGACTGCCACATCTCGCCGTACACTCTTTTGCGCAGGGCAGGGAAGGGAGTGTCTGGATCGGCTCATGGGATGGCCTCGTTGTGTACGAAAACGGCAAGCTCAAACCGGGCCCCATCGCTGAACTCCGCCATGGACCGGTCATCAGGCTTCTTCACGACAGAGACGGAGCCATCTGGTGTGGCAGTTCGGGGAAGATTGTAAAAGTCACACCTGACGGGAGGGTGATGCTGACACTTGGTGCAAAGGACGGGATTCCGGATGCTGGAGTGTGTGCGCTCTACCGTGACTCGGAAGGCACGCTCTGGTTTGGGACGGACTCGCGGGGCGGCGGATTCTATCGTGATGGAAAGGTGACGCTGCTCGGTGAACGCGAAGGACTCCCCGATCCATGGGTCATGTCGATCAGCCAGGACAAACATGGAACACTCTGGTTCGCAACACAACACGGTGCGGCGCAGTGGAACGGACAGCGATTCGAAGCGATGAGGACAACGGAAGAAGAACTTCGCACTGGAATCGTGACATTTGTCGTGAGGGACAGTCTCCGCACAATGTGGTTCGGCACGCAGCGTGGTGTATACCAATGGGATGACTCGGTGATAGCGCACCTCGAGACGGACGATGGTCTTATCGCTGACCCCACGAGATGCGGAATCATCGACAACCAGGGTATCTTCTGGATTGGCACGGTCGGGGGCGTATCGCGACTTGACTTGAAAAACCTCAGGAGACAGCAGGCTGCTCCTCCCATCCACATTGAAGGCTTGACCCTGGACGATCAGACGCCGCCGGAGGGGAGAACAGACTATTTGTACTATGAAAATACACTGACCGCGCACTTCACGTCGCTGAGTTTCAGAGACGAACGGCGAATGGAGTTCCAATGGATGCTGGCGGGATTTGACGCGACGTGGCAACCGCCCCAAAGGGACCGTCATGTGCGATATACGCATCTCCCGTGGGGAACCTATGAGTTCCGCGTCCGTGCCCGCAACGGTCGCACGGCGTGGTCCGAACCGGCAAAACTCGGGTTTGTCATTTCTCCGCCATTCTGGAGAACCTGGTGGTTTCTCTTGCTTTCGGTTGCGACCGTAGCCGGGAGCCTCCTGCTGGTCCACCGGCGGCGTGTCGGCAGATTGGAAAAGGAAAAACACGAAGAGCAACAATTCTCGCGTCAGCTTATGGAATTACAGGAGAGCGAGCGAACGCGGATCGCATGTGAACTTCATGACAGTCTCGTGCAGAATCTCCTCGTTGCAAAGAATAGATCGCTCCTGGGAATGAAGAACGTTTCCGAGCCCGAAAGAGTCACGAAGGAGCTTTCAGAAATCTCCAATGCGCTGACTGACGCAATCGATGAAGTACGAGAAATAGCGCACAACCTCCGGCCATATCAACTGGACAGACTGGGTTTGACTCGGGCTCTGCAGTCTCTGGCGGAGAAGATGAGTGAATCGTCAACGACAACATTTACAGCGGACATGGACAATATCGACGAGCTGTTTACGCCAGAAACGAGCACCATCCTGTACCGTATCGTCCAGGAATCCGTGAACAATATCCTCAAGCATGCGGATGCGTCCGAGGCTTCGATCGCCGTGAAACGCAATCCGGCTGGCGTTTGCATCGTGGTCCGGGACAACGGGTGTGGGTTTCACAGCGACCACTCGGCAGCCTCTCACCCGCACGGTTTCGGACTCAGCGGTATCGGACAGCGCGTCAAGATGCTGGGTGGGGGGATGGCCGTTGATACGGGGGCCGGCACCGGAACGACAATTTCCATCACCATCCCCATACGGATAGCGCGCCCGTGAGACCGACCATTTCCGTCGTTATTGCGGATGATCACCCTCTTTTTCGCAAGGGGCTCCGCCAGTCCATTGAGGAGGAGCCATCGTTTGCAGTTCTGGGTGAGGCGAGCGACGGATACGCAGCACTCCGGTTGATCGAGGAATGTATGCCGGATGTCGCCGTGCTGGATATCGACATGCCGCAGATGCGGGGGCTGCAGGTTGCGAGAATGATACAGGAGAAAAAGCTCTTTGTCGCCGTGGTTATTCTCACCATCTACAAAGAAGAGGACATGTTCAATGAGGCCATGGACGCCGGCGTACGCGGGTATGTGATGAAAGAGACTGCGGTCATAGATCTGCTGGAGGCGATGAAAGCCGTCGCGATGGGAGAGTACTACTTCAGCCCTGCTCTTGCCGGGCATCTCGTAGGCAGAAGCCAGCGGGCAAAACAGCTCCTCATGCAAAAACCCAGCCTTGCGAATCTGACCCCCTCAGAAAAGCGCATCCTGAAGCTCATTGCCCTGAACAAGACAAGCAAGGAAATTGCAGACGATCTCAGCGTCAGCTACCGTACCGTCGAAACCCATCGAACCAATATCGCCACAAAACTGGATATCCACGGAAGCCACAGCCTGCTGAAGTTTGCACTCGAACACAAGTCGATGCTGTAGATCCTGACGTACCGCGAGATTCTGCGGCACTACACCCTCCCTCTGTGTGCCCTTTGCGTGTACGCGTTACGCCGTATTCACTCTGCTCCTGCAGCCCGCCGTTGCTCCCTACGTGTTTCCACGTACCTCAAGTTACGTGTTTGCCTCTATAGTTTTTCCGCTACCATCGTGGTATCATCATCTCGAACCATGGCGGCCCCATGCTCAAGAATGAGGCGCACGGAGCAGGGCGGGCCTGCGTACATCCTGACAGATGATCTCTTGCAACTTGTGAACATCATGCGTTCGACATCGAGGGAACGGGCATGAGACCTGATACCGGCGATCACACCGAGTGCGGTGCACTGTGACATCCCGGGTTCCTATTCTTCTGGCCGTTGCCGTATTGATCGTTCCGGGCATGGTGGGTGCCCAGGATCTCTCGGTAACGATGGACATCACCGCTGAATGGGTTACCCGGTATGCACCGCTGGACTTCATACTCAGCAGACCCCTTGAGGTCGGGGAGCACCTGGCTCTTGTTGTAGGAACAATGGACGTGACCAATCTCTGCACCGTACGCGGTGACACGTTGAGTTACCACCCGGATGCGGTGTCCCTTCCCGGCGGCGCCGTTACGGTTTCGACATATCTCGTCTCTCAGGATGGTGCGTGGAACGCCGTCGGGAGTTTCACCCTGAATGTTCTGACGAAGATCGGATTTGAGAAAACCCTCCTGGCTCCATCGGTCAGCCTCACAACCAGAGGACAGGTTGCCGAAGGGCACTTTCCTGACAGCAACGCCCCGACCCGCGAATCAGGTCAGGAACTCAACGGACAGCTGGAATTGAAAGCGGACGTCGAGCGAAGCGGCGTGAGTGCGGCTTTAGGGTTGAATATCGTCGGAGTCTCCTTCAGGCAGGAAGCCCTCCGGTTCGGGGAAAGAGGAGAAGACGCGCCAAAGATCGATCTCGCCAGCTATGCCGTAGAAACCCGCACGGGGCGAACGGTGCTTTCCGCAGGCCACATCAGTCACGGGCGGTCCCGGCATCTTCTGAACAACTTCACGAGCCGGGGAGTGTCGGCGACAACTTCGATCGGGCCTGTGGTCGACCTCTCGGGCTCCGTTCTCAACGGTACAAACATCGTCGGGTGGGACAATATCATCGGACTGAGAAGTCCGGGCCACCGGCTGTACAGCGGAACACTCGGGTTGGAAGTCCTTCCTCATATTCCGGGGACCGTTCGGATCGAGGGATCGTATGTGTATGGTTCTCAAGAACCACTCAACAACTTCAACCAGGCGCAGGTGAACGATGCTGAAAAAAGCAACGGGGGCAGCGTCCGAGTGCTCCTGTCTGATCCCGGGAGAACCGTCTCAGTTGATGCAGGTTTTACGAAAACCCGGTTCACAAATCCGGCGGATCTGCTTCTCTCGCAGGGAGTCGACATCGTTCCCGTCGAGGAGACAACGCGTCAGGCTCGTTATGCCGACGTCACATGGGACGTCTTCCAGGATGGCAGGCTTCTGGGTGGGCTTCCGGCACGGCTGAATCTTGCGTTTCGGCACGAGCGTGTTGATCCGCTGTATCGTGCCGTCGGTGCCAGCGTACGGTCGGACATTCTCCAAAACACGTATGAACTTCACGGCGGTGTCGGTCCACTTCAGGTGGATCTCACGCATCTGCGGTCCGAGGATAACCTGGCAGACATCGAATCCGTGCTCAAGAGCAAAACCCGGCAGACGGGAGCCAATGTCGCACTCTCTCCTTCCGCGGTGCCGGGCTTGCTGCCTGCCTGGATGCCGGGCCTGTCATATGGTCTTCACAGCACACATCAGTTCGGTGTCAGCACCCCGACCAACAGCGAGTTCACTCCTGATCGCGTGCCGGATCAGGTGACTACGACCCACTCGGCATCAATTGACTGGCAGGGGGAGAGTCTGAGGGTGGGATACCGCGGGACATACACGACGCAGGACAACAGACAGACGGGAAGTGAAAATACCGATATTGTTAACCGCACAAACGGACTCACTCTCTCCATTTCCCCCGTCACGGCAATCTCGATTACTTTGGAGGGGTCGCTCGAATCCATTGAGAATACCGGAACGGGTGCAACCCTTCGCAACCGCCGGGTAGGTGCAACCTGCCTCGCACAGCTGTTCTCGGGTGCAACCACGTCGCTCAGTGGATCGCTCTCGACAGTAGAACCCGATGATGGATCAAGCCATCAACGCCAGGCGTCTTTTTCTCTTGAGACATCATACGGATTCGATCTCTCCTCTTCCTTTGTCTTCGGGTGGCGGGGCCAGATGTTTGTGCGGTATTCATGGAGTGAGTTTGTGTCACGGGATGGAGTCTTCAATCTGGATACACACACCCGGGCATGGACGGTGAACACGGGCATTTCCATCAATCTGTTCTGAGACTTCTCATGACATTCCGGTCTGTCAGTGTGCTGTTGACATTCACGCTCGTCAGCATCTGTGCGTACGGTCAGATCAAAGTCGATCCACACTGGGTAAATGTGAACGCGAATGGCGCGACCACGGTATTTCTCACGTTTGGAGGTGTTGCCGGATACGTGTCGGGCGAATCAGTGTGGTGTGGTGAGATAATGAATGCGGCTCCGGACATCGGTTCCAGGCCGGTACCTGGAACGATCTTCGGTTCGCTTCCTGCGCGGTTTGACCTTTCGACATCCAGCGGGACCGGCGGGTTCACGGATATCATGTCCATACCGCCTTCCGTCTCGAGGCGGGCATACCAGGCTGCCGCTGCCGGTGAGCCGTCCACATTCTACTACGTGCGACGGTTCATCAGCACGGCGGGCGGACGGGACCAGTATGTTGCAGTGACTTGTGAGCTTGGCAGTGGTGGCGCCCGCACGCCCTTTGCGCTCAAGAACGTGGCGCTGGCGTTCGAAAATCACGATAATCTCGCCTCAGTCGAAGAAGGAGGCGCAGCGCCGTCGCTTTCAGCATCGATCGCGTATAACGGAACCGGCCAGTTGCAGGGGAGATGGGAGATTGTCAGACCCGGTGATGAGCTGCCAACAGAACGGGATCTCCTGACACAAGCGACGCTCCCCATTGAGCAGCGGCCACTCCAGAGGCGCTACACGGAGCTTGAGCGCTTCAGCGTCTTCCTCCCCCCAACCGGCAGGTACATCCTGCCCGGTCCCGACCCCTCGAGACTGCCATCCAATGTCCGCGGACTCTATATGATTCTTCTCCGGATCGAGTGCACACCGGACATTGAGTCAACCTCCAACCTCAACGAGGTTGGTGCAGGCCCGGCTCCCGTGGAGGCCGGTGGAACTGCAGGATTTTCCATCCCTCCCCTGCGTTACTTCGTCGGGGGAACCCCGCATGTGCGCGTTGACGCCGTCACCCTTCTTTCGCCGAAGGATCTGGAGACTGTCAATCCGGAATTGCCGGTCGCCTGCGCCTGGGGGGAAATCGCCGGTGCCTTTCTATATCGGGTCGTGGTAATCGACCCGTCAAACGTCATCCTGCTGACAGCAATGTTGCGTCCCGGTGTTGGCGTATACAGGCTGCCGCCGTGGGTCTGGACAAAGACTGAAGCGCGCAGCGTTTCCTGGAGCGTCGAAGCCCTCGACGATAACGGCGATATCCTGAGCAAGAGTGAGTGGAGGACGCTGTGGCGCAACAACGAGAAACTCCAGTGAAGGAGAAACGAGGCAACAGATTCTTTCATCCACAACAAGGAGATACATCAATGAATGCAACACGACGGTGGTTCGTTCTTGCGCTCGCCATCTGGCTGGTATGCCAGTCGGGCGTTGCAGGCACAATCCTCGGAACATATGGGAGGAAGTCCTATCCCCCAACATTTTCCTCATCCGGGACCACCATAACGGTCTATGGTGATTGGATAGAGAATATTGACAGGGCAAGTACGACTGCTTCCGGTGTCACGGTCGCTATCGTGAGCAAGCTTAATGGGGCACAGAACAATGCTGGTGAATTCAGGGGTAAAGGTGCCGTGAACCTCAGGATTACTACGAATAATGCATCGGTTGGGAATAAGACGATCCGCCTTATCGATGATCCCGTCCTTGGCATGGGGGGGACTACTTTCAACCTCGTCATCACCGTCGTTGAAGCAGTGAGTGTCACAAATGTGAATTCACCGAGTCCGCCTGATCCATTCAAGGAGATCGTTGTAACCCTCCAGGGTACGGGCCTCCAGCAGGCCGTTGATCCCGCGATCGGCGTGATCGTGAGAGATAACTTGATTCCCCTGATTACTGTCGGAGGGAATGCAAGCGTGACCAGCGTTCGGGTCTTAAATTCATCGGCTTCGTCTCTCCAGGCGAAGATCTTCTTCTCCAATTTCATGCAGGATGCCACGGTTGACCTCACACTCAGGAGCACGAACGCGGACACTCCTCTCGGAGCCTTCGGACTCTTCAAAACCAGGGTGCGGGTCAAAAGCGCCAACGTGAAGAACTATGTCGAATCGATTACCTTCCCGAACGGAAATACCTTTGACAAGAACAGCATTGCGACAATCCACATCAATCTGCTCTTCCCGGCACCTGGAGGAGGGCCGGGCTCCGCGACTGTTGTGACTTCGAAAAAGTCCCCCATCCCCAACAGGAATCTCGTGCTCCCCACAGATGCCATTCAGCTCTTACGCGGAAATGCTCTTGATAACTCGAGAGTATGGGTGAGGCTGGTGCCGAGTAACGCATTTGTGAGTGTGTCCGGAGGTACGCCGATAGTCGCAACCGGGGCAACTGCTGTCGTTGCAAACAGCGGGGATAATATTATCCCGATCACGATCAAGATCGCCGATTGCCTGGGCGGGCAACCCGGCCAGACGAATGTGGTGAAGATTCAGACGTGGATGCACAATCAAAACACGACGAACCCTCCCGATTTTGTGGAGCAGACGTTCAATGTTCGCTGTATCCAATAGCGACCGATGCTCGGACATGGCCGGGTGCCCGGGGTGCCCGGCCATGGAGAGTGCTCCCTTTTGTAGAGGGCACAAGCGATCGGACAGGAGTGACACGGTCCCTCGAAGTAACCTGCATGTACACCCTCTCTGACGTGTGTTCCCAGCACAAGCATCAGTGCCTGCTGGCTTCCTCAGTCTGAGGGCCGCCGCTCCAGACCCTTCCCCATTCTTCTTGCCGTAGAGCCAACCCCGACGAATTTCCGGCTACAAGTTTTCAAGTGATATCTCGGAAATTTCTTAAGGCCCCTCCAGAGAGCCGCCCAAACTCACAGGCTCTTTTTGACTGGCAAATCGATACATTCAACAATACCCCCATCGGCCGCCAATGCCTCCGAACAGTGATGAATGAGGTCCAGCAATGAGATTCGCAAACACCATAGTCGCTTCGTTGCAGAATTCGATCCGGTCAAGCGGGCCTTCACGTTCTTCCACGAAACGAAGCCGCAGATGGCCATGGGGATGACCGAGGACGACCACGGCATCATCTGGTCGGTCAGCTACCCCAACAGCGGCGTGGTCTCATTCAACCCCGGGACCCGGGACTTCAAGGATTACGGCCACATGTACGCGCAGAATTGGCCTCAGTATCAGCGGTACGTGGCCGCAGACGCCGCCGGTTGGATCTATTTCGGATTGGGCAATACGGCCAGCCAGATCGTTGCCTTCGACCCTGCGAACGGCAAGGCGATACCGATGCTCGCAGAAACCGATCGCCAGACGGCTCGATCAGCGGAGGAACAGCATTCCCCATGCGCTTTTTCATCTATTCCCCCGTCCTCACCGGCTGTTCATGCATCCCGACGGGAAGACTGTCATCATGGGTGGAACTCCCGACTATGATACACGGGCGGCGGCCTGCTGTTTTGGGACCGGGAGACGCGAACGCGGGTCTTGCTGACCCACACCGACATCATTCCCCAGCATTCGACCATCAGCCTGGCCGCCCCACCGGAGGGCAAACTCCTGGGCGGCACCACCACAAGTCCGGGCACTGGCGGCGAAAAGAAAGCGAAGGAAGCCGAACTCTACATCATGGACATGGCCACCAAGAAGCTGGACTGGCATCAGGCACTGTTCCCGGGGGTTCAGGAATACTCCGACCTGTGCATGGGACCGAAGTGGTTGATCTACGGCATCGCCGACCGAAAGGAATTCTTCGTATTCGATGCCGCGAGCCGGACCGTCGTTTATGAACGGGACGTTGCCGCCGATCTCGGATTGACGACCGGCCAGCAAGGGCCTCGGATCTTCGTTCGTGGAGAAGAAGGAACTATCTACGTCCTCTTCGCTAAAGGGATCACCCGTGTCGATCCGACTTCATACGCGCTACGTATGCTCGCCCAATCGCCTGTTCCCATTGACGCTGGTGGCGATTATCTCGACGGGCGCATCTATTTGGCGAGCGGCTCGCACCTGTACAGTTACGAGGTCAAGAAATAAGTCCGTCAGCGAAGAGCCCGGAACAGGGGTCCATCTCCGTTATCGTTTCCATCATGGACGATACGTTGCGCGCCCGCAGCCATTCGCGAAGCGTAAGGGTTGTTTCTTTCACAAGGCACAGTTCGTATCCCGGCGCACGTGAGCCTGAGCCGTGAGACGGACTACGGCTGACGGGACGTCAAGGAATCAAGGCGATAAACGAGTTCACATGAAGATTGTTGAGAAGATCTGCGGCCCAATCGCATTCGGCCTGATCGTGCTCATCGTTGTATCTGGCATGGCACCAGGCTGCTCGACGACGTCGTTGACAAGTGGAGGTCAAACATCCATGCAGATTTACTACCTTGAAATCGTGACCAAGGAGGTCGGTGCGGTATGTGCCTCGTACGCCGCGGCGAATGGGGTGAGTTTGGTAAGGCTGACCCCGGACTCGGCAACGCATTGGGCAGACACGCGAGCCGGTGGATGGGTTGTCGGCCGGCGGAGTTGAACCGTTCCCGAGCGGCACCAGCGAAACAAGAAAGCCTCTTGACAATATAGTCGTCATTTGGTATAATATATGACGACAAACTAGACACTCAATATGAACCTTTCAGTCAATCGTGTTCTTGACCTTCGCACACTTCTGGAGAAGAAATCGCACTTCCTCTTTGGTCCGCGCCAAACCGGGAAAATCTATCTGCTCCACCGTGAGCTTGGTGATCTGCGAATCTATGACTTGCTCGACTCGTCAGTGTTCATAGCATTGAGCCAGAATCCTGAGCGCATTGGACAAGAAGTCCAGGGTCGGTCACACATCGTCGTCATAGACGAAATTCAGCGGCTCCCCGACCTTCTGCACGAGGTACACCGCCTCATCGAGAATCGGGGATTTCATTTCCTGCTGACCGGGTCGAGTCCGCGGAAACTCCGTAGGGGGGGCGTGAATCTCCTTGGCGGACGAGCGCGCACGAGATATCTCCATCCTTTTTGCTGGAAGGAGCTGGGAAAAGAGTACGATCTTCGGAGGGCAGCACGGCACGGCTTACTTCCGCCGATCTACTTCTCTGACGATCCGGCGGCAGACCTCCTGGCCTACACCGGCACGTACCTCCAGCAGGAGATTGTCGCAGAAGGTGCTACTCGCAACGTGCCTGCATTCAGTCGGTTCCTGCACGTCGCGGCTAGCGCCAACGGGACCGTCGTGAACTTCACGAATATTGCGAGCGACGCCCAGGTCCCCCGAACAACAGTTTATGAATATTTCGAGATCCTCAAAGATACCCTCATTCTTCACGAGCTCCCGGCCTGGAAATTCTCAAAGAAGAGAAAGCCGCTTGTCTCTTCCAAGTATTACTTCTTTGATGCCGGCGTAGTTGGTTCATTGCAGGGTCGCGAATTTCAGGTCGGAACGACGGAATTCGGGGGCGCATTTGAAACGTTGCTTATGCATGAGCTCATCTGTTTCCGGGACTACGAGGATGGGGATCCACTATCATTTTGGCGGTCTTCATCTGGATTTGAGGTGGATTTCATCCTCGGGGACCACACGGCTGTTGAGGCAAAAGCAAAGCGGAACATAGGAGATTCCGACCTCCGGTCGCTTCGGGCACTGGAGGAAGAGAAGAAGCTCAAGCGCTATCTCTGTGTTTCGCTTGAACCGCGTCGCCGCAGAGTGGGCAATATTACCATCCTCCCCTATGCAGACTTCTTGGAGGAACTGTGGGATGGGAGCTATCGTTGAGGGACCACAGAGCAAAGAAGTGATCCCAAGAAGCCCTCAAGTCTGATGGCAATTGACATTCGAAAGCGTAGAACTATGCTCCGCTGGCGAAGCGACCGGATGCTCTGCTGAATTCTGCGACACCTCCTCTCACATCCTCCACGATCGCATCACCTCACAATCGTCATCTTCTTTGCCGAGATAAAGTCCCCTGCCTGCAATCGGTAGATGTACGTTCCGCTTGAGAGGGTGCTTGCATTGAACCTGGCTTCATAGCGACCCGCAGCCCTCTCTTCATCCACCAGCACTGATGCTTGCCGCCCAAGGATGTCGTACACGCTCAGCGTCACGTGTGATGCCCGTGGCAACTCGAATGCGATTGTCGTACTCGGATTGAACGGATTGGGAAAATTCTGCAGGAGCGCATACGAACCCGGCACTGTTCTCTCCGGATCACGGACATCCGATATCGGTCCGGCCATATCCGTGGAGAGAAGAGTCGCCACGGATGCCCGGATGACCTCCGCACAGTACGGAATGTTGCAGTTGGCGATCACGTCATAAGGAGAGTGGTACCACGGACTGAATATCTTTTCGAAGAAATATACTGCGGGATATCCGACCGAATAGAACGAGTAACTGTCCGAGCCACTGGAGTTCTTGTTCCCGTCCACGGGGGTGAGCATTGTGTATTCCTGTGTCATCGCTTTTGCCAGGTCACGGTAGGGTTCCGCTCCGGTGTAGTAATACACACGCACAGTGTCGTCTTCCAGCGCGTACGGCGAGTTGGCGATCATGTCATGGTTGATCATAAGGCGGATCTTCATGCCGTTCTGGGACGCCCTCTGTGCATAGCTTCGGCTCCCGAGCAGCCCCGCCTCCTCAGCGGCGAATGTTACAAACCGGAGCGTTGTTTTGGGTGCATAGCGTGCCCGTGTCAGCACACGTGCAGATTCGAGCACGGCGGCCGTTCCACTTGAGTTATCATCTGCCCCGGGGTAAACGCCGGTTGAGTCCCGCCACCCCACCGTGTCATGGTGACCGCCGATCACGATGACATCCGCCGTTGCGGTGGACGATGGCAGTGTGGCAACAACATTGGTCTGCTCATAGCCGTTCGCCACGAATGTATCCAGAACGACGTCGGCAAAACCCATTCTCTGGAATGCAGACTGAATCCACTCCGCAACCGCATGCCTGTTTGCTGACCTGTAATGGTGTGAGCCGAAGTTTGTCAACCTCTCCATGAACCAGCGAACTGTGTCCGGATTCACACTGGCAGTCATCACCGTAATCAGGCTGTCGGTGTCCGCACTGTGGGCCGCCAGCTGTGCACGAGCGGGGACGAGTCCGGCAACCAGGAGTATGAGGAGAATGTGGATGCGCATAGGTTGAGTTCTTCGTTCGGGACAGCGTCATCCTCCGGAGAGTTGAAGCATGTCCAAGGGTAAGGTATCTGATATCGCATCGAGAATCAACATATCTTCACTTCAGCATTACCATCGCCTTCAAGGCCACACCGTTGCCAGCGCGGGGTGCCAGGAGAGTTCCCGACGGGAACGAAAGGGGGTGCCATCCTGGATCAATCAGCCGGTGGCAAGAAAACGCTCTTGCTGAGCGAGCGCAAGGAACACCTTGAAATCCTTCGTCTTCATCTGAAGGGAAAGTGCGAAGTCATCACGTTGTGCGGTGATGATTCGTTGCGCGCGAGAGACTCAAAGTTCAAACAGATCGCGGGTGGACATTATCAGGTGATTCTTTCAACCGGTCAGTTCTTTGGTGAAGGAGTGGATATCCGTGGCAATACATGCCTGATCTTGGCATTTCCATTCTCATTCGAGGCAAAGCTCGTGCAACATATCGGACGTCTTCGTGGGAGTGGAGCGGAGAGACTTATCATCGACTATCGAGACAGGGAGGTTCCATTCCTGGAGAGGCAATACAAGGAACGAGAACGATACTACCGGAGGGTGGCAACGAAGATAAGGATAGAATCACTCGGTGACTTCCCGATTATCTCAGAGTAGCAGTTAGGAGAATTGGATTCTTCTGGGATGACCCCGATTGTCCTCCACCCGCTCGAGGACCCCCCCCGGGGGCGGAACCGTGTTGCCGGAGTAGAGGCGCATGTCTATGCAGTTTCAAGTCCTTGGTGGATTTCCCCTTCTTCAGCCGTTTGCTAACCTCAATGTAGTATACGACCTTGATATCGGGTTGTCAGGAACACGACCACCAGGATAGATGGGCACTCCCCTTAGCTGCTGGTCAGGGGCGAAAGACAGCGGGAGCAATTGCAGGGGGTCACCGTTGTAGGCGTTGGATTTGCAGCGAAAACCTGGGGTGTGACACAACGTCTGGTTTTGCAGCCAGCCGAAAGGAGCTGAGTCAGGCGTTGATCTCAACTTCCTACGATAGGTGGCGTAAAACAAAAATGCCACCGTGGGAATCGGCCTCTTCTCCGTTGTGGAGAATGATGATTTATTACCGTAGATTGTATGAAATGGCAGTGGGAACGAACGAGAGGGAGGCTTGCGATGGCAACAGCACATCAGTTTACGGCGATCATTGAGCGGGAAGACGATTCTTACGTTGCCCTGTGTCCCGAACTCGACATCGCGAGTCAGGGAGCAAGCGTTGAAGATGCGCGCCTGAACCTCAAGGAAGCGATAGAGCTGTTTTTCGAATCCGCTTCTCCTGAGGAAATTCGTGAGCGGCTTCATGACGAAATCTTTATCACCCGCCTTGAGATAGCCGTTGCCTAAGCTCCGCATACTCTCCGGCCGGGACGTCTGTCAAATTCTCTCCCATCACGGCTTCATGGAGGTGCGACAACGAGGCAGTCACATTGTCATGCAGAAGAGCATTCCCGGTTCCACCATTACTGTCCCCGTCCCCAACCACGCTGAGATCAAGCGTGGAACGCTCAAATCGATCATCCGCCAGTCGCAGGTGCCCGTGAGCGAGTTCAAGAGGTAGGCCGAGCAGCTTTCTCGCTCTCTTTACGAGAACGCCTTACGAAACCTCGCCCGCGGATTGTCGAAGTGCACCGTGGTGGGATCGAATGCTTTCAGATCATAGGGCCACGTCTTCCGGGTCTGAGCGTTTAGCCATACGATTGACAGCCCCTCCCCGGGGGCGTACATCGGGATGCCATGTGGATCGCCGAGGAGGAACCAGTGGACGGTATCCCCGGGAAGGACACTACCCACCGCCTGATGTCATGAATCTGTCGATGGCCTCGTATGCCATTTCCAGTGCCGGCAACGACTCCACCTTCTGCAGTCGCACTCCGACGGCATTCGCGCCCGGACGGATGATCTCAGCAAGGCCTTCACTCCTTACCCTGACTTCACAGGGAAGATCACCCTTTCGGCCTAACGCGCGAAGAAACTCGCTCTGAACAACAGAAAGGGAAGTGTCCGGCCTGAAGAGATCATGTCCCAACACCATTCCACTCGCCGCTTCAACAATCATGAGCATCTTCGGATAATAGGGACGCTCAGATGACTTCTCTTGAATTGTGGTCGGAACATAAATGTAGTCCACCTCCCAGACTTCATTGCCGGCGGCCTTGTCCCGTAACCTCTTCAGATCGCGCTTCGCGGGCAACACTGCAATCGGTGTCCGGACCGGAGATGCCTCCGGCGGCAACCAGGAATCGGTCCATGCAACGCCTTCGGCTGACATGTGTGGCGTCCGAACGAGAATGTGATCAGGCTGATCCGACTGAAGCACGCCGGGATCCTTCCGGACGCGGAGTGCAACCTCGAGTGCCTGACGCAATGCATGAGTCAGATGACGGGCCTGACCAGCATCAATATACCAAGGGTACAGACCCGGCGCATAGTCGCGGAATTGGGGCCACGTTCGGCGTCCTTTGAATTTCAGCCCCAGATCCTCTATCACACCAAGATCCCGCCTGTCAAGGTTCTTTCGGTCCTCAAATGATGCCATGAGCAATAGCTGTGTATACATCGCATCGTTCTGGCGCTCTTCTTCCAGCTGCCGATAGAGCTTCCAATAGCTGTTAAGTCCTTCGCGACCGATATAGACATTGAGCGCAAAAACTTCCCCGAGAGCACCAAGAACAGAGCAGTACCCAATTGTGCCCGTATCAGGATCTTGCACACCGAAAAGCATACTGTCCCTCATCCATTGCCACGGTGCGTTCGCGTGGAAGGCAGACGCGGCTTCATAGAGCTCGCGCCAGACGTCGGAAGATGGAGAGTTACGTCGCATACGCTTAGCTGCCTGCAGAATTGAAATTGCGTGTGCCTCGAATATACGAATGCAGGCGCCGGTATGCCAGCACGGAATGAGCAGTAATTGGAAATTACTTGCCGGACGTGCAGTGATATTACATCCCATGAATTCCGGGACCGACCGATGGAGTCGCCTCACGGCAGAAGGAGATGACATACGCGAGAGATTGGTGGAGTTTGCAGTGGCAGTGATGGATTTGTGCGACCAACTGCCAAGAACGATGGCTTGTGATCAGATTGGTGAACAACTCCTCTGAAGCGCGACCTCAGCTGCATCCAACTAAGCAGAGGGCCGCGGAGCCGAAAGCGCCAGGGATTTCGTTCAGATGCTTGGGATCGTCCTCAAGGAACTCAACGAATCCGAGGCCTGGATTGACATCCTCGGAGGGAGACGAATGACTGAGGGTCAGGGACTTTTCGGCATTCAGGATGAGTGCAAGACGCTCTGCAGAATAATCGCGGCGAGCGTCAGAACGGCAAACAGAAATCTCGGGCGAACATAAGATACTGAAACACAAGAACCCGACACTTGGTCGAGTTTGGTCAATCCACAATTTACGATCCACTACCGGAACTTGCTGATTGTGGATCGTCCGCAGGACCCCGTTGGGGTGGATTGTCTGGTGCCCGGAACAAGACAATTCATACAACCGTGCCGGGTTTTTGAGATGGTGATATGAGTGATCGAAATGCCGCGACCATACAAATGCATCACTCACAACAGGGGTGACTGTTGGTCATCTAAGAGGCCAAGTCAGGGGCAGCGATTCGCTCACGCCGTCTGGTGTGCACAACCCAACACGAGTTCTCGTCATGACAGAACGCGCTTGGGAACTGGCGATCAAGGGTTGATGGGGAACGAGGGTCATTTTCGCTCAACCAATCGTGGCCATAGTTGTAGCCCGAAGTCGACCGGGTCTTTGGTGGATATACGATAGAATTGGCCGAAAGAAGCAAAATTGCCGTCCTAGCAGCAAAATGAGTCAATACATAGCCAAAGTTACCGCTATAAGAAGATTATTCTTGACATAGTACTGCCAAAGCAGTATCATTGGGCCATAGCAAACAACTTATACTGCCATAACGGTAAATAGTGGACTCGATCAAAGAGATCGGCAAGGTTGCACGGTATCACCGAAAGAAGGCAGGCTTGAGTCAGCAAGAAGTTGCCAGGCTTGCCGGCATCGGCAAGACGGCTGTCTTTGACCTTGAGAAAGGGAAGGAATCGATCCAACTCGACACGTTGTGGAAGATCCTTCGTGTCCTGAATATTACAGTCAAGCTTGAAAGTCCACTCATGGAAAAATATGCCAAGGAAACCCTCGGTGAAACAAGCTAAGGTGTTTGTGAAAGGAGTCCAAGCGGGAGTGCTTGAAGAGCTCAATCGAGGAACGGAGTACGTGTTCAGGTATCTTGATGACTATCGTGGCGACCCAGTCTCGCTGACCATGCCGGTCAAGACTAAAGAAACAAAATTTGATGGTTTCCCGCCCTTCTTTGACGGAGTTCTTCCGGAAGGAATCATGCTGAAAGGTCTATTGCGTCAGAAGAAATTGGACAAGGATGATTTCTTCGGTCAGCTCATTGTTGTCGGAGAGGATCTCGTCGGTGCAGTTACCGTCAAAGAGATGTCATGAACCGTTGCTTAATAACGTATGAAGAGATCCCCTCCGGAACGCGATACTCATCAGCGGGACTAAGAATCCTGTCGCGCAGGCTTAAAGGACTCCAGGTCATTCCATACTCTGCAGAGCAACAGAGACATGAGGCCGTTGTCCGAGCCTCGAAAATGTCGATCCAAGGGGTGCAACCGAAGCTCAGTTCACGACTCAATGTCGCCGAAGGGAAATTCGAAATTGTTGACACTGGCGGAGAATACATACTCAAGCCACAAAGTGATTTTCCTGAGGTGCCGGAGAACGAGGATTTGACGATGAGGCTTGCAGCATCAATTGGAGTTGAGATACCCATTCATGGCTTACTTTCCTCAAAAGATGATTCCCTCACATACTTCATCAAACGTTTTGACCGCACACGTCAAGGGAAAACGGCCGTTGAGGACTTCGCGCAGCTTTCGGGCAAGACGAGAGATACAAAGTACGATTCCAGTATGGAACAGGTAATACGCATTATTGATACGCACTGCACCTTCCCATCTGTTGAGAAAGTGAAATTGTTCCAGCTCACGCTTTTTAATTATCTGGTGGGTAATGAAGATATGCATTTGAAGAACTTCTCACTTGTAAGGAGAGATGACAAGATTGAACTTTCGCCCGCCTACGATCTCGTGAATACAACCATTGCTTTGAGAGGTGTCCAAGAGGAGATTGCACTACCCATAGATGGCAGAACGAGGAATCTGTCTCGGTCACTCCTTGTTGGCTATTTTGGCAAGGACCGACTTGGCTTAGCGGACCGTGTTGTCGATGATGTGCTTGCCAGACTCGAAAGCGCCGTGAGAGAATGGGAAAGAGTTATCAAGATGAGCTTTCTTTCTGACAGAGCAAAGACAAACTACGAAAACCTCTTGTTGAAGCGCAGCAAGATTCTGCTATCCAAAGCCTGACTACCTCTCCAGGTATTTCGGAGGGCTCGTCCAAACCATTCTGCGCAAACGCAAAAGGCTCTCGCCCAGTTGAGCGATTGTTGATGTCTTGAAGAACCGATAACCGGAGGAGATATTCCAGCCGCCCGTCCGAACCACCTTGATCATGTTTCACAAGACGGGGGAGAGAAATCCGCGTTGGCGGTACTTAAGCACATCCGCTCCGCAGAAGACTCACCTCCGAGCAGTTTCTGGCGAGCACCGACCTTCGAACAGGAGGCTGCTGACTCCCCATTCAATCTCGCAGACTTCATTGCCGGTGGCCTTGTCCCGAAGACCCTTCAGATCGCGCTCCGCGGGCAACACCGCAATCGGTGCCCTGACAGGGGATGGCTCCGGTGGCAACCAGGAATCGGACCATGCAATGCCGTGGGCTGACGCGAGTGGCGTCCGAACGAGAATGTGATCAGGCTGGGCCGACTGAAGCGCGGTGGGATCCTTCCGGACACGGAGTGCAACCTCAAGCGCCTGACGCTACGCATGAGTTTGATGACGGGCCTGACCGGAATCAAGATACCAGGGGTATTGACCCGGCGTATAGTCGCGGAATTTGCCACGCGAACCTCCACCCGATGCATACTGTCATTTACACGCGGAGGCGGGGAGTGTGTGTTGGGCGTGAATTCGATGTGCAGCGAAACGCTTTCGTGTTGGCTGATTCATCATGACGGTCCCGGGAGGCTAGAGTGATCTGGCGGTTGACGTGTGTGCCAGCTTCTGTGTACCGGGAATTCACGAGGAGCCCGACGCGGGCACCCCGGTGAACGAAGCGATCCATTCGCTCACAGCTTGCCCCATTCGTTCATGAACTTTTCCAGAACGTCGATCTTCTCTTCGGCGGTGGGAACCTCGCGGAGCATCGCGACGGCTGCCGCGAGCAGGTGGTGATACTCAAGGACCTTCTTTTCCGTCGCCTTGAGGTAGGTGGCGTGGGCAGTATTGATGAGGATGGTGTCTCCTTCCATCCAACTGATGTCCGTCCGGGTGGGGGCGTGTGCGTGTCGCAACGCCGGTCCGGATCGGGATGTCCGCGCCCGCTTCGTGGCGGGAATATCCCCGCCGGGATCCAGTACGCTGTCGGAACGGGTAGCCTGCTCGAGGGCCTGCTCGATCGGGGAGGTCCCGGATGAGCCGGGTCCAGATGGGGTTTGGTCCACGTGCGGCGGACCTTCCCGCGGGGCTCCGAACAGCTTCCCGTCCTCGTCACGGACAAGCCCCGGGCGCTCTCCCATCGATCCGTAGAACTGTTGAAAATCCGGCAGCACACCCACGATCTTGTTCAGCATGACCTCGAGCTCCTTAACGTCCTTGTTGCGCGTGGGGGCGGGCGAATCGATGAGCGCAAGCTCCTCGAGCCAGGTGCGGAATTGCATTTGAGCGAGCCGGTTGAACCGATAGTATTTTCTGCCGGCCGGTCCTTCCTTGCGGAAATCGCACTTGCTGGTGGTGAGGCAGTCGACGAGTTCCGGGGACTCGATGATGCCCGTTACCCGATGCATGCTCTTTGAAATACTGCTTCAGGTAGCTCCTTCGAATGATCTTGCCGAAGGTTGCGATGGCGATCCCCTGTCGTTCCTCGGTGAGCGGTTCATCGTGCAACTCGAAATGCGCAAGGGCGAGCGGCCGATGACGCGCGCCCGTCCGGAGGGTGTAGCGGGCCGAGGAGTGTACGGCAGACTGGGGCGGCTGCAGGATTTCGCCGTTCACGAGGATGGTGATCCGCCGGTACAGGTGCAGGGACTCGTAGAATTCCGGCATTGCCAGAAGCGGGAGGTAGTGCCTGAGGAGCATCCGCCGTACTTCGTCGGGTTTTAGGAGATGCGAGTGGCCACTCTTGAGATGGATCCTTACTCGTGTGCCGGCAAAGACAAGCTGACGTTCCTCGATATCGAACCATACGGGCGAAGCGGTCTTCCGTGTCCGCTGGAACTTCCATTCAGAGGCTCCCCAGAATGGGGCTTTTCGCTGGCGTCCCGACTCCCTCTGCCTTGTTTCGCTGATAATCCTGTCCGCGACCTTAAGCGCGAGTTTGGCCCCCAGCCCGGCGAATCCGATCCCTTGCCCCTTGCGCTTGAAGGATGTGGAGAAGTTGTGGTAGGCCTCAAAACCACGCGCATCCATCCCTTCTCCCGTGTCGGTGATCTCGAAGGTTTTCTGTCCGGGATCCGTGCGGATGTCGATGAGGCCTGTCCGGGCGTCGAGAGCGTTGGCCACCAGTTCCGTCAGGATCGCTTCGTCGATGCTGAACGGATACATGTCCCGGATGTCGTCCAGGAAGTGGTCGTAGTCGATCCCGCTGAAGTGCTTCATGGTCTTCCTTGGGAAGGGTGGGGGTCAGATTGCCCCGGCTCGGGCAATGCCGGGTGTCGGAGTATACGGGTTCTGCGTGTGGATCGCAAATTCGCAGGTCTGACTTCGATTCTGTGCCCGAATTTTGTGTCTCATCGCATCCTTCAGACTCCCTCTTTTCTGCTCTCGAATTCAGTCCCCCCCCCAATTGACTCAGTTGTCAAGGTCAATGAGACTCAGCTATCTGTCCTCCCGGTGAATTCCGTCCGTTTCGTTGGGGCTCTCGGTTGGCGAGTTTCAGAGATGGCTAGCTGCTACAGGGCAACAATTGCCGGGGCCGCGTCTCGCTGCCATATCTTGCCGGGCGTGCCCCCTGCACGGGAAAGCCATCCTGGATTCTCGCGTTTACGTGGGACTGACGGCAGATGCGTCTGGGTCATCATAGGTGCTTCGTCATGGATGCACTATCTGCCGACACTCTCCTGTTTATCACTTGCAGGCAGATGCATTCGTAGGCGCGCCTATCGAACGGCTGTGCTTCACACCGCGTGTGGGGCATACGATGAACTGACCGTGATCATATGCGAAGGGTTTGGGATGCAATAGGAGTCGTTGAGTGCATCGGCCGGAATGGTTACAAAATGGTTACACGGAGCTCTGAAGAAAATAAAAAGCCACTTGACGAAAAACCGAGGCTCGCAAGTGGCTGATAGTACTGTGATTTGTGTGCCCGGAACAGGCTACACACTTGATTGAGCATTCTTCGAACCCATTGATTCTTCTGGTGAGTCGGCCTCTTTCGCAGGTAGCCGCGCGCGACTAGTCGTGCTCAACGTAATGCTCTGCTTTCCCCTCCGCAGATGGAAATGAAACCGTGGCTTTCCTCCAAACCTGCTTTCTCCAGGAGGATGTGTCCATGTCGTTCGCGCAACTTGACGTTCAAGCGGAATAGATGGCGTAGACCCCTCCCAATAGGACGAGAAGCCCCGCGACACGCTTAATCCAGGTTATGGCATTTGACCGATTCGTCCAGTCGAGATATGCCTGGACACGTGATGTCACTCCCCCCGTCATGGCAATAACTCCGGCATGGCCCAGACCAAATGAGAAGAGAAGGGCTCCGGCCGCACCTGCATTCGCCTCAGACATCTGGAAGACCACGCCCAGAACTGGTGCCATGAAAGCGAACGTGCACGGGCCAAGCGCGACGCCGAATACAAGGCCCAGGATCAATGCTGAGAGATACGGCGATCGTAGCTGCGTGGGCCGAGTGCAATGCCTGTTTCGGGCAAGCGAATGAGGTCCATGAGGTACAGTCCTACAACAAAGAAGATCACTGCTACAGCATAGTTACCGTATGGACCAACGTCTCCCATGATTCGGCCAAGTCCGGCGGTGATCGCTCCGATTGTTCCGATCGTCGCCAGAATACCACCGGCAAACACGAACGACAGGAGAAACCCGCGCGAGCTTCTCTTCTCGCCCCGTGCGGTCAAGAATCCGATGATGAGTGGAATACTTGAGAGGTGACAGGGACTGAGCAGGATACTGAGGATTCCCCAGGCAAAGGAGGCGAGGAGCGCAATGAACAAGCTCCCGGACATTGCATCCGTCAGCGTTGTGAAGAGCAAATCCACACGTCACTCCTTTGCGTTGACCCTCGGTTTCAAGCCCTTCGCCTGCAGGAATGTATCAATATCCTTCTCCGGGAAGAATCCTTCATGGCGCATCAGCTCCCGTCCGTTCTGATCCAGAAAGACCTGGGTGGGGATCACGCGAATCTTGTACTCCTCCGCATACCGCCTTTGGTCCTCTTTCCAAACGTCATAGAAGACTACCTCCACGTGCCCTTCGTACTTCTCCTCAATGGCCTTCATTACGGGCTGCATCTGACGACAGGGAACACATTTGATGGACCCAAGTTCGACAAATGTAATCGTTCGGCTTCGGAGGTGTATCTCCTGACGCCTTTGTCTGACTCCGGAGGGGGGGTGCTATCAGGGAAGCACACATGGCAAATAGTACGATCGTGGATTTCATCAGGATTCACCTTTGATCCATGCGAGGAGTTGGCGGTCTTTGGGGATAGTGCCGTAGCTTTTGAGAACGCCGTTTATTACCAAACCGGGTGTCATCATGATACCATACTTCATGATTTCCTGAAGGTCTGAGACCTTCTCTATATCAACGCTGAGCTGGTGTGTCGCTGCCAGGTTACGGATCTTCTCTTCGAGCGCTTTGCATTTTGAGCAGCCTGCGCCCAGCACCTGCACTTTGAGATTCTCCGACATGGGCTCCTTCGAATTCAGGTCAATAGATGAAGTTGAAGAGATAGCCAACGATGATAATGCCAACCGCGACCACTCCCACGAAAATGAAGATAAGGGGGAATTTCAGGACCTTGCGCAGTATGATCGTCTCGGGCAACGAGAGTCCGATGACAGACATCATGAAGGCAAGCGCAGTGCCGAGCGATGCGCCCTTTTCCAGCAACGCGTGGACTATCGGAATGATCCCCGCGGCATTAGAATAGAGAGGAACGCCGATCAACACGGAAACCGGTACCGACCACCAGGCAGACTTCCCCATGATACCTGCAAGGAAGTTTTCCGGGACATAGCCATGGACGCCGGCTCCTACACCTATCCCGATCAGAACGTAGATCCACACCTTGCTGACGATGTCTCGCACGGCGTCAAATCCCGTGCGGACGCGGTCTTCAAATGTTGGATTAGACTCCATCGTGAGAGGCCTGCTTTTCACTGCATAGACCCAGTCCTCGACAAATCGCTCCACCCTCAATCGTCCAATGACGAACCCCGAGAAAATCGCAATCGCGAGGCCCGTTGTCACGTAGATGAGGGCGGTCTTCCAGCCGAATAGGCCAAAAAGGAGCACGACGGCCACTTCGTTGATCATCGGTGCGGCGATCAGGAAGGACAATGTGACGCCGAGGGGGATTCCCGATTCAACGAACCCGATGAACAGAGGAACCGCAGAACAGGAGCAGAACGGGGTGACGATGCCAAGCATGCTCGCAAGGATGTTTCCCAGAAATGGAGAGCGCTTGCCAAGGATCTGACGGGTTCTTTCAGGCGAGAAGTAGCTCCGTATGATTCCGACGACAAACACGACGATCGTAAGGAGAAGAAGGACCTTCGGCGCTTCGTACAGAAAGAACCGAATTGCCTCTGTCAGTTTGCTCCCGGGCTGGAGCGGGAGGAGGGAAACGAATAAGCCCGCCGCCGGTTCGAGCGCACGATAGACAATGACCCACACAGCGACAAGGAAGACGGCAAGTCGAGTCGGCTTGAAGTTCATCGCTACACTTTCGCCGACTGCTTGAGGATGAGGGTCTTGATGTCCTCAACCCTCGGCACCATCCCATATGAAACGACGTGTTCATCGATGACGAGACCCGGGGTGCGAAGAACTCCGTATGAGGCAATCGACTGAATGTCTTCAACTTTTTCGATGGTTGCATCGATCCCCAATTGCTGGACTGCTTCGAGTGCGCGGCCAGCCAGAGTCTTGCAGTTCATGCATCCTGATCCGAGGATTTTGATCTTCATGATCTACCCCTTTCGCTATGTTAGTTCGCCATATATCGAATCGAACATGTCAAAAAAAACTCACACCCCGCAAATCACATTGCGGTCGACCTTCGTGAGCTTCTTCTTGTCAGAGACTACTTGTTCATCATCGGCGAACGATTTCATGACCAACTCAAGCTGTGATCGAACAAAGCTGTTCTCCGACTTCTGATTCAAACGAAAGTTGACCCATTTCCCGTCCTTGCTATCCATGATGAGACCAGCATCCCTAAGAATGGAGAGGTGTTTCGAGACTGTCGAGGTTGACAAGTCTAGAACTTCCCGAACCTCGCACACGCATAGTTCTCTCGACTCCAGCATTTTGATGATGCGGATACGGTTAGGGTCGTTCAGCGCTTTGAAGACGTTGACAGTCTCGCGTTTCATCAATTATCATTTCGTCTAGTAACGAAATATAGTTCATTGTAATAGAAATAGCAATAATCTCCTCAGCATAGAAGAAGCGACGATCTTGCGAACAGCAGGGGATGGGTAATGAGCTTTTGTCGTTGGTAGAGATTTGATGTTCCCATAGCTCGTTCATACATTTGTTGTACAGTGCCTTAGTCAACTGAAGCTCTGTTTCCTGAAAGCCTGGGAGGGTCCCCTTTGGATGTCACTCTGAAATCTGTGTTGACGTGCCCCATGTGTGGGTTTCGAAAAGAAGAGACGATGCCGATCGATTCGTGCCAATTCTTCTACGAATGCACGAATTGTAGGAGAGTGCTACGCCCAAAACCTGGTGATTGCTGCGTGTATTGCTCTTACGGCAGTTTGCGGTGCCCGAGCAAACGGAGAGACAGTGGCAATTGCTGCTGACCTCTCCCATCGGTCGGCCCAGCGATGGGGGGAATTCCGAATGCAAAACGTGAAGTCATTTTCAAAGCCGGTCATTTGATTCCTTTAGACCAGCCTGAGGCGTTTGATTCAGCGGTTCGGACTTTCTTGAAAGACCATGGGATGTTGTGATGTTCTTGGTCCACAGAGAGTGATATTGCGTCGGACCGAGAAGTCCGTTCTCCTCCGGCTCCAAGATTATCTCGCCGTGGTGCCGGGGAACTGAGGAGCTACTACGGCAGATCCACGGCCATCAGCTTCCATGCACTTCCAAAATAGAGCGTGCGGTCCACGATAGGGCCTACCACGTCGATGCTGACGGGGCTCTCGCCCAACCATTCGGTCTCACAGGTACCCGGTTTTACCCGGTAGATGCCCTTCGCCGTGGCGCCGAACACCCGGCCCCGGCTATCGGCCCGCAGGGACTTGAAGCCGAATTCCCCGAACTCACCGTATTCCACTGGCAACTCCCTCACCTCTTTCGCGTGCCGCTGTGCCGGGTCGATGAGGGCAATCGCGGCAGATGCCGGCTTCGCCCCGTGGTGCTCGACGAGGAACGCCGGGCGGGCCAGTAGAGCATAGACCAGGCCACCTTCCGCCGGTACCAGGGCGACCACATCCCGCGGCTCTGCGATTCCGAAATTCCCAGAAGAGTCCAGACAATCGCGCACCGGGTCCCACAAAGCGAAGGTCCCATGCTCCCGGTTCACTTGCACGCCTGTGCCCGGCTCGGTGCTGAGCCCGATGAGCAGGCGCTGGATGTCGGGCAGCCACAGCGCCGACACCGGCGTCAGGTTTTCAACCACAGAGCGGTGGGAGCGGCGCTGCGCGGTCCGCGGATCGAACCACGCCAGCGTGCCGCTGCGCAGGCCGTAGTTTGGCGCCGCGCCGATCCACAGCTTCCCGTCCGGAAGGGCCACGGTAAAGTGCGGCCGGTAGCCGATCATGCCGTCGTCAATCGGCCCGACGTCGAGCGGATTGGCACCCGGGCCGGCGCCAAACCGGTATGGCAACGCAGGGTCGTAGAGCGACAGGCGCGCGGATGGATAGGACGCGATAGCCAGCTTGCCCTCGAAGTTCTCCATCGAGTACGCCTCACCCAGCGAGGTGCTGCACTGGCCGAGGTCCACCATGCCCGAGCCGTCCAGCTCGCAGCGGAACAGGTGCTCCGGCAGGTAGCTCGAACCATAGATCTTCCCGTCGGGTCCATGATGAATCAGGAACAGCAACGAGCCATCCCCCGTCCAATCCAGGCGGAGGTCCTGCGGCGCCTCCCCCGCCCGCTGCAGGCGCAGCGTCCGGTAGACCGAGGATTCGTAGTCGGGCATGCTGGCCGTCCAGCCGCCCGGCATCACCACAGGCGCCTGGTAGTCGTGCTTGTAGACGGCGGGCACGCCCGCTCGGGGTGCTGGCAGCGTGGTTACAGGCCTGGCTTGCAGCCCCTCGATCCGGAATCCCCCTGTGTCGGTGTCGAGGTAGAGCCTCCCGTCCTCGCCCTTGAAGAACTGGAAACGCACACCCGAGGCCGAGGGCTCCTTGACTACCGGCCCCACCTGGCGGCGCTCGCCGGTCCTCGGGTCCATCGCCACCACGAAGAACCGCGTCATCTTCACCTGCATCGCCAGGGTGCCGTCGTCGCCGACGAGCGGATAAAGGTATTTGTCGGTCTCGTCAATCCGGCCGAAGCGGGTGAACTGGTCGGTAGCCGGGTCGAACCGGGTCAGGTTTGCCTCGGGATAGGCGCCGATGTAGAGTGACCCGTCCGGCGCTTCCTGGATTCCGCAAGGAAAGGTCACGTGCCCGGAATCGATCGCGCCCAGGTCTTCCACCCCCCGCTCTGGATGGGCGGGGTCGTAGCGGTGCAGATGCCCCAGCCATGCAGAGCCGATGTACAGGATGCCCGTGCGAGAACTGCGAAGTGAGGCGGTCGGGAAATCGGCCTGCGCCGAGCCGACGGGGAATTGCCGGCAGTGCCCGGTCGACAGGTCCACGTCGCAGACGAAGAGGCCTCCGTTATTCTGGCCCATGGACAGCAGCACCGACGGCCGGCCCGCGAGCGAGCCGGGATGGATTCGCACCCAGTTGATGCCCTTGACCGGGATACCCAGCTCCCGGACCCGCAGCGGGGCCGCGGTGGAGGCCATCCCCAACATCAGGAAGAGTGCGACGACTGTAAGCTTGTGCATATCGGACCTCCGGATCAGGCGGGGGATTGCCACTCTGTATTCGCGAGGGTCAACGCCCTCTGGTCATACAGTATGTGGTCACCAGTACTGAAAAGTAAACAAGATTGGAAAGAAAGCAAATGCAAAAGCCCGTTGGATCGCCATGAGTGGGCATGTCTGGAAGAAGTCTTCGAAAAGAAGATGTTGAAACGGAAGTGTGTTGACTCAGTGGAGGTCGATCGAACACACGACCAGCTGATCTGCAGGTTGTGGAAGATCTCCAACATACAGAACCCCGTTCTGGAATCGATCAGAAACGGGGTTTCTCATTCAAGAGTGTGCCCGAACAGGACATGTCAACTTTGCGAAGTCAATTGACGGTGAGATCGGCTCCTCGTGGATCTTCAAGGAGATACCGTTGGATCACCAGAAACACCACCGAAAGTAGGCGCTTGCTTCAGTGGGCCCCAAAACCTATATTTATTCCAGATGATTTGCTCGGTCAAGAAATACACGGTTCGGCCAGCAGGGCTCCTGCTCGTTGCTCTCTTTGCCATATCCCTGGTCTGGTGCCCGGACATCGCCTGTTGGACAGGTGGCGGCGATGACCAGTGCACCTCCTTGGTCTGCGCATTTCTCGCCAAGGAGGCCGGTGCAAGCCAGGGTCAGAGCAACAATCTCTCAACCGATTGCGTTTGCATCTGCCACATGCCGGCGGTTTCTGGCTCGGCTCTGGACGCCGGATGTTCTCCGACTGCCCAGGACGTCCAATTCGATCCCCCAATTCCCATCCCTGCCTCACCAGTCCGGTCAATCGACCAGCCTCCGAAAGCGTAAATCCTCCGTTTTCCCTCCCGATCTCTCGGGACCCCTAATTCATAGATTTTGAAATCGGCACAGCGAGGCCCGCCGTGGTGAGACTATTATCACTCGGGGGAATGCTCTTTCTGGTCTGCCATGCATTCACACTTTCTCAGACCATCGAAAAACTCTCCCTCAAAGAAGCTATTACAGTAGCATTACATGCTAATCCAGAGGTCATAGGTGCCCGACGCGGCATTGACGCCGCTCAGGGACGCTTCTGGCGAGGGATATCACCGCCTCCCCCATCACTTTCCTGGAACTACGATTACATTCCGACCGGGAGCAGCATTAGTGGTTACGGCGAGCGCAAAATCGAGATCACACAGTCAATCGATTTCCCCACAACCATTGTCCTCCGTGGTTCTTCTCTCTCATCCGAGACGGATGCCGCTGACGCAGACTACCGTTACACTTCGCTGGCTGTAATGCTGCAGGTGAAGGAAGCCTACTTCGGGCTTCTCGCAAGGGAAAAGAGGCTCAGCCTTGCGGAGGAGAACCTCACGATAGCCGATGACTTTGCACGCAAGGCTGAGATCCGGCACAACGTCGGTGAGGGTACAAACCTCGAATGGCTGACCGCAAAAGTGCAGCGGACGCAGGCACGGAATGCCGTTGAGACCGCCCGGAGCGACTTGCGAGTAGCGACAGGAGTGCTCAACCTCGCTCTCGGCCGTGGGAAGAACGACACGAGCGGAGCTTTCATTCTGACGGACAGCCTTGCGTATCGACCTTCCTCATTCGCCCTGGAGTCAATGGTGGAGGAGGCGTACAGGTCGAATCCCCGGGTCCAGTCTGCGTCGTTCAGAGCCAGCGCCGCCTCGGTGAATCGCACAATCGCCTGGTCGAGCATCCTGCCGAGTCTGTCCGTATCGTACTCTCATCAGGCGCTGGCGGGAAATCATAATCTCTACGGGATGGCGATCGGCATCTCTCTGCCCATCTGGTTTCTGTTCGACCAGCGGGGACAAGTTGAGGAAGCGGCGGCGACATACGCCAGGGCAGAATCCGACCTCCTTGCCAGGCAGAACTTCGTCATTCAGGATGTAAAGAACTCATACTTAGAGTTCACCAACGATGAACGCCAGGTGCAGCTCTACTTGAGTGATTTGTTGCCGCAGGTTCAGGAGGTTTATCGGTCAGCAGCAACGAGTTACGAGGCGGGGGAAATAACCTACCTCGAGTTTCTCCTGGCAAGACAAACCTTGATCTCCGTCCGTTCGGGCTACATCGACGCCTTATACCACTACAATGCTGCTCTGGCTCGATTAGAGAAGTCGGTCGGGCGGTCGCTAATCGACTGATAACCACATTCATTACGAGAAATCAACGTTCATGAATAGACTGACAGCTTCTTGTTTTGCGCTTTCCTGGGCGATAGCGCTCGCGCTGACCGGATGTGCCGGCGATCAGGAGCAGAAAGAGTCCGCAGAGTCAGAGCCTCAAAGCGGGAAGGCTCACATTCTAAAACTGACGGCCGATATGGCAGCGGAGATCGGTCTGACAACCTCCGTGGCTGAAGTTCAACCGATCGTTGGCCAGATGACCATTCCGGCAAAACTACTCCCGAATCAGGATTTCGAAGCGCAGGTTGGCTCGCTCGTTTCAGGCAGAGTGCGGGAGGTCTTTGTCCAGGTAGGGGACTTCGTAAAAGCAGAGCAGGAGCTCATGCACATCGAAGGCCTCGAAGTCGGAGAGATAAAGTCCAAGTTCATCAAGGCAAAAGCACAGTTGAAGTTTGCTGAGGCGAACTACGAACGGCAGAAAACCCTCGTAGAGCAGAAAGTCGGTTCACAGAAGGCGTTCCTCGAGGCCCAGTCGGAGTACGACAAGGCTCAGGCGGAATTTAATGCGGAAGACAAGAGGATTCACTCCATCGGGCTTGCCGACGAGGACCTGCTGACATTCGTCGAGCACGCATCACTCCAGAAGAACGATCACAGCGGTGGCGTGCTCCCCATCAAAGCCCCGATCGCAGGAACCGTAGTTGAACGAAACGTCGTCATCGGTCAGTTCGTCGATGCTTCGACGACCGCATTCAGAATCGTGAATATCTCCTCGCTTTGGGCCGATGGGCAGGTGTACGAAAGGGATGTTCCTGCGCTTTCGGGAAAGCCGGACGTCACACTTACCGTCACCGCATTTCCGGGCGAAGAGGTCCCCGGGAAGGTCATCTACGTATCGCCCGTTGTGGATGAACGTACCCGCACAATCACGATCCGGGCATCGATCCCCAACCGCGATGGAAGGCTGAAGCCCCAGATGTTCGGCGAGCTTCATGTCCCGATCGGCGGAAGTGCAAAAGGACTTTTCATCCCGGCCGAATCCATCCAGAAAGAGAACGAGGAAACGTACCTCTTTGTTGCCACAAGCGACACCACCTTTGAACGACGAGAGGTCACGCTCGGAGTGATGTTTGACTCGCTGGTTGAAGTGAAGAAGGGACTCACGCCCGGAGAGAAGGTCGTGACGAAGGGATCTTTCCAGCTAAAGTCCGAGTTGATGAAGGAAACACTTGAGGGAGGAGAATAGCCATGCTGGAACGGCTCATTGCACTCACGCTCAAGCAGAGGACCTTTGTGTTATTGGCTGTCGCCATCATGACGGTGCTCGGGATCCATTCGTATCTGACGATCCCGATTGACGCTTTTCCCGATGTCTCCAATGTTCAAGTGGAGATCCTGAGCACCGCGCCTGGTCTCTCCGCCCTGGAAATCGAGCGATTCGTTACGTTCCCCATTGAAATGTCAATGCGGGGTCTCCCGGATGTCGTACAGATGCGGTCGATAACGAAGTTCGGTCTCTCCGTCGTCACGATAGTCTTTGAGGACGACGTCGACATCTACTTCGCCCGTCAAGTCGTCTTCGAGAGACTGGAGGAAGCGAGGTCGAATGTGCCACGTGGCGTGGAAGTCGCCATGGGGCCTATTGCCACCGCCATGGGTGAGATCTACCAGTATACGCTTGAAATCCCGATGCCTGACGATTCCGCGGGGCGGGCACGCCAGCTGACGGACCTTCGAACGCTGCAAGAGTGGGTGGTGACACCCCTACTGAAGAGCGTCCCTGGCGTGAATGAGATCAACTCGTTCGGGGGATACTTCAAGCAGTATCAGGTTGTCGTGAAACCGGGGAGACTGCTCGCCTATGATCTCACGCTCGATGCGGTCTATAGGGCAATCGAAGAGAACAATCAGAACGTCGGCGGAAACGTGGTTGATCGCTACGCCGAACAGTACATCGTGCGCGGAGTGGGGCTCGTGAAGTCTGAAGATGATCTCCGGAACATTGTCCTGCGTTCTGCCAACGGGACTCCGGTCTTTGTCCGTGACGTCGCCGAGGTAAGTGTGGGACAGGCCGTTCGTCAGGGCGCTGCACTCATCGATGGCAATCGTGAAGTCGTCGGCGGCATCGTGATGATGTTGCGGGGGGAGAACAGCCGCGTTGTTGTCGAGCGGGTGAAAGAGAAGGTTGACGAGATAAACGGGAATAACATACTTCCGGAAGGTATAAAGATCGTCCCGTATTACGACCGGTCCGATATTGTTAGGAGCAGCATCGGGACGGTGACCAGGGCTTTGATCGAAGGATCGGTGTTGGTGGTCATCATTCTGTATCTGATGCTCCGGAGTTTCCGTGGCGCCCTGGTGGTCATTATCGCCTTGCCGTTGTCGCTACTGCTTACCTTCATCGTCATGAAGGGCGCAGGGTTGAACGCTAACCTCATGTCGTTAGGTGGGCTGGCGATCTCGATCGGAATGATCATTGATGCGACGATCATTCAGGTGGAAAACGTCCAGCGGCATCTGAGTGGCTCTGGAGGTTCCGACCATAAACTCGCCACCGTATTGAAGGCCGTGCTTGAGGTTCGCAAGCCCAGCATCTTCGGCGAGATCATCATAGCGACGACGTTCATTCCAATTCTCGCCCTCGAAGGATTGGAGGGGAAGATGTTTGCCCCGCTGGCTCTTACGGTGGCCACTGCGTTGCTCTCTTCCCTTCTGCTCTCGATCTTCGTCATACCGGTGTTCTGTGCCCTGGTACTGAAGCCGGGTGCCGAGAAGGAGAGTGTGGTGATGCGCTGGGCAAAGAGGATATACTCTCCCCTTCTCAATTGGGCAATGCAGAAGAAGAGACTCGTACTTTCGTTGGCAACGGTGCTGCTCACCGCCGCACTCGCGGCATTCCCGTTTCTCGGCACGGAGTTCATGCCGGTTATGGATGAAGGCGCTTTCGATATGGACGTGCAGCTTCTTCCGGGCATCTCGCTGGCCAAGTCGCTGGAAATCACCAACCTTGTGGAGAAGAAGCTGAAGAACTTTCCTGAGCTCGTCACGGTCGTCTCCCGCACGGGGCAAACCGGTGTCGCCCTCGAAGCAAGAGGGATCGACAAAACCGGATTCACTGGTATATTTCAGCCCAGGTCAGAGTGGAAGACGACTCGGGATCGGGACGAAATGATCGACAGGATGCGCAGCGAGATCTCGCGCATTCCCGGGCTGGCTTTCAGTTTCAGCCAACCGATCCAGTGTCGCATCGATGAGCTCGTGGCCGGCACCCGTGCACAGCTGATCATTAAGCTGTTTGGCGACAATATGGAAGTGCTGAAGACCAAAGCAGATGAGATTGGACGGGTCGTTGGTCAAATCGGGGGGACGGCAGATCTCGTGGTTGAACGCATCGCAGGCCAGCCGTACCTCACGATCGATATCGACAGAAACAAGATTGCGCGACATGGACTGAACGTGAGCGATGTCCAGAGGGTAATCGAAATCGCCGTTGGTGGCAAAGCCGCGACACAGCTCTACGAAGAAAACAGGTCGTTTGACGTGACGCTGCGGTACCCCGTTGAGTATCGGAATTCCGTCGAATCGATCAGCAACACACTTGTCGCTACAAGCCATGGGTATAATGTTCCCCTGAACCAGGTCGCCGAGATCGCCGTCGTCGAAGGCCCGGTACAGGTGAGCCGGGAAGATGGGTTGCGCCGCATTGGTATCGAGATCAACATTCAGGATCGGGACATTGGCAGCTATGTCGCAGAGGCGAAGGAGTTGATTCGAAAGAACGTCTCATTCCCTCCGGGCTACTACACAACATGGGGTGGACAGTTCGAAAACCAGCAGCGTGCAATGAACAAATTGATGATCATTGGTCCGGTTGCAATAGGACTGATTCTTCTCCTCCTTTTCGTGACGTTCAGATCATTACGGCTGGCCCTTCTTGTGCTAACAAATCTTCCGTTTGCTCTTATTGGGGGGGTGTTTGCGTTGTTCATATCGGGACTCTACTTGTCGGTTCCAGCCTCCGTTGGGTTCATCGTCTTGTTCGGCGTCGCTGTGTTGAACGGTGTGGTCCTTGTCTCGCATATCTCCCAACTTCGGCAGGAAGGTATCCCAGTGAATGATGCGGTGATTCGGGGAAGTCATGACCGTTTGCGGCCGGTGCTGATGACAGCTTCAATAGCCATTTTCAGCTTGATCCCGATGTTGTACGCTACTGGACCTGGCTCCGAAGTTCAACGGCCCCTGGCAACAGTCGTAGTAGGGGGACTCATCACCTCGACATTCCTTACCCTGGTCGTTCTCCCCGCGCTCTATCAGTGGTTTGAACGAAGGGAACTTGAAGCAGAACTGTGACAATCCGGAGACACAACGATGAAAGAGATCAAGGCGATCATTCAACCCTTCAAACGATCTGCTGTGATCGATGCATTGAAGCAGATCGGGGGGCTTCCGGGAATGACCGTGGATGAGCACGTTCACGGTTTTGGGAAATCAAGCGGTGAAAGCTGGGAACAGAGGAGCAACGTTGACCTTATCGACTACGTTGCAATGGTAAAACTGGAAATCGTCGTGACTGACACCATGGTCGAGAGCGTCATCAGTGCGATCCAGGAGAGCGCACATACGGGCAACCCTGGCGATGGTAAGATCTTTGTTTATGACGTACAGGAAGTCGTGAAGATCCGATCGAACGAACGGGGCGAAGGGGCAATATAGGAAAACGAGTGAATCAGGATAAGGATCAGTCGCGCGGGTCACGCAGCTATTCCGGGGCTTTTGGTCTCGGAATAGGGCTTAACCTCGCCTACGTCATCGCTGAAGCCGGCTTCGGCATTGCTGTAAACTCTGCCGCGTTGCTTGCTGATGCGGGCCACAATTTCGGTGATGTGCTGGGGCTTGCGTTAGCCTGGGGCGGGGCGTATCTCGCCAGAACCCCAACTTCAAATCGCAGGACTTATGGAATGCGGAAGGCCACCGTCATGGCGGCATTTCTCAATTCTGTCCTCCTTCTCATTGCTGTCGGGGCTATCCTCCTTGAATCCATTAGAAGGCTTGTGCATCCGGAGCCGGTCGGTGGAGCCACGATGATGATTGTTGCCGGTGCGGGTGTTGTGCTGAACTCATTTACCGCCCTCCTCTTTATCAAAGGCAGGGAAAGGGATATAAACATTCAGGGCGCGTTTGTCCACATGGCCGCGGATGCGGCCGTCTCTCTTGGTGTTGTGGGAGGGGGCTTGTTGATTCACCTTACCGGCATCACCCGAATCGATCCCATCATGAGCATGCTGATTGGCATCTTCATAACCATTGGTACGTGGGGCTTGCTGAGGGATTCGTTCCATCTCTCAATGGATGCGGTACCAAAGGCTGTGGTCCTTGACGAAGTGCGGGAATACCTGGGAGGGCTTGAAGGAGTTGCAGAGGTCCACGACCTTCATGTCTGGGCAATAAGTACAACGGAGATAGCACTCACTGCCCATCTGGTTGTCCCGATGGGATCGCCTGGCCGCGATGAGAGGCTTCTTGCCAGCAGCGCGATGGGATTACGGAGCAAGTTCGGAATTGCTCATTCCACAATCCAAATTGAGACCTCCGGTCAGGGAGGCGCATGTGAGGATGCGAACGTGTGAGCTGATTGTTGACTTGTTCGTGAGCGGCATTCAACTTACCGAGCCTCCTCGTGGCACTTCTCGGAATCGATGAGCAGAAGGCGTGGCAACCACAGGCACGGTGCTATTTGAGACCAGTGCCACTTAAGGACCAGCTGGGGAATTCGTTGACAGGATAGAAAACGAGAAAGGGATACCGGAATCACCGATATCCCTTCCCAAAACACCTGTGCCCGGAACAGGACTTGAACCTGCACGACCTCGCGGCCACTAGCTCCTGAAGCTAGCGCGTCTGCCAATTTCGCCATCCGGGCATTACATCTGATAGTGTTGCCGAAAAATATACGGAAAAGTTCGAATAAATCCAAAAAAAACACTACAATACGGGCACCGCTTATCCCACCAAAAACAACGGAGTCTACCATGCACTCGCAATCCCCGGCTGCCCTCCTCTATTGCAGTGTGTTGCTTCTCTGCCTGTCCGTACTTCCACTACACACGGCATCCGCTAAAGACCCGATCATGGGTTTCATCGATAGCTTTGGCTATGGCTACACGGTGAAGGTCTCCATCAACGGTACTCCCATCAAGGTCATCAAAGGAAAAGGGCAACAGGCTACACGGCTCTTCTCCGCCGATCATCCTATGAGGAAACAGGCTTCAGCCGAACAAATGGACCTCTTTATCCTCCGCGAAGGGGAAAATTCTCTTGTCGTGGAGTTTCAGAAACTGGAGGATGCCCAGACACCCCTGCAGGTGAAACTGGAAATACCCGACCGGTACTCAATACCCCTGTTTCACCTGACGAGCAGTACACAGAAGAAGGGGAAAGTGGAGCGGAAATTCGAAATCAAGAAGAAGATGCCTGCCAAATTCAAAACCATCGAGGTGAACGACAAGACTATGTAAGTGGTGAGACGGCACTTCTTCCCACCTCATCCAGCATCGCCATGTAGTTGTCATAGGCGACGTACTCGGGTATGCTGTTCCCCGACCCCGCACAATAACCGGTGCCGGTCCAGGCTGCAGCTATGTTCCGGCGTACCTGCTCACGGACCTCCTCCGGTGTTCCCCGCGAGAGCATGTCAACATCCACATGTCCGATCAAACACAACCGGTCCCCATATCGCCGCTTGACCTCCGCAAGATCCATGGCCTTGGGCTCTATCGGATGTAACGCATCCACCCCACACCCCAGAATATCGTCCATGACGTCGTACAGGACACCATCGGTGTGGTAGATGAACGGCTTTCCCGATCCGCGCGCCAGTTCGCCTATCCTCTTCAGCCAGGGGAAGAAGTACTTGCGCAGCAGGGTGGGGGAGACCATCAGCCCGGTTGCGTACGCAATGTCATCACTGTACCAGAGTATATCCACCGCCGGGTGAGCAGCCATCCGCTCAAACATCGATACCACGATCTCTCCAACCTTCAGGTTCAACGCCTCAACAAGTTCCGGCTCTTCAAACACGGCCATCGAAAAGGCCTCAAAACCCATCATTTCCCAGGTCATCGTGAAGATGTCGCCGTACTGCCCGATAACTCCCATTCCCGGAGGGAGCAGGGACCGGACCTGATCGAACCGCTCGTACGAAAGATCTTCCGGTTTCGGGAAGACATACCTCTCCAGGTCCGCGCGCGAAGAGATAATCCCGGCGCCTTCCGACGCCCACTTCCGGACGACCGTCCCGTCGCCGCTCGCCATCAGGTTGCGGTGTGCGGCAATCCGGGCGGGGTCAAAATCAACGCCCGGCTGTAGCTTGATATAATCGTAGCCGGTCCGGTGCCAGAACTCGACGTCGTCAGCCAACGTGGTAACGGGCCTGCCCAGAAATCGGGCCTTGATGGTAGGGTGGATGCCCAGTTCGACGTTGGGAATGTGTGTTGCCGGCTGGCGGCGAAGCGCGGCGATCAACTGCGTGACATCAGGACGCATCTATTCTCAAGGTTAAAAACTTTTAAGTAACCTAGCGCACTTTTCTTACGTATATTCTTGTGACAACTGTCACAACTCTGGATACGATAAGAGGTTATGTTTCAGCAGGAACTATAAGGAATCGGGGGGAACTATGAAAAAGATTCTGGACATTCGCCGCACTCCTGGCCGTGGCCGCAATTCCGGTACTTCTCGCAGGCAGCCAGCCAAAGAAAAGGGCTCTCGTACCCGTCGCCCCTATTGCAGGGGACGCGAACGACATCTTTGAGTGGGAGCTCAAAGAAGGCTAAAAGCTGGTTGTCCCCAGCCCTTCCTCCCCTTCTTTCCACTTTGAACTGGTGTGTTTATCGCACCGGCCCGGCAAGGTTTTTTCCGTAAAATACTCGACCATGGTATTCGGGCAGTACTGCGTTGCAAGCTTTTTGGTGTCGGTACAAATCGTTTCCTGCAAGACGCCTGCGGGCCGTTCAAAATACTGCAACGGCATCGCGATATTGGGATCGTCGTAGACATACTTCATAAACCGTCCCCAGATCGGCGCAGCCGCCCGGCCACCCTGCCCGTCCCATGTCGTAAAGCGCACGCTCTTGTTGTCGAATCCGATCCAGACCGCGCCGCTAAGTGCCGGTGTGTACCCTACAAACCAGGCGTCAGCAAATTCCGATGTGGTGCCCGTCTTCCCTGCGGCCGGAAGCTGGAAAAAATCCCGTACGTGACTGCCGGTCCCGCCGATGACGACCCCCTCAAGCATCGACGTCATGATAAACGCCGTCTCGTCGCTTAACACCTCCCGCTGCATGGGGAAGTTTTCCTCAAGAACGTTGCCGTCTTTGTCTTCGATCCGAAGAATCGATACCGGTTCAACGTACACACCATGGTTGGCAAACACGCCAAAGGACGAAGCCATCTCCAGAGGCGAGACATCTCCTGCCCCGAGAGCCAGAGACGCATAGGGTGGGAGAGGCGAGGATATGCCCATCCGTTTGGCATAATCAATCACCCTGTTGATCGGCGCAATCTCCTCGATCGCACGGACCGCGACCAGGTTGATAGACATCCGGATGGCTTCGCGGATCGTGCTCTTGCCGCCAAAACTCATGTCGGAGTTCGAAGGGGTCCACCGTTTGCCGTCGGGCATCATGATCGTCACCGGCTGGTTTAATAACTCCGATGTCGGGGAGTAACCATTGTCTATCGCAACCGTATAGACAAACGGCTTAAACGCGGACCCGACCTGGCGGCGGATCTGTGTAACGTGATTGAGGCCGTATTTGAAACTCCGGAAATTGGACCCACCCACCAGTGAGATGATCCCCCCCGAGGTCGGATCAAGCACCACAAACCCCACCTCGATCTGCTGCGCCACCTTCATCATGGAATCCAGCCAGGGTTGGTCGGTCTTCCGCAACTGGTAGACGCTGTCACGCTCCCGTGCCGTCGGTGCTTTACGATAGGCCGGGGACGTCCGGATGGCCTGATCGATCACAAAACTGAGCGCTTCTCGTTCACTGGACCACTTCCACTCTTTGTCGAACATGGGCTGATAGATGGCCAGATGTTCTTCCACCGCCCGGTTGGCATGCCGCTGCATGCGACTGTCCAGAGTGGTGTACACCGTTATCCCGTCACGGTAGATGTCAAATCCGTACTTCTCGGCCTTCTCCGAAAGCTGCTGGCGTACATACTCGACGAAGTGAGGTGCGATTCCGGCGCGTGCGAATTCGTCCGCAGTACGCAACTGCATCGGTTCGGCCTTTGCCTTCTCGGCCACCTCTTCAGTGATGTACCCGTATTTCAACATCTGAGACAGGACCAGATTCCTGCGGGCAAGCGCGCGCTCCGGATGATTGGTGGGATCATACACCGCGGGGCCCTTGACCAGCGCAATCAACGTGGCGGCTTCGGGGAGTGTGAGTTCGGCCGGCGTCTTCCCGAAATATTGCTGCGCCGCCGATGCTATCCCGTACGATCCCCGACCGTACCAGACCACGTTCAGATAAAACTCCAGAATCTCGTCTTTGGTGAAGTTACGCTCGAGCTGGATGGCCGTGACAAACTCGCGAATCTTCCGCGTGACCGTCTCAAATGCGTTTTTGTCATCATGGCCCAGATACAGATTTCGGGATAGCTGCTGCGTGATGGTACTGGCCCCTTCACGCCGGCGGAAAAGCGTCAGGGTGTTTTTTACCATTGCCTTGACAAAACGAACGGCGTCGACACCCCAGTGACTGTAAAAGTCTTTGTCTTCCGTCGCAATGAGGGCGTGCTGTACGATCAGCGGGATTTCCTGAAGGCCGACCTGCGAGCGATTCTTGATGAAGAAGTGATCCAGCACTTCGCCGTCAGCAGAAAAGACGCGGGTGGCAAGTTCGGGACGGGGATTCTCGACCTTTTCAAGTCCGGGGAGCCCCGAAAACAGATAGATGGTATAGGCAATCAGGAGCGCCAGAATGGGCCCGCCAATAAAAAGCCAGAGGCGTAGTTTCTTTCCCCGGTTCGTCGGCGTAATTCCTATTTTGTGTTTCCGGCGGTATTCCGGATCGTTAAAGTAGCGTTCCATCTCTTCGGGTGTATAGGGTCCCGGCTTATTCGGTGCCATGCTCGTCAGTTCTCGGTTTCCCGGTCCAGGTTTGCAGTGTTATCGAACCGCCATCCAGGACTGCATAAGTGTGATACGTAATCCAGTCACCAAGGTTCACATAGGTACCCGTTCCGACCCCGGAGAGATGAGGGTGATGCCGGTGGCCCATGACCACGATGTCAGCACCTTCACCGATCTTTTTCGCGGCAAATTCCAGAAGCCCCTCCTCCTCGCCGTAGTCCTTGTTCGCGGTGTAGGCCCGACTCGTGCGCGAGGATCCGCGCGCCAGCCGGATCCCGAGATCCGGGTGCAGCAATCGGTACAGGCGGATGGCCAGCCTGTTGCGCAGAATCGGCTTGATAATCCTGTATCCGATGTCGCGCGAAGCCAGACCATCACCGTGGTGTAAAAACACGCGTTTGCCCCCGAGGCTCAATTCGCACGGATCAAGGTACAACCTGATGCCCAGTTCCTTCTGAAAATAATCACCCATCCAGAAATCATGGTTGCCGGCGATGTAATGGACCGGGATGCCCCGATCGGTAAATGCCTGCAGCGCCGTCAGTGTACGGTGAAAGCCCTTGGGGATCACTGTCGTATATTCGAACCAGAAATCAAACAGGTCACCGAGGATACAAAGTTCCTCGGTTTGCGGAAGAATCCTCTCGAGAAACGTAAGCAAACGGTCTTCTTTCTCCCGCTCCGCCTGCCTATCGCCCAGTCCAAGATGAACATCGGAAATGAAAAAAATTGACATGCACTCAATTTAGGAAAAGAAGGGGGGAAAGTAAACAGGGACATCCGGATGCCGTTGGATGGAAGGCCTGAAGAACGGCATATTAGTCTGCGTGCCCGCTTTCGATGGCTGGCTCCGATACGCCCTGCAGCAGAATCACACCGGCCACAAAAAACAACCCGATTGCAAGGGTCGCCACCCGTTCACCGGTCAAATCTGCGGTAATGCCGAACAGCAGCGGCCCGATAACGGCAGAGGCTTTTCCGCACAATCCATCGTAGAATCCAAAAAACTCCGCCTCCCGGTTTTTCGGGGTTAACAGGGCCATCAGACTCCGGCTGGCCGACTGCGAGGAGCCGGTAGCCACTCCTGCCGCCAGGGCAACCAGATAAAACTGGGTTGCGGTCTGAACAAAAAACGCGCCGATGACGATTCCGATCCAGAGCAGAAGTGTAATGGTGATCGTCCGCTTCGGCCCGATCTTATCTGTGATAATGCCGAATACAAGAGATCCCAATATAGCGCTGGTCTGCACGACAGCGAAAAAGCCGATAATCTCTGTATCAGTCATTGCCAGCACCTGCTGGGCGAATATTGCGGCAAAGGCGATCACCGTGAGAATGCCATCATTATAGAGGAAGAAGGCAATCAGGAACCGGGCAATGGAAGGGTGTTGACGATCGACAAACAACGATTTGAACGTCCCCGCCGACCGCCGCATCCCCGCCCGGATCAGAGATGCGGGGGCTTCCCGAACGGTGCGGGGTTCGGGGATAACCAGGAAGAAGGGCAGCGAGAACACAAGAAAGAACGCCGCTGCAATCACGAAGGTGGTACGGACAGAGAAAAGATACGCGGGATCATCCGCGCCCGGAAGAAAGACACTCACAATGAGGAGGATCGCGAGTGATCCGAGGTATCCCATGGCAAAACCATAACCGGACACCCTGCCGTAATTTTTCCTCGTTGTTAGTCCGGGCAGGAATGAATCGTAGAACACGATCCCGCCTTCAAAACCGATGTTGGCGATCACAAAGAGCACCATTGCGGTGAGGATCATTCCTTCAGACACGGAGAACAGGAGTCCTGTGCACAACACGGAAGCCAGCGTAAAGAGGAAGAGGAATCGTTTCCGGTTACGGGAGTAGTCAGCAACGGCGCCGAGGGGAGGTGCGAGTAATGCGGCGAGCAACATGGAAATGCTTACGGCGAGTCCCCAGAGCCAGCGCTGGCCACCGGCAACGTGGTTGATAAAGTAGCGGGGGAAGATGACGGTGACGATGATAACAGAGAAGGCGGTGTTTCCGAAATCAAACAGTGTCCAGGAGAAGATCTGAACACGGGAGGCCGTGGGTTGAGGGTCGGCCGGGTCGGTCACGGCGCCGTTTTCCGCGGTTTCACAGGACGGGGAACGGGTTCCCCTTCATGTAATCCTCTGCCGGTCTTTGTTACAGCGCCATCACCCAGCCTCTCGGGTCCGTTCTGTTTGATGTCATTCAACACGGCATCCAGAACGCCGTTCACGAACTGGCCGCTGCGTTCGGTGCTGAAGAGTTTTGCAAGTTCGATGGCTTCGTTCATCGTGACTTTGGGCGGTATTTCCCTGAAATACAGGAGTTCGCAGATCCCCATACGAAGGATCAGGCGATCCAGCACCGCTATACGTTTGAAGTCCCAGTTTGCCACCCGCGCCTTGATGATGGTGTCAATATCGGCGCTGTGATGTACGGTCTGGATGACCAGGTTTCGGGCGAACTCATGGGCGGACTTGTTGCTTTCCAGTCCGACAAGCACACAGGTGATGACGTGATCCACCGGATCTCCCGAGATCTCATGTGCGTACAAAGCCTGGACAACTTTTTCTCTGATAATCCGGCGTCTCACAATGAAGATCCCTTCCTTAACGAACCATGGTAACGCGTGGTGTATCCGTTGCAGGGTGGCGGTCGACGACCACATCCGCGCGGAAGACGTCCCGGATACGATCTACCGTAAGAACCACGGGCGGTTTACCGATGGCAGTGAGTCCCCCGCACTGCAACATGGCGATCCGGTCGCTGTACAACGCGGCAAGATTGAGATCATGCGATACAGAAACAACGGTGAGTCCTGTATCCACGCTCAGCGACCGCAACAGCCTGTATATCTCCACCTGGTGAGCAATGTCCAGATGTGCCGTGGGCTCGTCCAGCAGAAGCACCAGAGGTTGCTGGGCCAGTGCACGCGCGATGAATGCACGCTGCCGCTCGCCTCCGGAGAGATTGGTGATCGGATGCGTCGCCAGATGCGCAATATCGGTAAGTCCCATCATCCGCCGGGCAATGTCGCGGTCCTGCGGACTCTCAAACATGACACCGGGTGAATGTGGGGCACGGCCCATGAGCACAATCTCTTCGACCGTAAAGGGAAAAGCCGTGTCACGCTCCTGCGGAACATAGGCGATCCGGCGTGCGAGATCGGGACGTGCGTAGGCGGAGAGACTCTTCCCGTCAAGATGAATTGCCCCTTCATCGGGAAGGAAGACCCGGTCAAGTAATTTCAGTAATGTGGATTTGCCGGACCCGTTGGGTCCGACCAGGGTCAGGAACTCCCCCCTGTTCACTTCAAGGGAGACGTTTCGCAGAGTCGGAACGCCAGTGATGTAACTGAACGAAACGTTTTCAACGGTGAGAACGGGCATAGATTCTTGGAACAGAACAACTTTTCTTCGTTTGCGATGATGTAATCTACATAAAACCTCTGTGGAAGGCAACAAAACTTAAGGACGCCGGAGGAGATAGACGAAGACCGGGGCTCCCAGGACTGCCGTGACAGCCCCCACAGGAATCTCGGTGGGCGCTATAATGGTCCGCGCAAGCGTGTCCGCCAGCACCAGAAAGGTCCCCCCGAGCAGGAATGAAGCGGGAAGGAGCAGACGATGATCTGGCCCGAAGATCATCCGGGAGATGTGCGGGATAATCAGTCCGACAAACCCGACAACCCCGCTGACCGAAACCACTGCGCCCGTGATAACCGATGCGATGGCATACGATCTGCGCCGCAATGACCGCACGTCAACGCCCAGCTGCAGCGCGGTTTCATCGCCGGTTGCGATAAGGTTGTACTGGCGGGCGGAAAGGAATGCCGGAATGGCGGCAAGGAGTGTCAGGGGAGCCGTGACCAGGAGCGACTCATACCGTGCTCCGCTCAAATTGCCCATGAGCCAGAGAAACGCATGGCGGAGTTCCTGGTTGAAGAGGGCCACCGTAAGAAGTACGGCGGCATTAAAGAACGCGCCCACCATGACGCCTGAGAGCAACAATGTGTAGGGATCAAGTTGACCCCGGCGGTGGGCCATGGCGTACACAAGGATCATCACCAGCGCCGATCCCACAAAGGACGCCGCCGGCGCGATCAGATGGCTGACGCCCGAGGCCAGTGCTATCGCCAGAATCGTCCCCATGGTGCCGCCGCTTGAGATCCCGAGGATGTATGGTTCCGCAAGAGGGTTTCTTAGAAGGGCCTGGAGAACGGTGCCTGCAATGGAAAGGCCGGCACCCACCATGATGGCGAGCAGGACGCGCGGCAGCCGGATGTCCAGAATGATCAGTCGATCCATATCGGTCGCGGGCAGAATACCCGTGCATGCACCAACGACGGCGCTAAGCGGAACAGAAACACTCCCGACGGCCAACGCAAAAAGTGACGCGCTGATGAGCACAATACATAATACGCCGACCGTGACCACCAGCCGGCGCCGCGTAAGCGGGGCGTGCATTCCGGTAAAGAGGGGTTTCATCGTGCGCGGGGCTTGGCTCGTGTGCCGGCCTTGGTCCTTGTCGGGGCCTTGGTCCTTGTGCCGGCCTTGGTCCTTGTGCGGGCCTTGGTTCTTGTTCGGGTGATCGTACCGGATGAGGGTTTTTTTGATCGAAGACGACGCCGTTCCGGCGGATGGATCTCTTTCCAGAGCGTTTCAACGAGCTCACGGACACCCGTTCCGGCCACGGCGGAAATGCAAGAGGCGCTCTTCCGGTCGAACCGCAGGCGTTGGACAATTTTCACCGCCGTGTCATCCAGCGTGTCGATTTTCGTGATGGCGATCAGGAATTTTTTCCTGCCCAGCGCGGCGTCATGGAGCCGGAGTTCGCGTCTCAGAACGGCGAGGTCCTCTTGTAGCGTTTCCCGGGTCGCATCAAGGAGGAACAGCAGGACACGCGTCCGCTCGATGTGGCGCAGAAATTGGAGTCCCAGACCTTTGCCATCATGTGCGCCTTCAATAAGGCCGGGGATGTCAGCCACCACGAAGCTCTTGCCCTCATCAACGCGCACAATCCCGAGGTTAGGAACCAGAGTAGTAAACGGATAGTCGGCGATCTTCGGGCGGGCAGCGGAGATGACGGAGATGAGCGTGGATTTGCCGGCGTTGGGGAGTCCGACAAGCCCGACGTCTGCAAGCAACTTCAATTCAAGTTCAATCTCGAGTTCCTCGCCGGGTTCCCCCTGCTCATACCGGCGGGGTGCCTGGTCAGTTGATGTCGCAAACTCCGAGTTTCCGCGTCCACCACGCCCTCCACGCACAACGAGAAAGGTATCGTCATGTTTCACGAGATCTGCGAGGATCTGTTGCGTGGCGACATCACGCACGAGTGTACCTTCGGGAACCTCCACGATAATATCCTGGCCGCTCCTGCCGGTCTTACGTGCCCCCGAGCCGTGGTCTCCCTGATCCGCCCTGTAGGATCGTTTGTATTGAAAGTCCAGAAGTGTGGTCAAATGCCGGTTCGCTTTGAGGATCACCGATCCTCCGCGTCCGCCATTCCCTCCATCAGGTCCCCCTTTCGGCACATATTTTTCCCGCCGGAAACTTATAACCCCCGACCCGCCGTCACCGGCGCGCACATGGATGCCTGCAAGGTCAACGAATTTCATGAGCGCGGTCCTGATTCGGTTTTAAAACGTTGCTGCACAATATCGGTAAACGTAATCGCTTCATCCCGGAACGGTTCGATACCGTTAATTTCAAAAAGTTCCCGAATGTAGGCCGAGGCCTCATGCCAGGTGCGCATGATGTTCAACCGGCTGATAATCAATTCATAAAAATCCGCATCCCGATCGCACAGGACATTGATGAACCGTTTGCGTTGATCGGGGGTGATCATCCCGTCGAGATCCGAAAACACGGCGGACGTTTCAGGCGGCGGAGCAACGAGTATGGCCGGGGGTATCTCTTCAATGACCGGTTCCGGAGGAGGATCGGGAAAAATTTCCGGTGCAGTTTCTTCGATCGAGACCGGTCCGGTGGCCGCTTCCTGTGTGGTGTCAAAGAAGATTCCCTCCGGCGAGGGGGGGTGAAGCTCAGGTTCCGGAGCGGGTGTTTCCCCGGCGGACCCGGCAGAAGGACCGGCCAGGAAATCTTCACACAATTCTACGAGTTCCGCAAGTGAGAGCGTCTCGCGTTTTCCAACATGACATACTCCCTGAATATAGTCGCGCAGCCCGTTAAGTTCCTTGTCTTCGAAGAACAACAGGATGGGTCGAAGGGGGATGGGCCCTTCCGGAGCCGCGGAATCAAACAGGAAGAACCTGAAGATCGGCCGCGCGAGCAGCGCAAGTTCGTGGGGTGCATGTTCGCGCACCACGGCTGCGTCAATCCGTCGGATTAACCGGGTGCACCGTTCACCGTCAATCTCTGTGAGTTTTCTCTGGGACACCGTCCTCCGGAGGAGCTGCGGGAGGTAGATATACTCCGTCACGTATTCCAGCCGTGAGAACAGGGCGGCGGTGGATATCACCGGGGCATCATGAAAGAGAAAGCTTGACAGAGTCCAGCGGGGCCGGCATACATAGTTCTCCGTAAAGCGGACGGCATTCTCAACATCCGCCAGAAACTCTTCACGCGGATACACGTAGCCTTCTGCAGAATGGAGCAGGACAAGATCGTGGAGCCGGGAAACAAAGGGTGATGGTGGTTGCACCCGGGCAAAGGCGTCGGTGTGAGAGAGTTCCGACTGGAATCTGTCGCAGAGATGTGCACGGAGATAGGCCTTCACGCCCGACGGTATTGCGGCGCGTGTCACTTCTGCCATCGGGATGTGCTGTGCCTCTCCGATGGTTCGTGCAACGAGCTGTCTGAGTACCGTGTCGTTATCTCTGACGATCATCACTATTTTCCGCTGTTTTTGAGAATAGCGTTCACCCGGTCAATTTCCTTGCGCGCAGCCGCTTTGAATGTCTCATCGATGCCGGGCCGTTCGATAATCTGTCTGTACATGGTGAGCGCCTGGTCTGCCCGCCCCATTTTCTCGTAGGACTGGCCACTCATGTACAATGATGTTGCCGTCCAGTCAACCTTCCCCTTTTTGGTTACCAGATACGGAATCTTGAGGAAATCCAGAATGGCCTGCTGGTAGTTACCCTTGTAGAAGTTTGCCTCCGCGATGTAATAGCGGATCTCGCCCTCCAGATCGGATCCGGCTTCATCCAGAAGCCCCTGGAGGTGGAGTACCGACTGGTCAAAATAACCCAGTCGCTGGTAGAGGATCCCGATTTTTATCCGTTTGTCGAAGGCATCCTCGCTGTTCGGATAGAGGTCCAGATAACGGCGTGTGAGGGTCAGCGCTGCATCGAAAACACCGGCCAGCTCATAGGTCTCGATCAGGTTGTTAATCGCGAACGGGAGGAGATCAGGATCGGCATTTTGATTATCCGTCACCTGCCGGTAATTGCGCACAGCCTCATCCCACTTCTCGGCTCCATAATAGATGTTCCCCAGAGCAAAATGCGTCTTCTGGATAATCTCCGACCGGGGATGTTTCTTCATCAGGAGTTCAAATTGTTTGATGGCCTCCTGGGGTTTGTTGGTGGTCTCATAGACTTTCCCGATCCAGAAAAGGGCTGCGGGCGAGGAGGGGGATTCGTCGTATGTTGAGGCCACCTTTTCAAACGACTTTAGAGCCCGGGGATAATCGTTCTGGCGGAAGAAGACGTTTCCGCGTTCCAGTTCGAATTGGGCCGACTCCATGTCATTGTCCCTGTACTCCTTCAGGAATACGGGAATCTCCCTGTCGGCCCTGTTCAGATCGTTCTGCCGTAGAATCCCCACTATGATACGGGTACGGTAGTACCGGCGTTCGCCCTCGTCCTTTGCTTTTACCGAGAGGGCAGTGTATTGCCGGTTCGCCTCGGCGTAGTCGCCGCTGTCGAAGAGAATATCTGCGATTTCACGGCTGGAGGCAGTGGAGGGTGATGCTTTTCCCGCCTGGCGGAAGTATGATGTCGCGAGCTCAGAGTTCCCTTCATTCTTATAGAGCATTCCGAGTGCGGTGAGCGCTTCGGCAGCCCGCTCTCCCTGTTGCTCCCGGGCGAGGAGGGCGAAGAGACTTGCTTTTGCGGTTTTTGCATCCCCGCTTAGCGCTGATGCCTTGCCGAGAGCCAGGAGAAGATCAGGATCGGGTTGTTCATGTGATGCCGGTGAAGCATCTTCTTCGTTCAGGAGTTCCTGGTACTGAGCGATTGCGGCGCCCGTTTTTCCCGATGCCAGGGAAGCGTCGGCGAGTCTCCGGCGTGAATCCGTCGCAGCCGAGGTGTAAGGGAACTCGGAGACGAGGCGTTCCAGGAACGCCGTGGCGCTCTCTGCCTGTCCGCGGCGGAGCGCCAGATCACCAAGGACCGCAAGGACGCGGGCAGTGTAGCGCCCTGCTCCGAACGTCTTGACATAGGCCTTCCCGACGGCCATGGCCGAATCAGCAAGGGCCCCGGCGTTCAACAGTGAGAATCGGCGGAATTCTGCATCTTCCGCCGCGGGAGAACCGGGAGCAATCCGTCCGGCCTCCGCGTAGGCGGCGAGGGCTGCTGCAGCGCTGTCCGCCTTTTCGAGAAGGCCTCCGATGTGCACGAGCATGGATCCGCGGTCCGGAGAGCCAGGCGAGTCGGCCAAGACCGTAGAGAATGCCGCCCGTGCGTCCGGGAGGGAATACGCGTTAAGTTCAAAGAACGAGCGTTGGGCATCCCGTGCGTGGGCGTGTGAAGGAAACTGCGCCAGGTAGACCCGGTAGGCCTCGATGGCCTGAGGGCGCACTGTTTCGGCTTTCCAGCTCAGATACTCCAGCGAGCGGGCCCGCATAAAGTGAGCGTCGGCCAGCTTGGCTTCCGGCAATCCCCCTTCGATTGCCTCCGAAAACTGCTTCGCTGCAGCGTCAAAGTTTTTGAGGTCATAAAAGGAAATTTCCGCCAGCCGTCGTGAAAGATCGGAACGGTTTTTCTCGGAGACAACATCGCCGACCAGCAGGGCAAGCTTCTCGAGTCCGGCATCTTTGTTCTTTGCTTCAAATGTCTCGATCATCCGTATCCGCTCTTCAGCGATCGGCCTCAGCTCGGAAGCGGGAAAATCCCGGAGGAAGGCCCGGTAGAGATCCAGCGCACGGTCGAATTCCTTGAGCTGGTCGTTGCAGCGCGCGGCACCGAGCGCCGCATCGTCGGCCAGCGCTGACCTGCTGTACCGGGTGCTCAGGTGTTCATACAACGACGTGGCCCGGCGCGGATCCCTCAGCTCGTTTTCCGTGAGACGTGCAGTTTCAAACAGAACCGCCGGTGTGCTGGACGCGTCCGGAAACATATCCGTGAACCGGGTGTAATACTGAACGGCCAGGGAAGGCGACTTCCCGATCCTTGCGTTCATTGCAAGGCGCAGCAGCGCTTCGCGGCGGAAGGGATCCGGGGTGGTCATTTTCAGGACACGCTGGCACGCATCGTTGGACGTCTTGAAGTCACCCACGAGGGCGGCAGCGTGTGCCAGTCTGGTCAGTGCCAGGGAGAGATGTTCATCCCGGGGATAGGTATTTACGAACCGGGCAAATGTTGCCGCTGCGTTTGCACCGTCTTTCTGAGCCAGGTAGGCCTCACCGAGCGCCAGAAGGGCTTCCTTGCTCTGTGTGGTATCAACTCCTTTGGTGAGCGCGAGACCTTTCCTCAGGTTATCAACAGCGGCCTTGTAATCTCCGGCCGAGGTGAGGAGGCGGGCGTAGTGCAGGTGGGCTCCCTGGAGCGCGGAGGAAGTTTTGTAGGTGGTGATAATTTCTTCATAGGCCGCCTTTGCCTGATCGCTCCTCCCCATTTCCTGGTGGATATTTGCAAGGATCAGGAGGGCCTGCGCGCGTGCGTCAGGTGAAGGGTCTCCGTCGATGACGCGCTTTAGCTCATTCTGGGCAAGCTCAGGATTTCCTTCTTCGAAGTACATACGCCCGAGTTCCGTACGGGCGGGAATTGCAGCCCCTGAGGAGGAGTATTCCTGCAGGATGATGCGCAACAGGCGTCGTGCATTATCGCGCTCGCCCGCCTGCCCGAACAACCGGGCAGCCTTGAGCAGGGCGTCCGGCGCAAATTTGCTTTTCGGGTGGAACACCTTCACCCGTTCGAACGCGAGTGCGGCCTCTTTGATATTTCCGAGGGCAGAGTACGCTTCCCCGACATTCGACCAGGCCTCCGGAGCTCGCGGGTTTTCCTGATACGTAAGGGCGAAGGTTTGAAATGTAATCCGCGCGTCTTCGTACTGCCGGAGCTGAAGCTGGGTGAGTCCGAGATAGAACCGGGCTTCAATGCCCTGCGACGCCGCGGGATAGGCCGACACAAACTGTTTGAGCTGTTCCTGGGCCAGGTCATACAGGCGGTCGTTGTAGAGGTTGAGGGCGAGCTTAAAATCGGCATTCTCTTTGGTATTCTGGGCGAGGGCACTGAGACACAGCACCGTGGCCAGGAGTACAAAGAGTACACCTTTCAGGGCGCCCCGCGCTGTCCCCCGTTTCATTCCTGTCGTACCTTCACGTATGATCTTCACTCCAATGCTCCGCAGCCTGTCAGCGTGTTGGGCAGCCCACATGCGTTGTGTGTTTCGTAACCGTAGGGGTCTCTATCTCTTAATACTACGAGATATTTCGGTGGCATTCAAGGAGTGGCGAAAACGGGTTAAGAGGAGGAGCGCGCCACGAGGAAGGCAAAATCGCTCCCCACGTCGCCACGCTGCATCGCCTCATCCTCGGCGTCCATGCAGCGTTTGAGAAACTTTGTGGCTTCCGGATCGGGTTGGAGGAAATGATGTGCGATATCTTTGAAGACAAGATGCAGGAGGGCACCCCCGTACAGGGTCTCCTCCTGCACATGAAATACCGTGTGGAGCAACGGCAGAATCGACGAAGATTCAACTGCCTCGGAGGGATCATACATGATCATCGCCAGCGTTCCCGGGCGGTGGATCGGAGAGAGGGGAGATCCATCGGGCCGGACGCGAAGGCGGGACGGCAACTCCTCCCGCAGCAGATTGGCGATCTCCACCTGCTGATCCGTCCATTGGAACCGGCTTGGCCCGGTAAATTCGTTGATCACCAGAAGTCCCCCCGGAACAAGCCAGTCAGTAACTTTTTCCAGGAGTGGCCGGAGAGGTGAGAAATGATGCAGGGCGTCATCGAAAATGACAAGATTGTATGTGTGCTTCGGCAGTGTCAGATACCGTGCATCTGCCCTGTCAAACCGCACCTGTTTTTCCATTCCGGCCGAGGCTGCAAGGCGTTGCGCTTCTGCAATCCGTTTGCCTGAGATATCATAGGCATCCAGCCGCGACAAACCACCGGCAGCAAACCAGGCCAGTTCCTTCCGGCCTGTTCCGCACCCCAGGGAGAGCGCGCGCCAGGATGTCTCCTCGTTCCCGTATTTGGAGCGGACGTACGCGGGTATGTTGAGATGCGGATCACCCGTGATCCGAATCCGGACACGTTCCTGCAGCAGGGGGACGGCGGTCCATTGGCGTGGGGCCGATTCAGTCGCATCCCAGGTCGTGCTGGTCCGGGCCGTGCCGCCGCGAAAGAGCGTGGTAAACACAGAACCGCCGCGTGCCCGGGCTTTTTCGAAAAGCAGGCGGAGATCAGCGGGATGTACGAATGCAGGGAGCATCTATCAACCAGAAGATTTGAGTCCTACGGAGATCGCCCGACCCGGATTCCTATACTACTTTTGCGCGGACGAATTCCCGATTCAGTCGTGCGATATGTTCAACGGAAATCTGTTTCGGGCACTCAGCTTCACAGGCATACGTGTTCGAACAGGCGCCAAATCCTTCGGCGTCCATCTGCGCAAGCATCCGTTCCACGCGGTCTTTCCGTTCGGCATGACCCTGCGGGAGGAGGGCGAGTTGCGAGACCTTTGCAGCGACGAACAGCATGGCGGATCCGTTCGGGCAGGCGGCGACGCACGCACCGCATCCGATACACGCCGCCGCGTCCATGGATTTGTCCGCACAATGTTTGGGGACCGGGATCGCGTTGGCGTCGGGGGCCTGTCCGGTCTTTACGGAGATATAGCCCCCCGCCGCCATAATCCGGTCGAAGGCGGTCCGGTCCACGACAAGGTCTTTGATGATAGGGAATGCCTTCGCACGCCACGGTTCGACCGTGATAGGCTCGTCTTCCGGGAAGCTGCGCATCCGCAGTTCGCAGGTTGCCGAGCCGCGATGCGGACCATGGGCGCGTCCGGAGATCATCAGTCCGCAGCTGCCGCAGATACCTTCGCGGCAATCGTGATCAAATTCGACCGGCTCATCGCCCTTGCGCACAAGATCGCTGTTGAGCACATCAAGCATCTCCAGGAACGATGCGTCGGGGGGGATGTCGCGGACGGCGTATGTGACCAGCTTTCCCTTTGCCGTACGGTTCTTCTGTCGCCAGATTTTCAGCGTGAAGTTCATTACTTGTAGCTCCTCTGGGAAGGTTTCACGTATTCAAAGTCAAGGGGTTCCTTGTGGAGTTTCGGCGTTTTGTTTTCACCGGTGAACTCCCACGAGGCAACGTAGGCAAACTTCTTGTCGTCGCGTTTGGCTTCACCGTCGGGAGTTTGATATTCCTCCCGGAAATGGCCGCCGCATGATTCATCCCGGTTATACGCATCGCGTGCAAGCAGCTCCCCGAGCTCGAGAAAGTCGGCGATACGTCCCGCACGTTCAAGTTCGCTGTTGAAGTCGTTTGCGTTGCCGACAACATTCACATCCTGCCAGAATTCCTCACGGAGCGCCCCAATCTGCTTCATCGCTTTGGAAAGGCCTTTTTTGTTCCGCCCCATGCCAACGTTGTTCCACATAATATCCCCGAGGGTCTTGTGGAAATCGTCCGGTGTGCGCTTGCCTTTGACGGCCAGCAAACGGGCGATACGTTCCTGCGCAACATTCCGTGCTTCCTTCACGGCGTTATCGTCATCCTTGACGGCCTTAAATTGTGATGTTGCAAGGTAATCCCCGATGGTGTACGGGAGAATAAAATATCCATCTGCAAGACCCTGCATCAGGGCGCTTGCGCCGAGGCGGTTGGCGCCGTGATCGGAGAAGTTGGCTTCGCCGATGACATACAGTCCCGGTATGGTGCTCATAAGATTGTAATCCACCCACAGCCCGCCCATGGTGTAATGGACTGCCGGGTAGATCCGCATCGGGGATTTGTACGGGTCTTCGGCCGTGATTTCATGGTACATATCGAAGAGGTTGCCGTATTTTTCTTCAATCCACTTCTTGCCGTTCCGGCCGATCGCGTCGGCGAAGTCGAGATAGACGGCAAGCCGCGTTGGTCCCACACCAAACCCGTTATCGCACATTTCCTTGGCGCGGCGTGATGCGACGTCGCGCGGCACAAGATTTCCAAACGACGGGTACATCCGTTCGAGATAATAGTCACGTTCAGCTTCGGGAATGTCGCCGGGGCTCCGGGTGTCGTCCTTTTTTTTGGGGACCCAGATACGTCCGTCATTCCGCAGGCTCTCGCTCATGAGCGTGAGTTTGGATTGGTAGGATCCGCCCTGCGGGATACACGTGGGGTGGATCTGTGTAAAACAGGGGTTTGAGAACAGGGCCCCGCGTTTGTAGGCGCGCCAGATGGCCGTTGCGTTACTCGCCTTGGCCATGGTGGAAAGGTAGAAGGTGTTTCCGTATCCGCCGGTGGCGAGCACCACGGCATGAGCAAGATACACTTCGAGCTTGCCGGTGACGAGATCACGTGCGACAATACCGCGTGCCTGGCCATCTTCGACGACGAGGTCCAGCATCTCGCGTCTGGGGTAAAACTTTACTTTTCCGGTTTCAATCTGGCGGCAGAGTGCGGAATAGGCGCCCAGGAGAAGCTGCTGGCCGGTCTGTCCGCGCGCATAAAACGTGCGCGACACCTGCGCGCCGCCGAAGGAGCGGTTATCCAGAGAGCCGCCATACTCGCGGCCGAACGGGACTCCCTGAGCGACACACTGGTCAATAATATTGCCGCTGACCTGGGCAAGGCGGTAGACATTGGCTTCGCGCGCGCGATAGTCGCCGCCTTTGACCGTGTCATAGAACAACCGGTACACGCTGTCGCCGTCATTGGTGTAGTTTTTCGGCGCATTAATGCCACCCTGCGCCGCAATGCTGTGTGCACGGCGCGGTGATTCATGGTAACACAGGGAGATCACATTATACCCGAGTTCGGCGAGGGAAGCCGCCGCCGATGAACCGGCCAGCCCGGTTCCCACCACAATGATGGTATACTTCCGTTTGTTGGCAGCGTTGACGAGCTTGAGGTCGAACCGGTGCGCGTCCCACTTTTTCTCAATAGGACCGGAAGGAATTTTTGCGTCAAATTTCATGGCGGTGTTTCCTTAGTATGCCCAGAGGAAATACAGCGGTATGGCGGCAAAGCCGACGGGGATGAGCAGCCAGAACACCATCGCGATCAGATCGATCAGCCGGTCATATCGAGTTTCCCGGAGGCCGAAGGTCTGAAACGCCGATTGAAACCCGTGCTTCAGATGATAGGCAAGAACGACCAGTGCGAGCAGATAGAACACGACGGTCCATGGGTTCTGAAAAACCTCCCGCACAATATCAAACATCGAACGCTCGGGCGTGATGAACCGGGACTCCACAAAAAAGGCATTAATGTGGAAGGCCAGGAACACTCCCACCAGGATTCCCGTCGCCCACATGATGCGGGATGAGAGGGTGCTGTTATCGGATGCCTTCAGAACTTCGTAACGGACGGGGCGGGCGCGCCGGTTCATAAGCCAGAGCCAGACGCCGACAAAGGCATGAAGGAGGAAGCCGAGGAACAGGACGATTTCAATCGGGCGCACCAGTGGATACGTCGCCATAAAATGAGAATAGGCATCAAACTCCGCACCGCCATCCTGCTTGAGGAGAAAGAGATTAAGGAAGAGGTGCACGACCAGAAAGCTGCACAGAAAAAGGCCGGAGAGCGCCATGATCAGCTTTCGGCCTACGGATGAGGCCAGGAACGTTGTTGTTTTGCTCATAGATACCGCTCTCTGCAATAGTGAATGCCAGAAACGTCGGTGAGGATGGAGAACAGGGAATGAGTCTTTGGTACGACAGGTGTTCGCTGCGTGAGGCTAATCTACAAAACCTCTTTAACTTGTGCAATGCCAAAATGGCTCATTGCCCTGCAGGCCGGATAAACCGGAGAATGGAGATGCTGCTTCCGGTCAGCCCCAGGAGCACCCCCACGGCGATGACCGCAGCATAGAACATCGGTTCCACCCGGATCGCTGCCGAAAGTTCGGGAGAAACAATCCGCACCACATGCACAAGGAGGCCATACAGCACGGCCGCCGCAATCAAGCCGCCCAGCAGTCCCTGCATGATTCCTTCCAGGAGAAACGGCAGCCGGATGAACCACCGTGTTGCTCCAACAAGCTCCATGGTGCGAATGATCTTCCGTTTTGCGGATATGGCCAGACGGATCGTGTTGGACACCAGAACGATTGCCGACAATCCCACCAGAATGCCGAGCCCGAGGGTTATGTTGTGTACGGTCCGCGCCCGTTCGTCAATTACTTCAAGCAGCGCCTTCCGGTAGACTATACTTCCCACGCCTGTGAGTGCCGTGATCCGCTGTTCCAGCCTCTGGGCATGGACTGCAGTCCGGTACCCCTCCTGAAGGCCGATTTTTAACGAAGGCGGAAGGGGGTTAAAATCAAAGACGTCCAGAATCCCCTCGCCAAACTCCTGGCGGAATATTTTGGCAGCTTCTGCCTTGGAGACATAGGTAACACGTTCCACGCCGTCAAAGGAGAGGATCAGGCTGCGCAGACTGTCAATTTCTCCCCGCGTCACGGGCTCTTCCAGGAAGGCTTCCAGTTCGACCCGTGTGCGCAACTCCTCAAGAAAGCGCGCGGCGTGGATCGAGAGGACGCCAAAAAGTCCCAGGAGAAGCAACGATATGCTGATGGTGATGATGGACAGCAGGCTGGAGAGTTTTGTGCGGGTGAAGCCCGACAAACTTTCACGCAATGTGTAGGAGAGGCTCACGGTGTTGTCCGATTAAGGGTTCCGGCACGATCAGTAATTGGATTCGTCCCGCCAGCGCACAATGCGCCAGGGATCTGTGATGCGGGCACGGCTCAGCGTGAGGTTCGCGTATCCGTAGACCCGTTCGATATCACTGGGGTTAAACACCAGCGTCAGGTTAAACCCCCGGACAATGTTCACGCTGGTGGAGTCAACCGATGAGGAAAGGACGTTGTTCCAGATCAGATCAAGCTTCTGAGCATTCTGAAATAGCCCGAACGTTGTCCGCATCTCGTCATCCCTTCCCCAGGTAACGTCAATGCCCAGGTCGTAATTGCGATAGATGAACACAAAATCGTGAGCGAGCAGCTGTCCGTAGACGATGGTGTCCCGGAACGTGTACGCCGCCTGAAAACATTGAAAAATTCCCTCGATGGTATTGGGATCGCACGTGGAGGTCGCGGGGGAGAGATCCCATCCCGGCGCAAAGGGGTTTATGCAGGAGAGACTGACCATGCACAGGAGCAGGATTACCGGCAGGCCGATCGCCGGACGCCTGTCACCGCCTGTCTGTATCTCAGAAATCCCGGCGCTCACGTTCACATTCCCTCAGGTAATCCTCAGTTGCTGAACTTCCCCTTAAAATGACTCCAGGAAATATCTTGCGTTGTCTTAAAATCCACCCACCGCTGGATCATCCAGAAATTGCTGGCATCTTCTCGCAGGGTAAACTGCAGGCTACCCCGGGCCGTCCGGGGAAAGCCGGGGTCGTTGTGTTCAAAAACAAGGACATAGTCGTAGGCAGACACAACGGAATCGGATGTGACGGTGGTTGTGCTCAGCGTGAGCGAGAGTGTGGCGAATGCCTGCTGGCTGCTTCGTGCAATGATATTCTGAAAGTATGCCTGTTCCTCCGCCAGGGTCCAGCTCAAGAGCGTGCTGCCATAAGCGGTGGCCGCATCGGCCGAGGGGATGAACACAAACGGTTGAGCGCCGCGTGAGGCGTCGGCGAAACAGTTACTGTAGTTGGCTACATTCTTCTGTTCGATCGCACTCTGGAGGTTTGCAATGACGATAGCAGGATCCGTTGGGGGGCGGAAATTCAGACTGGATTGACTGGGTTCCTGCGGATCGCGCGGTTCGAATAATCCGCATCCTGCGCCGTGAAGAGCAGCCACAAAAAGGAATGATGTGAGGAGAGACCGCATGCAGACCATTTCGGGCCGGTATGTCCTCACAGGAGAATCCTCCCCTCGAGCGCCCGCGACAGAGTTGCTTCATCGGTAAATTCAAGGTTCCCGCCAACCGGGAGTCCGCGGGCCAGGCGTGAAACTCTGATCCCGAGCGGTTTGAGAAGCCGGGTCAGGTAGATCGTGGTGGCTTCTCCTTCCACGTTCGGGTTGAGGGCGAGAATAACCTCCGCAATGTCACCCGGGAGCCGGCTCAGCAACTCGCGCACTTTCAGGTCATCGGGGCCGATCCCGTCGAGCGGGGAGAGTGCACCCCCGAGAACGTGGTAGAGTCCTCGAAATTCATTGGTCTTTTCGATTGCCATAACGTCGCCCGGTTCTTCCACAACGCAAATGGCATGCGGATCCCGTTTCGGGCTCGAGCAGATTGCACACGGGTTGTGTTCGGTGATGTTCGAGCAGACCGAGCAGTACGTAATCTTGTCCTTTACGTTCACGAGGGACCGGGCCATCTTCACGACATCCTCCCGCGGGCGTTTGAGGATGAACAATGCGAGCCGGAGGGCCGTTTTGCGGCCGATGCCGGGGAGCCGGGAGAATTCTTCGACGAGCTGTTGTAGAGCTTCGGATGTGTAGAGCATGAAGGCGTGAAAGCCGCGGGTGCGGGAACCCGGACGGCTCCTCTAGAATCCCGGCAGGTTCAAGCCGGGGATATTGGGGAGCATTCCGTTCGTGACCTTGGCCATCTCCTCCTGAGCCATTTTTTGCGATTCCTCAAGGGCCTTGTTCACGGCGGCAAGGACCAGGTCTTCAAGCATATCCGGTTCTTCGTTGGTGATCACTTCGCGTTCGATGGCGAGGGCTGTCAGTCTCTGTTTCCCATTCACGGTTGCCTTGACCATGCCGCCTCCCGCTTCCCCCACAACGGTCTTCTGCTCCAGTTGTTCCTGGACCAGTTCCATTTTTTCCTGCATCTTCTGGATCTGTTTCATCATCCCCGCCATATTCGGAAGGCCGGTCATACGTTTCCTCGGGCAATAGTGTCAAAAAATATACCGGAAAGGGGAGGGAAAGTCAAATTTGACTTTCGGGGGAAAATCCGTTACATTTTTGCTCTCGCCGTCAAGTCCTGCCGGCGGGATAAGGTCATTTTTGACGGGAGAGTTAATTCGTTGACACGAGGTCCGCGGGAAGCTACCGGCGTTGATCTGCGGGAACAGATGCGTCTGCGTGCAGCGGGAGAAATCCCCCGGCATATCGCTGTTATTATGGACGGGAACGGGCGCTGGGCGAAGCATCGCGGACTGCCCCGCATAGCCGGACACCGGGAAGGCGTCGAATCCGTTCGCGATATTGTCGAGGCATGCGGTCAACTTGGCGTACAGTTTCTCACCCTGTACGCCTTTTCCACAGAAAACTGGAAGCGCCCCAAAGACGAAGTTTCACTGTTGATGCGCCTTCTGCTGACCGCATTGCGTGACGAGACCGACCGCCTCCATACCAATAATGTGCGGCTTCGGATGATCGGCGAAATCGAAGCTCTCCCCTCCGAGGTACAGGCGCAACTGCATGATGCGTCCACCAAAACCGCCGACAATACCGGCCTGACGTTGACCCTGGCGCTGAGTTACAGCGGGCGGTGGGAACTCGTCCAGGCCATCCGTGCCATTGCCCGCGATGTACAGACCGGCAGAATGAAGCCAGAGGAGATTACCGAACAGTGTGTCACCCGTTATTTGACTACCGAAGATACTCCGGACCCGGATCTTCTCATCCGCACAAGCGGCGAGCTCCGGCTCAGCAATTTTCTGCTCTGGCAGGTGGCGTACACAGAACTCTATATTACACCCGGCTACTGGCCGGCCTTTCGGCGGACAGACCTCTATGCAGCCATTGACGACTACCAGGGGCGTGAACGACGGTTTGGCATGGTCAGTGAACAGGTGCAACCCAAACCCAACGATCAACCACCTCTTAAGAGAATCCTCAAGAGTGTTGCAGGGCCGTGATATGACGAAGTGCGTGCTGGTGATGCTGGTCGCCGGAATCCTCCTGTCCGCCCCGCTCCATCTGAATGCTCAAACAGCTCCTTCCAGAGAAGTCTACAAGGTCCTCGGGATCTCTGTGGAAGGGAGTACCTACGCTGATCCGGCAGCCATTATCGCCAATTCAGGGATAAAACTGGGCGATGAAATCATTGTACCCGGCGATCAGGTCGGCCAGGCCATCCGCAGACTCTGGTCCCTCCGTTTGTTTGAAGATATCAAGATCTCCATCGACCGGAAGATGGGGAACGGTGTCTATCTGCTTCTCACCGTCAGCGAGTTTCCCCGTTTTGAACGGCTGGAACTCGAGGGGAATGATGAGCTGGACCTTGACGACATCCAGAAGGTCGTCACGCTCGTCCGCGGGCAGGTCCTCTCGCCCCACGAGCTCAAAAAGATCGAACGGGAAGTGAAGACCCTGTACGACAAGGAAGGGTTTCTCCTTGCGACGGTGCAGGTGACTTCCGACACTGCCGATACCTCACAATCACGCCGCGTCGTGCGCATTACGGTTGATGAAGGCAAGGAGGTGCAGGTCGAGAGTATTCGCTTTAACGGAAACACCGCCTTTGATGATGGTGATCTGCGTGGTGCCATGGACGAAATCAAGGAGAACCGGTGGTGGAAATTCTGGTCCTCCGCCAATTTTGACAGTAAGAAATACGAAGAAGACAAGACCAAAATTGTGAAATTTTACAGAAAGAATGGTTTCCGCGACGCACAGATTCTCTCCGATTCAACATGGTATGGCGAGGACAAGACGCAGATGTACATCCTCATGCGTGTCCATGAAGGCCCGCAATACAAGATCCGGCATATTACCTGGGAGGGGAATGCCGTGTATCCCGACTACGCTCTGAACCAACGGCTCGGGATACTGCCCGGAGAAGTGTACAATGCAGAGAAATTTGAGCAGAATCTCCGCGGCAATGAAGAACAAACGGATGTTGCTGCACTCTATCTTGACAACGGATACCTGCGCTTTAACCTCGAACCGCGGGAAACGCGCGTGGGGGAAGACAGCATCGACATTGCCGTCAACGTCTATGAGATGAACCAGTACAAGCTCGGACACGTGAGCATCAAGGGGAACACCAAGACACAGGAGAAGGTGATCCGGCGCGAGCTGTACTCCCGCCCGGGCGACTATTTCAGCCGTGCCGCGATTGTCAGGAGTATCCGCCAGCTCGCACAGCTTAATTATTTTAACCCGGAAACGATCAAACCGGATTATGTCCTGGTGGATGACAAGACCGTAGATCTGACGTACGATGTGGAAGAAAAATCCAGCGACAACATCAATGCCTCCGTCGGGTACAGCGGGGCTTTTGGCGTTACCGGCGCGCTGGGATTCACCATCAACAATTTTTCTATCAGTGAGCCGCTGTCCGGAGGGGCCGGACAGGTCCTCAACTTCGAGTGGATGTTCGGGGAAGGATCGCGCTACCGGACGTTTACCCTTGGTTTTACGGAACCATGGCTCTTTGACACACCGACGCTGTTTGGCGTGACCCTGTTTGACACCCGGCAGATTTATACGTTTGACTATGAACGGACCGGCGGTTCTATCCGTATCGGACGGCGGTTCAAGTGGCCCGACGATTATTTCCGCGGCGACTGGATTCTGGATGCGCAGGTGAACAACGTGCGGGACGGAGTCGGGATCTATCGCGAAGGAAAATCCAGCCAGGTGAGTCTTACGCAGGTGATCTCGCGCAACAGCGTGGACAATCCCATTTTCCCCACGTCCGGGTCGAAGTGTCGCATTTTCCACACAGATCTCCGGCGGACCGGTCTTACCCGGAAACATTGATTTCCACAAGTGGCTGTTCAATTCGGAGTGGTACCTGCCGTTGTTCGGGTCAAGCAAGCTGGCCCTGTATCTGAGTTCGAGCTACGGGTATGTCGCAACGTTTTATGGGGACTCGTACATTCAGCCCGTGGACCTGTTTTTTATGGGTGGGACCGGACTCGGATATATTGCGACGACCCCCCTCCGGGGCTACGAAGACCAGGCTGTTGGGCCGCGGAACGCAAACGGCGACATTATCGGTGGCCGCGCAATGGCGAAACAGACGCTTGAACTTCGTATTGCCCTGGCCATCAACCCCATCCCGATCTATGTTCTGGGTTTTGTGGAAGGGGGAAACGTGTATGAAAGTCTATCCCGCGCCGACTTTTTTGACCTCAGACGTTCTGCAGGTTTTGGCGCCCGCCTGCAAATTAATCCGATCGGCATGATCGGTTTCGACTACGGCTACGGCTTTGACGATGTGTATCCGCGTGACGGCAAAGCCCGATGGCTGGAAGTTCCATTTTGTATTTGGCCGGGGAATGTAACCCTTTCCCCCGAAAATTCTACTCTGAACCCTTTACTCAAACAGTGTGAGGAAGTAATGAAAACTCGGATGTCTATTCTCTCTCTCGTTCTTGTTGCCCTGGTGGCCGCTCCAACTGCGTTTTCCCAGCAGCAGAAAATTGGCTACGTGAATTCTGCAAAGATCTTCCAGGAACTTCCTGCCGCCCAGGATGCCCAACGCCGGATCGATGCCATGAGCAGACCGGTTCAGGATTCGCTTGAGGCGATGCAACGGGACTTGCAGGTTCGCTACGAAGACTATCAGAAGCGCGAAGCCCTTTTGAATGATGCCGCAAAAAAGACCGAACAGCAGAGGCTGATTGAGCAGGAACGCCGCATGAATGAGTATCGCGTGCAGAAGCTCGGAAACGACGGTGACCTCGCCCGGGAAACCGAAAAACTGCTCAATCCCCTCCGTGATCGGATCAAGGCCGCCATCTCCACGGTTGCCAAGGAAGAGAAGTACAGCTTTCGTGTTCGACAAGACCGAGACAATTCAGATCCTGCTCTACGGCGACCCGACGCACGATATTACGTTTAAAGTGATCGATCGCCTGAATCGCGGCAGATAAACCCAACTACGGGATCCTCGTGGGAGTGTTCAAGATGAAGCGGATTGTTCTGATTCTCCTGCTTTCCTTCGCCGTCGGAGCGGTCACGTGCTCAGACGAAGGTTGGCCACATCAACTCCGAATCGATTATGCAGACCCTGCCGGAAGCCATCGACGCCCAGAAATCTCTGGATGTCCTGGTCACGCAGTGGGAGGCGGAACTGCAGAAGATGCAGACCGAATGGAAACGGAAGTTTGATGACTATGACAAGAAAAAACTTATCCTGACAGACCAGGTTCGCGCGGAACAGGAAAAAGAACTTCGCGACATGGATCAGAGCATCGCCGACTTCCGGAACAGGAAATTCGGTCAGAACGGTGAGCTGTTCCAGAAACAGAATGACGTCATGAAGCCCATCCAGAACAAGATATTCAAAGTGCTGGAGAGTATTGCGGCGGAGGACGGGTATGACTATATCTTTGACCGCAGCGGAGAAATCCTGTTGTTATATGCGAATGATAAGCACGACCTGACGTCTCTGGTGATTCAACGTATGCAATCGTTCGGCAAGTAACCGAATCGGTGCCAATGAAGATCAGTGAGATTGCACGACTGCTGTCGGCCACGGTCGAGGGAAATCCAGAACTGGAAATCCGGCGGGTGGCCAAGATTGAGGACGCAGGAGAGGGCGATCTTTCATTTCTCTCCAACCCGAAGTACGCGCGCTTTCTCGCCCTCGACCCGCGCCTCTGCGGTCATCATCGGGAAAACTGTTACCGTTGAACGACCGGCCCCCGGATGCTCCGCCGCTCACGCTGGTTCGCACAGACGATCCGTACGTCGGATTTGTACGGGTCCTCGCGCTGTTTAACCCCCCACAACCTCCGCTGCCGCCCGGTATTCACCCCACCGCGGTTATTGCGCCTGATGCGGTGATCGGTTCAGATGTCCGGGTCGGAGCTCATGCCGTGATCGGCAACCGGGCCATCGTGGGGGATCGTACCATGGTCTGTCCCTGCACGGTCATCGGGAATGATGTTACCATCGGCACCGACGTTGTGCTCTACTCCAATGTCACGGTGCGCGAAGGGTGTACCATTGGACACCGGTGTATTCTCCAGCCCGGCGCGGTCATCGGAAGCGACGGATTCGGGTTTGCGCCGAAAGCGGACGGGACATTCGAAAAGATCCCCCAAATGGGCATCGTCGTCATTGAAGATGATGTGGAGATCGGTGCCAACACGACCGTGGACCGTGCGACGCTCGGAGAGACGCGTATCAAAAGAGGGGCGAAGCTCGACAACCTTATCCAGATGGCGCACAATGTTGTGATCGGCGAGCATACCGTGATGGCCGCTCAGAGCGGCATTTCCGGGAGCACCACGCTCGGCCGAAACTGTGATGGTCGCCGGCCAAGTTGGATTTGTCGGGCACATTGAAATCGCCGACGGACTGAAAATCGGGGCACAATCCGGAGTCCACCGAGCCCTTTCCAAAGCGGGTGACACATACTTCGGCTATCCCGCGTACCCTCAGCGGCAGGCGATGCGCATGCACGGGGCATTCCCGCAGTTCCCCGACTTGCTCGCGACGGTGCGCGACCTCCAGCAGAAGGTGGCTGCGCTCGAGGAAGAACTCGCACGGAGTTCCGGTGAATACCGCCGCAACCTTAATCCCGAAACTACCCCTGAGTCTCTATGCTCGTCCAACAACGTACTATCCATCGAACGGTTTCTCTGAGCGGGGTCGGTCTCCACACCGGTAACATCTCCACGATGACCTTCCGTCCGGCTCCGGAGAATGTCAGGAATCGAGTTCCGGCGCGATCGACCTGGGTGGGACGCCCGGACTCCCGGCAGACGTGGATCACGTGGTCGACATCTCGCGGGGCACGACCATCGGCATCGGCGATGCCCGCGTCCACACCATCGAGCACGTTATGGCTGCGCTGGTGGGACTTCAGATTGACAACGTGCTGATCGACTCGACGCAAACGAACCGCCGATCGGGGACGGCAGCGCAAAGCCGTATGTTGAGCGCTCGTGAGTGCGGAATTTGTAGAAGCAGAATGCTCCGAAGGACTACTTGATCATTGACCAGACTGTCGCCTATCACAACGAGGACAAGAAGGTCGACATCGTCGCGCTTCCGTCCGGATGACTACCGGCTGACCGTGATGGTGGATTACTTTAACCCCGCGCTCGGGAGCCAGCATACAGGCCTCTTCAATCTGGAGAAGGAGTTTATCACCGAATTCGCCCCCTGCCGTACCTTCTGCTTCCTGCATGAAGTGGAGATGCTCCACAGCCAGGGGCTCATCAAGGGCGGCAACCTCAACAATGCGATCGTGATTGTGGACCGTGATCTCAGCGATGACGAGATCAAACGGATTTCCGGAAAACTCGGAATCAGCGATTCGGTGATTCTGGGTACAAACGGAGTGCTCAACAACAAGACCCTGCGCTTCAGGAATGAACCCGCGCGGCACAAGTTGCTGGATCTGATGGGCGACCTGGCGCTGATCGGGGTGCCGTTAAAAGCGCAGATTCTGGCTGCACGTCCGGGCCACGCGAGTAATATCGAATTTGCCCGGATGATACGGAAGTTGTACCAGCAGAAGAAACTTATCCGGAAGTACCAGCATGAACGGAAAGAAGGGGTGGTGTTCGACATTAACGCCATCAAAAAAATCCTTCCGCACCGGTATCCGTTCCTGCTGGTCGACAAGATTACAGATTTTACGGTTGATGAGCGTGTGGTGGGCGTGAAAAACGTCACGATAAACGAACCCTTCTTTGAGGGGCATTTCCCGGGTCAGCCCGTGATGCCCGGGGTGCTGATTATCGAAGCCATGGCGCAGACGGGGGGCATTCTGCTCCTCAACGGCGTCGAAAACCCCGGCGACAAGCTCGTCTTTTTTATGTCCATCAACAACGCCAAATTCCGCCGTCCGGTCGTTCCCGGCGATCAACTCGTGTTTGAACTCACGATGACCAACCGGAAGAGCCGCATCTGCCAGATGAGCGGCAAGGCGTTCGTGGACGGAGTGCTTGTTGCCGAAGCAGATCTGATGGCGTCCATCATCGACCGAAACGACGTCAGGACCCAGAAACCCGCATAGAGGGACTCCGGACACTCCGATATGAGCACCGCAATCGACTCCCGCGCCGTGGTCAGCCCGAAGGCCACTCTTGGTGAAAACGTCACCATTGCGCCCTTCGCCATCGTCGAAGACGGTGCAGTCATCGGTAACGGCACCTCGGTCGCATCAATGCGCTGATTGGCATCCGGCGCCCGCATCGGTTCGTCCTGCGTGATTCACCACGGCGCAGTTGATCGGCCATGTTCCGCAGGACCTGAAATACCGCGAAGAACCATCCACGTGCGAAATCGGCGACCGCACGATCATCCGGGAATATGCCACGTTGCATCGCGGGACCGGCGAAACCGGACGGACGCACCATCGGGAGCGACTGTTTGATCATGGGGTACGTGCATGTCGCGCACGACTGGTCATCGGGAGACCATGTTATCATGGCCAACGCAGCCATGATCGCTGGCCATCGTTGAATCGGGACTATGCCATCATCGGAGGCATGACCCCGGTCCATCAGTTCGCTCGCATCGGATCCCATTCGATGATCGGCGGTGGGCTTCGCATTCCCAAGGACATTCCTCCCTTCGTCTTGGTCGGTGTACGAACCGCCTGTGTTTGAGGGACTGAATCAGATCGGGCTAAGGCGGCGCGGGTTCACCCGGGAAACGCTCGACTCGCTCCACGATGCTACCCGCACCTGTATCGTTCCCGGCTTGAATGTATCGCAGGCGCTCGAGCGGATCCGCGACGACGCGGACTCATGAAGGTCGCCGAAGTGCGCTCGATGTGGTGCACTTCATGGCCAGAAGCTCCGCGGTATCATCGGAGCGCCTCGCCTTGGGCGCTGAGTCGGTTCTGCCTCACTCCTCATGGCGCCTTCTCAGCACCGGCTTTCTCTCCGGCAAAGCCAATATGGAGCTCGACGAGACCCTCGTCAAGGGGCTTCTCGGCGGCAAGGGAGGAGCTTCCCGGAAGCTCGGAGACGCAGCTCTGCCCGCCCTACGATTCTATCGCTGGCGACCGTGGGCAGTCTCCCTGGGCTATCACCAACGTCCAGATCACCTGACGGGCTGACCAGCTCCGCACGGACGGGACTGACCTCGTACGCCGGCCCACGGGCGGCCGTGCGATTCTCCATGCCGAGGAGTTGACCTACAGCGTGGTCATGCCGATCGCGGGCAGGAGTGATCCTTCAGGTCTACAATGTGATCAGCCGGGCCCTCGTCCGAGGCCTCCGCCCTGGATGTCGACGTTTCTCTCCAGAAGAGTCAGCCGAATTTTGCCGAAGCGTACCGGCACGTCTCCTCGATTCCTGTTTTGTGAGCTCTGCACGCTATGAAATCGAATGGCGGGGACGAAAGCTCGTCGGGAGTGCGCAGCGCCGCTAGCACCGGTGAGAGCAACGAGGTCGTTCTGCAGCACGGGTCGATCCTCTGTGGCCGCGCGCACCGGCGGCTGGTGGACTATCTCCATCTCGCCGGTGAGGATGTACGGGAGCGGATGCGCGCAGAACTCGAAGAGAATACAATCGATCTGTCTGCCATTCTGCACCGGCCCGTCGACCCGGAGGAGATTGGCCGGGTGTGTGCTCCGGCGGCTTTGAGGAGAGTGGGGTATTGAATTCATCGGGCAGGAGTCGGCCCGCGCTGATTTTTGAGAACCACAACAACAAGAGCGCAGAGTACAGCAGAATCCGGAACGCGGGCGCGTGCGTCACCACGCGAACGGTCCTGATGATGAAGAAATCCGGCGAAAAAATCGCCATGCTGACCGCATACGACTATCTTCTGGCAAGACTCCTGGATGAGGTCGGCGTGGACGTGATTCTGGTGGGAGACTCCCTTGGTAATGTCATTCAGGGGCATGAGACGACGCTCCCAGTAACGGTCGATGACATGATCTACCATGCAAAAGCAGTGAAGCGAGGAGTTCGCAGGCCCTCGTCGTGGTGGATATGCCATTCATGTCGTACCAAACGAGCATGGACGATGCCGTACGCAACTGCGGTCGCGTCATGAAGGAAGTTGGTGCGGGGGCCGTGAAGCTCGAGGGAGGGGAGTATGTTGCGGAAATCACAGCCCATCTCGTGAAGATCGGGATCCCGGTCATGGGTCACCTCGGTCTGACACCGCAGGCGATCAACACCTTCGGAACCTACGAGGTGCGGGCAACCACTAAGGCTGAGGCCTCGCAGTTGATGCGTGATGCCAAGCTGCTTGCCGAGGCGGGGGTCTTTGCCTGCGTGCTGGAGAAGATCCCCTCGCCGCTCGCTCGCCGGGTGACCGATGCGATCCCCGTCCCGACGATCGGCATTGGTGCTGGCCCACACTGCGATGGTCAGGTGCTGGTGGTCTACGACATGCTGGGACTGACCGAGGAGTTCAAGCCCCGGTTCGTCCGCAGGTATGCCGAGCTTGCCGATCAGATGCGCTCGGCATTCACCACGTACATCGGTGATGTGAAAGGGCGGCGATTTCCGACCTCCCGCGAGAGCTACTAGAACAAGCGGTAGGTGAACCGAAGCGCGGTCTCCATGGCGCTAGTGTATCCCAGTAATCTAACGATTATGACACGACGACTCCGGATTCTTGTTTGCAACGACGACGGTATTAATGCTCCCGGCATTCATGCCCTCGCCCGGGAGCTTCGCTCGATCGGCGATATCACCGTGGTGGCACCCGACAAGCAGCAGAGCGCAGTCGGCCATGCAATCACGATGAACTACCCGATCAGGGCAATCCCGTTCTTCAAGGAAGGGGAGTTCTTCGGTTATGCAGTGGACGGGACGCCTGCCGATGCAATCAAGCTTGGAGTCCATTTTCTCCTCAAAGACGAACGGCCGGACCTGGTGGTCTCGGGCATCAACCACGGCTCAAATACCGCCATCAACATTATTTACTCCGGCACCGTCTCCGCCGCCACCGAGGGGACGATCCTGGGGATTCCCTCCATGGCCGTCTCCCTTACGACCTACGGGGAGGTCGATTTTGGCTATGCGGCTAGATTTGCGGCGCGGCTGGCCTTGCTGGTGGCCGAAGAGGGGATTGCCGGCCAGGAAGGCTGCTAAATGTCAATGTGCCGGCGATTCCGGAGGAGAAGATCCGGGGAATTAACGACCACGCACAGGGTCGGTCGTCCTGGGACGACACTTTTGATGTGCGTCGGGACCCTGCCGAGAGGGAGTATTACTGGCTCACAGGGAAGCTGCACGTCACGGATGACGACCCCGAGACGGACACGATGGCGATACAGGACGGATTTATGTCGGTGACGCCGATTCACTACGAGTCTGACCGACCGGCGAGCAGCTGGCGGAGATGAGGGGTTGGAAGTTTTAGATTTTTATCTTTCGCGATTGACTTTTATTCCCGAGTTCGTATGTTATGATCCCTTCTAGAAGGGCGTTGGGCTGGGCTTGAAGATAACCGCGTTTTAGTTCCTCCGGGTACTTGACTTCGCGGTTATTAAGTAGTATATTTAATGCCCGCTCAAATTGCGGAAAGCTCAAAAAAGCTTGTTGTTCTTTGAAAAATAGTGTGCATAGCCAAAGTCAATCATATTGAGCATTCGACCTTGGCGATTCATTCCGCAGCAATGTGGGATGCGACGTCAAGATACAGACTCGACGATGTGAAGAAAACTTACAACGGAGAGTTTGATCCTGGCTCAGGACGAACGCTGGCGGCGTGCCTAACACATGCAAGTCAAGGAGAAAGGGGTAGCAATATCCCGAGTAAACCGGCGCACGGGTGAGTAACGCGTAGGCAACCTGCCCTTAGGACGGGGATAATCTCAGCGAAAGCTGGACTAATACCCGATGATGCAGCGGCACCGCATGGTGATAGTTGTTAAAAGCCGCAAGGGCGCCTATAGATGGGCCTGCGTCCCATTAGGTAGTTGGTGAGGTAACGGCCCACCAAGCCTACGATGGGTAGCTGGTCTGAGAGGATGATCAGCCACACTGGAACTGAGACACGGTCCAGACTCCTACGGGAGGCAGCAGTGAGGAATATTGCGCAATGGCCGAAAGGCTGACGCAGCGACGCCGCGTGAGGGATGAAGTCCGTTAGGATGTAAACCTCTTTTGCAGGGGATGAATGTTCCGCGTATCACGCGGGAATTGACCGTACCCTGCGAATAAGGATCGGCTAACTACGTGCCAGCAGCCGCGGTAATACGTAGGATCCGAGCGTTGTCCGGAATTACTGGGTGTAAAGGGCGTGTAGGTGGGCTCTTAAGTCGGTGGTGAAATCCTGCAGCTTAACTGTAGAATTGCCGTCGATACTGGGGGTCTTGAGTGCGGCAGAGGGAGATGGAATTCATGGTGTAGCGGTGAAATGTGTAGATATCATGAAGAACACCGGTAGCGAAGGCGGTCTCCTGGTCCGTAACTGACACTGAGGCGCGAAAGCGTGGGGAGCAAACAGGATTAGATACCCTGGTAGTCCACGCCTTAAACGATGGGTACTAGGTGCTGGGCCGCAAGGTTCAGTGCCAAAGCTAACGCATTAAGTACCCCACCTGGGGAGTACGATCGCAAGGTTGAAACTCAAAGGAATTGACGGGGGCCCGCACAAGCAGTGGAGCATGTGGTTCAATTCGATGCAACGCGAAGAACCTTACCTGGGTTTGAAAAGCCAGTGACCAACCGATGAAAGTCGGTCTTGTAGCAATACACACTGGTACAGGTGCTGCATGGCTGTCGTCAGCTCGTGCCGTGAGGTGTTGGGTTAAGTCCCGCAACGAGCGCAACCCCTGCACTTAGTTGCCATCAGGTCAAGCTGGGCACTCTAAGTGGACTGCCTACGCAAGTAGTGAGGAAGGTGGGGATGACGTCAAGTCCTCATGGCCCTTACACCCAGGGCCACACACGTGCTACAATGGCCGCTACAAAGGGTTGCAAAGCCGCGAGGTGGAGCTAATCCCAAAAAAGCGGTCTCAGTTCGGATTGGAGTCTGCAACTCGACTCCATGAAGCTGGAATTGCTAGTAATCGCGTATCAGCACGACGCGGTGAATACGTTCCCGGGCCTTGTACACACCGCCCGTCAAGCCATGGAAGCTGGGAGTACCCGAAGCCGCTGCGCCAACCCGCAAGGGAGGCAGGCGTCTAAGGTAAGACCAGTGACTGGGGCTAAGTCGTAACAAGGTAGCCGTACCGGAAGGTGCGGCTGGATCACCTCCTTTCTAAGGAGTCTCTCGCAGCAGAGCCATCTCACGGTGGCGCTGTTTGCTACGAGGCCGCGAGTCTTGATATCGATGGTACTGGCGGCTATGCACACGTTTTTCAATTACGGGATAGTTTGGACCAACCGTTGTCTCATCGACTATAATGTTCATTGGTATGGGCCTGTAGCTCAGGTGGTTAGAG
>CAVQPT010000003.1:0-140000 GCA_963714855.1 uncultured Bacteroidota bacterium | reverse complement strand
GTTTGGTGTGCTCCCCCTTATCATCGGATCCATTCTCGTCACCCTCGGCGCCGCCGCCATCTCGGTTCCAATCGGTGTGGCCAGTGCTCTGTACATTGCCGAAATCGCTCCAACCCGCACCAGAGAAGCACTCAAAGCGGGCATCGAACTCCTTGCGGCTATCCCCTCCGTTGTGATCGGCTTTATCGGTATGGTCACGCTCGGTCCATTTATCAAAGACGTTTTTGGCCTGCCCACCGGCCTTACGGCACTCACCGGGTCCATCACGCTCGCCTTTATGGCGATGCCAACCATCGTCTCGATTGCCGAAGATGCGGTGACCGCCGTGCCGCGCCAGTACCGCGAGGCAGCGATTGCCATGGGCGCCACGAAATGGCAGACGACCTGGCGGATTGTCGCGTATGCAGCCCGGCCGGGGATGCTTGCAGCGATCATGCTGGGAATCGGGCGGGTTATCGGTGAGACCATGGCGGTGATGATGGTGACGGGCAATGCTGCGCTGATTCCGCACAGTTTCCTCCAGCCGGTACGCACACTCACGGCCACGATCGCCGCCGAAATGGGTGAGAGTGTGCAGGGGGGCGAGCACTATGCCGCGCTGTTCGCCATCGGAATCGTGTTGTTCGTCATCACGTTTGTGATCAATGGTATAGCCGATCTGTATCTCCACCGGACAACACGCACGTAGAGACCATCATGAATGTCCGCACCGAACAACGTATCGCATTCAGCATCCTCTTTGCCTGCACACTCCTTGTCGTGATGCCCGTGCTTGTCGTGCTCGCCATCATCTTTGCAAAGGGAGCGAGTGCGATCAGTCTGGATTTTCTGCTTGGTATGCCAGAAAACGGCATGAATGCTGGAGGCATTTTCCCCGCCATTCTGGGCACACTCTATCTTGTGGTCGGCGCCATCGCGTTCGCCGTGCCGCTCGGAGTCCTCTCTGCGGTCTATCTCGTCGAATACTCACGGGACAATATGATCAGCCGCCTGATCAAACTCGCAATCGTCAACCTCGCGGGTGTCCCTTCCGTGGTGTATGGTCTTTTCGGACTGGGGATCTTTGTGATCTTCTTCGGGTTCGGGGTCTCCATTCTGTCCGGATCCCTTACCCTCGGGATCATGATACTGCCCGTCATCATCACGGCATCCCGTGAGGCGCTGGAAAGTGTTCCCCGGTCGTTCCGGATGGTCAGCTTTTCTCTCGGAGCCAGCAGGTGGCAGACCATCCGGCACGCGGTGTTACCTCATGCGCTGCCGGGAATTCTTACAGGGACAATTCTGGGATTGGGGCGTGCCGCGGGCGAGACTGCTCCGATCCTTTTCACCGTTGCAGCGTTCTATTTGCCGAAACTCCCGGTATCGGTGTTTGACCAGACCATGGCGTTACCCTACCATCTGTATGTGATCTCCACGCAGGTCCCCGGCATCCGCGAGGAATTCCGATTCGGCACAGCCCTGGTCCTGTTGCTCCTGGTGCTGCTGCTCAACCTTGCAGCCATCATTTTGCGTATCAGGTTCCGCAAGAAGAAAAAGTGGTGACGATCATGACCACGCATATCGCGGTCCGCACTCTGAACGTCTACTACAAAGAGACGTACGCCCTGAAGGATCTGACTCTTGACATCCGGCGTAATGAGATTTTTTCCATCATCGGTCCCGCCAACTCGGGGAAGACCTCCTTCCTGCAGTGCCTCAACCGGCTCAACGACCTGAATGAGAGTTATCGTAAGACCGGGAGTATTCATCTTGCCGATCTGGATATCGATAGCATCGACGTCGAAGATCTCCGGGCACGTGTGGGCATCGTCTTTGCTCTGCCGTTCCCGTTGCCCATGTCGATTGCGGACAACATCACGTACGGGCCGCGGATGCACGGCGTGCGGAACAAAGCCCGCCTTGATGAGCTCATCGAGCAGAGCCTGCGCGATGCCTACCTGTGGGACGAAGTAAAGGACCGGTTGAACACCCCGGCGATGAATCTTTCCGGAGGGCAGCAGCAGCGGCTCTGTATCGCCCGCGTGCTCGCCGGGAAGCCCGAGGTCATCCTGTTTGATGAGCCCACCTCGGGTTTGGATCCCATTTCCACAGCCCGTGTCGAAGAGACGATGGTGATGCTCAAGGAGCGGTTTACGATTGTGCTGGTGACCAACAATGTCGCGCAGGCTGCGCGGGTCGGCACCCGCACCGCATTCTTCCTCATGGGAGAAATGGTCGAACTCGACGAAACGAAGAAGATTTTTACAGCGCCGGCAGATCACCGGACGGATGAATATGTGACCGGGAAATTCGGATAATCTATGGACAACATCATTATTCAGACCCGGCGTCTGAACCTCTACTACGGCACGTTTCGTGCGCTTACTGATGTCGACATGGATATCCAGGAACGGAAAATTACGGCCCTCATCGGCCCCTCCGGATGCGGCAAATCCACACTGGTCCGGGTATTCAACCGGATGAATGATTTGATCGACGGGGTCCATGTTACCGGCGACGTCCGCGTCCACGGCGAGCAGATTTTCAGGCCGGGCATCGACCTGATCGATCTGCGTAAACGTGTCGGGATGGTCTTTCAGCGCCCTAACCCGTTTCCGCTTTCCGTGTCCGAGAATATTACGTTTGGTCTGCAGATTCACCGCAGCCGGACCAAGGCGGAGTTTCCGGGTGAAGTCGAAGAAGCCCTGCGCAGCGTGCTGTTATGGGACGATCTGAAGGACCGACTGCGCAGTTCCGCACTGAGTCTTTCGCTGGAACAGCAGCAGCGCCTATGTATTGCTCGCGTGCTGATCATGAAGCCCGAGATCATCCTGATGGACGAACCCTGCTCGGCCCTTGATCCGATCGCAACGTTGCGCATCGAGGAGCTTATGCGGGAGTTGAAAAAGCGGTACACAATCGTTATTGTTACGCATAACATGCAGCAGGCCGCGCGGGTCAGCGACTATACCGCCTTCCTGTACCTCGGGGAGATCGTCGAGTTCGGCGAAACCAAACAGATCTTCACCGCTCCCCGGCAACAACGCACCGAGGAATATATCACCGGACGGTTCGGCTAAGTCCGGCTCTTACCACCTGCGAGGATGAAGTATGGAACGGTACTTTGAACGGGAACTGGAGGGCCTTAAGACCATGCTTATGAAAATGGCCAGCATGGCTGAGGACAACTTCCATGACAGCGTCCGGTCGGTTGTCAACAAAGACATACCCCTCGCCGAGCAGGTCATACGGACAGATGTGAGGGTGGATGCCCTGGAGCTGGAGATCGATAACGCCATTGTGGACATCCTTGCGCTGCAGAAACCCGTGGCAAGCGACCTCCGGCTCGTCCTCGCGGCACAAAAGATCAACAATGATCTGGAACGGATTAGCGATCACGCGGTGAATATTGCCCAATCAGCGCTTACCCTGTCGTCTTCCACCCACGTCACCACGCTGCTTGAGATTCCGCCCATGGCGGAGATGACGCGTACGATGCTCCGCGATGCGCTGGACGCATTTCTCCACCTTGAGCCCGAAAAAGCCCGTGCGGTGTGCAGGCAGGACGATCAGGTCGACGACTTGAACCGCTCCAATGCGCGAGAAGTCATCAAAATGATCAGCACAAAGTCGTTTCCGGTGGAAGAAGGGCTGGACCTCATACGGGTCAGCAGAAATCTGGAACGAATTGCCGATCTGGCGACCAATATTGCCGAAGAGGTCGTGTTTCTCACGCAGGCCCGCGTGATGAAACACCGTGGGGAAGGTCTGCAGAGCTAGCGTATTTTTCCCCCTGCGGTGCACCTCCGGAAACGGACGTCGTCCGGTGTAGTAGTACTGAGGCGACAGCATGACCGGACACCTGCACGGGCCACTCTATCCTGAACTTCCGCTTACCATCCGCTCCCTCCTGCCCGGAGACACCGTACTCCCACCCGGCATCCACCGATGGCGCGATTGGTGCAACGGGGAGGAGTTGTTTGATCACTCCACGCCATTACAGTATCTCGGGGATACTGCTCCGCTCCAACGGCCCACCCTCGGCCTCATCTGTTCCGGCCATTGCCCGGGCTCGGTGCTTCTGGAGACCTATCGGTTTATCCGTACTACCATTCCTGAAGGCCCGACCATTGTTGGCGGATTCCACTCCCCGATGGAACGCACCTGTTTTGATACACTTCTTCTCCGCCGAGTTCAGCTCGTGTTTTGTCCGGCCAGAAGGGTACTCGTCCGGAGCGTCCCGGTGGCGTGGAGATCCGCCATTGCCGACCGGCGTCTGATGGTTCTCTCGCCGTTCACTGAAAAACAACGACGCGTTGACCGGGGCCTGGCCCGCATGCGCAATACGTTTGTGGCTGCTCTTGCCGGGATTCTCTTTGTGCCCTATGCGAGGGCGGGCGGTGAGGTTGCCTCCCTTGTGCGTGCGGCCTTACAGCGGGGGAAAAAGGTGATTACGCTGGATGATCCCGAGAATGCCGAAATAATAAGGATGGGAGCTGAACGCTGGAAGGTGGGGGAGCTGATCAAGCTGTTTCGATCTGACATGACAACGGCGCCCGGTTAGGCGCCGTTGCTGTGTCCTTGTACCTGGGTGGTTCGCACCGCCCTCGGCGCTAATTCACATCTGCCGATTTCTCCTCCTCCTCGACATCATTATCACCCTTCTCGGTCAGCGCACCGACGAACTTCAGCTCGTTGGTCTTCTTGTTGACCTTCACACGGATCACCGACCCCTCCGGATATTTACCCTTCAGGAGCTCCTCGGCGACAGGGTCTTCAAGATATTTCTGCACAGCCCGCCGGAGCGGGCGTGCGCCGTATGCAGGGTCATACCCCTTCTCAGCCAGGAATTCCCGGGCCTGTTTCGAGAGCTCAAGCTCCACACCCTGCGCGGTAATCCGTTTGGTGAGCTCGCGTATTTGAATCTGGACAATATCAAGAAGATGGTGCTTCTCGAGCGGGTGGAAGATGATCGCGTCGTCAATCCGGTTGAGGAACTCGGGATTAAAGACCCGTTTCAGCGCTTCCTCAATGGTGCTTTTCATCGCCCCGTATTCATCTTTGGCGGATCCGGTGCCAAAACCCATCCCCCCCCGTTTCAGGTCCCGGGTTCCGATGTTTGACGTCATGATCAGGATCGTATTCTTGAAATCCACCTTTCGTCCGAGACTATCCGTGAGGATGCCGTCGTCCAGGACCTGAAGGAGGATGTTAAACACATCCGGGTGTGCTTTTTCGATCTCGTCCAGGAGGACCACCGAGTACGGTTTGCGGCGGACTTTTTCGGTAAGCTGGCCGCCTTCTTCATACCCGACATAGCCGGGAGGAGCTCCGACAAGGCGCGACACGCTGAACTTCTCCATGTACTCGCTCATGTCGATTCGGATCAACGCATCTTCGGTGTCAAAGAGGTACCGCGCAAGAGCCTTTGCCTGCTCGGTCTTTCCCACGCCCGTGGGGCCCAGGAAGATAAAGGAACCGATCGGGCGTTTTGGATCTTTCAGCCCGGCCCGTGTTCGACGGATCGCTTTTGTGAGCTTCTCAATGGCCTCGTCCTGTCCGACGACCTGTTCCTTCAGCGCCTCTTCCATCTTCAGCAGCTTGGCGGATTCGGACTCGGCGATCTTGTTCACCGGGATGCCGGTCATCATCGCGACCACGTCGGCCATATGTTCCTCGGACACATCATGGACCGTATCCTGGGCCTTCATTTCCCATTCCCGCTTGGCAATCTCAAGGTCGCTGAGGAGTTTCTTCTCCATGTCGCGTAGTCTGGCGGCCTCTTCAAAGTTCTGGCTCTTTACGACCTGGTTTTTTGATTGTTTTATCTTTTCAATCTCACCTTCCAGGTCAAGGATCTCCTTTGGCACATGGATATTGGCCAGGTGTACCCGGGAGCCCGATTCATCCAGAACGTCGATGGCTTTGTCGGGGAGATACCGGTCCGTAATATACCGGTCGCTCAGACGAACGGCCGCGTCTATGGCCTTGTCGGTGTAATGGACCCCGTGATGTTCTTCGTATTTGTGCTTGATGTTGATCAGAATCTGAATGGTCTCGTCCACGCTTGTGGGATCAACCATGATCTTCTGAAACCGGCGGTCCAGCGCGCCGTCTTTTTCGATGTACTGACGGTACTCATCAAGCGTTGTCGCGCCGATACACTGAAGTTCGCCGCGCGAAAGGGCGGGTTTGAACATGTTTGATGCATCCAACGAGCCGGAGGCACCGCCTGCTCCGACGATGGTATGCAGTTCGTCGATGAACAGGATGACGTCCTTGGCCTTCTCCAGTTCGTTCATGACGGCCTTCATACGCTCCTCAAACTGGCCGCGGTATTTTGTTCCCGCAACCAGCGCCGCCAGATCGAGCGTAACGACGCGCTTACCGTGCAACACACGCGAGACCTTCTTCTGCATGATGCGCATGGCCAGACCCTCTGCAATGGCGGTCTTGCCGACTCCGGGTTCACCGATCAACACCGGATTGTTCTTCTTGCGGCGGCTCAGAACCTGAGCAACCCGTTCAATTTCCTTCTCCCGTCCGACAATGGGGTCGAGTTTATCCTCTCCAGCCAGTTTTGTCAGATCGTGTCCGAAGTTGTCAAGGACAGGCGTTTTCGACTTCTCCGGTTTTTTCTCGGGTGTGGGTTGGTGCGCCTGCGGACTCGAAGGTTTCCCGCTGATGATGTTGTCGAGTTCTGCCCGCACTACATCGTAGTGAATGTTAAATTGATGAAGGATCTGCGCTGCAATATTGTCATCATCCCGGAGGAGGGACAGGAGCAGATGTTCGGTTCCGATTACATCAGACTTGTACAGCTTTGCTTCCAGGTAGGTTATTTTCAGGACCTTTTCGGCCTGTTTTGTCAACGGGATATTCCCAATCGTCAGGGTGCCGCCGGAGGTCCGGACGGTGTCCTCTATGGATTTCTTCAGTTTGTACAGATCAACGCCGAGATTACGGAGAATCTTTACAGCTATACCTTCGCCCTCACGGATAACACCCAGGAGCAGGTGTTCGGTACCGATATAGTCGTGTCCGAGGCGAAGCGCCTCCTCACGGCTAAGGCGGATAACATCCTGAACCCGATTTGAAAAGTTACCTTCCATTCATGACCCCATCTAAAAAATGAATCGCGCAACAGTTCTGCGCCTACAGTACTCTAACACTAACGGATTAGAGCATGGTTCCACCCATTCTGACGGGTGAAAAGCGGAAGGAATATAACCAAAAGCCCAGGGGAAGTCAATTGTCTGCCTTTTTTGCTCATTTCTTACCTCTTTTCTCCTTATTGTACGTGTCGGGGGGCTTGAAGTTCACGACCGGGCGCCAAAATAAAGTGTGCACGATGTGGCATTCAAGACCCTTTTCACGGATTTAAGCATCAAATCCGCAGCACCCAACTGCCAACGAAGGAGAACCGGCATGCCGATTTACGATTACCGATGTGACGAGTGTGGTACAACATACGATGTGTTTCACAAGGTCCGCGAAGTGGCCGAGGATGTTCTCTGCCCTTCGTGCGGGTCGGTGAGCCATACCCGGTTGCTTTCCGCACCAAGCTTCAGCATGAGAACCCAGCCTGAGGTCCCATCCTGCGCCACGGGGAGGTGCTCCGGCGGATCGTGCGGGCTGAATTAGGCGCTCCTCAACACCGGGAGCGACGCTCGGGGGGGGGAGTACGGCCCTTTCCGATGTGGAACGGAGAGGGGAGGGTCACTGGAGGAACGGGATCTGGCCTTTGAAGTAAATGAGGAATACACAGGCCGTTATCCAGAGAAGCACGTTGGCGATGATCGGGAAATCAGATGTGACGAGCGCGGCCGGATTCTCCACAGACTCCGTTGTGTGAACCAGGTGCATGTATCTGAATATGCCGTACATCACGAAGACGGTTGTATAGATGAGCCTGTCGGTGCCGAACATTTCGACGGTACGCGGCGCCACAGTGTACAGGGCATAGGATATGACGGTTCCTGCCGCGGTGATGGTCAACATCTGGTCGATCACATCAACGCGGTAATGCTGTAGCACTTTTCGTTCAGAGGGAGTCCCGGCCGTCTGCATGGCCACCATTTCACCGCGCCTCTTTGCGAACCCGAGAAAGAGGGAGATAAACAGTGTACAGAGAATTATCCAGCTGGAAACGTACACTGAAATTGCGTACGCCCCGCCGAGTACCCGCAGCATAAATCCCGCGGCAATAATGAAGACATCCAGGAGGAATACCTCCTTCAATTTGAACGTATAGGCGAGGTTCATCAGGAAGTATGCACCGACGAACAGGAGGAACTTGTCGTTCATCCCCCACACCAGCAGCACATCCGCAATCAGAAGGGCTCCGAGGATGAGAAACGCCTCGGTTTTTGAGATGGTGCCGGCAGCCAGCGGCCGGAAGCGCTTTTTCGGATGGGCGCGGTCCGCCTCCACATCAATCATGTCATTGATGATGTAGACGGCGCTCGCGGTGATGCAGAACGCTGCAAAGGCACGGAGCGCAAACACAAGTGGCTCCATGAGGAAGAGCTCCTGTGCAAAGATCAGCGGGGCAAGAACAAAAAAATTCTTGGTCCACTGTTTTGGCCGGATCAACCCTACCGCTGACCGCAAGGAGAATGGTGCCGTCCGCATGCTGCTCCAGATTCGTTGATGTTCAGAGTAAAAATTCCATTCCACAAATGCAAGGCGACCGGTTTGAGACTTCCGTTTTTTTTCCGTACCATCGGACACAGGGAACGCCTATGACACATGCCGAACAACAACGAATGATCCGGGAACTGAGGGACTATTCCCATAAACTGACCCGTTCGGAAGAGGAATTGTTCCAGATGTTCGTCAAACGCAACAAGGATGACGAAGACCTGGATATCGTGTCGCAGCGCCGGCTGACAGATATGCATGAACGGTATGTCGTACGGAGGCCACGAAAAGTATGAAAGCAGTCTTTGTGACACGATACGGGGGTCCGGATGTCCTGCAGATGGGCGAGGCCCCCGTCCCCGAACCCGGTCCTCATCAGGTTCTTGCCCGCGTCCGGTGCATCGGCCTGAATTTCGCCGACATCGTCGGACGGTTCGGGGCCTATCCCGGCACTCCAAAACCTCCGTATATACCCGGACTTGAATTCTCCGGTGATGTTGTGCGAATCGGTCCACGGGTGACAAAATTCTCCGGTCGCGAAAGAATCATGGGATACAGCAAACTGGGAAGTCATGCCGAGTATGTGCTGGTGAATCAGTACAACTCGACGGTGATTCCGGAGAAGATGTCGTATGAAGAAGGGGCCTCGTTTCTTGTCTCGATGCTCAGCGCCTATCACGGGCTTGTACGTCTGGCGAACCTCCGGACGGGCGAACGCCTGCTCGTACATGCGGCAGCAGGAGGGGTCGGACTGGCCTGCCTGCAGATCGGCCGGCACCTTAACGCGGAAGTGTTTGCGACCGCCGGGACGGACGCAAAGACGGAACTCGCCCGTTCGTTCGGGGCACACCACGTGATTAACTATACCACCACGCCGTTTGAAAAAGAGATTGAACGTCGTACGGCGGGATATGGCGTTGATGTCGTGATGGATTCGGTCGGCGGCGAGGTGTTCAAAAAGAGCTGGAACCTGCTTGCTCCCATGGGACGGTATCTTCTGCTTGGCGTTTCGTCCATGACCACCGCCAACGGAAGTCTGACCCGCAGTATGATAGCCGATGCGTATGAACAGATGAAACCCATTTTTCCGCCGAGCCTCATCCATACCAATAAAGGTATCTTCGGGTTCAACCTCGGATTGATCAGCGGCAATGAACGGTACTTTGAACAGGCTGCGACTGAGCTGTTGACGTGGTATACGCTTGGCGTCATCAGGCCCCTCGTCGGAAAGGTTTTCCCCTTTGACCAGATTGTCGAGGCCCATCGTTACCTTCAGAACAGGCAATCGATCGGCAAGGTCGTGGTCTCGCTGACCACCTGATCCGGAACGAATGTCCGCGCCGTCTCACAACGAAGCACTCTCTGCAGACTTCCTGCTGGCGGCCTACCGGCTGGGTTTTTTTCCGATGGCAGAACATCGTGACGGGCCCCTATCGTGGTATTCGCCGGAACCGCGCGCGATTATTCCTCTCGATTCGTTTCACATCCCGCGCAGTCTCCGGCGCGCCGTTCGGAACGAAACGTTTTCCATCCGGTTTGATACCTGCTTCGAGCAGGTAATACGGGAATGCGCAAACCGGGAGGAGGGGACATGGATTTCCGAAGAGATCATTCAGACGTACGTACAACTCTTTCAGCGCGGGTACGGGCACACGGTTGAGACCTGGAAAGACCAAACGCTGGTGGGAGGGCTTTATGGGGTCGCAATCGGGGGGGCATTTTTTGGCGAGTCCATGTTCAGTCTGCTCCAAAACGCTTCAAAACTGGCTCTCGTTGCACTGGTGGAACAGCTAAAAAAAGGGGGATTTTTGCTGCTGGACACGCAATTTCTTACTCCGCATCTGGTTCAGTTCGGGGCTGTGGAAATCACCCGCTCGGATTATCTGGACCTGTTGGAGCGCGCGCTCGGAGTAAACGCCCGCTTTCCTCAACCGACGGAATGAGCGCCGGCACACCCGGGGCGGCATGATGTGACAACAGGTGTGCGCTGCGTCACAGCATCCTGATACCCCTCAAACCCCCTCTTGCTTACGCCGGTGTTCTATGGTATATTATTGCAGAGCGGTTCTCACTCCGGCCAGCCGATTTGTCAAAGGAGCTCTCCACCAATGAACACATCCCGTGAGTCCCACAAATGCGAGCGCGTTACGCTCACACTGGTTCCACGCACTGATGAACGTACCCTGCTGCACATTCCCTCGACGTTTAACAAGGCCGAACGCACCTACGCATGGCGCACGTCCGGTTCACTGAACTACATGCTCGTCCCAACGCGTATCTCGAGCAACGAGATCAAGGTTGATCTTTTTGTTGACCCTCTTCGCAAGGGCAAGAGTCAGCTACAGAACGTGCAGAAAGCGGTTCAGGACTTTGTTCAGGAAAAAATTCAGACGGAATGGCGAGGCATGAAGCTGGAGAGTATTAGCCGGGCGACTGCTGCTGTTCCGCCGACATCCACGATCGTCCGCGGTACTATTGAGGAGATCCTTGGTGCAAGCTTCGAACGGTAATCCCCCCGCTTCCGGTCCATCACAGGTTGTGACATCAACGGCTCACGGCTCCATACTTCCTTCAAAGCAGGGGAAGGTGCGCGACATTTACGATCTGGGCGACCGTCTGCTGCTTTCAGCCACGGACCGTATTTCCGCATTTGACGTCGTCCTTACGGAAGGGATCCCCAATAAAGGGAAGGTGCTGACGCAGATATCCGCCTTCTGGTTCCAGAGACTCGGCCACATCGTCCCGCATCATGTTCTCTCCACCGCCTACAGAGATTTCCCCGAACCATTTTGTTCGCGGCCTGAGATTTTTGCCGGGCGCAGCATGCTCGTACGCAAAACGACACCGTTGCCGGTCGAGTGTATTGTTCGCGGATACCTGTCCGGATCGGGATGGAATGAGTACAAGCGAACGGGTATGGTCTGCGGCATTACGCTGCCCGCGGGGTTGAGGGAATCAGACGAGCTTCCGGATCCGATTTTTACTCCGACGACGAAAGCGGAGATCGGATCGCATGATGAGAATATCACCTTCGAGGAGATGACCACCCTCATCGGGGAACAGCGCGCCCGCCAGGTACGGGATTTCTCTTTGCGTATTTACCGGGAGGGGGCTGCCTATGCGCGGACGCGCGGCATCATCATCGCTGATACAAAGTTTGAGTTCGGGGAAGACGAAACCGGCCGCATCGTCTGGATTGACGAGGCTCTCACGCCCGACTCGTCACGGTTCTGGCCCGTTGACGCATATACCCCAGGGGGCTCCCAGCCCAGTTTTGATAAACAATTTGTGCGCGACTATCTGTTGACACTGCAGTGGGACAAACGACCGCCCGGACCGCCCCTTCCGTCCGACGTCATTACTACGACTTCCAGGAAGTACGAAGAGGCGCTGGAATTACTCACGGGGTCTTCCCTGGCAAGTATGTAGCCTGTCACGATGTGTGATTCTCCCTCCATTGTGGTGTTTCCCGCTGTCTCATGCCTTTGAACCCCGCTCCCTCAAGTGGAACTTAATATTCTGCTTGCATTTCACTGTAAAATTAGGTATTTAGGGTTCGAAATTCCCCCCTGACCAACACTTCAGGTGCCTCTGAGCCTCATGTCGAATACAATCCGCTACGAAAGTATCCTTGAAAGCATCAGCGGTGGCTTTTTTGCCATGAATGATGAGTTCTTGATCACGTACTGGAACAAAGCTGCAGAAGCAGGTACGGGGATGTCCTCATCCGCCGTGCTCGGCCGCAATGTTTTTGACGTTTTTCCAAATGCCCGCGGTGCCCTGCTCGGCGAGATGTACCGCCTTGCCATGGAAACAAGGGAGTTTCAGAGTTTTGAAACGGCATACCGGGATGACCGCTTTGAAAAGTGGTATGATGTCCGGATTTATCCCGCAGAAGAAGGCCTGTCGGTGTTCTTTCAGGATATTACAGAGAAGAAGCGTGATCAGCGCCAGAAAGAAATCATGGTGGATATATCCAAGGCCATCAATGGCGCCCGGCATGTCGATGATCTCTGTCAGCGCACGGCCGAGGTTCTCGCGGCGTTTGAGGAGATCCCGGCGAATCTTGTGTGCGTGTATCTGTACGATGCGCGCAGCAACGAACTCCGGCTTGTTGCACCGGCATCGCTGGACATCGATTTCCCCGCCGATGTTGTCCACCAGCCCGTTCGTGCGGATGCGCCTTCCTGCGCCGCCCGATCGGCGTATCGTATGGAACCGGTGGTTTCGGCCGGACTCGAAGAAAGCACAATGGGCCGGTTACTCCACGGGGCGCTGGACGACCAGCATCTCCGCTCGGTGATTGCCGTTCCGCTTCTGGTTCAGCATGAAGTCCACGGCGTGATCGAGATGGTGTCGATCAAGGATCCGGAATTCGCGCGCGAGAACCTGGACATTCTCTCCGTCGTCGCCAATGATATCGCGATCGGTTTAAGCCGCACGCGCCTGCTCGACGACCTCCGGATGAAGAACCTGGAGCTGGAATCCCAGACTGAAAAGACGCTCGAAGCAAGCGATACACTGAAGAAATTTCTGGCGATGTTCAGCCATGAACTGCGCTCACCTCTGAACTCCATCATCGGGTTCTCGGATCTGCTGTCGGCCGACATGCACGACATGCCCCCCGAGAGAATCGAGGAGTTCATGAAGAATATCCAGACCAGCGGCAAGCACCTGCAACAGATTCTTAACGACATCCTGGATCTTTCGAAGATCGAAGCGGGACAGCTCGAACTGCACATCGCAAGTTATCCCGCCTCGTACTTTGAAGAGACGATTCCGCGGGTTCTGGGAGCGCAGCTCGAAACGAAACAGATCCGGTGTTCGTGGGATCTTGATCCCGAACTGGACGATCTGGTCGTGGATCAAACCCGGTTTAAGCAGATTCTCATCAACCTTGTCTCCAACGCAATCAAGTTCAGCCGGGATGGCGGGGAGGTCATCGTCTCCTCACGCCGGGTGGGGAATGACATGACGTTTTCGGTGAAAGATTTTGGCACGGGAATACGGCCTGAGGAAATCACCGGACTGTTTCGGCCGTTCCGCAGGGCAGAGAGCGGTAAAAAGAAGAACAAAGAGGGTGTCGGGCTCGGTCTTGCGATTACCAAGAGACTTGTTGAGCTCCACGGGGGAACCATATGGGTCGAGAGTGAATGGGAAAAGGGGACCACCGTGTCTTTCAGGATTCCGCTGATTGTGGACGCGACGTCCGAACGTATTATGCAGGCGGGAATGCTGCTGGATGCTCTCAAGAGGGAAAACTGGAGAAAAGAGGGGGGAGAAAAGCCTCTCGCACTTATTGTTGAAGATTCCCCTCAGGCGGGGGACTTGCTCCGTCTGTATATCGAATCAGCCGGCTACATGGTGGAAATCGCCCGAAATGGACCGGATGCCATCGATATGGCGAAAAGACTCCATCCGCACGTGATTACGCTGGATCTTATCCTGCCCGGAAAGGACGGCTGGCAGGTAATGAAAGAGCTTAAGAGCCATCCTCTTTGTAAACATATTCCGATTATTATCGTATCCATAGTAGACGAAAAGAATCTGGGGTTCAGTCTTGGCGCCGTGGAGTACTTCGTAAAACCCGTCCACAGGGATGATCTGGTGCAGGCGCTCGACCGGGTGCATGTGCTCCCGTCGCGCGATGAGAAAAAGCCCACGGTGCTGGTCATTGACGACGATCCGGCCGCAACGGATCTGGTGCAGCTGATTCTGGAAAACGAAGGGTATCGGGTTCTGAAGGCACACGAGGGGGCGGACGGGGTGACGATGGCAGTGCGCGAGCATCCCGACGTTGTTCTTCTGGATCTGATGATGCCCGAGATGTCGGGATTCGCCGTCGCTCAACAGTTGCGGCAGATTCCCGCCACGCGGGCCATCCCGATCATCGTGCTGACGTCCATGGATGTTGATGACGAGATCACACAACAGCTCGGTGGTGCGGTGTCGGGATTGATGAGCAAGTCCAGATTTACAAAAAAAGACCTCCTCCGGGAAATCACCAACATAGAAAATGCGCGCTGGCCCTGAGCGTAGAACCGATGTCTGACAACCTCCCCATTGAAAAGATGGACCGTGAGGCGCTGATACGCCACATGGAAGAAATCCATACGTCCCTTCGCAAAATCATCCATGATATGAGCAACCCACTGGGGATACTCAGAATGGCGGTGTATTTTTTGCAGACCGCCAAGCCGGAACAGGAGAAACGGGAAGAGTACTACGTCGCGCTCAACCAGTCCCTGGATAAAATTGATGGGTACGTGGGGCAGTTGAGGGAGGTCACCGAGAAAGCCACAGGGCAATCGGATGCCCAGGGGGGAGAGAGATGATACGGATCCTCGCCGGAAGCCTGTTTGTCATTTCCCTGGCGGCACTCCAGCCGGGGTGTGGTGGGGACCGGCGGTGGACGACGGATTCGCAGGAGGCAGTGCAGTGGGTTGAGACAGGTGTGCAGCAATGGCAGCGGTTTAATTACGCGGACGCATTGAAGTCGTTGGACAAGGCCGTTGCAGCCGACTCAATGTTTGCGATCGCATGGGGGCGTATTGCACTGGTGCATCTCTGGGCGGGGAATCTTCCCGATGCACGATCGGCAATTTCCCGTGCCGTCGGCCTTTCCGGGAATGCCACCCTGCGGGAACAGCGGCTCATACGGCTCTGGTCCTACCGCATCAGCGAACAGCGTGGACTTGAAGCCGCGCTTGCTGATTCCCTCATTCGGCTGTACCCCGAAGAAACTGAAGTGTACTTGTTCCGGGGGCAGGGTTACGAACTCGAACGGAATTATGAGGCCGCCGTCCGTTTGTACAGCCAGGGTGTGGAAAAGGATACCGGCTTTGCACTGGGCATCATGTCACTCGGATATACCTACTCGATTCTGGGTGAGCCGGAAAAAGCGGTCTTCTATATGCAGCGGTATATGCGCATGGCTCCCCAGGAGCCCGATCCGCTTGCCAGCTACGGCGATATTCTCGTTCGATCGGGCCGGTACGATGAGGCCCTCGATCAGTATCAGAAAGCTCTGCAGATCAAGCCGGACTACTGGTACGCTATCCGCGAGATCGGGTCCGTGTATCTGATAAAGGGAAGATTGCGGGACGCAGAGCGTCAGTACGAAGAAGCAGTCCGCCTTCTGCCGGCGAATGTGCAAACAGAGGCCGGCATGCTGAGAGTCAAGGGTATCGCAGAGCTCCAGCGCGGAAGATACGAAGAGGCCATTGCCTTCTTTCGTGCATCCCGTGAAATCGATTCAAGTTACGTGGGAGTAACGGGCGGGCTCACGGTTGCTCTGGGAAAACTGCGGCGTTTTGCGGAGGGGTGGGAAGTGGTCGACAGTCTCCGCGCTGAACTGGACCGAAGAGACCTCACGGATACACACCTGATGCAGGGTTATCACCTGGTGCGCGCGCGCCTTCTTACAGAAGAAGGCAAGTTCGACGAGGCAGAAGCGGAATGCCGGGAGGCGATGGAGACATCTTCACCGTTCACGCGGGTATCGGTGTACATATACCTCGCCCGCGTGTTGCGAGCACGGGGAGCGTGGGAACGGGCGATCGATGCGATCGAGAACGCGCTTGCGATCAATCCTCAAGCGCCGGAGGCCCTTCTGACGCTCGCCCTGATCTACCATGACATAGGTGACGAACAGATGGCGTGGGTGATCGGGAATCGGTTACTTAATTTCTGGCAGGCAGCGGACCCGGATTTCCTTCCGCTGCTGGAGCTCCGCAAGGCTCTCGGACGACAGCCGTCGCGCCGCACTCCCGAAGCCTGATTCCTACCCTCCGAACCCCAGCCGTTTCCTTGCGTCCGCAGACATCCGTTCCGGAGTCCACGCCGGCTCCCACACAATCCGGACATCCGCTTCCTTTACGCCGGGTAGTGCCAGGACGCGATTCTTGATGTCCTGCGCGATTATTCCGCTCATGCCGCATCCGGGTGTCGTCAGGGTCATCTTGACGCCGACCCATTCCTCGATGATCTTCACATCATAAATAAGTCCGAGGTCCACGACGTTAACGGGGATCTCGGGGTCGAAACACTGTTTCAGCGCTTCGTACACCTGCTCTTCAGTGATGGGTGTGACGGTCGTTTTACTCACGATCATTTCTCCGGTCGAGTTGATGGTGTTTCAAGATACGGCTTGCCGGCGGACAATTCAAGTGAGGGACACCGGCAGCCGCTGCTGCACCGGCCCTGCGATCCCTTGCGGAGTCGCCGGATCCACATCACGATCATCAACACGGCTGTACACGCGACAACAGCCAGCGCGGCGTATTGTTGCCAGTCCATAATATTATGCTCCCCACCCGAACATGAGTCCCCCCCGATGCACAAGGAACGTGACGCCATACGCCAGGGCGGTCATGTACGCTACTTGAATGAGGGGCCATTTCCAGCCGTTGGTCTCTCTGCGTACGATTGCCACGGTGGAGAGACATTGCATGGCGAGTACATAGTAGACCATGAGGCTCATGGCCGTAAGCAGAGTAAACGTCCGTGCGCCTGTCAGGGGATCCCGGTCCTGCTTCATGGCATCCCGCAGAGAGACTTCCTGACCGTCATCACCCTGGACATTGTAAATGGTTGCCATGGCGCTGACAAATGCTTCCCGCTGCATAAGGGATGAAATCAGGCCGATGCCTATTTTCCAATCAAAGCCCAGCGGACGGATGATGGGTTCGATCATCAGGCCGGCTCTTCCGGCATAACTGTGCCGGAGCTGGTCGCTGCGTGTTGCGGCAGCATCGAGTTTGGGGTATGACGCCAGCGCCCAGAGCAGAATGGAAACGCCGAGGATTATTGTCCCGGCCGTCTTCAAGAACGCCAGGGCACGGTCCCATACCTGCAGCACCACGGCCTTCAGAGATGGCATCTTGTAAGGCGGGAGCTCCATGATGAATACCGGCGGCGCACCACGGAGGAGTGTTTTTTTGAACACCCATGCCATCAGCAAAGCCATGACCATGCCGAAGAGGTACATCGAAAGGAGCGTTAATCCCTGAATGGACACAACGCCCAGGAACACGGTCGAGGGGATAAACGCGGCAATAAGCAGGGAGTAGACGGGAAGACGTGCGCTGCAGCTCATCAGAGGTGCAACGAGAATAGTTGCGAGCCGGTCCTTGGGATTCTCGATGGTCCGGGTGGCCATGATTCCCGGGATAGCACAGGCAAACGAGCCGAGCAGTGGAATAAAGGACTTCCCGTGGAGGCCGACCTTGCTCATCAGTCTGTCCATAATGAATGCCGCCCGGGCCATGTATCCGGAATCCTCCAGCAAACCAAGAAAGAAGAAGAGGAACACGATTTGCGGAAGGAACGTCACCACGGCCGCAACACCCGCAAGCGCGCCGTCAATGAGAAGGTCCCGGAGATCCCCCGGGGGAAGTGCCCCGCTGACGGTCCGGCCGAGAGCTTCAAATCCACCCGCAATCCACTCCATGGGGAGTGCTGCCCAGCTGAAGATACTCTGGAACATGAATGCCATGATCGCCAGAAAGATCAAAAATCCCCAGAACCGATGGGTGACGATACGGTCGATCCGGTCGGTCACACTCGGCGTTGACTGGTCTGGTGTGCGCACGGTGAGTGAAAGGACGTCGCGGATCCACGAATACCGTGATTCGACAAATGCCGACTGCCGATCAATCCCGAGAAAATCCAGTTTCAGCATGTTCGTGCGCAGCTGCTCGACGAACGCCGGGTCGTATCGATTGGCCCGTTCTGCGAGCATTTCGGGGGAATTCAGAAGTTCAGTGGCTTCATGATTTGCTACCGGCACGGTGAGGTGGTAGGCCTCGTGCAGGTGGTCGCGTACGCGGGTCCACTCTTTCTGGAGCGGTTCCGGGAGTTGCCATGCGGGATTGTGTCCGTTCGGGGGTGGAACCTTCAGGAGCGCATCCCTGAGGTCATCCAGGCCTTCCCCCTGATGGGCCACAACCGGCACCACACGGCAGCCAAGGAAGCGGGACAGCACAGGAATGTCGATGGTGGTGCCTTGCCGACGAGCGAGATCCACCATAGTCAGTGCGACGACCAGCGGAATGTGGAGATCGATGAGCTGTGTGACCAGGTACAGATTCCGTTCGAGGTTTGTGGCGTCTACGGCACAGAGGACGAGATCGGGGGCATTGGTGTGGTCGGTGAGGCCAAGCAAGATATCCGTGGCGAGGTGTTCGTCCGGGGATTGCGGAAACATGCTGTATGTACCCGGCAGATCGAGGAGTCTGATCTCTTGATCAGGCGAGAGCCTGAGACGGCCTTCTTTTTTCTCGACGGTGACACCCGGATAGTTTCCCACCTTTTGCCGGTGTCCGGTCAGGGAGTTAAACAATGTGGTCTTCCCGGAGTTCGGGTTTCCAACCAGGGCAACGTACCGGATTGCGCCCGACTGCTTGGACACTGAGGTCATATTGCCTTTTCCAGGAGAACGGAGATGCCGCTCGCTTCGCTTTCGCGGAGCATAAGACGGTATCCCTTCAGGTGAATCTCAATGGGATCGCCCAAAGGCGCCCGGCGGACAAATCGTATGCGTGCTCCGTGCATGACGCCCATTTCGAGCAGCCGCTGCCGTGCGACTCCCCGGACACCCCGGAGGTCTGTGACGGTGGCTGAATCGCCGGGGGAGAGAGAACTCAATGTGAGCGGGGTGTTCGGCATGACCGGTTCCTTCAGGATTTTGATTTCTTGCATTTGGCGCATGTCCCGAATATCTGCAGGCTGGAGCTCTGGGGGGAAAAACTCTTCTCGTTGCAGACATCCTCCTGTATGCGGTTCAGCCGTTCATTAACAAATTCGATCAGGTCTCCGCACTCGAGACAGATCAGATGATGATGGTGAGGGCGTCCGAAAGCTTTTTCATATCGGGAGCTGTGTTCGGTGAAACGGTATTTCGAAACCAGGCCACAATCCTGAAGCAGATCGAGTGTATTGTACACGGTGGCTTTGGATATTTTTATTCCGCCGGAGATCATCCGGTAGTAGAGGCTCTCTGCATCAAAATGTCCCTGACTCTGGAGAACGGCATCCAGCACAGCGAGACGGGATGACGTTGAGCGGAGGTTTCCGTTGGTCCTGAGGTGCTTCGCGAGTATCTCTTGCGCAGCTTCGGCATTCATAAAAGAGCCCTTATTTATAATTAGTCTAAATAAAAATAAGTAATCCGGAGGCACAAGTCAAGGAAAAAGTACTTGCGTTTTTCATCCAAAATCGCCTTCTTCTGTGCAGGTACGGTTATCCTGTTTTCTTCATCCTAATGTTCAATGAAAACCCATAAAAGCGGATTGCTAAAGGGAAAGCCGATAGAAACATCTCCGATCCCGGCAGACATTCCCGTAACAGAACTTGTTGAGAGGTATTTTCAAGCGTACAATGCGGGCCGTTTGAGCGATGCGTGCCAGTTATTTGCCAAAAGGATGCTGGAAAAAGATGTCACTGTGGGGATGAGTTTGACGGGGGCGCTTACCCCGGCCGGACTGGGAGGTACATGCATCGTCCCGCTGCTCGAGAATGGCTTTGTAGACTGGATTGTGAGTACCGGTGCCAATTTGTACCACGACACCCATTTTTCCATCGGCCACACGCTGCACAAGGGGACTCCTTTTGTGGACGATGTTTTACTGCGTAAAGAGGGGGTTATCAGGATTTATGATATTCTGTTCGATTATGAAGTTCTGCTGAGCACGGATGAGTTTTTCCGGACGGTTTTGAGGAATCCTGAATTTCAGAAGGAGATGGGGACTGCCGAGCTTCATTATCTTCTGGGGAAATACGTTGCCGAGAGGGAAAAGATCCTGAAAATCCCCACTTCGAGCATTCTCGCGTCAGCATACCGTTGTGGGGTCCCGGTCTATACTTCTTCACCCGGCGACAGCTCGATCGGGATGAATATTGCCGAGACTGCACTTTCAGGGTTTGGGGTGCGTATTGACGTACTTCTTGACGTGAATGAGACGGCCGCGCTGGTGCTGGACGCAAAACGCCGGGGGGGGAAAAGCGGGGTTCTGATTTTTGGAGGAGGGTCACCCAAGAATTTTATACTTCAAACGGAACCTCAGATTCAGGAAGTTTTGAAGATCAAGGAAAAAGGTCACGACTTTTTCCTGCAGATTACCGATGCCCGGCCGGACACTGGCGGGGTTTCGGGGGCAACTCCATCAGAAGCGGTGAGCTGGGGGAAGGTTGATCCAGCACAGTTGCCGAGCACCGTTGTGGCGTACCTTGATTCGACAGTGGCAATGCCTATACTCACCTCATACGCTCTGGCCCGCCGTCGGCCGCGTCGCTTAAAACGTCTGTATGATCGCCGCACTGTCGCGCTGGCGCTGTTACGCAAGGAGTATGAGAAAGCACTCACACGTTCACGATAACTATCCCTGAGGAGGGACAACGATGGACAGACTCCAGGAACTCAAAGATCTGGTGGCAACATTCGAGAAGGATTTTGTAAAATTCTTCGAAAAAGGGAATAAATCTGCCGGTACCAGGGTTCGTAAGCACATGAACGAACTCAAGAGGAAGGCCCAGGAGATCCGCAAGGAAGTGCAGGAGCTTAAGGCGGTGGATAAGGGGCCGGAGAGTGGGGAATCGTCAGACGGAATCATGCCGCAATAGCGGGCCCATCCCTACACTGCTCTGCATAGGTCCGCCGGCTGCGGTGGGATTGCTGGCGAGACGTAGTCAGAGTATATAAACACGAAACCCACCTTGCGGTGGGTTTCGTTGTATCAGGACTGCTCGGACGCGTTCCGTAGAGCGCGTCTGATCGCTTTGAGGCGTTTCATCCGCTTTTTTACTGAAGGCTTGGTGAAGTATGCGCGTTTCTTGAATTCTTTCAGAACGCCTGAACGTTCATACTTTTTCTTAAAGCGTTTGATCGCACGATCGATGGGTTCGTTTTCAGAAACCACAATGCCGACCAATCGTGTTCACCTCCTTTCGGTCATTCCATAGTATCATGACTGCTTACCACACTCTCCAGCAGGCGCCGTTCGCCGAGTTTTTCAAACGAAACAACGATGGCGCTTCCTCCCCCGGAGGTGCGTTCTTTTGAAACAATCTTGCCCAGATCATCCCAGTCCGAATGAAAAATTGCTTCTCCAACTCGGTATGTCTTATCGGGGGTATACTCCGCGGCATCGGCACGATCCAGCTTCTTCTTTGACTCTTCCTGTTCCCGGCGAAGTTCGTCGATATTCAAAAGAGACACGTGGCGACAGCGGGTGCACCGGAACCATGATCGATCCGGTTGTTGCTCGGTGGATCCAATCAGCTCCATTCTTGCATCCCTGTCGCAATGAGCGCAATGATGCAAGATGAATTTTCCTTTAGCCATGTGATCCTCCTGCGGAACACGTTGCAGAACTGTCCCGGCGAGCAGTACGAAGGGACGTTAGATCCCGGGTGGGTTATGCAGAGAGTCGCAGATAAATGTACGCAAATCCGCAGAGGATGTCAACTGCGGTTGGATACGAAGGTTACGCCCCCAGCACATTCAACCGGTCCGGCAGCTGACCGGCTGCAGATTTTTCATGACTGCAGAGGAAGGCCGTATGAACGGCCGTCTCCAGCTCAGTATAGGAGCAGTAGTTACGCCCCCGGATGATCTCCCAGACCGATTCAATATGCAGATTCAGGGAACGTGCAATGTACACGGCTTCGGCGTGTGTGGCAATTCGGGGTTGTATCAATGTTTGATCTCCGTTATTCATTGTGACGGCATCCCGGCTCTCAGTCGGACGAGGTAAACCGTTCAAGGGGGAGTGGTTTCAGGCATATCAACACCGCCATCACCAGCTCGGAATAGGAGGCGTAGTTCATCCCTCCAATGATGTCCCACACAATATCTACTTTCATGTTCATTGACCGTGCAATGAGGACGGCATCAGCGTGGGTCGCCTTTTTCATGGCAGAACTCCCAAGAGGTAGAAAAATCGCGTATGCGGACACGAGGGTCCGCGGTGAAGCAGTGAAAGAGTGTGGTGCTAATATACTCCGGCCCGGGGCCGCGCGCTGTGCGGAAGAGCATGAGCAGACATCACTCTCAGGATCCGGCAATTCTGTCAAAAAAAATGGCCCTCCGGCCCCTTTCCCCCAGGATCCGGGCGTTGGTAATACTGCCTTCCTGACTTGCTGCTGAGCATGCGGATTCGTATATTTAGACAGATGGCTGTATTTTGCTGGATCACCCTTCTTCAGGAGTGTTCCGGGCCCTTAGCTCAGTTGGTTAGAGCAGCAGACTCATAATCTGCGGGTCGTAGGTTCGAGTCCTACAGGGCCCACTCCTTCCTCCACCCCCATCCCCCCCCCCTGATAATCAAGTCAGGCGCAGGAAGTTTGGCGCAGGATTTGCTTAGTAATCCGCAGTGATTTCTGGTCCGATTGACCAAGGTGAGGCAGAAAGGCATGAAAATTCTTCTAGTTGACGATGAACGGGGATTTCTGAACGTCATGGGGGACGTCCTCCGTATACACGGCTACGACGTAGTCCTGGCGGAGAACGGAAAACAGGCACGGGAGTCCCTGGAGTTTGACAAGGTTGATCTTATTGTCTCCGACGTCTTCATGCCCACGCTTGACGGCGCCCGATTCCACGACTACGTACGTGAATTCACCGACGCCCAGGACGTGCCCTTTATCTTCATGTCAGGCTACGATGACGAACACACACGGAACCTCGTGATCGATCCTGCCATCGATTACTTCTTCAGCAAGACAACACCGATCGACCAGATTCTCAATCTCATTGAGAAACTCAAAACCGCCAGGGAATCCAAAGCAGGATAATGGCGGCCACCAATGGATAACAAAGCACCAGATACTGCATCGCCAACACCCCGGCCCGTACATGTTGCGCCACGTCAGCCGCTCACTGCTTTTCTGGAACACCTCATCAAGGCAGGTGTCATCACCCAGCAGCAGGCATCTGACGCTTCTGAATGGAAGCGGCGGAACGAAAAAGACAAACGCGGCCTGGCCGAGATACTCGAAGAAGTCCTGGCCGTTCCGCGTGAACCGCTCCGTCAGGCTGTCGCACAGTACTACGCATTCAGGACCGTGTCGCTACTTGATCGCACGGTACGCAAGCTGCTTCCTTCGGATGTGAACAAGATCCTGCGCGCTTTACCCGAGTCCACGTTCCAGCACATGCTGAAGCTCAAGCTGCTCCCGTATGACCTCGCGGAAAACCAGGGCGACAAGATCGTCCTGGTGACGCCCAATCCTGCAGATCGTGAAATCCATGAACTGGCAAGGGCTTTTCCGTATAAGCGGTTTGAAATATGCTACATGAAGGAGTCCGAATGGACTGAGTACTGGCGTAGTCTGACTTCGGGCAAGGACAAAGAACCCCCCGAACAGGTACACGTCCCGGCCGGTGAAATTGCAGAGGGAGACTTCGAAGCAACGCTTGACCGTGAATGCGCCCGGAATAAAGTGGTTGTCCAGCTGGATAATGTGTTCCTGGAGGCGGTCCGGAGTAATGCGTCGGAAATTCATTTTGTTGCCCGCGGTCCGCGCAAGACCGAGATTCTTTTCCGATTGGACGGTCACCTCTCGGCGTGGCATTCCATCGATGATGTCCGATGCGAAGCCGTTGCGGCGGCACTGAAGGAACTTGCTGTGGGGATTGACCGCTACGAACGGCAGGCGGCGCAACTGGGAGTCATCCAGCGGGTTGTTGAAAATGTCCCCGTTCGTTTGACGGTATCCGTGTTGCCGTTGCTTTCACGTGACACCGGATCACGCTTCGAGTCCATTGTGCTGCGTGTCTTCCGCGAAGCAAACAGTCTTCCCCTTTTGGAACAGCAGGGATTGGATGCATACACACTGCGTGTTCTGCAGCGTGCGCTCACGACGTCGAGGGGCTTGATTGTCTTTTCCGGCATGGCGAAGAGTGGCGCATCGGCGCTGTTGACGACGGCGCTTCGTTCGATTCTCAAGAAGACGGTGAACGCGGTCATTGTTCAGGATCGGACGCACTACATAATCGACGGTGCGCGACAGATCAAGCTCAGCCCGCGGCTCACCGTAGACGATGCACTCGAAACAATTGTCGATCACGATCCTGACATCGTCGTCCTGGGGGATTTGACCAGTCGGCCTGCTGCGCAGGTGGCCGTCCGTCTGGCGAATATCGGCCATCTGGTCCTTGCTACGCTCCCATCGCGCACGGCTGCGAAAGCGCTCGGGTCTCTTGTGAGCACCACACAGGACCTTTTCCCGGTTGCGGAAGGCGTATCCCTTGTTCTTGCGCAACAGTCCGTGCGACTGCTCTGCGAGCGGTGCAAAAAAGAAGTCTCACCTGCCCAAAAGCAGGAATTGCTTATGGGTCTGCGTGATGCAGTTGTGCCCCCCACTGTTTTCCGCGCTGTGGGATGTATCGAATGTAAGGCAGGATACGGGGGAAAACGTCTGCTCTTCGAAACACTGGCCATGACACCGGCTGTCCGGAGTGTTTTCCTTCAGTCCGGAAAGGTCACGGATGAACCCGCACTTGAAGCAGCAGCAGCCCAGGATGGGATGACGCTTATGCGGCAGCAGGCTCTGGATCTGATGCGGGACGGTTCCACAACAGTCGATGAAGTTCTCTCGTTTATCCTCTAGTTTCCTTCCCTCTCACACACCCATCTTACAAAATGAGGGGGTAAGAATTACCGCATGAGGTAAAAGTGTAACCCCCTCCTGTTCCTCACCGCGAATTCTCACCTGATTTACGCATTCGGATAGTCCCAGGGCCTTGGCACAGTGCTTGCTTGAATGGATGGCAACGAACGAGACGAGAACGTACTAGTTCAACTTCACCACCCACATTCATAAAGGAGCAGTACCATGGGACAGCAGCAACTTTTACTCATCATCCTTGGTGTGATCGTCGTTGGTATCGCTGTTGCGGTCGGTATCACAATGTTTACCGACAACGCAGTCAGTGCGAACCGTGATGCAGTGACCAACGACCTGGTCAATCTGGCTGCCCGTGCGCAGCAGTTCTACCGTCGTCCGACCGCACTCGGTGGTGGTGGCAATTCATTTGTGGGTCTGACGGCAGACGCTGCCGGTTTGCGCAAGCTTACCAATCGTGCCAACAATGCGAACGGTGCCTATACAATCAAAACTGCGGGTACGGGAACCGGTTGCGTGCTGCAGGGTATCGGAACGGAGATGGCGGATGGGTCCAATTATGTGACCATGGAAATCCACGTCTCGAACACCAAAGCGGATAGTGTCGTCATCCTGTACTAACACGGATTCTTCCCGGGGGCCTCTGCAGGAGAGGCCCCCGTCTTTGTTGAACTGAACATGGAGCTGAAGAACAATGGGAAGTCAGCAGTTACTGTTGCTGATTGTAGGGGTACTGATGGTGGGCCTGATGATCTCAGTCGGCATTATCATGTTCGGCGACAACGCTGCGGCTTCCAATCGTGATGCAGTTGCTAATGATCTTGCGGCGCATGCCTCCAAAGCCCAGGTGTACTTCCGCAAGCCCCGTTGTCTGGGGGGCGGAGGATCTTCATTCCAGGGATTCTCGCTTGGCGCCTCAAGTGTGACAAATCCTAACGGGGCATATTCTGTATCATCAACAACCGGGACGCAAGCAACCATCGAGGGTATTGGCATTGAGCTGGGGTATGACCATGTCAGTCCGGTCAAGGTGGCTGTGGATGTGCGGGCGGATTCAATTTTTGTTACGAAGTTGAATTAGGTGTCTATGTCAGGGGCTATCGTGAAGGGACTCTTTTCCCCGCGTCGGTCCGAGGATTGCTGAGGGGGTTCAGCAATTGTTGGAGGGCCGGACCAACAGGGGAGGGAAGTAAACCCTTTTGGCGTTTATGCTGTGCACACATTGAGGGGTGTTACAATGCCTGAATTCAGGATTGAAGGACTCACAGCCGCTGGGAAACCGGTCCAGGGTCTGCTGGAAGCTGATACGCTGCGCAACGCGAAACAAAAAGCCTCGGCGCTTGCCACGCAGCGGAAGTTCAAACTGCTTCACGTGACACCCCGGAGTACCTGGATGTACAAAGTCCAGCGCGGAACGGAAAAGCCCATCAACGGGGAGCAGAAGGCCTTTACCCGTGCCGAGGTGGAAGACGCCCTGCTCAAGATGGGTTTCCGGGTGATCCGGGTCCAGAAACGGTTTCTGGACTTCAAAGCGAAACCTCCCTCAACGGAAATCGTCACGTTCGTCCGCGTGAGCGCGGACCTGATCCGCCAGAAACTTCCGTTTAACGAGATTCTGCAGCTCCTGGTGAACGATATCGAGAACCGCACCCTTCGTGAGGCGATCAAAGACATCAATCTTGAACTCAAGCAGGGACGGGACAGCGAAAAAACGTTTGTCAAGCATGAGGCGGTGCTGGGACGGTTCACCGCACACATGCTCGGGCTGGCCTCCAAGAGCGGTAACATGGCGGAGATTTATGAGAGCACGGCCAAGTTCCTTGAGCGGCAGACCGAGTTCAAGAAGAACATGAAGAGCGCCCTGGTCACGCCGATCGTAACCCTCGTGGTGTTATTCGGCGCCGTCATCTACTATGTCGGATACATCTTTCCGGCCACGGCAAAGTTGTTCGTAAAATTTAAGATCGATCTGCCTCCCATGACCAGAACCACGCTGGCCATCAGCGATTTTCTTGTCGAAAACATCTTGTGGATTCTGCTTGCGACGGCGATTCCCACCGTTCTGGCGGCGCGTTTCCTGGGCACCGATAGAGGCAGGCTGCTGCGCGATCAGTATGTCTGGAGTATACCCGTCATCGGCCCGCTGATGCACAAAACCAGCATTGAGATCTTCTGCAGGGTGTTCTACGCCCTCTACAGCGGTTCGGGTGAAAACATTGAAGTCATCCGGATGGCAGCGGAAGCCAGCGGCAACAAGTTTATGGAGGGCCGGATCAAGGCCATCGCCATTCCGATGATGATACAAAAAGGCGCCGGCATTACAGAGGCGTTTGATGCGACGGGGGTATTCACGAAAACGGCCATTTCACGGTTCCATTCAGGGGCCGAAACCGGCACCGTGAAGAATACGGCCCTGCAACTTGCGGAGTACTACGAAAAAGAAACCACGTACAAGATGAAGAACGTCATTGAGTTTATCCAGCTCTGGATTTCCATGATCATCATGATCGTCCTGACGGCGCTCACCATCGTATCGTCCGAGACGGCGACGATCCGGCCTAAGAACCCGGCCGCAGGACAGGCTCTCGAGCTCCGTATCGAACGTTCGGTCACCTGACGGAGTTCCGGTCATGCCGCCCATTGACATAACGGACAAAATCGGTTTCGCCCTTCTCAAAAAGGGCGTGATCGATTATGAGACGCTTGAGAAATCGCTCCGCGTCAAAGACACGGAGGACAAGAAAAACCGCCGGAACCTGGGCCAGATCCTGGTCAACGATTTCGGGGCCGACCACGATGCCGTATTCCGGGAGGTCTCGGACCTGTATGCGTTCCGGGAGATCTATCTCTCCGATGAAGACCTGGGCAAGGGGCGCCTGGATTTTATCAAGAAGTACGTTGATGGGCTTGCACAAAATGTGAGGGACATGATCGTCCAGTCACGGATGCTCCCTCTGAAGTTTGATGACAAACAACCGGACAAGTTGATCATCATTTCGGCCGACCCGACGGACAGGCGAATCCCGTTGATCGCCCGCGAGTTCGGCGCGAAGAAGTATGAAGTTGCGTATTGCCGCCTGAAAGATCTTCAGAACCTGCTGGAGCAGGTGATCCCGCCGGAAAACGAGTTCCTCAAACTCCTGGAAAATTCGCAGGTCGGCATCCAGGTCAAAGAAGAAGAGGATGATACCCTCGTTGATGAAGAGGCGCTGGAAGCAGAAATCAGCAAGAGCGCGCTCGTTAATCTTGTGGAAGGCGCCCTTGTGGAGGCCGTCCGTCAGGGAGCAAGTGACATTCATATCATAGCCAAAGAAGGCAACCGCACGGAATTCTGGTTCCGCACCGATGGGAACCTGAAGATGTGGCATATTCAGGAAAAGACAATGCCGGAGGCCGTCGCTGCCGTTGTGAAAGACCGGTCAAAAAACGTGGACCGCTTCGAACGGGAAATGTCACAGGACGGATTTATCCAGCGGTTAATCGACGACCACATGCTCCGCTTCCGCGTCTCGATCATGCCTATTGTCGGCGTCGAGTTCCGGCATAAATTTGAGAGTATCGTCATCCGCGTGCTTGACGACCGTAAAGTCATCACCGACCTGAACAAGCTGGGGCTTCAGGGACCGGCGCGCGATTTCTTCACCAAGGCCATTGCCAAACCACAGGGCATCGTCATTCTGACGGGCCCGACGGGAAGCGGCAAGAGTACGACGCTGATTGCAGCCCTGCATCAGGTCATCGATCCGACCGTCAATGTGCTGACCGTGGAAGATCCGGTGGAGTATATCATCAGAGGTGCCAGGCAGCTGCGCATCGGTCCGAAAATGAGTTTTGACCAGGCGATCCGTGGGATTCTGCGTCATGACCCGGACATCGTGCTTGTTGGTGAGATGCGGGACAAGATCACCGCTGAAATTGCCATCAAGCTCGCCAATACCGGTCACCTTACCTTTTCCACGTTACACACAAACGATGCCCCGAGCGCCGTTGCCCGATTGTACAAAATGGGCATTGAACCGTTCCTGATCGCCTATGCGATTAATATTATCGTGGCGCAGCGGCTCGTGCGGACCCTCTGCCCGATCTGCAAACGCGCGCTTGAGAAGAATCAGATCGACCGGGACGTCTACCTAAAATTTGGTTTTACCGATGAGGATCTTGAGAACAATACGATTTACGAAGCGGAGGGGTGCGACAAATGCGGGGGCGGGTACAAAGGACGTGCGGCGATCCATGAGGCACTGTACTTCTCCCGCGAAATCCGGAACATGATCGCAAAATCCGGATCAGACATCGACGAGGACAAAATCCGCGAACAGGCGACACGCGACGGTATGTGGACTCTCCGCCGCTCGGGCATTGAGCGCATCAAACAAGGCCAGACAACTCTTGAAGAGATTGCTTCGGCCACAACGGACGACTGACGACCATGGGACTCGGACAAACAATGTTGAGCGTGCTGGCCCTCGGACTCCTGGGCAGTGTACTCCTGATCATGAATACCAATATCCTGGACAGCGGTTCCTCGGTGGAGTCTACCGAATACCTGATCATGGCGAATTCTCTGGGGATCTCCCAGATCGAACGAGCATCCGGTCTGGCATTCGACGAAAACACGGTGTCCGCCGACGTTTCGGCGACAACCGGGCTCTCGGTTACACTCGGGAAGAACGGCACCGAAACAGAAGCCACATTTGATGACTTTGACGACTTCCATGGATTCACAAAAACCATAAACGGCGACAGCGTATTTTTCCGCTCTGCCGATTTTGTCATCCGGGATTCAGTGGACTATGTCACGATTTCCGGCAACGCGGTCGTCAATTCGGCGTCCCGGACATACCACAAACGACTGCGTGTCTGGGTGTCAAGTCCGTTTATGCGCGACACGCTGATGTTTTCGACGATCTACAGCTACTGGTACTTCCGGTAAGAGAAAGGTCAGGGGAAACGGATATGGGCGCCCAGGTTATCATCGATCTTGTTGGATCATTTATCATCTTCGGGTGGCTTCTGCTGACCAGCATTCGCCTGAGTGTTGCAAACTCGGAGAACATGCAGACCTATGGCGGGGAACTGCTGGTGCAGGAGAATCTTGTAGAACTCACAAAGTTGCTTGAATACGACTTCCGGAAAATCGGGTTCTGTCTGGAACCGAACCGTATCCCCGACCCGACGCGGGCTATCATCCTGGCCGATTCGACCCGTCTGAAGTTCCTGACCGATGTTGATCTGACGGGCGCCGGACCGGACGGAATCGTTGACAGTCTCTACTACTTTCTCGGTCCAACCTCCGAGCTATCGTCCACGATGAACCCGAGGGATCGCCTGTTATACCGGGTGGTGAACGCGGAGGCGCCGAAAGGATCCAATCTCGGGGTCACGTCGTTCCGGTTTCGCTACTTTGATTCCGTGGGAAACGAGATAGGGTTGCCCATCACGGGGAACAACCTGCAAAAAATCCAGACAATTCAGATCTCGCTGATTGTGGAAAACGTTGTTGCCGGGGAGCTTGTCGAGACGGCACCGATCAACACGCAGTATTCCTCTGCGTTCTGGCAGCAGATGCGATTATCATCACGCAACTATCGGAACAGATAGGAGAGTCACCATGGGGAAAGCCTCGCTTGTTCTTGTGATGGGTTACTGCACGCTTCTTCTGATGAGCGGCATGTTACTGTCGGATATGAGCGTGCAGGCCTACGACAACGCCATAAAATACTACGATGGAGTAGGTGTCCGCAACATCGCCATCGCGGGGGCCAATATGGCGGCCAACCACATTTTTCAGTATCCGCCGATGATCAATGGTAATCCGTGGTTCGGGGGGTACACGACACCGGTCAGTTTCGGCGGGGGTACCTTTATCGTTACGTTGGATTCCACCACAAGTGTAGACCCCATGTCGGGCGAGCGCCGCATTACGATGCGTTCAATCGGAACGTACAGGGATAGCACGGCGACCGTGCTCGCGATTCTGCGCCCCAGCAACTTCGCCAAATTTGCGGTGTATGCAGGTACGTCTGCGGCCAATGTGTACTGGGCCACCGGCGACTCCGCGTTCGGGCCTGTGCACGTGCAGGGGAGATTGAAGGCCCACGGGTATCCCTACTTTGGGGGGAAGGTGACCACGCTCAACGGGGTTGACAGCACATCCTGGGCCGGTCATCCGATTTTTAACGCCGGAGTCGAAACAGGTGTGAATATCCCATTGAACAAGGACTACAGCAGGCTCCGTGACAAGGCGGCGAGTGGCGGAAAACTCTTCACGGGAAATGGCGATCTGAGCCTGAACTTCAAAGGGGATTCCATTACCTGGCGCCGCGGAAGTAATCCGGATACGACGTCATTGTTGTCCGCGTTTGCCCCCAACGGTGCGATTGTGCTCAATAACAGCAATGGCGTCGTGCGCGTAGAAGGCACGATAAAAGGGCGATACACTGTCGGGTCCATCGACACCACGAGCACCAGCAGGGGGAAGGTCGTGGTGACTAATGATATCAGATACCAGACCGATCCCCGTGTTAATCCCGCTTCGACAGACATGCTGGGAATAGTCGCTCACCAGAATATCTTGATTGCGGACAACAGCGCCACAAGCGGGCCCAACTTTACTGTCCAGGCTGCTCTGTTCAGTTATGCAAGCACTATTGATGTTCAGAACTACAACACCCGGCCTCTCGGAATTCTCTACACACTGGGAGGTTGGACGGTAAATGACCTCCACGCAACGACCAATTCGTCGATTACCAGGGGGCTATCTGTGAACATACGGTTCGATGAACGGTTCCGGACGACGGCACCCCCGTTTTTCCCGACGACAAAGACATATGAGATTCTTGCGTGGTACGAGTAGAGTGGAATATTCACAAGGTGGTCAATATTAACCTCTCCGCCCCCTTTAATGGGGGCGTTTTGTGCGAAGACAGGGTGATCCGGGGGTGGTTTGCTGGCATGAGTATTGACCTGTAATAGCGAGAATAATTGTATGGAGTGAGGGGGATGATCGAAACTGCGGTAAAAATGCTCAAGGAAATATGCAGTTCGCTGCCCGATACGGCCCCGGGGATGGAGCGCCAGATGTTGATCGGGGACCTGGTTTCCCGTCACTCGCCCGCCGAACGTACGGCACTCCGCAAACTGATGGATAGTTATCTCCTGCGGATGTCCCACAGGAACGCATCAGATATTGATATCGGGGGATACGGCACGGCAGGGTACATCTGGTACCGTGTGTACGGGGAAAAGAAGCCGGAAAAGGAGCTCGGCAAGTTCACGCTCGATGAATTTAACGTCCTGATTCAGAGCGCTCTGATCGAGCGGCAGCGGCTTTTTTTGTACGAAAACCGAAATCTTGATTTCTCCTACAGCATCGCCGACGGAGATCGGATGTTCCGGTTCCGGTCGAATGTTTCGTTCGACCTGGATCACCTTGCCATGAACATGCGGGCGATCAACAATGTGATCCGGCCGTATAAGAACCTTGAGATGCATCCCAACGTCACCCGCGTGCTGAGTCTGGCCCACACCACGCAGGGCCTGGCCCTGATCACGGGGATTACGGGTTCAGGCAAGAGCACCACGCTCGACAGTATTATCGATGCAAACAACCACACAGTCAACGGCCACATGGTGATCATTGCCTCGCCCGTGGAGTACGTGCATGTGCCCGACCGGTGTATCATCCGTCATCGGGAAGTGGGACGGGATGTGCTGTCGTTTAAGGAAGGTGCAATCCAGGCATTACGGCAGGACCCTGACATCATCGTAATCGGAGAGATGCGTGATCCCGATACGATTATCACGGCGCTGGAAATAACGGACAGCGGTCACAAGGTGTTTTCCACCCTGCATACGGCTTCGGCTGTTGAGACCATCGATCGTATTATCGGCGAGGTTCCTTCGATTGAACAGGAACGCGTGCGCATCCGTCTGGCCGACACGTTGAGCTGTGTGATGTCGCAGAAGCTGGTCCCCAACCTGCAGGGGAAACTGATACTGGCAAAGGAACTGCTGGTGATGATCCCCTCGGTGCGCGCGGCGATCAAGAACAACAACACCGGCGAGATCTATCAGATGATGGCGGAATCGGGAGATCTCGGGATGATGACTCTGGAACAGGATCTCAAGCGGCTCTATTTGCAGAAACACATCTCACTGGAAAACGCACTGGTCGCATCGAACAACAAACGACGCTTCCAGCAGATTCTCAACATGGCTCCAGTGGGAGACTAAGCGGACGCATCTGGGTATTCACAACGGGAAGAAACGTACTATGGCGACGGCGAAAGGCAGAGGAAAGACGGTACTCGGGCTGTTTGTGGACGGGCTGGATGTCAAGCTCGCCCACCTTTCGGTCCAGCGCAAGCATATCGTCATCGAAGAGCTCAAATCGGCCACGCTGGTGGCGAAACTCCACGATCACAAACTGATCGAGGAGGGTGCCGGGGGTGATCCGAACGACGCGTTCGCATTTTCGGCGCCAGGACCCGTGGATGTAACGGGCGATGCTGTCGGCGATGACAACAATGCCGTTCTGCTCGGCTTGATCGCGAACTATCAACGGCAGAAATATTCACTGACGTACAGTCTCTCCGAGCCGGCGATCTACTACCACGTTCTGGAGAGTGATTTTGGACTCAAAGGAAAAAAACTCAAAGACCGGATCCTTACCGAACTCCGGACAACCCGCGCATTCCAGCCGGCGCCGGATGCGGTGGACGCAATCAAGACGGACGACGGCAATCTCCTGTGTGTAGTCCGGGAGGACGGCCTCAGCCTGATCAATGCTCTTGAGAACATCAAGGGGTTTATCGGCAACCGCCTGCCGCTTATCTCCGGCATTGACAGCGCCGATGTCTCGTTGTTGAATCTGGTGCGCGCCAATTATGAGTTTGAACCACAGGACGTAACGGTTATCATCTATGTCGGGACGGAGTTTACGCGCCTGATATTCATGCGGGGACCACACTTCCATCAATTCGCTCCCATCATCGGGGAAGGGTACGATTCCCCAAACCTCCAGAACACCGTGTATTCGCGTCTCCTTCTGGAGCAGGACAATCTGGCAATACCCAATATCCGCCGGATCGTGCTCGCAGGAGAATGCCGCAGGGTGGGTTTCAGAGAGTTTCTGAGTCAGCAGCTGCCGGACCAGGAAATTGACTACCTGTTGACTCCCCGGCTCGATGCCAGTCCGTTGAGTCCGGAACAACAGGAGATGATCTCCGAGTTTTCCGTCCCCATCGGTGCGGCGATGCAGATTCTGGATCAGAGCAGTTCGGTGTTGTACCACGTGAACCTGCTCCCGGGCTCGGTCCGTGAAGGGCAACGGGTCTTTAAACTTGCCTGGCACGGCTACCTGCTTATGCTTCTGCTCTTCGTGACCACCCTGCTCTTCACCTGGCAGATCACCCAGAAATCCAAGGAGATCAAGGAACTGCGTGATGTGCTTGTGCTGAAGGAGAGCCAGAAATCTGAAAACATGACTCTGGCCAACTCCATTCAGGCTCTCGAGGACCAGCTTACGCGGTATCAGGCCTCCATGGCGCTGTACGACAGTCTGGTCCCCGGCAGCGAGCGGTGGAGCAAAGTGCTGACACAGTTCAGTCACGGCGTGGAAGATTTAAATTCCATCTGGATGACCGACGTCACCGCCGGGAAAGATGCAGATATGATGGTGAACGGGTTTACCACATATCGTACCCGCATCCCCCGGTTTGCGACGTTGTTTGACAATGCGTTGCTGGAAGAAGTGAATGTTCAGAAAATCCGGGAACAGATCGTCTATCGGTACCGGATCAAAGTCCCTGCCGCTTCGGCAGTGATGCAGTAACCAATACCCGGAAAGGAGAGAGGTCGTGTCTTATAAACTGCGAAACAGTATTGCCCTCGGGATCCTGATGTTTTTGATCCTCGCGGTCGGGACATACATCCGGGCATTCAACCTTCCCAAGAAGCTTTCTGCCCTGGAAACCGAAATCGCCAAGATTGACGAAGAACTGCAGAACACGCCGAACCTCGTGAATCAGTTCAACGATCTGAGCGCTGTGTTGACCGATACCCAGAAGCGGTGGGACAGCCGGAACAAGGATATTCCGCCGGTCGACATCACCGGACAGAGTTACGCGTATTTCAGCCGGCTGATAGACCTGAGCGGTGAAGTGAAGCTGGACATGGTGTACACCGGCACGACATCATTCGGAACCTACGGATTTAACACCTATGTGTTGAAGGGGGAGGCGCCGTTCGACAACCTGTACCGTTTTATCTGGTATCTGGAGAACGATCGCCGACTCTACAAGGTGCACACCATCGCACTCAAGGGTCTGGAGGTGTCGCCCGGCGACAAAATGGAACCCCTGGTACTGGTCACGTTTGATATGACGGTCCATGCCTACTTCTCGTCGGTCTCCGAACTCTCCAGTTCCCTGGGAGAGCGGCAGCGGATCCCGAACATGCTGACCTCCGATCCGTTTAATCCGGTGATTTCGGCCGGACTGCCGCCAAACGTTCATGATCTCGTAGAGATTGAGCGTTCGGATCTGAAAGCAGTTATCCCGGGCAAGGCGTTTGTGCTTGACCAGACGAACGCGATCCGGACGATGCACGAGGGTGATGAAGTGTATCTCGGGTATGTCACCCGCATCGATCCTGAGGAAGGCCGTTTGGAATGTACGCTTAATAAGGGTGGCATCATTGAAAAGGTCGATTTGAAGATACGGTATGGCCCGCAGCAAAAAGGTCAGACAAAATAGGACGAGGAGAGCATGAAAGCAATATTCGTTGTTGCAGTCGTTGCCCTGCTGTGGGCAGCGGGTCCGCTGGCGGATGCGCAGACGCAAGCCGAGCGCAAGGCACTCCGCGAGTACACATCGCCGCAGGAACTTGTGTCCATCGCTCCGTCAACGCCCATGGATAAGGCGCTTGGCGTCATCAGCGAAGTCAGCAAAAAGCTGACCGGCAAAATCATTATCGATGTTGAGCGCCGCGCGATGCCGATTAATGTGGATATTCAGGGTTTCCCCTGGCGTGAGGCGCTGGAGGTAATCTGCCGCAAAAACGGACTCGCATTCTCTGAATTCGAGAACTATATCCAGGTGACAGAAGGCACGCCCGGCGAAATGACCCTGGGTCCAGTCGGCACGGGCCGGCCCGTCACCTCCGGACCTGTCTCATCGGAAATCCAGAAAGAAGTCGCGTCATTCAGGAGCCGCGAGATCAAACTCTCCGCAGTGTTCTTCGAAGTGAATCTCAGCCGGCTTGAAGAAGTGGGGCTTAACTGGACCTTCATGAAGAGCACCTCGGACTTCGGGCTTGCCGCGGAGTTCCAGGGAGGCGATAACGTGACCAGCGCCATTTTTAAGACGGAAGTCACACCCAAGGTAAAATTTGCCAACATGAACTTCGTGGCGAAGTTCTTTTCCGATTACAAACTCGGGGAAATACTCTCCGGCCCGCAACTTATCGTGCGGTCGGGCGAGGAAGGCCGCATCCAGGTCGGACAGGATTTCTCGATCCGGGAACGGGATTTCGCCGGCAACCTGATCGACAAGTTCTACAGCGCCGGCACCATCATCAAGGTCAACCCGCAGGTGATCGTGGAACAGGGTATCCCCTTCATTCACGTCAGTGTGGACGTCGAACGTAGTTCGGTGACGCCCGGACAGGTGAGTACGATCATCAACAAAACCCAGGCACAGACCAATCTGTTGCTTCTGGATGGGGAGGAAACTCTCATCGGCGGGTTGTATAACAATGAAACACAGACCGTGAGAACCGGTATCCCGTTTCTGAAGGATCTCCCCTGGTACGTGCTCGGTTTGCGGTATCTGTTCGGGTACGAGCGTGAAGAAGTCACCAAAAAGGAACTTGTCATTCTCCTCAAGGCGGAACTTGTCCCCACGCTGCAGGAACGGATAACGCAGAAGACGAAGGAACAGGAGCTTGTGGAGAGGTGGCGGGATGAAATGACTACGCATGACCGGAATGTTCGCGGTGGAAAATAACCGAGAGAATGTGTCCAGCAGTGTCACAAGTGTGAGAGGAACTTCGATGTCACGAACAGGAGTTTGGACGGCGATAACAATACTGGCGTTACTGATCGCTGGCTGCAAGGAGGACGACTCGACTGCGTCACAGGGGGAAGGAGTGGTCAACGGTCTGGTGACCGATGCCACGACCATGGCCTCGCTCGCTGACGTCGCGGTCCTTGCCCAGAGTGTCTCCAGCGGTACGGTGACAACCACCACGGATGCGAAAGGGGCTTTCCGGGTTTCCTTTTCGACCGACAGCGTGGCCAGTACCACCATGTTGTTCCGCAAGACCGGCTACCGGGACACGACGATGATGGTCTCGCTCCGATCGGGGATCGTGGTCGTACTCAATATTGCGATGCAGCCGAAATCCGTGATTAATCCCGGCGGCACGTCGAGCGGTCAGGCCCAGACGATTGCCTTTCTGGGCGCTTCGCCGCAGGAAGTGTCAGTCTATGGTGTGGGTGGGAAAGAAACATCCGTGCTGGCCTGGGAAGTCAGAGACTCACTCGGGCTCTCGATCGATGCGGCCCACGCCGTGAGACTTGATTTTACATCCACAAACGGTCCAAGTGGCGGAGAATATATTTCACCCCCGTCGGCTACGACAAATGCATCCGGACAGGCGTTTACAACGTTTAACGCAGGCACGCGGTCCGGTGTCACCCAGATCACCGCCACGGCAACCGTGGGAAGCCGGACCATTGTCTCGAGTCCGGTGCGGCTTGTGATCAACGGGGGATTTCCCGTACAATCCCACTTCTCCATTGCACCGATTCAGCACAACTTTCCCGCCCTGGGTTATCTCGGGAAGGTCAACCCGATCACTGTTCTGGTCGGGGACATGTACAGCAATCCGGTCGTGGCCGGCACAGCGATCTACTTCCGCAGCAGTGCGGGAGTTGTCCAGCCCACGGTCTTTACAGACAAAAACGGTTTTGGGAGCGTAAATCTGTACAGCGGTAATCCCGAGCCATTCGGCACCTACGCCGCGCCGGTGTACGGGAACGGCTACCATTATGTCGTGGCACGAACCCTGGGTCAGGGGGGAGTTGCGGTGCAGGACAGCACGCTGATTCTCTGGAGTGGCAATGGGATCATCAGCAACGTGAGTCCGGTGTCGTTTGATATCCCGAATGCCGGTGGACTACAGTTCTCGTTCAGAGTTGCCGACGTTCTCGGGCACCCTCTGGCCGGGGGAACCGTGATATCGGTCTCTGCCCTGATTCCGCCACCCCCATCCGAAGGGATACAGCAGAATCAGGTGATCATTGCTTTCGGATCCAACGGTGCGATCGTGCTTCCGGATGTGCTTTTTTCGGGTCCCGGCACAACGGACTTTACATTCGTTCTGAAAGACGGCACGTGGAGTATTACGGATCCCACGCCTGTGAACATTGTTATTAACGTGACCGGACCGAACGTCCAGGGCAGCATTGGATACACGTTCAGTGGCACGGTGCGCTAATCACACCGCTTTCCGTCAGTCAGCGGCCCCTGCGAAACGATTCGCAGGGGCCGCCCTGTTTGTTGCTTTTCCTGCCGAATTACTTTAGTTTAAATCTTTCCCTTTCGTCCACTATTCCTCTATACTCTGTGTTTGACCGAATCACGATCCGGGGTGCGCGCGTCCACAATCTCAAGAATATTTCTCTTGAACTCCCCCGTAATGCCCTTATCGTGATCACCGGCGTGAGCGGCTCCGGAAAATCCAGCCTGGCCTTTGACACCATCTACGCTGAAGGACAACGGAGGTACGTGGAGAGTCTCTCCTCCTATGCCAGGCAGTTTCTGGAGCGTATGGACAAGCCGGATGTGGATTTGATCCAGGGTATAAGCCCGGCGATGGCGATTGAGCAGAAAACCAACACCCGCAATCCCCGGTCGACGGTGGGAACGTCAACGGAAGTCTATGACTACCTTCGTCTGCTTTACGCCCGCATCGGACGCACCTTCTGTACGCGATGCGGGAAACCAGTCGAACGGGATTCCGTGCAAACGGTGCTCGCCACGCTCGCCCGGATGTTACAGGAAACCGGCAAGCCCGAATTGCGTCTGTACGTGACATTTCCGCTCCCTCTCCATCCCAAAGAGTCCATAGAGCAGGCACTCACGAACCTGAAAATGGAAGGCTTCTTCCGCGTGGTTGTCGCGGGGGAGATCATTGATCTCAACGAGAAGTCCGTTCCCCCGCGTGTAAGGGCAAGGGATATCAATGTCCTTGTCGACCGGAGTGTCTACCGTGGCGAGGAGGCCGATAACCGTATCGCCGATTCGGTCGAAACGGCATTTGCCTCGGGCAATGGTATTGCAACCCTCCTGGTACCGGAAACAACGGAGCGGTTACATTTTAACAGGAACTTTGCCTGTTCGGATTGTCACATCACATACGAGGAACCTGACCCGCGGTTGTTTTCGTTCAACAACCCTTTCGGAGCATGCCCGGAATGCCAGGGTTTCGGACGCGCGATCGGGATTGATATGGACCTTGTTGTTCCCAACAGGGGCAAATCCATCCGGGAGGGAGCGATCCAACCGTGGTCGACCCCAAAATTCAAAGAACATCTCCGCGCACTTCTTCGCGCGGCGCCCAAGGCAGGTATCCGTGTTGACGTTCCCTTTTCCGGGTTGACCGATGAAGAAATCCGCCGGGTGCGCGAAGGATCGGAAGGGTTCGAAGGCATTGAATCGTTCTTCCGGACGGTGGAGAAGAAGGCGTACAAAATCTTCTACCGCGTCCTTCTGAGCCGATACCGGGCCTATACAACATGTCCGGTCTGCGACGGATCCCGCCTGCGGCCGGAAGCGCTCCAGGTCCGGATTGCCGGGAAGCACATTTCTGACGTCGTGCGTTTGACCATTGCCGAAACGCGGGTCTTTATTGCCTCGCTGGTTCTGACCGAGTATGAATCCAGCGTAGCGACGGCGCATCCTCGAAGAGCTCAACAAACGGCTTGCGTATCTGGACGACGTCGGCATCGGGTACCTGAGCCTTGACCGGCTCTCCAGCACACTCTCCGGCGGAGAATCCCAGCGTATCAACCTTGCCACGTCATTGGGGTCATCTCTGGTCGGTGCCGTGTACGTGCTTGATGAACCCAGCATCGGTTTGCACCCTCGGGACAACGGCAAGTTAATCGGGATTCTGCAGCGCCTCCGTGCCGTCGGGAACACCGTGATTGTTGTGGAGCATGATGCGGATATGATGCGGGCGAGCGACAGGATTGTCGACATGGGACCGCGGGCGGGGGAGCTTGGAGGCGAGGTTATGTTCAACGGTGTGTTGGACGATATCCTTCAGGATCCCGCGAGTTTGACCGGGGCCTATCTTGCGGGGCGAAAAAGTATACCGGTGCCGGAGGAACGGAGGCCTGCGGACGGATACGCCCTCCGCGTTCTCGGCGCAGCCGAACATAATCTGAAGAACATTGACGTCACTCTCCCGCTCCATCTCTTACTCTGCATCACCGGCGTGAGCGGAAGCGGAAAAAGCACCCTGGTGCACGATATCCTTCATTATGGCCTCCTGCGTGCGTTGGGGCAGGGGAAGGAGAAGGCCGGACGTCACCGGACAATCGAGGGAGTCGAACATCTGAGCGCTGTCGAAATGGTCGATCAATCTCCCATCGGGCGCACCCCGCGTTCCAACCCCGTCACGTATATTCATGTCTTCGACCTGATCCGCACGTTGTTCGCGGGAACCGCCGCTGCCCGTGTGCACGGTCTCAAACCGGGGGCTTTTTCATTCAACGTACCCGGTGGCCGATGTGATGCGTGCGAAGGTGACGGTGTCGTAAAGGTGGAGATGCAGTTCCTCGCCGACCTGTATCTGACGTGTGATGTCTGCAAAGGGAAACGGTATAAACGGGATATCCTGGACATACGCTACAGGGGAAAGAACATTGATGATGTGCTTGGCATGACGGTAGACGAAGCCAGCACGTTTTTTGGTCAGGAAGCGAGCGGCCGGAAGATCGCGGAACGGATGAAAGTTCTGCAGGATGTGGGGCTGGGATACATCAGGCTCGGCCAGCCGGCGACGTCACTTTCAGGGGGAGAGGCCCAGCGTATAAAACTTGCCGCGCATCTTGCGTCGCCGCCGAAAGACCGCCATACACTGTTTCTGTTTGATGAACCAACAACGGGCCTGCATGTCGATGACATCGCCAAATTGATGCGTTGCTTCAACGCGCTCATTGATGCCGGGAACTCGGTGATAATTATTGAACACAACATGGATGTGATCAAATGCGCCGACTGGATTATTGATCTGGGTCCTGAAGCGGGCAAAGAAGGCGGTGAGGTGGTGGCGGCAGGCACCCCGGAAACGATTGCCCGGGTCTCCGCCTCGCATACGGGAAAACACCTGGCATTGCTGCCGGGATTTTTGGGAAAACGGACAAAGGGGAAACGGGCGAACCGTTAAGGGGGGGCAGGCCGGCTCCGTGACGTGCGTCACTGCTCTCCGCGGTCAACCATACTATATTTCTATCGCCGAAGCCAAGAAAGGCACTGATGGTCTACGAAGGAGTTTGGGGGGAATACCTTCGTGTCCGTGAGTGCCTTTCACAATTCTATACAGCCACACCGATATTCAGACTTATTACAAAACCGCCAAAATCCTTTTTCGTGGCTGAGACCTCGCCTGTACGTGCGTTGTAGAGTGATGGCAGGCCGTCGCCGAAGAGGTGTGTGAAGTAGTACCTGAAGTTCACGCCAAAAATATTGCTCTTTTCAGTGCCAAAGTTCGCGCCAAACCCGACAAAGCCGCCGACTGTGTAATGCGGCTGCCCTCTCCCGATACTTTTGAAGAACTCCACCTGCTGGGTCTCAATATAGCCCCCCTGATCGATAAACTGCACGTACGGCATCTGATAGATCATGGCCGGACCCGCGCCAGCGTTGACGTACGGCCGGAATGTGTCCACAATATCTTCGCGGAACAGTCGGTATTGAAATCCGACCATAAGGGGGAGAACAAGAAAACGGTTGAGTTTGCCGGGCGTATAGGAGATGCCGTAGTACGGATCAATGTACTCGAACTCCCGTTCGTCTTTTGCTTCAGAAACGCTCAGACTGATGAACCCCGATATATCCTCCGTGAAGGAGCGCCGGTAAAATCCCCCCAGTCCGAATCCATCGTTGGAAATCATGATATCGAGACTCCAGACATTGGGAAAACGGTCCGGAGTTGTAGGGTCGGTCGGTTCCGCTCCCGCCTGGAGCGTATCCGGCGGGCGTGCGGGCTCCCAGCCGGTCCGGGTGGTCTGTGCATTACCTGAAAGTGTCAGGACTACCAGCATGCTCACGGCACCCAGAAGCGGTCCTGCGATAAGTTTGTTCATGGCTTCCTCTTCTTCATTCTCCTTCTTCAAGAACACTCCAGACCCAAGATAGGTTCTTGGGGTAAGAAAAACAATCAGAGTACCCGGAAGATGCCGAACTTGAGATACCCGGTTTCGGGTACCCCCGGCAGGGTTGGATGGTCGGGTGAAGCTCCCCGCCAGTCAAGGAGCTGAACCGGCCTGTTGTCTTTGACGGAGATCTCCTGAATCACACCAAGGAATGTCTCGGGAAGGATGTGATGGGAACATGATGCGGTCAGGAGAATACCACCCGGAACGAGCACCTGGAACGCAAGATGATGGAGCTCCCGGTATCCCTTTTTGGCAGCCGGTACGGTCTTACGGCTTTTCGTAAATGAGGGGGGATCAAGGACGACGACGTCGAACATCTCCCCGCGCCCCGCCATGGCAGCGAGCGCGGTAAAGACGTCCGCTTCTTCAAAACGGATCGAGGAGAGTCCATTGAGCCGGGCATTTTCCCGACCGCGCCCGATGGCTTCACCGGAACTGTCGATGCCGAGAACCGTCGAAGCTCCGGCCTTTGCGGCGTGGAGTGCAAAACCACCGTCGTTGCAGAAACAATCCAGGACGCGCGCGCCCTGACTGAATCCACGGATAAGGGGGCGGTTTGTTCGTTGATCCAGGAATCCCCCGGTCTTCTGGCCGGCAAGCAGGTCAATGGTGAACTGGAGCCCGCCATCAGTGTACGTCGTCTTCCCGATTGTTCCGCGGAGAATTCCCCTCCGCAGGGGGAGACCTTCGAGTGTGCGGGACGCTGATTCATTTCGTTCGAGAATGCCCGCCGGGTGGAACAGTTCTTCGAGGATGTCACAGAGTATCGGGAGGCGGATGTCCATGCCATAGGCAAATGTCTGGACGACAAGATATTCCCCGAATCGGTCTACGACAAGCCCGGGCAGGAAGTCGGCTTCGCCGTGCACCACCCGGTACACGGAACTTCCCGGAAAGAGCCGGTCGCGCAATGTGGCCGCCTGCGCGAGTCGCGCACGCAGAAATGCCCCGTCGATCTCTTCGACCGATCGTGAGAGCAGACGGACGGCAATGAGCGAATGGGGATGATAGAATCCGACTCCCAGCGGCTTGCCTCCGGCGCTGCGCACTTCAACCACATCCCCGGCGGCGGGGGACCCGTGCGTTTCGCGGATTTCGTTGCTGAATATCCAGACATGACCGGCGAGAAGACGACGGTCCTCATTCTTTCGGAGGAGTATACTTTTGTGCGGAATCGGAATCGGCATGGCTGTCCTTACAGGGTTACTCTTTTAAGGTATACATCGTTGCACAGAAGAGCAAGGTGAATTGAAATTCGGGCGGAGGGTGCGTATATTACTATTCTAGCATCACGTGAACCCAGGAAGAAGACCGGAATGAAGACACCCAGCCAACTCTCGTGCGTAATTTTTGATGTGGATGGAACCCTGACACGCACAAACGTTTTGATCTTTGCAACATTTAATCATCTGGCGCGCAAGCATCTCGGGCGTGAATTTTCACCACAGGAAATCATCGGATTGTTCGGACCCCCGGAAGAGGGTGCCGTGGAAAAGATGTTCGGCCGGGCCCGTACGCCGCAGATTATGGATGAACTGTGCTCATTCTACCGGGAACATCATTCCTCCATGGCCGGGCTTCATGAGGGGATGGACGAGGCTCTCCGGATCCTCAAGGCCAGCGGGATCAGACTGGCTGTCTTCACGGGAAAAGGCCGCAGAACAGCCACCATCACACTCGAGACCCTGGGTATTGTCGAGTTTTTTGAAATGGTGGTCACGGGGAATGACGTATGCCGACACAAACCTGATTCGGAAGGCATCGCTCAAATTCTTGAAGCATTCGATGTGAGACCGGAAGAGACCGTCATGGTAGGGGATTCCATGGCAGATGTACGCGCTTCCCGGCAGGCCGGTGTTACCATGGCGGCTGTATTGTGGGACGCCTACGACCGTCAGGGAGTGCTCGAGGCAGGTGTTGAACTCGTTTTTAATACGGTGCCCGCGTTCGTGGACTGGTGCAGAAGTCACGGAAATGGTCACGTCCAATCTGCGCGTAACCTCTAGGGAGCACGTCATGGATTCACTACGTATCGGGGTTGTAGGGGTCGGACATCTGGGGAAACTCCATGCCAAAATGCTGGCCGACATGCCGGGTGTCCAGCTTGTCGGCGTCTTTGATGCCGATGCCGGTAAAGCGCGTGCGGTCGCGGCCGAGTTTAATACTATCGCGTGGGATTCCCTGGAGGCGCTTCTGGAGGGACTTGACGCTGTCACCATTGCGACCACAACCACCGCACATTTTGCCGTCGCCTGTGAGGCACTCAACCGGGGGGTGCATGTTTTTCTTGAAAAACCGATCACTGAAACCGTGGCGGAGGCTGAAGAACTCTGCCGGATTGCAAAGGAACGGAACACGGTCGTGCAGGTCGGGCATATCGAACGATTTAATCCGGCAATCCTTGCACTTGACGGGTATCCCCTGGAACCCCTTTTTGTGGAATCACACAGGCTTGCGCAGTTTAAACCCCGCGGTACCGACGTCGCTGTGGTGCTGGATCTTATGATCCACGACATTGACCTGATCCTGGCGTTTGTAAAATCTCCCGTGAAGCAGATCGATGCAAACGGGGTTGCGGTGGTATCGGATACGATTGATATTGCAAACGCGCGACTGCAATTTGAGAACGGTTGCGTGGCGAACGTTACGGCGAGCCGCATCTCGCAGCGTGCCATGCGGAAAATGAGGCTCTTTCAGCCCAACGCCTACATCTCGCTTGATTTTGCGGAAGGCTTGGCGGAGGTCTTCCGCCTGCTTCCTGAAGACTCTTTAGATGTGCGTGGCGCGATGGTGCTCGGGGAGATGGGCCTCGGCAAAAACCGGAAAAGAATTGTGTATGAACAACCAGAGCCGCGGGAAGTAAATGCCCTGCGCCATGAATTACAGTTGTTTGCGGATGCGGTGAAAAACGGAACAGTTCCTCCCGTCACGGCGGAAGATGCAAAACAGGCGCTTGTTGTAGCAACCAGCATCATGCAGATTATTGCAAGGCAGCAGCTTCCGGTCTGAATGTCCGATCACCATACCCATATTGAGATTACGCACCCTCTCCTGCGCCGTATCGGGGCGCTTGCTGACAGCAAGGGGTTCTCCGTCTATGTTGTCGGGGGCTATGTCCGGGACCTTCTGATCGGAACGGAGGTGCAGGATATGGACATTCTTGTGATGGGCGATGGCATCGGGTTTGCGCGGGAAGTCGCGGGAGACCTGGGTGTGCCCAGTGTTGTGGCGTATGAACGTTTTGGCACTGCGATGATTCCACTGGCACAGGGGAAACTGGAGTTCGTCGGGGCCCGGAAAGAACACTATCAAGAGATCTCCCGCAACCCGTCGGTCAGCCCTGCAACACTGGAGGAAGATCTTTCACGACGCGACTTCACTGTCAATGCGCTTGCGGTTGTATTGAATGCAGCACATTGTGGAACTCTCTATGACCCGCATGGTGGACAGGCGGATCTTCAGGCGCGTATTCTCCGGACACCGCTGAATCCGGAACAGACGTTCGAGGACGATCCGTTACGCATGATGCGTGCGGTGCGTTTCGCATCCCAGCTGGACTTTACCGCGGACCCGGCGATACTCAAAGCCATAGGCGATATGAAAGAGCGGATCCGGATCGTGTCGCAGGAGCGGATCACCGAGGAACTGCTCAAACTTCTCAGGAGTCCAAAACCTTCCATTGGATTACACTTGATGTACCAGACGGGACTCCTGCATCTGGTATTCCCGGAAATCGCCCAGATGGCGGGGGTGGATCAGCGGAGGGACCATCATCACAAGGACGTATTCCGGCACACCTGCGTCGTTGTGGACAACATCGCGCAGACCACGGACAACGAATGGTTGCGGTTCGTTGCGCTGGTCCATGATATCGCAAAACCGCGGACCAAGGCGTACCAGGAGGGGGTAGGGTGGACCTTTCACGGGCATGAGGAGATCGGTGCCAGAATGATGAAAAAGGTGTTCCAGCGCCTCCGGCTTCCTCATGGACCACTCTCGTATGTGGAAAAACTCGTGCGGCTTCATCTGCGCCCGATGGTGCTGGTCGATGAACTGGTGACTGATTCCGCCGTCCGGCGGTTGATGTTTGAGGCCGGACAGGACATTGATGACCTCATGAAACTCTGCCGGGCGGACATCACCTCAAAGAATCCCGCGCTGGTTGCCCGGTATCTGCGGAATTACGAAGTGGTTATGGAAAAAATCGTCGAAGTTGAGGAAAAAGACAGAATTCGCAACTGGGAGCCGCCCGTGAAGGGGGAAGAAATTATGGCAGTGTGTGGTATCCCGCCAGGTAAGGCGGTCGGAATCCTGAAGCAGGCCATCGAAGATGCCATTCTGGACGGCCGGATTCCCAATGAACACGACGCAGCGCTGGCCTACCTGCACTCTATTAAAGACAATATTCTGCGATAGGTCTTCCCACGTGCAACTTTTTGGTCCGAAAAACGTCCAATGGAGGGAATGGACCGGCTGGCACCGGCGGAACGATCGCCAATTTTTTGTTGTTTTCCATGATAGCTCCGGGCTCATCCCCGATATGTTCCTGTCCTTTTCGTCCCACAACTACCACGATATGGAGTAGATCATGAGCGTGCGTCTCATAGCCCTGGGTTTTGCGATCACCGTTGCCACGGTTGTGGCAGGTTCACAACCCAGAACGCTGACCCTTGAACAGGCCAAGCAGATCGGTCTGGAGCGGAATCTCAACGTCGTACAGGCTCACAATAATCTCACGTCTGCTGAGAGTGGCGTTCTCGCGGCCTATGGCCGGTATCTTCCGAATTTGAGTGCCAGTGGTAACTGGACCCGGACACAGTTTGAAGGCCCGATTTACACCCAGGGAGTGGCGATTCCGGGATCAAGCTCGGCGCAGACCACCGGAAATTTTTCCGCCGGCGTGAGTGCCAATCTCTTGTTGTTTGACGGATTCGGGCGTGAAGCAAATGCGAACAGGGCGAATGCCACGACGGCCGCTCTGGAGCACACTGTCACCCGCACGCGGCAGTCAATTGTGTTCCAGGTGGAAAGCGCCTATCTTAACGTCCTGCGTCGTGAGCAACTGGTGCTTGTCAGCGAGGAGAACCTGAAGCGGGACCGCCGGCAACTGGAACGTATCGTGGAGTCAAACCGGGTCGGAGCCCTCTCGCTGGCTGATGTGTACCGACAACAATCACAGGTGGCGGCGGATGAGCTGAACCTCATCAATGCCCAGAATGAATTCGACAAGGCAAAAGCAGACCTGACCGCACTCATGGGTCTGAACGTGGCCGATGACTATCAATTTGCTGATCCGTCGGTCTCGGTATCACTTGATTCGACGGAGCTTTCCTCTGCGCGTGAAAAGTACCGCGATCTGGCGATGCTGACGAACACTGCCTTGACCTCGCGCCCGGATCTGCTGGGGGCGAGGGAGAGTTTTGATGCATCCTCCTCCAGTGTCTCGATGGCGCGGGCGGGATATTTCCCCACGGTAAGTGCCACAGCCGGACTGAACGGAAACAACGAAGAGCTCAAACGGCTTTTCGACTACAAGACAATTTTCTGGGGGGTCCGGTTAAGCTGGACGCTGTTTGACGGATTTGCGACAAATCAGTCGATTCAGGGTGCCCTCGCAACAAAACGAAACGCGGAAATCTCGCTTGCCCAATCTGAACGGAATGTTGGCGTTGAGGTCAAGAAGGCGATGCTGGACCTCGATGCCGCCATTAAGCAATACGAAGTGAGTCAGAAAGGGCTTCGGTCGGCCTCTGAAGACCGGAAGATCGCCGAAGAACGTTACAATCTCGGCGCCGGCACGTTGCTTGATTTGCTGGTTGCAAGTGCAGGCTTTGTGAACGCCGAAGCAAACGTGGTGAATTCCGCGTACAATTTTATCATAGCAAAACGGAATGTTGAATACGTCCTCGGCGAGCGGACATACTAACGGATCGTAAGGAGAGCGGCACATGGCAAAGAACGGCAAAAAATCCAGGAAGAAGATCATCATCTTTTCCGTCATCGGGGTGCTCATTATCGCGCTTGTCGTGGTTGTCTATCTGGGCAGCCAGAAAGAGCCCGTGATCACCGTGCAGGTTGAAAAGGCGCAACTTCGGACGTTAACGCAGGTGGTCACCGCGACCGGAAAAATCCAGCCTGAAGTCCTGGTCAAGATTACGCCCGAGGTAAGCGGCGAGATCGTGGCGCTTCCGGTCAAAGAGGGACAACGGGTGAAGAAGGGAGATCTTCTTATGAAGATCAAGCCCGATTTCTACCTGGCCCAGCGCGACCAGTTTGCGGCGGGACTCCTGCAGACCAAGGCGAGTCTCAGCAAATCCGAGCCCGAATTCCGGCGTGTGGAGACGCTGTACAAAAAAGGTCTCGCTTCGGAGTCAGAATATGATCAGGCCCGTGCAACGTATGAGGCCAACAAGGCCGCTTTTGCGCAGGCCAACGCATCCTTGAGCCAGGCGAATGAAAATCTGCGAAAAACATCCATTGTCGCACCCATGGACGGCACGGTCAGCCAGCTGAATTCCGAACTCGGCGAGAGGGTACTCGGGACCGTGCAGTTCCAGGGAACAGACGTCATGACCATCGCCGACCTGTCGCGCATGGAGGCACGTGTGGAGGTAAGCGAAAACGATGTGGTCCTCGTTGCCCTCGGCGATACGGCGCGGATTGAGGTGGATGCCTTTCCGGATCGCAAAGTGATCGCCCTGGTGTACGAAATCGCCAACACCGCAACATCAAAAGGCCTTGGCACGCAGGAAGAAGTCACAAACTTTGAAGTGAAGATGCGGATTGTGAATGCCGGGGTGCAGCTCCGGCCGGGAATGTCCATGACGGGTGACATCGAAACAGAGACCAAGCGGAATGTTCTGACGGTCCCGATCCAGAGCGTCACCACCCGGATGCCAAAGGTGGAGGTGAAGGAAGAGGAGGGCGACGGACAGAGCGGTATGGTGCTTGCCTCCAATGCGCCCCGGAAAAAGGAAGAGAACAAGGCAAAAGAAGTTGTCTTCTCGGTGGAAAATGGTGTTGCCAAGGCGATCCCCGTACGGCGCGGTATCAGTGACGATTCGTACATGGAGATCATCGAAGGATTGAGCGACAGCGCGCAGGTGGTTTCCGGGACTTACAAGGCGATCAACAGGGAACTCGAGGACGGGGCAAAGGTCCGTGTTGAGGAAGCAAAGAAACCGGGCATGAAGAAATCGGGCGAAGGTGCGTAATATGAACGTAATCGAACTCAGAGACATCGTCAAACTGTACGACATGGGCGGAGCGGAGCAGGTGCATGCCCTGCAGGGCGTCTCGATGAGCATCGCCAAGAATGAGTATGTGGCGATCATGGGCCCGTCGGGGTCCGGGAAGTCCACCCTCATGAACGTCATTGGATGCCTTGATACGCCCACCTCCGGCATCTACCAGTTTAACGGCATCAATGTCAGCGAGATGGACGACAACGAGCTTGCGAAGGTGCGCAACAAGGAGATCGGGTTTATCTTTCAGACGTTCAACCTGTTGCCGCGATCCGACGCGTTGCACAATGTTGAATTGCCGCTGATCTACGGGGGTGTTTCTTCTTCCGAACGGCGCGCGCGGGCGCTTGAGACTCTGGATCATGTCGGGTTGGGCGATCGGGTTCATCACAAACCCAATGAACTCTCCGGCGGACAACGCCAGCGGGTTGCGGTGGCGCGGGCCCTGGTGACCCGTCCCTCGATTATCCTTGCGGACGAGCCCACCGGCAATCTGGACACCAAGACCGGCGAAGAGATCATGCTGCTGATCGAAGATCTGCATCACCAGGGTAATACCATTATTCTTGTCACCCACGAGGCGGATATTGCCGAGCATGCGCATCGCGTGGTACGGTTGCGTGATGGAAAAATAGAAACAGATGAACTGGTGCGCAAACGCAAAACCCAGACCGCAACGAGCGTTTCCTGAACGTGAAGGGAATGAGGGATGTACTTTCTCACTGAACTGAAAGAGGGGCTTCTGATTTCGTTGCACGCTGTCAGGGCCAACAAGATGCGATCGGTCCTGACCACCCTGGGCATCGTCATCGGTATTGTCTCCGTCACCATCATGTCGACTGCGATCGAGGGGGTGAACCGCGCTTTTGAACGGAGTGCGGCGGCGTTCGGAACCGATGTGCTCTACATCCAGCGTTTCCCGTGGGTGGGCAACGAAGATTGGGCGCTGATCCGAAACCGGAGACGGCTGGAGGCGAGTTTTGTCCCGCGCATCGAACGCCAGGCCTTGCTCAGCGACTATGTCGCGCCCGTGGTCGCGACACGCCGACGCGTTCACCGGGGCAATGACAGTATGGAGGATGCTTTTGTCAGCGGCACCACGCATCAGTACATGAATGCTGCCGGGGTCACCCTCGAGGACGGACGGTTCTTCACGGCGGAGGAATCCAACGGGGGCCGGCCCGTCTGTGCCATCGGTGCCAACGTCGCCGAGACGCTCTTCCCGCACGAGGACCCTATCGGCAAAGTCATCCGGGTCGGAGGACATCCCTATTCCGTCCTCGGCGTGTTCGAAAAACAGGGAGGGCTGTTCGGAGTCTTTACCTCGGATAACCGCGTGTTTGTCCCGCTCCTGTCGTTTGAATCCCACTTCGGCGGCAGACGGCGTGATGTGACGATTCAGGTTCGTGTGACTGATCTGAAGCAGATGGAAGACGCAAAACTGGAGCTTGAAGGGATCATGCGGAAGTTGCGCCATATCGCTCCGGGCAAACCCAATGACTTTAATATCAACCAGCAGGAACTCCTGACGCAGACATTCGAACCCATCAGTCTTGTCATCGCTTCCATCGGATTGTTTATCACCGGACTGGCGTTGTTCGTTGGCGGTATCGGAATCATGAATATCATGTTCGTGTCCGTGACCGAGCGCACCCGTGAAATTGGCATTCGAAAAGCGGTCGGCGCACGCCGGCGCACGATCCTGATTCAATTCCTGATAGAAGCCGCATCACTCTGTCTTCTCGGCGGACTGATCGGCCTTGGCATAGCCTTTCCGCTGAGTCTGATTGTCGATCAGGTGCTCCCCACGGCCATGCCGTTGTCTGTCGTGTTCATCGCGATTTCCATCTCCCTGATTGTGGGGATTGTATCGGGGTTCCTGCCGGCGTACCGAGCCGCAAAGATGGACCCTGTGGAGGCCTTACGCTATGAGTAAGCTGATTCTCGAATGGGGCAACTTCCGTGAAAGCCTCACGATGGCACTCGATGCCATACGTACAAGCAAGCTCCGTTCGTTGCTGACGTTGCTGGGGATTGCCGTCGGCGTGTTTTCGATCATCTCCGTGATGACCGCAGTCGGCGTTCTGAAGAACAGCATCGAAGAAGGAATGATGCAGCTCGGCGCAAACACCTTCCAGATACAGAAATATCCGGCGTTTAACACGGGTCCCGATGACCGCCGGCGCTTCCGAAACCGGAAAGACATAACATTCGAACAGGCGGAACAGATCCAGAAAAAAGCCACCTTGGCCTCCGCCGTAGGGATCGAAATCTGGAGCTTCGGAAGAGTCGTCGTGTGGCAAGGGCAAAAAACAAATCCCAATATCTCCATCGCCGGGGAGAACATGGATGGCCTCGTCACCAACGATTGGACTGTCGAGTTTGGACGATCGTTTTCTCAACAGGACATCAATGATGGCCGGAAGGTCATCATCCTGGGGAATGCGCTGGCAGAAAAGCTCTTTCCGCCGAGTATTAACCCGCTCGGTGAAGATGTCCGTGTTGACGGATCATTGTACCAGATCATCGGAGTGTTTGAAAAAAAGGGGGGAAGTCTCGGAGGGAATCAGGATAACTTCGGGGCAATACCGATCTCCACGTACATGCAGAAGTACGGAAAGGCCACGCGGAGCGTCAATATCATGGTCAAGGCGCTGGATCGCGAGAGTGTAGATGATGCCATCGAGCAGTCACGGTTTATTCTGCGTACGGCGCGAAAAGTCCCGCCCGGCACGGAGGATGATTTTGCGTACTTCTCGAATGATTCCCTGATCAAGCAGTTTAACGAATTTACGCTGTATCTCCGCCTGGGTGTCCTTCTCGTCAGCTCGATCGCGTTGCTTGCTGCCGGAGTGGGCATCATGAATATCATGCTGGTCTCCGTGACAGAGCGGACGCGCGAGATCGGCATCCGCAAGGCGGTCGGCGCACAACGACGGGATGTTCTCACCCAGTTTCTGATCGAAGCCATCGTCCTCTGTGAAATCGGCGGGGTGGTGGGCGTCGTGCTGGGCATCGTTACGGGCAATGTGGTGGGATTGTTGCTCGAGGTGCCGGCGGTTATACCATGGGATTGGGCCACCATTGGAATCGTCGTATGCTCCATCGTCGGCCTGGTCTTCGGTGTCTATCCCGCGTGGAAAGCCGCAAACCTTGACCCCATAGAAGCTCTGCGGTACGAATAATCTATGTGGAGCGTGCGACGCGTTGTTCAATTGGCTCTCTGGGTTGGTCTTTCGGGAATCGTTGCGCCGTTGCTTGTAGCCCAGCAACAGCAGCGACCCGAAAGCCCCGTTTTTAAGAGTCGCACAATCCCTCCTCCCCCCCTCCTCCAACAATCCGACGCCCTCTATGAAATCTGGCAGGCCTTTCTGGTGTCACGAAAGGCGAATGCAGGAGACCCTCTTGCACAACATGAGCTTGGTGTGCGCTACATGCTCGGGCGGGGCATTGAAGCAGACACGGTAAAAGCGGCCTTCTGGTTTTTTCAGGCATCCGAGCACAACATGCTCTCTTCACGGTTCAACCTCGGCATCCTCTGGTATCACGGGTGGGGATTATCATGGAATCCGTTTGATTCTTACAAGGCGTTTCTTTCATGCGCCGAAGCCGGAATGAACGAGGCGCAATATGTCGTGGGATTGTCCTACACGGAAAATCTTGTTGTGCCGAGGAATTACGATCACGCTATCGCATGGGTGCGGAAGGCCGCCGAAGGCGGGTACACGCCGGCCAAAGAGGTATTGCCTGAACTGGAGAAGGCTCTGGCCCGCCAGAAGGCGCGCACAGCGGCGGGCGAAGACTCGTCTGCACTTCCACTCCCCCTCCCGGTTTTTACGTCACAGGAGGACGACTCAGCGGCACAGCAGGCAACGCAGGCGCTCCTGAAGTCCGTCTTACTCGGGGGTGATCCGGAACTCCGCAGGGCGCTGGGCCTGTCGCGTATGATCGATCAGGACGTTGCCATTGATTCGCTCCGCCTGCGGGGGATCAAGGCCGCAGCGGCCACCGGAAGTCCGGAAGCGCTCGCGGTGCTCGGCCGGAACCGGGAAAAGGCTGTCGGCGGGGAACGGGATGTTGTGGAGGCATGCAGCTATTATATACGCGCATTGAGGATGGATTGGCCGCGGGCTGCGCAGCTACTCTGGACGCTTGCCCATGAACCGGGTGTGGTCGCAGAAATCAAAACACGGGCTCGCCGGGGTGATCAGGATGCCCAGTTCGTGTGGGTTGCACTGATGGCGCTCGGACACGAGTCGTTGCTCTTCAAAGAGCAGGCGATTCTGACACCATCACAGGCCATTCAGTTCCTCCGCAAATCGGCGGATCACGGTCACACCGCATCCATGAATGAGCTGGCACTCTGTTTTTTCGCCGGGCGATGGGTGCCGCAGGATAAAAACGAGGCGCGGTCCCTCTGGATCCGTGCGGTCGGGCTGGGGAGCAGGGAAGCGGAAATCCGGCTGGCCGTCGTCGAAGTGCAACATCCGAGCGACTCTCTCCGGCTCGCTACGGCGGTCGATGTGCTTGAAAAGGCTGCGGCCGACGGTTCCATCCTGGCCGAGGTTGCGCTCGCGTACTGTTACGAGCATGGTGTGGGCGTCCCCCCCCGTCGGGGAGAAGCTGTCCGGCTCTACCGGATTGGCGCCCGTCGGGGAAGCCAGGATGCCTATCGTGCCCTCCGCCGCCTCCACGATGATCTGCGGCCGGAAGAGAATCGTTTTTCCCTCGACGAAGGCTAAGGTTTTACGCCTTTTGCGTCCAGCACCTCCCGGATTGTCGCGAGCATATCTGCAACGGTAAAGGGCTTGTGCACAACCCCCAGCGCGCCGAGCTCCAGGAGCTCCGCCGTCTTTTCCTTCTTCACATACCCTGTACTGAACATCACCTTCACATCGGGACGGATAGTCCGCAGCGTCGCAAATACCTCGTCGCCGGAAAGTTTTGGCAGGCCGAGATCCAGCAGGACCAGGTCGATTCTGGTGTGATGCCGGCGAAACACATTCACCCCTTCTTCACCGTCAACAGCTTCCATCACACCATAACCGGCGCGTGTAAGCACTTCCCTGACCAGCGACCTGAGCATTTCTTCATCCTCGACAACGAGGATCGTTTCTTTCCCGCCGGGCTGCGTGGCGAAACTCTCCGGGGACAATCCCGCGGTTGCAGCACTGCGTGATTCGAGCGGGAAAAACAGGGTGACGGTGGTGCCGCTGCCCACGGTGCTGGTGATATCGATAAAACCTTTGTGACTTGTCACAATTCCATACACGACGGAAAGGCCCAGGCCGGTCGACATCGCACGGTCGCGGGTTGTGAAAAACGGTTCAAAGACATGGCTCAGCGTCTCCCGATCCATCCCCTCGCCCGTATCATGAATCGTGATCCGGACATACGGTTCATCGAGGGGACCGGGAAACTGGCCGCGTAATGAAAGTCCGTCCACCATGTCGGTCGAAACACTGAGTGTGCCACCATGAGGCATCGCATCCCTGGCATTAAGCAGGATGTTCAGGACGGCCTGATGCAGCTGGTTCTGATCGGCGGAGACATACGGACTTGTTGGATCAAGATTCTGCACCAGCGTAATGGTGCGGGGGAATATCTCGGCCACCATGCGCAAAAGGTCCTGCAGGAGGACGTTCACATGGACCGAAGAGAACTGGAGATTGGACTTTGTTGTCACGCCGATCAATTGCTGGATGAGCGTCGCCCCCCGCCGGACTGCCTGATTGATTGCGGTAATACTCTGGGTGATCTTCGCGGGGTCATCCATGCTCCGCTCAAGGCGGGAAGAATACCCCAGGATAATAGCCAGGATGTTGTTCAGGTTATGGGCGAGACCGACGACCAGCGTGCCGATGGATTCCATCTTTTGCGCCTGGAGCAGCTGGGCTTCGAGTGCGTGGCGTTGTGCTTCGCTTTTCTGTTTGTAGAGGGCCACCTCGATGGTGGAATGCAGTTCGCCGTCTTCAAACGGCTTCAGAAGATAGCCAAAAGGTTCCGTCACTTTTGCCCGTTCGACAGTCTGGCGGTCTGCATAAGCCGACAGATACACAACCGGAATACCATGTCGGGAATGGATCACCTCGGCCGCCTGGATGCCGTCCACGGGACCTTCCAGCCGGATATCCATGAGAATCAGGTCCGGATGGAGTTCCCCGGCGCGGCGGATGGCTTCATCACCTGTCGAGACAGTATCAAGGACGGTATATCCCAGGCGCCGGAGGCGTGCGCGAACATCCCCGGCGACGATTCGTTCATCCTCGACAATGAGGATACGTGCCGGAGTAACCGGGGACGCGGAAAAACGCGGGTGCTGTGGTTTCTCGGTTGCCATATCCTGTTACGCCTTCATCCGTTTCCCCTTTTCCTCATAGGTGAAAATCCATCCGCAGATTTTGCCAGGGTCAATCTCGGAGAGATTCTTCCAGTATTCACGGTTGTGCATTGTACGGGAGCTTGTTTCATCCGCCGAAAGATCTTCGACCTCGCGGATGATCTGCGCAAAGCGGGAACGCCAGAGTTTCATGTTCTTTTCACGGAGATCGATCCATCCGTCATGAGCCCACTGGTCGATCCGCGATGGCGTAATGGTCAATTCTGGATCGCCGCGGAACGGAGGAATCTTGATCGTTGATCCCCGGACGAGCGATTTCCCGTCAGCCAGCAGAATCGGGATGCCGATGGATATGATCTGGGAACGTATTTGGTCGTCAGCCTCGATAAGATCAAAAAGCCGTTTGCTGAGGATCCTGGTCTCCGTACGCGCCACGGTACGCACATCGCCGAAACAGATCTTGAGCAAATAGGTTTCATACAGCAATTTGGAAAGACGCGGCGGTCCGAGCATTTCGAATGCAACAGAATCGACGCCGTGCTCGCGTTCCAGCGTGCGCATCGCCGTGAGCGCGCCGCTGAACATATACCCGGCGCGGTAGGTAGGCGACAGGGTGGCGTTGTCAAGCGCATTGATGATGTCATGTCCTGTATTTCCGGCTCTGATCTCGAAGACCGCACTCTCGGCAATTTCTTCGGGGGTGACAAACTCCATTTGGCCGGGTGTCGAGATCGCCTCAAATTCACCGCGTGAAAAATAACCGTTCTCGCCCGTGTCGATAAACACCGAACGTAAATTCTCGCCGCGCGGATGCGCGGCGTCGGGCATCGCCAAACGGAGTTTCCTGTGCAGTTTTACCGCCTCCGAGACCGGACAATCTTCAAGCGGGATTGCACGGCCCCGCTTGGTAATTTCGCCATACCCGATGGCTTTCCAGGCAATGGCTGCCGTGGGCTTGATCTCCTTGGTGATCGGAGCGTCGGGTGTGCGTCCCAGAAGGAACAGCAGGAGCGTGTGGGCGCCGGCCACGGCCGATTTGGAGAGTAGCACGCGAGAAGGGCGTTCTTCACTGTGCGTGTACGGAATGTTCAGGCCCATTCCCCCGGTACCGCTGGTGCCAATCTTCAGATAGATCTTTGTACCGGCCAGCTGCATCGACCGGTACATCAACTGGACGTGGCGGATCAATTGCGGGACGTACAGCGTACAGAGGAGCTGTTCTGTGAGCTCGAGGAGTTTGTCAGTTTTGTACTTTTTTGCGGAGCGGGCGGTGCGTACTTCCTGGACCACCCGGCGCGAAGACTGAAAAATATCCTGGTACGCAATGGCGGTCGCGGAGTTCACACAATCCACAACAATGTCCGGCTTAAACCGCTGCATAAGACGATGAAGACTGGAACGATCAAGAACCGGTCCGCTGAGCTCATCAAGCATGTCCTCAATAATCATCGCCCGGTATCTCTTGTTCGCCAGCATACGATCCCTGGGCATGTCCTTCAGTTCTTCACGGACAAAAATATTCCCCCACCATGGGATGAAAAACCCTTTCCCCGCGTCCGGATACTGGCGTTCGAGCTCGGCCACGGCCTCGCGGGCTTCGGATTTCTGAAGAGAGGTGACAATCATGCGGCGGGGATGATGTTCCATAAATTTCCGACACACGGCAGAGCCTACAAGACCCCATCCACCAATCACCAACACGGTTTTTCCCTGGATATCCATTTGGAGTTCCCGATTAGGAATGAATCAATGGGCACAATGTACAGCGAGATGGCTGAAGAAGCAAACATATGTTCGCAGAGAGGTCGTTGCCGGCCGCGGAAAGCCGGCTCCAAGGGGCAGAGTCCGGGGGAAACAAAGGCCACAACCGATCCAACGGTACCCGTTCACCGGGCTGCGGAACGACGCCTTTTTACCGGGTCAAGGAACGGTGCGTGTTCACCAGGCTACGGCACGGTGAGATCCACCGAATAGACACGGTCGGCCCAACCCAGATTCAGTACGGCCCGTCGGGAACCTCTGGCCTGGAACCAGATTCTGAATGGGTCGATCGGGCGCTGTGACAGTTCGGCATTCATGGCTGTGCGGCCGAGATCGCGGGCGGCGTCGTACTGAGGAGGCGACCCCCCGGGGGCTTTGTTAATGATGAGCGTGAAAAAGTCAGGGTTCGGAACGGAATACAACGAGTAGGATCCTTTCGGGACCTTTATCGTGCCAATCGTAACATCCACGCCCGTCTCGAAAGACGTTGCAAGGTTCGCTCCGGTGCGCCAGACCGTATCCCAGGGCACAACAACGCCCCAGATTGTGCGGCCCCGCTGGCCCGGACTTCCGTAGCGGACCACGATACGTTTCCCGTTGAGACGTATGGAAGCAGAATCAGGGGGACTGAGCAGACCCATCCTGCTCTCCTTACTGAACGGAACCTCGACTGACGTAAACTCCCACATCAGGGTCAGAATTCCGGACGATTTCCCGGTCTTCCGGAGCTTCACGGTAAACGTGTCAACAGGGGCTGGAAGGCGGCGTGAGGTAACCTTCATGCGCGCGAGATCCTGCCGCTCATCATACTGGGTTCCCCATTGACCGGTTTGTTTGTTGATGATCATCTTCCAGCCGGAGGGCGAGGGAAGAGTCCAGAGCGTGTACACACCCCGGGGCACCGGCATTCCTCCGAGCATCATGTCAAAGGTTGTCCGGATATGGGTTGCCTGATTTGCACCGGTCCGCCACACCCTGTCCCACGGAACAAGTTCACCCATAATCTTCCTGCCGCGCATGGAGGGACGGCTGTAGCTCACGGCGATGACATTGGTATCCAGGGCGAGAAGAACGGAGTCGCGGGGACTCAGGATCTTACGATCCTGTGCAGGCAGGTTCGGCGCGATGAGGCACAGCACGATGACGACGGGGAAAAGACGGGCCACGGCAGGGCGCACGCGTCTCTCGCACGCGTTCTGCGTGCTCCCTGATGGCCGTTCTGTGCCGCTGCTCAGGAATGCGGGTGCGATAGAGTCACCCCTATTCTCTCTCCACAACAACCGCAGTTCCATAGGCGAGCACCTCGGTGACACCGGACATGACGTCGTTGGCATCATAGCGCATCCCGATAACGGCATTGGCTCCCACCTCCTGGGCGTGCTGCATGAGGAGGATGAATGCTTCATGCCTCGCCTTCTCACACAGTTCCTGGAGCAGCGTGATGTCGCCGCCGAAGATCGTCTGAATGCCCGCGCCGATGGTCCCGATGATAGAACGCGACCGAACGGTGATTCCCCGTACCACACCGAGGTTCCGCACAATGCGGTACCCGTCAATCGTAAACGCCGTCGTGATGAGATGTGGATCCATGGTGTGTTACTTCAGGTTAATGGAAGCAATGACTTTTTCGTAGGCCGCCAGATAGTCGGCCCGTTGTGGCCTGTACCAGTCGAGAGTGATACGATACACCTTGTCATCCTTCACGGTGAAGTAGAACCTGCGCTCCACATCGCGGGTCGGCGCATAGGTAAGGACCATGGCGGGAAGACCGCTGACCGTGGCTTTGCCCGTTGCGGCGCCGGCGTACTTGCCCTTGTTCTGATTGAAGGCCTTCTCGAGCGTGAGTCCCTTCGCACCGAACACGTGAAAGAGAATGGAACAATCCTGTCGGACACCCCTGAGTCCCAGCGTCAGCTCGTTGTTCCCTTTGGGGATGTTCACAAAGTTGAAGTTGTCAGGATACTGGAAGGAAAACATCTTTGCGTCGTATTCAGTGAATGCATCGGATGGCAGAGTGGCATCCCGGCCGGGGACAACGGGGCGCGGGAATACAAAACTGTGTATCACTGAATCAAAAACGGCCTGGTGTGCTGCATACAGATCTCCAAACCCGGCAAAGGTAAGGTCATACACCAGAGTGTCCAGCATGACGTAGACATGGTGGCCGGTCTCTCTCACCTTCGAACTAAAATTGGCCGTGTACGGGACTTTTGATCCCTGCTTGCCTCCGACCGTCACCGCCGTTTCCTCTCCGACCACGCGTCCCGAATTGGTGAGTTCGGCTACAAGGGATGCCTTCTGCTCCTGCGGATTAGCGGTTTTGATAACATCCACCGCGATCATAACTCCGTCGGGATACTGCCCGAGGGGGTCGAGGAACCGTTGTCCGGCTTCCAGGGAGTTATACATCCGGGGTCGTCCTGCTTCTCCGCCGGCGACCCACCCCTTCGGATGGCTGAACTGATATCCGAACCTCGGGTCGCGGTACTCCTTCATATCGTGTGCGGGGATGAGCTCCACCGTCTTGTCGCCTCCGCAGCCGAGCACAAACAGCCCGACAAGCAGCACACCGATGGACAATCCAAGGGGTCTATACACGTTGTTCATGGTTATGCCTTTTGATGTAAGTAAGAATAAACGCTCACACGAGTATTAATTTTGAATTCGGCAAGTCGGGACATGCCCACCCGGCTACGGGTGACCAACAGGTGGCCGGACAGGTTTGGCAAGATAGGTAAAATGAGTGAATTCATCAATAGGATTATGACGAACCGGACAATCCTGCAAGAGAGCTGCTGATTGGTCTCTTTTTGCCCCCCGGGAGCCACAGATTGCATACCCGCCGGACATTTTTTACATTACCAATCATTACCAACGCACCCTTCTCGGAGCTCATGATTCTCCGCATATTGTTGCTTCCCGTGACCGTATTTCTCATCGGATTCACCAATGCCTCAGCAGGCGATAACCCGCGCCGTGTCACAGCCGTGCGCGTGATCGATCCCCCGGTGATTGACGGTTTCCTGCGGGAACCGGAATGGGCAAAGGCCCAGCCGGCCGGCGCGTTCACGCAACGTGACCCGGAAGAAGGAAAACCCGCGACGGAGGCTTCGGAGATACGCGTCCTCTATGATGATGAGGCTCTCTATTTCGGTTGCCAATATGCTGACAACAATCCGTCGGGGATCGTTTCTCGACTATCCCGTCGCGATGATGAAACCGAATCAGATATGGCATCCATCCGGATTGATTCTTTTCATGATTCCCGCACAGCGTACGAATTCACCTTTAATGTCTCCGGAGTCAAGGTGGATATCATCCAGTATGACGACGGCGAGCGGGAAGACGATTCCTGGGACGTTGTCTGGGATGTTCAGACGAGGATAACAGACAGAGGGTGGGAAGCCGAAGTAAAGATTCCCTTCAGTGTGCTCCGTTATCATGCATCAGAAGGTGATACGGCGGAACAGGTCTGGGGGATCAATTTTACGCGGTATATCACGCGTAAGAAAGAACATGCACGCTGGGCCCACGTTCCGAAGAATGAAAGCGGCTTTGTGTCCCGCTTCGGACATCTTCATGGACTGCGCGATCTCCCGGCACCACACCGGATTGAGATCCTCCCGTTCGGACTCATGCGGCAGTCGTGGACTCCTGCCACAGACCGAATGGACAGAAAATCTTTGTTTGCACCGGACGGCGGTGTGGATCTGAAAATCGGAATTGGGAACAGTCTCACCTTTGATGCCACTGTCAATCCGGACTATGGTCAGGTTGAAGCCGACCCGGCAGTACTTAATCTTTCAACCTTTGAGACGTTCTATCCAGAAAAACGACCCTTTTTTATGGAAGGGATGCAGATCATCCGTTTCCCGACGTTTGGGGGCGACGGCGGAGGACCGGGGATGTTCTATTCCCGGCGGATCGGAAGGGGAATTGCGCCCGACGAGGCCGAAGTGGATCAGGATGAACGAGTGGAGTCCATACCACAACATGTTTCCATCCTCGGTGCCGCAAAACTCTCCGGACGGATTGCGAAGACAACCTCTATCGGCGTTCTCCAGGCAGTGACGCGGCGGGAATATGCGACGATAACTGACCAACACCGGACAGTGGGGGATCGTCTCATCGAACCGGAGGCCCACTACAGCGTGTTCAGGATAAGACAGGATGTTCTGGAAGGCTCCTATGTGGGGGGAATCCTCACTTCAGTCGCACGGAAACACCAGCCGCCGGCGCTGACTGCGGGTCTGGACATGGACCTTCGATTGTGGGAGGCGACCCACCGTCTTGATGGCTTTCTGGCGTTCACCCATACCGCGGACGCCGCCCGCCGGCGCGTCAGCGGGGCCGCCGGACGGGTTCAACTGGCGCGAATCGCCGCCGAGCACTGGCTCTGGTCAGCCAGCCTGGATTTTACCTCACCGCGGTATGACATCAACGATGCCGGCTTCTTCCGGCGTCCGAACGATTATGGCGGATTTGCCACACTAAAATACAATGAAAACACACCTGCCGCTGTTGTCCGGTCATACTCCATAGGGATGAACCTTCACGAACGATGGAACTTCGACAAGGTAAATCTGAATAGGAACCTGGAATTGAATACGACCATACTGTTCTGGAATTACTGGGAGATTGTGGCGGAGGGTGGACTGGATTTCGGGCACTATGATGATCGTGAAACACGCGGGAACGGCCTCTACCAGAAACCCGCAAGCAGCTCGGTCTCACTGGAGATCGAAACAGATGACCGGAATCCCGTGGCTGTCGGCGTTAGGCAGGAGTGGGAGTGGGATACAAAACGGAAGCAGCATTACGCTATCGAACTCGCTCTGGAGTACCGGCCGCTTACCTGGATGGAGTGGAAAGTCGAAACGGAGTATGAGAGGGTACGCAACCGGGAAGCGTGGTTTGCCAATGTTGTTGACGCCGGGAAGCGCGTAAGTTTATTCGGGGACAGGAACACGGATCTTGTCAGTCTTACAGTGCGGGGTGAGGTGACGTTTACGCGGGATCTGACACTGCAGGTGTACGGTCAGCTGTTTCTTGCGAAAGGCCGGTACGCTTCCGTGCGCGCGAGTGTGGCGCCCGGCTTGTTCGGCGTTTGGGCCGGTGATGTGCCCTCCCTGGATTTTAACACACAGGAGTTGCACACCAATGCAGTATTACGGTGGGAATATGTTCCGGGCAGTACGCTCTACCTGGTATGGAGTCAGGCGCGGGAAGGAACGGGCCAGAGGACACGCACGGTTCTGGGAGATGATCTTGCCGAAACGTTTCGTCTGGCCCCTTCGAATGTACTGTTGCTGAAGGTGACGTACTGGTGGAACATCTGAGCGCAGGGTCTCAGCCTGCGACCTGCCGCAATCCGCGGCTCACTGTATTGCGGAGCATATCCACCCTGCTACGGATCTCCCTTCCCACGCCCCGCAATTCCTCTTTGAGTTCTCTTAAGATCTCTTCGTGGCGCATGTTATCCAGCTTGAACATGCGTGAATCGTCGTCGAAATGCCAGAGTCCTTTCTGTGAGCGGAAGTGGAAGTTCCCGGACTCTTCCGCTTCGTCGATGCCCAGGTTAAGGGTGAGCCGGGCACCTCTGCGCACAATAGCGATCGCTGCGGAATCACCCTCTTCATACGTTTCCAGGCCATTCCGGAAATCCTCCACGTCACCCACGTCATTCTTGCCGACGCGCAGGATCACGTCACCGGCCTTAAACCCCGCTTCCAGTGCCGCACTCCGTTTATCCACTTTTTCCACCAGGATGCCCTTCCCGTCTGGCGCGCCAAAATATTCAGCCAGCTGGGGATTGAGGTCCATAAGGTGTAATCCGTGTACGCCCTGCCCGCTGAAGACACGAACCCGGACGCGCGGCATGTGAGGGATTTCTGGTTCCGCCAGCATCCGCAGCTGCGGGAGTGTGCCGAGCGTTGTCTGCAAGACCTTCCGCCCGGTGTTCCGGACGACGACGATGTTTGCCCTGGAATCCGGAGCGGCTTTTCGTACGGCACGAATCAGATCGTTCGCTTCATCGATGGTCGTTCCGTTAAACTCGATGATTACATCATGCTCTTTGATTCCGGCTTTTTCTGCCGGACTGTTATCACTGACCCCGGTGACCAGCGCGCCGGTTTTGGTGTCGATCTTCATCTCCCTGGCCAGGGAAGGGCGCATGTCACGAATGGAGACACCCAGAAACCCCCGGTGTGATGGTGCGGCGGATTCCAGGAGCTCTTCCTTTTGCGGTGCAGGGATCTTCCCGGCCTGTCCGCAGGCAATGCCGGCGGACAGCAGGGGCAGCAGGAGAACAGCGGCGTATCGTTGGATGTGCATACGAATATTCCTTGATGTGTTGTCGTGTGGACTATCTGTTTGACACGGCGCCTCAGAGTGTGGTTGACATCCCGGGTGTCACTCCCCGCGCAGGAGACGTATAAGCGCTGCACGAGACCGTTCGGTTCCCATCGTGCCGAGGTAGAACACGGCGCTGCTGCGCAAGTCATCGTCACGGTGTGCACGGGCGATGTCCGCAAGAAAATCCGTCGCGCGCGCGTCGCCGATGCTCGCGATGGAATACAACGTCGTACCCAGTCGCGGATCATGTGTTCTCTTGCTCTCATCAAACCGCCGGAAAAGGACAATCAAGTCCTCAACCGCACGTTTTTTGTCCGCCGCTGACTGTGCAAACACCTGGATTGCGGTCCGCTGGACATCGGCATTCGAATCCGCCCGGGCGACATCCAGCAACACGGCGGCGTTATTCCGATTGGAGAGATTGCCGAGACCGTGCACCGCGGTGATGCGTACGGCGACAGGTTGCCGGGTGTCCAGAGCGATTTCACGAAGCACCTTGTAGGTCTGCTTGGTGTCACCCGCATCGCTGAGCATCTGCATCGCTTCGATCCGTGTCCGGGTTGCCGGATCAAGGCGGGGGAAACCCGCCGTCGCTCTCTGGCGCAACGGTGGAGGGGTGCGTATGATCAGCGTGTCTCCCTCGCCGATGACCGTCAGACGGTACCGGAATCTGATGTGCTGCAACTCCTGAAGGCGTTCCAGATCTTTGCGCAGGTGCAGCAGTTCCCTTGGGAACCCGATGCGGAGTTCCTGGTGCTCCATGAGTGCAGGAGGCGGGTGGGGTACACGGGCAAGTTCTTCCTCCACCTCCAGGTACCGGAGATCTGCGACCGCATCGGCCACATAGGGACTCTGCGGGAATTCACGCAGCAATGCTCGGTACAATAGTGCGGCCCGTTCGCGATCAGTCCGTTTCCAGGACACAGCGGTCCAGTATGCGGCATCGTCAGCGTACGGGGAGCCCGGATACTGGTGCCCGAGCTCGGCGAATTTTGCCCGTGCCTTCTCCCATTGTTCGGCAAGAACAAGCGTGTACCCCTGCCTGTAGAGCGTATAGGCCGGGTCGTCGGGTTCCGCCGGGAGATGGGCGAAGACAAATGGGGATGCCGCCGCTGCGTGCGCCTCCTGTCCCGACGCTGACGCCGGGAACGCCGCAGCGGCAAGCACCACCACCCACACGGCCCATTCCCACCTCAGGGCAGGTGTGTTTCTACCTGTTTTCAACATGTCTCACCTGTAGTTGAATCGATTCTTCGATGCGGATTTTGAAGAGCAGGTTTTGCCGTTCGATGCCGCTCTTCACAAGTTTGATGGTTGGTGTCTCATCCCGACCTTCCATATTCGCAAGTTCTATCTGGATCCTTTCCAGGTCGTTGATCAGGCGCACGGACCGGTCGTCCAGCGCCTGTTGTTTCAGGATCCGGGCTTCTTCGACCAGCTGCCGGGACGTACTCCGTTCAGTGCTCAAATCGACGGGCTGCCCTTCCGCCACGGGCATGTTTGTAACGCCTACGAAGAGCAAGCGTGACTTGCGGAGATAATTGTCCATACGGGTCTCCCCGGCGGATTCAGAGGGTGCTGTGGCAGCGGACTCTGCGACAGGGGGAGGTGAAGGATTTTGCCGGAGCACCGACCAGGTGACGAATGCGCTCGTGACGACAATCGTGATCGAGGCAACACCGAGCACAAGCCGGCGGTGTGGAGTCAAGGCGTTCACAAGCCAATCTGCACCCCTCGGGAGCCAGCCCTGTTCAGGTTTTCTTTGGGCGATCCTGCTCTCAACCACATTCAGCAGTTCCGTCCAGAATGCCGGAGGCAGGGACGCGGAAGGGTCGGAGGTGTCCGGAGGAAAAGCGTGAACGGTCCGGCGGAGCCCTTCAAGTTCCCCCCTGCAATCGGCGCACTGCGCAAGGTGCGTTTCGACAAAAGCCCTGTCCTCCCGTGACAGTTCGTCGAAAAGAAACTCGTACAGCATCTGATGGACAACCGTATGGGTCTTCATGCGGCTTCTTCCTGAAGACATTTGAGTCGTTCGCGCAATTTTTTCAGACCACGGAACAGGTGAGTCTTCACGGTCCCTTCTGAACATTGGAGGATTGTACTGACCTGGCGGGTTGAGAGGCCTTCCACATGACGCAGGATGACAACCGAGCGTTGGAGTGTCGGGAGCTCGTGCAATGCCTGTTCAAGGTGATGCCGGAGAAACCGCGCTTCATGTTCCGCGTCCTGTGTCGCGCCCGGTTCCGGTATGTCTCCGATTCGCACCTCATGGCGTGAGCGGGACGTATTGGACCGGATATGGTTCAAGGACAGATTCATGACGATCCGGTGCAGCCAGGTCCCGAATTCTGCATCTCCCCGGAAGGTGGGCAGGGCCTGGTAGGCGCGCACAAGTGCATCCTGCATCACATCCCGTGCACTTTCATGATTGCGCACATACCCATACGCGACATTGTAGGCCTGCTTCATGTGGCGCTCGACAAGACGGCGGTACGCGTCACGATTCCCATCCTTTGCCTCACGGAGTAACTGCTGCTCTTCGGCAGCGGGCATGCGGGGGTTTCCTGGTTTTTGAGTAGCTCTAACGGTTAGACACGCGGGGTGGGCGGATCGTTGACATGGCGGGGCCGCACCTGCCCTTCATTATACAGACGGATGCGGCCCTGAAAATGTTACAGACAACACTATTCCCGGTTATTCAAACTTGAACTCCCGGGCATTGCCATATATCGGAACAAACACCTCCGGCTGACGGGGATTGGATGTCTCCAGGAACATGCCGTCGGAGAGTATCGGCGCGGCTTTTGAAGGGGTGAACTCGGCAACAATCTCGGCGCTCTCCCCCTGCGCGATCGCTTCCGCCGGCAGCGTCACGGTGATGCCACCAAGCGCGCAACGCCATCCGGTAAGACGTAACACTTCTTTTCCGTTGTTCCTGACAGCGAGAACCACACGGCTCTTGCGCTTCACTTCGGCGTCCTTGAACCACAGGTGGGCCGGGGTGATCAGGATTTCATCGATAACCTGGGCGGAGAATTCAATGACCAGTCTTGGCTGGTTGGACGCGTTTGAGTGAACCGCAACGGTCTTGTGCACTGCGCCGGTAAAATTCCGGGAGTTGAAGGAAATCGAGAGTGTCCCCGTGCCACCCGGACGTACTTCTTTCTGCGAAAGGAGTGTTCCCGTGCACCCGCAGGACGCTTCAATCTCACCGAGGACAAGAGGTTCATTTCCCGTGTTCTGGATCGTCACTTTGTGATCCACTACGGTACCTCTCAGGATGGTTCCGAAGTCAAACTTCTTCCCATCCCCGATGTGAATGGCAGGCTGGGCAAACATCATTGCCACACTGGAGCCCAGGAGCAGGATTATTGTGAGGACCAGACGTGCGGACATCGAACGTTCTTTCTCGTTGAGCGGGTCAGTCTTTGAATTGACCCAGATTCTTCTTCAGTGTTTCCGAAAGCTGAAACCGGACTATCCCCCGGTCGCGCAGCCCCGCGAAAAGGGTGCCCTTGTTCGCGTTCCACGCCAGTGTCACGGGGTCCCCCGGAAGCCGACGGTCCAGGACGAGGGTCCAGAGTGTTCCGCCGTTCATTGTCAGGTACACCATCCGACCATTAACCAGAGCCACGAGCTGGGACGCGTTGCGGGGATCCGAAGCGAAGAGGACATGGTCCTCAGGATTCCACGGAGGGGAGAAACGGCTCCATTCGAGTCCGCTGTTCAACGACCGGTAACACCCACCCCTGGTAGTCCAGGCGTAGCAGACTTGAGTATCACGATCGTCGAGGGACAGGAACATCAGTGAGTCAGTGCCGAGCCCGTAGCGAGTTGATTCCCAGGAAATCCCACCATCCTGGCTGAAGAGGACCGCAGCGGGTGAGGAAGCCGCGAAGATGATTCCGGCATTTGTCGCACGGAATGTGAATGCCTGCACCGGAGGAGTTTTGCCGGCGGGTCGGGATTCTCTCCAGGTATTTCCGCGGTCTGTGGAGACGAAAATTCCCTGTTTTCCGGACGCCAGAAGCCGCGTGGGAAACCAGGGATGGGGTACCAGAATGTGGGGGGTAGTCTGCAACGGGCGTGCGAACGACGTCCAGTGTGCTCCGCCATCGGTTGAACGAAACGCCCCCATCATGCTTGTGGCGTACAGGGCTGAATCGTCGCGTGGATCAATGGCGAACGAAAGCAGGGTGCCGCCTATGAGCCCCCGGCCCAGTGACTGCCAGCCGCTGGAATCCGGGTCGTATTTCAGAAGGGTATTCCCCACCACTGCGTACACCGTCTTGCCGCCCGGGCCGATGGAGAGCATCGACGCCGTCACCCCTCCCAGATGTGCATCGGCAGCTTGCCAGGTGGCTCCACGATCCACCGACACGCGTAATCCTATCGAATTGCCAAAGGCGAAGATCCGGTGCGGCGGCGAAGCAGACTGCACGAGTGTAGTGGAGAACGGAGGTAGTGATTCACCCCATGGTTGCCAGCTTTCACCGAAGTTCTTTGACTGGAACACGCCGGTCCCGGTGCCGGCGAGAACGGTATTCGGTTGCGCGGGATCACACCAGAGAGAGAGGATACGATCGCCGGCGGTAGCAGGTCGCACCGGACTCCAGTGTTTCCCGAAGTTTGTGCTTCGATAGATACTTCCTGCGTCGTCTCCGATGAGGAGAAGGTCACTGTTCTGCGGGTGGAGCAACACGTGTGTGGCTTGTGCGCCGGCAATGGAGTTGCCCCTTCCGATAAGCTCCCATGTCACCCCCGCGTCCGATGACGAGGCAAATCCAAGGGTTCCAAGGGCTGCGACCAGCCGATCCGGGCGGCGCGGGTCCACGGAGAGATCCAGCACGGTAGCTGTCGTTAGTACCGAGTCGCCGGTTACCTGCAGTTTGGACCAGGTTGTGCCTCCATCGGCCGACCGGTACAGGCCCTGTCTGTCTGTTCCGGCGTAGCATACACTCGGCTTCCAGGGATCAATGGCAAGAGTTCGAATTGCTGTTGCCGTATCGGCGCCGTTGCCGATGAACACGCGTTGCCAGGATCGGGCGGTATCGGCCGAGAGAAAGAGCCCGTGATCTGTGGCAGCGTAGAGCATGGACGCGCGTTCGGGTACATCAACGAACCGATTAACGACGCCGCCTTTTGATGCCGGGGTGCGGTATGCCCAGGTTTTCCCCCCGTCAGCAGAGAAGGCAATCTCCCCGTTCGTAAGTCCGGCCAGGATCCCCAGTCCGGTGCGCAGGGGAAACACGGTAGAGATATTCCGTGCGAATGGGCCCGGCAGGCTTTCCCAGGAAAGTTCCACAGTCCGCGGTGGTGTGCAGGATGACATCGTTGCCAGGGACAGCACCGCGCAGGAGAACAGGATGGTGACGGAAAAAGAGATGTGCATACGGCGTTCGGGCTCCATAGAGTGGTTTACCGGATTCTCACGCCAGAGACTCGCCGTGGAATAGTGTGACAAGGTCTGCGCCAACCATCATCAGATCGCGGGCCAGCGCTTTTCCCTCGCGTGAAGCCAGCGCCGCATCCATGGCCTCCCGGGAAGCAAATCCGGCCTCCACGAGAAACTGATACTTGCTTTCGCCGAGCGGTGCTCCTGTTACACGCAGGACGTCAAGGGCGAGCAAGCCGGGAAACTGCTTCAGGAGCGGGAGCTGGACCTCGATAAAATGTTTGTCGAATACCTCAGGATCCGGAGAGGTGCGGTACAGTGCGATAAGTTTGAACATGCAGATTTCCAGTCGTGGAAGGTAATAGAAAAAATATAGCCACGGGGTTCGCGAAAAGCAAACGGGAGTTGCCTTTTCTCTCTCACGTTTTTTTTGTACCTTGGCAGCATGAGCGCCCCCGACCTCCCCCTGGACCTTTTTGATGATGCCCGGAGCGGGGAGCGGAATCTCCGCGCGGTCCACGAGCTGTTCCTTTCTTCCGGAAGTCGCACTTCCCTGGAAGACTTTTCGCGATCGATCCTCACCACACTACGTTCTTCGCCCGATCCCGACCTCGGTATAGCCAATCTCCTCCGGTTTTGCGAAGTGACCGTCAGCCCGGCGACCCTGTTTACCGACCTGGTAGAACACCCTGTCCTCCTGGACATTCTGATGCGTGCTCTCGGTAACTCCCGCTTTTTTGCTGATATCCTCGTCCGGGAGCCCACCTTGTTCCGGTGGCTCACAGCTTCGGCGGTTCTGAACACGCCTCTGACACGTGAGGAGCTCGAGGCGGAGATAGACCGCTGTGCGGCAGCATTTGCCAACGTGGATCGTCGATTTGACGCGCTGCGGAGGTTATTCCGCCGTCAACTCCTGCGCATCGGAATCAAAGACATACTCGCGGCCGCCGACATTACCATTGTGATGGCAGAACTCTCGTTGCTGGCCGATGTGGCGATTGATGCGGTCGTACGATGGACATGGGAACAGGTTCGCGAGAAAGGGGGAGAGATACCGGAGATCCCCTTTGCTGTCATCGGACTGGGCAAACTGGGCGGCAACGAACTCAACTACAGTTCCGACATCGATCTGCTCTTCGTCTATGGCGATGGATCCGCGGAGCAGGATGCCGAGCGTGTGCATGCGTTTTTTCACGGATTCGGGGAGCGGTTGGTGCAACACCTTTCCCGCTCCACACCGGAGGGACACCTCTTCCGGGTTGATATGCGTCTCCGCCCTGAATCGGGGGGAGGACCACTTGCCCGGTCACTGCAGAGTTACCTCCTCTATTATGAGTCCCGCGGTGAACTCTGGGAACGCCAGATGCTCTTGAAAGCCAGACCCGTCGGCGGTGACGCAAAACTCGGAGCTGCGTTCCTCCGGGCGATTCAACCGTTTGTCTACCCCCGCGCGTTTCTGGAGCATCCGGCGGAATCCATCACGCGGATGAAGGCGCGGATTGAGTCAACTCTCGGGGATGCGGCAAACGTGAAGCTGATGCCCGGCGGAATCAGAGACATCGAGTTTATCGTGCAGGTACTCCAGCTTCTCCACGGGGGGAAAAATCCGGCGCTCCGGACCGGCACAACGTTGAGGGCGTTGTCATTGCTTGAAGAGGGCGGTGTACTTCCAGCGCGAGAGGCGAAAGGCCTGATCAAAGCGTACCGGTTCTACCGCCTGCTGGAGCACCGTCTTCAGATCATGCAGAATACCCAGACCCATACGCTGCCCAGGGATGAGCGTGGGCGGGGCCTCCTGGCCAGACGGATGGGTATTTCTTCGGCTGCGATGCTCTCGCAGGAACTGGGCGAGCACCTGAAAGCCGTTCGCGCGGTGTTTGCGAGGGTCCTGAACGTGCAGGCGGAACCTTCGGCAGCTGGACTCGAGGCCGCTATCGACGGCGCACTCCCCGAGGAGGCAACCCACCGGACTTTAAAGGACTATGGATTCAGTGATGTGCGGCAGGTCCTGCGGAATATGAGGGTGCTGGCGTTTGGCTCTACCCTTACCGGGCTCCGTGAGACGGACAATCGTACGCGTTCTGCCTTCCGGCAGATCGCCACGCCCCTCTTTAATGACCTGTCCGCCACGCCCGATCCGGATCTTACCCTGCATGGAATCACGCTGATCGTCGCGGCTCAAAAATTTCCTGGTTCGTTTTTCTCCCAGCTTCAGGATCACCGGTTCCGCAGGTTTATTGTGGAAACGTGCGCACTGAGTCCGCGGTTCGCCCGGCTGCTTGGCGACCATCCTGAGATACTCGAGACTGTCGCGCTCGATCCGGCCGGTCTGGATGTGGCATTGGCAGCCGGACTCCCGGCCACGGGCGATGCTGTGACATTCAAGACCATCCAGGAAGTACGGGCCGGATTGCGGTATGTTCTGGGATTTTCGCAGATTGAAGAATTAACGGCAAATATTGCGGCCATTGCCGAGTTTGTAATTCGTCAGGTCTATGCCGATACCGTCGCCGGGTTACCGGAAAAACCGAGGCTGGCAGTGTTCGCACTGGGAAAACTCGGAAGCCGGGAGTTGATGCTTGATGCCGATGTGGATTTGCTGTTTGTGTCCGATACGGGCACTGCGGCTGAACAGAGCGACGCCGAGCGGCTGGCCTCCACATGTATCAGATCACTTTCAGCGATCACCGATCGGGGGCGCCTCTATGAAGTTGATGTGCGGCTCCGCCCCGAAGGTCGGAATGCCCCCCTTGTCATCGACCGGGCCGCCTACCGGGTCTACCATGCCCAGAGAGCATCACTCTGGGAACGCCAATCCCTCACGAGACTACGGTTTATCTGTGGTGACGAGGAACTTGGCGCCCAGATCCTGAGCGATGTGCGTGGGTTCGTGTTCGATAGCCCGCTGCCGGCAGGATGGATACAGACAACTGTCGATATGAGAAGAAAAATGGAATCCCGTACGCGTACCCGGGGTGAGGCGATCATCGATCTCAAGGTTGGTGCAGGCGGGATGGTAGACGTGGAATTCCTGACACAGATGCTCCTGCTGCAGCCGGGTGTAATACCGGACGAGGTACGCGGCGGCAATGTGTTCGCTGTGCTGCGAGCGGCACCCCCCCCGCTGGTTACAGCCGAAGAACAAACGGTGCTCATCGACGCGTACAGACTCTACCGCAAACTCGAACTCCTGCTCCGCATCACTCTCGAGGAGCGTGGTTCGTTGCTTCCTGTCGAGTCACGCCTTGAACGACTCGCCCGTTGTGCGGGCCGCATGCCGGCCGCGGAACTGACGCGGATCGTCACAACGACAATGTCATCCGTTCGCGCACTCTTTCTTACTGTGGCCCGCCGCATGGAACAGTCAGCCGGATTATCCAGATGAGGAGACTGCTCGCGTTCACACAGTCCCCGGCAGGCATTGCCATTCTGGTCGCACTGGGAAGTCTGTTCGTGTACATCCTGACGATGTTGCCGGGGGTGGGGTTTATCGACAGCGGGGAACTGGTGACTGTTGCCTGGACACTGGGAATAGCACATCCGACGGGTTATCCACTCTTTACGCTCCTGGGCGGGATTGTTGTTCATCTGCCGTTTGGCGCCGAGGAAGCCCGGCGGTTGAACAGTCTGGCCGCTCTCCTTACGGCGGGGTCGCTGGTGTTCTTCTTTCTCTCCGGAAGAATACTCATGCAGGCGGTGGCGCGCCGGCTCGTGATACACCGGGAGTTGATTCTGCCTGCGGCAGCCGGAGGGACGCTGCTCCTCGGTTTTTCGAAGACGTTCTGGATGCAGGCCCTCTCCGTCGAGGTTTATTCACTCCATCTCTTCCTGATCAGCATCATCCTGTTCCTTGTCCTGCAGACACGCGAACAGGGATCCCCGCGCGGCTGGTTTATCACCGCCTACCTGCTGGGACTCAGCTTCACCAATCACATGACGACTATTCTGCTCGTGCCCGGAATGCTCTCCCTGTATTTTTCGGCCAGAGGGTTCAGAAAAGAATCCTGGAGAACCCTGGGCCGCACGGTCCCCCTGTTTCTTCTGGGTCTTTCTGCATATCTCTATCTCCCCCTGCGGGCGGCAGCACCACCCTTGATGAACTGGGGGGACCCGTCGAATCTCGAGCGGCTTATCTGGCATCTCGGGGGGAAGCAGTACCGGGTCTGGATCTTTTCGTCTCCCGAGGCTGCATGGAGGCAGCTGACGGCTTTTCTCACCGGGCTGCCTCAGGAGTTTGCGATCGTGGGACTCGTGATGGCGGTGATAGGTTTGTTCGGACTCTGGCGTGCTTCACGGCAGCTGGCCTTTGGTTTGAGCCTGCTCTTTGTGGTCTGTGTTCTGTACGCTGTGAATTATGACATACATGACATTGATTCGTATTTCCTGCTGGCGTACTGTTGTCTCGGCCTGTGGGCCGGCGTCGGACTGCTGGTTGCCGGTTCATGGTGGGTACGGTTCAGCGGCTGGAAGGGAAGTGTCGTCGGTACGCTGCTCGTAGCCGCCGGGTTGATCCCTCTTGCGGCGTCATACCGCACGATGGATCAGAGTCAGAACTATCTCGTTGAAGACTACACGCAGAATCTGTTCCGCTCCGTGGACAGGGGCGGGGTGGTCTTTTCCTATCAGTGGGACTACTGGGTATCGGCCTCGTATTATGTGCAGTATGTTCGCGGTGAACGCACGGATGTTACCGTGGTTGACAAAGAGCTGCTACGACGCTCCTGGTACCTGAATGATCTGGCCCGGCGGTATCCGGTGTTTATGGAACGGTGCCGGGTTGAGGTTGAAGCGTTCCGGAAGGAGTTGTTCAAATTCGAGCATGATCTTCCCTACGAAGGCCCGGTGATCGAAGCCAGATTTGTCGGGATGATCAGGGCGATGATAGTGAAGAGTATGGCATCCGGTCCTGTCTATGTCACGCCGGAGATCGAAGAACAGTTTACCGACGGCTACCAGAGGGTGCCCGAGGGATTGGTCTTCCGGGTTGTCCCCGACACGGGGTTCAGGCCTGTGCGGGAGCCGGAGTTTTCGGCCCGCCCATTTTACGGGGTGGGGCGGCTGGAACAGATGGTCTGGCAACTCTATGGGGGAGCGTTTTTGGCCCGGGGGGACTACTTTTTGAGGCATGGGGTGGTTGAAGAGGCCAAAAAGGCATACGCAAGGGGTCTCACTCTTGATCCTGCATCACCACTCCTGCGCTCCAGATTGGACAGTTTTGGTAGATAGAAAATCAGTCCGGGGAACAAATCTTCAGGATATTGGCGAATTATTTGTTGACTATTTGTAAGAATTTCTTATATTACTCTGCTTAGCTGTCGAAATCCACCCTAATCACGGCTGCTTCGAGACCGTGACGAAGGGGAGTTTTGTCTGCTGGCGTAGCTCAATTGGTAGAGCAGCTGATTTGTAATCAGCAGGTTGCGGGTTCGAGTCCCATCGCCAGCTCAGGCGGGTAGAGGATAGAGCTGAGGTTCTTTGTGAGTGAAGACGGGCAGGTAGCGAAGCGGTCAAACGCAACAGACTGTAAATCTGTCGGCTCGGCCTTCGGAGGTTCGAATCCTCCCCTGCCCACACCGATTGTACGTTGCGGATTCACAATCGTAGATTGACTGCGGGAGTAACTCAGTTGGTAGAGTCACAGCCTTCCAAGCTGTTGGTCGCGGGTTCGAGTCCCGTCTCCCGCTCCAGGTGATAGTCTGTTCACGATCCACAAGAGTCGATGGCGGCTGTTTTCCACCGTTACTGTATGTTGATCGTTTTGCTTGCGTAGCTCAGTTGGTAGAGCACTTCCTTGGTAAGGAAGAGGTCACCGGTTCAATCCCGGTCGCAAGCTCTCTGACGCGGCAGGAGAAGGTGCGCCGCAAGGATCCGACCACGAGAGACACACGAGGGCACAGTGAGAGACATTATTACACTCGAATGCACGGACTGCAAACGCCGCAACTACTCGGCCACAAAGAACAAGAAGAAGCAGACGGGACGGGTCGAGTACAAGAAGTACTGCCGCTGGTGCAGCAAGCACACCACACACAAAGAGACTCGCTAGACGCATCCTGATGGTAGAGGCCGGCCTGAACAGCCGGCCCGTGCAACACGTCAGTAGCTCAATTGGCTAGAGCAGCGGTCTCCAAAACCGCAGGTTGGGGGTTCGAGTCCCTCCTGACGTGCCAAAGAACCAAACATCCGTTTTCCTTGGGTAGCGCTATGAAAGATAAGATTATCGCCTTCTTCACCGACGTGGTGAAGGAAATGAAAAAGGTCACCTGGCCTAAAAAAGATGACTTGCGTGACTCCACAATTATCGTGCTGGTCGTGTGTGTGATCATTGCCGGCTTTGTGTATGTGGTGGACACTGCTGTCAGCGTCCTTCTGCAGCAGATCCTGTAACGAACAAAGGGGCGTGTGGTGGATAAAAAATGGTACGTGGTCAGGACCTATTCCGGACATGAAAACAAGGTCAAGGCCTATCTCGAAAATGAAATCAACCAGGCCGGTCTCGCGGAAAAGGTCTCCTCGGTGATCGTCCCGTCCGAGAAGGTCTTTGAGGTCAAGGACGGCAAGAAGAAGAGCAAGACCCGCACGTTCTTCCCGGGCTACATTCTGGTTGAGGCGGTGCTGGACAATGCGACCCAGCATCTTATCCTTAATACGCCGTCGGTCATAAGTTTTGTCGGTCCGAAGAATGCCCCTGCTCCGCTCCAGCCGTTGGAAGTGAGGCGGCTGATCGGAAAGATCGAAGCCCGGAAAGACGTTGAGGTGATTGAAGTACCGTTCCGCACGGGTGATGCCGTGAAGGTGATCGACGGCCCATTCAACAATTTTAGCGGGTTTGTCCAGGAAGTGAATGAAGAAAAGATGAAGCTGAAGGTTATGGTGTCCATTTTCGGCCGTAAGACTCCGGTCGAACTGGACTTCAGCCAGGTAGAACTCGAGAAGTAGTGCTTGTTTGATCATTTTGCAGAAGGTCATCTGTTATGAAGAAGATTGTCGGATATGTCAAGTTGCAGATTCCAGCCGGACAGGCGAATCCTGCCCCGCCGGTCGGCCCCGCCCTCGGTCAGAAGGGCGTCAATATTATGGAGTTTTGCAAGCAGTTTAATTCGCGCACGCAGGCGCAGGCCGGACTGATCATTCCTGTTGTGATCACCGTATTTTCTGACAAGTCCTTTGTCTTTATCACCAAAACCCCGCCGGCCGCAGTACTTCTGGCCAAAGCGGCAAAAGTGGAAAAGGGTTCTGCGGAATCAAACCGGGTAAAGGTTGGCAGTGTGAGTCGGGGACAGGTGCGTGAGATCGCACAGCTGAAAATGCCTGACCTCAATGCAACCGACATCGATGCGGCGATGAGTATGGTCGCGGGAACTGCCCGGAGCATGGGGTTGACGGTGAGCGAAGAGTAGTCTGGAGTTTCGGCGTTTACGCCGGTGGGAGTCCGGCCATCCCGGACGATTGCACCACAATATCAAGGCACCACAAGGATGAAAGCGAGTAAAAGGTTCACGGCGTTAACCGCGAAGGTGGACGTGAAGAAGGCGTACACCGTGGAAGAAGCGGTGCAGAAGGTGAAAGAAACAGCGACGGCCAAATTTATCGAATCGGTTGACATCTCGGTGCGTCTCGGAGTCGATCCGAAAAAGGCAGATCAGGCGGTACGCGGGACGGTGGCACTCCCGCACGGCATCGGACGCGAGGTACGGGTTCTGGTTATGGCGCGCCCGCCGCGGGACGAAGAAGCCAGAGCTGCCGGTGCAGACCACGCCGGTCTGGTTGAATATGTCCAGAAGATCCAGGGCGGCTGGGCCGATATTGATGTGATCATCGCCACGCCGGATGTGATGGGCGAGGTGGGAAAACTCGGAAAGATCCTCGGCCCGCGCGGCCTGATGCCCAATCCCAAAAGCGGCACCGTGACGCAGGATGTCGCCAAGGCGGTAAAGGAAGTGAAGGCTGGCAAGATTGAATTCCGTGTGGACAAGGCCGGGATTCTTCATTCGAGTGTGGGTAAAGCAAGTTTTGAAGTGAAAGCCCTGGCCGACAACATCCACGCGTTCCTGAACGCAGTGAACCGGCTGCGTCCGCCGACGGCGAAGGGGACATATGTCAAAAGTATTCATCTCTCCAGCACCATGGGTCCTGGAGTAGAAATTGATCGCGCCGCTGCTGCGGTGCATCATTGACGATTGTTACGCACTCATTACACGTATCAGATGCGCGTTCATTGCCCGGCATCAGACCGGGGCTTCTCTCTCATCGCGCACAACACCTCCCGTGAGGTAGGAAGGAAGGAATGAAACGTACGGAGAAAGAAGAGATCATCGCTGAAGTGGCGGAGATTGCGGGCCGTGCGCAGGGGATGTTCTTTACGGATTTTACCGGTTTGACGGTGGAGCAGGCGACAGAGCTGCGCCGCGAACTGCGAAAGTCCGGGATCGACTACAGAGTCGTGAAGAACACTCTGATCCGGAAGGCGCTGGAAAAGGTTGGCGGTTACGACCGCGTGTTCGACCGGCTTGCAGGCCCGACGGGTATCGCATTTTCGTATGACAATCCGGCCGGACCGGCGAAGGTCATCTTAAAATTTGCCGAGAAGCACAAAAAGCTCTCGCTCAAGGTCTGTGTCGTCGAGCATGAAGTGTACGACGGGTCACGGCTGGATGAACTCGCCCGCATACCAACGCGGGCAGAGGTGATCTCAGGGATCCTGGGAGCTGTCCAGTCCCCGCTCGCCGCCGTTCCCACTGTCGTCAATGCGGTCATGCGCGAACTCGTCAGTGTCATCGACGAGATCGGCAAGAAAAAAGCCGCCTGACAAGAACCACGAATATTGAAAATAGAAGAAGAATAAAGGAGAAGTGCCATGTCTGCAGTAGCTGAGATTGTTGAAAAAATCGAGAAGCTGACTCTTCTTGAGGCTGTGGAATTGAAAAAAGCCCTCGAAGAAAAATTTGATGTCACCGCAGCCGCACCCATGATGATGGCGGGAGCCATGCCCGCAGGGGGCGGAGCAGCACCGGCGGCCGAAGAGAAGACCGAATTCACCGTCGAGCTCAAGGCAGCCGGCGCGCAGAAGATCAACGTTATCAAGGTCGTCCGCGCTGCAACCGGGCTGGGTCTGAAGGAAGCAAAAGACCTCGTCGACGGCGCACCGAAGCCCATCAAAGAGTCCATCTCCAAAGACGATGCGGAGAAGCTGAAGAAGGAACTCGAAGAAGCCGGCGCAACGGTCGAGTTGAAATAAACAGGTCTTCACCGGGGCTGACCGGCATCCGTTTGTGTATCCCCCGCTCTATGCCGGAGGGAACATGCACGACGGAACGCCGGACGGCCCCGGCATTGTTACACACTGTCCGGTGACCCGCGTTATGTCTCACACAACCATTTGTCGTGCACGCAAGCAGGCCACTCTCGTGTGGCTTGCTGTGTGTTTACTGCGCAGGACAACGCCGGCCGGACCCGTACAACTGACACACACCAAGGAGTGGGGCTCTTGAAGAATTCAGCCAGCAAGCGCATCACGTTCGGCAAGATACCGGAGATCATCGATGCACCCGATCTCCTGAATATCCAGATCGAGTCGTGGGAGAGCTTCCTGCAGGCCGATCAGCCTCCGGGCAGACGGAAGAATAAGGGTTTGCAGGCGGTATTTAAGATGAATTTTCCCGTCACCGACGCCAGGGAGAATTTTCTCCTGGAGTTTGTGGAGTACTACGTCGAAAAACCGAAGTATACGGTTGCCGAATGCGTGGAACGCGGCCTGACCTACGCCGTGCCGATGAAGGCCAAACTACGCCTCTCCCAGAAGACCGAAGACGGGAAAAGCTACAGCAATACGATCGAACAGGACGTCTATCTCGGCAACCTGCCGACCATGACGAACAAGGGGACGTACATCATCAACGGCGCCGAGCGCGTCGTGGTAAGTCAGCTCCATCGCTCCCCCGGCGTCTTCTTCAGCGAGTCTATTCATCCGAATGGAACGCCCATCTACTCGGCCCGCATTATTCCGTTCCGCGGATCCTGGGTGGAGTTTACGACCGACATCAACAACGTGATGTACGCGTACATCGACCGCAAAAAGAAGTTCCCGGTCACCACACTGCTCCGGGCCCTGGGGTACTCGTCTGACGATGAAATCCTGACCCTCTTTAACCTTGTTGAAGAAGTTGAGCCGGCAAAAGTTGACCTCACGGAATTTGACGGCCGGATCATCTGCAGCGATGTGGTGGACCGGAAAACGGGCGAGATATTTATCAACAAAGACACCCGTCTTGATGCGGAAATTATCAAGCGGATCAAAAAGGCGGGCATAAAGAAGATCCGGCTCCTGCACCAGCAGGGGAACGAAGAATCCGTTATCGCGAAGACGATCTCCAAGGATTCCGTCCGCTCCGAAGAAGACGCCCTGACAACGATCTACAAACAGCTCCGCTCCGGCGAAGCGCCGGACCTCGAAACTGCAAAAACGCTGATCGACCGGTTGTTCTTCAACGAAAAACGGTACGATCTGGGCGACGTCGGACGGTACCGCATCAACAGCAAGCTGAATCTGGACATCCCGGCGTCCACGACCACGCTGACGAAGGTGGACATCATTGCGATCATCAACTATCTGATCGAACTCCAGCAGAAAAAGCGCGCGGTGGACGATATCGATCACCTGGGGAACCGGCGTGTCCGGACCGTTGGCGAACAGATCGCGCAGCAATTTAACATCGGGCTTGCCCGTATGGCGCGCACGATCCGCGAACGCATGAATGTGCGCGACAGCGAAAATCTGACTCCTCAGGACATGGTGAACGCGCGCACGATCAGCAGTGTGATCAACGCGTTCTTCGGAACCAACCCGCTGTCTCAGTTTATGGACCAGACAAACCCGCTGGCCGAACTCACCAACAAGCGCCGTATGTCTGCTCTCGGACCGGGTGGTCTCACACGCGAACGTGCGGGATTTGAGGTGCGGGATGTGCACTACACGCACTACGGCCGCCTGTGTCCGATCGAAACACCCGAGGGACCGAATATCGGTCTGATTTCTTCGCTCTGTATTCACGCGCGGGTTAATGAATTCGGGTTTATTGAAACGCCGTACCGCCGGGTGCAGAAATCGCGGGTGCTGGATGAGATTGAATTTCTGACGGCTGAACAGGAAGAGAACTACATGGTCGGCCAGGCCAATGCGCCGCTTGATGCCCGCGGTGCATTTGTGAACGATCGTGTCAAGGCGCGTTTCCAGGCTGACTTCCCGGTGGTCAAGCCGGAAGAGGTCCAGTACATGGACGTCGCGCCGAACCAGATCGTCAGCGCTGCGGCTGCCCTGATTCCGTTCCTGGAACATGACGACGCAAACCGCGCTCTTATGGGTTCAAATATGCAGCGGCAGGCAGTGCCCCTGGTACAGCCCGAAGCCCCCCTCGTGGGGACCGGTCTGGAAGAGAAAATCGCCAGGGACGCGCGGGCACTCATCGTGGCGGAACGGAACGGCGTTGTGACCTACGTGGATGCCGACCGGATCCTCGTGGAATACGATATTGACGAGAACAGCACGGAAGCCCTGATCTCGTTTGAAGACAAGCGCCGGGTGGAGTACCCGCTCACGAAGTTCTTCCGGACCAACCAGGATACATGCATCAACCAGCGTGCGATTGTAAAACCGGGCGACCGTGTACGCAAGGGTGATGTGCTTGCCGACGGTGCGGCGACGGAAGGCGGAGAGCTTGCCCTCGGCCGGAACGTGGTGGTCGCCTTTATGCCGTGGAACGGATACAATTTTGAGGATGCGATCATCGTCAGCGAACGTCTCGTGGCCGGAGACGTGTTCACCTCGATTCACATCGAGGAGTTCGAACTCCAGGTGCGCGATACCAAACGCGGCGAAGAGGAACTCACCCGGGAAATCCCGAACGTCAGCGAGGACGCGACGAAGGATCTGGATGAGGACGGGATTGTGCGGATCGGGGCCGAGGTACAGGAAGGCGACATCCTGATCGGCAAAATCACACCCAAGGGAGAGTCCGACCCGACGCCGGAGGAGAAACTGCTGAAGGCGATCTTCGGCGAAAAGGCGGGGGATGTAAAAGACGCCTCGCTGAAAGCACCTCCGGGAATGAAGGGTGTCGTCATCAACACCAAACTGTTCAGCCGGAAGAAAAAAGACGCCGAATCGAAAAAGGACGACAAGAAGCGCAGCGATGCGCTCGACCGTCAGCGCCGCAAGATTGTGGCTGACCTGCGCGAACGGCTGGCCCGGAAACTGGGCATTCTCCTGGAAGACGAAAAATCCATCGGCGTGCGCGACACTGAAGGAAACATGGTATTCCGCAGCGGCACGACCTTCCGGCGGGATACATTCGAATCGTACGAAGATCTTGAGAAACTGGACTATGCGAAGGACTGGGTGGAAGAAAAACGCAGGAACACCACCCTGAATAAGATCTTTTCCAACTACTTCGACAAGCTCGGGGCTATCGAAGAGGAATTCCGTCACGAGAAAAACAAGATCCAACTCGGCGACGAACTTCCTCCGGGTGTCGTGCAGCTGGCGAAAGTGTATGTTGCGAAAAAGCGGAAACTGTCCGTGGGCGACAAGATGGCCGGACGACACGGCAACAAAGGTGTCGTCTCGCGGGTTGTTCCTGCCGCAGATATGCCGTTCCTGCCCGACGGGACCCCGGTGGACATTGTGCTGAACCCCCTGGGTGTGCCGTCCCGCATGAACCTGGGACAGTTGTACGAAACGGCACTCGGATGGGCCGCGTCGGCGCTGGGTACAAAATATGCGTCGCCCATTTTTGACGGCGCGACGTGGGAGGATGTGCAGGCCGAACTGCAGAAGGCGGGGTTGAATGAAAATTCCCGCACGGAGCTGCATGACGGCCGCAGTGGTGAGAAGTTTGATCAGGATGTGACCGTTGGCGTTATCTACATGTTAAAACTGTCCCATCTCGTAGATGATAAAATCCATGCCCGCTCGATCGGCCCCTATTCACTGATCACCCAGCAACCGCTTGGTGGAAAGGCACAGTTCGGCGGTCAGCGTTTTGGAGAAATGGAAGTGTGGGCGCTCGAAGCCTACGGCGCGGCACACGTACTCCAGGAAATCCTGACCGTGAAGAGCGACGATGTCACCGGCCGTGCCAAAGTATACGAGGCCATCGTAAAAGGCGACAACCTGCCCGAGTCCAACGTTCCGGAATCGTTTAACGTGCTCATCCGGGAGCTTATGGGACTGGGTCTGGATGTAAAACTTGAGTAGTGTGAACACCGACTGGAGGAGGGCACAACCGTTGCTGCGCCACGAACGAGAAACGCGCAAAACATTTTCCAAGATCATCATCAGCCTTGCATCGTCCGACATGATTCTTGCCCGGTCGCATGGCGAGGTGACCAAGCCCGAGACGATCAACTACCGGTCATTCCGTCCGGAAAAAGACGGACTGTTCTGCGAGAAGATCTTCGGGCCGGTCCGCGATTGGGAATGTCACTGCGGAAAATACAAACGTATCCGGTACCGCGGCATCATCTGCGACCGGTGCGGTGTGGAAGTGACCCAGAAAAGTGTTCGCCGGGAACGGATGGGGCATATTGCCCTGGCCGTGCCCGTGGTGCATATCTGGTACTTCCGTTCGCTCCCGACAAAAATCGGGTACATCCTCGGGATGACGACCAAGGACCTCGAGAAGATCATCTACTATGAATCCTATGTAGTGATCAATCCGGGGTTGAGCGGTCTGGGAAGAAAGGATCTGATTTCAGAAGAGCAGTATTTTGAGATCCTTGCCACGCTTCCCGAGAACAATGACAACCTGGAGATGACAGACAAACGCCGGTTTGTCGCACAGATCGGCGGCGAGGCTGTCAAGAATCTCCTCAAAGACGTCGATATCGAGTCGCTCGCTGCGGAACTCCGGGCGCAGATCCGCGAAGAGACGTCGGTCCAGAAGAAACAGGAAGCCCTTAAACGCCTGCGGGTGGTGGAAGCCTTCCGCGTGCGCGAAGACTCCCCGCTGAATAAACCGGAATGGATGGTCCTCGATATTATTCCGGTTATCCCTCCCGAGCTGCGTCCGCTCGTTCCGCTTGAGGGCGGACGGTTTGCGACGTCGGATCTGAACGATCTGTATCGCCGGGTGATCATCCGCAACAACCGTCTGAAACGGCTGATTGACATCAAGGCGCCTGACGTAATCCTGCGGAACGAGAAACGGATGCTCCAGGAAGCCGTGGATTCGCTGTTTGATAACTCGCGGAGGACGAATGCAGTCCGGAGCGACAATAACCGCGCGCTGAAGTCTTTGTCGGATATGCTCAAGGGCAAACAGGGACGTTTCCGCCAGAACCTGCTCGGCAAACGTGTGGACTACTCGGGCCGTTCGGTCATCGTCGTCGGTCCGGAACTCCACCTTCATGAGTGTGGTCTGCCCAAGGATATGGCGGTGGAGCTGTTCAAGCCGTTCATCATCCGCAAGCTGATCGAACGCGGCATTGTCAAGACGGTCAAAAGCGCGAAAAAGATGGTGGATAAAAAGGGGCCCGAGGTATGGGAGATCCTGGAACACATCATCGACGGTCATCCGGTACTGTTAAACCGCGCCCCGACGCTGCACCGCCTGGGTATCCAGGCTTTCCAGCCGGTCCTTGTCGAAGGAAAAGCGATCCGTATTCATCCGATGGTGTGTACCGCCTTCAACGCCGACTTTGACGGCGACCAGATGGCCGTGCACGTGCCGCTTTCGTTTGATGCCCAGCTCGAAGCGCGTATCCTCATGTTGTCCAGCCACAATATCCTCTCGCCGGCACACGGTTCACCGATCGTGACGCCGACACAGGATCAGGTGCTGGGTTGTTATTATTTGACAAAGTCACGCACGGGTGATACGGGAGAAGGCCTGCGGTTTTCATCCCCCGCCGAAGTGATCGTGGCCTATAATCATGCCAAAGTGGGACTCCATGCTCGGATTACGGTACGGATCAAGGGCAAGATGGAAGAGACCACGACCGGCCGGGTACTCTTTAATGAGATCGTTCCGGCCGAAGTGGGCTTTGTCAATGAGTTGTTGAACAAGAAACGCCTCGTGGAGATCATCGCCACCAGCTTCCGCAATGTGGGGAATCTGAAGACCGCCGAGTTTCTCGATAATCTCAAGGATATCGGATTCCGGTATGCGACCCAGGGCGGCCTTTCCGTGGGTATCGACGACGTGGTGATCCCGAAGGAAAAGGATGAAATCATCCAGCGCGCGCAGAAGAGTGTCGATGAGGTGGAGAACCAGTACGCGCGCGGGTTTATCACAAAGGGGGAACGGTACAACAAGGTGATCGACATCTGGACGCGGGCAACGAGCCGGGTATCCGATCGGCTGATCGACTCGCTCTCACGTTCGCGTGAAGGATTTAACTCGCTGTATATGATGGTTGACTCCGGCGCCCGCGGCTCGAAGGAGCAGGTGCGCCAGCTGGCCGGCATGCGCGGCCTTATGGCCAAGCCGCAGAAGAGTCTCTCCGGCGCAACGGGTGAGTTGATTGAAAATCCGATCATTGCGAACTTCCGTGAAGGACTCTCGATTCTGGAGTACTTCATCTCCACACACGGTGCGCGAAAGGGTCTTGCTGACACTGCGTTAAAAACCGCCGATGCCGGGTATCTTACACGCCGGCTGGTTGATGTGGCGCAGGACGCGATCATCACCATGAACGACTGCGGTACCATTCGTGGCGTGGTGACGGGTGCGCTGAAGGAAGGGGAAGATGTCAAAGAACCCTTGTACGAACGTATCCTCGGCCGCGTGGCTGTCCATGATGTCCCGGATCCCATGAACGGAGACATCATCGTGGAAGCGGGAGAGATGCTCGACGAGGCGAAGGCGGAACGGATTTCCGAAACGTCCATCGAAACCGTCGAGATCCGGTCCGTGTTGACCTGTGAAGCCAAACGGGGTATTTGCGCCCTGTGTTACGGGCGTAATCTGACGACGGGCAAGCTGATCCAGCCCGGCGAGGCGGTCGGGACAATCGCCGCACAGTCCATCGGCGAACCCGGAACCCAGTTGACACTGCGGACGTTCCACACCGGCGGGACCGCGAGTTTGATTGAATCTCAATCACGCGTCCAGTCCAAGTTCGACGGCAAACTGCAATACGAAGGCATCAAGCTGATTGAAATTGAGGAAGAGACGGGCAGCAGGGCTGTGGTGATCGGGCGGAGCGGTATTGTGAACGTGCTCGATCAGGACAACCGGGTGAAGACCAAGTACGATGTGCCCTACGGCGCGACCATGCGCGTGCCTGATGGAACCCGCGTGCCCAAGGGCGAGATCATTTATGAATGGGATCCGTACAACGCGGTGATCATTTCTGAACACGGCGGGGAAATCCGGTACAGCGACCTCAAAGAAAACACTACCTATCGCGAAATCGACGACGAACAGACAGGGCACATTCAGAAAGTGGTCATCGACACACGCGACCGCACCCTTGTACCGAGTCTGGTCGTGGTTGAGAAACGTGGCACCAAAGAGCACAAGCTCGGCACGTATATCGTGCCGACGCGTGCCCACCTTGTGGTCAATGACGGACAGCACATCACGCCGGGGACGATTCTGGTCCGGATTCCTCGTGACATCGGGAAGACGCGGGACATTACGGGAGGTTTGCCGCGCGTGACGGAGTTGTTCGAAGCGCGCAGTCCGAGTGATCCGGCCGTGGTCTCGGAGATTGACGGGGTGGTCAGCTTCGGCGCACAGAAACGCGGTGCTCGGGAGGTGATCATCACGAGCCATGACGGGAAGGACGTGCGGAAGTACCCGATCTCTCTGGGCAAGCACGTGCTCGTGCAGAACAATGACGTGGTCCGTGCCGGCGAGCGGTTGTCCGACGGTGCGATCGATCCCCACGACGTCTTACGTATCAAAGGTGTGGGCGCGGTGCAGGAATACCTGGTCAATGAGATCCAGGAGGTGTACCGTATCCAGGGCGTCAAGATCAATGACAAGCACATTGAGATTATCGTCCGTCAGATGATGCAAAAACTCCGCATTGTGGAGTCGGGCGACACAAAATTCCTCGAGGGTGACCACATCGACAAGCTGGTGTTCGAGGAGGAGAACGAGGGCCTGCGGGACAAGGTGTTTGTTTCAAACAAGGGCGACTCGTCCAAGGTGAAAGCCGGTCAGCTGATGGTGAAGAAGAAGACCCGTGAGCTCAATGCGGATCTGAAGAAACGCGGAAAGAAGGTGGTGGAGACCCGTGATGCAGAACCGGCGACATCGGAGCCGATCCTGCTGGGGATCACATCGTCCGCGTTGTCCACCGATAGCTTCATCTCTGCGGCGTCGTTCCAGGAAACGACAAAAGTTCTGACGGATGCCGCCATCGAGGGGAAGGTGGACTATCTGCTGGGACTGAAGGAGAATGTCATCATGGGGCATCTGATCCCGGCCGGAACCGGTCTGAAGCGGTTTACCGACATGATTGTCACGCCCCCCGAAGGTTTTGTTGCGGAGGAACCCGTAGAGGAGCCTTCCCCGGCAGCGGTGAAGGGCCGCACACGGGAGCGGCTGACAACTTCTTGACATTGCAAAAAAATAGTTGTACCTTGTAAAGCTGTCTTTATTCATCAAGAACCAGTGTATTTTCCGGAGTAATGCGTGCCGACGATCAATCAGCTCGTGCGGAAAAGCCGCCGACGGGTGACATACAAAAGTAAGGCCCCGGCGATCAGTGGCAATCCGCAGAAACGCGGTGTCTGTACCCGTGTCTATACGACGACCCCGAAGAAACCCAACTCGGCCCTCCGGAAGGTGGCCCGTGTCCGGTTATCCAATGGCGTTGAAGTCACCGCCTACATTCCGGGAGAAGGCCATAACCTCCAGGAGCACAGCATCGTGATGATTCGCGGTGGCAGGGTGAAGGATCTTCCGGGTGTGCGGTATCATATTATCCGCGGCACTCTGGACACGGCCGGTGTGGCGGAACGGAAGCAGGGGCGGTCGAAGTACGGCACTAAAAAAGTTAAGAAGACGCAGTAAACCAATCCAGGTCTCTTTGTGAGAAAGAAACGCGCAGGTTCCCGCATTCGGATCCCGGATCCCCGGTACAATGACGTGCTGGTATCCGAGTTCATCAATAACATCATGCAGGCCGGCAAAAAACATCTTGCCCGCCGTGTTCTCTATGACGCATTGGACATTATTGAGGATCGGACCAAACAGCCCGGTCTTGATGTGTTCCGGAAAGCCATGTCAAACGCCAGGCCGGTGCTTGAGGTGAAGGCCCGCCGTGTTGGCGGCGCCACCTATCAGGTGCCCACCGAGGTGCGCTCCTCACGGAGTGTGGCACTGGCCATCCGCTGGTTGATCGGGTACGCCTCGGCACGCAAAGAGCGTTCGATGGCGCAGAAACTTGCATCAGAATTTATCGCTGCCTCCAATGGTGAAGGCAGTGCCATTAAAAAGAAGGAAGACACTCATAGAATGGCCGAAGCCAACAAAGCCTTCGCCCATTTTAAGTGGTAAGAGAAACGTATGCCGCGACAATTTCCGCTTGAGCGGATCCGCAATATTGGCATCAGCGCACATATCGATGCCGGCAAAACGACGACGACAGAAAGGATTCTGTTCTATACCGGCGTCCTTCACCGTATGGGCGAAGTCCATGACGGTGCTGCCACGATGGACTGGATGGAACAGGAGCGCGAGCGCGGCATTACGATTACGTCAGCGGCGACCACGTGTTTCTGGGACAACAACCGCATCAATATTATCGATACACCCGGGCACGTCGATTTTACCGCCGAGGTGGAACGTTCGCTGCGTGTACTGGACGGCGCCATCGCCCTGTTCTGCGCGGTTGGCGGCGTTGAACCGCAGTCAGAGACGGTGTGGCGCCAGATGGACAAGTATGGTGTCCCGCGGATTGCATTCGTCAACAAGATGGACCGGGTCGGGGCAGACTTCCTGAACGTGGTCCAGATGATGAAGGACCGGCTGGGCGCAAATGCGGTCCCCATTCAGCTTCCCGTCGGCGAAGGCGATCTGTTCTCCGGTATTATCGATCTCGTGACGATGAAAGCCAAGATGTACCGCGAGTCCTCCCTCGGCACCGACTGGGAAGAGATCGAGATCCCGCATGATATGATGGGACGCGCGCAGGCCTATCGCACCAAGATGCTTGAGGCGGTCTCCGACGAGGATGATACGCTGCTCGAAAAATATCTGGAAGGCAAGGAGATTACCGGACGACCCGTCGTCCTCGCGCTGGTGGCTGCGGTCGGGTTCGGCCTCGTGCTGGTGTTCATCGCCCGCGGCAGCGAGGACAGCCCCTTGCTCACCCTGGTGGGCATGCGCATGACCTCGGTGACGCTGCTGGTCGTCGCAGCCCTCGTGGTGCGTTCGATCGGAGGTGTGCGTGCGCGCGACCTACCGCTGCTGGCGGCGATCGGCGTGCTCGACGGCGGGGCCAACCTGACGTACGCGATCGCCACCACCACCGGCCTGCTGTCGCTGGTGGCGGTGCTGAGCTCGCTGTACCCGGCGGTGACGGTAGTGCTGGCCCGGCTGGTGCACCACGAGCGGATGACGCGGGTGCAAGACGCCGGGGTAGTGGCAGCGCTCGCCGGAGTGGTGCTGGTTGCCGGCGGGTGAGCAGCAGCCGGGCCGGTCTGGAAGCATCGGCGGGGTGACCCCACCGCTGAACTCCCCGTTCCTGGCTGCCTGCCGCGGCGAGCCCGTCGCCCAGACCCCGGTGTGGTTCATGCGCCAGGCCGGCCGATCCTTGCCGGAGTACTTGGCGATCCGCGAGGGCGTCGCCGATGCTCGAGTCGTGCCGCACCCCTGATCTGGTCACCGAGATCACCCTCCAGCCGGTGCGCCGGTACGGGGTGGACGCGGCCATCTTCTACTCCGACATCGTCGTGCCGCTGGTCGCGATCGGGGTGGGCGTCGACATCAAGCCGGGCGTCGGGCCGGTGCTCGACGAGCCGTTTCGCACGCCGGGCCGACCTCCAGCGGCTGCGCCCGCTGGAGCCCGACGACGTCGACTACGTCTCGCAGGCCATCGGGTCGCTGGTGGCCGAGCTCGGGGAGACGCCCCTCATCGGCTTCGCCGGCGCGCCGTTCACGCTGGCCTGCTACCTGGTCGAGGGCGGGCCGTCCAAGGACCACGCCAAGACGCGAGCCTTCATGCGCACCGACCCGCAGCTGTGGTTCGACCTGCTCGCCCGCCTCGCCGACATCACGGCCGCGTTCTTGACGGTGCAGGTCGTCGGCCGGGGCGTCGGCGGTGCAGCTGTTCGACTCGTGGGCGGGGGTGCTGTCTCGGCGCGACTACGCCGAGTTCGTGCTGCCGCACAGCCGGACGGTGCTCGACGCCGTCGCGGCCACCGACCGCGACGTGCCCCGTATCCACTTCGGGGTCGGAACCGGCGAGCTGCTCGACCTCATGGGCGACGCGGGCGCCGACGTGGTGGGCGTCGACTGGCGCATCCCCTTGCACGTTGCCGCGGCGCGGGTCGGGCCGGACCGAAGCCTGCAGGGCAACCTCGATCCGGCGGTGCTCGCCGCCCCGGCCGACGTGGTGACGCACGAGGTGGCGCGGGTGCTCGCCGAGGGCGCCTCGGCTCGAGGCCACGTCTTCAACCTGGGGCACGGCGTGCCGCCGTGGGCCGACCCGGACGTGCTCGCCCGGGTCGTCGAGCAGGTGCACGCAGCTACAGAGCAGTAGTCGCATCCGGGGTGACCGGAGCCGGTTCCGGTGCTCGGTCGTGCCGCTGGCGACGGTGGCGCACGACGAGCCATCCGACAAGAGGCACCGTGAGCACTGCAAGCGCGAGCAGGAACGGCAGCGCCACCCCGAGCGCCGTCAGACCCAGCTCGACGGAGCGGACGAAGGCTCGCCACCCGGCCTCCAGGCCGGCGACGAAGCCCGTCCCCTCGTCGACGACCGTGTCGGGAGGCAGCAACGTGACCGTGATCGTCGCCAGGTCGGTCATGGCGGCGAGCTGCTCCTGCCGCGCCTTGAGCGACTCGAGCTCGGCGATGCGTGAGGTGAGCTCGGTCTCGATCGCCAGGATGTCGCCGATCTTGGTCGCTTCTCCCAGCAGCGTCTGCAGACGGTCGATGGACGCCTCCTGCGTCTCGATGCGCGTCGCCACGTCGACGACCTCCTGCGTCACGTCTTGAGCGTTTCGGTTGCGCGACACCGTCTGACCGAGCGCTTCAAGCTCGTCGACGGCTTGCTCGTAGCGCTGCGCGGGCACCCTGAGGACGAGCACCGACTGTGCGTCGACGCTCGGGAACGGGGCCACGTCGTCGTCAGGCGTCGAGATCGGCTCGTCGATGCCGCCCGGACGACTCGCTCTCGACGAACCCGTCGAAGCGGGCGGCGATTGCGGCCGCGTCCTCAGCGGCAGCCCCCACGTCGTCCACCTCGACGACGAGGTCGACGTAGTAGATGACAGCCCGGTCGTCGGGGGCTGACACGTCGGTGGCGTCGGCGCTGAGCGTGCGGCCGTCGGAGTCCAGCGCCTCCGGGGCCGTCTCACCCTCGAGGGACATGCTCATGTCGCCGCCGGCGTCCACGGCTGTCTCGTCCCCGACGCTGCCACCTGAGTCGTCCGCGCCGGACGTGCAGCCCGCGAGCACCGTCCCCGCTGCCAGCAGCGCCACCAGCGCGCCCGTGCCCTTCAGTCGCCTCGCCGAGTCTGTGGTCATGCCCGTTCGACGTCACGTCGACCTGTCGGGTTCCCCCGCCAGGTCACGGTCGGGACACGGTCTGGCCTCACCCCGGTCATGTGCCAGAGTGCTCGGGTGCCCGCCCGCCACCCGTCCGGACGACATGTCGTCGTCGTCGGCGGGGGCATCACGGGGCTGGCTGCTGCCTGGTTCCTGCGACAGGCGCCCGACCCGCCGCGTGTCACGGTGCTGGAGGCGGGCGCCGAGGTCGGCGGCAAGCTCAAGGCGGGCAGCCTCGGCGGGCACGCCGTCGACGCCGGGGCCGAGTCGATGCTCGCGCGCCGCCCCGAGGCCCGAGACCTGGCCACGGCCGTCGGGCTCGGTGCGGCGCTGGTGCAGCCCGCCACGACCGCGGCCCGCGTCATGGTGGACGGGCGCCTGGTGCCGTTCCCGTCCGGGACGATCCTCGGCGTCCCGGCCGACCTGCGAGCGCTGGCTGCCAGCGGCGTGCTCACCCGGCGGGGGATGGCACGGGTGCGCGCCGAGCGTCTGCTCCCCGCCACCGCCGAGCACGGGGACGCCAGCGTGGGTCGCTACGTCACCGCTCGGCTGGGCCGCGAGGTGACCGAGCGGCTGGTCGAGCCGCTGCTCGGCGGGGTCTACGCCGGCAGCGCCGCCACGTTGTCGCTCGAGGCGACCATGCCGGCCATCGCCGAGGCGCGGGTGCGGGGGGAACGGCTGCGTGGCCGCCGCTACCAGGGTGCGCGCGACTGCGGGGGCGAGCGCTGACGGAAGCTCGCCCTTCGTCGGGCTGGCCGGCGGGCTGTTCACGCTGCCGCAGCGGCTCGCCACGACCGAGGGGGTGCAGGTGCGCACCCGCACCACGGCCCGAGAGCTGCACCGGCAGCCCGACGGCCGCTGGCAGGTTGTCGTCGGCCCCGTGCCGGCGCCCGAGGTGATCGACGCCGACGCCGTGCTGGTCGCCGTGCCCGCCACGCGCCGCCGCCCGTCTGCTGCGTGAGCCCGCTCCGGCGGCTGCTGCGCTCGTCGAGCTGGTCGACTACGCCAGCGTCGGACTGATCGCGCTGGGCTACCGGCGTTCCGACGTGCCCGCAGGTGCCCTGCAGGGGTCGGGGCACCTCGTGCCCCCGCGCGAGGGCCGGTCGGTCAAGGCGGCGACCTACTCCTCGCAGAAGTGGCGCTGGGTCGACGAGACGATCGACGACCTCGCCGTGGTGCGCATGTCGGTCGGTCGCTTCGGTGAGACCGTCGACCTGCAACGCGACGACGCCGACCTGGTGCGTCGTGCCGCCGAGGACGCCGCCGACGTGCTCGGGCTGCACTCCCGCCCGGTGGCCGGGTCGGTGTTCCGGTGGGGCGGCTCGCTCCCGCAGTACACGCCGGGTCACATGACCCGCGCCGCGCGGGTGCACGAGCTGCTCGGGGCGGTACCCGGGCTGGCGATGGCCGGCGCCGCCCTGGACGGCGTGGGCATCCCCGCGTGCATCGCCTCGGCCCGCCGCGGCAGCGATGCGGTGCTGCGGGCGCTCCAGGCCGATGGGACGATCGCACCGTGAGCGAAGCGAGCGCGTCCAGCAAGCCGAAGGCCCGCGACCTGAACAAGGTGATCAGGTACGCGATGTGGTCGGTGTTCGCCCTCGACCCGTTGCTGGGCGAGTCCGACCGGCCCGAGCTCGCCGACGAGGTCGACGACCTGGTCGCGCAGCTCGCGGAGAAGGACGTCGTCGTCCGCGGCTTCTACGACGTGGCCGGCCTGCGCGCCGACGCCGACCTCATGGTGTGGTGGCACGCCGAGACCAGCGACGCGCTGCAGGAGGCCTACCACCGGTTGCGGCGCACGCGGCTGGGGCGCGCACCTGCGCCCGGTGTGGTCGCAGGTCGGCGCTGCACCGTCCGGCCGAGTTCAACAAGAGCCACGTCCCGGCCTTCCTGGCCGACGAGCGAGCCCGCGCCTACGTGTGCGTGTACCCCTTCGTGCGCTCCTACGAGTGGTACCTGCTGCCCGACGAGGAGCGCCGCGCGATGCTGGTCGAGCACGGTCAGATGGGTCGCGACTACCCCGACGTGCGCGCCAACACCGTCGTCGTCGTTCGCGCTGGGCGACTACGAGTGGATCCTGGCCTTCGAGGCCGACGAGCTCCACCGCATCGTCGACCTGATGCGTCACCTGCGCGCGTCGAGCGCGCGGCTGCACGTGCGCGAGGAGATCCCCTTCTACACCGGGCCCCGACGCGAGATCGCCGACCTGGTGGCCGTGCTGCCGTAGCCCTAGGGTTCGACGCATGGGCCTGATGGACCGGTTTCGTGCCAGCCGCAAAGACAGCGACGAGTCGACCGAGGACACCGGCACGCCGCCGCCCGTGGACGTGCCCGCGCGCAGCCAGCAGCTGATCGAGCTGGACGACGCACTGCGCACCCTGGCCCGGGCGATGGCCGCCGACCCTGAGCGCATGCGCAACCCGGGGTGGGCGGGCAAGGTCGCCGACTACCGAACGGTGGCGGCGGACGCGGCCGCGCTGGAACGCGACGGCTTCGACCGCGCGGCCCTCACCGACCTGGCCAGCCAGGTCGTGCCCCTGTACCGGGCCGGCACCACGGTGCCGGCGGAGTACGAGACGCTGGTCGCCGAGCACGACCGGGTGATGGCAGCGGTCGAGGCGCTTGCGCGCCGTGCCGCCCTCGGAGCAGTCAGCGAACGAGCCAGGCCCGTCCGCCTGACGCTGATCGGGTCGACCGCCTAATGCCGGGCGACGCCCCTTCGCGGCGTCATCGCCTACTCCGGCTGCAGCTCCAAGGCGATGCCGTTGATGCAGTAGCGCTGGTCGGTCGGGGTGCCGAAGCCCTCGCCCTCGAACACGTGCCCGAGGTGCGAGCCGCACGCGGAGCATCGCACCTCCGTGCGCCGCATCCCCATGGTGCGGTCCGAGCGCAGCTTCGACCCGGTCTTCGGCCAGCGGGGTGTAGAAGGCGGGCCACCCGCAGTGCGCGTCGAACTTGTGCTCGCTTCGGAACAGCTCGTACCGCAGCCGCGGCACCGGTAGACGCCCACGGTCTGGTCGTGCTCGTACGGGCTGGTGCCCGGACGTTCCGTGCCGGCTTCGCGCAGCACGTGGTACTCGGCGGGGGAGAGCTGGGCGCGCCACTCCTGCTCGGTCTTGTCGACGTCGTAGGCCATGCCTGCGAGGCTATGCGGCGCCCGAGCGCGGCGCATCCCGCGCCGTCGTTCGAAGCCGTGCTGCCGGCGCGAGTCCGTCACAGGTCGATCCAGTAGCGCCTCGTGGCATCCACCACGTTCTCGAGGACTCCGCCTTGGCTCTCGATCGTGCGGGCAGAGCCGACGTTGTCGTCGTCGCACGTCAGCAAAACCCCTTCCAGCCCCAAGTCACGAGCGAGAGGAAGAGCCAGGCCGAGTGCACGTGAGCCGTGACCCTGGCGTCGGTACGCCGGGCGAATGCTGTAGCCGATGTGTCCGCCGTACGTGCGAAGAAACTCGGTGTCGATCGAGTGCCGCAACGCGAGAAACCCGATCATCGTTGGTCCCTGCGTCACCCAGAAGTAGTCACAGGCAACACGACCGGCGGGGAGGCGCCGCCACGCCGGACTCGACGCGCACGACGTCCAGGAGCCGGTCGAACGACCGTCGGTCGGGTCCGAACTGCGGCACCATCGACTCGCCCGAGCCGTGACGAAACTCCTCGCCGAAGTCCCCGACGCACTCCAGCCAGGTCGCGAACCACTCGGGTGCCGGGGTGGCGAGGGTGGTCACCTACCTATCTGATCACGGGCTGGGGGGACAGGTGGCAGGCACCGTCCCGGCGGGCGTACGACCGCTTCCTCGCGCACGCCACAGGTCCGTCGACTGCCGTAGCGTGCGCGCCATGGCGTCGGCGGGCGAGGCGATCGAGATCGAGGTGGACGGTCACGACGTTCGCGTCAGCAACCCCGACAAGGTGTACTTCCCCGATGCTCCGGGCGGCCCGATCAGCAAGCGTGAGCTGGTCGAGTACTACGTCGCCGTCGGTCCCGCCATCGTGCGAGCGCTGCGCAACCGGCCGACATACCTGCAGCGGTTCCCGGACGGTGTGGACGGCGAGGAGATCTACCAGAAGCGCCTACCGCACTACGCACCCGACTGGATGTCGACGTGCCGGGTGACGTTCCCTTCCGGACGCCACGCCGACGCGCTGGCTGTCACTGGTCCAGCCGACATCGCCTGGGCAGCCAACCTGGGCACTGTCACCTTTCACCCGTGGCATGCCCGCTGCAGCGACACCGAGCACCCCGACGAGCTACGCATCGACCTCGACCCCCAGCCGGGCACTGACTTCGACGACGCACGCGCCGTCGCCCTGGATCACGTCCGGCCCCTGCTCGACGAGCTCGGCTGCACGGGCTACCCGAAGACCAGCGGCGGACGGGGCGTTCACGTCTACGTCCGCATCGAGCCTGCCTGGTCGTTCATCGAGGTCCGGCGCGCAGCGATCGCCTTCGCCCGCGAGGTGGACCGTCGTGCCGGGGGAGCGGTCACGACGGCCTGGTGGAAGGAGGAGCGCGGCCAGCAGGTCTTCGTCGACTACAACCAGAACGCCCGCGACCGCACCATCGCCTCGGCATGGTCGGTGCGTCGCCGCAGCAACGCCACGGTCTCGACCCCGCTGACGTGGGACGGGCTGGCCGAGGTTGACCCGAACGACTGCACGGTGCGCACCGTTCCCGCTTTGCTCTCCGAGCGTGGTGACCCGCACGAGGGCATCGACGACGTCGCCTACTCGCTCCAGCCGCTGCTCGAGATGGCGCGGCAGGACGAGGCGGGTGGCCTGGACGACCTGCCCTACCCGCCGAACTACCCGAAGATGCCGGGCGAGCCGAAGCGGGTGCAGCCGAGCAAGAACCGTGACCTGACCAGGGGAGACACGTCCGGCTAGTCCGGCGAGCGTGGTAGTACGGCGTAGCTGGACTCTCGACGAATGGTTCGGTTGCGTGCACTATCGAAGTGGAAGCTGCCGCACCAGGAGGTCCGCGTGACCAAGCAGGCCGGGAAGGGGGCCGCGGGGTTCCTGAGCGGAAGACCCCCCTGGCCCTGGTCGCGGCGGCAGCATTGGGCGCTGCCGGTGCGCTCCTGGTCAACCACTTCCTGCCGCCTGTGCTGGAGCGTTTGAACGACCCTGAGCCGCTGCTGGTCGCGGCACAGTACGACCCGATCCTTTACGAATCGTGTGGATGGTCGGCGCTTGTTCCCGCCGCCGCGGTTGCGGAAGGAGCCCCCCAGCGACCGAGCCGAAGGAGGTGTTTGCCTGGGTTCTCGAGCACCAAGGTGCGCCAATGGGTCAGTCCGAGATCGAGTTGCGGCTGGAGGGTCGCCGGGCCAACTTCGTTGAGGTCGTCGACTTGCGCATCCGAGGCGAAGGAAGTCACCGAACTCGAGACAGGGGCGATCTTGAACATCCCTTGTGACGGTGAGCTCGGCGTAGTGAACCTCGGCTTCAGATTGACCGGCCCCGACGTCGCCTACGAGATCAACGAGAACGGTGACTGGGGTCCGCCGTACTTCTCCCGGAACACGATCACCCTAGCGAAGGACGAGATCCTTCCCATCAGCGCTCGGGTCGATGCTGGGCAGGGTCTCCCGCTCACTGCCACGACCGACCGGTTCGTCTGGTCGCTCGATGTGTCGGTGGCCGAAGACGGCAACGAGTCAGTGGTATCCCTGCCGGAAACGTTCGTAACGGCCGCTGCTGTCGATTTCGCGCTCAACGAGTGGACGCTGCTCGCTCTTGACGGACCCCTTCGCTGGTGGAGCAGAGATGAGTTGGACGCATTCGCGGCCCAATAGCTGGGGTTGCATGAGCCGACGTACGACGTGCTGCGCTGCTCGAAGTGACGTCCCACCGAGTTGCGGAGTCCCCGGGCTTGCTCGGTGACGGCCAAGGAGGAGGGACTCGCATCGTCAGCCACGTTGAGTTCGGATTGCCCCGACGCTTCTGCGCTAGATACGGCCAGGCTCTCAACTCGCCCGACAACCTGTCGCATAGCGCTCAGTGGCGACCTGCGTTCTCCCTGCTCAGTGCGGCTTCGCCGGTGCCCAGCTCAAAGATGCCGGGCGAGCCTGGTAGGGCCGACCCTGTGTCGGGAAGGTCGAGGTGCGGGTGGTCCGACTACCGTCGGGCCGTGGTTCGACGAGCCGTACGAGGCGACCTCGATGAGTTGCTGCCACTGATCCGGGCCTTCTATGCCCTCGACCGTCACGACTACGACGAGGATCGTGTTGCGGCGGCGCTGGGTCCGCTTCTGGCCGGCGACGACGAGGGCCAGGTGTGGGTGCTCGACAGACCCTCGGGCCTGACCGGCTACGCGATCGTGACGTGGAGCTACTCCCTGGAGTCGGGCGGACGGGACTGCATCCTGGACGAGATCTACGTCGTCGACTCAGGCCAGGGGCAGGGCTCGCTGCTGCTGACCAGAGCGCTGGAGGAGGCACGGGCCTGGGGTGCCGCGGCGATCCTCCTGGAGGCCGAGGCCCACAACAGCCGGGTGCTGCCGTTCTACGCTCGCCACGGCTTCGTCATCGAGGACTCCGTGTGGATGAGCCGCTCTCTCCTGGGCGCCGCGTCCTAGCGCCACCTGTCGCTCGACTCGTGGCTTCCTTCTCCGCAGCCCGCCCCCGACCCTCACCGGCGCCGGTCAGTCGGCCGACGCCGCGCCGCCGGCCGCGCGGGCGGCACGCGCGATGAACGTCACGAAGCTCACGACGGTGCCGATCGCCGTCCCGATGATGGCGACGACCAGCACGATACGAACCACCGGACTCCAGTCGACAGTGGTCTGGCTGAAGTCGAACGGGAACACGCGGTAGACGTCCAGGACCACCGCCAAGGCGATCGCCGTGGTCACCAGGTCGCCGAGCGACTTGAACCATGGCCGGTCGTAGACCAGGTAGACCGTGTTCACCGCGGCCCCGGCGAGCAGCGACAGGTTGACCAGGCCCAGCACGTCCTGGGTCTGGGCGGTAAGCCAGGAGACCTCTTGCCAGCTCGGCCAGACGTTGACGAGGTAGACCAGGCTCAGGTTGAGGACGATGGCGATGAGGTAGCCGAGCCGGCGCGACGCCGACGGAACGCGCCGAGCGCTCGACGCGGACGTGTCGGGTGCTGGCTGGGTGAGTGACATGGTGCCCTCCGCGGACGAACGAGCAGTCGCCTTCGACGCTAGGCCGCGCATGGGCGGCCTGAGCAGGGTCCAAGGTCCGCGCGTGCATCGCGCGGATGCAGAGCCTCCTACGCCGGCTCCGCTTCGGTGAGGTCGGCCACGACGGCGCCCAGCGCCCTCAGAGCCGCGTCGGCGTCCACGGCCATGGCGACGCCGTGGGCGCCACCTCCCAGCGTGACGCGTCGTCCGCTCAGCCGGTGGTCGGCGAGGACGGGCCACGACCGCGTCGAGCCGAAGGGCGTGATCGTCCCGCGCGCGAAGCCGGTGGCCGCCTTCGCCTCGTCCGCGTCGGGCAGCGACATCCGGCTGACACCGAGCTCACGGCGCAGCTTCGGCCACGACATCGACCTGTCCCCGGGTACGAGTACGAAGACGAAGTCGTCGTCGGAACGGCGCACGACGAGGGTCTTGACGACGTCGGCCGGCTCCACGCCCCGCGCCTGCGCGGCCTCCGCCAGGGAGCGCACGGGGCCGTGGTCGATCCGCGTGACGTCCAGACCAGCCTCGTGCATCGCGGCCAGCACCCGGGTCGGTCCGTCCGCTTCGTGCCGCCATAGTGGTGCGACGGTACCGGCAGGGCGGCTCAGCGACCTACGGACGCTGTGGTGTCGTCCCGGACGAGCGTGTACAGATCCATGCGCTCGCCGTCCAGGTCGAGAACGTCGTGCGCCGGCTCCATGGTCCAACGGTCGGCTGAGCACTCCTCGACGGTGGTGGCGTCGATCAGCACTCCGGTCCACGCGCGCGAGCGACGACAGCGCGAGCGCCCGGCGGACCGGCTCGCCCCAGGCCCCGAACGTGAGCGACCCGGAGTCCAGCACCCCGGTCTCGACCGCGCCGGACGACAACCCGACGCGAACGTCGAGAGACACCTCGGCCTCATCGGCGAGCCGACGTTCGAACTCGCTGGCGAAGTGGACGGCCTGCGTCGGCTCCGCTGTCGTCGGCCGTGATCCCCGACACGAAGAGGTAGCGATCGGCGGTGGCCCGTACCTCGGAGCAGACCCGACTCCTCACCGAGCTGCTCGGCGAGGCTGGCGGCCATCTGGAGGTCCTCGTCGGCCTGCTCGTGGTCCTGGGCCGCCTCCGGCGGCGGCGATGGTGACAGCCACGACCGTCGCCCACCCCGCCGACTCACCGGTCCCGACGACTTGGCCGTCGGCGTCCACCAGGTCGGGGGGCAGAACCGCCAGCAGCAGCTGCCGGGTTCGCTCGTACTCAGCGGCGAGCTCGGCCTCGTGCTCGGCGAGCGCCGCGGCCATGGCGGTCAGGCGGCGTGCCAGGTCGCCGTACTCGTCGCGTCGGGCGGTGTCGAGGTCTGGCTGGCGATCACCGTCGACGATGTCCTGGGCTGCTCGCACCGTCGGTCGGATAGGCCTGGTCAGCACCCGCGCCAGCCAGATGCCGAGCCCGGCGACGAGCGGAAGCACGATCGCCAGCACCGCGAGGATGCGCAGCAGGTAGCCGGTCAGCGGTGCCAGGGCGGCAGACCGCGGCACCTCGGTGACGACCACCCATTGACGACCACTGGCGTCGAACGACTGCGCCGAGGCGAACACCGAGTCGCCGAACGCGTTGCGGGTGCTCCCGACGAAGACGTCGCCGTCCAAGCGCCGCCCGTACCGCCTCCGTGTCGATGACCTGGATTCCCGCCGGAGACCCGAACAGCTCGATGACGTCGACCTGGGCCTGCTCGTCCTCGGTGCCCTCGCGCAGGGAGTCGAGGTAGCCCTCCCGGTCGTCCAACCACGCTCGAGGCTCGCTCTGCAGCCGAAGGTCGGACGCGACGATGTAGGCGTCTCCGTCCTCACCGAGCCCCACCGCCTCCCAGTTGCCGTCGGCGCTCGTCACCGAGTTCAGCAGCTCGACGGGGATCTCGACGGCCAGCGCACCGAGCACCCGCGACCCGTCGCGCACCGCACTGACCGCGTACAGGGCGGCCCGCCCCGTCGCGGAGACCGTGAAGTCGGTGAGGATCGTCGTGCCGAAGGGGACCCTCGGCAGGTCCTGGGTCACCGCCGTCGCGAGCGCCCCTCCGGCGTACGGGCCGTCGGTCAGACTCGTCCCGACGTCGTTGCGCTTGTCCAGCGAGTACACGATGGTTCCCGTGGCGTCGATCAGCAGGACGTCGCCGGCAGCCTTCGACGCGGAGAACTGCTCGAAGGCCTCGGTCACGTCGGCATTGACGGCTGAGTACTCCGTCCCGTCGCCGGCGTCGGTCGGAGGAGGCTCGCCTTCCGGGCGGACGGTGTAGTGGTACTGCAGCCACTGGCCCTTGATTCGTTCGGGGAAGCGCCTCCTGCAGGTCGTACGGCCCCAGCCCGGCATCGTTGAGCGGTGTGATGATGCGCTCGTCGTACCAGGCCTCCAGCGCTGCGAGCTGTTCGTCCGACAGCCTCTCGTCCGCCAGATCCTCGAACGCGCTCGTGAACCTGTCCAACGCCGCCGCGACGGCGAGGTCCGCCGATGCTGCGGAGATCTCGGCGACCAGACGTCGGGTGCCCGCGGAGATGGTCTCGGCGCGCGTCGACCCCACGCCCGCGAGCTGGTCCTCCATCCCGCGCAGGAGCAGGTTGCGCGCAGCCACGTAGTTGAGGCCGCCGAACGTCGCCACGGCGAGGAGTGCCGTCGCGACGAGCGCAGCAGCGAGCCGGCGGCTGACGGGCCGTGTCCGGCGGCTCACGGTCGCCTCGTCTCGGCCGGGGACGCGGCCACCGGCCGCGTCCGGCGCTCCACCACTCGACTGATCCGTCGTCTGCGCTGAGCCACGAGCCGGTTGAAGGCCGCGACGATCTCGGCGTTGCGGCTCCCGGTCTGACCGACGACGTCGCCGGGTAGCACGACGACCTCGCAGTCGGTGACCGCCCTCAGCGCCACCGTGCGAGAGTCCCCGCGCCTGGTCTCGAGCAGACCGACGACGTCCCCGATCCCCACGTCGCTGACGACTGCCTCGTCGAAGCCAGGTTCGAGAAGGAGGAGGCGTGCCGAACCCTCGACGAGAACGAGCAGGTCCCGCGCCTGGTTAGAGGCGTCGACCATGAGCTCACCGCCCCGGTAGCGCGAGAGTCGCGCTGCTTGGGCGAGCCGGTCCAGATCCTCGTCGGGAAGCTCGGCGAGAATCGGGGAGGCGCAGACGGCGGCACGCAGGTCGGCGAGGGTCGGCTCGGCGGCCTTCGCCTCGGCGACCGGGTCGTGCAGGAAGAGGTCCTGTGCGGGGCTGGGCAACGGGACGTTGTGGCGGTGCGACTGGTACCAGACCAGTGCCCCGAAGTCGCCCTTCACCCGGGGCACGATCTCGAAGTCGTCCACCCACAGGTGGACGTCGTAGCCCATGAGCGGGTCGTCGATGGTGGTGACGAGCACCTGAGGTGGCGGGTCGGACAGCACACCGGGGACCGACCGGGCGGCGTCGAGCAGCATGTCCTTCGCGAGGGTCGGCGGGTTCGCGAAGGCCACCTGCAACGACACGACCACCCGGTGCATGCGGCTGTGGCGAGGTGTGGTTGATGAGGCTGGCATTGGCCAGCTCGCTGTTGGGTACGACGATCATGTCGCCGTTGCGGTCGCGGATGCGTGTCGTGCGCCAGTTGATGTCGACGACGAGTCCTTCGGTGTCATCGGCGCCGCTGATCCAGTCGCCCGGCTTGAACGGCCGGTCGCTCGAGCAGCAGCACGCCGGAGGCGAGTCCGCTCAGCGTGTCCTGCAGCGCGAACGACACGACCAGCGACGTCACTCCGAGGGCAGTCAGTGCCGCGGACAGGTTCGCGCCCCAGACACCGGCGATGATCAGCACACCGGAGCCGATGACGAGGGCGAGGCGGGGGAAGGCGAGCACGAGTGCTGGTGGTGGACGTCGGCCCGGGTCGGTCCCGCGTGATCGGGGCCCTTGCCGACGAGGCTCAGCACCTGCCATGCAGCCACGCTCAGGGACAGGACCAGGCCTGTGGCCACGACCCGGTAGTACCAGGCGTCGGTCGGACAGCCAGGACGGGCAGCAGGAGCGTCCAGATGGCGAAGAACGGCAGCACCCAGGTGCGTACCGTTCGTAGCGGTACGCCGCAGCGGCGACTCCGCCTGGCGCAGACGTTCCTCGATCTCGGCCGCCCCACGATCACCACGGGGACGATGACGATCACCGCGATGCTCCAGAGCACCTCCGACCGGAACAGGTCGTTCATGGCGTCGCCTCCGCGCCGGTTGGGAGATCGTTCGCGGGGGCCAGAACCACGGTCCAGAGTCTCGAGCCCGGCCTGCCGTCACTGCCGTTCGGGTCCGACCAGCTCACGTCCCGCGGCCGAAGCTCGATCTCGTCCGGCAGTCGGGAGCGCGTCTCCTCAGTGAGCATGATCTGACCGGCGCCGGCCGCACGCGCCAGCGTGTGCGCGGTCGCGACCGTGGGCCCCCACACGTCGTAGACGAGCCTGCTTCCGCCGGACATGCCGACGGTCACCGGCCCGGAACTGATACCGATAGCGCTGTCCAGACCCACCTGGGTGGAGCGCGACAGCGTCCGCACCGCCGCGGCGACACCCTCCGCGAAGCCAACTGCCCGAGATGCGTGGTCGATGTAGGGCCGGTCGTGCCCGCACACGGCGAGGTAGGAGTCTCCGACCACCTTGATGCGGTCCAGTCCCTGCTCGAACGCGATCGTGTCGAGCTCGGCGTGCAGCTCGTCGAGCACGCGGCGGTCGCCGTCGGTCAGGCTGGACTCGATCAGTGCGCCGAGGCCGAGGATGACGACCACGACGACCGTGGTCCCGGGCACCTCCTCCAGGGAGTCGAGGTCGCCGGTGACGACACGCTGGGCCACCGATGGCGGGACCATGCGCTCCAGGACAGCCAGGCGTTCGGCACGAGCGTCGGCCAGGTCATCCTGCTGCTCACGAAGCGCTTCTCCCATCGCTTTCAAGCTGTCGGCGAGATCGTGGAACTCGGCGGGGCTGCCCGCAGGGATCTGCAGCGGAGCGATCGGTTCCGCCGTCGGTTGCGCGAGCGCACGGCGTCCGAGGCGCTCGGAGATGAGCCGGACAGGGAGCATGAACCGCTGCGACCAGGAGACCGCGACGAACGCCAAGGCCAGGACGTACACCGAGGCGCCGACGAGCAGGATCTGCCGGAACGAGATGACGTTCGAGTCGGCTGCGCCGCGTCGACCTCGGCCACCGTGAACCAGTCGACGTCGGTCGTTCGGCACCTGCTCGGTCGCGCTGATCACCTCGGTGCCGGTCAGCCCGCTGTCGACTCACGGGGTCGGTGTCTCCCCGTCGACCGCCGTGTTCACCGTCGAGTCCGTCGCCGGCTGCACCAGAACCGTGGTGCCCGTGTCTCTCGATGGTGGCCCGCTGGGACGGGCTGAGCACGCCGGCCGCCACGGACGCATCGAGGAAAGCCGGCGGGTCGGCCAGATAGCTCTGAGGGTCACTGCGGGTGGTGCCCCCGGTGCCGATGACGTAGAGGTCCACACCCTGCGGCTCGTTGATCGCGCCGGAGACGCAGCGAGTCAGCGCGTCGGTGTAGACGGCGCCGTCGTAGGTGAGCACGACGACGCCGACGAGTCCCGTGTCGTCGCGTACAGCGGCGGCGGCAGCGCCGATCGGGAGCCGGGGCACGCTCGGTAGAAGCTGAGGTCGGTGACGATCCCGTCGGCGGACGCGACCGCCGCGTCGGCTGCGCGGGCGACGATCGACCCGCTGAACGGGCCCACGGCGAGACTGGTGCCCAGGTCGGGGCCCTTCGCGACCGGAGTAGACGACGCGTTCGTCGCATCGATCAGGTAGACGTCGAGCAGGCCGCCTTGAACGACCGCGGTGCGCAATCGGGGGGTGGACTCGCGCGTGCACCGAGGTCCAGTCGCTGCCGTCGCCGGCGTCGGCCACCGAGCTGGCATCAGTGATCGGTGCCTCCGGCACCGAGTAGGCCGCCTGCAGGTAGACCGCGGCGCTGGAGGTCGACAGGATGTCCCCGATCTGGACGGCGTCGCCCGCCTCACGAAGCGGGTACGAGGTACTCGATCCTCGTAGCGCCTCGATGAGCTCGGAGCGCAACGGGCGCAGCTCGGACTCCGGCAGCGAGGACAGTGGCTCGAGAGCGTCGGCGAAGGCGGTGATGGAACGTGCCGTCTCTGGGCTAGCAGCGAGCTGTTCGGCAACTCGCTCGTAGTAGCTGAGCTGGCCCGCCACCTGCGTGGACGCGGAGCTTCGGAATGCGGTGAGACCGTCGTCGACGATCGTCCGCCCGAGGGATGCGCCGGCGGTGATCCCGACCATGGTGGCGGCGAACAGTGAGATGAGGCCGACGCCGAGCATCGTGCCCGCCAGGCGCGACGCGACCGACAGCCCCCGTCGTATCGGTCGTCTGGACCGGGCGCGGCCACGCCGACGCTTCCTGCCCGCATCTTCGCCCACGACTCGAGAGCCTAGCTGTGGTCCTCAACGGCCTAGGGTGGTCGCGATGGTCACGGACGGACCCCCCGAGGCTCCTCGTCGAGTCATCACTGCGGTCACGGGGGCCCTGCTCGTCTTCGTCTCTTCGGGTGCCGTTCTAGTGCTCGAGCTGAGCGCTCTTCGGCTGCTTGCCCCCTACCTCGGGCTGACCCTGGAGATGTCGACGGCAGTGATCGGTGTCGCCCTGGCGGCGATCGCCTTCGGGACCTGGGCGGGTGGACGCTCCGCCGATCGCACCGACCCTGCCCGGGCCCTCGGCCCTCTCCTTGTCGCCGGCGGCGTGCTCACCTGGTTGGTGTTGCCTGCGGTCCGTGGGGTGGGGGAGATGGTCGCCACCCAGGACGTCTCTCTCGTTCTGCTGATGGCCGTGGTGACGCTGTTCGCCCCGGCTGCGTTGCTGTCGGCCGTTACGCCCATGGTGATTCGGCTCGAGCTGCGCGACCTCGACCGGACAGGGTCTGTCGTAGGCCGGCTGTCAGCTGTCGGCACGCTCGGGGCCCTCTTGGCAACATTCACGACTGGCTTCGTCCTGTTCGCCCTGGTGCCCACCAGTCGAATCCTGATCGCCTTGGGCGCGGTGCTGGTTCTGGCCGGCGGGGCGCTGCTCGTGCGCCAGGCTCGAGTGGGCGCCGTTGCGATCAGTGCGGCCGCGTCGGCAGTCATCGGTGCCCTTGCCCTCGCCACACCGGCGGGGTGCGAGGTCGAGACGCGGTACCACTGCGCCAGCGTGGTTGTCGACGAGACGCAGCCCAGTGGCCGCATCCTCGTTCTCGACCGCCTGCGCCACTCCTACGTCGACACCGACGACGTGACGCATCTCGAGTTCGCCTACGTCCGTGCCGTCGCAGCCGGCATCGACGCATCCTTTCCGTCGGAGGTTCCGCTCGACGTCCTGCACATCGGCGCTGGGGGGATGACGGTGCCCCGCTACCTTGCCCAGACCCGGCCCGGTTCCACCGGTCGAGTGCTGGAGATCGACGAGGGAGCGCTACGCCTGGTGCGCGAGCGCATCGGCACGGAGCCGAGTGGAGTGGTCGTCGCGGTCGGCGATGCCCGAGTCGGACTCTCCCGGCAGGCCACCTCCTCCTACGAGGTGGTCGTTGGTGACGCGTTCGGGAGCGTGGCCGTACCGTGGCACCTCGCGACGAGGGAGGCTGTCGAACAGGTAGCGCGGACGCTGCGTCCCGGTGGTGTGTACGCGCTGAACGTCATCGACCAGCCGCCGCTCGCACTGCTGCGTGCGCAGGTGGCGACCATCCGCTCCGTCTTCGTCCACGTCGTGGTCGTCTCGCGGCCCTCGACTCTTCGGGGCGAGACCGGCGGCAACGCCGTTCTCATCGCGTCGGACGGCGCGCTGGACGTCGACCGCCTGCGGGGACTGCTCCGCGATCGCGATCCTGGCCTTGGCGTGCTCGACGGGCCGGCCCTGGCGGAGTTCACCGGCAGCGCCGACGTGCTGACGGACGACCTCGCGCCGGTAGACCAACTGCTTACGCCGTACGTCGTCGAGCGCTGACACGAACCTGGTGTGCGGCCACTCCCTGCTGGACGTACCGTCGAGCATGGTCTGGCGGAGCAGCCTCGTCGTGCTCCTGGCGGTCACAACCGCCTGCACCGGCCCGAGTGCCCTGACCCCTCAAGGCGCTGATGCGCCTCCGGCTCCCACGTCACCGTCGCTGCCCGAGCCCGTGCCGGAGCGCACCGGCGAGCAAGCACCACGACCGGACGCGCGGACTCCTCAGCCAGAGCAGAGCCTCGAGACGCCTCTGGTCGTCGTCTCCCATCTCACGCTGCCTCCGCTCAAGCTGACCTCGGCCCAGTTCCGCGCGTTGCTCAGCCGCGGAACTGCAGAAGGCCCGACTCCTGGCCTGGGGGAGCGAGCCTCCTCCATCGTTGTCGCGCCCGGTGTCGACGTCCCACCCGGAGCCCGGTCGGCGGACACCGCCGCAGACGTCCTGCGTGCAGTGCGCCGCGACCGGCGCGTGGTCGGGCTGCTGCCGGCCGATGCGGTTGACCCGACCGTACGGGCCGCTCGCGTGGACGGGGTCGACCCGATGCGCTTCCCGAACGAGTACCCAGTGACCACCGTCGGCAAGCCACCCGGGTCGGTCGTGACGATCAGCGTGGGGGGCGACGTCATGATGGATCGCCGGGTCGGCGCGCGACTGGCCCAGACCGGTGACTTCGCCGAGCCGTTCCGCGGGTTGGCCGACCGCCTCGCCGACTCCGACATCACGGTCGTCAACCTGGAGAGCACCCTGGCCGAGCTCGGGCCGCCGACCCAGGGCATCGAGTCGTTCGTGGCGGACCCCCGCATCCGCTCGGGGCTGCGACTCGCTGGCGTCGACGTCGTCAGCCTCGCCAACAACCACTCGGGGGACTACGGGCCGCAGTCACTGCTACGGACGATCGAGCTCCTCGAGCGGGGCGGGTTCGCCGTCTTCGGAGCCGGAGCCAATCTGCGGCAGGCCGACAAGCCCGTGGTTCTGGTGCGCGACGGCGTGACCGTTGCCTTCGTCGGGTTCAACGCCATCGGCGAGACACCGCCGGCCGGACCCGGGCAGCCCGGCGCTGCCAGCCTGAGCATGCCGCCGCGGACCGGGCCGATCGACCAGCAACGGCTCGAGCGGATCACTCGCCAGGTCGCTGATCTCGCCACCCGGGTCGACGTGGTCGTGGTCGTTCCGCACTGGGGCACCCAGTACACCGCGGTCCCCGAACCCGAGCAGTCCCAGGTGGGGCAGGCACTCCTGGCAGCGGGGGCGGACATCGTCGTGGGCGGGCACCCGCACTGGGTCCAGGCGGTGGAACGATCACGAGACGGACGCCTCGTCGTCCACTCGTTGGGCAACCTGGTCTTCGACATGGACTTCTCGATCGAGACCATGCAGGGGGTCGTGGCTGAGTTGGTCGTGTGGGATGACCGCGTCGTTGCAGTCGACTACTCCCCGTACGTCATCGGCTCGGACTGGATTCCTCGATGGGTGAACCCCACGGGACGGGGCCTGGACATCGTGACCCGCATGTGGGACGCCGGAACCCAGCCGTTCGCATCAGCGGAGTGAGCGACACGATCCGTCACCAGTCGCGGGAGACCGCCGCCCAGACCGCCTCAGCCGCCTGAACCAGCGGCCGGCCGCGCACGATCTGTGCCACGTCGTCGGCTGAGTGGTACTCGGCGTACTCCTCGGCCCCCGCCAGACCGATCCGCGTGCCATCGAGGCTGTCGCGCACGAACGACCAGTGGTCACTGGTGCGATTCGCGCAGGGACGTAGGGGCACGTCCGCCTGGCGCACCGCCTGCCGAACCGCCTGCGTGAAGGGATCAGGCCCGACGTCGGCAGTGCACACTGGGACGCCCCCGCCGCTGATGCCGACGCTGTCGACGGCGATCGCCCCGATGAGCGCATCGCGCTGGTCGGGCGGCAGCGAGGCTACGTACGCCTGTGACCCGAAGTGGTGGAGGTCGTCCCCGGGGCCGCGCGGCTCCTCCGCGCCGAACGCCACGAACACGACGGGTTGTGGTGGCCGCTCCACCATGGCCAGGCGTGCCACCTCCAGCACGACACTGATGCCCGATGCGTTGTCAACCCCACCCGGGGCCTGCGGAACGGTGTCGAGATGGGCGCCGACGACGAGATGGGGCCGGGCAAGATTCGTCCCGGGCGCGACAGCCACCACATTGACGGACTCACCTGCTGGCACGTCGACGCCCCACGACGTGCCAGCAGGCACGGGCACGGGTTGGGTGCTGACGTCGTACCCGAGGTCGTCGAGGCGTCGCTCGACGAACCGGGAGGCTCTCAGGAATTGCCGGCTGGTGGCCTCACGCGGACCCAGCTGTCCTGCCAGCAGGTCGACGACCTCCCGCAGTGACGAGATGTCGACGTCGAGCGGCGACGTGGGTGTAGGCGCTGGCGTCGCCGCCGGGCTTCGCACGGGCTCACCGGGGGACGGCGTAGGGGAGAGCGCGGGGGCTGCGGCAGAAGGCGTCGGCCGCTCCGTAACTCCCTCCGACTCGGTTGCGGAGGCGCATCCGGAGAGTACGACAGCCACCGCAGCCAAGGCTGCCCCGACCGGTACGCGCGGCATGAGGCCAGCACACGTCGGATCGGGCATGGGTGCAACTCGCGACGCCCGCAACCGTGCCAATGGCCCTCGCCGGGCTGGGTCGACTCCCACTGAGACCGGCCCTGTGGCTGGCGTCAGCCCTCCGTCACGCGTTGTGCGGCCTGACGACCGTCCGGGCGAAGCCGTGCTGCGCCGGGACGATCACCCGGTACTTGGCGTTGGCCTTGTGCTTGCACGCCGTGAAGACAGTCACCTCATGCGGGGCGCGGCCGCGGACGTGCTCGGCGTTCATGATGTTGAACGTGCGACCCACCTTGTTGCGGTGGGTGAAGTGCGGCTCGGGTGCGCAGCGCACCCACCGGCCCTGGTGCCTGACCTTGACCACGACCCGGTAGTACTTCAAGCCCGGCAGCGTTGGGTTGACGTCCACGTAGATGGCGTCGGCGCCTCCTCGGTGCTCCCACCGGTCCCGGACTGCCGTGATGCGTGTGTGTCGCCGTTCGTGTGCCACGACCGCTACCTCGTCGGTGACCCCACCAACCGTCAACGGAGCAAGTCCGGTGAGCAGCAGCGCGCCGAGTGACAGCGCCAGCAGGAGCCCCGTCGCCTTGCTGCGACTGAGCATCCGCTCTCACCTCCTTCGCCTTCGAGCATGCTCCTGGCCCGGCTCGAGAACCAGTGGTCATCGGTCCCAGATGGTTGCCTGACGTACAGTCCCGACAACCGAGGATCGAAGGGATCGTTGAATGAACCTGGCCGAGAACCTCCGCCGGACAGCCCAGTCAGACCCCGCGCACGCCGCGATCAAGCTGGACGACACCGTGCTGCCCTACGGCGTGCTCGCCAACGCCGCATCCCGTGTGGCCGGCTGGCTCGGCGAGCTGGGCGTCCAGCCCGGCGACCGCGTGGGAGTGAGCCTGCCGAACATCCCGCAGATGCCGATCATCTACTACGGCATCCTCTGGGCTGGCGGCATCGTCGTGCCGATGAACCCGCTCTACAAGGGCCGTGAGTTCGCGTTCGTCCTGCGTGACGCCGACGCCAAGGCCTTCTTCGCCTGGGACGGCGTGGGGGAGGAGGCCAGCAAGGGAGCCGCGGATGCCGGGGCGGAGTACATCTCGGTGAGCGCCACGGAGTTCGTGGGAGAGCTGATGACCCACGAGCCCGGATCGTTCGTCGAGCGGGCTGACAGCGACACGGCTGTCGTGCTCTACACGTCGGGCACCACGGGCTCGCCGAAGGGCGCCGAGCTGACCCAGGCGAACATGGCGCGCAACGCCGAGATCAGCGTCGGGCTGGCCGACATCAGCCCGAACGACATGGTGTTCGGCGGGCTACCTCTGTTCCACTCCTTCGGGCAGACCGTCGGCATGAACGCCGCCGTGCTGTCCGGGGCTGCTATGACGCTCATCCCTCGGTTCGAGCCCACCAAGGCGCTAGAGGTACTGCAGCGAGACAAGGTCACGGTCATGCTCGGTGTGCCGACGATGTACGTGGCGCTGCTGCAGCACCCCGACAAGGACGGCTACGACCTGTCCAGCCTGCGAGTGTGCTGCTCGGGCGGGGCGTCGCTGCCGGTCGAGGTGCTCCGGGGCTTCGAGCAGGCGTTCGGAGCGTTCATTCTCGAGGGGTACGGGCTGTCCGAGACCTCCCCGGTGGCCTCGTTCAACCACGCCGACCGTGAGCGCAAGCCGGGGTCGATCGGCCAACCCGTCGAGGGCGTGGAGTTCAAGCTGATCGACGACGACTGGAACGAGATCACCGAGGTCGGTGCGATCGGCGAGATCGCAATCAAGGGCCACAACGTGATGAAGGGCTACCTCGGGAACCCGGAGGCCACTGACTGGGCGATCAAGGGTGGGTGGTTCCGCTCCGGCGACCTGGCTCGCCGCGACGAGGAGAACTACTACTTCATCGTCGATCGGGCCAAGGACATGATCATCCGCGGCGGCTACAACGTGTACCCGCGCGAGGTCGAAGAAGTGCTCTACGAGCATCCCGCCGTGGCCACAGCGGCTGTCGTGGGCATCCCCCACCCGGAGCTCGGCGAAGAGGTCGCAGCGGCAGTCACGCTCAAGCCCGGCGCCGAGGCAAGCGAGGACGAGCTTCGCGCGTTCGCGAAGGAGCGGGTGGCGGCCTACAAGTACCCGCGGGTCGTCTGGGTGACCGGCGAGCTGCCGATGGGTCCGACGGGCAAGATCCTCAAGCGTGAGATCCAGATCCCAGCGGCCCCCACCGCGCCGGGCGACACCTTCCCGACCCAGACGCTGCCCGACCCCTCGTAGGGCCGGCACTCAGCTCAGCTTCGGGGGAGCCGTGGTTCGTGGCGCTCTGACGCTTGCCATCGTCGCGGTGCTGGTCGTCGTGTCCGGCTGCACCGGGAGCACCAATGAGTCGGCCGCGCCTGCCTCCCCGCAGGCGGACCCGACGACGTCACCGCTGCCGACGGCGGAGCCCGTGCCGCCGAGTCCAGCGGAGCAGGCGGAGGACGAGCGGCCGAACATCATCCTCATCACCACCGACGACATGAACCAGAGCGACCTTCGGTGGATGCCGAAGACGCGCCGGCTGCTCGGCGACGCCGGCGTCACCGTCGACGGTTTCATCAGCAACCACCCGCTGTGCTGTCCGGCGCGCGCTCAGATCTTCACCGGCCAGTTCGCGCACAACAACCGGGTGCACGACAACGAGTACTCCCGGTTCGGCGGCTACAAGCGGCTGCGTGACCCAGGCCAGCACGTCGGTCGGTGGCTCCGCGACGCGGGCTACCGCACGGCCTTCGTGGGCAAGCACATGAACGGGTGGGAGTTCACCGCACCGCGCCAACCTGGCTGGACGGTGTTCGACCCGCTGCTGAAGGGCATCTACGCGCCCTACGGCATCACCACGTTCGGCAACGGCACACCACGACGCTACGACGACGTCTACACCGCTGATCTGGTTGGCCGGCTCAGCGTCCGCTACATCAAGCGGTTCGCCGCCCAAGACGCGCCGTTCTTCATCTGGACGTCGCAGATGCCCCCGCACGGCATGTTCGTCGACGAGGAGTGGACCCTCCCGGTACCGGCCCGCCGCCATGAAGGGCGCTACGCCGCCGCGGTACCGCCCTCTCTGGCGCACCCCGCCTTCAACGAGGCAGACATCTCAGACAAGCACCCCTGGATGCGCGACATCGGTCCCGCCCGGGTCGAGGACGTGACGGCCTGGCACCGGGCCCGCGTCGAGTCGCTCGCCGCGGTGGACGACCAGGTGGCCCGAACGGTGGCGGCGCTGCGCGAGATGGGGGAGCTGCGCAACACCTACATCTTCTTCACCTCAGACAACGGGCTCATGCTCGGTGAGCACCGGCTCTGGAACAAGAACAAGCCCTACGAGCCCAACTTGCGCATCCCGCTGCTCGTGCGCGGACCGACGTTGCCGGCTGGGACCCTGCGCGCCGCGACCTACGGGCTGGTCGACCTGGCACCCACGTTCCTCGAGCTTGCGAAGGCCGAGGCGGGCCTCACCGTGGACGGTCGCTCCATGATGGGGACGCTGCGCGACGACGAGCCCTCCTACCCCGACTACCTCATCCAGGCGGCCGGCGGAGACTTGCGACCGCCACCCGGTACTCGCGACAAGCCCTGGTGGTGGCGCGGTGTCCGGTCGTCGGACTACGTCTACGTCCGCTACAACGACGGGTTCGAGGAGTTGTACGACATGCGCGCCGACCCCGGCCAGCTGACCAACGTGGCCTCCCTGCCGGAGTACGCCGAGGTGAAGGCCCAGTACGCGGACCGGCTCAAGTCGCTGAAGCGCTGCGCAGGGGATGGGTGCCGTCGATAGCCTGACCCCACCCCGACCGGGGGCGGCCGTTGGAGAGGAGAGTCGTGAGCCAGCAGACCGACCAGCTCTTCCCGGGCAAGTACTTCATCAGCACGGTTCTGGAGACCCTCGACACCAAGACCCGGATGAGCGGCGACGTGCTGCGCGTGTACCTCATGCGCGCAGCGATGGCCGGCATCATCATTGGCATCTTCTATGCGACGAACTACGCGATCGTGGCGGCGTTCGAGCAGGTCAGTACGGGTGCGAGCACCTTGGCCCCGATCGGCCGGATCGTGGGTGCCGTCAGCTTTGGCTTCGCGTTGGCGTTCATCTACTACACCAAGTCCGAGCTGCTGACGTCGAACATGATGATCACATCCATCGGTGCCTACCACCACCGCATCGGATGGACGAAGGCCGGTCGGCTCATGTTCTTCTGCTACATCGGAAACCTCGTGGGGGGACTCTTCGTCGCGGTCCTGCTGAGCGTGTCCAGCATCATCGACGGACCCGTTCTCGAGGAGATGGAGCACTCGGTCGAGACCAAGCTGGGCTACGTCACCGAGGGCGCCGCGGGCTGGGGGGACCTGTTCGTCCGCGCAATCCTGTGCAACTTCATGATCAACCTGGCAATGCTGCTGGTCTACAACGGACTCATCAAGGAGGACATCACCAAGGTCGTCATGATGGTCGTTGCGGTCTTCATCTTCGCCTTCCTCGGCTTCGAGCACTCCGTGGCCAACACCGTCCTGTTCAGCATCGTCGGCCTGCAGGACGGCATCGCCGTCGGGCCGGCGCTGGGCAACGTCGCGATCGCCTTAGCGGGCAACTTCGTCGGCGGCGGGCTGCTGATCGGGGTGTACTACGCCTACGTCAACGACGACGCCCGCTACCGGCGAACCCACCCGGAGATCGTCGACTAGTGTCGTGCGCCAGAAATTCGGGGGATAAGTACTAGACTGGGGTATGGCCCGAACTGGACGTCCGAAGGCGCCGCTGGTCCTGACCGAGGAGGAGCGGGAGCAGCTGGTGCGTTGGTCCCGGCGGCGCAAGTCCTCGCAGGCGTTGGCCTTGCGTTCACGGATTGTGCTGGCCTGTGCCGACGGTGCGGACAACACGGCCGTGGCCGAGGAGCTGGGGTGTGCTGCGGCGACGGTGGGCAAGTGGCGGGCCCGGTTCGTCGCGCAGCGGCTGGACGGCCTGTCCGACGAGGCGCGTCCGGGTCGACCGCCCTCGGTCACCCTGGACCAGGTCGAGGACGTGGTGGTGACGACCTTGGAGTCCACGCCGGCCAACGCGACCCACTGGACGCGGGCGAAGATGGCCCAGCGCAGCGGGCTGAGCAAGTCCACGATCGGCCGGATCTGGCGCGACTTCGGGCTCAAGCCCCACCGCACCGAGGGGTTCAAGCTGTCCACCGACCCGTTGCTGGTGGAGAAGGTCTACGACGTGGTCGGGCTGTACCTGAACCCGCCCGAGGCGGCCGTGGTGCTCAGCGTGGACGAGAAGAGCCAGGTGCAGGCGTTGAGCCGGTCCCAGCCGGCGTTCCCGATGATGCCCGGCATGCCGGAGAAGCGCACCCACGACTACGTGCGGCACGGCACCACCAGCCTGTTCGCGGCCTTCAACACCGCCGACGGGACGGTGATCTCCAGCCTGCACCGACGCCACCGCGCGACCGAGTTCCGCAAGTTCCTGGCCAAGATCGACACCGAGGTGCCCGACGACCTCGATGTGCACCTCATCTGCGACAACTACGGCACCCACAAGCACCCGACGGTGAACAAGTGGCTCGCCGCGCACCCCCGCTTCCACATGCACTTCACCCCGACCTACTCCTCCTGGATCAACCAGGTCGAGAGGTTCTTCGCCTTCGTCACCGCCGACCTCCTCCAACGCTCCGACCACCGCAGCGTCCAAGCCCTCGAAGCCGACATCCGCGCATGGGTCGCAGCCTGGAACGCCAACCCCAGACCCTTCATCTGGACCAAGAGCGCCGAACAGATCCTCACATCACCCGGACGACTTCTTCAACGAACTAAAGGCGCCGGACACTAGTGTGGTGCGCCAGAAATTCGGGGGATAAGTACTAGACTGGGGTATGGCCCGAACTGGACGTCCGAAGGCGCCGCTGGTCCTGACCGAGGAGGAGCGGGAGCAGCTGGTGCGTTGGTCCCGGCGGCGCAAGTCCTCGCAGGCGTTGGCCTTGCGTTCACGGATTGTGCTGGCCTGTGCCGACGGTGCGGACAACACGGCCGTGGCCGAGGAGCTGGGGTGTGCTGCGGCGACGGTGGGCAAGTGGCGGGCCCGGTTCGTCGCGCAGCGGCTGGACGGCCTGTCCGACGAGGCGCGTCCGGGTCGACCGCCCTCGGTCACCCTGGACCAGGTCGAGGACGTGGTGGTGACGACCTTGGAGTCCACGCCGGCCAACGCGACCCACTGGACGCGGGCGAAGATGGCCCAGCGCAGCGGGCTGAGCAAGTCCACGATCGGCCGGATCTGGCGCGACTTCGGGCTCAAGCCCCACCGCACCGAGGGGTTCAAGCTGTCCACCGACCCGTTGCTGGTGGAGAAGGTCTACGACGTGGTCGGGCTGTACCTGAACCCGCCCGAGGCGGCCGTGGTGCTCAGCGTGGACGAGAAGAGCCAGGTGCAGGCGTTGAGCCGGTCCCAGCCGGCGTTCCCGATGATGCCCGGCATGCCGGAGAAGCGCACCCACGACTACGTGCGGCACGGCACCACCAGCCTGTTCGCGGCCTTCAACACCGCCGACGGGACGGTGATCTCCAGCCTGCACCGACGCCACCGCGCGACCGAGTTCCGCAAGTTCCTGGCCAAGATCGACACCGAGGTGCCCGACGACCTCGATGTGCACCTCATCTGCGACAACTACGGCACCCACAAGCACCCGACGGTGAACAAGTGGCTCGCCGCGCACCCCCGCTTCCACATGCACTTCACCCCGACCTACTCCTCCTGGATCAACCAGGTCGAGAGGTTCTTCGCCTTCGTCACCGCCGACCTCCTCCAACGCTCCGACCACCGCAGCGTCCAAGCCCTCGAAGCCGACATCCGCGCATGGGTCGCAGCCTGGAACGCCAACCCCAGACCCTTCATCTGGACCAAGAGCGCCGAACAGATCCTCACATCACCCCGACGACTTCTTCAACGAACTAAAGGCGCAGGACACTAGGAGCCTGCTGAACAAGGCGGGGTTGCGGGGCTTCCTTTCTGCGGTGGTGGCGGCTACGGACGCTGCTGGGGGCCTCGAGGGCGTGCCGCGGTGGGCCGGGTCTGGTGTTGGAGCGCCGGTGGGTGCCCGTTCTGGGCCTCTCTGACCGGCCGTTGTGGGGTGCTGGGACGGCTGGCGGGGCACTGCGCTGCTGGTCAGGCCAGCTGCCAGGCCCCGTGCTGGTGGGTGAGTCCGAGGGCGAGCATCCGTCGCAGGTTGAGTGCGGCCACGCGGTGGTGCAGCCAGGCGTCGTTCTTGGTCACGCCGCGGTAGGGCACCCGCCGGTTGCGGCGGGTGAGCCAGGCGATGGTGCGTTCGACCATGGGCCGATGCGTGCGGTAGGTGGCCTGGAAGCCGTCGTCGGCGGCCCGCGCCCGGTGGTCGCGCTGCAGCGCGTCGTGCTCGTGCAGGCGCACGGTCCGTCCCTGCGGGGACGTGGTGCAGCGGGGTGCGAGGGGGCAGCTGCGGCAGGCGGCCCCGAAGGTCGCCGTCCGCTTCTTCGTGACGCGGCGGGTGATCCCGTTCGGGCAGGTCAGGGTGCCGGCAGCGGGGTCGTGGGTGAAGTCGTCGATGCTGAACCCGCCCGGCACGGCCGGCCGGACCGGCCAGGGCTTGAGCACCGGGGTGAACTCGCGCCGCTGCAAGGCGGCGAGCATGTCGCCGGTGGCGTACGCGGAGTCCCCGAGCACCTCCACCTGGCCGGCATCCTCGTCGATGGTCGGGTCAGCGCCGACCAGGTCTGCGCCCACGGCGGCGTCGCTGTTGTCCGGCCCGGCCGTCTTGGTCAGCCGGGCCTCGGTGACCAGCCCGGTGTCCGGCTCGACCACCACATGGGCCTTGAACCCGTCCCGGTTCTGCTGCCGGGTCTTGTGGGCATGCCGGGCATCGGGGTCGACGGTGGAGATCACCCGCCCCGGCGCTGTCCGGCGCGCGATCCGCCACCGCCCGTCGGTGCCGTCGGAGCCCTCGGCCGGTTCCACGTCCTGGCCGGCCACCAGCGCCAGCAGCGCCACCGCCTCCGCCGGCCGGCCGCCCGCAGCCTCGATCGCCTCAGTGTCCAGCCCCTCCAGCAGCGCCAGAGCATCACCGACCAGCACGCTGACTAGCTCGTCGCGGGCGCCCGGGTCCTCCCACGCGATCCGCGGCTTCCCGGCCACGGTGTAGTCCTGCCCGGTCAGCCCCGCCAGCCCGGTGCAGCGCACGCCGATCACGTCGGCCGCGCCGGGCACCTCCCGGGCGACCCGGCGGATCTGGGCGATCAGCTGGGTGACGGTGTCCTGGCGGGCCACCGCGTCATCGAGGACCGTGGAGTCCAACGCCCGCCGCCGCTTCCCGGCCAGCACCCCGGTCTGCGTGATCACCTCCCGCACCACCTCGAAGATCCGCTGCGGCCGCTCCGAGGCGGCCAGCCGACGCCGCCAATACGTCAACGTCGACGGATGGAACCCCGCCGCGTCCACCGCGTACCCGCACGCCGCCTTCCACCGCAGATCGAACGTCACCGCATCAGCGGCCTCCCGATCCGAATACCCGTGCAGCGTCTGCAGCACGATCACCGACGCGACCACGTCCGGCGGGAGCGACGGCCGGCCCCGCCCCGACGGGAACAAGTCGGCGAACATCTCCGCCGGGAACAACCGACCCCGATGCTCGGCCAGGAACGCGAACACGCTCCCCGCCGGCAACAGATGCCCCGCGACCGACTCCACATCCAACAGTTCACGCTGCCGATCAGCCTCACCCTGCACACACCAAGGCTTCCAGCCCCCGCCCCAACCAGCCGCCGCGGCACGCGGATTGTTCAGCAGGCTCCTAGTGTCGTGAGTCGGAAATTCATTGGATAATCGTTAGACTGGGGTATGCCCCAGCGTGGACGACCCAAGGCGGTTCTGGAGCTCACCGAGCAGGAGCGAGAGACGCTGCAGCGGTGGGCGCGTCGGCCGAAGACGGCGCAGGCGTTGGCGCTGCGGTCGCGGATCGTGCTGGCGTGCGCGGAGGGGGACTCGAACGTCGCGGTGGCCGAGCGGCTCGGCGTCCACCAGGTCACGGTGGGCAAGTGGCGGGCCCGCTTCGTCGAGCATCGGCTGGACGGGTTGTCCGACGAGCCTCGGCCGGGGGCGCCGCGGACGGTGACGGACGAACAGGTCGAGGACGTGATCGTGCGCACGCTGGAGTCCACACCGGCCGACGCGACGCACTGGTCGACGCGCTCGATGGCGCAGGCGAGCGGGATGAGCCAGTCGGCGGTCTCACGGATCTGGCGGGCCTTCGGGCTCAAGCCGCACAAACAGGAGACGTTCAAGCTCTCCACCGACCCGCAGTTCATCGAGAAGGTCCGCGACGTCGTCGGGCTCTACCTGAACCCGCCAGAGAAGGCGCTGGTGCTATGCGTGGACGAGAAGACCCAGGTCCAGGCCCTGGACCGGTCCCAACCGGTGTTCCCGATGATGCCTGGCACCCCGGAGCGGGTCACCCACGACTACGTCCGGGCGGGCACCCTGGACCTGTTCGCCGCACTCCAGGTCGCCGGCCCCACCGCGGGCACCGTGATCACCCAGATCCAGTCCCGGCACCGCGCGGTCGAATTCCGCACGTTCCTGGCCACCATCAACACCAACGTCCCCGACGACTACGACGTCCACCTGGTCGTGGACAACCTGTCCACCCACACCGCCCCCGCAGTCAAGAAGTGGCTGCTGGCCCACCCCCGGTTCCATCTGCACTTCACCCCCACCGGATCCTCCTGGCTCAACCTCGTCGAACGCTGGTTCGCCGAGATCACCGTCAAACTCATCCGCCGCGGCGTGCACCCCAACGTCAAGGCCCTCGCCGACGACATCACCCACTGGTCCCAGCAGTGGAACGAGAACCCCAAGCCCTACGTTTGGACCAAGACCGCCGACGAAATCCTCGAATCCCTCGCCTCATATTGCCAGCGAATCTCTGACTCACGACACTAGCTGCTTGTTGACGGCCATCACACTGGTCAGGACAGCTACAGCCGACCAGAGCAGGTGCGTTCCTCCTCTGGTCCTGAGCCTCCGGACAACCACGACCCAGGCAAGCAGCGCAGCGAGGAACTCGAGAAGTGTGACCAGCCACGAGGCGACATCCGGGTCGTTCCCCGGGAGCGTCACTGCGCTCACCATCTCAGTCCACACTCGCGAAGGCTACGGCCACGAACCGCGTGGGCCAGGGCCACAGTCTCGTGTACGGCAGAGCGGGCCCAGTAAGGAATTCGGCCCCGGACTTCGTGGAGTGAGATGAGCAGCTCATCTCGCAGCAGCCGCCACGCCAGCACGACTGACGACGATCTGGCGAGTAGCACCGATCAGGACGATTGCGGCACCAACGGCCTCCACAGGGAGCGACGCCGCGTGCCCGAAACGTCCGTCGATCCCCGCGACGCCGACGATGTCGGCCGCCCGCAGCAGCGCGAAGACAACCATCGAGGCGACGCCCAGCACGGCCACCCTGTAGCGGGTCAATCCGGTCGATCCCCACGCCAAGAAGGCCATGGTTCCTACCGACACCAGCACCAGTAGGAGGAAAGCGGAACGTGGATCCGTTGCCGACGTCTGTCCGTCGAGCTGCTTGTTGACGGAGAAGACCAGCATGACGAGGCTGACTCCGGCCCAGAACGAGTAGTCGCGCCACCGCTTGGGATTGGGGCACAGGCTGAAGAGAACAAGGCCAGCGGCTACCGCTGCACTGGCCTCGAGCAGAGTGACGGCCCACGAGGCCACATCGGGGTCGTGCCCGGGCAGGGCGAACGCAGCCAGCATCTGGACGGGCACTGGCGAAGGCTACGGCCGGCTGCAACCGCCGTGGAACCCGGCCACTTCAGAGGCTCGCCTACCAGGACGCCCGTCCGCGTTGATACCAGTCCAGACAGTCGTCGTAGAGCGGAAGCCCACCGACCTCGAGCATCGCCTCCAGGGTGGGTGCTTCGGCGTCCTTCGGTGACAGCTCCGGTGTGATGTCGGTGGGCCACGGCAGGTTGAGGTCGGGGTCGAGCGGGTGGACGCCGTGCTCGCGGCCAGGCGAGTACGGGGTGGAGCAGAGGTAACCGACGACGGCAGCGTCGGTCAGCGCCATGAACGCATGTCCGAGGCCTTCGGCGACGTAGATGGCCCGTCTGTCGACGTCGTCGAGCAGGACCGAGTCGACGGCGCCGAAGGTGGGTGACCCGACGCGGATGTCGACGACGACGTCGAGGACGGCACCGGAGAAGCAGGTGACGTACTTGGCCTGGCCGGGTGGGACGTCAGCGAAGTGGACGCCGCGAACCACGCCGCGCCGGGAGACCGAGCAGTTGGCCTGGGCCAGTGGGAGCGAGTGGCCCGTGGCCGACTGGAACACGTCGGCCTTGAACCACTCCATGAACACGCCTCGGTCGTCGGCGTGCTGGACGGGGGTGATCTCGTAGGCGTCGGGCACGGCGAGAGGTCGGATCTGCATGGGAGGCAACGGTAGGCGCGTCGGGCAGCGGTCAGGACCGCTGGAGCAGGGCCTTCAGGTAGGTGCCGTACCCGCTCTTGGTCAGCGGTTCCGCCAACGCTGCGAGCTCGGTGTCGTCGACCCAGCCGTTGCGCCAGGCGATCTCCTCGGGGCAGCCGACCTTGTAGCCCTGCCGGTCCTCGATGACGCGCACGAACTCGGCTGCCTGCACCAGGGAGGCGAACGTGCCGGTGTCCAGCCACGCGGTGCCTCGGGGCAGCACCGCTGACGGTGAGGCGGCCCTGCTGCAGGTAGGTGTCGTGCACGGCGGTGATCTCGAGCTCGCCGCGGGCGCTGGGTCGCACGCTCGCGGGCGATCTCGACGACGTCGTTGTCGTAGAAGTACAGCCCGGGCACCGCGTAGTTGCTCTTCGGCGCGGCCGGCTTCTCCTCGATCGAGAGCACCGCACCCGGCGTCGTCGAACTCGACCACGCCGTACTCCGACGGGTTCGACACCCGGTAGGCGAACACCCGCGCCCCCTCGACGTCGGTGGCGTCGCGCAGCTGCGTGCCCAGGCCGACGCCGTAGAAGATGTTGTCGCCGAGCACGAGGGCGACCGTGTCGTCGCCGATGAAGTCCGCGCCGATCAGGAACGCCTGCGCCAGCCCGTCCGGGCGGGGCTGCACGGCGTAGGTCGATCGCCATGCCCCACTGGGTGCCGTCACCGAGCAGGCGGTGGAACGCCGGCTGGTCGTCGGGGGTGGTGATGACCAGCACGTCGCGGATGCCCGCCGCCATCAGCGTGGACAGCGGGTAGTAGATCATCGGCTTGTCGTAGACCGGCATGAGCTGCTTGCTGACCGCCTGCGTGATCGGCCACAGCCGCGACCCGGTGCCCCCGGCCAGGATGATTCCGCGCATCCCTCCAGCGTACGGACGAGGGATGCTCCGTCGGGCCGTGGGACCATGGACGGATGCGTTACCTCGTCACCGGCGGAGCCGGGTTCATCGGATCGCACTACGTCCGGTCGCTGCTCGGCGGGCACCTCACCGACCGCGGTGGAGCAGGTCGTGGTGCTCGACAAGCTCACCTACGCCGGGGTGCGGGCCAACCTCGACCCGGTCGCCGACGACGCCGCGGCTCACGTTCGTGCACGGCGACATCCTCGACGCCGCGGCTGGTGGACCGGCTGGTCGCCGAGGCCGACGTGGTCGTGCACTTCGCGGCCGAGTCGCACGTCGACCGGTCGATCAGCGGGGCCGCCGACTTCGTCACGACGAACGTCGTCGGGACGCAGACGCTGCTCGACGCCGCGCTGCGCCACGGCCTGGGCCGCTTCGTGCACATCTCCACCGACGAGGTGTACGGCGTCGATCGACGTCCGGCTCGTGGCCGGAGACCGACCCGATCAGCCCGAACTCGCCCTACTCGGCCAGCAAGGCCGCCAGCGACCTGCTGGCGTTGGCCTACCAGCGCACCCACGGCCTGCCGGTCGTGGTCACGCGCTGCTCGAACAACTACGGGCCGTACCAGTTCCCGGAGAAGGTCATCCCGCTGTTCGTCACCAACCTGCTCGACGGCCTGCCGGTGCCGCTCTACGGCGACGGGCGCAACGTGCGCGACTGGCTGCACGTCGACGACCACTGCCGCGGCATCCAGCTCGTCGCCGAGGGCGGACGGCCCGGCGAGGTCTACAACATCGGCGGCGGCACCGAGATGACCAACCGCGAGCTCACCGAGCTGCTCCTCGACGCCGTCGGCGCCGACTGGTCGTCGCGTCGAGCACGTCGCCGACCGGCTCGGGCACGACCTGCGCTACTCCGTCGACATCACCAAGATCGCCGCCGAGCTCGGCTACCGCCCCGGGTCCCCTTCGCCGACGGCCTGGCCGACACGGTCGCCTGGTACCGCGACAACCGCGCCTGGTGGGAGCCGCTCAAGGCCCGCGCCGCGCTGGCGCTCGGCATGACGGCCACGCCATGACGCGATGGCTGGTCACCGGCGCCCGCGGCATGCTCGGCACCGACCTGCTGCAGGTGCTCGCTCGCGGCGTCCCCGCCGACAGGTGGCGGCCTCGACCTGCCTGAGCTCGACATCACCGACCCCGATCAGGTTGCCGCGGCGGTCGCCGACGTCGACGTCGTCGTCAACTGCGCGGCCTTCACCGACGTCGACGGCGCCGAGACCCACGAGGCGGCGGCGTTCGCCGTCAACGCCGTCGGCCCCGCGACCCTGGCCCGCGCCTGCGCGGCGTCCGGGGCGCGGCTGCTGCAGATCTCCACCGACTACGTCTTCGCCGGCGACGCGACCGAGCCCTACCCCGAGGACGCCCCGATCGCGCCCCGCAGCGCCTACGGCCGGACCAAGGCCGCCGGCGAGTGGGCCGTGCGCGCCCAGCTGCCCGACCGGTCCTGGATCCTGCGCACCGCCTGGCTCTACGGCTGGCACGGCACGAACTTCGTCGACACCATCCTGCGGCTGGCCGCCGAACGCGACACGCTCGACGTGGTCGCCGACCAGCACGGCCAACCCACCTGGACCGTCGACCTCGCCCACCGCATCGTCGACGTCGTCACCGGGGCGTCCCGGCCGGCACCTACCACGCCACCTCCGCGGGCCACACCACCTGGCACGGACTCGCGCAGGCCGCCGTCGCGCTTACCGGCGGCGACCCGACCAAGATCCACCCCACCACCACAGATGCCTTCCCCCGCCCCGCACCCCGACCAGCCTGGTCGGTTCTCGGACATCGCGCCTGGGCTACGGCTGGCCTGAGCCCGATGAACACGTGGGACGACGCCCTCACGCGAGCCCTGGAGCAACGCGCGCAGCACTGAACGGTCGTTTCGACGATCAGGTCCGCATGACAGACTCCGGGGCCGTGACGCGTGCGGTGATCGAGGTCCACCCGTCGGCCGCGGCGCTGGGTGACGCCGTCCTGCTGGCCCAGGGCGCGTACGCACCGCTCGACCGGTTCGTCTGCGCTGAGGAAGGGCGCCGCATCCGCGACCGCGGACAACTCGTGGACGGGGCGGCCTTTCCCGTCCCGGTGACGCTGGTGCTCAACAGCGAGGAGGCTGCCAGCGTCTCCGAGGGAGACACGCTCGTGCTCGTCGATGCCGAGGGGGCCGCCGTGGCCGAGGTCGACGTCGACAACCTTTGGGACGCGGGGCACGACCGGGTGGGGGTCAGCGGTTCGGTGCGTGGTTCCCAGGCGCACCTGCGCATTCGTTCGCCGGTCTCGCGCGGGCCGCCCACGACGTCCGCGACCTGTTCGCGGCGGCCGGCGCGCGGGGCCTCCTGCTCGAGCGGCCGCTGCATGGCACCTGAGGTGTCGGCGCTGGCCGAGATCGCCGACGACGGACCAGTCGTGCTGCTCGCCCGGACCGTCGATCCGCTGGTTCCTGCCGACGTGCTGGTCAAGGCCACGTTGGCGGCAGCCTCGTCCCTCCCGAACGCTCACGTCGTGACGGTGCCGTTCGGCCGACGTCACGACCCCGCAGACGACGCCGCGCTCGGCGACGTCGTGATGCGTAACTACGGAGTGCGTCCGGTCGACGTGATGCTCGGACCTGCCGCATGGGAGGCCGCGCCGACAGCACTCGACGGCGGCGACGACGCCACGCTGCGCGAGACGTTCGACCCGGCGACCCTTGCCGTGCTGCGTCGTTGGCGTCCACCGCGCCGGGAACGGGGCCTGGTGGTGTTCTTCACCGGGCTGTCCGGCTCGGGCAAGTCGACCGTCGCCCGCGGACTGGTGGACCGCCTGCACGAGACCGACCGGTCGCTGACCGTCCTGGACGGCGACGTGGCTCGGCGGATGCTGTCGTCCGGCCTCGGGTTCAGCCGGGAGGACCGCGACACCAACATCCGCCGGCTCGGGTGGGTCGGCGCGGAGGTCGCCCGCCACGGCGGCGTGGCCGTGCTGGCACCGATCGCCCCGTTCGCGGCCACGCGGGCCGAGGTGCGCCGGATGGTCGAGGCGAACGGCGACCTCGTGCTGGTGTGGATCTCGACGCCCCTGGAGGAGTGCGAGCGACGCGACCGCAAGGGCCTGTACGCGAAGGCGCGGCGCGGCGAGATCCCCGACTTCACCGGCATCTCCTCCCCCTACGAGCAGCCCGACGACGCCGACCTGGTGATCGACACCACCGACGTCAGCGTCGACGACGCCGTCGAGCAGGTGTGGGACTACCTGGTCGACGGCGGCTGGATCACCGAGCGTCCAGCGGATGGCGCCACCTGCAGCCCGGCTGAATCGCGCGTAGTCGCGGTCGGTGGTGATCCACTCGCAGCCGTGCTCGATGGCGAGCGCGGCGTGGTAGGCATCCGGGACGAGGTTGCCGCGGGCCTCGGCGTCGGTGACGAGCTCGGCGAAGACTCGCCAGTTCCGCGGGCCAGGCCCCACGACAACGGTGCCGGGGTGGTCTCGTAGCCAGGTCACGTAGTCGAGAGCCTCGTGCGGGGAGGACGGCCGGTCGAACACACGCGGATGAGTCACGACGCGCACGACCCCGCTGAGCACCAGCTCCGACACAGCAACCGGGGCCGGCCCATCGAGCTCGGCCAGCAGCCAGTCCCGGTACTGCTCGTGCTGGGCGGTTCCCGTCTTGTGTGCGTACACGAGCACGTTCACGTCGGGAAGGATCATCCGGAGCCCATCGACGTCCAGCAGGGCGGCCGAGTCGTCCAGGTCGACGCCCGACATGGGTGCGCCAGCCGAGACCGGCAGCGGGCCGACTGGCGCCGTCGCGTGCTGCGCCCGGGCCAGCGCGACCCGCAGGGCCTCTTCGACCACGCTGCCGACGCTACGACCGGTGGCCGCGGCGAGAGCCTTGGTCTGTCGGTACACCTCGTCGTCGATGGTCAGGGTTGTCCGCACGCACCGCACCTTAGCAGCATATGCCTGCGTCTTGATGCTTCGTTGTTGAAGGCGGGCAGCGCGCATCCTCGCAGCCAGCCGATCAACGAGACATCGCTGCACCTGCGGCAGCCCAAGCGCGAACAGCGACGGATAGGCTCTTCCTCGCCCGAGACGACCCGGAGGGCCAAACCGCTCATGCTTGTCGTGCACGGCTTCTGGGCCGTCGGACGGGGACTGTGCCTGTGGGCGGAGAACTCCGAGGCACCCGTCACCAGTCCCAGCCAGGCCGTGCGAAGCGCGCGGCCGCACCCGTTCGCCGCGACCGCTGAGCACCTGACCGAGGTCCTCTCTGAGGTCACCCGGGGCGTGGACGCGGCGTCCACCCTGCTCCTGCCCTCGACGCGCCGGTCTCCCCTGGACTCCCCGGAGCTCGTCCGCGTGAGGCCTCGCGCAGGGGCCGGCCATCCGCCTCTGCTGCTCGCGTGGACGGTGCCGTCGATCGTCGTCGAGCCTGCCGAGGCCCTGGGCGTCCTCGAGCTGCCCCTCGTCGACGCCCGCTACGGCGCGTCGATGCACTACCTCGCCGAGCTGGCCGCGTTCGCCCGCACGCTGGCCACGCGCGGACGCGTGATCCCCACGGTCGAGGAGGCAGCCGACGGTTCGCGGCCCGCCGGCCGGTGGCGTCCGGTTCTGCAGGGACCGGACGTCGTGACAACGAACGCCCTCGTCGCCGCGATGCCACCGGTGTGTCGAGCCGAGGCGACGGGTGCGGACCGTGCCTCTCGCTCGCCCACCTACCTGGTCAACGGTGCCGTCGCTGCGCTGACGGATGCGGTCGTGCGCGGGCGCCTGTCCGACATCGTCCTGCCCCGGCGCAGGGGTCGCCGGCCCGCACGGACGCCGGTCGCCGAGGCTTGGGTCGCCTCTCTCGTGTCGGCCGACCCCTGCTTCGACGCCGAGGCGGACGATCTGGCCGTCCTCGCCCGCTCCCTCGAGCCCTGGACGGGGTTCGGGACGGGTCCCGCCGGTCCGGCTCGGCTGACGTTCCGGCTGACCGAACAGGCCGACGAGACCCAGGCGGAGTCGTGGGGGCACGAGCCGGACGCGACCGACGACGCGGACGCCGATCAGCCCGCCGACGCCTCAGCAGATGGGGCTGGCCGCTGGCGGCTCGAGTTCTGGCTGCAGTCGACCGAGGACCCGAGCCTGATGGTGCCGTCCGACCAGGTGTGGACAACAGGTGACACGCTCAGCCGCTGGATGGGCCGGCCGGACGAGGTGATGCTGGCCGAGCTGGGGCGGGCGACCTCGGTCTTCCCTGCGCTCGGGGGCGCCCTGCGCAGCTCCCGTCCCTCCGGCATGGACCTCGACGCCGAGACCACCTACGAGTTCCTGACCGACAGGGCAGCCGTCCTCGACCAGGCGGGGTTCGGTGTGCTGCTGCCGTCCTGGTGGACCAGCCGCCGCCACGTCGGCCTGCGCGGCTCCGCGCACTCGCCGGAGGACGCGCGCGTCGCCGGCGGACGGTTCAGCCGGGAGGCCCTCGTCGACTTCCAGTGGCACCTCGCAGTCGGCGACGACCTGCTGACCGAGGACGAGCTGGCCATGCTCGCCTCCACCAAGGCGCCGCTGGTCCGCCTGCGTGGCCAGTGGGTCGCAGTCGACCCCGACCACCTGCAAAGGGGGCTGGCGTTTCTCGACTCCCAGTCCTCCTCTCGAAGCCTCACCGCGATCGAGGTCATCGCGCTCGCCGCGACTCACCCCGACGACGTCGACACACCGCTGCCCGTCACCTCGATCGAGGCGGACGGTTGGCTCGGCGAGCTGCTGGCGGGGACGGCTGATCAGGCCCTTGTGCCGTTGGACACCCCACCGGGACTGCTGGCCGACCTTCGCCCGTACCAGAGCCGAGGCCTCTCGTGGCTGGCGTTCCTCTCCGACCTCGGACTGGGTGCCTGCCTGGCCGACGACATGGGCCTCGGCAAGACCGTCCAGCTGCTCGCGCTGGAGGCCCACCAGCGCGGGACACGCCCTGATGATGGACCTGACGCACGACCCACGCTGCTGCTGTGCCCGGTGTCCCTGGTCGGCAACTGGCAGCGCGAGGCGGCACGCTTCACCCCGGCGCTGCGGGTCTACGCCCACCATGGATCAGACCGGCTCCACGGCACCGAGCTCGAGGAGCAGCTCGAGCGCGCCGACATCGTCGTCACCACGTATCAGACCGTGATGCGCGACATCGACGAGCTCGCGGAGCACCCCTGGGAGCGGGTGGTGCTGGACGAGGCGCAGGCGGTGAAGAACAGCCGGTCGCGCTCCGCCCGCGCGGTTCGGCGGCTGCAGGCCGGTCATCGGGTGGCGCTGACGGGCACTCCGATGGAGAACCGGCTCTCCGAGCTGTGGTCGATCATGGACGTCCTGAACCCCGGGATCCTCGGATCGGCCGAGCGGTTCCGTAGCTCGTACGCGATACCCATCGAGCGGCACGGGCAGACCGAGCCGGCGGAGCGCCTGCGCCGGGTCATCCGTCCCTACCTGCTGCGGCGAGTCAAGACCGACCCGCGCATCATCGACGACCTTCCGCCGAAGATCGAGATCACGCAGCACTACCGGCTGACCACCGAGCAGGCCTCGCTCTACCAGGCGGTGGTCGACGAGATGATGGGCAGGATCGAGACCACCACTGGCATCGAGCGCCGAGGCAACGTCCTCGCGGCCATGACCAAGCTCAAGCAGGTGTGCAACCACCCGGCTCAGCTGCTGCACGACCACTCGGCGGTCGCCCGACGCTCGGGCAAGGTGAACCGCCTGGACGAGATCGTGGAGGAGATTCTTGCCGAGGGGGACAAGGCCCTGCTGTTCACGCAGTTCACCGACTTCGCCGACCTGCTCCTGCCCCACCTGTCCACCCGCTTCGACACCGAGATCCTCTACCTGCACGGCGGAACCGCCAAGCTGCGACGGGACGAGATGGTGGCCCGTTTCCAGTCCGACGACGGGCCGTCGCTGTTCCTGCTCTCGCTCAAGGCCGGCGGCACCGGGCTCACCCTCACCGCCGCCAACCACGTCATCCACCTGGACCGGTGGTGGAACCCTGCGGTGGAGAACCAGGCCACCGACCGGGCGTTCCGTATCGGGCAGCGGCGAAGCGTCCAGGTCCGCAAGTTCGTCTGCCTGGGCACGCTGGAGGAGAAGATCGACGAGATGATCCAGGAGAAGCAGGCGCTCGCCGAGTCAGTCGTCGGCGACGGCGAGCGGTGGCTCACCGAGCTGTCCACCAGCGCCCTGCGCGACCTGTTCACGCTGACCGCGGACGCCGACGATGAGTAGCCGCTTCCCACCGCCCGCCCGTCCCCGCCCGGTCGCCGACGGGATCCGGGCCCGGAGCCGGCGCGGATCGATCGCTCAGACGTGGTGGTCGGAGCGGTTCATCGACGTTCTCGAGTCGCTGGGAGTGGGGGGACGCCTCCAGCGAGGCCGCACCTACGCACGCAAGGGCCAGGTGATCGACCTGGACGTCGCGGCTGGTGTCGTCACCGCGAACGTCCAGGGCACCCGGGCCCGTCCCTACCGGGTGCGGATCGGCGTCCCCGCGTTCGACAAGACGGCCTGGGGACGAGTCACCGAGGCCCTGGCCGCGGACGCCTGGTACATCGCGAAGCTCCTGGCCGGCGAGATGCCCGAGGACATCGAGGAGGCGTTCCGCTCCGTCGGGCTCTCGCTCTTCCCGAGCAGCGCCGAGGAGCTCTCGCTGGACTGCACCTGCCCCGACTGGTCCGTCCCGTGCAAGCACATCGCCGCGGTGTTCTACCTTCTGGCCGAGTCGTTCGACGAGGACCCGTTCGAGATCCTCGCGTGGCGAGGACGAGACAGGGACGAGCTGCTCGCGGCCTTGTCGGCCCGGCGGTCCGGCACCCACCCCGCCGACCGCGTCGAGGCCGAGTCCTTCATGACCGCTGGAGGACTGCCTCGACTCGTTCTTCGCGCTCCAGTCCGACCTGCCGTCCCCGTCACCGGTGGTGGCGCCGAGCGATGCCCTACTCGACCAGGTGCCTGCTCGTTGACGTCGCCGTGCGCGGGGTCGCTCTCGTGGATCTGCTGCGCGTCGCCTACGTCCAGCTCGGACGTCCGTAGCCCATCGCTAGCCCGGCTGGCCACGCGGCGTCACCAGGTGGCGGCGTCCGCCGCTGCGGCGGCGCTCGTCAGCGTTCGTCGCAGAGGCGTCGGAAGTCGCCCGCGTCCTTGGCGGCCGCGCTCGCGCCAGCGTGGGGGTGCGATATCTCGCGCAGCGCATCCATCGATGGTGTCGACAGCCTCTCGACGGTGATGTGCTGGACGAGCGGGTGCTCGGGGCGCTCGCCGGTCTCCCCGGGGCCAGCAGCTCTTCGTGGAGCTTCTCGCCCGGACGCAGGCCGGTGAACACGATCTCGACGTCGCGGCCCGACATGCCGATCAGCTGGCGGGCAACGTCCAGGATGCGCACCGGCTCGCCCCTGTCGAGCGCTTGCGGCCGAGCAGGTCGGCCAGATCGACCTTGCCGGCCTCGCACTCCAGGAGGCGCTGACCCTCGTCGGGCTCTCGGCACGCCCACGCGAGCGACCCGGCACCCATGACCTAGCGTTCGACCGTGACCGTCGACGCCTGGCTGACCCTCGCGGTCATCGCCGGCGTTCTCGGGCTCCTCGTCCGCACCTCCCTCTCCCCTGCCCTGGTGATCTTCGGCGCCACGGTCTCGCTGCTCGTCCTCGGGGTGATCGACACCGAGCAAGCGCTCAGCGGCTTCAGCAACCCGGCCCCGTTCACCGTGGCCGCGCTCTACGTCGTGGCCGCGGCAGTGCAGAAGACCGGGGCTCTCACGCCGATCATGCAGCGCACGCTGGGCGAGCGAGGCTGGTACCGGCTGCCCCTCCTGCGGGTGCTTCCGCCGACGGCGGTGTCGTCCGCGTTCCTCAACAACACCCCGATCGTGGCGATGCTCATCCCACAGATCTCGTCGTGGGCTGATCGTCGTCAGGTCTCGGTGAGCAAGCTGCTCATGCCGCTGTCGTTCGCCGCCCTGCTCGGCGGCATGGCGACCCTGATCGGGACGTCGACCAACCTCGTCGTGGCCGGGCAGATGGCCGACGCCGGCCTGGAGCCCATGGGGTTCTTCGAGATCAGCGCCGTGGGTGTTCCGGTCGCCGTCGTCGGCATCGGCGCCATCATCGCGTTGGCGCCGCGCGTGCTGCCCGGACGCCGCTCGCCGATGGCCGAGCTGCAGGAGGCCGCGCGGCGGTTCTCCATCGAGATGGTCGTGCAGAGCGGCGGCCCGGTGGACGGCAAGACGGTCGAGCAGGCCCGCCTGCGTCACCTCACCGGCGTGTTCCTCACCTCCGTCGACCGCGGCGACACGATCATCGCGCCGGTACGTCCCGAGACGGTGCTGCGCGGCGGCAACCGGCTTCGCTTCGCCGGGCAGGTGGGCACGATCGTCGACCTGCAGACCATGCGCGGGCTCGAGCCGGCCGAGATGGAGCACGTCCTCGACCTCGACCACCCCCAGGTGTCGTACTACGAGGTGGTGATCGGCTCGCAGTTCCCTGGGCATGGGCCAGACGCTCGCCGAGTTCGGCTTTCGGGCGCGCTACCAGGCTGCCGTGCTGGCCATCCACCGGGCCGGGTCGCTGGTGGAGGGCAAGCTCGGCGACGTCCCGCTGCGCGTCGGCGACACGCTGCTGGTCGTGGCCGACCCCGAGTTCGGCGACCGCTGGCACGACAAGGCCGACTTCTTGCTCGTCGCCCCCATGGGCGGGGCTCCGCCGCAGGCAACCTCGCGGGCCTGGGTTCCGTTGGTGGTGCTTGGCGGGCGTGGTCGGGCTGGCGGCGACCGGCGTCACCGACATCCTGATCGCGGCGCTGGTGGGCGCGGTGGTGCTGGTCGCGACCGGGGTGCTCACGCCGCTGGAAGCCCGGCGCTCGGTCGACATCGAGGTGATCGTCGTCATCGCCTCGGCGTTCGGCATCGCGGCGGCCATGTCCACGTCCGGGCTCGCCGAGCTCGTGGCCGACGGGCTGGTCGGGGTGTTCGACACCTGGGGGCCGCGCGGCGTCCTGCTCGGAGTGGTGGTGGCGACGCTCATCCTGACCGAGATGATCACCAACAACGCGGCGGCCTTGCTGATGTTCCCGATCGCCGTGGCGACGGCCACCGCCGGCGGGTTGGACCCGCGCGGGGCGGCGATCTCGGTAGCGGTGGCGGCCTCGGCGTCGTTCTTGACGCCGATCGGGTACCAGACCAACACGATGGTCTACGGGCCGGGCGGCTACCGGTTCGGTGACTACGCGCGGTTGGGCTTCCCGCTCACGATCTTGATCGTGGTGACGTTGGTCGTTCTCGTACCGGTGGTGTGGCCCGCCTAGACCCTTGGATGCGGTGGATCTCGAGGCAGTTGGTTGTCCACAGATTGACGGCGAGGCTGGCCTTCGCTGCTGCTCCATGAGAAACTTCGACATGTGTTCGAGTCGTCGGGAGGGTCGTCTCCGGCGCATCCGTCGCTGCTCGCGCAGCGGCTGTTGGACGTGCTGGCTGACCTTCATGCGGCCGACGTGTCGTCGTTGACCGGTGACGAGCATGCGGTGATGGTGCTCCGGCTGGTGAATGCGCAGAGCCGGTTGCATGCCGGTGTCCTTGCGGCTGTTGCGGCGTTCGACTCCGCCGACGTGGCGTCGACGACGCGGCATCGCACGACGAAGCGGTGGTTGGAGCAGCGCACGCGGGTGTCGGCCGGGACGGCCGCGCACCTGACCCGGACGGCGCGAGTCCTGCGCGACCACCTCCCGCAGACGCAGCGCGCCTTGGCGCGTGGGGTGGTCTCACCCCAGCATGTCTCGGCGATCGCCGCCGTCGTGGACAAGGTCGGGGTGGAGCACGCCCGGGTCGCCGAGCCGATCCTGCTGGACATCGCTCGCGTGGCCGAACCGTGCGTCGTGCGTCGTGCGACGGCACGCATCCATGCGCTGGTGGACCACGCGGGGGCGGAGAAGGCTCTCCACGACGCCTACGAGCGCCGCGGTGTCACCCTGTCGGTGGTGGGCGAGCACGCCTACCTCGACGGTGTCCTGGACGTGGAGTCGGCCGAGGTGCTGCGCAGCGCCCTGCAGCCGTTGATGTCTCGCGGGGGAGTCACCGATCGCCGCAGCGTGCCGCAGATGCGCGCGGACGCCCTGGTCGACCTCGCCCAGCGGGGCCTGGACTCCGGTGAGCTGCCCGAGCTGGGTGGGCAGCGCGCGCACCTGTCGATCGTCATCGACGAGGAGGCCCTGCGTACCGGGATCGGCAGCGCGACCCTGCCCTGGACCGGCGCCACCGTGCCGGCCGCGGTCGCGCGTCGGTGGGCCTGTGACGCGCAGCTGACCCCGGTGCTGGCCAGGCTCCGCCCGCCGCCCAACGGGGGCCCGTCGTCCCCGGCCAGCCCGGCGGCCGTGTCGATCGGCGGTGGCTGGCTCCCGCTGGACGTCGGTCGAAGCGCCCGACTGGCCACCAGCGGCCAGCTGAAGGCCCTCCGCGTCCGAGACGGCGGCTGCGTGCATCCCGGGTGCACCCGCACCTCGGCCTACTGCGACGCCCACCACGTCCAGCACTGGACCGACGGCGGCACCACGTCGCTGGACAACCTCGTCCTGCTGTGTCGCCACCACCACCGCACCCTGCACACCGGGGCTCTGGACCCTGACACCCGACACCGGCCAGCCCAGTCGCTTCCGGGCCAACACCGCCGGCTGGGAACAACCAGCCCAAACCGCGGCCGACCGATCACCGCCGGTCCTCGTCCCACCCCGTGGGACAGAGGTCGAAGTCGGCGTCGGCGTAGACGAAGGCCACGGCACCAGCGTTGACGGCCGCCGAGACAGCAGCGGCGGCGACGGTCCTCCGTCCTAGACCACCCCGCGCGGCCTGCTCTCGTAGCTCGTGCCGGACGGTACGTGCGTCCAGGTCACGGCCAGCGGCGCGATGCGTACGTCCTCGTGCTCGGACGCGGCGTCGGCCTGCCACGAGCGCTCGATACCGACGATGCGCCCACCGGTGACCTCGACGGTGAAGAAGTGCTCGGTGGTTCCCTCAGCGGTCGGTCGATAGAAGGTGAACGTGGCGTCCACCTGCTCGTTCTGGGAGAGCGCTTCGAGCAGACGCGGAGTGGTGCGGTCGATGCGCTTGCGCACGACGATCGGCTCCGGGTGACGCCGGCCCAGCGAGCGGCCCGTCGGCGCCTGGTCGGTGGTGATGCCGTCGGTGAAGCCGAGGCACTCGGTGAAGCCCGACTCGCCCTGGCCCTCGCCCTCACCCTCGACAGTCTCGCCGTTCAGCCGGATCGTCATGTGGATCGCCGTCGTCATGCGGGCCAGTGTCGCCCCTCGGGAGCGTCAGCTGTCAGCGCTACGAGCCTGTGGCGGTGGACGTCGCCGCCACGACGCGGCCGAGGCTCGCCACTACCTGGGCCCTATCCCACATCGCCCGCCTGGCAGCCGAGCGACACGGTCCGCCGAACGGATGAGATCCACGTCGGCGCGTTTCGGACGCTACCGGTCGGGAACCTCGTAGTACGTCACGGTCGAACAGCACTCGCGACCATCGCGTCATCCCAGACCGGGGAACCGTCCGCCGCCACAAGCGGCACGAAAGGATCATCATGATCAAGAAGATCGTCATCGGCGGCGCTGCTGCCGCTCTGCTCGTCGCCGGCGCCGCGTCCGCCGCCAGCTCGCCGGCGTCTCGGACGCCACGCTCGCCGGTGGCGCAGATCGACCGTCTCGGGCGCCGAGCTCGAAGACGTCACGTTCGCCACACCTACATCGGCGGTCGGCCAGGGCAACGGCGCCAAGACGGCCGTCATCTCCACCGTGACCCTCGACCTCGACAAGGCCGGCGTCTCCGTCCAGGGCCGCATGCTCGAGAACGTCAACGGCGGCAACGACTACGTCAAGAACGTGACGGCCAGAAGAACGGCTACCTCGCTGACTCGGAGGCGACCAAGTTCGACGGCAAGGTCACCGACAGCGACGGCAAGGTCACCTTCAACGTCGCCTGGGAGAAGATCGACGTCGAGGCCTGTCGACGCCTCGACATCGTCGTCTCCAGCTGATCTGATACCACCCAACCGGTCGCTCGTAGGGGTGCGCTCCTACCCAGGAGGACACCCCTCGAGCGATCGACCCCCCCAAGGAGAGCCATGATCACCCGCCCGTTGATCGCCAGCCGCCGTGGCCGTCGTCGCCGTTGCGGCCACCGGCGTCGGCCGCCGCACTCACGATCTCGTCAGCCAGCCACCGGTTCTGCCAACATCGTGGTCACCGTCCCGGCCTGCGACGACCCCACGGCTACCTCCGTGCCCGTCACCTGGAGCCCCGCCCGAGAGTGTGCGACCCGTCACCGGCACCGACCCCGGTGCTCGCCGACACGCTCGGGCCGCCGCGCTACAGACTCCGATGCCGAGCGGACGACCCCGGCGATCCCCAGTCCGATGAACCAGCGACACCAGCCGTGCCGCTGCCTGCCGGCGACCCGCTGGACGGCGACGAGGTCGGCCACAGCGTGGGTGCGAACGACGAGCTCTCGCCGGAGCAGTCCGACCGGCAGGCCGACGACGGCTCAGTCGAGCCAGCGACGCCGCTGAAGGTGGCGAGTCCCGAGGAGCTGGTCGACGACGAGGCGTCCACGGTGAATGACAGCGAGAGCACCGCCGATGCGTAGCGCCGCGAAGTACGCAGCAACCGCTGCCATCGCCGTCCTCGCCTGGCTGTTCGTCTGGCCGGCTGCTCTGGGTGGGTCGATGACCTACGTGGTCGTCTCCGGGCCGAGCATGGAGCCCACCTACAGTCCCGGCGACTTCGTGGCCGCTCGTGCGCAGGCCAGCTACGAGACTCGGCGACATCGTCGTGTTCAGCACCGACAACGGCAACGTCATCCACCGGATCGTCGGTGGCGACGGCGAGTCCGGCTACGTCATGCAGGGCGACAACAACCCCGAGACCGACCGCTGGACCCCCACCGACGACGAGGTGCTCGGTGAGGCCGTCCTGCACGTACCCGGAGCGGGCGATGCCGTCATGCTCCTGCGCCACGTTCTGATCACACCGCCATTCCCCTATCTGCTGGCGGGGTTCGTGTTCCTGGTGATCGTGATGGGCGACGACAAGAAGAAGCCTCGACTCGACGACGAGGAGACGACCCAGGCCAGCGCCGGGGCCACTGGGCCGACGGGCTCGATCGGCTCATCTCACGAGGCCGCCGACTTCGTGGACGTCGGCGCACCGCGCCGCGAGCCGCGTCCCTGATTGCGTCCGAGGAACCTGGGGCGACAGTCCGCAGATGCTCGGACGCAACGCGGTTCGTCACAGATGAGGGTCTAGATCGCGGCACTACGCAGGCTGTATCAGCGGCTGTTGGCCCGCCAGGTGCTTCGCTCCGTCGTCGAGCCCGGAGGGGACTGCCGGCCGGAACGGCGGGTGTCCAGCGCTAGTGTGAGCCGCCGTGGGGGATGTCACTCGTCGGTGGTTGGTCGCCGCGTTTGCAGCAGTCCTCGTCATGGCGGGCACAACGTCGTCGCAGGCTCTGTCACGGTTCGTCGACGGTGTCGACGGCGTCGACCAGCCCGTGGTGCAGGAGGATGGGCCGTCGCCGACACCAGAGACGCCGCAACCGTCAGCACCGCCGGCGCCCACCCCGGCCCCGAGACCCTGAGGCGGAGTCTCCTGCGGATGTGGCGGTCGAGACTCCGGCGGTCGTTGAGCCATCGGAGCAGCCGAGCGTCGTCCCCACACCTGCCCCGTCGGCTGTCGAAGCTCCCGCCCCGGCAGCGAGTCAGGCAGCTCCGTCGCGTCTGCAGGGGCGCCGCGTCACGGTGCTCCTGGGCCGGCTACCCGCGGGGAAGGTGGTGCCCACCGTCGCGACCGTCGTTCGGGTCCGCACCCGGCCCGCGGTCGCGGAGGGCACGGAACTGCGACTGCAGCGCCGTACCGGCGCGGGGCGTTGGACGGTCGACGCGACCGCCACGGCCAACGCGGCCGGGCGCGCATCGTTCGTGTTCCAACCCGGTCGTGGAGTCTGGCGACTCCGGGCGGTCGTCCTGACCGATCCGCGCGCCCGGTCACGGGTGGGAACGGTTCGGGTGGGATGGCCCCCGAGCCGTGTCCTACTGCGCGCCCCGAGCCGCGTCGATCCCGCCGGCGAAGTGACGCTTCGCGCAGTGCTCAACCGCCCCGTGCAGGCACGGCTGGCCCTGCAGGCGAAACCGCCGGGCAGCCGGACCTGGCGCAACGTGGAGACGCGCACCGCGTCGGTGGTGGGGGCGTCGAAAGCACGGACGGTGTTCACGACGCAGCCTTCCCGGCGTGGCACCTGGACCTATCGCGTCGTGAAGAAGCCCGGCGCCGGCGGTGCGCGGCAGGTGAGCGCAGCCCGCCAGGTCCGCATCGCCGCCCCGGGGCCGCCTGCGTTCACCTCGAGCGTCTCCCGCGTGAACCCCTCGCAGGTTCGCTTCTCCCACCGGGCGGGCTGCCCGGTGGCCGTGTCGCAGCTGCGGAACCTGCGGGTGCAGTACTGGGACTACGGCGGCAAGGTTCGCTCCGGCACCGTCGTGCTCAGGGCTGATGCGGTGGACGCCGTCCGGACTGTGTTCCGGCGCGCCTACGAGCAGAGGTTCCCGTTCAAGCTGGTCAAGCCGCTGGAGGGGTACTACGCAGGCGGTGCCCGCTCGCCTCACGACTCCGATGTGGCGGCCATGAACGCCGGCAACACCGGTGCCTTCAACTGTCGGCCCGTCGTCGGCAACCCTTACCGCACCTCCCAGCACTCCTACGGCAACGCCATCGACTACAACACCATCCAGAACCCGTACGTCACCGCATCCCGCGTCTACCCCGAGGCCGGACGGGCCTACCTCGACCGGTCGCGATACCGGGCGGGGATGATTCTTCCCGGGTCCGTCGTCGCCACCACGATGGCCAGCCGCGGATGGCCCTGGGGCGCGCGATGGGCCTACCCCGACTACCAGCACTTCTCGTCCAACGGTGGCTGAGACCGCGGCAGAACCCGCGCGCTACGGACTTCCGCGCCGCGCGGCTCGGGTCGGGATCGCCGCGATGGCGCTCCTCAGCCTCGCCGGGTGCACAGCATCCGTGGACAGCACCGCGGACGCGCCATCAGAGCAGGCGCAAGCCCCGACGGTCACCGACCTCGAGACGGGCACCGGCGACGCGAGTAGCACCGCACCTGACGAGCCTGCCCCGACCTTGACCCCCGAGCCGACCTCCGCCGGCCCACTCACCCCGCAGGACATGCCGCCGCCTGCGCTGCTCGGCGATGGGTGGGGCTACACGGTCGTCGACGGAGACCCCCACGACACCGGCTTCGTCGGCAACAACGCCTCCACGCACCAGCGCAGCCCCATCGAAGTCGCTGAGCTGGCCGTGCCCTTCGGGTGCGCCGATCGACGTACCGCGGCGATCGTGCCGGAGTTCGCCCTCGACGCCACCTACGCCAACGGCGATCAGCAAGCCATCGCCATCCTCATGCGCTTCAGCTCCCAAGCACGGGCGGCGGAGTTCCTCGCTACCCGTCAGGAAGCCTTGCAGGCCTGCGCCCGACAAGAGCCTGCCTACGACGACCGGCAGACGGTTCCCTACGTGCGGCAGATCGGGGACGTGACGCTCTCGCGGCGCACGGAACCTGCGGTACCCGGGCACTGGGACGAGGCCGCCGCCCCGCACGGCACCACCGACGTGCTGCTCGTCGCCGTGCAGAACCTGTCACGAGGTGACACGCAGTCCCTCGCCAGCCGCATCTCCACGCTGCAGGAGTAGTCCGCGCCGCGCCGCGCCGGGGCCGGGCGGGGCCAGGGCCGGGCTGGGGCCGGGCCGTGGCGGATGCCGCTCCCGACCCGGTGCGTCCGAGGAACCTGGGGCAACAGGCCGCAGTTGCTCGGACGTAGCGAGCCCCCAGCCCCCTGCGGTGGGACGCGACGGTCGGACGCAACGGTGGGACGCAACGGACGGACGCAGCCGGCGGCCGCAGGCACCGGCTCCCACGGCCTTGGGGCGCTCAGCCGCGGGCGGCCGGACGGCCGACCGCTCGCGGGTCGTGCCCCGCCAGGTGCTCGATCGCTCGCCGTCCGTAGATCTGCTGGTAGGTGACCGACCGCTGCGGCCGGTCTCGGCCCACGAAGGTCACGAACCACGACACCAGCGTCGTGAACCGGTTCTTGAAGCCCACCAGGTAGACGAGGTGGACGAACAGCCAGGCCATCCAGGCGGTGTAGCCGGTGAGCTCGAGCTCGCCGACCTTCGCCACGGCCTTGTTGCGGCTGATCACCGCCATGCTGCCCTTGTCGTTGTACTCGAACGACCCCGGTTCGGGTTCACCCGCGACCCGCGCCTTGATCGTCGTCGCTGCATGCTGACCGCCCTGCATCGCGACCTGGGCGACACCGGGCAAGGAAGTCCAGCGACATCATGTCGCCGACGACGAACACCTCGGGGTGGCCCGGCAGCGTCAGGTCGGGCTGCACGCTGATGCGTCCCGCCCGGTCGACCTCGGCGCCGCACTGATCGGCCAGGTGACGCGCCAACGGCGAGGCTGCCACGCCGGCGGCCCACACCTTGGTGCGTGCGCTGATCTCGTGCACCTCGCCGTCGGCATCGCGGTACTGCAGGCTCTCCCCGTCCATGTCGACGACCATCGCGTTGAGCAGCACCTCGACGCCGAGCTTCTCCAACGTCGACTGAGCCGACTCACCCAGGTGCTCGCTGAAGGGCGGCAGCACCTGGGGTGCGGCGTCCATGCAGGATCACCCGCGCGGCACCGCGGGTCGATCGACCGGAAGTCGTCGCGCAGCGCCCGGTGCGCCAGCTCGGCGATCTGCCCGGCCATCTCGACACCGGTCGGCCCGGCCCCGACGACGACGAACGTCAGCCACGCGGCCACCTTCTCGGGGTCGGTCTCGATCTCGGCCATCTCGAACGCTCCGAAGATGCGTCCGCGCAGCTCGAGGGCGTCGTCGAGCGACTTCATGCCCGGCGCGTACTGGGCGAACTGGTCGTTGCCGAAGTACGACTGGCCGGCGCCGGCCGCGACGATCAGGCTGTCGTAGGTCGTGGTGAACTCGGCCTCGTCCGCCGAGGCGTGCACCGTGTGCGGCGTCCAGGTCGATGTCGGTGACCAGGCCCAGCACGGTTCGGGTGTTCTGGTTGCGGCGCAAGATCTCCCGGGTCGCCGGGGCGATCTCACCGGTCGAGAGGATGCCGGTCGCCACCTGGTAGAGCAGGGGCTGGAAGAGGTGCAGCGACGAGTCCGAGATCAGCGTGACGTCGACGGGCGCCTTCTTGAGTGCCTTCGCCGCGAAGAGTCCCCCGAACCCGGACCCGATGATCACGACGTGATGACGCCTGGTGTGCTCCATCCGCCTAGCGTGCCCGGC
>CAVQPT010000002.1:0-15175 GCA_963714855.1 uncultured Bacteroidota bacterium | reverse complement strand
AACAATCGTGTTTGATGAACAGGTTGAGGTTGTGGATCTCCCGGCTCCGCCGAGGGATTTCAAGTACGAAGACCACGATCAAGACCATGTCTGCATGAGAAAGCACTACAAAGCAGAAAGTCAACTCGATCTGCACGAGGAGATCCTCTTGACTGGAGTCGATCTCCTGAAGTGGGCGAAAACCATGAAGGATCGGCCGGGATGGAAGTGAGGAATGCCTCGTGCTGCATGGGAAGCCGCTGTAATGTTGATACTTCCGACCTTGCCGGGCGATGATAACCGACAAGCAAGACAACGAAGCAATCCTGGGAATTAGATCCCGCCCTGTGGAAACACGGGGCGGGATTTCCTAACAAAAGCCAGAAGGGAGGTATCCGATTACATCATTTGCTGAGTCAGCGCACTCATCATGATCGCAATGTCTTGCCTGTTGCGTGGATCCGGCACATTCCAACGAAGAGGCACAAAGTTGACGGAGACCTATAGAAGGAAGACTGGGAAGAGTTGATTCTGAATGGGGGGTTTGGTCAGATTTGATCCGGGCTACGGGAAGAAGCGACTAACGTAGCCCAGGCAGGGTATCAAAACCTATGCCAAACGCTGGCGTAGCTCAGCTGGTAGAGCAGCTGATTCGTAATCAGCAGGTCGACGGTTCAAATCCGCCCGCCAGCTCAAGATTGGAGACGCCGTTCGGTGAGATGCTGGATGGCGTCTTCTGGTTCTGTCCCACCCGCCTGCCTCTCAGCGGCACGTACCGTCCTTTCACGTACCCAAGGAAATCTCACAATGAATGCTCGCAGTGCCTTCTCGCTCCTCCTGATCGTTTCGCTGAGGTTGCCCGCGTTCTCAGCGCCCATTGACTACGCCGTGGTTGTGCCAGACGGCTGGACGAAAAACGCCGGCTCTTCGGCTTCAGATCATTACACGAAAAATGGCATCAGTCTCATGGTTACCATTGACACCGCACCGGCTGGAGCGACGTCGCAGGATGACTACGTTGAATTCGTGAAAAAGCAGCTTAAGAGTGTGTTCAAGAATCTCCGATTTGAAGCGGCAAAGAAGCTCTTTATCAATGGCAAAGAGGCGAGAGAACTGGTGTACACGGGGGAGATAAGTGGAATGAAAATGAAATATGATGTTGTGTATGTCCCGAAGAGCGGAAGAGTCTACACGCTCACCGCTGGAGGCATGGCGGGGACATTTGACAAATTGAACGCGGACTACCGGGCGTTCTTCAACTCATTCAAATTCAAATGAGCGTGGGCACGGGGAAGCGCGGGAATCTCCTCTTCCGCAGAATGTGGCTTTCTTTCCATCGGTCGGCTCCATGAGCGTGGATGGCGTTTGGCCGCAACGATGCACATGACGCCGACTATTCCAGGGGAGAGCATAGTGCTCCCCCCCGAGCGAAGCCGTTCGGTTTCCCACGGGATTGGCCATTCTAATGCCACGTGAAATGATACAGTGCATATCCACCAAACGGCGGTTGTCCGGTTTCCGATAGTATCCTCCCATCGCTTCAGTATGAAGGTCTGCTGAAAATGGCTGCCCGGACTCTCCTGCTTCTGACCATCCTCCTCCCGATGCACGCTCCATCTCAATCCACGCAAAGTCAGATGGACATCAGAGTCCACTCCGCCGGTAATGTTCGCCGCGTCGTTGCCAACGGCATCCTCTCACCGCAGCAATACAGGGGTCCGGTATGCGAATATCCCGCAGGGGGAGGAGTGGAAAATGGGTTTGCAGGGTATCCGGTTCTTGAGCTTGCCGCAGCGATGCTGGACCACGACTCCTTGAGGTTTGTGTACACGCAGTGGTGGGAGCCGGAGACCGAACCGTGGGATTCCATCTGGGCGGTGAAAGACTTCGAGACGATGCAAATTCCATTCTGGCCGTCGTATGCCGGACTGACTGATGAAGATTTCGTCTATCGATGCCGGAACGATGCGCCGCACGTTGTCAGTCGATTTCTTCCGGGTCGCAGCGAACCGGTCTCGCTGTCGATCCCTCCGGTGGATGCGGGCATGCACGTCAGCAGCATGACATGGAACATTCCGCCTCTGAACGATATCATCCTGACCCGATATCGCATATTCCCCCGGCGCGAGCGGTTTACGGACCTCTTTCTGTCGCTCTATTTCAGGGGAGGCATCGGTTTGGCAGGGGACTCGTATTGGAGGGCATCGGATGACCGTACGATGTACGTCCCGGATGCCCATATTTCAATTGTTTCTGACGGGGGAATGAGCGATGGAATTCAGAGCTCGAATTGTGTCGGATACCGCCTCTTTCCGCCCCGTGATATTCCTCCATCACGTTTGCGGTGGACAACGAAAGATGATTTCTCGCGGGAATCAGTACTTTGGCCGGTGAGTTCACCGACCGAGTATGCGGCGGTGATGCACAGCCTTCTCTCCTCAAACGTGCAAATGGGGGGGAACATCCTCGGATCCAACTGGGTGGCTGTTGGGCCATTTCAAGTTGATGTGGGCGATACGCTTGAAATATGGGGAGCGGAGATTTTTGGGACGGGGGTGACCGATGTGCTCGACAAGAACGCGCTTCTGGACCGGCTTTCGCAACGGGGCTTCATCTCTCCGCATGCTCCTCCGGCACCGCCCCTCAGGGTCGAACGTGGTGACAAATCGGTGACGCTTCGTTGGGATGCCCGGCCCGGTGAGACCGACCCCGAGTCGTATCGGGACACGTGCCGGTGGGATGGCATGGATCTTCCGTTCGAAGGGTACCGTGTCTATAGAAGCACGCAGAGTCTGGACGGCCCCTGGACGATGATATCTGAATACGATATTGCTGGAGACGGTTTTGGCCGTGAGTTCGGACTTCAGCGTGAGTATACGGAGACCGGGCTCCTGAATCATGCCACGTATTACTATGCCGTGACTGCTTTTTCGAAGCCCGACACCACGGTCGGCCTTCCCGCGCGGGAGAGCCGGCTCCAAAGCGCAAAGGTTGCAGCAATTCCCGGGACGCCGGCGCGGCCTGGCATCGGAGAGGTAGCTGTTGTGCCGAATCCCTACCGATCAGATATTCCCTACACGGCCTACGATCCCCCGTGGGAGAGGCCCGCAGGCAAGTGGCGCACATGGACGGAGTCGGATCGCCGCGTTCAGTTCACCCATCTTCCCCGGGACTGCGTGATTTCCATCTACACGCTGGCCGGGGATCTCGTCGATCTGATCCGGCATTCTGATGCAGCACTCTCGTTTCAGGATTGGAACCTTACCTCATATGTCGGTCAGGCAGTTGCCAGCGGTATCTATCTCTTCACCGTGGAAGATGTGTCGACGGGTGAGGTACAGGTGGGGAAGTTTGTTGTTATCCGCTGATCCGTTTGCGGGTCGGCGTGACAAGGCACGGGTTCGATCTGGCCGCTGCGTAATGAACGGCGCAGCATGAGTGCGAACTCGCCGCGTTCAGCATTGTCCGTGGTTGTTCACAATCCAGGAACTCTCCCGTTGAACCATCGGTTCTTCCATCTTGCACTGATCCTTCAGCTCGCCGCTGCAACGGGGTGCAAAGACGCCGGGCCGACGCCACCCCTCCTGACTGTTCCAGCGGGAGCATTTGTCTATTCAGCTCTTGATGCCAGCGGAAGCCCACTCGTCCGGGGGTGGTTCACGCTCGTGTTGACCGACACAGCGCACGTGACCGGAGAATGGCATTGTACCTCACTCACGAACAGGACGGATATTGGTCCTCAGACCGGTGATGGCGTCCTGGCCGGTTCTGTAGTCGATACCACTCTTTCCCTCAACCTGAATCCCGGCTGGGTTGACAACAACGTCCTCCTCTCCGGCAAACTCACCGCAGATGCGTACCGCGGGCGCTGGGCGTGGGTCACCTTCGCGGGCGTAAGCAGTGAAGGAGCGTTTGAGGCAGTACGGAACTGATGGCTCAATCCTGGTTCGCACATTCCGACGTCTCGCATGAACGTTGGAACGATCGCTTCCCACCTCTACCGTGAATTCGAAACTCATACTGTTTGTTGCACTCTCCGCCGGACTCCTCCTGATCTCGGGACGATCACTCAAGGTCCCCGGCTCTCACGGGTTCTACCGCTTTTTTGCGTGGGAAGTCATGCTTGCCCTCACGCTCCTGAACATCGGCGCCTGGTTCACCGACCCTTTCTCCCCGCACCAGCTGATTTCGTGGTTCTTCCTCTCGGTGTCTGCGGTCATGGCCGTGCCAGGTTTTTTCCAGCTCATGAGGCATGGGAAACCGAACAGCTTCAGGGAAGATCCCACCCTCATGGGGTTCGAGAAGACCTCGGAGCTTGTCACCTCAGGAATCTATAGCAGTATCCGTCACCCGCTCTACGGTTCACTTCTCTTCCTCGCCTGGGGGGCATTTCTTAAGGATATCACCTGGGTCTCCGCCGGCCTGGTGACGGGATCAACGATCTTTCTCGTGGCAACCGCAAAAGCGGATGAGGTCGAATGTGTCCGGCACTTCGGCGAACCGTATCGGGATTACATGAAACGGACGAAAATGTTTATTCCGTTTCTGCTCTAGGCCTTTTCCTGCCCGGCTCCAGGCCCACCTCCATTAGTGGAGACGGCGCACTATCCTTTCGTCTGTACGTGTGCCTCCCGTCGTTTCGCGTACGGTTCTCCTCCACAATCGTGCACTTGATTTTCGCAGACAGAAAAGATACTTTCGGGCGTCATCCCCCATTATTGATCGGAGGCTCCATGAAGCAATGGCATGTGCCCGCTGCGGCCGCCCTCTTCCTCCTCTTCTTACTCTCCGGCTGCGCCAGCATGAGCGACGTAATCGTTGCCAAAGAGGAGGGCGAAGGGACCGTCGAGACGTATGCGGTTGCAACGGACAAGGCGTGGGAAATATCCCGGCAGGTGTTGCGTTGGGAGGGTGCGGAAGGGATCGAAGAACACCGCGATGAGGGATACATGTTGACGACCATAGGCGCCAACCTCGTTTCCGCAGGCAGCGTCGTGGGCATCTGGGTGGAAAAGGCCGGTACCGGGAAGAGCAAAGTGACGGCGATAACAAAGCGCAAGATGGCCACCAACATAGCTACGGGTCTGACTGAAACGACCTTTCACGACCGGTTCAAACAGGGTGTTGCCATCGTGAAGTCGGGTAAACCCCTGCCGCGCGAAGCACCATAACGGTTGCAGATCCCATCTTCTCCCTCGCGGTGTGCGCGACCGAACTCCGGGAATCCCCCTGTGCGCGGACTTCGTGTTAGCGCCTCCGCAATGCCGAGGTGAAGCCGACGAGTCCCAGGACAAGACCGGCCAGGAAGACCGGCCACGCGAACGCTCCCGGTTCCTGCTGATCCATCACTGCTCCCGCGTCCAGCATGAATGAGACAAGGATCACGACGCCCCCCGCAATCATTGTGGCCCATTGAAGTCCGGATATCACCACCGGGCGATCGCAGGATTCCCGCCAGAGCACCAGCAGGCCTCCGACGATGAGGCAAGACGACACGAGCACCGGCGCAAGAACCGGGCCCGCCCAGGGAAGCGGGATGAGAAACAGAATATCGAGTGTCAGCATGTCGGCGGGCCAATCGAGCGCCGCTTTCAGAGCGACGTAGTAGACGATGTCCCAGATCCCGAAGGCAAGAGCAAAGACGGCAAACCGGCTGAGATATGTCCGGGCGGCAATCCAGGCGAGCGCGGCAAGCATGACGATCGTCGAGACTTCCCGGAGAACTTCAAGTATCAGGATATCATGTGGGATCGTTGCGAGCGGGAACGAGAACCCCTGCGGGTAGAAATGAAGGCGAAGATAGACCACCACCGCTGCCTCCAGGAACCCCATCGCAAGACTGAACACTCCCACTGCCAGAACCGTCTTTTTCCACTGTGCACAATCCATGCGGCAAGAACCCTCCACAGAATGTCGACTCTCCAGTATACCGCGTTCGGTGCGGCTTCGCAAATCCATTGTTTCATATATGGACAATCTCGATAGAACCGTTGAATCTCCCCTTCATTCATGATAACTTATGAAAATACACCGAGAGATCCGATGATTCTTCCACGTACGACATTCGAAACCGCCCTCGTGCCGGCACGGCTGCGCGTGATGCAGATCATGCAGGGTGCATTGCTTGTGGGCCCGACGATCTTTCTTCTGGTGATTCTCGTCCTCTCACAGACGGGAGAGCGGCCCAGCCCGACTTCCGAAAGTGTCGACAACCTCACGCTGCTGAGCATGGTGAATGCCGTCTATGCATTGGTGGCTTTTGGTGCCGGGACGTTTCTCTTCGCGAGGATCTTCAATCCGGACCGGCTCGTGGTCCCCGAAACGACTGCGCACGGAATTGAGCTCGGTCAGAGTGCGCTTGCCCTTCTGCAGACTGCGTTGCTGCTGCGGATGGGCCTCCTCGAGGGAGCCGCCATCCTCGGCCTTGCGGTCTGCATGATAGGCTGGTCCAACGGTGTGCTTCCCACGGAGGAGGTATACTGGCTGAACAGCGGCTCGGTCCTCCTTCTGTTCTTGACCGGAGTCATGCTCTTTCCCACCAAAGAACGGGTTCTTCAGCTCTTCGATCGGTATTTCACGAGCTAGTACTGCTGGACAGGCGGACAGATATGCAGGCACAGACGGGCATGCACGAATCGAGAAGGGTGTGGGAAACATGATGCTCGATGTTCTGATTATTGGCGGCGGGCCGTCGGGTATCGCCTGCGCCATCGCTGCAGTGAAGGCGGGTCTTTCGGCTCGCATCCTGGAGCAGGGAAGCATAGCGGATGCCATACGCCGGTTCCCCGTCAACATGACGTGGTTTTCGACACCGGAGCTGCTCGAAGTTGGCGATGTGCCCTTTGTGATCTCCGCTCTCCGTCCGACACGGGTGGATACGTTGAATTATTACGCCCGTGTTGTTGCCCGGTATGGCCTTGATATCCGGTGTCATGATCCTGTCCGGAGCATTCACCGGGAGGAGCGTGGGTCATTTGTCGTCACCACCGCGGGGGGGACACGCCATGAGGGCCAGTCGGTGGTCATTGCGACAGGATATTTTGACCAGCCGAATCGCCTCGGCGTGGCAGGAGAGGATCTCCCGTGGGTGCGCCATACCTATGATGAGCCGTTCTCCTATGTCGGCAGCGATGTTGTTGTCGTCGGCGGGAGAAATTCGGCAGTCGAGACAGCACTTGATTTGTACCGCCATGGTGCCCGTGTGACTCTCGTGCATCGGGGAACAACGCTCAGCCCGGGCGTGAAATACTGGGTCCTCCCCGATATAGAGAACCGCATCAAAGGGGGACAGGTGCGGGCGCTATTCTCGACAACCATTCGTGAGTTCACAGTGGGGAAGGTGCTCGCGGCGGACCGGCAGGGTGTTGCTTGTGAGCTGCCCGCTCAATTTGCGTTTGTGCTGATCGGGTTCGGCCCGGATTCGTTGCTGTTGCGTGATGCCGGCGTCCAGCTCCACCCCGAAACACTCGCTCCGGTGTGTAATCCCGGGACGTTTGAGACGAACGTCCCGGGGCTGTACGTCGCGGGCTCGGTGGTGGCCGGCAAAGAGACAAACACCATTTTTGTCGAGAACGGTCGCTTGCATGGTGAGATGATTGTCGCATCGCTTACGAAGCGGAAGAGGGCGATTCCTTGATTCTTGCGGCACGTTTTCGTACTTTTGATATCGGAATACGCTGCTATTGAGCCCCCAGGGACCCTAATCTGAGGATGACGAATGAACGAAGGAACAATAGTCCAGATCATCGGACCGGTTGTGGATATTGACTTTTCGGGCGGAGCACTCCCCTCTATTCTCAACGCTGTGACGATTTCCCGCAAGGCCGCAGACGGCCAGGACGAGAATCTTGTGGTAGAGGTCCAGCAGCATCTCGGGGACAACCGGGTGCGAACCGTCGCCATGGACTCCACCGACGGTCTCTGGCGCGGGATGAAATGCATTGACACCGGCGGGCCCATAACTGTCCCGGTAGGCCCTTCCACCCTTGGCAGACTCATCAACGTCATCGGGGAGGGCATCGACGGTCTTGGCCCCCTGACCAGCGACATACACTACCCCATTCATCGTGCAGCTCCTGCGTTTGATACCCTTTCCACAAAACAGGAAATGTTCGAGACGGGCATCAAAGTGATCGACCTCCTCGAACCGTATTCGAAGGGGGGCAAGACCGGCCTCTTCGGTGGGGCAGGGGTGGGAAAGACCGTCATTATCATGGAATTGATACACAATATCGCCAAGCAGCACGGCGGTATATCCGTCTTCGGTGGAGTGGGAGAACGGACGCGCGAGGGGAACGACCTCTGGCTGGAGATGAAGGAATCGGGCGTCATTGACAAGACTGCCCTCGTGTTTGGTCAGATGAATGAACCCCCCGGTGCACGTCAGCGGGTCGGGCTGACCGCTCTGACAATGGCGGAATATTTCCGCGACGAGGAAGGAAAGGATGTGCTGCTGTTCATCGACAACATTTTCCGGTTCGTGCAGGCCGGATCAGAGGTGTCAGCGCTCCTGGGACGCATGCCGTCTGCCGTCGGCTACCAGCCGACGTTGAGCTCGGAAATGGGCGAATTGCAGGAACGGATCACATCCACAAAGAATGGCTCCATCACGTCGGTCCAGGCTATCTACGTCCCCGCAGACGATCTCACAGACCCTGCGCCGGCAACGGTGTTTTCCCATCTGGATGCGACGACGGTATTGAGCCGGCAGATCGCGTCGCTGGGGATTTATCCGGCGGTGGATCCGTTGGATTCGACATCGCGAATACTCCAGCCCGACATCGTCGGGCAGGAGCACTACGCCGTTGCGAAACGGGTCAAAGAAATCCTCCAGACGTACAAAGACCTGCAGGACATCATCAACATCCTCGGCATCGATGAGCTGTCCGATGAAGACAAGCTGACCGTCGCCCGGGCCCGGAAAATCCAGCAGTTCCTTTCCCAGCCGTTCTTCGTGGCTGAAGCGTTTACCAATCAGCCGGGGAAATACGTCAAACTGGAAGACACTATCCGCGGGTTCAAGGGTATTTGCGACGGCACCTACGACCACCTCCCCGAACAGGCGTTCCGAATGGTTGGAGCCATCGAGGAGGCGGAAGAGAAGGCCAAAGTAATGCTCGAAGCGTAGCGAGGAGTCTGCCCGATATGTTCGACAAACCATTTGATATAGAGATCATCACGCCTGAGCGGACAGTGGTCCACATGAAGGCGGTGAGTATCAGTGCGCCTGGTGTCTTCGGCGGATTCCAGATACTCTGGAACCATGCGCCCCTCCTGTCGGCTCTTGAACCGGGTAAGGTGGTTGTCCGCGATGAAAAAGGAGGGGAGATGGTGTTTGCCACGGGAGGCGGGTTCCTCGAAGTGCGGGACAACCGCGTCCTGGCCATGCTCGACAGTGCTGAACGGCCGGAGGAGATTGATGTAGAACGGGCTCGTGAGGCACGCAACCGGGCAGCAGGTCGGCTTCGGACGTATGATGCTCACATGGATGCCAGCCGGGCTGATGCCGCCCTTCACCGTGCGATGAACCGCCTGCGGGTTGCGGGCGTCTCCTGATCCTCGACGCGGTCTCCCCGGACAGTCCGGGAAGCCGGCGTCGCTTGCTCCCACCGAAATCGAATCTCTGGAACGCGCATCGATGACAAACGTGTTTGGTGTAATAATGGCCGGCGGGGTCGGCACGCGGTTCTGGCCCCGCAGCAGGGAGAGGACCCCCAAACAGGCACTCGAAATCGTGGGCAAAGAAACCATGATCCAGAGCACCGCCGCGAGGCTGAAGCAGAGAATATCTCCCGAAAACCTCTATGTGATCACCAACCGGACGCAGCGGTCCCTCCTGGCGAAACAACTTCCCTATGTTCCCGAGGAAAATATTCTGGATGAGCCGGTCGGAAGGAACACCGCACCGTGTATCGGCCTTGCCGCGCTCCATATCCGCCGCATGGACCCATCGGCAGTGATGATTGTTGTTCCGGCCGACCATGTGATCCAGAACGATGAAGCGTTCTTACGGGTCCTGGAGGTCGCGGTGGAAACTGCTGCTGAGTCGGGAAGCCTGCTCACGATCGGCATCCAGCCCCGTCATCCGGAAACGGGCTACGGCTACATTCAGATTTACACCGAAGAATCTCCGCACAATCCGTACGCCTCGCGCGGCGTTATGAAGGTGAAGACCTTTGCGGAAAAGCCCAATATCCAGACGGCACAGCGGTTCCTCGAGAGCGGCGATTTTCTCTGGAACAGCGGTATGTTTGTCTGGCGGGCCGATGCGATCCTCTCTGAAATCGAACGCCTTCTCCCGGAGCTTCATGCCGAGCTCGCCAAAATCGATCAGGCAATCGGCAGTCCCGATTACCCCTCGGCAGTCGATATGGCGTATGGTATCATCCGGAGTATCTCGATTGACTATGGCGTCATGGAAAAATCCGACCGGGTCTTCTGTATTCCGGGCGATTTCGGGTGGAGCGATATCGGATCGTGGGATGAGGTGTACCGGATTTCCGGCAAAGACTCCGGAGGAAATACCATTACCGGCACCGTCATCCAGAAAGACACGCACAACAGTTTCATTTATTCACCGGACAAGGTCGTTGCGACCATCGGTATCGACGACCTTATCATCGTGAATACGGACGATGCACTGCTGATCTGCAAGCGGGGACAGTCGCAAGATGTGAAAGAGATCGCTGATTACCTGAAACGCAAGCAGATGAACGAGTATCTCTGATCATGAGGCTGAAGTTCTCGCGGCTGATGGTCTGTTCCTTTTTCATCCTGGCGGCCGGATGCGGCACCACCGTCCCCCGGTTCACGTCGGAGCCTTCCTCCGATCGCGTCCCGGGTGATCCTTCCGTGCACCAGCTGACGGGCATTGCGTCGTATTATGCGGATGAATTCCATGGCCGGACCACCGCCAACGGCGAAGAATACGACATGCACGCGATGACCGCTGCACACAGGACTCTCCCTTTCAACACCACCGTGCGCGTGACTCATCTGCTCACCGGTACGTCTGTAATTGTCCGTATCAACGACCGCGGACCGTTCAAGGACGACAGAGTGATCGATCTCTCATTGGAGGGGGCAAAGAGGATCGGGCTTATTGCAAAAGGGACCGGGCCGGTGCGCCTTGATGTTCTCGAAATGGGTTCCTCCGGAAAGGCGGGACAGCAATGAAGCGGCGGGTCGTGACAGAGAGGGAACTCCGGGAACTTGCGGCGAAAGGGGTTTCACGTCTCGCGCTCCCGCTCGACGCGATCGTGACGCCGCTCGCCCGTGATACGGCTGCACAACTCTCTATCGCCCTCGTTCCGGGCGAGGATCCGGCGCACAGCACGTCACTCCCCGGCACACACCCTGCGACCACGGGCGATGCTCCGGGACATGGAGTTGTCGCCGTCGGCGCCGACCATGGAGGCTTCGAGCTCAAGACGCAGCTCAAGGAGTTCGTCGGGAACCTTGGCTTCGCTGTCGAGGATGTCGGTACATCGAACACGGAACCGTGCGATTACCCTGATTTTGCGTTTGCCGTGGGACGGCTCGTGGCATCGGGCCGGGCGTCATTCGGCATCATGATTGACAGCGTGGGGATAGGCTCAGGCATAGTCGCAAACAAGATTCCCGGAATCCGTGCGGCATGCTGCACGAACGAGTTGATGGCCCGCAGCGCCCGCGAACACAACAATGCAAATGTCCTCACGCTCGGGAGCAGAGTGATCGGTCCCGACGTAGCCAGGGCCATCGTGCGGGAATTCCTGTCGTCTGCGTTCGCCGGGGGCCGGCATGAAGGCCGGGTGAAGAAAATCACCGACATCGACACTCGCTACCGCACATTTCCACCTTCTTGAATCTCTCCCGCTGAAGCACCACATCTTCGTGTCTCACTCCGTTCGTTGCTCCCCTCGCATATGTACATCTCCCGGTGTACTCTATATAATCGGCGCAGAGGGTGGGTTGTCAGATGCGGGGCAACAGGCTCCCTGCCGTGCATCTGGCGGATAGTCGGCACCCTCGGAGACAAGCCCACCCCATTTTTTCGCGGTTTTTGAGGGTTTTTCGGTGGCACGGTCATTGAGACGAGTCCTGGATGGAACTTTGGCACCCTTTGTTTCGTTAAAGATATCACGATCTTCAAAAGGATCTTGTTACCGGTCTTCAGGAGAACGTTCATTTTCTATCGATCTACAGCTGTGCTGTCACCCGGCTTCTTTCCGGTTGTAATGCGGAAGGATGTGGGAGGCACGCACGTTTCCTTGGAAGAGCAGTGATGCATATACGAAATATCATGGTTATTCTGGGTGTCCTTGCCGGTGTCGCAGGGTGTACGCCGTTTGGGGAAAATGTGCTGCGGAGGGCCGACTCCGCTGGAATAACCGATTCAGCAAAAAAAGACACTGCGAGCTCGGTCGCAGCCGCGATTCCCGAAACCCTGGTTGATCCGGCCACTGAAACATTCGTGCGGGGCTACGGTCCTGTCATAAAGCTCTACGCCAGCCAATATGGGCTTGATTGGAGACTGGTTCTGGCCACTGTGAAACAGGAATCCCGTTTTTCGACTACGGCAGAGAGCCACCAGGGCGCGTATGGGCTCATGCAGCTGATGCCGGGAACCGGAGAAGAGGTCGCGAAGGCACTGTCGGTTGACGATTTCACCCGGCCGCGCAACAATATCCGGGCGGGAATGTTCTATATGCGACAGTTGTTTGATCTGTTCGAGGGTGCGGAAGAATCGGACCGGATCAGGCTCACGCTGGCGGCGTACAACGCCGGGGTAGGGCGGATCTACGATGCCCAGGAAATGGCTGCATACCTCCACGAAAACCCCCTCGAATGGAGCGCGATCCGTGACATGCTGCCGTTCCTCTCGCGCCGGTACCAGTCGTTGCACAGAAGTATCTGGACTGAGGACAAACCGAGATCAGGGTACTTCGGGAATGCCGAAGAGACGCTTCGCTACGTCGACAATGTCATGCAGTACTACGAAGACTACAGATTGATGTACAACTAGGATTGCGGTATGGCCCTCACCGCCGTGCCGGCGGTGAGGGCTTTGCTGTCTCAGGGGAGCAGAATCGCGGCTGCAACGACAGTCGTCCAGATCCCTTCTTTGTGTCCTTCCGCTGACTGCGTGACGTTGTAGGTCTTGACGATCTTTCCGCTCATCTTGTAGACCTTTTCCCGTTCATCCCACGCCATCCCGGATCGAACTCGACGCCCAGAGTGCTTGCAAGCATCGTGGCTGCAAGGTCCTCGGCGTATTCTCCCGCCTTCTCGTCAGTTTCCCCGAACGGATGATGCTCGGAAAGGTAGCCGTACTGAGTCGTGTCGGCCGGCGTTGCAACGCCGATCGACGCAGCCACAAGCCGGTTCGGCTCGTTCGTGGCGTTCCGGGCCATGACCGCAAAGGTGATCTGCCCGGGTTGAAGCAACTTTAACCCCTCTTCCGTTGGGATACGTTTGCATCCGGGAGGATAGATGCTGGACACGGTGACGAGGTTGCATTTTTCGATCTTTGCGTCACGGAGTGCCAACTCGAACGACTGCAGATAGTCCTTGTGGCGACCCACCCCCTTGGTAAAGCAAATTTTTCCCGGGACGTACAATTCCTTATACCCCTTTCTTCGAAGTGAAACGTAACTGTGAGTTAGTGATGATGCGGGGACCACGCGAACGAATTTCCGTTTGCCCACTTTGAGAACGGCTCCCCCCTGAACGTCAATCCGGGCATGCTGGTCAGTGATCCGCTGACCGTCGATGGAGACACCGCCCTGCTCGATCAGGCGGCGTGCCTCGCCGTTCGATGCTGCGAGACCCGTTTCGGTAAGGAGCCGCGAATCGGGACCGCGCCCCCATCCTCTGGACGGAAGCTCCGCAATGTCGTCGGGCAGATCTTTCCGGACAAAGATCCGATCGAACTCTTCCTCTGCATGCCGCGCGGATTCGCGGTCGTGGTACAATGCGACAGATCCCGGGCCAGACGACGCTTGAGATCACGCGGGTTGACTGCCCGATTCGAGCTGCTTGCGGACTTCGCGCAGTTCCGATGGGGGCATCGCGGTTGCCAGAAGCATATAGTCGTAGAGTACCGTGTCCGGGATCGAAAGAGTCTTGCCGTACATTTGCTGCGGTGATTCACTGATCCCGATGTAGTTATCCAGCGACTTGCTCATCTTCTCGACCCCGTCGGTTCCCGGCAGGATCGGCATGGTCAGGATGACCTGGGGTTCCATGCCGTACTCGCGCTGAATATCGCGGCCGACCAGGAGGTTGAATTTCTGGTCAGTTCCTCCCAGCTCCACATCGGCCTCGACTGCGACTGAGTCCATGGCCTGTGCGAGGGGATAGAGGAGTTCGTGAATGCTGATTGGTTCGCCGGCTTTGTACCGCCGCTCGAAATCATCGCGTTCGAGCATTCGGGCAACGGTGTATTTCGCCCCGAGGCTGATGACGTCGGCGAAACTCAACTTGCCGAGCCAGTCGGAGTTGTACACCATCTGAATTTTCTTGGTTGACAGGATCCGTGTGGCTTGTTCGAAGTACCACTGCCCGTTCTTCCTGGTCTCGTCCAGCGTGAGCGGCGGCCGGGTTTTGCTCCTTCCCGACGGATCACCGATCATGCCCGTGAAATCACCGACGATCAGAATCGCGTGGTGCCCGAGATCCTGGAACTCCCGAAGTTTGCGGAGGACGACGGAATGTCCGAGATGAAGATCGGGCCGACTGGGATCACAGCCGAGTTTGATGCGGAGAGGCTGTCGCTTGAGGAGGGAGGATTCGATTTTCCTGGCGAGGTCTTCTTCGCGGATGATCTCGGCGCTTCCGCGCCGGATCGTATCCATCTGCTCTTGAACTGGTGGAAAATGCTCTGTCATCTACAGTGCGTATTTCCTTCTGATGTCCCGCTCAATTTCTCTGCGGGCGATATCTTCTCTCCGGTCATATGCGCGTTTCCCGCGGCAAATACCGAGGAGGACTTTGGCGATGTTCTTGTGGAAGTACACTTTAAGCGGAACCAGTGTAACGCCCGGTTCGCCGAGCCGGGCAATGATCTTCCGGATTTCCTTTCGATGCAGCAGGAGTTTGCGCGTGCGAAGGGGATCGACGTTTGCATAACTTCCTTGCTCATACGGGCTGACGTGCATGCCGTGGACCCAGATTTCGCCATTCTTCACCTGCGCGTACGACTCGGCGATGTTGG
>CAVQPT010000001.1:0-89623 GCA_963714855.1 uncultured Bacteroidota bacterium | reverse complement strand
GTCGAGAGTTCTTCGAGTTTCGAATCCCGCAGATCCTGCATATCACCGGGATTCAGCCCGGCAGCCTGCGCCGCGGAGATGTCGACATTCAGCTTGCTGATGTCTTCTGCCAGCGTATTGATACGATCGATTTTCGTGGTCAATTCATCTCTGAGGGACCCGCGCAGTGCGGTCATGTCTGCATTCAGGCGGTGGAACGTGTTGGTCATCTCTTTCCCCTGCAACAGGAGCGCGTTGCGGGAGACGGGATCGTCCGGATGGGTGGACAGAGTGTTCCATGCCTGAAAGAACCGGCTCATGACGCCGCTCAGACCCGATGACGACGGCTCGCTAAACGTTGCCTCGACCTGGCTCAGGATGGCGTGCTCTCTGTTCGCCATTCCGAGCGTGTCGTTTGATGAGCGGATCTGCTGATCGACAAACGCGTTCCGGAGGCGCGTCACGCCCTGCACCATGACGCCCGTACCGAGGAGACCTACCGTGGTCTGGCTGGGCCACGTCGTCACAAGATCTGCACGTTGCCGTGAATACCCGGGCGTACTCGCATTCGCAATGTTGTGGCCGGTCACACTCATACCATACTGCTGCGCGAGAAGCGCCCGGCGCGCGGATTCCAGAAGCTGGGATATGCCTGACATGGGTTGCTCTTCCTTCCCTCAAGCCCGATGGTCGACGAGTTGTCGCGTGTGATCGTCCGTTACAAGCCGCAGCGTCTCCTGGACAAACCGGAGCGATCGTTGCAGGAGGATCCGATTCTGTTCATTCATGTGCAGGATCCGTTCCACTACGATCCGGAGGCGTGCCGCAATCGTCGAGATACGGACCGCGTCGCCTGCCGGAAGACATTCGAGCAGCTGACGGATGGTGACGCCCCGGTCTGCGGGCGAGACGTTCCCATCGCCGCCCCCGAGAAGTGCCGCCGCCACCCGGCTCCGCGCACCTTCGAGCTCCTCAAAAGGGCTTCAGCAGTTCCTGTTCCTGCATGGTGAGCGCGGAAAGAGTTTCGCCGTGGATCCCGACGATGGAGCGCTGCTTCTCGGCCAGCACGAACAGCAGGGCTTCACCGACCTCCACCTCCGTCTCCATGATGTGTTCCAGCTCTTCAATCGTGGTCATTGTCGTGGCAGCTCCTCCTGTTCAAAGACGTGGAGATAATTCAACACCTTGTGGACATAGGCCTGTGTTTCTTTGTAGGGCGGAATCCCGCCATGCTTTTCCACCGCTCCCGGACCAGCGTTGTACGACGCCAGCGCATGGTGCACGTTGCCACGGAATCGTTCCATCATCTGACTCAGGTATTTCGCCCCGCCATGAATATTGTCGCGTGGATCCCACACATTCCGCACGCCCATGGCGGCGGCGGTGGTGTCGATAAGTTGCATCAGGCCCTTGGCATGCTTCGCGGAGTGTGCCCGGGTCCTGCCTCCCGATTCCGTTGCGATGACCGCCTTCAGAAGGTTCGGGCTCACGCCATGCGTATCTGCCGCCTCTTCGATGATCGGGGCGAACGCCTCGACGTTCCGCCTGACGGTGTCCGGCACGGCTGTCGCCGTTGCGGATACCTGGACGGGGCCCTTCGCCGCCGCACGATGCAGAACGGGGGGGGCTTTGTGAGCGGGCGCGGGTGGGGATGGGGCGCCTGGGGTCCGCCCCGCGCACGGCCTGCCGCGGCATGTCTTCGCCCGTAATTTCCTTGTACAGCATTTCGCCGAGCCCGAAGTGCGAACCTGTGGACATATGACGCGCCAGCTCCATGTCGAACATGCCTTCAAAGAGATCGCCGCCGTACCCTTTGCCAGATTCTTCGTCGCGGGGAACGCTCGCCCGCATGCTCTTCAACATATAGCCGACGAGCACGGCTTCGAATTCTTTGACCGCCCGCTGCAACCGTACCTTCGATTGCGCATCGAGGGTTCGCTTCGGTTCGCCCGCTGGGACGGGGGATATGGACTGTGCCGGATCCATCAGATAATCACCAGTTCCGCATTGAGCGCCCCGGAACGTTTCAGCGCCTGAAAGATGGCGATGACGTCGCGCGGGGTCACTTTCAGGGCATTCAGTGTCTTGGCAACATCCTGCACCGTTGCCGCGCCGTCAAAAGCCATCACCGTCGATGAGTCCTCCCCGGCATATACCGCGGTGAGCTGAGTCGTTACGGTCTGGCCCTGCGAAAACGGTGCCGGTTGAGACACCACCGGGATAGCTTCAATTTCGATATTCAATCCCCCGTGTGAGATGGCCACAGGGAGAATGCTCACGGTGCCCCCCACGACGATGGTCCCCGTCCGTTCATTGATGACAACCTTCGCCGTAACATCGGGCGTCACTTCCAGGAGCTCGACGAGAGAAATGAATTCGACGAGACGCCCGTCTGCGCGATATCCCGCCGGCACCTGGATGGAGATGCTCGAGCCGTCGTTCGGCGTGGCCACTCGTTCGCCGATTTTTGAATTCACCGCTTCAGCGATACGTGTCGCCGTCGTGAAATCGGCCTCCATCAGCACGACAGCGATCGTGGAGTCACGGACTATTGTCGCCTCAAGCGCCCGTTCCAGAATGGCTCCTCCGGGGATGCGTCCGGCGGCAGTGTGGTTTCGTCGTACTTCATTTCCGTTGGCCCGCACGCTGATACCTCCCACCGACAGCGGTCCTTGCGCCATCGAGCGTACACGGTCCCCTCGATGCCTGACAGCGGTGTCAGCAGGAGCGTTCCCCCCTGAAGGCTTGTCGCATCGCCCATCGACGATACAATGACATCGACGGTCCCGCCCTCTTTGGCAAACCCCGGAACACTCGCTGTCACCATCACAGCGGCAACATTGCGCAGCCGGAGTTGGTCCTGAGGGACCGTGATCCCGAATCGCTTCAGCATACTTGCAACCGACTGAAGGGTGAAGGTGGACCGCTGGGTGTCGCCCGTGCCGTTCAGCCCGACGACCAGCCCGTACCCGATCAGTTGCTGTGTCCGCACCCCCTGGACGTAGGCGATGTCCTTGATCCGTATCGCTCCTGTGGTCTGGACTACCACAAGCAGTATGGCCAGCAGGACGATCTTCCCGTTCTGTACCGTGTTCATGTGTTCCTCACTCAGAAAAGCCAATGCAACAGTTTCGTGATCCAGCCCGGTCCCTGAGCGCGTGAAACAATGCCGCTCCCTTCGAACATGATCCGGGCATCGGAGATATTGTAGGAATAGATGCTGTTGTCCGCCTGGATGTCCGACGGCCGGACAATCCCCGAGAGCGTGATCACCTGTTCCTCGCCATTGATGACAATGGTCCTGTCGCCGGTAATCACGAGATTGCCGTTGGACAGGACGGAATCCACACGGGCGCTCAGGCGTGCCCGCACGGAGCCACGTGTCGATGTTGCACCCTCGCCCTTAAACGAGTTTCCCGTTCGACACCGAGCGACACGTCGGGAAGATCGTGCTTCCCGCTTTCCCGTTGGCCGAGAGGGAGAGGTCGCTGACCGCTCGGAGGACGTGCTCGCGTCATTGGAGGCACTGGACGTTTCCACCACCAGCACCATCACGGCATCGCCGGGCCGGGTTGCCTTCTGATCGGCAAACAACGACCGGCCGACATTCTGGCGCATATCCTGACCTCCGGCGGATGCCACGGACAGGATCGCCATACAGACACTCATCCAGGTTCTCATACTTCGTCCTTTCCTAATCCAGCGGCACCGTCAGTGTGCGCGCGCTTTCCACACGGGCGAAAATCCGCTCGCTTCGCCCGCGAAGGTACACTTCAATCATTTCGCCACGGTGTCCGTCTTCCCGCGCAATGCCCTCTGTCTTCAGCAGGACGGAACCGGACTGCACTTTCACCACGACCTTGTCCCCCTGGAGGACGAGTGGGACCGGCTCAAACATGTCTGCGTACAGGATCCCCCCCTTCTGCACGATCCGCTTTGTCCTTGACGACGCAACGTCGGCAGGGTCCGAAACCAGCGGGCGTCCGATCATCGTTGTTTCCATCCTGACGCACCGGAGGTCTGCGCGCTCCGGTGTCGCATGGCGGGGAAGCATCCTCTCCGCAATCACCACATCGGCATAGGTCCGGACAACCCCTGTTACCATCCGCCGCTGCACCACCCCGCTTCCGTCCTGGATCTCGATGACCACCGTGACCGGTCCTCTGCATCGGCCCGACCCGCCCGCAAGAACGTGCAGAGCGTACGGCAGCTGCGCCACACGGATACTGTCGGGTACGGACCGGAACACCACGTCGATCGATACACCACCTCCTGACACGCGCTCTTCGAGGAATGTCCGAACAGCGGTTTTCATTTCTTCTGCACGGACCAGGCCGGACGTGTGCACACCCCCGTCCGTCTGGGCCGGCGCAAGAGCAAGAATGAATCCTGTCAGAAGAAGCCCGATCATGATATCAGCGCTTGACGTTGTTTGCGATTGTCAACATTTCTTCAACTGTCTTGATGGTCTTGGCGTTGATCTCATACGCACGCTGGGCGGTAATCATACCCACCATCTCTTCCACCACATCAACATTCGATGATTCCAGAGAACCCTGCAGCATTTCCCCGAACCCCTCGCTCCCGGCTGCCCCGAGGAGGGGCGCCCCTGACGCCGACGTCTCCACATACAGGTTTCCTCCGATGGATCGAAGGCCTGCGGGGTTTACAAATTTCGCCAGCTCGAACTGGCCGATCCTGACGAGGTCTCCTCCAGCAGCGGGGCGGGCTTCAATCATACCGTCACGCGCAATCGTAATCTCCACGGTGTCTTCCGAAAATGAGAGCCCGGGTTCCACCATGTACCCCTGGGAGGTGACGAGGGAACCGTCGCCGGACACTTTGAGTGCGCCGTCGCGCGTGTAGGCAAGTGTCCCATCCGGGCGCCGGACCTGCAGAAATCCCTCTCCCTCGATGGCGACATCGAGCGGATTCTGTGTCGGCTGGACGTCTCCCTGGACAAAACTCTTCTGGCTGGCGACCGGAACTGAACCGGTTCCCACCTGAAGCTCCAGCGGCTGCTGGACGTTCGGATTCTGCGAGACGCCGGCCGTCTTCATGGTCTGATACATCAGGTCCTGAAACTCCGGCCGGCTCTTTTTGAATCCGGTTGTATTGACGTTTGCGAGGTTATGCGCAATTGTATCGATATTCAATTGCTGTGCATACATCCCCGTCGCCGCGGTACGCAACGCTCTGTTCATGGCGTCTTCCTTCTCTCCAGAATGTGATTAGAGCTTCCCGATCTCCAACGACCGGTCAAGCGTCGCGTCCTGCGACTGAATCATGCGTTGATCTGTTTCAAATGCTCTGCTGAGTTCGATCATGGCGATCATTTCCTCGATACCGTCCACGTTCGATTCCTCAAGAAAGCCCTGCCGGATGCTCACCGTCTCGGGCCGGAGGTCGCGGACCTGCCCCCCCTGCTCGACAAAAAAGAGGGATTCTCGATCCTTGCGAAGCATCGGTTCCTGCTCGGCTTCAACAATACGCAGGATTCCGAGTGGCTCCTTCCCGTTCAGGACCTCGCCGGAGGGGGTGATCGAAATCGAACGCTGTTCCAGTTTCTCAATGTTCGGGATGGTAATCCTGCCTGCGTTCCCGAGAACGGCATATCCTTCGGCCGTTGTGAGCGTCCCGTCCGCGGCAAGCGTGAAGTTGCCATTCCGTGTGAGCCGGATCCCGTTGGGTGTCTCGACGGCAAAGAACCCTTTCCCGTCGATCGCAAGGTCGAATGGATTGCCGGTCTGCCGCAGCGGACCGGCGGAAAAGTCGACGGCCCGTTCAATCTGTACATTGCTCATGTCCGTACGTCCGTCCGCAACTGCCGCTGTCGACTCCTGCAGCATGCGGACAAACACGCGATCTTTCTTGAATCCGGTTGAATTGATGTTGGCAAGGTTATTCGCGAGCACTTCCATGCGCGTCATCTTGGGTCGCATCGCCGCTTCAGATGAATAGATGCCTTTGATCATGATTGTTCCTCCTTCTTCCCCTGCGCCAGGTGCAGTGAGCGCAACTTTGCCGCAAGGTCGAATTCCCCTCTCCCCACACCGAGCTTCCGGGCGGCCTGAAGGCGCTGTGTGCTGGTCGTGGCCTTGGCGAGCACCGTTTCCATGCGCGCCGGTGTCAGCGACGGCGCCGTATGTTCCTGAAACTTCCGCGCCAGGGTGATTTCTTCACTGCCGCGTCGAAACGTACGCGCGAGTTGCAGGGACGTTTCGCGGCCGGGATCGTCCTCCTCACCCTCGTCCGGGAGAGGCTGCTCCCGAACAGGCCGGGACGATGTGCGTGAGTATTCTTCCAGGGATCCCTCCCTCCCCGGTCTCACGGCCTGTGCGCCAGCTGTCTGCCCCTGTGGAACCGCTGACGCCACCTGGACCATTCTTCCACTTTCCTTCACCCGTTTCGACCGTCCGGCCCAGAGTACAAGAAGCAGGACAGACGATATTCCGCTGATCACCACGCTCAAGAGGAAACGCTTCTCCGCCGAAATTCCGGACGCCGCTGCAGGAGTCGGCAGAACAGCTGGCTGCCGGACAGGCACCTCTTCCACCAGAGACACCTGTTGCCGCACAACGGCAGGAATATCGACGAGGGAGGACGCCAGACCTTGATACGCGGACGCCTGTGCGACCGCCGGGACGATCGTGCGTGCCGGCTGGGGTGTTTTTTTCTGGCTGTTGTCCACCCGGAGCGGAATTCCTCCCCGAAGGTCGATCAGAAGCGTCGTCCCCGGAGGGGGAGAAACACATCGGTAGGTACTCCCCTGCACGAGAGTGAGGATCAAGACCAGGCTGTCGCCCGGAAGACGCGAAAGGGTCAGGCCCTGCACATGGCCGGCGGTAAATGTCCGGCGCAGAGCATTCAGCGTGGCTGCCGGGCGAGTCCGACTGAACGCCAACCTGAGGGCATGGGGGGTCTGTTCAGTCGAAAACCGTATTTCACCTGAGAACGCCAGGGTTACGCGGCTGCTCCCATCCTGCATGGTGTAGCGCACATCCTTCAGCTCGCTGACTTTGCCCGCGTGTGCGCTGAGCGTGCCGCCCAGGAGTGTCGCTGCCACAATACCCGTCATGCACCACCGTTTCATCGCGGGGCCCTCCACACGGGAAGAAAGATCGTGAATGTTGTCCCCTTGCCCACTTCGCTCTCCACTTTGATCTCCCCTTTGTGCTGCGCAATGATCTTGCTGCAGATCGCCAATCCCAGCCCCGTTCCCTTTTCGCCTTTTGTGCTGAAGAAGGGTTTGAAGATTTTCTCGAGGACCTCATTCGGAATGCCGCCGCCGGTGTCGGAGATGCGAGTGCAGACATGGTATCCGGTCAGACTGGTTGCGATGGAGATCGCTCCCCCTTTCGGCATGGCGTCACGGGCGTTGATGAGGAGATTCAGAAACACCTGCTGCAGGTAGTTGGCATTCCCGCCGACCGGTGGGAGATCAGTGGCCAGCGAGAGGGTAATGTCAATGCCGTTGCCTTGAAATTCGTGCTGCACTATCATCACGATGTCGTCGATGGCTTTGTTCAGATTGATGGCCTCGGGGACGACCTCTTCCTCGGCGCTGCGGGCGAAATTCATGAGCCTGAGTGTGATATCCGACAGTCGCTTCAGCTGTTTGCTGAACATGTCGATCCAGTTCGGCAGAGGACGTCCGGCCTGCACGAGTTCCAGGTGAAGCATCAGCACCTGGAGAGGGTTCTTGATTTCATGGGCGATCCCGGCCGCCAGTTCTCCGATCGCGGCAAGCTTTGCTGCCTGGACCATCTGGGCCTGTGAGGCCTTCAGTTCTTCGTTCGCCTTCAGCAACTGCTGGTAGGTGCGCCAGTTTTCCACGCCGACGGCCGCCTGATTGGCGAGTACGGACAGGAGCTGAATGTCCTGATTGGAAAATTCCTGCTGGGGTTTCTCCGTATGGATGACAAACACTCCGATCCCCTGGCTCCGCAGAATGAGCGGGACAATCACGAAATTCCGCGCGCTGCTCTTCGCAAGCATGTGCTCGAGGTCCGGAATGATGACCGTTTTCTTCTCCGCAATCACCCAGTCCACGATACCAGCTTCCAGCTGTCGTTCCGCCTCTTCCTGAAGCCGCAGGTCCCCTTTGACCGACAGGGGCAAGAGGCGGTTGGAGGTAGACTGAAACAGGAAAATGTTGCAGTCCAGCACCGGTATCACCTGGCGCGTAACCTCGATCAGCGCACTCACGATCAGTTCCGGTTTGGTTGCGGTGCTGATGATGTTTGAGAGCCGCTGGGTGGCGACCAGCTCATCGATCGAACTGCGGATGGCCAGGTTGTTCTGCGTGTACTGCGTGTTCTCCTGGCGCAGAATGTCGATGGTCTTCTCCAGAGCCTTGATGTAGCTTTCACGGCTCTCGATGAACTGCTCGAACTGGGGGAGTCCTTCCTCCAGCAGCTGCAGACGGGTTTTTCGTTTGGACGCGGGTTCCATGCTCGATTCGATGGCTACTCCTGTCGGGCGTTGTCGAACTGAGTGACCGCTTCCAGATCGGTCTTGATCAGTTCGCGGTAATTGGTCACATAGTCGCTCAAGACCTGCGGGTCGTTCAGTTGCAGATGATCCAGGACGGCAGCGTCAAAGGTCACGCCTTTATCGAATTCGACGGGCGGTCCGCCCATCTGCTGCGCGAACACGTCCGCGCAATGGATAATCGCAACGAGGTCCTTGTTCTGCTCGGCCCTCTCGGGTGTATGGTGCGTGCTGATCGCTTCAACCAGATGGTTGGGGAGATTCCAGCGTTCGGCAAGCCACCCTCCCACTTCGGCATGGGTGACGCCGAGGACGCTCTCTTCGGCCTCAAGAGCGGTCAGGTCCGTTTCGTGGACGATCTCCACGATCCGTTTGTATTCGTTCTTGAAGTACCGGTGCAGTACCGAAATACCCATGTCGTGGAGGAGTCCGCCGACAAACACTTCGCCCGAGACGCGGTAGCCAAGGTCACGGGCCAGCCGCCGGGCCAGAACACCGCTGGTAATGGCGTGGTCCCAGAACGCCTTTGCATTGAAGACCACGTCGGACTTCCGCTGCAGCGAGCTCACCAGAGAGATACTGATGACGATCTCCTTCAGGGCGTCGTACCCCAGAACGATGATCGCGAAGTCGATGGTGGAAATCTTCCGCGGAAATCCGTAGAAGGGCGAGTTTGCGATCTTGAGCACCTTTGCCGTGAGCGCCTGATCGGTGGAGATCAACTTGCCGAGTCGGGAAGCACTCGTCTTGGGATTGTCGACGAGATCGACAATCTCCATGGCAATCGTCGGCAGTGCAGGGAGCTGGATGATGCTCTGCACGCGTTCCTTTATGGTTACCGGTGACATCATGTCTTCACCATTTTCCCGTTACATGCTCGAATGTATAAGTGTGGCCAGCGCTGACAGCCCCCGGTCCAGAAGGACCCGGATGTCATCCGCCGTAGTCCCCATCAGGTCTGCAACTTCCTCAACGCGAAGCCCTTCCTGGTAGCAGAGGGCCAGGGTCAGGCGTTCACGGTACGGGAGACCGCTGATCCCGTCGACCAGAGACTGCTTGACCGCGGCAACGAGCTGCTCAAAGGAGGGAGCGTGTGCCATCTCTTTCACGATACCCGCGATTTCCTGATCGAGGTTTTCGGGTGTCACATCCGCTTCACTCATTTCCAGGTGCCGCAGGGCAATCGGATCGCACACCGGTTCCGGGTCGGCAGAAAATCGTCCCACGGGGACATGCCGGCACAGGACGTCCGCAACATGGACAATGGACGTGAGGTGCGGATCCAGGGTGGCAGCGGCAGGCTGATGGTGATGCCGTATCGCCTCCACGACGCGCTCGTCGAACCCCCACTGCAGGGCGAGACGTGCGCCTGTCTCCTGATGGTGTGCCGCAACCAGGCCCGATTCCTGGTCGGTGGCACCCCGGAGCGACGCCGGTGTATCAACTCCCTCAGGCACGATCATTCCGATATCATGAAAAAGGCCGGCGACATACGCATCGGTTGCATTCACCCTCGGTTGCTTCCGGGCGAGCATGCGTGCAAAAAGCCCGCAGGCGATGGAATGCGACCAGAACTCCTCGTAGTGCGTGAAAAATTCCACCATATTCCGGAACGCGCCGGTAACAACCATGCGCATCACCGTTTCCCGGAGTGCCTCGAAGCCGAGTAACGTTACCGCGTGAGACACCGTCGACACACGCGATGGGATTCCAAGGACGGGAGAATTCGCAATCCGGAGAATCCTCTCGCTCAGTGCGCGGTCCGACGCAACGACAGCCCCGAGCTGAGCGACGCTCGAAGCCGGATTCCCGATCAACGCGAGCACCTCGCTCACCAACGGCGGGAGACCGCGCAGGCGTGTCGGCTCGACGTCGATCAGCGTGCGTCCGGGGTCTGTTGGAAACGGCCGCATCATGACCACTCTCCCATTTCCCTGAGTACGTCCACCATCCGGTCCAGTGCAGCATCGTGAAGCGTTATCACGTCGGCCCGGGAGATTCCGAGTATCCCGGCGATCCCGTCAAGGGAGATTCCCTCGAAATAGTGCAATGCAAGGAGAAACCTCGCCGACGGTTCCTGATCTTCGAATGTATTGATGAGTCCCTCTTTCAGCACACCCACTTTCAACTCGAGTGCCGGCGCCCGGTTCCGGATGCATCGTTCGAGTTCCGCCAGTGCACCACCGTCGGCCGGTGCGTGCGCCATATCCGGTAATCCGAGGAGCGCGAACGCACGGGGGGACTCGGCAACAGCCGTGGCCCTCCCCAGCGGACCGCCGAACAGACGATGACAGAGCACATCGGCCACATGCACGACAGCGCTGAGACAGGGGTTTGCCTCCTCTCCTGTCGGAGCATGGTGGTGACGCACGGCATCACGGATATCGTCCGGAAGCGTCTCCCACCGGTCCACCATCCATGAACCGGCTTCTTCGTGCAGACCGGCCGGTTGCGACGCTGCGTTCCACCCCGCATCGTGTTCCGGACCCCATTGCCGGATCGTTTCCGCCTCGATCGAGGGGAGGTCGTCGCCCAGGAACAGAAATCCGACGTCATGCACGAACCCTGCGACAAATGCCTTTCCCGGATCGGCCTTCCGGGTATTGAGGGCGATTGCGCGCGCGACCAGACCGCAGAGCAGCGAATGGTCCCAGAGGTCCTGGCAGTAATGAAAGGTATTGGCCATATGGCGCGTCGCCCGGCTGGCAACGGCGTTCTTGACCGCATCCCGGACCGCCTGCGACCCGAGCATGCTGATTGCCAGATTCACGTCACGAATCCGCCCCGGAAAACCAAACGCACTGTTCGCAGTGGCAGAGACTGAACGCACAAGGAGCGGGTTCCATCCGATTACCGCCGCCAGCCGCGAGACGGTCGTTCCCGGATCGTTGACCAGATGAACGACATACTCAAGGATCCGTGCCTTGAAGGGAAACACGGCTCCTGTCTGTAATGCGCGATTTTCGAACTGCCCGACGATATGCATGGGTCTTTCCATTACGCCTCCAGCACAAGCAGGCGCTGTCGCAACTGCCGGAGAACCTCGGAATGAATCTGTGAGACTCTTCCTTCCGAGATCTCGAGAACTTTGGCGATTTCGTTGAACTTCAGCCCTTCGTAATAGTAGAGAGCAATCACGGTCCGGTCACGGTCTGAAAGATGTTCCACGGCCTCACACAGGAGATCCTTCGTCTCATTCTCACTCAGTCGATCGAGCGGACTGGGACTATCGGACGGGGCCGCATCCAGCGGTTCCACGCTGTCGCGCTCCGCCGTGAGGTCTGTTTCCTGGGCGGGCAGCCCGTTCCCGCCGCCGATAAGTCTGTGGTACTCTTCCAGCGTCACCTCAAGCCGAGCCGCGATTTCAACATCGAGCGGTTCGCGTCCCTGTTCCTGCATGACCTGATGTGCTGCCCGGCCGACTTTGCGCGAGGTTTCGCGTACGGAACGGGGCACCCAGTCCAACTTCCGCATTTCGTCCAGAATCGCACCGCGGATTCTCGGAACTGCGTACGTCTCGAACTTCACATTCTGCGTCGGCGTAAACCGATCAACTGCCATCAGCAACCCTAACACCCCGAAATGAACGATGTCATTGAATTCCAGCCCCTGGGATTTCCCCTGCTGGTGGAGGCCGAATTTGCTCACCACATAGCGGACCAAATCCAGATACTGCACCACCAGTTTCCGCTTCAGGTCAGCGGAGCGGGACTGGAGGAACTCTTCCCAAAGGTGCTGTGTTGGCTGTTGCATCCTCACGACTCATCCATCCTGTTATGGGGTGTGCGACGCCGGCTGGGTCGACGCACCACCCGGTTCCTGCCTGGAATCTTCACCGGTATCCCGTACACCGGACTGGTTTTGCGGCACTCTCGACGCCCTCCGCATCGTCCCCGCCACCATCAAGATCATCGTCAGTCCGGCAACGACCGCCACGAAGACCACGAACGATCGGGCAACCATATCCATGAGTGGCATCCCCTGGATTCCGAAGAGCACTGCCGATACGCAGAATGCCAGCATCCCTACCTGAAAAATTATTTTACTCATAGTGCCACCGTACGTTGTACCGACGCATGCAGATGTGCATGAACCAGAGTCTGAGACAGGGCCTGCACAGAGAGTGACGCCGCCGACCGCGGGAACGCGGTGACCAGAGGCTTCTGTCTCCTGATTGCCTCGGGAACGGACTCATCCCGTGGGATGATGCCCACACAGCCGATTTCACGCTGCAAGAAATGCCGGACTGCGGCAAGCAGCTTGGTGAAGGTTTCCTCACCTTCCGGAATGGTCCGCACGTTGTTGATGATCACATTCACCGACTGCCCGGGTGCACTCAGCCCCATAACCTTGATCATCGCGTATGCATCCATCACCGCCGTCGGCTCGGGCGTCGTTACCACAAGGACGCTGTCCGCATCTTCGGCATACTGAACGATCTCCGGGGTAAGGCCCGCAGCGGTGTCGATCACCACAACGTCCGTTCTCTCTTCGCGTTGCAGCAGCTGTTCCATCAGCTTCTGCTGTTGGACTCGGTCGCCGAGCGGATAGGCCGGGTCTCCGGAGCTGCCCGGGAGAAGTTTGAGTCCGGGATGCGGAGAGACGAGCACGTCCTCGATATCCCGATCGCCGGACAGCACGTCCCCCAGCCGGAACCGGGGGGAAATGCCCGTCATCACATCGAGTCCGGCAAGATTCCCGTCGGCGTCAACCAGAAGAACGTTTTTGCCATGGTTGGCCATCACAATGCTTGCATTAAGCGCTATGGTGCTCTTCCCAACGCCTCCCTTGCCGCTGGTGATCGTCAGGACATAGGGCCGCGGGGGCCTGGTGGCTGCACCGTATGCCCGTGCAATACTCCGCATCCGTGTCGCCTGGTCATGCATGGGCCATATCTCCCGAATACACCATCGCCGCGAGCTGTGACGCTTCGACCCGACGGATATCATCAGGCACTGCCTGGCCGGTGGTGACATACGAAAGGGGGAGGTGATGCCGGTGGATGATGCTCAGCATCGGCCCGTACGTCGCTGCCTCATCAAGCTTCGAGAATATCAGCCTGTTCGGTTTGACCACCTTGAACTGATCGATGATCTCTTCGCAGGTTTTCACGTTGGTGGATGCATTCAGAACCAGATGTGTCTCATCGGGTTCGGCGGCTGAAACAAACTTTGCAAGATCGCAGAGTTCTTTCTTCGAACGCTGGCTGCGTCCGACCGTATCGACGAACACAATATCCTTGGTGCGGAATTTCCGCAGTGCCGCGCTCATTTCGACCGGCTTGTAGACGACTTCCATGGGAATATCCGCGATTCCCGCAAACGTCCGCAGCTGTTCGATTGCCCCGATCCGGTAGGTGTCCGCGGAGATCAGGCCGACATCCAGGCCGCTCAGCAACTTGTTGATGGCCGCGAGCTTAGCTATGGTCGTGGTCTTTCCAACGCCGGTGGGGCCAACAAGGGCAACCACCCGGGTCTTCTTGCGCCTCGACTTCTCGTTCCCGGCAGTCGGAATAATCCCTGCGATTGCGGCAAGCAGCTGCTCTTCGAGATACTGCTTGTTGCTCATCTGCTCGTGAGGAGAATGGGAATACACCGCCTGGATGATATCGGCGGCAAGATGTTCGTCGACATCGTGCTGAACGAGGCGGCCATAGGCCTTCTGCAGCGCGTCGGGGAGGGCGGGCATCCGTGTATATTTCAAATGATCAACGATCGCCTTCAGTGTCCCCTTCACATCCTCCATGTCACTTCTCAATTCCACCATCTCTGTCGGTTCTGTCCGACGCCGGGATGCCGGGTTCTGTCTCTGGTCCTCAGTCGAGCGGTCGCCAAAGTGTTCGGCGAGCGTCCGAAGGCTGGCCAGCGCTGTCTGGTCGTTGAGGGCGGAGCGGGACTCTTCCAGGTGCCGCTCGAACGGCGGCGATGCGGCGCTCTTCCGCCGGTAGGTCGAGACGGTAGCCGGGACTGCATCGTCAATGGCTCCCGTCACTTCGAAGGCTTCTCTCCCCAGAAAATTGAACGGACCTCCCCTGGTCACCTTCCGGTTGCTGATGACGATTGCATCCGGCCCGAGCTCTTGCTTCATCTGCTCGGTCGCCTCCTTGAGGGTGTGTGCAACGAATTTTCTAATTCTCATAGTCTGCCTCAAGTTTCCCTATGAATTCCACCTCCGTGTCGGGAGGGAGTTCCGTGAACGACAGCACTGCCACTTCGGGGAAGCTGGTGTGTATCAGCCGGTAGAAATACGGGCGTACCGTCGCGGCGCACAGAATGACGGGCACGTGCCCTCCTGCCCGCGCGAGATCAATATTGTCCGTCAGGCTGCTGTGAATCGACTGGATGGTCTCCGGCGCCAGACCGAGGCTCGGGCTGGTCTCCCGCTGATTCTGCAGGGCCGTTGTGATCGTTTGCTCGAGCCGTGGATCCATGGCAATCGCATGGATCACACCACGAACGTCACCGTACAATCGGGCGATGGTCTCCGAGAGAGAGTGCCGTACGTACTCTGTCAGGACATCGACATTTTTCGTCACGCGTGCATAATCCACGAGCGCCTCGAGAATCGTGACGAGGTCGCGGATTGGAAGGCCCTCGCGGAGCAAATTCTGCAGGACCTTCTGGACCGTTCCCATCGGCAGCAGGTCGGCGGTAAGATCATCAACCACCGCCGGATAGTCCTTCTTCAGGTTCTCGATCAGCTTCTTTGTATCCTGACGGCCGAGGATTTTATCCGCGTTCTTGCGCAGGAGTTCCTGGAGATGCGTTGCAAGAACCGCAGACGGTTCAACGACGGTGTACCCGAACAGTTCCGCCCGTTCCCGCTCGCCGGCGGCAATCCAGACCGCAGGCAGGCCGAAGGCCGGTTCGCGGACTTCGAGCCCGTCCAGATCGCCGTCTGCAGTGCCGGGATTCATGGCAAGATACCGGTCCATAACCAGCGACCCCGTCGCCGTCACGTTTCCGCGGATCTTGACCACGTAGTCGCTCGGGTCAAGCTGAAGATTGTCGCGCACCCGGACCGGCGGGATGATCAGGCCAAGGTCGATCGCAAGCTGCCGCCGGAGATTCGTGATGCGGGCAAAGAGATCCCCGTTCCGCGTTTCGTCCACCAGCGAGATCAGGCCATACCCGATTTCCACTTCGACGGGATCGACCTGCAGATACTCCTCCACGCGCTCTTCTTTCGGCAGCAGGGTCTGTGCTGGTTCCTGCTCCCCCGCCACCGCGCTCTGCTGGTCACGGAGCTTCACATACCCGAGACCACCCGAGAGTGACGCGAGCACCAGGAAGGGGATCGTGGGAAGGCCGGGGACAATGGCAAACAGCAGCAACGCACCGGAGGCGATCAGCAGGGTCTTGGGCCGCCCGAACACCTGCTCGCGGATTTCCATATCGAACGCATTTCCCGCCGCACTCCGCGTCACAATCATTCCCGACGCTACCGCGACGATGAGCGCAGGGATCTGCGTGACCAGACCGTCACCGACGGTCAGCAGCGTATAGGTCTGCAGTGCATCCACAAACGGCATCCCTTTTTGTGCGACGCCGATGATGAAACCGCCGATAATGTTCACAATATTGATCAGGAGGCCGGCAATCGCGTCTCCCTTCACGAACTTGCTGGCGCCGTCCATGGCTCCGTAAAATTCCGCTTCGCGCGAAATTTCGCGACGCCGCTCCCGGGCCTCTTTCTCCGTGATCATTCCCGCATTCAGGTCCGCATCGATCGCCATCTGTTTTCCGGGCATGGCGTCCAGAGTGAATCGGGCGGCCACTTCGGCAATACGCCCGGCTCCTTTGACGATGACCACAAACTGGATCAGGACCAGAATGAGGAAGATGATGAACCCCACCACATAGTTTCCCTTGACCACAAACGATCCGAATGCGGCGATGACGTCGCCCGCGTATGCCTCGCCAAGGATCAATCGTGTGGATGCGACATTGAGTCCGAGCCGGAAGATCGTCAGGATGAGCAACAAGCCCGGGAACACCGATATTTCAAGCGGGTTGGTCAGGTACATCGATACCATCAGGATCAGAATCGCAATCGTGATGTTGGCCGCCAGGAGGATGTCGAGCAACATCGCCGGAATGGGGATCACCATCAGCGCGAGAATGAGGATGACGCTGACAGCGAGAAGAACATCGCTGTTCGCGCCCAGGATCCTCATCGGAGCGTTCCATATGCCGCGTGAGAGTGTCTTTCCTGCAGCTTCCATCGTCCTAGTTCGCCGAATACGTTGGTGATGTCTGTTTCAGCCGATAGATGTATGCCAGCAGTTGCGCGACCGCCTGGAACAGCTTTTCAGGGATCTCCTGGCCCACGTCGACCGATTTGTACAGCGCCTGGGCCAGCGGCCGGTCTTCCACGACCGGGATCGCATGGGCGGCGGCGATTTCCTTGATTTTCAGGGCAATGAGATCAGCCCCTTTGGCCAGAACCGTCGGGGCGCGCATGTCGTCTGCGTCGTACCGCAACGCAATGGCAAGGTGTGTCGGGTTGGTCACCACAACGTCCGCTTTGGGCACGTCCTGCATCATTCTGCGGTAGGCAATGCGCCGCTGAATACTCCGGACGCGGCTCTTCACCAGCGGATCGCCTTCCATTGTCTTGTTCTCTTCTTTCACTTCTTCCTTGCTCATGCGCAGACTGCGTTCGTGCTCATACCGCTGAAAGAAAAAATCGATCAACGCGAGCACCAGGAATGCGAGCCCGGTTTTCAGACCGAGACCGAACGCCGAATTCCCCAGAAATCCCAGCAGCGCTTCCGGGTCGCTGTCGACGAGGGACGGCGCCTCGCCGATGACCTGTTCGATAGCACTATAGGCAACCGTTCCGACCACCAGAATCTTCACCAGGCTTTTTGCCAGCTCCATCAGCGATCGGCGGGAAATCATGACCTTCTTGATCCCGTTGAGCGGATTGAGCTTCTCAAAACTCGGCTTCAACGCTTCAGGCGAATACACGAAGCCCACCTGAAGGTATGAGGCCGAAAGGCCGACCGCCATGATCCCCAGAATGAGGGGTGCGAGAAGCATCCCCACCCTGATCGCCCCCGTTCCGGCCATGCTCTGGAGCGATTGCATCGATACCGGCATCGAGCCGGCGCCGGAAAATATCGACCGGGCAACGTCGGCAAGGCCGTTGACCAGAGTGCCGCTGCCGACCGCGAGGATCATCAGTCCGAACAGAAGCACGAACGCGGAATTGAACTCCACGCTCCGGGCAACACTCCCTTTGCGCCGCGCCTCTTCCCGTTTGCGATCGCTCGCAGGTTCGGTCTTTTCCTGAAAGGACTCTTCCGCCATGTCCTTACATCACCCTGATGAGTTGCACGAGGTTCTCTTCAAATCCTGCCAGCAACGTCTTGAACGCGTAAATCAGGAACGGCCCGGTTGCCATCAATACCACCAGACCGACTCCAATCTTCACCGGAAAACTGATAATGATCACATGGATCTGTGGTGCCACACGTGCAAGCACGGCGAGGGCCACATTGATAAGAAACGATGCGACAATGATCGGTGCGGCGCATTTGATAGCGACAATGAACACCATGCCGGTCAGCGAGACCATCTGCTGTGCCGCTGCGCCCCCGATCACCAGTCCGTTCACCGGCACCGCATCATAACTCAGGACCAGCGCCTGCAGCACGAAGTGATGCCCGTTGACGAGGAAGAACACCAGGATCAACACGAGATACAGAAAGCCGCCGATAATATTGTTCGGGCCGTATTCGGGGTCAAACGCATTGGCAAGGGAGAGACCGAGATCGAATCCGATGAGCTCACCGGCGGCCCTGACCCCGGCGAAGATCAGGCCGGCTGCGAATCCAATAGCCAACCCCGTGATCACCTCCTGAGCGGCAAGGACGGCAATCCCTGCGAGGTTCAGGTCGAGTACGGGACCCCGCGCGGCGACCACAGGATAGAGAACGAACGCCATGAAGACACCCAGACCCGCTTTGATCTGCACCGGAACGCTCACATGCCCCAGAACCGGCGCCAGTGCGATCAGCGCAGAACAGCGCAGGAACAGCAGAAGAAAAAGGACGAACTGGAGAGCGTAGAATTCCATTGCCTAGCGTCCCATCCCCGGTATCTGGTTGAACACGTTCACGGTGAAACTGATCATGACTTCCATCATCCACGGCAGCGTGAGAACCGCTACAATCGCCACAACAATGATCTTCGGTACAAAGGTCAGCGTTATTTCCTGAATGGACGTCGCTGCCTGAAACACTGCGATGATCAGCCCGACAAAGAGCGAAATGGCGAGCATCGGCGCCGAGACCAGCAACATCGTATAGAACGCCTCCCGGAAGAGGTACACGACCAACTGTTCAGACATGTCCTTGCCTCGCTCGCATCGTCAGTGGAAACTGTCCAGCAGCGACCGGACCACCAGATGCCATCCGTCCACCAGCACGAACAACAGGATCTTGAACGGCAGGGAAATCAGCACCGGGGGAAGCATCATCATTCCCATCGAAAGCAGGATGCTGGAGATGACCATATCGATCACCAGAAACGGAATGAACAGGAGGAAACCAATCTGAAAACCAATGCGCAACTCGCTGATGGCATAGGCAGGTATCAGGGCGTGAAGGGGCACATCGGCCCGGGTCTGGGGTTTGTCGACATTTGCCAGCTTCACGAACAGCGCCAGGTCCTCCTCGCGTGTCTGCCGCAACATGAACTCGCGCATGGGAACCACGCCTTTGTCCACGGCCTCCTGCAGCGTAATACTGCTGTTCATGTAGGGTTGCAGGGCTTCTGTGTTCACGCGCGACCACGTTGGGGCCATCACGAAAAACGTGAGGAACATCGCCAGCCCTATCAAGACCTGCGCGGGTGGCACCTGCTGGGTTCCCATTGCCTGACGCAGAAAGTGCAGCACAACAACAATACGGGTGAACGCGGTGGTCAGAATCAGGATCGCCGGCGCGAGCGACAGGATGGTCATGAGAAACAGGATCTGCAGCGTCACCGCAACATCGTCCGGTTTCGTCGCCTTGCCGATTTCCACCGATACCTTGGGGATCGGCAACGCCTTGTCCTGCGCTTCCACGGTCGCTCCCACCACCAGAAGGATGATCAGCACGACACCGAGGCGTTTCATAGTTTGACCTTCCCGTAGGGTCGCCCCACAAGCGCCTGCACTGTGCTCTGCAGTTGCGCAGCAAATGTCCCGGTCTTCTGGAGGACGGCGCTGGAACGTTCGTCCTGATCGGCTGCGGGGGAATCATCGGGAAGTTCGGCCAGGGTGTGCATGCCCTGGTCCGAAAGACCGATGACGAGAACCTTGCCGGCCACGCGAAGGATCACCACCGATTTCTTCGGCTGGAGCATCTTGCGTCCGAGAACGTCAATCGAAATGCCGGCGCCGGATTGTCCGGGGCGGGCGAGAACGAACCGTTTAAGGAGGTACACCAGGCCAAACATCAGCCCCAGCACCGCTCCGAGCGACAGCAGCATTTTTACAAAGATCCACTCCATAGCTTACGTTCCGAGCCCTTTCACGCGCTCCGACGCATCCACCAGATTGGTGACACGGATGCCAAAGTGCTTTTCGATCACCACCACTTCCCCTTCAGCCATCTTCTTGCCGTTGATCAGGATGTCCACCGGTTCGCTGGCGAGTTTCTCAAATTCCACAACAGACCCACGCTGCAAATCGAGAATATCGCGGATCAGCAGCTGCGTACGCCCGAGCTCGATGGCCACCGGCAGAGCGAGGTCCATCAACAGCTCCATTTTGTGGTCGAGATCACCGGCAGGACCACCCGAGGGTTCGATCGGCTGAAATTGCGCGGTCTTGACCTCCAGCGCCGCCGCCGCGATCTCCCCTGCCTCTTGTCCACCCATCGCCGGAGAGGTCCCGGAGTCCGTAGACGTTGATTCTTGCATGATCAGCTATTCTCCTGTTGAATGTTCCCGAAGGACCTTCGTGACTTTCAGAGCCATCTTTCCTTTCGAGACCCCGGGACGTCCCATGACGCACGTCGTGTCGCCGACGCGGAGCTGCACCTCGTGTGTAACCGGGATTCCGGTCCGGAGGATGTCGCCCGCTTCCAGATGCAACAGTTCGCGCAGGGTGAGAGTGGTCTCCCCGAGGTGGGCGGTTGCTTCGACCGACGTGGTTCCGAGCTGCCGGAGCAGGGGCGCGGTCCAGTCACTGTCGCCCTTCCCCGTTCTGACGGCGCCAAAGTGCTGCACGTTCAGCTTCGCGAGCACGTCCTCCAGAGCAAACGTTGGAAAGCAGAGGTTCATCGTGTACTTCTGCGTGCCAAGAACGACTTCGAACGAAACCACCATGACGATTTCGCTTGCTGGCGCAATCTGTAAGAAGTCTCCTTCAATCTCATACCGCTCCAGCGTGAAGGTGAGCTCGGCAACCGTTTTCCACGCACGTTGGACATCAGCCAGGGCGTGGTGCATGATCCCTTTCACGATGCTCTGTTCAATCTTTGTGATCGGCCGTGCGTTCTTGTCCCCTTCTGCCACGCCGCCCATGAGATGCTCTACCAGGGCCAGAAGAAGTTGAGGGCTCACTTCCAGTACGGCAAGGGCGTCGGATTCCAGAATCCGAAACACATACAGGCTGCTCGGGTTCGGGATCGAAAGAATGTATTCGGAGTAGAACAACTGGTCCACGGACGACACGTTGATGGCCACCGGGGTTTGCAGCCGTGACACGAGATACGAACTGAAGGTCTCCCCGAAATTTTCGTGTACCGCCTGGAAGGTGCGCAGCTGGTTCTTCGAGAGACGGTGGGGCAGACGGAAATCAAACGTAATGGCTTCCCTCTCCGCCTTCTTAGGCTCCGCCGGGTCTGTAGCGTCAATCTGCCCCGTCGAGATGCCGGAGAGGAGACCATCGATTTCCTGCTGGGAGAGGATTTCGGGCACGTCAGTCTCGCTACTGGATGATGAACTTGCTGAAATACACGTTCTTGAGCGATCCGCCCCGAAGTATCTCACTGATACGCTTGGCAATCTCCTGGCGCAGCGGTTCGCGGGCTTCCACGTTTACGAGATCGGTAAGTTCCTTCGAGGTCAGTATCGAATTAAGAACATCGCGGACCTGGATGTCTTTGTGTTCAAGATCTTTTTTTCCCTCAGGGGTCGACACCTCGAAGCCCACCGTTGTCAGCAGGAATCTGGTCCCGTTGGTCCCTGCCGGATTGACGATAACATCTTTGACCACATAGATATTCGCCTCTCCCGGTTCCACGCTCTCTACGGTGGCAGCGTGTTCCGCGGCGGATGCAGAGCCGTGCACCGTGGATGCCGGTGCCAGGAATTTCGTTAGCGCGAAGTACACGACCGCGAGTTGCACGACGAACACCGGTATGCCGAACATGAGGAGTTTCTTGATCGGCATGCCGCCCTGCTCCTGCTTCGCTGGCTCCGGTGCGGGCTGATTCGCCGTTTCTTCAGTTTTTGCCATGGCCTTGAATGGTGATTGTGAGATACTGTCGCAGAATTCGTCAAAACACGTGCCAGCGGCGGCAAGGATTTAATGCGTAATCGGATAGCATGGAGATGCATGAAGCGGGCGGGTGGAAAGAGTGGTGGCGAATATCAGCCAGATGGTGGGTCCTGCCAGGAAAGAACGGCTATTTTACCCCCGTTTTCGTGGAAGCGTCAGACATTTGCGTTTGTACGCAATCACTTTCGCAATGACTTCTTCCACGGATTCCTTGACCATCAGCTTCTTGCCGTTCGTGGTCGTGATGAGTGTGTCAGGGGTGCTTTCGACAAACTCAATTAATTCCGCATTCACGACAATCTGCGTGTTCTGCAGCTTCGTCAGTTCAATCATGGCGTCCTCCTGCTGAGGGACGTTCCTCTCCCACCCCCATGGAAGGCGTGGGGTATGGCAGGCTTGGGATCGGAACGTCCCTGTGAGCAGTCAAGTGTTGTGTTTTCCTTCTTACCGTTTCAGATTCACAACTTCCTGTAGAAATTCGTCACTGGTGGTGATGATGCGCGCGCTCGCCTGGAACCCGCGCTGCGCCGTGATCATTTTCGTGAACTCATCAGCGAGATCAACGTTCGACTGTTCCAGTGAACCCGCATAGATCTTTGAGGTCTCACCTGCGGTGACGATGGCCGGTGTCCCTGAGTTTCCGGTGAGGTTAAACATGTTCTCGCCGTTCCGGACGAGGCCACCCGGATTGTTGAACTCCGCAAGCAGGACCTGTGCGAGCGTCTGGACTGTCCCATTGGAGAATGACCCCAGAAGCTGGCCGGTTGAGTCGATGCTGACGTTTTTCAACGTGCCGGCCGCGTAGCCATCCTGTTCCCTGGGCGTGATTCCTGACGTTCCTGCGTTCTGAGACACGCCTGAAAGGTTCAGTTCGATCGACAGGGGGTCCGCACCCGAGGTCGGCGTGATGTTGATCTGGCCTACAGTCGGCGGCTGCAGCGAGCCGTCCGTGCCACTGAAGGTCATTGTGCCGTTCCCCACGACTGTCGACGTTGTCGCCGGGGCGGGATCCGGGATCGAGGCGGTCCAATCCCAGGTATTCGTCCCCGACTTTGTGTACGTCATCGTCACCGGGATACGGTTTCCAAGGGAATCGTACACGGTGATCGACGCAGAGGTGATGCCGCCTGTCGGTGGAGGACCAGCGTTGTATATGTCTGCCGACGCATCAAGATTGCCCGAGTACTTGATGTTTTCCGTCGCTTTGGCGGGTGACTTGATGTCGGAGTTGATAATGATATCCTCAAGGGTCGTTCCCGTCGGGATTCTGCCGGACGCATCGGCCATCTTGCCCTGAAGCACTGCGCCTGCACCGTTCACCAGGCGGCCGTTGGCATCTGGCAGGAAGTTCCCCGCGCGCGTGTACAGAGGCTGACCGTCTTTGTTCACGACGAAGAACGCGGACCCGAAAATCGCCAGGTCATACGGCAAGCTGGTGGTCTCAATGCCTCCCTGCAGGAACATGGTGTCGAGCGTATTGACCGACATGCCCAAACCCACCTGCATCGGATTCGTACCACCCGCATCGCCCGTCGGACGGCTCGCGCCACGCAGGGTCTGCGCATACAGCTCGCTGAAGGTTGCCCGTCCGGACTTGAAGCCGACGGTATTGATATTGGCAATGTTGTTGCCAATGACGTCCATCATGGTCTGGTGATTCCGCAGCGCAGAAACACCGGCGAAGAGAGATCTCAGAAATGCCATGGGTACACCCTCCTGTTTTCACAATGACTGTACAACTGTTATTTGAGAATCGAGCTTCAGTCATTCGGCCCGATTGGAGGGGCCTCCTCAACGTGAAGAGGACCGGCCCCGTGTCGACAACTGCCGGACGGCCATGTCCGGCTACGACCCCGCGATAACGGCACTATCGATGTTGGTGAAGACGTTCTCCTTCATATGTTCGTTGTCCATTGCGGTGACGACCGTCCGGTTCCGGACGCTGACGATAAAAGCCATGTCACGGAGCAGGACCAGGGAATCTTTTGAGCCCTTTTCCTCCGCCCGGTTCACGGCCGATTGCAGGTTTGCCAGATCCGTATCGTTCAACTGGATCTTGCGCGCATCCAGCCGCTCCTGGGCATGCCGCGAGAACGTAAGGCCCCGGAGTTTCTCCTGCAGAACGGTGTCGAAGGCGGATTCCTTCGAGCCGCTGAGCGGAGTTCGCTCCTTGAGGCCGTCGACCCCGCGGGCGGGAAGAAACGGCACCCGCACGCCATTGACATAGGTATCAGCCATTGCCTTTCCTCTCCAGAATCTCAAGTATCTGTGAAAGAGGTATCTCGACTCCATCCACCACAAAAACCGTCCCAGTGGATTTGAACCGAACGCTGGAGACCGTGCCGTAGAGGAATTGCGACGTGGACAGGGCTGTTTCCGCACCGTCCAGCGCCTTCACGGTGAATTTGTACGACCCGGCCGCAAGAGCAGCTCCCTGGTCGTCCTTGCCATCCCATACCACCGTGTTGTCGCCTTTGTCCGTCCCCGTCCCCTGCAGCGTGCGCACGAGACTGCCATTTGCGTCGTAGATGTTCACCTCCGCCGAGGCCGCGACTGCCGAGAGCGAATACCCGAGCCGGATATCGCCCGCGCCGGTCAACTGGATAGCATCGCCGGACGCCCGCACCTCTTTCCCAATCATCGTGGCTGCAAGTGAATTCCCGATTGATTGGGCCATCAACTGATTGGTGCCGAGGCTCGCTTCAAGCGTGCTGTTGATGTTTGCCAGTTGCTCGACCGAACTGAACTGCGCCAGCTGGGACGCAAATTCCGTTCCGTCAAGCGGGTTGAGCGGATCCTGATACCGCAATTGGGTGATGAGCAGCTTCAGGAAATCGTCCTTTCCCAGAAGACTCTGTGATCCTGCCATCTGCTGAGTTGGTGCCGAAGCGAGCGCAGCTGTCTGAATTGCTGTTGCCATGGGGCCCTCCTTTCTTACATGATGAGTTCCATGGTGTTATATCCCAGCATCCGGCCGGTCTGATACTGCTCAACCGATTCGGTGCTGTACTCGCGACGAGTATTCTGATGGCCATGACGGCCACCACCGCCGTTTTCCGACCCGCGCATATGGGAGTCGCCTCCCAGAGCGACGTCAATCCGCTGCACCTCGATGCCCCGTGTCAACAGCATATGCCGGAGCTGACCAAGATTCGTCTCCAGAACGGCTTTGACGGCCGCCTGGGTGACATCGATCTGCGCCTGCATTTTGCCATTGTCCATCCGCACATGCAGCACAACTTCACCAAGGGACTCCGGCTCCAGCATGACCCGCATCTCGGACGATTCACCCTGGACATGCAGGGAAAACCCCTTGACGACCTGGTCGACCACATTCTGCGCCGCTTCCGGCATCATCGTGCGAAGGAAATCGGGAACCCGGAACGTTTCACGTACCGACGCCTGATCACCCCTGGGCATAATGCCGGCTGCCTCCGCCGGGAAGAATGGACTCCGGTGACCCGACGTATCACGCCCTTCACCGCTTTGGGCATGAGCGCCCGGCGCCGGAAGGGGCTTCACCGCATCCCGCTCGCCTTCCCGTACAGTCGCAGCGTCAGCTCCGTCGTCGGCATCCTGCGCGTGCACCGGTTGCGCGGTTGCGCGAGACAACGGTCCGGCGTCACGACCGTGGACAACCTCTTCACTCGCCGAAGAAGAAACAGCCGGAATTGCAGGGTTGTCCGCAGGCTGCAGACTGACAGGGCTCTTGACCGCCTCTTTCGTCGCCGGTGCAGTGTCCTGCAATCGGCCGGGCGACGAATTCCCCTCCATACTGGAGACCGGAATGTTCGAAGTGGTAAAGAGCGCCCTGGGGATGGCACGCTGGGCCGTGACATGCCGCAGCGCGATGTCCGGCGACGTGCCCTGCTCTCTGGCCTGCCGGGTTCCTCGACCATCGGGGACTTGTTCCCCGGGTTTCGTTTTTCCCGACACGAGCGGGATTGAAAGAATTTCGCGCGTGTCAGATTCCGGCACACTGGACACGACCGGGTGCGCGAGAATTCCTCGCGCATCGTGCTTCTCGCTCCTGCCGAGAGACAGCAGGTCGGGCGGGATCGGTTGTGGAGCCTGGCGCTGAACACCCGGCGGCACCGGGGGCCGGACGTTCCTTTCAGGCGACGCGTCCGCAGCCGCTTCGGCTGCCGGCCGAGGAGGATCACCGGGTTGAGCCGGCACGGGTGTCGCCGCCGGGGATCGTCCTGCTTCGACAGCAGTTCCGGGTGGCAGGGGACTCGCCGGCACGGTCACATCACCTTCTGTCGTCGGCATCGCTCCACCGGCCAGCTGCAGTTCCGGACTGGAACCTACAGCTTCAATCACAGGGGAGAGCGTCGCCGGGTCAACACCCGGTGGTCCGGTTGCAGAGAACGGAGAACCTCCCGAAACGAGCGCCTGTCCAGGTTGCGTCTGCACGGCACTGCCGAGCAGCAGCTGCTGGAGCAGGCCGAGGAAGGCCTCACCTCCAAGCACGTTCTCCTCGCCACCGGGGGTCGTGCCGCCAGTTCCCGTCATATCCACCGGCTCGCCTGTCGGGAGCAGGAGTATGGGGAGACTGATCATAGCTTTCACCTCATAATGCGGGCGGCGCGATCGGGCTCGAGCGCAGCGAGGATCTTTGCCGCCTGGCGTTTTTTAATTGTGAGAATGATCTGTTTGACATCACCGTCCGGGAAGTCTCTCAGGATCCGCGCTGCGCTCTCAGGATCCATCGCTTCCAGGACCTTTGCCATGGCCCGGCGTTGCTCCCCCTGAACGCTGTCCGCAGCAGCGGCGACCTTCAGGGTGCTGTCCATGGATGTGCGGAGTTGTTCCGCCAGTACAGCGGACTTTGAGCGCTCTTCACCGAGCGCTTCTCGCAAGACGTTCACGGAATCGACGGATTCCTGCCGAGCGTGAGACGGTGCATCGAGTGTCGGGGCAGCGTGAGAAGTCGAATCCACGATTTGGATCGCGCGCGCCGACGCGACACCCGCCACGGTGTCCACCCGGGTCCGGGCCGTTGAATCCGGAGGCATGTCCTGCCCCCGGAAAAGCCGGGGTTGGGTCACATACAGCACGCCCACCAGCGCGGCTGCACCACCTGTCGAGAGAGCAAACATCAGAATGTAGGGAAGCGCTTTTTTCATCGCCTTATTGATCCGCCTTCAATCGCTGGGCAAGCACATCGATCACCCGCTGGGCCTTCCGGTCGTCTTCCTTCTCCACCTCATCTTTCCGGCGTTGATCGATTTTTTCAATCATTTGCTTTGACTGACTCTTTTCCACGAGCTCGACGCGCTTTCCTTCTTCCCTGGTGATCACGTCGCGGAGCTTCTCCCCCTGTATCTCGATCTGCCGTGCGAGACTCTGAAGAAATGCCTGGCTTGTCTGCAGATCGACTGCTTTCGTCTTCATCTTCCTGACGGCGTCCGTCATCGCGGAATTCTGCTGTTCCTCGAGCGTGGTCAGGGTCCCCTCTTCACGCGCCCTGGTGATTTTGATGACGGCAAGCTCACGCTGCGCCTGCTTCACCTGAACGTCTTTGACGCGAATCACTGTCGAGAAATGGGAATCGCCAACCCGCATCTGGTCCTCACTTTGCCATCATTGTGACAAGCTGGTCTATGCTCTCGTGAAAATCCGACCGTTCATCAGAGGCCTGCCGAAGGAATGTTCTGATGCGCTCCCAGTTGCGCAATGCCTCATCGATCCGCGGATTGCTCCCTTTGACATAAGCGCCGATGTTGATGAGGTCTTCGGCTTCGCGATACGTCGCCATCATATCCATCAGACGGTGCGCTGCTGCGCGGTGGTTCTCCGTGGTCACCGAAGGCATGACGCGGCTGATGCTTTCCAGGACATCCACAGCGGGATAATGTCCCGCGGATGCGAGCCGTCGGGAGAGCACGATATGACCGTCCAGGATAGACCGCACGGCGTCGGCAACCGGGTCGGACATGTCGTCGCCTTCAACCAGAACGGTATACATGCCTGTGATACTCCCTTTGCGTGCGGTCCCGGCGCGTTCCAGCAACTTCGGAAGCATCGCAAACACCGATGGTGTGTATCCTTTCGTTGTGGGCGGCTCTCCGATCGCAAGGCCAACTTCACGCTGTGCCATAGCCAGCCTCGTCACGGAGTCCATGAGAAGCATGACATTGAGTCCCTGATCCCGGAAGTACTCCGCGATGGTGGTTGCAAGATAGGCTGCCTTCAGACGGATCAGCGCCGCCTGATCACTCGTGGCCACCACCACCACCGATCTGCGCAACCCCTCTTCTCCCAGCTCGCGATCCATGAACTCCGATACCTCGCGGCCTCGTTCACCCACCAGGGCAATCACGTTCACGTCTGCGCTGGTGTTGCGGGCGATCATGCCGAGCGCAACGCTTTTGCCCACACCGCTGCCGGCAAAGATGCCAACCCGCTGTCCTTCGCCGCAGGTGAGCAGGGTATCGATCGAACGGATGCCTGTCACGATGGGCTTGGTAATCCTCTGGCGTTCCAGGGGATTCGGCGGGGCACTGTAGAATGAGCGGATCTCCCGCGTCACGATCGGACCTTTCCCGTCAATCGGATGTCCCAGACCGTCAACAACGCGGCCGAGCAACTCTTCACCCACCGAGGCCGAAAGTGCCCGATCGGTCGCAACAATCTCGCTGCCAGGTCCGAGCCGCGCAACATCCCCGAGGATCATGGAGAGAACCCTGTTGTCCCGGAACCCGACGACTTCGGAAAGGGCCACATCCTGACCGTCTTTGGATTTGATCACACAGACATCCCCCATGGCACAATTCGGCCCGCTTGACTCGATGACCAGTCCGATGACCTGTTTGACGGAGCCGTTGACCTTCAGCAGGTCCACGTGGGGAAGCCGGTTCAGATAGTCGTTCCGGGAAAAGAACAGACCATCTCCCGCCTCGGGTGCCAGCACCGTCTCGTGCGACTGCCTCATACCACACGCTCCTCGACATTCACAGGTTGACCGAACAGAGCGGCTTCGATCTGGCGCAGCTGTGTGGCAACACGTGCATCGACGTTTCCTGAAGGGCTTTCGATAATGCACCCTCCCCGGTCAATGCTCTCATCGGTTTCAATGGCGATATCCCGGATCGTGTCGAGCGATCCGAACAGGGCTGAACGGTTTGCGTGAATCACATCTTCATCGTCAGGATGCACCCGGAGCCGGATTGTTTCCGCTCCCACGACGCGGTGCATCGCATCGCGGATCTGGCGAACAACGGTCTCGGGATCGAGCTGGACTTCCCTTTTCACGATCCGTGCTGCTACCGCGAGTGCAAACTGGAATGCGTCCCGCTCCATGGATGCTGCAAACGTACGCATCTGCGTTGCGAGACCTTCCATAAGTCCGGCGATACGCTCATCGGCATCCCGCCGCGCTTCGGCCAGTCGGGTCTCAACGCTCGCGTCCGCGATCCGTTTTCCTTCCGCAAGCCCCCGCTGGTACGCATGCTGTTCCCGCCGCTCATGATTGACGTCCTCACAGGGAATGGCATATTCCGCTGCCGACGGGGAAGCGAACGTCCCGGCCGTTGCGTCAGCCGCCTGGTGTTCAGGGGGGCGGGACGACGGCACTGTGCGCGGGCGGGGGATGCGGACGACCCGCATCCTGGTTCCCGGTGCCTTAAGTATCCTCACAACGTCAGACAAAGACTTCCTCCGAGCCGCCACGACCGGCGACAACAATCTCGCCCTGGTCTTCCAGCTGCTTCACGATTTCAACGATTCGTGTCTGGGCCGCCTCCACCTCCTTGAGTCGGACAGGTCCCATGTATTGCAGCTCCTCCTTGAGCAGCTCTTGTGCCCGCTCTGACATATTGCTGAGCACTTTGTCCTTCAGCTTGTCATCGACAACTTTCAATGCCATCGCCAGCTCGCGCTTGTCCACCTCGCGCAGAACGCGCTGGATTCCACGATCGTCCACATACAAGAGATCCTCGAACAGGAACATCAGGCGTTTGATTTCACCGGACAGCTGGGAATCCGTCTGCTCGAGGTGCTCGATAATCCCCTTCGCGGTGACGCTCGAACATTTGTTGAGCACCGCAGCCATGGCTTTGGCACCCCCCACGGAACTCATGCTCTGGCTGATCTCGGAGTGGGCAATATCTTCCACCACGTTTTCGACTTCTGCCATCAACGCGGGCGACACCTTACCCAGCGTTGCCATCCGGTAGCTGACGTTGTTCCGCAACTCTTCTCCCAACTCGTTGAGCACATGTGCCGTCTGATCGGCACTCAGGTTCGAGAGGATCAGGGCAATAGTCTGAGGATGCTCCTTGGAGAGAAAACTCGCAAGCTGTTGCGGGTCGGCGCTCTTGAGCATCCCGAACCCTTTGACATGAGTAAGGGCTTTCACCTTCTCCAGCACATCGGTCGCCTTGGCGAATCCCAGAGAATTCTCCAGCAGTTTCTGCGCATAGTCGATCCCCCCCTGGATGACGTACTCCTGAGCGGTGATCAACTGATGGAACTCCTCCGTCACCACATCTGCCACCGAGGAGGAGATTCCACGCACATGCGAAATCTCGATGGTGAGTGCTTCAACCTCCTCCTGCGAGAGCTGGCGCATGAGCCGGGTGGCAGTCTCGACATCCAGCGACAGCATCAGCATGGCCGCTTTCTGTCGGGGTGTTAAACGGTCTTTCGTAACTGGTTGGGACATCCTGCCCTACTCCTCTGTAAGCCAGACTTTGAGCAACCGGGAGCTTTCGGTCGGCTTTTCCCGGATGTACTCAACAACGCGTTTCTTGCGCTCGGCGCGCATGAGCGCGTCCATACTCATCTCTTGTTCTTCCGGCGGCAACTCAACGTGTGGACGTTTGCCCTGGAGTTGTGTCGCAAGGTCCGGATACTCAGATTCCATCGTGGGGATGTCGATCTTCCGTTTCAATCGATTCACCAGCGACCGCAACACCACCACCGCGCCGATCATGGCCAGCACCAGGAAGAACTCTTCCTTGTAGTCGGTCCAGTCGCTCAGGGGTGAAGGCTTGTACATCAGATCCTGTTCCTGGAGCGTCTCACGCCCGAAGGTCAGATTGGTGACGCTGACCTCGTCGTTCCGCAGGGCATCATAGCCGACTGCCTTGCGCACCAGGTCTGTCAGCTGGCGCATTTCCTGGTCGGAACGCGGCTGGATCTCTGTCACCGACTGTCCCTCCCGCTGTACCGCCGTGGGGACGCCGTTCACCAGCGCGGCAACGGTCAGCCGCTTGATGGTGCCCATGTTTTCGACGATATGCTCGACCGTCTTGTTCACTTCGTAGTTGGTAACGGTGCTCGCACGCGTCGACGGCGGAAGCGAGTCGCCCGTACTGGTCTTCTCCTCGGTAATCTGTTCGCTGCGGATGGCAGTCTTGTCGGGGTCGTACTGTTCGAGCGTCCGTTCGACCTGGCGGAAATCGAGATCGGCGTTCACCTGTACAAGAGCGTTTCCGGAGCCGACCACGCTCTCGAGAAGCTGCTGCGCCTTCTGCCCGAGATAGGATTCCACTTTCTGCTGGATCTCGTACTGGGTCGACGTCAGCGCTGCGAGAGAATTGGACTTGTGCGTGTCGGAGAGCAACTCCCCGCGCGAGTCCACAATCGTCACATTGTTTGATTCGAGTCCTTCGACACTGCTCGAAACCAGATGTGCGATCCCCTGGACCGTCTCCCTGCGGAGCGGTTTTCCCGAACGCAGTTTCAGGACCACGGAGGCCGTCGCCGGCTTCTCGTCTTCACGGAACAGCACTCTCTCGGGCACCACCAGGTGCACCCGGGCCCCCTCCACTTCCTCCAGCTGCAGGATCGTTCGCGAGAGCTCCCCTTCCAGCGCCCGCCGGTAATTCACCTTCTGCACGAAATCCGATATCCCGAGGTTGGTCCGGTCAAAAATCTCGTATCCGATCACGCTGGACTGCGGAAGGCCCTCTCCCGCCAGCGAAAGACGCAAGTCGTACACGCTCTGCTTGGGTACAAGGATCGTCTTGCCGCTGTTCTCGAGCGTATACGAAACCCCCTTTTCCTTCAGCTTGTCCACGATCTTCGCGGCATCTTCGGGAGCCAGATTGGTGAAGAGCGTGGTGTAGCTCGGGGTGTTCACGACCATCACAAGTGCAATCAGACCGGCGATCACGCCAAGGGTGACTGCGACGAGAACGAGTTTCTGACCGCCTGACAAGCGGGAGACAAACATGCCCACCTGTTGTTGGACCGCTGCGCCTGACAGTGCCATAGGTTAGACCTGCATCCTCATGATTTCGCGATACGCTTCGATGGTTTTATTGCGGATCTCCATGAGGAGATCGAAACTGGTCCGCGCCTTCTCGACGGCAATCATCACTTCGTGCAGATCCACCGCCTCCCCTCCCACCATTCGCTCCACAGCCTTCCCTGCTTCGCTCTGCAGGGAATTCACATCCGTAATTGCACGCTGGAGGGATTCCCCGAACGATGCGTTTGTCTCTTTGAGGGCCTTGTCGATCATCCCGTTTTTGTTCGCCTGACCGACGTTCGGCATCAAGGTAAGGGCCTGACCGATCTTCATGGCTTATGCCTTCCTGTCCACGAGTGTTCCTGAAACAGCCTGGTGTTGCGCGCCCGCGCCGTTGTACGCATTGTGCGGGCGGAGGGTTTGGAGGGGACTCGGAAAGAGCGTCTCAAAGTACCGCTGCTCTTCCGCCGTCAGCACCGGGTGTTTGTCCTGCCCCACAGCCTGCGGGAGCGATGGAGAAGGGGCCTGCGTTGTGCCCGAGGGTTCCTGCCGGTCGCGGCGCGGTGTCCCTTCCACGTGGAATGGCGGCGTATGGATCGCTCGTACATTCATGATCAGATCTCCAGAGAGTCTTTGGCCATGTTCTTTGCTGCATTCACTGCAACGACGTTCGCCTCAAAGGCCCGCGAGGCGGAGATCATGTTCACCATTTCCGTGATGATGTTCACGTTCGGCATGGCCACGTAGCCATTGGCGTCTGCATCAGGGTTCCCCGGATCGTAGATCATGCGGGGGGGGGACTGATCGTGCGTTTCGTTGACGTCGACGACAGCGACCTTCGACGGGTTTCCGGTCAAGTCCCCGGAAACGCCGCTCAGGTGTCCCGGCTGTGTCGTGGCCAGTCTGGGGGTTGACTGCCGCAACATTCCAGCAAACATCTGCGCGCCCCGTGCTTTCAGTTCCACGATCTTGCGCCGGTATGGACCGCCACCGTCGGTCCGCGTGGTGTCGGCGTTCGCGAGATTCTCTGCAATGGCATTCATCCGCCGACGCTGGGCACTCAGTCCGGCGGAACTGATATTCAATCCGGCAAATACTCTGTCCAGTTTCATTGTGTACCCCGTATGCTCTTCTGGAGACCGCGGAAGGTGTCGCTGAGGAGCCGCGCGGAGAACCGGAACCGGATCTGGTTCTTCGCCAGTTCTGCCATCTCGTTATCGAGATCGACGTCGTTGACGCCGCTGGCCAGGTGGTTTCCCGGCGAGCCGGGGTCAGCCTGTTGCACCAACGGCTGAACGCCCGAGAGGGGGTCTCCGCCGATGGGCATGTGAATGTCGTTCGTCCTGATCCCCTGCACACGTCCTCCCTGCATTGCACCGCTCAGCTCTTCCTCGAAGCGAACGGTCTTCGCCCGATACCCCGGCGTCGTAATGTTCGCCAGATTGTCGGCAATCACTTTGTGGCGAAGGGCGTACGCATCCAGTGCCCTGCCCAGGACAGGGATTCGTGTTGCGTCAAAAAGTTTCAAGGATGTCTCGTCGGAAGAATTCTGTCGCCATTATGCTGTCCAGTCGTCACACGCGTCGTGCGCCTTCTGATTCCCGGCCCTCACATCCGTGTTCCGGCCATCCAGCATGCCCACCATGCTCCGTCTGCGTCGCCGTTGTTCCCGGGCGACGCCAATCTCAATCCGTCTCCTCACGGGAGCTGAATCCTAGACCCCGAGCCCCTCTTCCCAACCATCGTAGTGATCGTGCAGCGTCTCAATCGTTCGACCCCTCCGGGCCACCATGGCATACGCCGTCACGATGGTCGCAAAAACCCCTGCGAGAAAGGCCAGACTGCCAATGCCGAGACTGAGACTGCTGCTTTGATGCGTAATCATGAGACGGTCCTTCGGTAGTATGTCCGTGAAGCTTTGCTCTGCATTCTTTATATCAAGAGCGGTGCCAATATGTCGAATGAAGGGTGCCACGGAAACTCCTCCAAAACCGAACAACCGCGGGCCGCCCCAGACAGCATAATGGTCAGTATCAGCCAGGTGATGGTTATTCTTCGTCATACTCGAATCGCACAGCCGCCGAACAGCCACATTTGCATTGAAAATCGAGAGAGATGACCTTGTTCCCTTCACGATGGACCACGATATCCGGTTGCCCGGGGTCGTTTTCAACCGTGTGGAGTTCCTGGGCCCCGCGGTTGACGATGTGAGAGGCCTTTACCACATTCTCCCGGGCCCGGCGTGCGCTGTTCCCCACCTTCGGAAACTCATGGAATTCAGCAAATGGCTCATGCGGTGCATCGTTCGTCATCGTCATCACCTTTTCATGCTCTGCGTCAATGCTGCCGGACCGTTCCCGTGGCCGTGTCGGGTCTTCATCCTGTGCGCCGTGCCTTCAACTCATCAAGTTGTGGCCGGACGATGGACGAATAGCAGTCGGGACAAATACCGTGGGAGAACTGCGCATCTGTTCGTTTGCCGATATAGCTTTCTACCTGTTCCCACCGATCATCGGCGGCCCGGATGCGCTTGCATTTGGGACAAATCGCGAGCAAGTCTTCAAGCTGCTTCCTCTCAACCTGCAGCCGGACGATCCGTTCGGCCACACGGAGGCGGACAAGCAACTCGGCGATTTCCACAGGCTTCGTCACGAAATCGTCGGCTCCGGCATCCATGCCTTCCACATAACCGATCGACCGGTCCAACGCCGTCAGGATGATAATGTAGGTATATCCCTTGTGGTGCACGGACCGGATCCGCCGGCAGAGCTCGGGCCCATCGACATTCGGCATCATCCAGTCGGTGACGAGTATCTGTGGGTGGGAGCGATTGAATTCATCCCACGCTGCCGCACCATCCACGGCTTCCACGACCTCATAGCCGAGCTTGCGTAGCTGGGCAGCCAGGACCTGACGGGAGATTTCATCGTCTTCTGCAATCAGCACCTTCATGACCGGGTCTCACACGTGAGATAGACGTTTTGAAATTCTTCCCGTACCACGCCGAATTCCGTCTCGAGTTCCCGGATCATCGTTTCGGCACCTTCGAGCATTCCGGACTGGCCAACAGTCTGGAGGCGCTGGCAAAGCGCCATCATTCCCATCGCGCCAAGATTTCCGGAGATCCCCTTCAGAGAGTGAGCTGCCGCGAAGAATTTCTCGGCATCGCTGATTTCCAGAGCATGCCACATGGTCACAATGCGCTCAGGGGCATCGTCAAGGAACGACCTGACGATACGTTCAAACATTCCCGGGTCCTGTCGGGCGCCGAGATCGCGGAGGTGCTGGAGACGCGTATGGTCGAGTCGCTCGGGGTTCGGCTCCGGCGCTCCCTGTGGTGCCGGCGCGGATGGCGCTCCTGGTTCATTTCCCTTCACCCACTGCCGCAGCTTTGCCGCCAGATCGTCAAGAATCACCGGTTTGGAAAGGAAATCATCCATGCCGACAGCCAGACACCGTTCCTTCTCTCCCTGCAGGGCGTTCGCGGTCATTGCAATAATCGTTCTGTGTACCCCCGTTCCTTCGGTCCGGCGAATCATCCTCGTCGTCTCGAATCCATCCATCACCGGCATGTGGCAATCCATGAGGATGACATCGTACTCCTGCTTCGCCAATGCCTCCAGGGCGTCGCTCCCGTTCGCCACGATGTCGACTTTGCAGCCGAGCTTTCCGAGCATGATCGATGCGACCATCTGGTTGGCTTCATTGTCTTCGGCCACCAGCACACGAAGCGCAGAAAGCGCGTTCCGGTTGCCGGAAGGGTCCTGTACGACGGGGGATCGTGCAGCCAGAGCCGCGGTCACGCCGAACACGCTCGTGAACCAGAACGTGCTCCCCGTACCGGGGGTACTCTCCACGCCGATGGTCCCGTGCATCATCTCGATGAGTTGTTTCGATATCGCAAGACCAAGGCCTGTTCCACCATAGCGACGGGTGATCGACCCATCCACCTGGGAGAACGACTGGAAGAGGTGCTTCACGTGATCGGGGGCAATGCCGATGCCGGTGTCGGTGACGCCACAACGCACGGTAACCGTATCCTGCGACCGGCCCTCAACGCGCACGCTCACCGTCACCCCACCCCGTTCGGTAAACTTGACCGCATTGCCGATCAGATTGGTGAGAATCTGGGCAACGCGAACGGCATCACCCAGTACGGCAGGGGGCAGCCCTGCATCGACATCCTGCTGCAGATACAGCCGTTTTTCTCCGGCACGGTGTGCAAACAGATGGACGGCCTGTTCCACTGTTGCACGAAGATCAAAAGGCTGGCGCTCAAGGGTGAGCTTTCCGGCCTCGATTTTCGAGAAATCCAAAATATCGTTGATGACCGTCAGCAGGGCGCCACTGCTCCCCTGAACAATATCCACGTATCTGCGCTGTTCAGGATTGAGAGGTGTACCGCGCATGACATCGATAATCCCGATGATGCCATTGAGAGGCGTGCGGATTTCATGGCTCATGTTCGCCAGAAACTGTCGCTTCGCCGCGTTTGCCACGTGTGCCTGTTCAAGGGCGACCTGCAACTCCTTTGTCCGCTCCTGAATTCCCTCTTCAAGAGTCTTGTTGTAGTCACTCAGTTTTCTGTAGAGAGCGGCATTCTCCAGTGCGTTTGCGCATGTGAAGAGGAGAATCGACAGGAGATTCAATGACACGTCCGTAATGACCTGCTCTTCGTCCGGGAGGATGCCAACGAACATCCCCACAACGCGCGACCGGGTCGCCAGCCCGTGAAGCACAAGCGATGTACCATACGATCGGGCAGGCACAACCAGGGCACGATTCTGATTCAGGGCCCAGGCAAATGTCCCGTCGTTGATCTGACTGTCAATCTCCGCCTGAATACGGTCCCGCTCATCCACCGGATCGCAATCCACGATCAGAAGATTGCCGTCCTCCGCCGTATCCATCAGGAACGCGGTGCCCCGGAACGTCAACAAACGCCCGAGGTTTGCCCGGGTCGCAGCCAGAATGGAGGAAGAGTCCTGATCGGGGTTGATGCTGGTCTGAAAATCTCCGAGCGAGGCGACAAACTCAAGGGCATCGAGGACCCGGCGGTTGACGTCCTCCAGGTGCCGAACGCGGCTCTCCGTCTGTCGGAGATGCTCAATGATATCCGTCATCTCAGTCATGTCATGCGTCCGCGAGCATAGTTTGGAGCAAATCCTGATACTGCCGGTCGAGCTGTTCTTCCACACTGGCAAGAATGCTCGGCTGCAGATTCAGGCGGTCCCATGCATCCTGATCGAGGGGTGGAACAAAGATCTCACCGCTACTCCCCAGCTGCATTGCGTGAGCGATAATGTCGGCCACATGAACGAGCGCGGTTTCCACCGGGAAGCGCGTCGCAGCTTTGGGGTTATGGTGATACATCACGATCTCTTCGAGACTCGTGGGAAGTTTCCACGTTTGCAGAAGGACGCCTCCCACAACCGCATGGGTGAATCCCAGGCGCTGGCGCTCCACTTCATACAGGAGCTGCTTTTCATTTTTGGCGGCGAGGAGCATTTCTTTCGACGGTTCCGTCAGCTTGGTGTAGAGAACCAGGCGCCCGATATCATGCAGCATCCCTGCCACAAAGAAGCGCTCGGCATTGGTCTCCCGCCGGAACATCGCAAGCAAACGGGCCGCAAGACCGCAGGCGATACTGTGTCGCCAGAACGAGTGCATGTTCACGAGATCTTCGCCTATGCCTTTGAACATCTGCATCACGGACGTGGCCAGGGCGAGTGCGCTGAGTTGCTGCGTTCCCACGATGGTCACCGCCTGCGATATCGTCTCGACCCTCGAGGGGAAATTGTAGAATGCGCTGTTCACGATGCGCAGGAGTCGCGCCGTCAGACCAGGATCTTCCCGGATGACTTTCGCAATGTCCGACATTGATTTCTTCGGATTGTTGATGGCCTCTTCGAGCCGGAGATGTATCGTTGGCAGAGACGAGACCTCCACATATCCTCTCAGGAGCTCACGCGGGTTACTCTCCATGGCGGCCCTCCGCAATCTGACGCACATGTCGCATGGTGAGGAGGCGGGCGAGTTCGTTCATCGCCGGATGTGTGGTTCCGGCATGCAGGAACAGCTCCTTTGTCAGCCGCTCTGCCTCCTTGTACACCGCGGCATCCACTGATGCCATATCCTGGGCCGCCACATCTTCCTGGGCGACGCCCTGGATATCGGCGTCTGAGACACCCCACATCTTGAAGATCTTGAGATGTTTGTCGGTGATTTCCTGGCCGGAGGCCAGCAGCACACGGCCATTCCGGTCCTTGACCTCACCCGCCAGAATCATTCCGGCCCGAATATCGCTAACATTGATGAGTCCCATGATAGTACTGATCTCCCTCCTTCAGGATGTGCGGCAGTCCGGGCAGTAGGTCGACGCAAATGTCGTTTCCGTCCTCTGTCCGACATATCGTTCTAATGGGTGCCAGTGGTCCTCCCCGTCCCGGACCCGTTTGCAGTACGCGCAGATGGGGAGAAGACCTTCCAGTTGTGAAACTTCATGTTGCAAGTTCATGACCCTCTCCGCCACCCGGAGCCGGGCATGCAGACCGTCAGCGTCCAGGGGCTTTGTGACAAAGTCATCGGCGCCGGCTTCCATCCCTTCCAGATAGCGTGCCCGTCCGCTGAGCGCGGTGAGCAGGACGATGTACGTGTACTCCGCTCCCTCTCCGTCACGGATTTTCCGGCACAGCTCAAGGCCGCTGACCTCCGGCATCATCCAATCGGTGATGACCAGACGCGGGTGCTCTTTCTGGAACAGCTCCCATGCCTCACGGCCGTTTTCCGCGGCGAGGACCTGGTGTCCCATTTTCCGAATTCGCGTGGAGAGCACAAAACTCGACACGCTGTCGTCTTCGGCTATCAGAACCTTCATCGCATCCGCACCCGTGATTCTGTAAAGGTTTCGAGGACCGACCGGACGCGTCCGAATTCTTTCTCCAGGGAAGCGATCAGATCGTCTGCCCCCGCAACGGACCCCCTCTGCCCAAGGGCCTGCAGCTGCTTGGCAAGCGTGGAAAGCCGGTTGGCGCCGAGATTGCTGCAGCTCCCCTTCAGGGCATGGGCCAGAAGTCCGAGATCGGTCGCATTCCCGGTCTCGGAAGCGACGACAAGCTTGACGATCCGTCCCGACGTGTCTTCCACAAACCGTTCGACGATACTGGAGATCCAGTGCGGGTCTTCCTCGTCGCCGAGTTCCGCAAGTTCGTCCAGCCGGGCCATGTCAACGGCCGGTTCTTCATCGTCAGAGGAAGAACGCGACACATCGGTGGCCTCCAGCTCTCCCGCCCCCCAACGCTCGAGCATACCGTTGAGCTCACTCTGGGTGACAGGTTTCGAGATATAATCGTCCATCCCTGCGGCAAGGCATTTTTCCTTGTCGCCCTTCAACGCATTTGCAGTCATAGCAATGATCACCGTGTGTTTGTGGCTTCCTTCCATTCCGCGGATTGCAGCAGTCGTAGCAAATCCATCCATTTCCGGCATGTTGCAGTCCATGAAGACAATGTCGTAGGGCGCGATCTGTACGGCTGCGAGGGCCTCGTGTCCGTTGGCAACCACGTCAGCCCGACATCCCATCTTCGAGAGCATCCGGTGCGCAACTTTCTGGTTCACCGGATTGTCTTCAGCAATGAGGACCCGTAATGATGGGTACGTGGGGAGTTCGAGGGGCAGAGGGATAGTCGTGCGTGCGTCCCCTCCGTCGTCGTCCAGATTGGACTTCCGATCGGTCGCCGCCTGCTTGCTGAACCTGGCCGTAAACCAGAATGTGCTTCCTTCTCCAGGTTCACTCTCCACGTCGATCGTACCCCCCATCAGTTCAGCCAGTTGCTTGGAGATCATGAGGCCCAGCCCGGTCCCGCCATATTTTCTGGTTGTTGATCCATCTGCCTGCGAGAAAGGCTTGAAGAGTCGTGCCCGGGCCTCCGCCGTTACGCCAATCCCGGTGTCCGCGACCTCCACCCGCAGGACGATGTCGTTCTCGGCCTCTTCTATCGTTTTCGCCCGGATAGAGATCTCTCCGACCTCGGTGAACTTGATGGCATTGCTCAGGAGGTTGACGATCACCTGGCGCAGGCGACCCGGATCGCCGTACAGTGCCGACGGAACGTCGGATTGGATCGCGCAGGAGATTTCCAGGTTCTTCTGATGCGCGCGTGGAGCAAGGAGGTCGATTGCTTCTTCGACGGTCGTACGCAGATCGAAATCGAGACACTCGAGGGTGAGTTTGCCCGCTTCGATTTTCGAAAAATCCAGGATATCATTGACGAGGGTGAGGAGAGCGTCTCCTGAAGTGCGGATGATTCCCGCATACTCCCGCTGCTCGGCGGAAAGCGGCGTATCCAACAGGAGACCTGTCATGCCGATGACGCCATTCATCGGCGTCCGGATTTCATGGCTCATATTGGCCACGAATTCTGACTTGAACCGGGAGGCGCGCACCGCTTCTTCCTGTGCCTGACGCAACTCAACGGCCTGAATCTCGAGCATGCGGGCCTGTTCTTCCGCAACGGACTTGGCCTTCATCAGCTCTTCTGCGTGACGTGCAAGGGCCTGCTCTGCCGATTTGCGCTCCGAAATATCCCGGAAGAGACTGAGGAGCATGGCATCCTGCCCTTCACCCTCAACGATCGCGTTCGACACGGAAAACCAGACGCGTCGAGTATTCCACAGCGTACTCTCCTTCTCGAAGAACTCTTCGAACTCTCTGTTCGCAAACCGTTTTCTGTATAGGGCGAGGACATGCTGCGCCACATCGCGGTGGTACAGAGTGTCGATGGTCTTACCCACAAGCTCTTCGGCCGGCTTTTCGACGAGTGTGCAGAACGCTTCGTTCACCATCAGGATCTTTCCGTCGGCGTCCGTCAGGCGCATTCCCTCACGGGAGTGATCCCACACTGACCGGAACCGGGCTTCGGATTCCTGCAGGTGATCTTCCGCCTGCTTGCGTTCGCTAATGTCGCGAGCCACAATAACACTGCCCAGGAGTGTCCGATCGTGGGTGAGGAGAGACGTTGTCAGGGAGACCCAGAAGGATGGTCCGGTCTTGGCCCGAACAAGCACGTCGCCGCTCCATCCGCCCCTGAGCGTTCCCCGGACAATGCCGTGCACCAGGTCGGACGGGATGGATGCATCAAGGAACAATGCCGCTCCTTTGCCGACGATCTCCTCAACGGTGAAGCCGAACCGATCAAGGGCCGCACGGTTCACGCTGGTAATACGCGCCCGCGTGTCGGTGATCACAACAAATTCACCGATGGATCGAGTGACATGCGCCAGCCTGATGAGTTCCTCATCCATCCGCTTGCGCATGGTGATATCTTCTTTCACCGCGACATAGTGGGTGGTTTTTCCGGCCGTATCTCTGATCGGCGATATCGACGCAAACTCCCAGAACAGTTCGCCGTTTTTCTTCCTGTTGGCGAACTCGCCGCGCCATTCCTGTCCGCTCGTGAGCAACTCCCACATCTCCCGGTAGGCTTCCGGTGCTGTCTTACCCGACTTGAGAATGCGCGGCGTGTTGCCGACCGCATCGTCGGATGAATATCCTGTCACCTGTTCAAACTTCGGATTCACATATTCGATGACGCCGTCCAGATCGGTAATCACGATGGAAGCGGGGCTCTGTTCAACCGCCCGGGAGAGTTTGCGGAGCTGCTCTTCCGCCTGTTTCCGCGAGATGGCCATCGCTACCTGGTACGAGACAAACTGCAGAATCCGCTTTTCCTCTTCCGTGTAGCGGACCATGTTTTCGTAACTCTGCACTACCATTGCGCCAATGGTCTTCCCCTCGGCGATCAAGGGCACACCCAGCCAGTCGATCGACGGTGCACCGATCGAATCCACTTCGCCTCGCGCAACGAGATCATTGAAGATCTCAGGCGTTGCAAGAAGCGGTAAGCCCGTCCGGAGGACGTACGCGGTCAGGCCCCGTCCGGGAGGCACATCCGGCGCGGTCTCATCGAGTTCATCGACGAAATACGGGAACGTGAGGAGGTCACGATCTTCGTCATAGATGGCTATGTAGAAGTTCCGGGCCATCATCAGACCGTTAATGACTGTATGGACGGACGAGAAGAGTTCCTCGACCGACCGCGATTCCTGAGCCATTTTGGCGATCGTGTTGACCGACGCTTCAAGACGCTCAGCGCGTTTGTGCTCGGTGATATCCGATGCCACCTCCAACCGGACGAGTCGTCCATCAGACCAGGGGATGATCTTGTCGGTCATGAGATAATCGCGACCAAGCACAGGATGATGGAACTCCCACCGGTACGGCTCACCGTGCAGTTCTTTGACAGTCTCCATCGTGCAAAACGAACAGGGGACCTCCAGGCCATACAGGGCTTGATGGCACTTCCTCCCGATCAGCGGCGTGGTGTAACTCTTCTGGAGATGAGCATTGGCATAGAGAATGCCATGCGTATCAGGATCTGCAACGTATATGGCCTCAGCAATACTGTCGAAAACCGACAGGACCTGCTCCTGTTCGTTCCGGTTACTGAACACGTAGACGGTCCCTTCCACCTGGCCGCGGCCGTCGCGGATCGGGGTGACAATACGGTCAACCGAATTCCTCCTGCCCTCGCGCCCGATCAGCACGGTAAGACCTTCACGTAGATCCTCGAAGCGGCAGATGTCTTCAATCGGTCTCCCAATGGCTTCCGCTGCAGACCACCCGGTCAGCGTTTCCGCCACCGGGTTCATCAGCCTTATAGCTCCACGCATGTCAGTGGTGAGCACGGCATCAGCAATCGTCCGCATCGTGGTCGAGAGCCACCGCTCATGCTCGCGCAGACGCTTGTCCGTCATCCCCTTGAACAATGCCATCTCGATCGTGGTCTGAAGTTCCCGCTCGGCAAATGGTTTCAGCACATAGCCGAAGGGTTCGGTGATCTTCGCACGTTCCAGCGTCTGATCATCTGCGTGCGCGGTAACATAGACCACAGGAATGGAGCACCGGCTTCGAATCTCCTCAGCGGCCTGGATGCCGTCACACGACCCTCTGAGTGTGATGTCCATGAGAACCAGGTCGGGGACGTGAGCATGGGCAGCGGCAATCGCATCTTCGCCGGTCGACACAATCGCGGCAACCTGGTATCCGAACCGTTCGATACGGTTCCGGAGATCGGTCGCAACGATCCGTTCATCTTCGACAATGAGGATTTTTGCTTTGCTCATGAGCTTTCGTACCGCCGCTGATGATGATGTCCCCGGGCGCACATCCGCACACCTCCCGCGCCTTCCTGACTCCCCTTCTAATGCCATGCCAAGGAGAAATCCCTCACAGCCCCTTGATGGGGGGATCTTTCATAGATTTCAGCTCAGAATTCGCGTTCTACTCTCCTGGGGAACGAGATCGCACCGGGGGATTCGATGCTGGTGGCTAGAATCGGGCAGGTGGTTTTTTTTGGGGTTTGCGCTGGCCCGGCAAACGTTTCACGCTTCCACAGGCACACCAGATGGGGCAACCTGCATGACCATCGAAAACGAGGTACCCTCTTCGTCCCGATCACCATCCAGGCAGAAGTACCGGCAATCCGGAAAGTGTGCGGGACCCATTTCGATCCAAGCGTGGCCGCATTCCGGGCAGCGTTCCCCATCCGATTCATCAAACAACCAGCGCTTAGTTCGCGGGGCCATACCCTTCCTCGTGTTCTATGAGATTTCGGATGCGCCTGTGCAACGTCGTCATGTCATGCGGTTTGTTGAGCACTTCATCGATAGAGGCCGCCCGCGCTTCTTCGTGAATGGTCTGGGCAAGGTATCCGGACATCAGAATCATCCGCGGGTGAAGGTCCCGTCGATGAAACGCATGCGCCAGCTCGATGCCGTTCATTCCGGGGAGGTGATAGTCCATCAGCACCATATCCACACCGGACAGCGACGATGCCCGCAAGGCCTCCTCCGCCGTGGCAACGCCGCTGGCTTCATATCCCAGCGATGACAGGTATGTCAGCAGCGCCTTGCGAAAGAGATGGTCATCCTCCACAACCAGGATGCACCGAACCTTCCCACCTATGACATCTGACCGATGACTCACCGTTCCTCCCATTGATCCGCGACAAAGAATTCCCAAAAGGCATGCCAGCCGCGCACCAGGACCTCCGGCCACAGGGGGATAAGGATTTAGCAGATTGCACGCAGGACGGGGTGATCGCGAGACATGCTTCCCTGCAGAATATCAGCCAGGTGCATGCAACAAAGCGACGACAGAGTGGAACGAGGGGATCAGCGGGGGGCGTCGAGAGTCTCCCTGACCGCTGTCAGGAACTCTTCAATCTGGAAGGGCTTTTGCACCGCGCGGAGATGCTCTTCTCCAAGGAGCGAGGAGATAACACCGTCCGAGGTGTACCCGGAACAAAACAGTGCTTTGACGGATCTGTTGACACGCTTCAGTTCAAGATACGTCTGGCCGCCATCCATATGCGGCATGAGCAGGTCCAGCACGACGAGGGAGATCTCGTCTGCATGCCGCTGGTACACATCCAGCGCTTCCCTGCCGTTCGCGGCCGTCACGACTCGGTAGCCATGTTCGATCAGTATGTCACGACCGAACTCCAGCATGCCGGGTTCATCGTCAACCAGGAGGACAAGTTCCGTTGACCGCGCCGAGGCCGTTTCGCTTCGATACAGATGCCTGCGTCGTGGATCGTGAACCGGCATGTACACCCGAAATGTGCTCCCCTTCCCGATGTGGCTGTCGACAAGGACGGCTCCATGGTGTGCGCGGACGATCGTATAGACGATGGACAGACCCAGGCCTGTCCCGTGCCCGGGTTCTTTCGTTGTAAAAAAGGGATCGAATATCCGTTCTGCGATCTCCTGGCGGATGCCCACCCCATTGTCTGCGATGCTGATGGCGAGACATTCTTCACCAACGGGAAGAAACAAAGCGGGAGAAAGCTCTTCCGTCACCGCCGCCCGCGTGGCATCAATGGTCAGCGTTCCCCTTCCCTCGCGTGCGGCATTCGCCACAATCGCATCACGCCCGTTCAGACACAGATTTACCAGCGCCTGGTGGAGCTCTGAGCGTACTGCCAGCACGTCAGGGAGCGTTCTGTAGTACTTGCTGATGACGCGGATCTGCTTGGGACAGTCCCTGGATGCTCTTTCGGCCACTTCATCCAGGAGGCCGCTGACGCCAACCGGCTCGGGCGAGCGCTCCCCGGTTCGCGCAAATGCGAGCAGGCGTTTGGTGACCTCGTCGCCGCGTTGCACCGACTGCTCAATGGCCTGGCTGTACTTGAGGGCTTTGGTATGGTCGTGAATGTACTTCTTGATAAGGGTTGCAAAACCGAGGACATTGTCCAGTATGGTGCTGAATTCGTGCGCGATACCGCCAACGACCGTCGCCAGGCTCTCCATTCGCTGCGTCTGCATGAGACGCTCCTGATTCATGTTCCGGTCGTTGACATCGCGGACCGTCATCACCACGATCCGCGAGCCGTACGCCCGGATGCTCCGGAGCGCGAGTTCGGCATCGAACGATACTCCGTCAGTGGGCCGGCGCGCCTTCCATTCAAGAATTTGTGGCTCGCCGTCCAGAGCTTTGCGCCAGCGGTCACCGAACTCCGCACAAGGGCTCTCAGGATCGGAAAAGTCCTTCGTAAACGAGGACGTCAATGCCCTGTCCATGGTCACTGCAAACAGCTCGGTCGCCCTCCGGTTGATCGCGAGGATTCGTCCGTCGGCGTGGAGCAAGAGGACCCCTGCATGCACGCCGTCGAGAACAGCGTGCAGGGACTCATCACGATCCTGCCGGTCCTGCGCGGTCCCGGGAGCAAGCACCTGCACCTGTGCGTGAAACGACACGGCTACCTCCGACCGTCCAGAACGTCACGGACAAGCTGGATAAAGGACTCTGGGTTGAACGGCTTTTGAATGGCCTCCAGATGTTCTTCTTCCAGCAGTGCGGAAATGACCTGATCGGGCATATAGCCCGTGCAAAAGAGCGCTTTGAGGTTTGGATCGATCTTCTTCAGCTCCAGATACGTTTGTCCGCCGTCCATGCCGGGCATCACAAGATCGAGAATCACAAGGCTGATATCCTCGTGCTGACGGCGGAACGCGTCGATGGCTTCCTGACCGTTGCTCGCAATGCGGACGCGGTATCCCTGTTCTTCCAGCAGCTCCCGTCCGAGTTCCTGCATCGACTCTTCATCATCCACGATAAGGACCATTTCCTCACGTCCGGCATAGGACCGTTCCTCTTCCGCTGCGTCCGAGCCCGGGGACATCTGATTGACGGCGGGAAAGTACAGATGAAAGGTGCTCCCTTCGCCTTCTTCGCTCTCGACGACGATATTCCCGCGGTGGTTGCGCACGATGTTATACACAACAGAGAGACCGAGACCGGTGCCGCGGCCGCGTTCCTTGGTCGTGAAGAACGGATCAAAAATCCGTTCACGAATCGCCGGAGGGATCCCCACGCCGTCATCGCTCACGCGCACTTCTACGTAGTGCTCCACGGGTGTCGGGAACATATGGGCAGCCACCTTTTCTTCCACGCGGCCATTGAACACCTCTATGGCAATATTTCCCGTCGTCGTTTCACCGCGGGCGGCCACAGCATCGCGTGCGTTGACGCAGAGATTCAGGAGCACCTGATACAGTTCACCGTGATCGCCGAGGATGCTCCGGAGACCTTCATCGACATGGCGCGAGACGGCGATATTTCTGGGGAAAATCTCGCCGCACAGTACATAGACTTCGTCGACAATTTGCGCAACATTGACCGTGACACTCTCGCGTTTTGCCTTGCGAGCGAACGACAGAAGCTGGGCCGACAGTTCCGCTCCACGGGTCGCGGATTTTTCGATCGTCGAACTGTATTTCAGGACTTTTTCAGGCTCATGAACGTGCTTCTTGATCTGGAGAACAAAGCCAATGACGTTGTTCAGGATGTTGTTGAAGTCATGTGCGATCCCGGAGGCAAGAGTGCCGATGCTTTCCATCTTGTGCGTTTGTCGCACCTGCTCCTCCAGCCTCTTCCTCTCGGTGACATCGTACATGTATCCTTTGAACTCCAGCAGCCGCCCCTCGGCACTGAATCGGCCGATTGCGTTCTCCACGACATGAATGGTCTGCCCGTCTGACCGTATGATGTCCTTTTCGAACTCCTCCACGCGACCCCTGGCGTGCAGAGCTGCGAAGAACGCATTACGGGCATCCGGCGAGGGGTAGATGGAGAGGACGTTGCACTCCATCGCACTCACGACGGAGGGATACCCGAGGATGCGGGCGAAGGCGGGGTTGCAGTCCAGTAACGTCCCGTCGGCCCGCGCGATATAGTCCCCCGTCAGGTCCTCTTCGAAAAACCGCCTGTACCGCTCTTCACTGTCGCGCAGATCATGTTCCGCCTTGAGTCGGTCTGTGACATCGCGAAGGATGACGGTGTAGAGTCTCTCTCCCCGACTTTCGATTTGCGAGATCGATGCCTCAACGGGAAATTCTGTGCCATCAGCGCGTGTACCGACGCTGACTTCAGGGGAATCCATGCGGCGCTTTGTGATGCCTGATCGTCCAAACGCCTCGATGGCAGCATGGTGGTGAGTGCGAAGGCGTTCCGGTACAAACTCCTGAAAGATTCTACCGGTCGCATCCGCCGCCGAGCATCGGAACATCTGCTCCGCGGCGGTATTGAACACCACGATGTGCTGCCTGCTGTCGATGGTGATGATCGCATCCATGGCCGAGGCAATGATTCCCGCTGTCTGCGCTTCGCTGTGCCGGAGCGCCTCCTCTGCCCTGCGCTGTTCGGTAACGTCGCGGAACACCACGACAATGCCGTTAGTGTCGCCCCGATCATCTTTGATGGGCGCAGCGCTCTCTTCGATGGGAATCCGTTTTCCCTCCCTGCTCACAAGGACGGTCGCAGCCGGAGCGGACTGACCGGCAGCATCAAACGCGGTTTGGAAGACGTCCGCCAGCTGGCGGCGCAGGGCATCCTCCTGGGTCCAGCCCGTCAACTGCTCGGCGATCGGATTCATGAAGGTGATCGCGCCCGTGGTGTCTGCCGCAATAATCGCGTCGCCAATGCTGCGCAGCGTCGTTGCCAGCCATCGCTCACTCTCCCGGAGCCTCGCTTCCATCCGGTGTTTGTAGAGCGCCATCTCAATCGTGATAGAGAGCTCGCGTTCTTCGAATGGCTTCAGGATATACCCGAACGCATCGGTGACTTTGGCCCGCTGGAGCGTGTTTTCGTCAGCATAGGCCGTCAAATACACGACGGGGATTCCATACAGTTCCCGGATACTGTCAGCAGCGGCGATGCCATCGACATCCCCCTTGAGCATGATATCCATGAGCACAAGATCAGGGCGGTACGTGCCGGCGGCTTCGATCGCTTCCCCTGCGGTGGAGGCAATCGCGACCACGGCATATCCCCGCCGCTCCAGGCGCGTGGCAACGTCCTTGGCTACAATGTGCTCATCTTCGACAACAAGGATGGACGCTTTGGTCATCCCGGTTCACTCCGTGTGCTGGTGGAACCCTGGTTCTCCGATGAATGCTCCTGACCGTTTCCGATCGTGTTCTTTTCCGCATACTCGGGGTACAGCTTTGTGAGACAATCGGGACAGATACCATGACTGAACTGTGCCTGGGTGTGCTCCGTGAGGTATCCTTCGACCTGCGTCCAGTAGCCGCGGTCGTCCCTGATCTTCTTGCAGGAGGAACAGATGGGCAGCAATCCGCTCAATGTCTTCACCCGTGCCAGAGCATCCTGCAGTTCGCGCACGAGCCGTTCGCGTTCTTCTTCCGACGCCTTGGTCTCGCTGATATCTTCAACCATCCCGAGGCCACAGATGATCCTGGATTCGCCGTCGCGGAGAAAGGTGGCTGTCAACCTTCCCCACACCAGCGATTTGTCCTTGTGCAGGTATCGTTTTTCCGTCTTGAACGTCTGATCGACGCCGGATGCCAGGGAGGCCGCGATATGGTCCATCTCGCGGACGTAGTCCTCCGGATGTGTGATGTCCTTCAGGGTTTTCCCCTCCAGTTCATGCGGGCCGTATCCGAGGATATGCTCGAGGGCAGAATTGGCCTGCTGGATGGTCCCGTGCAGATCGGTCAACGCCATGCCAAGCCCGCCGAATTCGAAGACGGCGCGGAAACGGGCCTCGCTCTCCCTGATGGCCTCCTGCGCGCTCTTCTCAACCGTGATATCCTGGATCAGTCCGTCATACGAGGTGAGAATACCATGCGTGTCCCATCGGGGCACCATGGTATTTCTGACCCATCGCAGGGCTCCATCCTTCCGCCAGATCCGGTGCTCAACTGCCAGGGGTTCACGCATCGAGATGATCGACCGCGTCTGTTCCAGAACGCGGGCACGGTCGCTCGCGTGCACCATGGTGATCCAGAGATACGGATCCGCGGCAAGTTCCTCGCTGGTATGTCCGGTGATGACCACGCAGGCATGGCCGTGCTGGGTCGTGACCGGCATTCCTCCGGAAAATGTCACCGTATAGATATAGTCGGTGATGCATTGTGTGATGTGGCGGTAGCGTTCCTCGCTTGCCCTTAACGCTTCCTGGGCACGGCTGCGCCGGGTCAACTCTTCCCGCAGCGCGGCCGTCCGTTCCTCCACGCGGTCTTCCAGTTCATGACCTGCGCGCTGCAACTGGTGTGTGGCACGGCGGCGTTCGGTAATGGCTGCGCCGATCAGCATGCCCGTGACGGCAAGTGACGCTGTGTAGCCGTGCAGGAAAACCATAGTCAGTCCGGAGGTCTCCGACGAAAATGGGCCGACGCCCTGCACCGAACCCCACACTGCATAGGCAATCGCCAGCGCCGCCGTCAATGTCGCTCCTTTCTGGCTGAACCGCAACGCACCCCAGATCACAAACGGGAACGACACGAACGAGAGGGAGTGACTGATCTCCAGCTGAAGCGTTCCGCCATGGACGACGACCATGACGGGAAAAAAGATGGCCATGACGCCCGCCGCTTCCACTCGCCTCCACATGTGCCATTTCTGAGTCGATCGAACCGACCAGGCGAGCAGGAATGAGCCGACGATGAGTACTCCGATTGCGTCGCCCATCCACCAGATCCGCCAGAGTCTGGCTGCATCACTCCACGGTGCCAATCCGTTGGCACACAACCCGGCAACGCCGATTGTTGATCCCAGCATGGTGGCAATGGCAACCGCAAACAGCAGAAATCCAAGTACGTCTTTGACCCGACCCATGTCCCAGTTGAACCCGGCGGCATGGCGAAGGAAGTACGCTCCGGCGACTGCTTCGAGCGTATTGCCAACGGCCGTCGTCAGTGCAAAGGTCAGCGGAGCTCCCGTCAGAATCGTCACTATACACGCACCGGCCATTACCGCGGGCCATACCCGCATCCCGAAGAGGACGACCGCGGCCAGAGCAATGCCGGAAGGGGGCCAGACCAGGGCGACGCTGCCTTCCACCGTGGCATACCTGAGAATGAGAACCCCGATTCCCACGTAGGCCAGGGCGACGAGCACCTGGGTGAAGAAATGGTGACGCTCCAGATACCCGATGACCGGGTAGTGGCCTGGAGAATCACTCATGTATTGTGCAGAATCAGACACGCGCGCTCCCAAATCCCCCCGTGCCCTTGATACACAAAACCGGACAGGCGCACCTGCCGGACCCGCCCATCGCTCCCCCGGAGATCTTCCGTGCGCTCCCCGAGATGCCCCACAGAAAACACTGTATCCAGAATCGTGTCTGCGATCCGCGGAGACGGAAGAATATCCCGCAATGCCATCCCGGTCAAACGCTCCGACGTCCACCCGACAACCGTCGAGAGTGCGGGAGTGGCTCCGACAATGACTCCATCGCGCTGCACGAGGAGAGCGGTGCCGGGAGGTCCACCCCCTTCAGGGTTGATCGCAGACTCTTCCCCGAACGGTGTCCTCCACGTCAGCGACCCCGATCCGGGATCGTTCCGGCTCTCCAGTACGCACTGGGTCATCTCAAACATCCCCCTGTGGTCGACGGCAATGTTCCCTTTGAATACTCCCCTCATGATGCTGCCATCCTTCATGACCACATCAAGCAGGATGCTGTCGGTCACAACCGAATTCTTAAATTGTGTAAAATTGGCAATGAAGCGGTCAACGCTCCCGGGCGCGAGAACCTCTCCGAACCATCGACCGATCACCTCGTCAGCCGACATCCCGAAAAGCTCAAGCCATGCCTTATTCACGCGAAGAACGTGGCCGTCCGCATCGAGTGACTGAAACGCGACCGGCGCATTCTCAAAGAGGAGTCTGAACCGCTCCTCACTCTCACGCAAGCGTTTTTCCGATTGGTGCTTGTACAGAGCCATCTCGATGGTGGAGTACAGACTCCGTTCATCAAACGGTTTGAGAATATACCCGAACGGTTCTGTGACTTTTGCACGGGCGAGTGTCGCATCATCGGACGATGCCGTGATATACACGACCGGTATGTCATACCGGTCGCGAAGCTGTGTTGCCACCTGGATCCCGTCCATGTCGCCGGGAAGCAGGATATCCATCAGGACCAGATCCGGCCGGGTGGCTTCGCACCGTTGCAGGGCCTCTCTGCCATTCGCAGCCCGAGCCGCAATGGTATACCCGAGGGAGACCAACCAGTGGGTCAAATCCTCGGCGACGATCATCTCGTCTTCAACCAGCATGATGGCTTTTGTGCGCATGGTCTCTTGTCACTTTCGGAAGGTCAGGACGAATTCCGCTCCAGGCTCGCCGGCATGGACACTGATAGTCCCCTGCACCTGGTCTGCCAGCATCCGCACCAGGGTCAGACCGAGCGAATCAGATGTATCAAAATCCAGGTTCGCCGGGAGCCCGACGCCGTTGTCCCGAACCGCAAGCCGGATCCGGCCGGACTCGACGGGCTGGAGTTCAACATCGATTCGTCCCCCTTCATTGTCAGGAAAAGCATATTTGAGGGCATTCGTGACGAGTTCGTTGACGATAATACCGCACGGGATGGCCCGGTCCACGGCCAGCAATACCTGCGATGCCTGAACATTCAGCGAGATACCGTGTGCCCCGATACCATAGGAGCGGATCAGCTGGCTCGTCAGCTCCCGGACGTAGTCACTGAAATCGATTTCCGCAAGGTTGCGCGACTGATAGAGTTTTTCGTGAATGAGCGCCATCGAGCGAACGCGGTTCTGGCTTTCTTTCAACGCCTTGACCATCTGTTCGTCTTTGAGATACTCCGCCTGGAGACTGAGCAGACTGGATATCACCTGCAGGTTGTTCTTCACGCGGTGGTGAATTTCCTTGAGCAGGACCTCTTTCTCCCTGAGCGATGTGCGCAGTTCCTCTTCCGCCTGTTTGCGCTGCGTGATATCGCGTGCCACGCCGACCATCGCGACCGGCTCACCTTCATCGTTGTGCACTGTCGATGTCCAGAGCTCCACCGGAAACAGCGAACCGTCCGCACGCCGGTTGATCAGCTCACCATTCCAGCCCCCCTCCCGTGTGCTCGAACTGATCCGATCCATCAGCGCAGGGTCGCCGTCTGCGTGACGAACCATGGCAATGTTGTTGCCGAGGAGATCCTCTTCGGGATATCCATACATGATCAGAAAAGCATCATTGACGTACAGAATCCGGTCGTCCAGGTCGGTGATGGACACCGAGTCCCGCGTGCTGGTGATCGTATGCGCGAGAAGCCGGAGTCTGCGCTCGGCCAATTCCGTATCGGTGATGTCACGAACGCTTCCCCAGGCGCGCACGAGGCTTCCATGCTCGATGGTGCCGACAAGATTGTGAAGCGTGTGGCGGGGCCTTCCTCCACGATCGGCATGTGCCACTTCTATATCGCTGAGACAGTAGCCACTCTGAATAAACTGGCGCAACAGCTCGCGGTGTGCGTCGTCATCGCCGTGGAGAACCCTCCGCAGTACCACACCCACCATCTCTTCCGTGCGGGCGTAACCGTAAAGCCGCGCAACAGGGGGGTTGCACTCTGCCACGTAGCAGAATTCAAGAATCTGACGGATCTGATCGTCTTCCGGCAACGACGTGGGAATGGGTTCGCGGGTCTCCCACCGCCAGATCCCTTCGTTGCTGTTCTCCACAAACCGCCGATATCGTTCTTCGCTTTCCCGCAACCGCTCTTCCGCACGCCGTTGCGCCGTGATATTCCGGGAGATCGTCACAACGCCCGCAGGGGTGCCGTCCGCAGTGCGGACCGGCGAGAGATGATCACGGAACCACGTCGTGGCTGCGTCCCGGACCATGCTCCATTCAGCGGACAGATGATCCGCCGTCGCAAGGACCGTGCTGTGGCGCTCCATCAGGAGCCGCGCAACTTCGGGAGGAAAAATCTGACCGGGAACCCGTCCCGGGAAGTCGTGCGGTGACAGGGATGAACGGACGCCACCGGTGGCAAAGAGATACTGCCCTTTCGTGTCCTGGAACGTGATGAGGTCATCAGCGCATGCCAGGATGCGAAGCACATCGATTTCAGCCCCGGGTACCACCGCAACCTCTGAACCGTCAAGGTTGGCGCCTACCGTTTCCCCGGCATCCTCAACGGCCGCAGCGTACGATGTCTCGTGCAGCATGTACATGCGCCCGCACGGAATAACAGCGCACTCCAGCCCTGCACTCTTTCCCCGCGCGGGTACGGGAAGCACAAGACGCCCCCGTGCTCCGCCGGCACGGATGATGCCGAACTCATTCTGCAGACTGGCTGGTGAGAGCGCCGGGAAGAGATCGTACACGGCTCGTCCGACCGCCCCGGACATCCCGATGCCGGTGAGCCGTTCCGCTGCCGGATTCCATGAGAGGATCTCTCCGTTCTCATCAATGGAGATACAGACCTGATCGATCGTTTCCGAAAGAACACGGAAACGAAGCGCCTGCTCCCGGGCAACGTGTTGTGCATAGGTCCGGGGAGTGACGTCGGACAGACTTCCCGCAAAACCGATGAAACGTCCGTTCTGCACACGGGGGTTTCCATGCAGGGCGCACCACCGGACGTCTCCGCCCCCGGCCAGGACCCTGCATTCAACCTTGAATGGCTGACGTGCGCGCAGGGCCGCTGTGACAGCTTCCATGACAAACGCGCGATCGTTCTCATGCACAATCGAACTCCAGGGGTCACGGAGGATCGCACGTCCCTGAGCACCTATGAAAGCGAGCAGTGCGCTATTGGCAAACGTCCACTTCCCCCGCGGGCCACTCAGCCAGTGCATCCCCGGAAGTGCCTCGATCACTCCCCTCTCGTCAGGTCTCGGCGGCACGGCGGCATGGCGGACACCGCCGCTCCCGCGTCGTGGATGTGCGGAGACTCGTCGAGTATCTTTTGCGGAACGTTTCACACGCCCGTCCTGTATGTGCGCTGCTCGGGGCGGATCCCCAGCTGTTCCATCCGATACCGTAATTTCGAGCGTGTCAGGCCGAGAACTTTCGCCGCCTGCACCTGGTTGCCGCCGACGATGTCCAGGGTCTTCAGAATCAGGTCCTTCATGACCTCACTCATCCGTATTCCCTGGGAAGGGATATCGAGGACAAACGCCTTGCCGTTCCCGGACCCGGCTCCCCCAGCGGTCGCGGCTGGGCGCAGGAACCCGAAGTGCTCGGGGGTCAATGCAGGAACGTTGTTCAGAAGCACCACACGTTCCATCGCGTTGCGCAGTTCTCGCACGTTTCCTTTCCACGGGAGCTGCTCCAGATACAGCCGGGCTTCCGGCGTGAGGGCAGGCACGGAACGGTTGAACCGGCGTGAGAATTCCGCAAGAAATGCGCTGGTAAGGTCGCCGACATCCTCCCTTCTGTTGCGCAGGGGTGGGATCCGTACCGACGCGACGTTCAGCCGATAGAAGAGGTCTTCGCGGAACCGCCCTTCCTCCACCTCCCGTGCGAGTTCTTTGTTGGAGGCGGCAATAACGCGGACATCGACGCTGATTTCTTTTGTCCCGCCCAGACGGTAGAACCGCTTTTCCTCGAGGACCCGGAGCAGTTTGACCTGCATATCCAGAGAGAGTTCCCGGATTTCATCAAGCAGGATGGTACCGCCATCGGCCAGTTCAAATTTCCCCTGCTTCATCTTTTCCGTTGCCCCGGTAAATGCGCCCTTCTCATAGCCGAAAAACTCACTCTCGGCGAGTTCTTTCGGAATTGCGCCGCAGTTCAGCGTCACAAACGGCTTTTCGCGTCGGGAGCTCTGCTGATGGATAAACCGTGCCATCAGCTCCTTTCCCGTGCCGCTTTCCCCTTCGAGGAGGACGGTCGTGTTCTCTCCCATGGCGAGCTTTTGCGCTGTCTCCATCGCGCGTCGAAGAGTAACGCTCTTCCCAATAATGCCGGATCGGGAACGCTCCTCTTCCAGCTCTTCCTGGAGCAACTTAACCTGTGTCTGTAACCGCGCGTGGTCCAGATTCTTGTCGATCAGCACACCGAGATGATTCAGATCGAACGGCTTCACGACAAAGTCGGCCGCTCCTTCTTTCATCGCACGGACGGCCAGAGAAACGTCCGAATGTGCAGTCATCATGATCACGGGTGTCTGCCATCCCTCGGTCCGCATCCTGTTCAGCAGTTGAATGCCGTTGATCTCGCCGAGGTAGATGTCAAGAAGGACAATGTCGGGTTTCTGATCTTCCAGAAACTGGAAGAACTCTTCCCCGCGGTTGCAGAGGGCTACCGTATAGCCGAGTTCACCCAGGATCTTTTTGAGTGTGGTTCCCAGGATCTGCTCATCATCAGCCACCAGTATCCGTGCTTTCGCCATGGCGAATTCCTCTTAATGATTACTGTGAAGTGGAAACAGGAGTCGAACGATGGTCCCTCCGCCGTCCGCCGGGTCGATCCGGATTTCCCCCCTATGTTTCTCCATGATCTGTCGGGAAATCGACAGGCCGAGCCCCGTACCGCCGGCCTTCGTGGTGAAAAACTGTTCGAAGAGATGCTTGCGATCGTCTTGGGAGATGCCGGGGCCGTGGTCACGGACGGAAAGTTCGACGGTCCCTCCCGCACTTCCATCCTCGCCGCTGAGCAGGGTGCCGAGCTCGACGTCTGTTCCTTCCGGGGAAGCGTCGATCGCATTCTGCACCACATTGAGGAGGACCTGCTGGATTTGCTTTGCATCGATCCACACCGGCGGCATACCGTCCGCCAGCCGTGTCGCAAACCTGACGTCTTTCTGCTGCACCGACAATTTGATGAAGCCGAGCACTTGCTGAACGATATCATTCAATTGGGCTTCCTTCAAAACCGGCGGAGTGACGCGGGCGAGATTCAACGTGTTCTCGATAACAGACTCGATGCGCCGCGTTCCCTCCAGCGCGTCTTTCAGAGGGTCACTCATCTCTGTCTGTTCCTGAGTCTTCAGAATGAGGAACTGCAGGTTCAGGGCGATAGCGGAAAGCGGGTTACGGATCTCATGCGCAATACCTGCGGCGAGGCGACCCATCAACGTCATTTTCTCTGCCTGGATGAGTTGCTCCCGCATTTGCTTCTGTTCGCTGATATCCCGGACGTATAACAGCACACGCGTATCCTGCGGACGGGTCAGGGGACCGACGCCGAGGTCGACCGGCACCGACTCTCCCCCTTTCCGCGTAATGGTGGTTTCCCCCGATGAGAACCCGGCGCTTTCGAGTATCGCATTCGTGAACCCGCCGGCCCCGAGCGGAAGCCGGTTCATCGCCATCAGCTCCTCGCGGGTGTATCCCAGCAATTCGACTCCCGCGCGGTTGACGTCGAGCACTTTTCCCGTGGCCCGGTCGACAACAAAAATCGCGATGCTCGCATGATCGAAGAGGGTCCGGTACCGGTCTTCCGACGCCTGAATCTCCTTGTTCTTCCGGATCAGCGTGTCGGCGTACATTTCCAGTTCCGTCATCTTTTCTTCGAGCTTCTTGATGACGATGGCCCTGTGCTTCTCCAGAAATTCCTGATCGTCAAGATGCTCCTGTGCAGGAGCCGCATCCTCGGGCGTCCGCCCGTACTTCTGCTGAGCGAGTTCGTTGATGGCCTGGACCAGCGCGCCGAGGCCCGCATACTTGACAACATAGCGGTCGACCCCGATACTGCGGGCGAATTCCTGATCCCCAGCATCAACATAATTTCCCGTGTAGATGATGAACGGCACCGTGGCACAGGCCGGAATGGCGCGGATCTCCTTGCAGAGCTGAAAGCCATCCATCTTCGGCATCATGGCGTCAGCCACAATCATGTGCACCGTGTCGGTCTGCACCAGGTGCAACGCTTCGACACCATTGCGGGCGAGAAGCGGCTGATAACCGTTTTCTGACAGGACGTCCTCGAGCAATTCAAGGTTTTCCTGGACGTCGTCAACCAGGAGCACTTTCATCACTCGTCCGTCACCGGTCAGTGTGCCGTTAGTATGCGACAGGTTCGTCATGAACATATCACTCTGGCTGGTGAATATTCACATCTGGGGGAATGCGTAACCAATGTAACAATATTGGCCAACTGGTGGCAATACGTCGAATGGCGTATTTAGGGGGGTCGGACATACGTAGAAAACGCTTAGAGGCAGAATGAAAGGGGGGAAATGGCCAAAATAGGCCTACCGCGGAAGAATGACAATCCCGTTCTTGATTGCATATGTCACCAGGCCGGCACTCTCATGGATATCAAGCTTTTTCATAATGTTGTTACAATGAGTATCCACGGTCCTGGTGCTGATGTGGAGGTGCTCGGCTACCCCCTGGTGCGTCCTTCCCTCCGCGATCAGCTGGAGGATTTCCCGCTCCCGTGGTGTTAGCCGGCTGTCCGGCACACCCGCACCGGTCGATCCCGGGTCAGCGGAATCGGTCGACTTGATGTAGGTATCAAGGATGATTTTTGACACCGTCGGACTGAAAAATGCATGGCCGGTATGGACGGACCGGATTGCGGAATACAGATCGTCTGCCGAGCTGTTCTTCAGCAGGTAGCCGTTCGCCCCGCTGCGGATGACCTGGAGGACATACTCCTCATTGTCGTGGGCGGACAGCACGAGGACTTTGATGTGCGGCGCCTCCTTCTTGAGCCGGCGCGTGGCCTCCAGTCCGTTCAGAACAGGCATGCTGATGTCCATCAGAACCACGTCCGGGTCAAGCTCCAATGCCAGCGCAATGGCCACCTTACCGTCCGAAGCTTCCCCCACAACTTCGATGTCGGCGGCGAGCGATAGCAGGGACACCAGCCCGCGGCGTACGATGGTGTGGTCATCGGCGACGAGGACGGTTATGGAGAGATCTTTCATGAGGGCGGCGCTCTCAAGTGTCGCGCAAGTTCACAGACTACCGTTGTCGCATGGACGAGGCAGGGATTCAGGCGAGTGGGTCGACAACGGGTCGGGGAGAAGCATGCACTATCGATTCGCTGATTTTCGATCTACGCGGTACACGGGCATGAGTGGCAAGACGTACATCAGACAGAATGTACGGTATTGGGGGACGACTGTCAACCGCCCCGACGGCGGCCGGGACCGGGGTCAGGGCGCGGGAGGCGTCTTCTTCAGGTCTTTCAATATCGCATCCACGACCTTCTCGGTTACGTCACGTTGAAAATAGAACCCCTCGCGGATTTTCTCGCGGATAGCCTCAAAGCGGCGCGTCTGGTCAGCGTCGAAGAGGGCACGGGCTTCCTCGGAAACTTCCACGCGGTCGGAATGCTCATCCTTGCTTTTCCCACGCACGGCACCTTTTTGCGCCGACTGCCCGCGGTTCCCTTTGACCGGGTCAGCCGGACTTGTTCCGGTAACTATTTCCTGTATCGCCATGGTCTCTCTCAATCCAATGCGCTGGTGATCACGCCGTTCCCCGTTCTCCGGGATTTCGTCCGCTACGGCTTTGTGTTTCCCGCTCCGCGGGCCTGTTCCATCGCCTTTTCTTCATACTGGATCAGCTTGCGCGTCTCTTTGAGCGCCTGATAGAACCTTCCGTTGTAGATCGCCTCACTGATCGATTTGAAGAGCGAGGTTGTACTGGGAGCCGCATGGAGAATGTCGCGCGCGAGATCCCAGTAAAGGTTCTGGTACTTCGGGAGATTCTCCCCGTCAATATACATCAGCTGAATGACAAAGTACACACGCTTGCAGGGAGTATCGGCCCGTGTTTCGCTGAGGATTTCCTTCTCCCGGAGGAGTGGGACCTCGTTTTCGACCATCAGTTCTATGGTTTTGCCGGTGGCGTTGCGCAAGACCGCGCCACCGGCAATAACCCGTTCATCTGCTTTCAGTGACAACTTCAGAGCCATACATTATCCCATGAGTTGCTCAAGCTGTGCCGTGCTTCCGGGAGCAAGAGCTACCGGCTGCCCGGCAAGGCTTTTCCTGATTGCAAGGCTGCGTGTTTCCACCCTGTTTTCCGTCATCCCCTTGTCACCCTGTGAACCGGGGACGCCGGCTGTTTGTTCCCGGAGCCGTTCACGCCTGGCGAGCAGTCCGGCGGACACCTCTTCCAGGCGCCCCAGCGCCTGATGGATGGTCGCGTCGTCAACTGCCTCAGGGGGTGAAAACTCGGGAAGTGGGAACCCTGCTGCACCTCTCCGGACGTCCTCCGCACGAACCGTCTTGGTCATGCCCTTGGATTCGACAACGAACGTCCAATCGTCTGTTGAAGCAGCTTCAGCCTTTTTTCCCTTTTCTCCCGCCATCCGTGTTTGCTCTTCCGGAGGGAAGGTAAGCCGGTCAATCATCGTGCGCAACGCGGCATACGATCGCAAACGTCGGACCCGCTCTTCGCTTCCCGGAGGGAAAGGAGGGAAATTCTTGACGATCACCTCCAGCTCCCTCTTCATCGCGTCGACCGTGGTTCCGGCAGCCTTCAAGCCTTGATCGATCGTCCTGATCGTCGCGGCGACGGCGTGTTCGCGATCATGCAGCGCCGACAGGCGCTGGTATTCCGACGATACGTGTACACTCCTCTCCCCCGCGATCGGCTTGTCATACGCATTGTTGCCCTCCCCTCCTGCACCCGGCCGGGAGGCAAGTCTGTCAATCTTCTCACGGGAACGATGCAGGCCCTGCGGCCCCCCGTCGAACCCTATCTGATGTATTGACATGTCTCACCTCGCTCACCGACAAGGGGTGGGGGCCATTTCACCACCACCCCTCATCGGAGCCTTGATTGGTTTCCGGATTAGAACAGCCGGAGGACCGACTGAGCGTTCTGGGCGGACAGGCTCAATGCCGTGGTACCCAGAGACTGCCGGGTCTGCAGCATCAGCATGTTCGCACCTTCTTCGTTCATATCGGCTTCGGTCAGAGAGTTGGCTCCTGCCCGGAGCGTGGCAACCATCTGATCGGCCCAATCCGCACGTGTCTGCACGATGCTCAGGTTTGACGACAGCGACGACGCTTTCACACGCAGCGTGCTGAGAGCATCCGACAGCTGTGTCAGCGCGGAGTTTACCGACGCCGTGCCATTGGTGGCATCTGACCAGGACGCAGCAATGCCGCCCGCATCACCGACGATACCGACAGTCAGACCGGTCGCGGTCGCACTGAATCCAGCGATACTCAGGGAACTCGCACCATCCTCATTGAACTTCACGGTCAGCGTGTTGCCGACGAGGAGGTTCGTTCCGCGGTACCCGGCATCGCTCGCCATGGTGTTGATCTGGCTGATCACCGCGTTGTACTGCGTCACGTACTGCGCCCGCTGGGTGGCGTCGCTCGTGGAAAGAGCGGCTTGGGCAATACCTTTCGCCGATTCGATCAGGGTGTTGATCGACTCGATACCGCTGCTGGCCGTCTTCACCGTCTGGATCGCCTCGTTCATGCTGTCCTTGCGGGCAACAATGTCGTTGGCGCGGTTGAGATGTGCCCGGGCAGCAAAGTAGTTGGTCGGGCTGTCCAGTGCGCTGTTGACCTTCTTACCGGTCGACAGACGATCCTGCGTCCGGTTCAACAGGCTCACCGTGTTCTGCAGGCTCAACAGATTCGCCCGCATTGCGCCCGTCAACGCTATTTCTTGTGCCATACTGCTATCCCCTTTCTAGGAATATGATGAGTGATGTTCACAGCCTCTTCTGAGGCCGTATCTGTTCCTATTATCGGCGGAATGCTGGGAATCTTTAGCCGAAGGGGCGATTTTTTTTGTACCCGCTAATCGCTTTCACAACACACAATTAGCAGCATGGTGCAGTACGGCGGGAAGGGTGGGGGGGATTACTCCTTCCCGGACGCGCCTATGTCGTGGGCAAGACAATCAACAAGATGATCGAGAACATGGTGCTGCAGGTAATACCCCTGCCGGACTCGATCCCGGAACACCTCAAGGCGACCGTCGTGTCCGGCCTCAAATAATGCCACTGCCTGACCGGAGACGCGAATGCGGGCAGCAGATTCACGCTCATTGTCCATCTGCTCCCGCTTCCCTCCCGAGAACCTTTCGTTCTTCATTCCGTCGATCGGGGCGTCCGGGTATACGATGGTGGAGATGGTCATGGCACACACTCCGGTTTCGAAAACCTACTCTCCAGAGCCTTTGAGGCCCGAAGCAATGTTTGCGTTTATATTGATGAGGATATCCAGCTTCTCGGGGGCAGGATACGCAAGGGTATCAAAGATTCGCCGGTCAATGAACCCGCTCAGTCGCAAGACATTTTCTTTGATCGATTGCGGCAACGGATTCTTCTCGTCGAGCAGCGCGACCTGGAAGAATGTCCACAACCGCTGGTTGTAGCGGAGGGCTTTTTCCAGGATCCTGTCCCTCTCGGGAGCGGCCCAATGGGTTTGCACGTGTTTCATCATCGCGGCTGCCTTCATGAGCACCGCTGCTTCCGCTTCCCGATCTCCCAGCACCGCCATCTGATTCCGGCTATAGACTTCTGCCTGATTTGCCTGCATGATCTGATATCCCTTGATTGAACGTTGTCCCTCGTGCGCTGCACCCTTTTACTCCCCGCTCGCGATGGGGGAGGCCGTGGCCTCCCCATCACGTGGTGCGCGATTGCTTAGAACAGCCGGAGGACCGACTGAGCGTTCTGGGCGGACAGGCTCAATGCCGTGGTCCCCAGAGACTGCCGGGTCTGCAGCATCAGCATGTTCGCACCTTCTTCGTTCATATCGGCTTCGGTCAGAGAGTTGGCTCCTGCCCGGAGCGTGGCAACCATCTGATCGGCCCAATCCGCACGTGTCTGCACGATGCTCAGGCTTGACGACAGCGACGACGCTTTCACACGCAGCGTGCTGAGAGCATCTGACAGCTGTGTCATTGCAGAGTTGATCGACGCCGTGCCATTGGTGGCATCCGCCCAGGACGCCGCGATGCCGCCCGCATCACCGACGATACCGACAGTCAGACCGGTCGCGGTCGCGGTGAATCCATCGATACTCAGTGAACTCGCACCATCCTCATTGAACTTCACGGTCAGCGTGTTGCCGACGAGGAGGTTCGTTCCGCGGTACCCGGCATCGCTCGCCATGGTGTTGATCTGGCTGATCACCGCGTTGTACTGCGTCACGTACTGCGCCCGCTGGGTGGCGTCGCTCGTGGCAAGAGCGGCCTGGGCAATACCTTTCGCCGATTCGATCAGGGTGTTGATCGACTCGATACCGCTGTTGGCCGTCTTCACCGTCTGGATCGCCTCGTTCATGCTGTCCTTCCGGGTACCGATGTCGTTGGCGCGGTTGAGATGTGCCCGGGCAGCAAAGTAGTTGGTCGGGCTGTCCAGTGCGCTGTTGACCTTCTTACCGGTCGACAGACGATCCTGCGTCCGGTTCAACAGGCTCACCGTGTTCTGCAAACTCAGCAGGTTTGCCCGCATTGCGGAAGTAAGAGCTATTTCTTGTGCCATACTGCGACCCCCTTTCTGGGTGGTTGTTGTAGATGTACATTTGAAAGCGGTGTCGGTAACCTGTTGGGTTTCTTCACCTTCTGAGTATATTATCGGAAGGTTTCCCGGAGACTTTAGGGAGAGCAGGGGGTAAAAGGCCCCGTGGAAGAGGATACATCAGGAGGAGGGAGCGAGAGCCCGCAGCCGATCAACGAGATCTGCAATAACGGCACCCCAGGCGCCAGGGGCCCCCTGCCGGAATATCCTCATCGAAGGGTACCACGGCGTGTCCGCCCAACCCAGCATCCACCGCCAGTCCGGCGCATACGGCACCAGCAACCAGACCGGCACACCGACCGCCCCGGCAACATGGGCTACCGCCGTGTCGACCGTCACGACCAGATCAAGCGCCTGCACCGCAGCCGCGGTTTCAGCAAGATCAGGAAGCTCCTGACTCACATCCGTCAGCACAAGGCCCCGGGGAACCCGAACACGAGTGTCGGCAGAATCCCCCTTCTGGAGACTGTAGAACCGCACCTTATCAAGGGACCCTAACGGAATCAGCCCCCCCGGCGGAAGAGACCGATTCGCGTCATTGCGATGACGCGCACTGCCGGCCCACACCAACCCCACCCGGAGAGACGCAGTCGCCTCCGCTATTTTCGTCTTCCATGAGCGTACACGCTCCTCCCCGGCGTGAAGATAGGGAACGACGGCTGGGATCGTCGCCACAGTTGTCCCGAACACCGCAGGAAGAGAAAGAAGCGGGCACTCGACGTCACACAAGGGTACTGGCGACCCCCGGGCATACACTTCCTGAACACCCTGCACTGTACAAAAGAGAGCCACAAGTTCTTCGTGACACTCTACCACAACACTGCCACCCCTGTCTGCAACGAGAGGCGCATACCGGATGAATTGCACAGCATCCCCCAACCCCTGTTCTGCATACAGAAGAATCCGTCTTCCGTGAAGATCCTCCCCGTGCCACTGCCGCGCCGGGTCGGTCCTGCGATACGGCGCAACGGGCATTTTTGCCCACCGCCATTCGTACTCCCGCCACCCTTCCCGGTACTCCCCGAGAAGCAACAGGGCGTGCGACAGGAGCCAGTGCGCATCGGCATACTCCGGTCTGGCGCATATGACATCACGGAGCAGTCCAACTGCTTCCGACGGTCGACCATCCTGCACGAGCGCATAGCTCCAGTTCATTGCGGCGGGAACGTAGTGCGGATCGAGGCCAAGAGCATCACCGTAGGCTTCCCTCGCCGCCGCCATGTCCCCTAGATCCCGATGCGCGAGACCAAGATTATTGAACACTTCAGGAAGTACGGTCCCGAATTTCAAGGCCTGCCGGTACAGGAAGATGGCCCGCGCAGGGTTCCCTGCAGCCCTCACGGCATTCGCAAGGTTGAAGTGAGCAGCACCGGACGCGGGAAGAAGGGCGAGAACTGCTTTGAACACCTTCACCGCCTCCGGAGCACGTCCTTTTTCCAGCAGAAGGAGCCCAAAGTCATTCAAGAGTGCCGGATTGCCGGGATAGGTGCGTACTCCTTTGCTCAACACGGCCAACGCCTCGTCGAGAGCGCCCCCGCGATGAAACGTTCCGGCCCGATGTTGCACTCCCGCCCACCCGTCGGAAGAGGATGCCAGCCGGTTCATGATCCTTGTTCCCCCCCCTGCCGGCAAAGCCCTCTCAGCTCCGACGTGATCGCACGAATGACACTGTCCCACCGACCGCACTCTGTCTGGCGGAATAAACGCATCGTGGGATACCACGGAGAGTCGTTCCGTCCGAGCATCCATCTCCAGTCTGCGTGCTTCGGCAGAAGCACCCAAACCGGCTTGCCCAGAGCCCCCGCAAGGTGTGCCATGGCCGTGTCGACAGTCACCAGGAGGTCCAGCGCTTCCACCGCAGCTGCTGTTTCAGCGAAATCCTTTATATCCGGCGTCAGATCCCGGAGCCTGACCGGAGGTGTGAGGTCTTCCACCTCGTTCGCTGCGGTCCCCATCTGAAGACTGAAGAACCTGACACCCTCAAGACTGAACAGTTTTTCCAGGGCAGACAGCGGACAGCGCCGATTCTGCAGCGCCTTGAGCGATTGGGTGCCTGACCACACAATCCCGAGAGAGAGCGCCGACGTGGGATCGGCAAGCCTTTTTCTCCACCACGCCCGCTCATCCGAATCCGAAACGAGATACGGAACCACGGCAGGGACATTCTCCAATGTTGTCTCCAGAACGCGGGGGAGACTCATCAATGGAAGATGAAGGTCGAACGGTGGCAAAGCTGAACCATACGGGATCACCTGTTCCACATTGAGGCTCTGACGGAAGAGGCGTTCAAGTGCCGGCTGGCACTCAATAAGAATACGCCCGCCCTTCGCGGAGATCTGGTCGACGTAGCGGATGAACTGCAGTGCATCCCCGTACCCCTGTTCGGCGTGGAGCAAAAGGGTCCGACCACGGAAATCCTCGCCTGACCACAATGGTTGTTCGAATGCGCGGCGTGGACTGGTAAAATCCTGCCGTCGCCAACGCCACTCGTACTCCCTCCAACCGGCCGAGAAATCGCCCGTCTGGAGAAGGACCTGAGCCAGATTCCAGTGGGCTTCCGCAAAGTCCCCACGGCATGAAACAGCGGACCGATACGCTTCGATCGCATCATGGTGGCGGCCCTGCACAAGAAACACATTTCCCAGGTTGTTCCTGGCCTCCGCGAGAGTCGGATCGGATCGGAGCGCTTTCTGGAGTGTCGCTTCCGCTCTTTCCGTTTCGCCTTCTTCAAGGAGGGCAAAGCCGAGATTGCTGAGTACCGCTGCGCTGTGAGGTTCAAGGTCAACAGCACGCTCGAATGCGGCGATTGCCCTCTTCAGCTTCCCGCTCTGCTGAAGTGAGACTCCCAGATTGTTCCACGCCCCTACCGGACCGTCATGAAGGCGGATAAGGTGTTCGTAGGCGTCGATTGCATGCTCGAAGTCGCCCGCGCGCAGCAGGCTGTCGGCGTGTTCCATCGTTATTGGAGCGTAGCCTTTGTTCGCGGGGGGACCCGGGCGATGGGTCGCCGAACCGGCTCCAGGGGAGAGTGTTCCCCCGGGGACGATCACCGGGGGAGCCTCGACGGTGAACGGACCGTACTCCCGACCGAGCGTCTCCATGACCCTGCGCACTACACCTTCCCAGTCTCCCCTTCGTTCCTGTCGGAAGAGACGCATGCCGGGATACCATGGGGTATCCGGCCGTTTCGTCATCCAGCGCCAATCGGGCGCAAAGGGGAGGAGCACCCATGTCGGCTTGCCAAGTGCCCCTGCAAGATGCGCGATCGATGTATCGACGGTAATAACCAGGTCAAGGGCGCTGATGAACGCTGCGGTGTCCGAAAAATCCGCAATATGCCGGGTGTGATCGATGATTCCCCTTTGACCGACACGCGCGGGGTCGCTTTCCGGACCGATGTCCAGGCGATACCAGTGGGTACCTCTGAGCGAGAGCAGTGCGGCAAACTGTTCCGGGGGACAGGAGCGATGGTGATCGTTCCTGTGGCGCGGATTGCCCGACCACGAAAACCCGATGACCGGTTCCGTACCGCGCCGAGGAACCCGTCCTCTCCACGCCGCTTCACGTCCCGGATCTGCTGCAAGATAGGGCACCATGCGCCCGAGGATATGTTCGTCATGGACCCCGAGCATGTGCGGCAGGCTGAGCAGTGGTGTCCAGAAATCATGCTCGGGAGGGACGGTGTCCGGGAGCACAATCCCGTCAACGCCGGGGGCCCCTGCAAGCAAACCTGCGAGCTCACGGGGGCATTCCAGAAGCACGGAAGCCCCCCGTTCGTGAAGGTGCGGTGCGAACCTGACGAACTGGATCATGTCGCCAAACCCCTGTTCTGATGCCAGAAGGATACGGCGACCCGTTAGCTCGCTCCCTGTCCACCGGGGAACGTTCCGCGATCGGAGAGGATTTGCCCGATCACTCGTGAGGAACCGCCATTCAAATTCTTTCCACCCTTCCGCGAGCGCGCCGTCAAGCAGGAGGGCCAACGCCCTGTTGTAGTGCAGATCAGCACACGCCGGGTCGATGGCGATACCCACCGCTGCGACGGCCTCAGCCTCATCTGTCCGCCCAAGAGCCTGAAGCGTGACGGCGAGGTTATTGTACGTACCGACCTCCTGTGGGCGGAGACTCAGGGCTGTGCGATAACACCCTTCGGCTTTCCCCGGTTCGTCCATTGCCGCGTAGGTGTTTCCGAGCGTGTACCAGGCATCCGGATCACCCGGTTGAAGTTCAAGAACGTGTCGGAAGGACTCCGCCGCAGACCGCAGATCACCCATGTCCTTCAGCGCACGGGCAAGATTGTAGTGTGCATCGACGAAATCGGGAGCGCAGGTGACCGCTTCCCTGAAGAGGGCGACCGCATCCGAAATGTCGCCACGGTGGACAGCCCGCATGCCGAGCGTGAAAAATGCCTGGGCCTTGCGCGACCCTTCGGCGGCCGCACCGGTCGCGGGAATTCGGGTTTGATCAGCAGTTGTTTGCATGCCCTCTCACCAATTCTGTCAGGATGTTAGCCACTTCCTGAAGCGCCGATTCCCATTCCCCGCCGCGTTTCTGCCGCACCAGGCGCATCCTGGGGTACCACGTGGACACCCGCTCGTCGATTCCGTACCGCCAGTCGTGCGGGCGGGATAACAATGTCCAGACGTCCGCACCGAGTGCACCGGCCAGATGGGCAACGGCCGTATCGATGGTAATCACGACATCCAGACAGGAAATGAGCGCGGCAGTTCCCGCAAAATCGTCCAGACCGACCGTCCAATCCACACCGCACTCCGGAGGAAAGACGGTGGCAAACGTACCCTCCTGAATCCCCTTCTGGAGGCTGATCACAACGATCCCGGGAATCCGCGCAAGACCCTTGAGCGACGACAGTGGGAGTGATCGATACTGTCCTGCAGCATTGGTGCGACTCCCCGCCCAGACCACTCCAATCCTGAGACGGTGGCCGAACGGCAGAAGCTGAGCTTCCCATCGTGCCCGTTCTCCGGAATCGGATCGCAGATAGAGATCCTGAAACCCGGAGGGGCCGTGGTACCCCATCAGGGCAGGGAGACTGAGCAATGGCACCTGCACGTCGTGGTCTGGGAGCGGCTCCCCTCTCGTGACAACATGGATCCTGTCGGACTGGAGTTCAACGAGACGGTGAAGAGGAGCGGGAACTTCGACGATAACGTGTCCTCCCAATTCCAGCAGGGCTGGGAGATATCTGAGGAAGAAAATCGTATCGCCAAATCCCTGCTCCGCCCACACGAGAAGTCGCCGCCCATCCAGTCGCTTCCCGTCCCACCCCGGTGCGCTCTGTGCGGACGCAAGGGTCCTGAATTCCGGCATCTTCCATCGCCATTCGAACTCCTTCCAACCCTCTTCCCATAGTCCCGCATGCAGGAGAGCATGTGCGAGGTTCCAGTGGGCATCAACCAGGTCTGGCGAAGTCGCCAGAGAACGACGATACCATCCGATCGCCTCGGCGATTTTTTCCTGTCGATAGAGGACAAGACCAAGGTTGTTTGAAGCCCGGCCGGGCTCCGCGCCGGCTGAAAGGGCTTTGGACAATGCATGCTCAGCTTCCTCGAGGCGCCCCTGTACACACAGGCATGACCCGAGATTGTACAACGCATCTCCGTACACAGGATCCTTGTGCACTGCCTGGCGGTAGGCATTCTCCGCGCCGGACAGATCTCCCTGGTGTTGCAGACAGTTGCCGATTGTATTCCACGCCTCGGCATGTTCGGGGTCGAGCTCCAGTACTCGCCGGCAGTGTCCCAATGCTCCTCCGGTCTGTCCGGTTTCGCTCGCGAGCACACCCAGCAGATACCGTGCATCCACTGCGGAAGGGTTCGCGGCAAGCACCGCACGGTACATCTGTGCCGCGCGCGCGCGATCTCCGGTGCGATGGCTGTCGAGCGCGTGTTGCGTCAGCATATCCTCAAACGCTTTCCCGATCCGGAGAACCACATCCTGCCAGTCTCCCGGACGGTGTTGCCGGAACAGTCTCATGGAAGGATACCACGGCGAATCCTCACAATGGAGCATCCAACGCCAATCCGGTGCGAACGGAAGCATGAGCCACACTGGCACACCAAGCGCACCCGCAAGGTGCGCAACCATCGTGTCGACCGTGATCACGAGGTCCATCTGATGCACAAGTCCTGCCGTCTCGAGGACATCACCGCACCAGTCCATATGGTCCACGAGAGCGCCTGAAACGTCCGGCGTGAGTGAACGGAAAAAATCCTTCTGGAGAGAGTACACGACCACACCCTGCTGATGCAGCAGTGGCGCACACTGTTCCGGGGTGCAGGACCGTCGATGATCGTTCTCGTGTGTTGGGCTTCCGGCAAAGACCAGTCCTACCCGGACTCCGGCAGGATCACCTGCAATCCGCGATTTCCAGAATGCATCGAGATCGGGAGGAATGTGGATGTACGGCACATTCGCGGGAATCGTCGCAGCCGTGTCCTGAAACACAGAAGGCAGACTGAGGAGAGGAGCGAAGGCATCACATACCGGAACATCATCACCCGCTGCACATACATGCGACACACCTTCAGCCTGCCGCAGCAGCCGGACCAATGTCCCTGGAGCTTCGATAACAACCTCTCCCCCGAGAGCCGCAATACGGGATGCATAGCGAACAAACTGGATCGCATCGCCGAGCCCCTGTTCGGCGCAGAGCAAAAGTCGTTTCCCCCTGACCGGCTCCCCATGCCAGAGCGGAAGGTTCCGGGGACGATCGGCAGCCGCATCGGGGAGTGCCCAACGCCACTCATACTGCTTCCACCCTTCAGCAAAATCCCCCTGCAGCAGCAGGACATGAGCCAGCCCCCAGTGGGACTCCGCTGCGTGCGGGTCCAGAGAAAGGGCTCGCCTGTAGAGCTCGGCGGCCCGGACGAGGTCACCCTCCTCGCGGAGAAGTTTTGCCAGATTGTTGAGCGGGCTGCCATAGGCCGGGTCCACGGCAAGTGCACGGGTATAGGCCGCACGGGCCTCATTGGTCCGGCCTTCGTCGGCAAGGACATTTCCGAGATTGTTCAGGGCGAGAACATACCGGGGATTGATCGCAATGGCCCGGGACAACGCGTCACGGGCACTGGCATGCTGCTTCATTCCGCGGAGTGCGACACCCAGATTGCACCAGGCTTCAGCAGCATCAGGAGTCTGCGCAACCGCCTCCCGACACACTGCCGCTGACTCAGCGAACCGGCCTGCCCGGTTGAGGATCAGGCTCAGGTTGATCCGTGCCGCTGTATGGCCGGACTCCAGGTCGACGGCCTCGCGCAAACACTGCAGCGCCTCCTCGACCCGCCCCGTCTCGGCCAGCAGCAATCCCAGGTTGGTCAGCGCCGCCGTGTAGCGCGGGCGGAGACGGAGCGCCTCCCGGTACCGCTGTTCCGCCTGAACGTACTCCTTCTGCTGATGACAGACGACGCCGGAGAAATGTAACGCATCGACATGGGACGGGTCCTCTCGGAGAATACCGGCATAGAGGATGTCGGCCTGCCGGAGATCTCCTTCGCGATGGAGGCGGACCGCCCGGTCGATGGTCTCTTCGACGGTCATGTCACCGGTCCGACAGTTTCTGGACGATGAACATATGATAGAGATCGGGACCGCTCGGCACCTGAAACGTGAAGTCGTTCTCCCATGTCAATCGGAAGCCGCTCCGTTCCAGCAAGGACTTCCAGGCGCTCTTGGTGAGCGTGCTGTAGTGATTGATGTTCGTCTCATGGTGACAGATGGTATCGGGAGCCGGCACCTCGAGGTAGAGAAACCCTCCCGTCTTCAGGACCCGGTGGAAGCCCATCAACGTGAAATACGGCATCACACTGTGTTCCACGCAATGCCGGGCCCATACCAGATCGAACTCGTCCGGACCGAACTCAAGGAACGATTGATCCATCTTTCGCACTTCATGACCCTTGGCTCGGCAAACCCGGATGTCCTCGTCGTTGACGGTAATCCCGACGGCATGGAATCCACGCTCACGGACGAAGTCGAGCGCGGGCCCCTGACCGCATCCCACATCCAGAATTCGTCCGGGACGGGATACCATACACGACGTCAGGACCTGGTCCAGCATGATGGCCGTCACGCTCTGATGCGGTTCCGACGGTGCTTCGGGATACGTTTGGGCAGCCGTCATGTCCAGGAAATCCCAGAAACGCTTCTTTGCGGTTTCCGAAAGGTCTACGGTGTCTGTTTGTTCGAGCATGGCGTGTTACCCTCTGTGGTGTCTCGCATGGTTGATACGATGTTCTGATGCCATCAGCGCCAGTGCCTCACAGACCTTTGCGACAACCTCGGTCCATACGCCCAGCGTTCGCTGCCTGAATAACCGCATCGATGGATACCAGGGACTCCGCACGGAATCCAGCTGCCATCGCCAGTCGGGAATCGCGGAAACGAGCAGACACACGTCCCGGCCCAGTGCTCCGGCAAGATGCACTGGACCGGTGTCGGTACCGATCAGCACGTCCAGGTGCGTGAGCAGAGCGGCAGTATCGGAAAAATCAGACAGCTGATCAGCGACATTGATGATCTGCATCCCCGGCGGGGGATTGTCCAGCTCCGCTGCCGGGGGGCCTTTCTGCAGGCTGTAGAACGTCGTCCCGTGCACATGCGACAGCGGGGCAAGGTCCGCAAGCGTACAGGCCCGGTGGCGGTTGTTTTCCTGCAAAGCATTACCGGACCAGATGATACCAACGCGGAGGGTCCCGTCATCTGCAATACGCTCCCGCCACACGTTCACCAGGTCGGGATCAGGTGAGATGTAAGGGATGGAACACGGTATGGATTCGAGTGTGGTCCGTGTCAATCCCGGGAGCGACATCAGCGGACAGAGAACGTCGAACGGCGGAGCCTCGCGGTTTGTCGTGACTACACGTTCCACTCCCGGCACTGATTGGAGAAGGTGCGCGAGTTCCCGTGGACTTCCGAGAAGGACTGTTGCCCCCCGTTCCCTGAGGAGTGGCGCATATCGCACGAATTGTATGGTGTCGCCGAACCCCTGTTCGGGAAGGAGGAATATCGTCCGCCCCTCGAGGGACTCACCCTTCCAGACGGGCTCGGAATAATCCCATTTCGGCGTAAGGAATCCCTGGTGTTTCCACCGCCACTCAAAGTGAGCCCATCCATCTGCGTAGCGCCCCTGCAGCAGAAGCACGTCGGCGTAGTGCCAATGGGCATCAGCATTCTCGGGGTCAAGCGAGAGGGCGCGTTCCAGGTGTCCGGCAGCCGCTGAGAGGTTACCGCGGCGGCGTTCAGTGATTCCACGGTACACATGGACTTCGGGCCGCTCGGGCCGCAGCAGGCCTGTCTGTTCGAAGCAATCCTGCGCCTCGTCAAGAGCATACCGGCGAAGATGCAGGATGCCCAGGTGAAAGAGCGCTTCCGCATTGCGTGTGTTGAGCTGAAGTGCTGTTGTCAGGGATCCATACGCTTCGTCCAGTTGCTCCTGCAGGAGAAGCTGCACACCGAGGAGCGCATGCGCTTCGGTGGACTCCGGAGAGCAGGCGACGGCCGCCCGGAAGGCCGCCTGTGCTTCAGACCATCGGCCGAGCGCCTGTGTTGCCCTTCCGTACAGCAGGTGTGCCTCCACCATGTGAGGACGCTCGACCCGCACAACGGTGAGGTCCTCGACCACGTCTGCAAACTTCTTCTCCCGCATCCGGATCACCGCCCGGTTGATCCGCGCTTCGTGGAGGTTCTTGTTCGCCTGCAATGCAAGAGAATACGATTCTTCCGCATGCGACATCCTGCCCATCAACTCGTACACCGCCGCCTTGTTGAAATATGCCTCCGCAAACACGGGGTTGATCCGGAGTGCCAAGTCATATGCGGCAATCGCTTCGTCGTATGCTTCTTTTCCCTTCAGCGCATTGCCAATATCGTTGTACAACTCGGCAGCATCGGGAGCAAAACGGGCGGCGGCCTGGAGCAGCATGAGGGCCTTGTCATACTCCCCGCACTGGCTGTGCACTATGCCGAGCAGCCGCAGGACGGAGACGTTGGAGGGATCCTCTGCGAGAATCTCTCCATACACCCGTGCGGCCTCTGCGAATTCGCCGCCGCGATGCAGCCGAAGGGCCTCCTGGATGTCGTGCGCCGCATTCATGCTCTGTGTCCCCCGGCGGAACAAATACTTCCGCGCACGCGATCCAGTTCTGCGCGGACTCTCTGCAACACCGTGCTCCACAAACGATCGGAACCCTGGCGGAACAGCCGTATCGTCGGATACCACGGTGAGACTTCCCGTCCGCTCAGCCAGCGCCAGTCGGCGTTCCACGGAAGAAGAACCCAGGCAGAACGGCCGAGGGCTCCGGCCAGATGGGCTGCTGCCGTATCGACGGTGATAATGAGGTCCAGATTGGCCATCAGCGCGGCAGTATCCATGAATGACGTCAGCCGCTCCGTGTGGTCGAGACACGGAAGGTTCGCGCCGGCTCCGTCCGATCCGGACCCGATCTGAACGCTGTGAAAGACCACACCGGGCATCGCCAGGTGCGAGAAGAAATCATCACGGCAGATCGAACGGACGTGATCGTTGGCATGCTCTGGACTCCCCCACCATGCACACCCCACGTGCACCTCGTCCTGCCCGCGCCCGAGGAATGCCTGCCAGCGCCGGACCTCGGCGCTGTGCGGATGAACGTACGGGACGTCCGCGGGAATAGTTTCCTCCCGGAGCCCAAGGACCAGCGGTACACTGAAGAGTGGAGAATAGAAATCCGCTTCCGGAAGGTCCGCATCGACCCCGACAACAGTATCCACTCCCTCGACGGTTTCGAGCAGAGGGCCAAGAGGAGAGCGTGCTTGCAGGATCACGCGTGCACCGCGGTCAGCCAGCACGGGTACAAAACGTGCGCACTGAAGGGTGTCGCCATACCCCTGTTCAGCCAGCAGCAGGATTGACCGGCCGTCAAGCGGTTCCCCATTCCACCGCGGACAACGGGGCAACCGGTGCGGATCGATGCCGCCCGGCATGCGGAGCCGCCATTCATATTCCGTCCACCCCTCGTCAAAGAGTCCTTCTTTGAGAAGAGCGAACCCGAGGTTGTAATGGGCCTCGATACTGGAAGGACGCTGGGACACTGCCGCCCGGAGTGAAGCAATGGCCTCCTGGTTGCGTCCTATGTCCTGCAGCACCAAGGCATGATTGACCAGAGCCTCGGGGAATTCCGGCCTCAGGTGCACTGCCATCCGGTACATCTCTTCGGCCTCGGCAGAGCGTCCCCTCATGCGGAGAACTCCGGCGAGGTTGTACAGTGCTTCGGCGTATCCGGGGCGAAGGGTGAGAGCGTGACGGTAGGCGCATTCAGCGTCGTCTGACGATCCCAGTCGGTCAAGAAGGGCCCCCAGATTGTTGTACGCCTCCGCCGCCATCGGATCGGCAGCCACCGCCCGCCGATACGCCGTGAGGGCCTCCGCGGTCTGACCGCTTTCTTCAAGAGCCAGACCGAGATTGTTCTGCAGCGGCGCCATGTGCGGTTCGCGCTGCACGGCTTCTGTATAGGCGACAACAGCATCTGCTGGACGGCCGAGGGAACGGAACATGTTTCCGAGATTGTACAATGGCAGAGGATCCGACGGACTGAGGTCCGAAGCGTTCCTGTAGGCCGCGACGGCCTCGTCGAACCGGCCGAGATCGCGCAGGAGTTTCGCCATGTTGAACCACGCGTCCGCCGAGGTCGGGTCAATGGCGAGCACCTCGCTGAATCGGGTCAGGCCGAGCGGGAGGTCGCCAGCCACACAGGCCTCGAGAGCGGATCGAAACATCGCTGCAGGGTCTCTTCGATCCGGGATCCCGGCCCGGATCCTTATCTGTGGCGTCACCGTTGTCATCGATGCGGCAGTCCTTTGGGGTCTTTGCGTCGCTGTCTCCGGAGCATTTCGATCCGTTCCTGCAGCTCAGGGTCAGCCGGCCGGAGTTCGCTCAGAGTCGCGAACACCTGTTCAGCGTGGTCTTCCTCGCCGGCAGTCATGTATGCCGCGGCCTGTTCGAGCTTGATGGCGATGATGCTGTGGTCGCGATGGACCAGGTACATCTCGTAACCGGGAGGTATCTGACCGAACCTGAACCCCTGCTCGAGGAGAAGACAGCTGAACATCCGCTCAAAGACCTGCGCTGCGAGCTGGACGGGCCGGTGGATGTGCGGTATTCCGTCCTGGTTCAACAAATCGGTGACCACGGTGCCACGGTAGATCCCGGCCAGTCCCCGCAGGAAATGGGGATACTCCTTTCCCAGGAGTTCATCATAGCCAAGGTCCAGGGCAAGCCGGTCGAACAGTGTTTTCATCGGTCCCTGAACATCAAAGGGGACGAGGTTCCCAAGGACATCGATCCCTGGCTGATGCTCGAGCAGGTCCTGCAGGCGGTCCACCCATCCCTCATCGAAGAACCAGTGATCATCATGCATCAGGACATAGGTTTCGTACGTGGGAATTCGTTTGAGGATATTGTCGAAGTTGGCAACGTCAGCCCCTGTGTCGGGCCGGGGGATCAGATACTCTGGCCTGAATGTGTCGATGAACCTGAACGCCTCCGGGTCGAACCCGTTGAAACCGACCACGAGATCGAACCGGTGCCGGTTGGAACGGAACGGTGCATTAAAGCAGTACCGTGGCAGATTGTGCCACGTGCGATCCGATGATGCTATGCACACAACCATGTCATGCATGCCCGCCTCCTCAGAGAACCACCGGTACCTCTGACAGTACCTCGTGGAACAGCCGCGCCGTTCGTTCCCAGGTGAGCTGTGCCATGTCTGCACCGGCGAATGATCCGATCCTGCGCAGTTCGTCGCGATGATGATACGCCCAATCGAGGGCAGCCACCAGCTCGTCGAGCTGCGGCTCATCCCATACAGCAACCGGTTCGCCACCGGATGTTATCGTCATCGGCTTCAGGTCCATCAGCCGTATGCTGTTCCGCTCGGAGAGTACATCCCTGTGCCCTGACGAATACGATGCAACAACCGGCTTGCCGCAGGCCATATACTCCATGAGCACAAGGTTGGTTCCCCCCTCACACCGGTTGGGAAACACGCCGATATCGGTGTTCCGATATATTCGCGTCATCATGATATTCGGCAACGGCGGAAGCGTCATGACACGCTCGGGGTTGATTCCGTTGAGCAGCAGCGTCTTCTGCATGATCGTGCGGTAGTCGCCGGACTCCGCCGAAAACCGGATGTGCGGGGACGCGGTCATCGTCTGCATGCTGGCGGGCCAGTGATTGTACCAGCTTGTGACGAGAAGGACATCGGCGTAGCGCTCGTGCAACACGCGGAAAGCCTTGAGAACGAGGTCCTGTCCCTTCCGCAGCTCGAATTTTCCGCCGGAGAAGACGACGAACTGTTCCCGAAAGTATTCCTTGACGGCGTGGGTCGGATTGAAGATCGTCGGATCCACGCCCTGAATGATGGTCGTCACATTCTCCAGCCCGTGTTGCCGCAGCACGTCTTCACACCAGCTCGACCCGGTGGTTATCAGGTCGAACGCCCGCCGTCCGTTTTCGATGAAGGCGGGGGCGAGGAGAGAGTCTTCAAAGAACGTGTAGCCGACATTCAGGGACCCACGCAAACCGGGCAACGCCGGGCGGAGCGATTTGTCGACGATGTTCTGCAGCACAGGGACATCCACCGACATCCCCGACCGCATCCGCGCCGCTTCGGCATCGGGTACGCGGAGACCGTTCAACAGCCTGAAGTCCAGCTCATCCTGAATTGCTGCTTCCTCAAAACCCTCCGTCACCAGACGCACGTCTGTCATGCGTGAGAGTTCTTTCACAATGTACTTTCCACAGACGCCCCACCCGTGAAAGCTTCCTGTCGGCATGACCGCATAGATCATGACCGTGCTCCCTTGCCGTTCGATCCCGTGCGGCGGGCTCGCACCAGATACTGGAATGTGAACAGTTGCTGCATGTCATCCCGCGTCAGGTTCCTGAGCAGGACCCGGCCGAGGTCCAGGTCGCGTGGCCACGGACCGGCCTGGGGCATATCCGCATCGCAACTGCTGATGAGTTGTTCGATGACATATCCATTGCCCACGAAGAGCCTGCCGATTTCGTTCAGCGTGAAGAAGCGAATGTGGGTGGCATCAAGCAGGCCATGGGCGCTGTAGGTCCAGTGTCCGTTGAGAAGATTCTGGACCAGTCTGATATTCTGGCTGTTGGGAATGCTCGCAACAAGTCGGCCGTCGTTACGCAGAAGGCCGCGCAGTTGCTGAACAACCTTCCATGGGTCATAGAGATGTTCAAGGACATCGGCACAGAGTATCAGGTCGAAACTCCGCGGCCGCAGATCGATGTGCTCGAGATCAACGTGTTCAATGTCCACGGTGATCACTCTGTCGAGGACGTGACGGGCGTCGGCTGCGGCCGCAGGGTCACGTTCCACTCCCGTGTACACCACATCGGCCCGTTGGTGTTTGATCGCTGCACCGGTGGCACCGGCCCCGCAGCCGATTTCCAGCACATCCTGAAATGGAAAGTCCAGCAGGCCAGATAGGTCCATACGCGGCCGGTCTGCGTACTTTTCTTCGTACCGGGTCTCAAGCGGAGAAAATACTTGCACCTCGTCCATGACGATTCCTTCCCTTACACGAGTGCGGCCGCGGGGACCATGTCCTGCACGCAGCCCGGATACAGCGTGGACATTTCTCCGAGCAGATGGTCCGCGTCATCGCCATTCCCGGCCGAACGCATGGCCGCAGCCCTATGACGGGAGTAGTCTACCCAGAGGCTCTGGAGGATCGATGGGTCCCCCGTTTCCTCGACGATATGCTTCCATTTGGTGTGGAACGCCGCCCGGTTCCGCTCCAGGATTTCCCGGGCAGTGGCTTCCGACCGGAAGTACCGGATAGTCCGCAGCCCCCGGATCGTTCCGCTCCACTCATGTGCGTATTCTGTGGCGGGAACGACATAACAGCGCGCACCCGCGCGCCTGCATTGCAGGCCCAGGTCCCACTCCTCGAAATAGCACGGCGTAAACCGGGAATCAAACTGAAACCCTCCGGGTCCGAAGGCCTCTGTCCTGACACAGAACAGGAATCCCGCTACCGCATCGACGCGCACCGGTGTTACGGCGGCTCCCTGTTTGAAGTACACGAGGTCCTGTGCGCGCTCGAAATGAAAGAACCCGCCCTGCGGACCCACCACAGCCGCATCGGGCAGCTCGGTAAGGGCCGTTTCCAACACATCGAAGACGGAAGGTTCGACATGAAGATCTGCATTCAGAATGAACGTCACAGGAGCCTGTGACATTGCAAGCCCGATATTCCAGGCACGCGATACTCCCACGTTGTGGCTCATCGTTGCCGCGTAATCGATCCGCGGATGGCCGCGAAGCTGATCCGCCATCCCGGGCGCATTGAACACGACGATGACATCCCCTTCCACATTCTTGAGGTCTTCCAACAGCGTTGTGATGTTGTATGGGCTGGCGGGTGACATATCCAGCACAGGAATCACAAAACTCCTCCGGGGCTTTCCCTCCGGGAGCCGTATCGCCCGTACAGGAGCGGGGGCAGCCGGAAGGCCGGAAGTGGACTGCGCGCGCAGCTCTTCTGCAGACCACGTCGTCGGTTTTCCACCGAGGGCAACCTGCACCAGATCGTCGACACGGTGCGCGTAGGTGTGGGCCCGGTGCACCAGCTGCTGTCCCCGCGCCGCAATTCGTTCGCGCTCGATGTCATGGGAAAGGTAGTGTTCGGCGACTTCCAGAATCGTGTCGTCCGTATATTCCCCGAAATCTTCATCACCGCGGAACAGCGTTTCCTGTCCGCTGTTCCGGGCACAATCCGAGAAAAGGAAGGTCCCGGTGGACAGAACTTCAAAGACCCTCATATTGAGATCGTCTTTGATGGCGTTATTGAAAACCATCGTGCTCCGCGAAAAGAAATCTGCCATGTCGTCCCAGAAGCAGCGCTCGAATGCGACGGGGATTCTTTTCTGGAGCCGGTTCAGCAGCTGGACCCGGCGTTCCGTGTTCAGTGACCCGACGAATCCGATGGGATGGGTTTTCTCCGAGGTTGTCTTCCGGTGGATGTCGGGATCACATCCCAGGGGGAGCCAGTGCACTGAGGTGTTGCCGGCGTCGCGAAAAGCCTGAAGATACTCACGCTGCGCAATGAAGACATGGTCGAATTGGCGGGCCCACCGGGTGTGCCAGTGAAGTTTGAGGTGGCTGTCAATAAGGTAACAGGCCTTGGGAATCCTGACTTTTTCCAGGTTCTGGGGGAAATATCCGGCGATGGATTCTACCCAGAGGTAGAGGTCAGGCCACATATCCCGGGGAAGCCTCTCCAGCAAGCCTTCCAGATCCATGTCGTACGGTGCAGGAATGTCCAGATCACGGACGGGAAGATGCATGTTCTCGAGGTTCCAGGTCTTGATCAGTTCTTCGTCCATCGTCGGTCCGACCGTAACCACCTGATGGTGCGCTCGGAGACCCCGTTCGAAATAGACAGCGGTGGTGACGGGGTAGGAGACGTACGCCAGGAGGATGCGGGCCCTGGCCGTTTCTTCCGGCTTCATGGAGGAATAGGGATGGTGCTGCTTCATGAGGTCGCACTTTCGAAGAGGTGAAGAGAATATTCGATGCGCCGTGCATACTCCTCCTGGCCCGCGGATTGGAGGTCGCGCACGATGTCGTGATAGAACGTGAGGGCGACAACACCCGACCGCCGGAGATCTCCGTCTGCCGCAGCCGCATCGCTCTCCCGTCCCGCGCAGGCGAGGGCCACGGCGTTTGCGGCGTGCACGTACGGGTATTCCGGAAAACTCTCCCGGGCAGCCTGGAGCATGGTAAGGGCTTCCTGCACATCACCCATCTGCAGACAGACGAGGGCGCATTTAACCGGCGCCTCACGGAGCGCAGGATCCACCGCCGCAGCATGCGCAAGAATGTCGCGGGCTTCCTCCAGCCGGCGGAGCGCGGCAAGACTCACGCCGAGCCCCAGCATAGCACGCGCATGGCTCGGGTCATGGTCTAGATACGTCCGCCAGTGCTCCGCGGCCTCTTCATGTCTGCCGAGTTCCTGCTCCTGCGCGGCAAGTTCCATGACTGCCCGCGGATCTCCTCCCCCTTCGTCTACTTTCCGCCTCCCTATCGCCGCGTAGCGCTCGGCTTTGGCGCGCGTGCGGGCAGCATTCATTCTGCCGTAATGGTGAATGGGAATATCCGACCGCCGGACCGGGATGCCGGAGCTCTCAAGAGACGCTTCCACTGTCTCATGGACGGGCTGTGCAAATTCCACGCCGGGTCGCAAGGGGAACAGGCGGACTTTGTCGCTCGGAATCCATCCCGTACCCGCTTGCTCTGTCGCCTTCCCGTCATTGGATTGCCAGCCCTGGGCGTCCGATCTCTGGACATAATTTCTGGTGGTGAAGACCACTCCGGCAGGTTCGGCGCGAAGAGCGTCACGGAGAGCCTGGAATGCCGGCAGATCCTGCACCCCGATCTGTTCGTCGGCATCAAGGACAAGAGCCCATGCGCCTGTTGCATTGCCGAGGGCGACATTTCGGGCGGCGGAAAAGTCGTCATGCCATTCAGCGGTGATGACACGTGCTCCGAATGCCGTGGCAATGAGTGGTGTCCTGTCCGATGACCCCGTGTCAACGATGACGATCTCTCCGACGAGCGGACGTGCGCTCATCAGGCATCGGGCAAGGGCGTCTTCCTCATCCCGCACGATCATGCAGAGAGAAACCGCATCGGGGCTGGCCGGGGTGAGCGGACCGACGTGCGAGCGGAGCATGAACGCCACATCAAGGAGCGCATCATCGAGCCCGAATCGGGCGAGGGCCCGGAGAGCGGCGTTGAGAGCCTCCCGTGCCTTCCCGGCCGCCACAAGGAGTTCCGCATGAAGGAACGTCAGGCTCTTGCTTTCCGGATAGGAGAGCAGCGCATCTTCCACGAGGGGAAGAGCCTCTACGGCGTTTTCTCGTTCGCCAACGGCCTCACGGAAACTCCCCAGCACGACCGGTATGGTTGGTGAAAGAACAAATGCCTGTTCGATGAGCCGGTACCCTTCTTCCCGGTCCCTGCGTCCCCAGGAAATGGCTCCGAGATGCGCATAGGACTCCCCGGCTGAGGGATCAGCGGCAATCGCATCCCGAAATGCCTGCTCGGCCTCCGCGGTACGGCCGTCGTCGAGGAACAACATCCCCCTGAGCATCAGTGCGCCTGCACATCGTGCGTTCAACGCGAGGGCCTTTTCCGCGCACTGCTGCGCAAGGGCCTGTTCGCCCAATCCGTGCATCGCAAATCCGGCAAACTCAAGCCATCGGGGATTTCGTTTTACGCTGTCGGGAGTCGATCCCAGCAACGACGAGACGCGTTCACACTGCCCGGTCTGCAGCAGCATACTCGCACGCGCTGCAGCAAGTGTGGGGCTCTCGGGGATCAGGGCGAGGGATTGCTCGATCCGGGCGACGGCGCGATCGGTATTTCCTGCCAGATGGTCTGCCGTCGCTTCTCTCATCGCAAGAAGCACTTCGCGTTTGGCACGCTCGAGAGGGTCCAGGGGAGAGAGCGGGGGCGGCAGAGCGGCCGGGCCGGCAGGAAGGCTCTTTCCCTGAATCACGACATCGCCGGCACAGACGGCCTCGTATCCGGCCAGTGCAACCCTGTACCGGAACAGCTCTGGTTCTTCCCCGGCCCGCTCAGCGTGCTCGCTGAATAGCCCTGCACAACTGAGAAGGTCACGCCGGAATACGAAGCAGTCTCGCGTAAGACGGGCCAGCGGCAGCCTGCGGTGACGATTGCGCCGCTCGTACGCCGTCATCGTCCTGTCCGGAGGGCCATCATCTGGAACCTCGGTGTGCAGCGGCGCCACGATGGCCGTGCCGGGGTCCCTGAGAGGCTCGATGAGGCGGGCGAGCCACCCTTCCGTCACGACGAGTCCCGCGCGCACGATGCAGAGTGTGGCAGCGCGGGCGGAGATCATCAACGGGTTTACCGACGCCGTCCATACCTCGCCTGTGTCACCACGCGGAGCCGCAAAAAGGAGTTCGCAGGAAACCCCGCACGACGCGGACGCCTCTGTTGCCCAGGCGCGCATATCTGCAGACGTGCCCGCATCAGAGACAACAACAATCGACACATCCGGCACGGAGCCTTCGACGGCCTGTGGATCCACAGTGGGGGCTGTGGACGCAGCATCATGAACGAACCGCTGCAGCAGATCTTCCCATTCGTTCTGTTCCCGTTCGACGGGGCGCAACCGTGCGGTCTCGGCGCCTCCCTGGACAAGTCGCTCCCGCAGCTTCACGTCAAGAAGCAGACGTTCGACAGCCTGTGCGAGACGCGTCGGATCACCGACGGGAACGAGGAGTGCGTTCTGCCCGTCCCGGCAGTATTCGAGAGCTCCGTCGGTGGCAGTACAGACGACCGCCGCTCCGGAAGCCATCGCTTCAAGCGGGGGACGCGGACAGGAATCATAGTGCGACGCATACACCAGAATGTCTGCCGTGCCGAAGAGCCGGGTCTTCAGGGCAGGGTCCGGGGCCTGGTGGAATTCACACGGAACATCCCTGAAGATTTCCCGGGGTGTGTTGGAAATGCGCACGGTTGTGAAACGGATGCCCCGCCGCACAAGAATGTCGAGAGCGACACGAATGTCCCCGATCCCCTTGAATGTCAGGGGCTCCATCGCTGAACCGGCAGTATCCGGGCCGACGACAAGAACACGCGGTGATTGATCCGACGGCTCTTTCGGAGCAGGATGAAACGTTTCCTTGTCGACACAGACCGGCACAAGACCATCCACATCACGCCCTGTCAGCGAATGGATACGCTGCTGAAGAGTGTGCGAGTTGACGACAAGCCGCACGCCATGCAGGAGATAGGAAGCGCGCGACATCTCCCGCATCCGGTTCACGCCCTCATGTGCGTCCGTCACCGATACATGGGAATCATCGAAAACGAATTGATCGCCCTGGGCAAAGTAGACTTTCACCGGAGCCTCGACTCCCACCAGCTCCAGGGCATTCAGGAAATAGGTGGCGACAACAACGTCGCTCGTTGGAACGCCCCGGGAGAGCGGCATCTCGACGGGAACGCGGATGGCCCGCGCCTCAACCGGCATCCAGACCGGAGGTTCCGAGTATGTAACCAGGGTCACATCGTGACCCCGTGCAGCCAGAGCATTCGCCTGGTGGAGCAGAGTCTGATTTCCTCCTGTTACACCCTCGATGCTATGAATAAGATAGGTCACGCGAAGAGGGCGCCGGGGAGCTGGTTCGTTCTGCCGCCGGGATTGTCCCTCGGTGCCCAGTTCCTGGGTTGCCCACGCACGTGTACGGTCTCCGTAGAGGCCGGGATGGTTCTGGACGATCCGGGCAATCAGACGGGACCGTCGCGCATTTGCCTCGTGTATCATGCTTGCGGCTCGTACGCGATATTCGAACAACGGTTCGGGAACCCGGAGTCCCTTCCATCCTTTCTCGATACATCCTACCCAGAAATCCCAATCTTCATACCCCTCCCGCATCGATTCATTGTATCCTCCCACATCTTTCCACATCCGCTTGCGCATCAGCGCACACACCGAGGCGGTGTTGTCTTCATGAACGATACTGTGCGCACTGAACTCGGGCAGTTCATACACATCATTGATCTCTCCAAACCGCCGCATGTGTGTGTAGATGAATCCGATTCCGGGGTTTTGATGGAGTTCCTGAGAACACCGTTCAATGAAGGTCGGGGCAATGCGGTCGTCTGCATCCAGCGGCACGAGAAGATCGCCCCGCGCCTCCGCACAGCCGGCATTTCTGGCTGCCGAAAGCCCCCGATTGTCCTGTTCGATAAGCCGGATTGGACGGGAGGGATGCTTGGCGGCGAATGCTTGCACAACGGCTGACGTGTCATCTGGACTGCCATCATTCACCACGATCATTTCCCAGCGCGGGTACGACTGGACAACGACACTCTCCATGGCCTCGCGAAGAAAACGGGCCTGACGATAGCAGGGAATGACAACGGTCACCAACGTATCGTCGACCTGCACGGGATGCGCTTCGTGTGTGGTTTCCGTCATCGCGTCAAACTGGGAAAGCTGAACGTCGATCTGATGGACGGTGTCGTGTTCTTTGAGTTTGGAAAAGATTCCGCGCGTCGTACGCAGCAGCGTTTCCGCCTCAACCTGTTCTCCCTGGCGTATGTGCCGTTGAACGGCCTGGAGGAGAACGTGGACTGTGTCTGTCACACCTTTGTACCACCATCGATCCGGACCGTTTTGCAGCATGTCAATCGCTGTCAGTGCCGTCGACCACCCCAATCCCGGGGACACTCCTGGACGTGGATCGTTCTGATGGAGCCGGCCCGCATGCTTCAGCAACGCATGCATACGGTCTCCCATCTGACCGATTCGGAAGCCGCCGGTCACACGGGTGCGGGCGGCCATCTTCAGGGCATCAAGCTCATCCGGATGGGCGATCAGCCTCCCGATTTGGGCGGCATACGCGCGTGCTTCTTCGGCGGGAGCCGATGGCTGAACAAGAATACCGCTTCCCGGTACCACGAGTTCCGCCTGCCCCCCGACATCCGCCCCGACCACGGCAAGTCCCGCCGCCATCGCTTCGTACATGGCCAGACTGATTCCTTCCCATTTTGAGGGGAGGAAAAACAGATCCGCCATCACCATGAGATCGTGCACCTGGGCGTTGGAGAGTTCTCCCATGAATACTATCTGAGGAAGGAGGTTCCATTCCGCGGCCTTGGACTTCACCGCCTCAAGATCAGGGCCGTCCCCTGCAATGACCGTCATGAACGACGTGCCTTCCGTCTTGAGAATATGGAGTGTCTCCAGGAGTACAAACGGCTGCTTCTGCGCAACGATGCGGCCTGACGAGAAAATGACCGGCATCCGCTCAGGGATGGAGAGGCGTGCCCTTTCACGCGCCCGGACGGCAGGATCTGGAGCCCAGAGGTCTGTGTCGATGTTCGTTGTACAGACCTCGATTCGCGCAGCATCTCCCCCACGCCCCCGCATCCATTGGTGCAGATGATGCGACGAGACGATGGTCAGGTCAAGTTGCTCCTGCAGCTGCACCGACATCCACGGATAGCCGCCGCTATTCCACTCCTCCTCCTCCATATGGCAGTAGTCGATAAATGTCGTCTCGGGGAACCGTGATCGCAGATAGGGCAGAAGGCGGTACCCCAGATCTGAGTTGGAAAGGAACACCACGTCCGGACGCCGCGACCGTACGAGGTATGCCAGGACCCTGAGGAAGTCATGCCCGCGAACAATGTGCGAAAGCGGAAAAACGTCCGGTGTTAGTCGTGCGAATTCAGGTAACCATGCGTGATCACCCTCTTTGGTGGTCACGACGGTAATGTCCCACTCCCGCTTTGCCAGTTCCCGGACAACGTCCAGATTAAACTTATCTGCACCCCCCATCGCCATCCAGGGGAGCACCATGAGGAGGCGCCTGCGTGTCTTGCGCAGCAGATTGTCAGCCGGCATCTCTTCCGATATCGGACGGAACCCGGGCTGCTCCGGCGTCTGAAGTGTCGGAAATTCGCCCTCCCACAACCGGGGATACCGCGTGCGAAACAGGGCACGGGCCTTCTCCCGGGCGGAAGGCTCCAGGTTCGACCACCGGTCCGTATGGTCCGCCCTCCGACGGTACCAGTTCAGGTACTCCGGAATAGTCGCCCCCCACAGACCGTGTGCGGCACACTTCAACCAGAAGTCCCAATCTTCAAGACCTCCCCGCATCGATTCATCGAAGCCGCCGACCTGCTCGAGGACCTCGTGGCGGATCAGAGAAGTCGTATCCACCAGATTCTCCTCGAGAAACTTGTCACCACTGTGAAACCCTTTGTCCCACACGTAGCGCTGTTCGCCAAACCCGACACCGAGCCCTTTGACGAACGCATGCCGAGGAAACGCAACCAGATGCAAGAACCATTTTTCCATTGCCGTCGGCTCAAGGAGATCGTCACTATCCAGCAACAAAACAAAGGGTGACCTGGCTGCGCGCCATCCGACGTTTCGTGCCCCGCTCGGCCCCTCATTTCGGGGAAGATCGAGCACCCGGATGCGGTGGTCACAGGACCGGTACTCACCAAGAACGGCGAGCGCCGCTTCATCCGTTGAGCCGTCGTTCACAATGATCCATTCCCACTGCTGAAACGATTGCTGGAGAACACTTGCGGCAGTTTCCCGGAATACGTCGCGCGTATTGAAATACGGAGTCAGAACTGAGACGCGCGGCTCTGCAGCCGGGTCATCAGGGAGATAGCCAAACACCGGCCGACCAGGCGCGCAGGGGGAATTGCGAAAGTCAGGCTCCCGCGGGTCTATCATGGAGTGCCTCCCGCAGCCGCGTGCAGCGAGTGCCCGATCCCATCCGCCCCGTCTGGAGCCACGCTGAGAACGACATGGTGTGGGTCGCCAATGCACAGTACCGCGAACCCCTTCTGGAGGTCCGGAAAATGCTCCACTGCAAAACCACCAGCCCACTTGCGCCCCCAATTCCGCAAGGCTTCCTTCCCGGGTTCCCGGTTTGCGTCATTCAGTACGATTACTGCATCCGGACGAAGTCGGGGTGCGAGGTAGTACAGAGGGGCCTCACGACCGTACCGGTACGCCGGGGGGCCATCGATAAGGACAAAGTCGAACAGCACGTCGGATGGAAGGCTTCGTGTGTACGCCGGGTGATACGTCGTAAAGACACGCCCCGCATATTCCGTCACGGCCAACGGAGCATGCACAAAATGCACCATCGGGTCACCCGGAATGGAGCGACGTGTTTCGCCAAGAAGGCGCTGGGAATGATTGATCGAGACTATCGGGGGATTCGAGGTGACACACAGGCGCTGCTGAAGCCTCGCCAGAAAGAGCGTCGAAAGCCCGCTCCCGAATTCGACAATGTGCTGCGGCTGCTTCCACACGATGAGCATGCCAAGAAACCGCAGGGCTTCCTCCCCGAGTGTTAACGGGCTGATGCGTCCCAGAACGTCTGTATCCAGAGGAAACGTGTCTCTGCGCCGGTACAACTCCTGCACCATCTCGCTATCCAGCACTGTTGCCATTACGCATCATCTCCGTTCAACCCGCGGGTCGCGCACCGGACCTCCCGGGAATACTCCTGTTCGGTCGCCGACGCCGGAACATGTCTGACAGCTTCGGTGCGTTCATCGCTCCTTCAATTCAAGTGCCAGTCGTACCACAGAAAAGTGCTAATTCCAATCTCGAAACGGGATTAGCAAAACCGGGGACGTTCGGTGGTGGAGAATAGCGGCCAACTGGATGAGGTTTGCAGAGTACGCTGGCGGAAAAAAAGAACAGCGCTTCCCCCCGGCCCATCCCACCTCGGGCCGGAACGAAGCGCACGTTCAGGTTGACTCGATGTCCTGCCTACGAAAGCCGGCGGAGCTGCTCCCGGGCAGAGGCATTCCAGGGTTCGGACTCAAGGGCCTTCTGATAGAAGTCCTTTGCGTCATCCGTTCTACCGACACCCTCGCAGATACGGCCGATAGCGATGAGGATGTCAGGATCGCGCGGCGACCGGGACAACAACTGGATGTACATCTTCAGGGCGTCTTCGGCTTTGCCCTGTTCAACGAACAGGAAGTCCGCCAGGTTCTTCTGAAAGGTCGGATTATCCGGATCGAGCCGAACTGCTGCTGCGTAATGCTCCCCCGCTTCACTCTTCCGGCCGCACTGGTAGTAGAGAACACCGAGATCATTCTGTGCCACCGCCTGGTCCGGTTGCTGCTGTAGAACCTGTTCAAGCAACCGGATGGCGTCATCGGACCGCCCGGATGTAACCGCCGCCTGTGCATCCTGGGGGGCCCGCTCTGCATCCAGCACCTCTTCGCGCGGATGCTGCACGCTCTTCAGCGAATCCCGAAGCGTGCGGGTGCGTTGATTCCAGGGCTCCAGTTCAAGAACTTTTTCAAAAAAGAAATCGGCGTCCGCTGCCTTCCCGAGATCGGTACAGAGTATCCCGAGCGCCGTGAGAGTTTCGATGTCAGCCGGTTGGGCAGAGAGAACTGCAATATACTGACGCAGAGCTTCCTCGGGATCCTGCATGAACACATAGAGGTAGTCCGCGTAATTCTTCCGGTACACGATGTTGGCCGGATCAAGCTCGACCGCATTCCGGTAATGCTCCAGCGATCGCCCGCCGTTTCCCGCCTGATAGTGCAAGACCCCAAGTGCATTTTGTGCCTCGGCGTGTGAGGGGTTCTCGGCAAGGAATTCTTCCAGACCGGACACCGCTTTCTCCCGGTCTCCCGAGGCGATGATGGTACGAAGTTCTTCGAACGAAGGATGGTTCCGGCGAGGCGTGGTGCTGCGCGCCGTGCGTTCTTTGAACTGGAGAATCTGGTCAATCGCCTTGTCGATTCCCTCGTCCTTGCCGTCATCGAATGACTGTTGTGCATCTTCCATGATCGTCTGGAGCTCCTGCACGGCGGGATCCTTCGAACCATTCTCCGGAAGCGCTTCGAGCGCTTTCCGGGCTCCCGTGTTCCAGGGCTGAAGGGCCAGAAGCCGGGTGAAGTGATCGCGCGCTTCAGCATAGCGGTTGAGAGACACAAAAATATTCCCGACGATTTGAAGCACCGCAACATCGTCCGGCTGCACCGCGAGTACCCGACGGTACGCTTCAAGTGACTCCTCCGGTTGACCGAGACCGACGTAGCAGAAATCCGCCAGCGCCTTCAATACCGCCGGGTCGTTCGGATATTGCTTCGCGGCTTCTTGATAATGCTCGAGAGCCTTAACTTTTTCGCCCTGGCGGTAGTACAGAGCACCCAATTGCTCATGGGACAGCGAACCTGATACTGCTGTGCTGAGCGGGGTTGCCGTGAGCGCGTCCGACCGATCGCCGGGATTTCGAAACTTCGACATGGCACCTCTCTTGAGTGGCAGGACGGAATAGTATTCACTCGACTTCGATGCAGGAAGATGAATCAAGGCTCATGCCAACGCAGGTACCGACAGCGGAAGGGTTGGACGTCTGTGAATGGCGATCTTGTAGCGTCCTGAACGGAAAATCGTGGAATCTGGGAGGATTGCGGGCATCTTCGGCAGACAGTGGTGGCGAATATTCGCCAGATGGGACATATTCGTCAGATCACCAGCTAGGCACGGTCCAGAAGATAGCGGGGGTGTGGACGCTGCAGGGTTCGAACCTGCGACCTTCGCCTTGTAAGGGCGACGCTCTGAACCAGCTGAGCTAAGCGTCCAAAAAACGATCAGACAAACAGAGCGCTGCTGAAGCTCCTTCTGTATTTCCGGGTTGTTTCGTGATCTTCCCCAAGAACCTTGAAGATGGCGATACACCCCCGGCGGGCGCCCTCATCGTCATACGAGCGATCACGTCGGACCACGTCGATGAATTTCTCCAGCGCAGCATCGTATTCATAGCGGCTCAGTGCACGGAGGGCCTCGAGATACGTCTGCTTCACGGGGCCGTCCGGGAGAGACGCCATATGTTCCAGCCGTGCCGTCAGAGCCGCAAACGTTCTGATGGCATCGGCCACAGGAAACTCCCGCGAATCTTCTTCGATGCCTTCCACAAGTTCGACGGCCGTTTCCGGCGCCGTTTCAAGGTATGTTCCCGCAAGGAGCACGCGGGCGCGTTCGTGTGTGGCGTTCTGTTTGAGAACCTCCCCCAGCACAGCCTGCGCTGCCGATGCCTTGCC